>NZ_AP017990.1:0-80166 GCF_030294925.1 Aminobacter sp. Y103A | reverse complement strand
TTCGCAAACTATTTCCTAGGTAGCAACACTTTCGAAAAAATGGCCGCGCGGCCATCATTTGCGCAACTATCAGCCGATTCCGGCAACGCTGCAAGACATTTAAGGTTAACAATAGGTTAATGCGCTTTCGCCCAATCCAAACCAAACTCGGATTAATGGATCATTATCTTATAGTTAGCCTGACTCCCGTAGTTTGCGCCGGGTCGGAGGAAATGCACATCTGCACCTCTTATCAACATTATAGAACCCGGCTTTCGGCCGGCTTTCCGCAGCTATAGCGCCGATTCGGTAGAATCGCCGGGTGCAAATCTGCACATAGCCACACGCAGCACGAGATGATTTTCCTCCGCCTGACCAGTTCATGCGGAGATCACAATGCAGATTTTGAGCGTCTCGGCCGACCACTACGCAAGTAACCGCAACTACCTGGAACAAATGCACCGTCTTCGGGCCGCGGTGTTTGGCGGCCGCCTGGAGTGGGATATCACCGTTACCGAACAGGTGGAGCGGGATCAGTACGACGATCTCCGTCCGACCTACATCCTTGCGATCTCGGCCGACCAGAAGGTCGTCGCCTGCGCACGGCTGCTGCCCGCATCCGGCCCGACGATGCTGGAACGGACATTCCCGCAACTACTGGAGCGCGGCTCGCTCGATGCCCATGCAGCGGTGGTCGAGAGTTCACGTTTCTGCGTGGACACGTCGCAAGCCGCGGGGAGGGGAGGGAGCATTCATCAGGCGACGCTCGCCATGTTCGCCGGCATCATCGAATGGTCAATGACCAACGGCTACGCTGAGATCGTCACAGCCACCGATCTCCGCTTCGAGCGCATCCTGAAGCGCGCGGGATGGCCACTGAGGCGGCTTGGCGACCCGCTCGCGATCGGCAACACCGTCGCCGTCGCGGGCAGCCTGCCGGCCGATCGCGCCAGCTTCGAACAGGTGTGCCCGCAAGGTTACCGCTCGACCATCGAGCGCAATGGCGCTGGTCCTTTGAGGAGCGCGGCGTGACCCAGCTCCGTTCCCATCCCCGTCTCGTCCGCAAACTCCAGGACGCGCTCGGCGACCAGCTCTGCGTCGCACTCGACGATGCAACGGTGGTAGAGATCATGCTCAATCCCGATGGAAGGCTGTTCATCGAACGGCTGGGGCACGGCGTTGCCCCGGCTGGCGCGATGAGCGCCGCCACCGCCGAAGTCGTCATCGGCAGCGTCGCCCATGCGCTGCAGTCGGAAGCGGACGATGAGCAACCGATCATTTCCGGTGAACTTCCGATCGGCGGACATCGGTTCGAGGGCCTGCTTCCGCCGGTGGTATCGGCGCCTGCCTTCACGATCCGGAGACGGGCGTCGCGGCTGATCCCGCTCGATGACTATGTCAAAGCGAAGGTGATGACGGAGGCACAGGCCTCAGTGCTGCGAAGCGCGATCGCGTCGCGCATGAACATCGTCATTTCCGGTGGAACCGGATCCGGCAAGACGACGCTTGCAAATGCCGTCATCGCCGAGATCGTCGCGACGGCGCCGGAGGATCGCATGGTCATTCTGGAAGACACAGCAGAGATTCAGTGTGCGGCGGAAAACGCTGTGTGCCTGCATACCACCGACACGGCCGATATGGCTCGGCTCCTGAAGAGCACGATGCGTCTCAGACCTGACCGCATCATCGTCGGCGAGGTCCGCGACGGCGCCGCACTGACACTGCTCAAGGCATGGAACACCGGCCATCCGGGCGGCGTCACCACCATCCACTCCAACACGGCGATGTCGGCATTGCGCCGGCTGGAGCAACTGACGGCTGAAGCCACCCAGCAGCCCATGCAGGAAGTGATCGGCGAGGCGGTCGATCTCGTCGTTTCCATCGAACGCACGAGCAAGGGCAGGAGGGTCCGCGAGGTGATCCATGTCGAGGGGTTCAATAACGCACGCTACCGAACCGAACATTACGCCCAGATCGATGAGGACAGCCATGTCGCATAAGACAAAGATCACGCTCGCCTGCTTGGGCCTTGCCGCTATCTCTCTCGCCTTGGCAGAGCCGGCATTGGCTTCCTCGGGTGGCGGCGGCCTCCCATGGGAATCGCCGTTACAGCAGCTCCAGCAGTCCATCACCGGGCCTGTTGCCGGTTTCATCGCTTTGGCAGCTGTGGCAATCGCCGGCGCCATGCTCATCTTCGGCGGCGAGCTCAATGATTTCGCGAGAAGGCTTTGCTACGTCGCCCTTGTCGGCGGTGTTCTGCTGGGTGCCACACAGATCGTCGCCCTCTTCGGCGCGACCGGCGCCAGTATCGGCGAGGCCGAGGCGCAATCGGCGCCTCACATCACCGAGCCGACGGCAATGCTTCGCACGGAAGGGGAGGGGGCCCATGGCTGAGGCCGGCTCCAGCCTTTCCCGCTCGCGTGTGCACAGGGCGCTGTCGCGTCCGAATCTGCTGATGGGCGCCGATCGCGAGCTCGTGCTGCTCACGGCCCTCGCCGCCGTCATCCTGATCTTCGTGGTGCTGACCTGGTATGCAGCGCTGTTCGGCGTTGGCATCTGGCTGGTCGCGGTGGCGGCGCTGCGCATGATGGCGAAAGCCGATCCCCTGATGCGCCGGGTCTATATCCGCCACATCTCCTACAAGACATTCTACCGCGCCACGTCCTCACCGTGGCGCAGGTTTTGAGGGTTTTCGATGGTAGCCCTCAAGACCTTTCGCCATTCCGAGCCGTCCTTTGCCGATCTGGTGCCCTATGCCGGCCTGGTCGACAATGGTGTGATCCTGCTCAAGGACGGCTCGCTGATGGCCGGCTGGTATTTCGCGGGGCCGGACAGCGAGAGCTCAACCGACGCCGAGCGCAACGAAGTCTCGCGGCAGATCAACGCGATCCTGTCGCGGCTGGGCTCCGGCTGGATGATACAGGTCGAGGCTATCCGGGTACCGACAGGCGATTATCCGGCCGAGGATGATTGTCACTTCCCCGATCCGGTCACGCGGGCGATCGATGCCGAACGGCGAGCGCATTTCCAGAAGGAGAGAGGGCATTTCGAGAGCCGGCACGCACTGATCCTGACATGGCGGCCGCCGGAGCCGCGGCGCTCCGGCCTCACGCGCTATGTCTATTCGGATACTGCCAGCCGCTCCGCTAGCTATGCCGACAAAGCGCTGGAAACTTTCCTCACCTCGATCCGCGAGGTCGAGCAATATCTCGCGAACGTTGTGTCGATCCGCCGGATGATGACACGGGAGACGTCGGAGCGTGGTGGCTTTCGGGTTGCCCGTTATGACGAGCTCTTCCAGTTCATTCGCTTCTGCATCACCGGCGAGAACCATCCGGTGCGCCTGCCTGACATTCCCATGTATCTCGACTGGCTGGTGACGGCCGAGTTGCAGCATGGCCTGACGCCGCTGGTGGAGAATCGTTTTCTCGGTGTCGTGGCGATCGACGGCCTGCCGGCCGAGAGCTCGCCGGGTATCCTGAACAGCCTCGACCTCATGCCGCTCACCTATCGCTGGTCCTCGCGTTTCATCTTCTTCGATGCCGAAGAGGCGAGGGCGAAGCTCGAGCGTACCCGCAAGAAATGGCAGCAGAAAGTCAGGCCCTTCTTCGATCAGCTCTTTCAGACACAAAGCCGCTCAGTCGATCAGGACGCCATGATGATGGTTGCCGAGACCGAGGACGCGATCGCCGAAGCGTCGTCCCAACTCGTTGCCTATGGCTACTATACGCCTGTCATCGTGATTTTCGATGAGCAGCAGGCTCGCTGCCAAGAGAAGTGCGAGGCTGTTCGCCGGCTGATCCAGGCGGAAGGTTTCGGCGCACGGATCGAGACGCTGAATGCGACCGATGCCTTTCTCGGCAGCCTGCCGGGCGTTTCCTATGCCAATATTCGCGAACCGCTGATCAATACGCGTAATCTCGCCGATCTTATCCCTCTCAATAGCGTCTGGTCGGGGAGCCCGACGGCGCCTTGCCCGTTCTATCCGCCTGGCTCACCGCCGCTGATGCAGGTTGCCAGCGGCTCGACGCCGTTCCGGCTCAACCTGCACGTCGACGATGTCGGGCACACGCTGATCTTCGGGCCGACAGGTTCGGGTAAGTCGACCCTGCTGGCACTGGTCGCCGCGCAGTTCCGGCGCTACAGCCAAGCCCAGGTCTTCGCCTTCGACAAGGGTGGCTCGATGCTGCCGCTGACGCTCGGACTCAATGGCAATCACTACCAGATCGGCGGCGATATCGGTCCTTCGGCAGAAGGCGAGGTTAAGGCGCTGGCTTTCTGCCCGCTTGCCGAGCTTTCGACCGATGGCGACCGCGCCTGGGCGTCGGAGTGGATCGAGACCCTTGTGGCGCTGCAGGGTGTGACCATTACCCCGGACTATCGCAACGCCATCTCCCGGCAGATCGGGCTGATGGCGGAATCGCGTGGCCGCTCGCTCTCGGACTTCGTGTCGGGCGTGCAGATGCGCGAGATCAAGGACGCGCTGCACCACTACACCGTCGACGGAACAATGGGGCAACTGCTCGATGCCGAGGAGGACGGTCTGGCACTCAGCGCCTTTCAGTGCTTCGAGATCGAGGAACTGATGAACATGGGCGAGCGCAATCTCGTACCCGTCCTCACCTACCTCTTCCGTCGCATCGAAAAGCGCCTGACCGGCACACCCAGCCTGATCATTCTCGACGAGGCCTGGCTGATGCTCGGCCACCCGGTGTTTCGCGACAAGATCCGCGAATGGCTGAAGGTGTTGCGCAAGGCCAATTGTGCCGTTGTGCTCGCCACCCAGTCGATTTCGGACGCCGAACGCTCCGGCATCATCGACGTGCTGAAGGAATCCTGCCCGACAAAAATCTGCCTGCCCAACGGGGCCGCGCGGGAGCCGGGCACACGCGAGTTCTATGAGCGCATCGGCTTCAACGAGCGGCAGATCGAGATCGTCGCTACGGCGCTTCCGAAGCGCGAATACTACGTTGTCTCGCCCGACGGCCGCAGGCTCTTCGACATGGCACTCGGTCCCGTTGCGCTCTCCTTTGTCGGTGCGTCCGGCAAGGAAGATTTGAAGCGCATTCGCGCCCTGCATTCCGAACACGGGGCCGGCTGGCCTCTCCACTGGCTTCAGCAAAGGGGGATCGCCCATGCAGAAACACTCTTCCCGGCCCAGTAAGGTGGCGCGCGCCACCGTCATCGCGGCCGCCATGCTTTCCGCCGCTCTACCGCTTCCTGCTTATGCCGGAGGTGTCACCGGGCAGGCGACCGAGTGGACGCAGCTCGCCAACAATGCCGAACTCGTTTCGCTGGTCGGCAAGTCCGCGGAGCAGGTGAACAACCAGATTACCCAGATCTCCCAGCTTGCCGAGCAAATCCAGAACCAGCTCAACATCTACAACAATCTCCTGCAGAACACCGCGCAGCTGCCCAATCATATCTGGGGGCAGGTCGAAAGCGACCTGAAGAGCTTGCAGAACATCGTCGCACAGGGGCAAGGCGTCGCCTTCTCGATGGGCAATATCGACGACGTGCTGAAGCAGCGCTTCCAGAGTTTTTCCGAGATGAAGAGCAATCTGCCGGACGGGGCAAGCTTTTCCACGACCTATCAGAACTGGTCGGACACCAACCGCGACACGATCGCCGGAACACTGAAGGCGGCGAACCTGACGGCCGACCAGTTCTCGAGCGAGGAAAGCACCATGTCGTCGCTGCGCTCGATGTCGGAATCGGCTGACGGGCAAATGAAGGCGCTTCAGGTCGGGCATCAGATAGCGGCGCAGCAGGTTGCGCAGATGCAGAAGCTGCGGGGTCTCGTCTCCCAACAGATGACCATAATGGGCACGTGGTTCCAGTCCGAACAGGCGCAAAAGGATCTCGCGCAGGCCCGTCGCGAACAGTTCTTCAGCGCAACCGAACGTGACATCCGCAGCGGTCAGACGATGGAGCCCCGCTGGTGAGCCCGCGTCTGGTCATCATCCTCGCATTGGCGGGGATCGCCGCGCTCAGTGCCGGCGTCGTCACCTGGATCGTGGTCCAGCCGCGTCCGGCGCCCGTGTCCGGATCAGGCGCGGCCGCTACACAACCCGCTTCAGATACTGAACGCCTAGACCACCGGGAAAAATTCTTCAGTGGCGATCCGGACCGCAACGTCCGTGGCGGCCAGGAGATGAAGCCGCGATGGTGATCGTTCGTCCCTCCAGGAAGCTGGAGCTCGTGTTCATTTCGATCGGCCTCATCCTGTTGGCGGCGACGCCGGCGCTTGCCCAACAGGGTTCGGTCCTGACGACGCTCGAAAACTCCGTCGTCACGGCCGCGAAAGGCTGGGAGACAACGGTGATGAACGCGGCGCGTTCGCTGTTCTGGATCCTTGCCGGGATCGAGGTCGGGATCGCCGCCGTATGGCTGGCGATCAACGCCGCCTCGCTCGACAGCTGGTTCGCCGAGCTCGTCCGGCGGATCATGTTCATCGGCCTCTTTGCCTTCATCCTTCACCAGGGACCGTCCTTCGCCAAGGCCGTTGTCGATAGTCTCTATCAGATCGGCGCCGGCGGCGGCTCGGCATCACCCGCAAACATCTTCGACGCGGGCATCCGGATCGCGACCAAGATGTCGGAACAGGCGAAGTTCGGCTTATGGGAAGACAACGCGCTGGCGATCGCCGCGGTCTTCGCCATGGTCGTGGTCGTCGTCTCCTTCTCTTTGGTCGCCGCGATTTTCGTCGCCGTCATGGTCGAGATGTATGTCGGCCTGCTCGCCGGCATGATCATGCTCGGTCTCGGCGGCTCGTCCTTCACCAAGGATTTCGCGGTCAAATATCTGGTCTATGCTTTCTCCGTCGGCATGAAGCTGATGGCTCTGGTGATGGTCGCCAAGATCGGATCCGACATCCTACTGGGGCTAGCCGAGGCGCCGACGGCCACGTCCGAGCAGTTCATCACCACGCTTGCCATCGCCGGCATATCGGTTGTGGTCTTCGTCATCGCCATGTATGTGCCGCCGATCCTGCAGGGCGTGGTCCAGGGCGCTTCGATCGCCGGAGGCATGGAAGCGATCCGCCACGGCGGCCAGGCCGCGACATTCGCAGCGGGCGGCGCTTTCCTCGGTGCGAGCGCCGCAAGAAAAGGGGCTCAGACCGCTAGCTCGGCCAAGGCAGGGGGATCGTCGATGGCGGGCGCAGCGCTCCGCGGTATGGCGTCCGGTATTGGAAGCGCCGGATGGGCGGCCGGTTCTGCCGCGAAAGAGAAGGCCATTGCCTCACCCGGCGCCCACGCCGGATCCTTGCTCGGCCTAGCCAACGCCAAGCTCGAGCAGACGCGGCAATCGGGCCGGCCCACGCCGCCACCTCCGCCCCCACCCATCAGCGAAAACGAGTAGCCGGAGGCTGATCAACCATGGCCGGACGCAATCCGCCGAATAATCCCCATATCGCCAATCCCTATCTGGCGGCGCGCAACGAGTGGAACGAGCGTTATGGCTCCTATGTCAAGGCGGCCGCGGCATGGCGCATCGTCGGTGTCACCGGCATGGTCATAGCGGTGATCGGCTTCGGCTACGCGCTTTATCAAAGCACGCAGGTGAAGCTCGTTCCCTATATCGTCGAGGTCGACAAGCTCGGCACGGCCTCCAATGCCGGCTTCCCGCAGCAGATCGAATATGCCGACCCGCGTGTGGTGCGCGCCACGCTCGGCAGCTTCGTCTCGAATTTCCGGTCGGTGACGCCGGATGCGGTCGTGCAGAAGCAATATATCGACCGGACTTACGGCCTGCTCAGGACCTCGGATCCTGCGACCGAGAAGGTCAACGCATGGTTCCGTTCCAATTCGCCCTTCGAGAAGGCGAAGACCGCCACGGTTGCGGTCGAGGTCAACAACATCGTCGCGCTGTCGAACCAGTCCTATCAGGTCGACTGGACCGAGTTCGAGCGCGATCGCCGCGGGAAGGAGACGGCCACCCGCCGTTTCCGCGGCATCGCCACCGTAACCCTCACGCCGCCGCAGGACGAGGGTGTCATACGCCTTAACCCCATCGGTCTTTATCTTCGCGACTTCGACTGGACAGCGCAGCTTTGAAAGGCATGGCCCCAAACATGAATATCCGACTTGTGAACTATTCGGCCATGCTGACTGCGGGCGCCATCATATCAGCGGCGCTGGCGCTCTCCGCCCTTGCGCCTCTCGAAGTCTTTGCGGCCGATGGCATGACCGCCACCGAGGCGAAGGGTATGGGGATTTCCACCCAGTGGCGCGGATCGCGAGGCCTGGTCACCAAGGGAGCGGACGGGAAGGTGATCTTTCTCTATGGCGAGGTTCAGCCCTCGGTCGTCTGCTCGCCGCTTCAGGTTTGCGACATCGAGCTCCAGGGTGGTGAGGTGGTTCGCGACGTGCTGGTTGGCGACACGGTGCGGTGGAAAGTCGAACCCGCCACCTCAGGAGCGGCAGGCGGACAGGCGATCCACCTGATCGTCAAGCCGTCTGAGCCTGGTCTCGTCACCTCGATGGTAGTGACGACGTCGCGACGGACCTATCATATCCAGCTCAAGTCGCATTCCACGCAATATATGGCCCGCGTCGGCTTCGAGTATCCGGAAGATGTGTCGGCCAAGCTCGCCGACATCAATGCCCGGCTCGAGGCGAGCATCATCCCCGGCGCCGGCGTTCCGGCCGAGCAGCTGAACTTCTCCTATTCGGTGTCAGGCAGAGCCGGCTGGCGGCCGACACGGGTCTATTCGGACGGGCAAAAGACCTACATCCAGTTCCCGCGCTCGATCTCCGGCCAGGATGCGCCGGTGCTGTTCGTGACGTCCGGCGGACAGAAGCGGATCGTCAACTACCGGATGAAGAACGACATGATGGTGGTCGATTATCACATCGATCGCGCGGTGCTGGTCTCGGGCGTCGGATGGAAACAGGAAAAGGTGACGATCAGAAGGGGAGGGCGGTGATGCGATCCTTTCCCGACAATCTCCTCTTGCGCCCCATCCGCGCTATTGCCACAGCCTTCGCCCTCACCATCCTCCTTTCCGGATGCCAGTCGTTGGGGACTGACGGTCTCGTCGCTAGCGCCGCGCCGCCGGATATCTCCGGCCCGGCTGCAAGCGCCATTGCGGGCGACATGGTCAGCCGCCTTGCCGAACAGATCGGACCCGGCAAGGCGACGGTCGCGCTAAAGGCGGATGTGTCGCCTTTCGGCCAGGCGCTCGAAGCAGCACTCAAGGGATGGGGTTATGCCGTCGTTACCGACCAGAAGACGGACGACGGAACGAAGGTCATCCCGCTCGCCTATGTGATCGTGCCCTTCGACGGACAAGTGCTGGCTCGCCTTTCGACTGACAGCGTCGAACTGGGTCGAGCTTATGCCGTGACTGCCAGCGGTGCTGCGCCGGCAAGCGCGCTTTCGCTGATGCGACGTGGCTGAAGGCAAGCATCATGGTACAATCCTTGCAACTTGGTGGCGGTGCGAATGACGAAGCGGAATCCGGCATCAAGCGGATTAATCGCCTCCCAATCATCGCGGTGATCGTGTTGGTCATCGCCTTCCTTGCCGTCATTTTCTATGGGCTCACATCGCGCGGGCTCTATTTCGGCAAGGACACCGGCCCGGAAACGAGTGCGGGTGATCCGGCATCGACCTTCGCCGACCAGATCAAGCGCGGGGTGACGGACGGCATTATCGGCGAGCCGCAGCAGCAGACGACGTTCCAGCCGACACCTGTCGAGAGAAAACAGGCCGAGGAAAAGGCGAACAATCCCTTCACGCCGCAGCCGGGACAAAATCAGGAACAGCAGCGCGGGCAGGAGTTGGAAAACGAAGCGGTCTGGCGTGCCCGTCTCGAGCGCGAACAGCAGGAACAGTATCTGCGCGAGCGGCATCGCCATCGGATGGCCCGTGTGCAGGCGAATGACGCGGCCTATGACGCACCGATCGCCATCGACCACAGCAAGCTGGAGGCGAGGGCAGACGAGACCACCGCTGCAAGAACGACGACCAACACTGTGTCATCGACAACCGCTGGCGCCAACTCTGATCTTTATGCCGCCGCGTTGCGGGCCGGTCTCGGCGGGCAGAATGTCGATCCGAACGGGCAGAGTCCCAAAGAGCACTTCTTTAACGCCGATCTCAAGGAGGTCGGCTACCTGCCGAACCGCGTCGTACCGCAGCAGTCACCCTTTGAGCTGAAACGCGGTTCGGTCATTCCGGCGACGTTGATCACTGGCATCAATTCGGACCTGCCCGGCCGCATCACCGCGCATGTCAGCCAGAACGTCTATGACAGTGCAACAGGACATCGCCTCCTCATTCCGCAGGGTACGAAGCTCTTCGGACGCTACGACAGCAAGGTATCGTTCGGGCAGAGCCGCCTTCTCGTCGTCTGGACGGATATCATTTTCCCGAACGGCTCCACGCTGCAGATTGGCGGCATGGCGGGAGCGGATGCACAAGGCTTTGGCGGTTTCCACGACAAGGAGAATAACCACTATTGGCGGACATTTGGTTCGGCGGCGCTGATCGCGCTGATTGGAACGGGGATCGACACATCCTTGCCGGAAAGCTCGACGCTTGCCACGCAGGACACGGCATCGGATGCGGCAAGGCGAAATTTCGCGGAAAGCTTTGGCCGCGTCGCGGAACAAACCATCAGCCGGAACCTCAATGTCCAGCCGACCCTCGAAATTCGGCCGGGATATAAGTTCAACATTCTCGTTGATCAGGACATTGTATTTCCGGGTGCATACCGTGACTAAATCTGAGATCCAGCGATTGAGGTATAATTGGGCTGCCACATCCGCTCAACGCGAAGAAGCCGTCAAACCGCGTCCCAAAGCCTTTTGATAGTCTGCTTTGGACAGCTTTGCGCGCTCATTTCGCACGTAGACCTTATCTAAATGTGGTCGGGAATTCTGATCATGAGTCGCGTGCATCGCAGCTCGGTATCTACAATGTCGCTCCTGCCGTAACGCTTCTAGGCGACACCACCTATTCACGGCCTTCCTGGACGCCGAAGTCGGGATCCCGCCAATATTCACCTCAACCTGCCCGATTATTTCAGCTTCGCCGGAGGCGCCATGATTGAGCTTCTGTTAAAAACTGGAGGAACAATGGGTCTCAGGTCATTGGGCCCGCGAACATCCAGGCGATCGGCCGTGCCGCCGTCGGCACGGTCCGGCAGCAGCCCGCCATGACGCTCTGCGATATGCAGCACGATGGCGCCTGATTCGAAGAGCGCGAAATCGCCGTCCTCATAGATGGGATTTGCTCGAAGGGCTGGAGCGCGCGGTGTTAGCGCCTTGAAGGAGACGATGCGCACGTCGTAGCGCTCCTCTTTCAGCGCCAAGCGGACGCGCATGTCGCGCGCAAGGCCCCGCCCGCGGTCCGGCAGCTTTCGAAGGCGGTCATGGTCATGGGAGCCTCCGGCGTTTCTTCGTCTTGAAGACGTTTATCGTCCGCGATTCCGACAGGCTTCGCTTGAGATCGACCCGACCGGCGATTTAAACCTGGGTTCAGGAGATGAAGGCGTATACGACGCCTCGACCGGCAGACCGCCATGCCGCATGTTCTATTGAAGATGTTCGATGGACGCACGCAATAGCAGAAGCAGGCTCTGGCCGCGGCGCTGACGCGGGCCGTGACGGACACGTTCGGCTGCGGCGAGGACCTCATCTCCGTGGCCATCGCGGATTTTGCCAATGCGGTCTGAATTGAGAGGTCTACGGGCCGGATATCCGCGAACGAGCGGACACGATCTACAGGAAGCCGCGCTACAGCCCCGAAGATGGCTGAGGCATCGCCCGCACTCCGGAAATGCAAGGCCCCGTCCGGTTGAACGGGGCCTTGCGGCATGTTGCTCAGGGCGCCGCCTGGCCCTCGTTGCCAGCGGCCGGCTTGAGCAGCAGCGCCTTCTGCCGGCGCGAGAGGGCGAGCGGCAGCGCGGCGACCGCGAGTGCCATGATCCACAGGATGATCGAGATCGTGCTGTGGAAGAGGATCGACGGATCGCCGCCGCTGATCGCCAGCGCGTTGCGCAGGTTCACCTCCATCACCTTGCCGAGCACGAAGCCGAGGATGATCGGCGCCATGTCGAAGCCCGCCTTGCGCAGCATCCAGCCGGCGAAACCGATGCCGAGCATCAGGAAGATCGAGAAGACCGAGGCGTGGGTGGAGTAGACGCCGATGACCGAGAGCACGAGGATGCCGGGCACCAGCAGCCAGTTCGGCACCGTCAGCACGCGGGCGAAGATGCTGACCAGCGGCAGGTTGAGGGCGAGCAGGATGAAGTTGCCGACGAAGAGCGAGGCGATGAGGCCACCGACCACTTCCGGCCGCTCGACGAGCAGCATCGGGCCCGGCTGGATGTTGTAGAGCATCAGTGCGCCGAGCATGACGGCGGTCGTTCCCGAGCCGGGCACGCCGAGCGTCAGCATGGGCACGAAGGCACCCGCCGCCGTCGCATTGTTGGCCGCTTCCGGAGAGGCAAGGCCCCGCACGTCGCCCTTGCCGAAGGTGCCGTCGCGGTCGGAAAGCCGCTTTTCCGTCGTGTAGGAGACGGCGCTGGAAACGGAGGCGCCGGTCCCTGGCAGCACGCCGACGACAAAGCCGATCAGCGAGCCGCGCAGGGTCGCGCCCATGCTCTTGACGACATCGCTCATGCGCGCCGTCATGCGGCCGAGCTCGCGGATCACCGTGACGCCCTGTCCCTGCTGCTCGAGGATGATCATCGCCTCGGAGACCGAGAAGAGGCCGATGACCAGCACGACGAATTCGATGCCGTCGCCGAGTTCCGGTTCGTTGAAGGTGAAACGGTAGGCGCCGGAGGTGGCGTCCAGGCCGACCGTGGCCAGCATCAGGCCGAGCGTGCAGCCGATCAGCGTCTTCACCGGCTGGCTGCCGACCATCGAGCCGAGCGTCGCGAAGGCGAAGACCATCAGCACGAAGTACTCCGCGGGGCCGAAGCCGATGGCAAGGCCGGACAGAACCGGCGCGAAGAAGGCCAGGCCGGTGACGCCGAGGATGCCGCCGACGAAGGAGGCGATGCCGGAGAGCGCGAGCGCTTCGCCGGCGCGGCCCTGCCGGGCCATCGGATAGCCGTCCATCGCGGTCATCACCGCGCCGGCATCGCCCGGCACGTTGAGCAGGATCGAGGAGATGCGCCCGCCATATTCGGCGCCGCAATAGACGGCGGCGAGCAGGATCATCGTGCTCTCGGCGGGCAGGCCCATCGTGTAGGCGATGGGCATCAGCAGCGCGATGCCGTTGATCGGCCCGATGGCGGGCAGTGCGCCGACGAGGGTGCCGATGAAACAGCCGATAAAGCCGATCAGCAGGTTCTGATAGGTCAGCGCGACGCCAAAGCCCTGCCAGAGATAGTCGAGGTTCATGGGGATGACCTTTCAAGTCGGGGCTGGCGATCAGCCGAAGAGGGCGCCGGCCGGCAAGTAGACCTGGAGCAGATAGGCGAAGACGGTCCACCAGAGCGCCGTCTGCAGCACGGCGCCGATCAGGGCGTGTTTCACCGGCGCGCCGAAGACGAGGGCGGCACCGAAGGTGAGAAGGAACGTCGCGCCGGCGAAGCCGAGCGGTTCGAACAGCGCGATGGAAACGACGAGGATCGCCGGAATGGCGAGGACGCGCAGCAGCGCCCGTCCCGTCGGGATCGCCTCCACCCTGCCGGGCCAGACGAGATAGAGCAGGCTCAGCCCGCCGAGCACGACGGCCAGCATGACCGGGAAGGCGCGGGGGCCGAGCGGATCGGACGAGAAGGCATATTCGATCGTCGCACCGCCGATCCCGTAGGCGATGGCGACGGCCAGGAGGACGAGGGCGGCCGCGCGGCCAACCCGCCGGTTTTCGACCATGTGGGACATCTGTTTCTCCGCTTTGCTGGTGGGACGCCGTTGGACCGGCAGGCCGTCCCCGCCGCGGATTGCGAACGGGGACGGCCGCGCCGCATCACATGCCGGCTTCCTTGGCGAGGACCTTGAAGCGCTCGACGTCCTGCTTCACACGGGCGTCAAAGGCGGCGCCGATCAGGGTGAATTCGAAGAGGCCGCGGGCATCGCGTTCCTTGGCGAATTCCGGCGTCTTGGCCATCGCCTCGAAGGCCTTCACCCACCAGTCGTAATCGGCGTCGGAGACGTCCTTGCCGACATAGTAGCCGCGCCAGACCGGCCAATCGATGTCGAAGCCCTGCTCGCGGGCGGTCGGCACCTCGGCGAGGTCGCCCGTCAGTCGCTCCGGCGCCATGACGGCGAGGATGCGCACCTTGCCGGCGACATGGTGCTTGACCATTTCGGCCGCATCGCCCGAACCGACTTTCACATGTCCGCCTTCGAGCGCCGTCAGCACCGCGCCGCCGCCTTCGAGCGCGACATAGCGCATGGTCTTCGGATCCTGGCTGGCGGCTTTCGCGATCAGCGAGCCCTTCATCCAGTCCTGCGAGCCGACGGCGCCGCCGCCGGCGACGGCGAAGCCGGACGGGTCCGCTTTGTAGGCCTCCACCAGTTCCTTCAGCGTCTTGTAGGGGGAATCGGCGGCGACGACGATCACGCCGTAGTCCGCGCCGAGCGCGCCGAGCCAGCGCACGGCGTTTTCGTCCGGCTGGCCGAACTTGCCCTGGGCGATCAGGAGGGCCGAACCGGTCGAGGCGGCGGAAATGAGGTTGCCGTCCTTGCCGCGCTTGCCGACGACGTGGTTGTAGGCGACGGCGCCGACGCCGCCTTCCATGTAGGTCACGGCCATGGGCGTGGAGATCTGCTTGGTCTCCAGCAGCGCGTTGGCGGCAAGGCGGCAGGTAAGGTCGAAGCCGCCGCCCGGCTTGGCGCCGGCAAGGCATTCCGGCTTGGCCGGTTCCGCCATGGCGGAGGCCATTGCGGCAAGGCTGGCGAACGCGGCGCCGGCAAGGAGCTTCGAGGTGAATCTGATCATGGTCTGCGTCTCCCTTTGGTCGTTGGCCGGGGAGATTGCGAGAAGCCGAACGGGTTCACGCCCGCGGTCGTCGCGGCGTGTCGTCCATCGGTTCCAGGCACTCCTCCGGGCAGCCGACACACTCTCTCCCGTCGGCTGACGATCCTTCCTAGACCGCCATCCTGTCACAACGCTGTCACGCTGCCGGCTTGATCGGCGCCCTGGCGGCGTGCCACGCTCACGCGTATGCGTATCCTCCTCGTGGAAGACACCGACGATGTCGGCGAAGCGATCACCCGCCGCTTCGAAACAATCGGGCACAGCGTCGACTGGCAGGTCGACGGGCTGGCGGCCTCCGAGATTCTGGATTTCACGGTCTACGACCTGGTGATCCTCGACGTGATGCTGCCCGGCCTCGACGGCTTCGAGATCCTGCGCCGGCTGCGCCTGCAGAAGAACCCGGTGCCGGTGCTCGTGCTGACGGCCCGCTCGGAAATCGACGACCGGGTGAGCGCGCTCGACCTGGGCGCAGACGACTATCTCGTCAAGCCGTTCGATTTCCGCGAGCTGGAAGCCCGGGCCCGCGTGCTCATGCGCCGGCGCTCCGGCGGCGAGCCGACCAACATCATCACCTGCGGTGACGTCGCGCTCGACCGGACGAACCGCAACGTGCGTATCGGCAACCGTGAAATCCAGCTCAAGCGCCGGGAGATGAGCCTGCTTGAAATCCTCGCCTCGCGCCCCGGCCGCGTCTTCAGCAAGCAGGAACTGCTCGACCATCTCTTCGGTTTCGACGAGGCGCCGGACCAGAATGCGATAGAACTCTACGTTGCAAGGCTGCGCAAGAAGCTGGAAGGCGCGACCAGCCAGATCGTCACCGTTCGCGGCCTCGGATACAAGCTGGTGGCGGGGTCATGAAAACCGAAACGTCGCTCTTTTCTCGCCTCTTCCTGCGGGTGGCGTTGGTGCTGTTCCTCGGCGCGGCCGGCATCGTCACGGCCGCCTGGTTCTATGCCAAGGCCGCGGCGGACGAGGCTTTCGACCGCCTTCTCCAGGGCGCGGCCTTCCAGATCGCCGAGAACATGTCGGTGGAGGAGGGGGCGCTGGCGATCAACATGCCGTCCTCGGCCTTCGAGCTGCTCGGCCTCGCCACCCGCGACCGGATCTTTTATCGCGTCGTCGGAACGGATGGGAAGACCTTGACCGGTTACGAGGATCTGCAATCTCCGATAGAGTTGTCCGAGAGCCGGCGGGCGCCCGTCTTCGTCTCGACCCGCTACGGAAATTCGGATGTGCGCATGGCGATCGGCGCCCGAGCGGTGTCCGATCCCTCGCTGAACGGCTGGGTCTACATCATCATCGCGCAGACGACGGAGGCGCGCCGGGCGCTCGCCTCGGAGCTGACGGGACGGGCGGTGATCCTCGTCGGCGTCATGGCCTGCGCCACGCTCTTCGCAGCCGCGCTGGCGCTGCGCCTGTCGCTGCGGCCGGTGGTCGATCTCTCGCGCGTCCTGCGTGACCGCGAGCCGCAGGACCTGACGCCGCTCGCCGTGGACGTGCCGCGTGAACTCTCGCCCTTCGTCGGCTCCATCAACTACTTCATGCGGCGGCTGGACGAGCGCATGCGCCTCCTGCAGCGCTTCATCGGCGACAGCGCCCATCAGATCCGCACGCCGCTGACCGCGCTGCTCTCCCAGCTCAGCCTCGTCGATGACAGGGGACTGTCGGAGGAGGGGCGCCACCATCTCCGGCGCGTGCGGGCGCGGGTCGAGGAACTGTCCCACCTCACCAACCAGCTGCTCGGCCATGCGATGGTCATCCACCGGTTCGATTCCGAGAAGCTGGCGCCCGTCGACATGCGCGACGTGGCGCGCCGGGCCTTCAGGCGCGCGGTGCCGATCAGCCTCGATCCGGACATCGTCGTCGCCTTCGAGGCGCCGGAACAGCCCGTCACGGTGCTCGGCGATGCGCTGAGCCTGCGCGAAGCCATGGTCAATGTCATCGACAACGCGCTGCGCCACGGCGCCGTCGCCCGCCTCGATGTCCGCATTGTCGTCGATGGCACGCGGGGCCTTTTCGAGGTCGAGGACGACGGTCCCGGCATACCCCCGGCGCGATGGCCGGACGTCACAAGGCGCTTTGCCTCCACGCGCGCGGAGCGCCACGTTTCCGGCCTCGGCTTCGCCATTGCCTCCGAGGTGGCGAACCTGCTCGGCGGCACGCTCTCGTTCCGCGAGCCGGCCGCCGGCCGCGGTTTCACCACCGTGATCGACCTGCCCCTTCACCCGGAAACCAAGCCATGATGCACCCGACCCTGCGAGTGGCCCTGCTGGCCCTGTCCCTGCTCCTGCCGACGCTGGCGAAGGCCGTGGAGGGCGACCGGCAGGTGTTTCCCGCGAAGACGGAAAAGGTGCGTCTCGTCATCCACGGCGCGACGGATATCGAGGCCATGCAGCCGCTGCTCGAGGATTTCCAGCAGGTGCGGCCGGACGTGACGCTGGAATATGTCGACTACCTCACCAACACGCTGTTCCGCGAGGCGGCGGAGGCCTGCGCCTCCGGCACGCCCACGGCGGACCTGCTGCTCTCCTCGTCCGTGGACCAGCTGGTGCGGCTGGCGAACGACGGCTGCGCCGTCGCGCACCCGACCACGGAGCGGGTGCCCGACTGGGCGAACTGGCGCGAGGAGGTCTACGGATTCAGCTTCGAACCGGCGGTCATGGTCTATGACGAGCGCCGCGTGCCGCCGGAAGACGTGCCGCGCAGCCATAACGACCTTGCCGAACTCTTGCGCCAGAAGCACGAGACCTACCGTGGGCGGGTCGGCACCTATGACGTGCGCGCATCCGGCATCGGCTACCTGCTCGCCTTCAACGATTCCCGCGTGGCGCCGACCACCTATGGCCGCCTGCTGGAAAGCTTCGGCCGCGCCGAGACGGTGACGCGCTGCTGCAACAACGAGGTGCTGAACGAGCTGCGCCGCGGCAACATCTCCATCGCCTACAACGTGCTCGGTTCCTATGCCTATGCCGCGCATCTGCGCGATCCGCACCTGCGCCTCGTCCTGCCGCGCGACTACACGCTGATCCTGTCCCGCGGCGCCCTCATTCCGTCCACGTCACGGCAGAAGGCGGCCGCCGGCGCCTTCCTTGACTACCTGCTCTCCGAGCGCGGCCAGCGCAAGGCGCGGGATGCGTCCTTCTATTTCAGCGCCGGCGGCCCGCTGCCGCTCGGCGTCGATGGGCCGGCCTCGCTGGTCGATACGGGCATCGGCCGCCCCATCCGCATCGGCCCCGCCCTGCTCGCCGCACAGGACCAGGCACAACACAAGCGCTTCACTGAAGAGTGGAGCGCGGTCATGGATGGGGAAGGGCCGTGAACAGCCACGTCGACGATCTTGTAGGTTGCCACTCAAGGGCTGTCCCTCCACCACCGGCGCCGCAGTGTGCGAAGATGTTGATGCCTTACATCAGCAACAAAGGAAGAGGGATCCATTGAGGTAGTTGGCATCGTGGGTGTCGAGCCTGCAAGGCAGGTTTTCCAGGTTCACTGTGCAGCAGCGGATGGCCGGGTTTTCTTTCGTAAGAAGCTCTCACGCCTTCAGTTTCCAAAATTCATGGCAACAGTGCTCCCTTGCGTAGTTGCCATGGAGGCTTGCGGTACAGCCCCATTGTTTGGGGGCGCCAATTGGCAGGGATCGACTATGACATTCGGCTGATCCCGCCGATTCATGTAAGAGCTTTTGTCAAGCGCCAGAAGAACAATGCTACCGATGCTGAGGCTGTTTTAGAAGCTGCGATGCGGACGACCATGCGGATGGTCGCTGTGAAAACATCAAATCAACAAGCTCGGACAATGCTATTCCGAACTCGCGATCTTCTTGTCGGCCAACGAAACGCAGATGGTGAACGCTTTGCGCGGACACCTAGCGGAACATGGTGTCATTGTTGGCAAATGACTGGGGAATATCGAGCGCTTTTCCACCCTAGTCAAATCGAAAAGTCTGACCGAGCTGGTAGAGAGAATGAGCCGACTCCACCTTAGCCAGTTCGCCCAAAGCCAGATCGCCCAATTGCACGAAGAAATTAATCAGATCGATCGTAGCCTCGCCACAGAGGTGAGGCATCGGGCCGATTTGCGTCATGGCAATCACGGCCTCGTGCCGCCGATGGAGGAATTCCGGAGCGGTCGCGATTTGGCTGCCTAGCATGGCCTTGTCCCCCGACAGCCGAGGCTTGATAAATCAGTTCCTACGTCATCGACTTCGAGTTCATCACAAAAGCTCTATGCGCTGCCACTGCGAGAGGTCTTGCGACATCAGCGGTTCGAAAGATGCTATTGGTTCGCTCTTCGCAGCACGGCATTCAGCAATACGTTGACACCGGGTAGTGTGCGATCGAGCTCGACATCTTCTGCCTCGTTGTGGCTGATGCCATCCCGGCAGGGCGTGAATATCATGGCCGTCGGCGCAATTTTCGAGAGGTGATAGGCATCATGCCCCGCGGCGCTCAAAAGATGCTTGTGAGATACATTCAGGTCGGCGGCCACGCTTCTAACGAGATTAATCAGAGCCGTGTCGAAGGCGATATCGCCGAACGACCATTGCTTGACAATCTCCGCCCGAACATTGGCGCGCTGGGCGCAGCTTGAGATGGCGGCATTGACGCCGTCGAACATCTCTTGGGACTGCGCGGCATTGGGATGGCGCACATCGACTGTGACCTCAGCCTCATCGGCAATGATCCCGTAGCGATTGGGGGATATTTCCACTCGCGTGCAGGTCGCCCGGCCCTTCGGTTCGAATTCCCAGCCGATCTCGTTCACACGGTTGACAAGAGTTGCCAGGCCGACGAGGGCGTCCTTCCGAGCGCGCATCGGCGTCGGGCCGGAATGGGCATTCTCACCGTGGAACCGCACCTGTGTTCCGAATGACGTGAAGCCGCCCGTGACGATGCCGACGCTCAAGCCCTCTTCATCGAGGATCGGTCCCTGCTCGATATGCAATTCGAAATATGAATCGATGTCGACTGGATCACGTCGCGTCTCGCCGGCATATCCGATGCGTTTCAGTTCCTCGCCGAAGACTGCGCCGTCTTCAGCCTGTTGGGCCAAGACAAATTCAATATCATGAATGCCGGCAAATGCGCCGGCGCCCATCATTGGAGGCTGAAACCGCACGCCTTCCTCGTTCGTCCAGCAGACGACTTCGATCGGCCTGATCGTATCGATAGCCCGGTCGTTCAGCGTGCGGATCACTTCTAGACCCGCGAGAACACCCAGGATACCGTCGAACCGGCCGCCTCGAATCTGGGTGTCGAGATGGCTGCCAATCATCACCGGTTTTGCCGTCTTGTCGGTGCCCTGCCGTCGGGCGAAAATGTTTCCAACTTGGTCGACTGTCATCGACAGTCCCGCCTCCGTGCACCAACGGACGAAGAGGTCGCGCATATCGCGATCGGCATCGGTCAAAGCCATTCGGCACAGGCCACCCTTTGAGGTCGCGCCAATCTCGGCGGAAGCCATCAGGGTCTCCCATAATCTCGAACCGTCGACTTCAAGCGTGTTTGTCATTGCAATTCCCTCAGATCATCCGGTCGCAGCGCACATGCCGCAGCATGAGGGATAAAGCAGCGAATAACCCTTGAAAATCTCAATATGATAAACTTTACTTAGATGAGCATCAAAGTGGAGGGCGCGATGCCGCTTAAATCCCTGAGCAATGCCGACCTGAAATTGCTGAGCGTCTTCCGCACTGTCGCCCGCTGCGGCGGCTTCGCGCTAGCCCAGGCCGATCTGAACGTCAGCCAGGCGACGATCAGCATCCAGATAAAGGATCTTGAGACCCGCCTCGGACTAACGCTGTGTCAGCGGGGACGCGGAGGCTTCGCGCTGACCGAGGATGGCCAGCGCGTCTATGACGCGTCGAATGCGCTGTTCAATCACATCGACGACTTTCTCAGCCATGCTCTCGGGGAGGAGCGTCTTGTGGGCGAACTGCAGATCGCGGTCGTTGACAACACGATCTTTCATCCCACCTTCCAACTTGCTGATGTTGTCCGCAGCTTTCGAGAGATTGCGCACAGTGTCGACATTACCATGCATGTCGCAGCACCCAATCAGCTCGAATATATGGTGCTGAGCGGCCAGGCGCATATGGCGATCGGCTTTTTCGCACGGCGACTGGCGCAGCTTGAATACGAGCCATCGTTCACATCGGAAATGAACCTCTATTGCAGCGACACGCATCCGCTGTTCAAGATCCCTGACAGCGAGTTGACGGAGGAGATGATTTCCAGTGTTGATCACGCACAGCGCGGTTATATCTCCGATGAGCAGTTGCGTGACAAGGAGCGGGGGTTCCGATACTCGGCGCGCGCCCAGAACATCGAGGGGCTGGCGCATCTGATCCTGTCGGGACGATATCTGGCTTTCCTCCCGGAGCATCACGCCAATATCTGGGTCTCCACGGGCCGGATGCGGCCGCTGATGGCACAGGAATATGCCTATTGCTCTTACTACGAGATCATCCGTCGCAAGGCGGTGCCGCGCACGCCGGCCGAGAAAAAGTTCTTCGAGCTGTTGCGCGTGAAACGATAACGCGACCCAAGTTAGACGTTTCTCTAAGTTAAAATTGTTACATTGATATTTTTGATGTTTGCGTTCTCTGCACAATGAGGCTGCTTAATGTCCGACGCAAAAGCAAACCGCAGAAGGCGGAAGTCGTCGGGCTGCACTTTACGTCAAAGAAATGGGGAACATTACAATGACTGACAAAGTTGACACAAGGTCGTCGTCGTCCCGACGGGAGTTTCTGAAAACCATCGGTGCGGGAGGAGCGGCCACGGCTGCAGCGGTCGCCAGCCTCGGTGGCACGGCCCAGGCTCAAGCTGCCGACCCGGTTATTATCGGCGCGCCGCTGCAGATGACCGGCGGCGGTGCGGCAGACGGCATCGAGTTCAAGCGCGGTCTCGAGCTTGCGGCCGAAGAGATAAACGCAATTGGCGGCATTCTCGGCCGTGAGGTCAAGATCGTAGTCGCCGACACAGAATCTGGTGGCGACGACAAGATCACCAGCGCCGGCCAACGCCTCATCGACAATGACGGCGCCAATGCGTTGATCGCCGGCTACAATTTCGGCTCGCAGGTAGCGTTGCAGAATGTCGCGGCCGATGCCTCCATCATCTACATGCACGCCGACACAGCCCGCGCTCATACCGAACTCGTCAAGGCTGATCCCGACAAGTATTGGGGATCGTTCATGTATTCGCCGTCGGAACTCTATTACGGCTATGCGTTCCTGGAGTTCATCAAGTCACTCGAGCAGCGCGGCGAGTATGTACCCGCCAACAAGAAGATTGCTCTGATCACAGGCCCGCTCGTCTACTCGATTAACATTGCGAACTCGATCAAGGAGAAGGCGGGCGAGCATGGCTACGAGATCTCACTCTTCGAGACCGTGCAGGCGCCTACGACAGAATGGGGTCCGACGCTTGCCAAGATCCGCGAAGACCAGCCCGCCTTCATTGCTGTGACGCATTTCTTCCCTGCGGATCAGGCGCAGTTCATGATCCAGTTCCTGACAAACCCGACCAACAGCCTCGTCTATCTCCAGTACGGAGCGTCGCTGGCGGCATTCCGCGACATCGCTGGCGATGCGTCGGTGGGTGCGCTCTATGCGACGAATATCGGGGTGCTTTCCGGCGAGGTCAGCAAGGATTTCACCGAAAAATATCTTGCCAAATATGGCGAGAAAGCTTCGCCCAACGGTGGCGCCCAGACCTATGAGGCCCTGCATCTCTTCGCGCAGGCTGCCGCGATCGCCGGCGGTGTCGGCAAGGCCTATGAGGACGAGCAGAACCGCAAGATCGCGGCGCGCCTGAAGGCCAGCATCTATCGCGGACCCACCGGCATCATCCGCTTCGATCAGGAGGCGCAGCAGGCGATCTCCTATCCCGTCCAGACGAAGGACCCGTCGCTCGGGATGGCGCATATTTTCAGCCAGATCAAGGACAAAGCCAAGAATGGCGCTATCATCTCGCCCTTCCCGTATGAGGAGGCGAAATTCGAACTGCCGAAATGGATAAAGTCCTAGGTGATCCATGCCAAGCAAGACGATCCTTGAATGCCGTGGCGTGAAGAAGCACTACGGCGCGTTGGCCGCGGTCGACGGTATCGACCTGAAGATCAAAGAAGGTGAAACAGTCGGTATCGGCGGACCAAATGGTGCCGGAAAGACCACGTTCTTCGATCTCATCTCGGGTCTGACCGCTGTTACCAGCGGTCAGGTCCTCTTTCGCGACCAGCCCATCACCGGCATCGCACCGCATCTCTTGTTCCAGCAAGGAATGGCGCGAACGTTCCAGGTCACCAGCGGTTTTGCAAGCCTCACGGTGCTTGAGAACCTGCTCGCCGCCATAATCTTCGGGAGCGGTGAAGAGCGTCCAGGTCTCTTTGTGAGAAACCAGCATCGCGAGCGGGCGATGCGCGTGCTCGATGAATGCGGACTCCGCGATCTTTCCGCCCATACGGTCGGCGATATTCCGGTCCTTGCGAGAAAGAAGCTCATGGTGGCATCGGCGGTGGTTCATGACCCCAGCATCCTGCTGCTCGATGAGCCGGTGGGTGGTTTGATGCCGGCCGAGATCGACGAGTTCATCCAACTGATGTTCAAGCTTCGTAGCAAAGGTATCTGTATTGTCTTTATCGAGCATGTCATGCGCTTCCTCACGACGGTGGCGGACCGAGCCTTGATCATTCACCAGGGCAAATTGATCTATGACGGTCAGCCGAAAGGCATTGCCGCCGACGAACTGGTGCGCTCCGTCTATCTCGGATCCTCGGCCTCAACCCTCGGCGGTAACGCGTCATGATCCCGTTTCTGAAAATCAGAGGTCTCGCGTCGGGCTATCGTCAAATCCAGGTTCTGCACGATCTCGACCTCGACATCGACCGCGGGAAGCTGACAGCAATTATCGGGCCGAACGGGCACGGCAAGTCTACTCTTCTCAAGACCATCGCCGGCCTGCTGCCCGCTTGGCGCGGCACGCTCGAATTCGATGGCGCGGCGATGGAGCCGGGCGCACCCAACCGCGCTCGTGCCGGCCTTGTTCTCGTGCCGCAGGGCGACCAACTCTTCATGCGGATGACGGTGGAGGAGAACTTGTTAATGGGGGCGTTCACCCGATCCAACAGAGCAGACATCATCCGAGGCCTAGAGGAGGTCTATGCACTGTTCCCCAAGCTCCGCGACCGCCGCTCGCAACTTGCCAATTCGCTATCGGGCGGGGAGCGCCGCATGGTCGGTGTCGGGCGGGGTATGATGGCCAGCGGCAAACTGATGATGATCGACGAGCCCTCGCTGGGCCTGGCCCCACTGATCATCGAGCAGATCTACGAGGCGCTCGGCCGGCTTGCCGAACTCGGGCAATCGATCCTCGTCGTCGAAGAGAACCCCAGCCGGGTGGCCAATATCGCATCAACTTTTCATTTGATGGACGGAGGCCATTTCGCTTGGAGCGGAACGGCCGACGAGCTCTCGAAGTCAGGCAGCATCGTCAAGACCTATCTGGGAGGCGCGTGATATGGACGCCGTTCTGCAAATAATAGTCACGGGCCTGTACTTAGGCGCGATGTATGCGCTCGCATCGGTCGGCTTGGCGCTGGTCTACGGCACGATGGGCATGTTCAACATGTCTCATGGGCTGTTCATGACCGTCGGCGCCTACGCGGCCTACGCCGCCTGCCAAAACTGGGGGCTTCCGTTGCCGTTAGGCCTGTTGCTCGGGATTCTGGCCGGGGGCCTTGCCGGCACGTTGCTGCATGTCTTCGTCGTTCGCAACATCCTAGACGCCGATGACTTCGAAACGATCATCATGGTCGCGACCGCCGGCGTTGCCATTCTGCTGCAGGATATCATTCTCAAGCAATTCGGTGCCTATCCGTTCAAGCAGCCGATACAGCTCGAAGGGGCGTTCAAGATCGGGAATGTCGCGATCACCTATCAATCCGTACTGATCCTGGTCATCGCCGGCATTCTGATCAGCGCCATGGCTTGGCTCCTCGCATTCACGCGCTTCGGGCGGGCTATCCGCGCTACCGCAATGAATCGCGAGGCGGCTCAACTGATGGGCGTACGGACAGAAAGGATCTATTTGCAGGTGATGGCGATTTCCGGCGTGCTCGCCGCGGCCGCCGGAATTCTGATCTCGTCTCTTGCCGGCCTTTCGCCGGCGCTGGGCGACAACCCGCTTATACGCGCCTTCATCATCTGTGTGGTGGCGGGTCTTGGCAGCGTCACCGGCGCCGGCTTCTGCGCCGTCGCCTTCGGAATCGTCGAGGCGGCGATCGGCTATTATCTCGGTGTCCGCTTCGGCCTTCCGCTGATGCTGGCCGTCGTCATCCTTGTGCTCATCATCAAGCCTGCCGGCCTTTTCGGGCAGAGGGAGATCGTACGCTCATGACATGGTTCGGAAACCTCCAGCGTCACTTGGTTGCCTTGCTGCTCCTACTCATTCTGCTTGCCGTCGTGCCGCTTTTCGTCACTCAGCGCTATGTGCTGGGCGAGATCATCCTGTTTATGATTTGGGCTTCGGTCGCGACACAGTGGAATGTGCTGTTAGGCCATGCGGGTGTGTTCTCATTGGGTCAGCTTCTGTTCTTTGCTATCGGCGCCTATACCGTCGGCATGAGCGGCACCTATCTCGGCATCTCACCTTGGATATCAATGCCATCCGGCGCCGTGGTCGCCGCCGTCGTCGCGCTGGTCATCGGCGTGGCCTGCCTACGGCTTGCGAATGCCTATGTGGCGCTGCTGACTTTCGCGATCGTCTACATGGTACAGACCCTTGTTGTGACCGACTCTGGCTGCTTCGCCATGAGCGGCGGACTCTGCCAGCCGCTCTTTGGCGGTGGCAATGGCTTTTCCGGGATGGCGGACTTCGGCTTCCGTCAACTGTTGAAAGGCAATTGGCTGATCGGCAACTACTTCGTGGTGCTGGCCACCCTGTTTCTGTCGATCCTCGCCTCAATCGTGATCATCCATGGCCGGCTGGGCCTGGCATTTCGCGCACTCCGCGACAGCTCGATCTACGCGGCCAGCCGGGGCCTCAACAGGACGAAGTTCCAGATCACCGCCTTCGTCATCACCGCCTTCTTCACCGGGCTGACGGGAGCCGTTTATGCCACGCACTTCCGGTTCGCCGGCCCAAGCCTGTTCGAGCTGCCTACGTTGGTTCTGCTGCTTGGAATGATGATTGTGGGTGGCCTGCGCACGACCTGGGGGCCAGTACTGGGGGCTGCCGCAATGATGGCGCTTATCGATGGCGCCCAGGACTTCGGCGATGTGAAGAACATGGTGATCGGTGTCGTGCTCGTTCTTTTCGTTGTGCTCATGCCCAAGGGTCTGGTCGGGGTCGCCGCGAAGATTCTGGCACGATTTCGAACGCCGGCGAACAATGAACCGGTTCGCGAACTGGCGGGAGCAACGCAGTGACGATTGTGGAAGTGACAACTCTAGAACCAGAAGTCCTTGAGGAGGCAATTCCGGCTCACCTTAAGCGTCCTAGGACGCGGCCGCGTTCATCGCCGCCGGGCTTCACGCCGAAACACGCGTCCTATTCGGCACGATTCGACGAGGACGTGGCAATTTTGCCAATGGTCTATATCGGTCTCCAGTTCCCTCCCAGGGCACGGGTGGAGCCGGCGATCCAGACAATCGAGGATGGCATTGCCGGCTCCTTCGGACCGGATTTTCACGACAGGGCGCGGTACGTCGATAGCCAAGGAAAAGAGAATATTATCTTCGCGCTCTATTGGCGCGGCCGTGAGAACCACCAGCGCTGGAACAACCTGAAGCCCGATGGATGGTGGCATGCCGACCTCGCCATCGGCGGCGAAATCGGCGCGTTCGAAGAGCGCTACCAGCCTTCTGTGATGGACACGGAGACGACCTTCTCCCATCCGCATCCCGAGGGATATGCCACACTCGCCGACGGTATGAGCGGCAAGACCGATACTCACGAATACTGGGGTTCCGCCCGGGACCGGATCCCAAGAGCCCAGTTCGACGACTTGGCGCCGGGCGTGCTTCATCACGCGGACGATCCGGCGAAGAGCGAGACGCAGGGGCGGACTGTCGTCGTCCAACCGCATGAGAACCTCTGCCTGCTCCGCTCGGGGCAGGACTGGACCGATACATCAGGCGCCGAGCGAGAGTTTTACCTGACGGAGGTGAGGCCGTTGCTCGAAGCTGGCATGCGTGAAATAAGCGAAGATGGTGCCGGGATGGGGTGCCATTTCAATCGCTATGTCCAACTTGAAATGGACGGGGCGCCCGTTGAACGAACCTACAGCCTCAGTGCCTGGCGGTCGCTGGCCGATCTGGAGGCCTGGGTGAAGGCAGACACCCACCTCCAAATTTTTGGTGCGGGCATCCGACATTTCAAGAAGGCGGGGGAACGCGCGAAGCTCCGATTATATCACGAGATGATGGTGCTGAAGGCGAGCGATCAGCGCTTCACCTATTTCAATTGCCATAACCAGACGGGAATGCTGCGACGCCTGCCGGACACGCGGCGCTCGAAGGTGCCCTGACCAACATTTACTCGTATTAATGCAAGCATTGGAAGATCAGGATGTCTCACGATCATCCTGATCCCCTAGGCTCGCGTCGGATTCTCGACACAACGGCGACCGGGAGGCATTCAAGCAGATGGAATTCCTGACTATTGGCGAGCTATCGCTTCGTTTGAGGCAGGGCGAACGGACTGCGGTGGACCTGTGCGCACAAGCGATCGAGGCCGCCACGCGATCCGAAACGAGGGCATTTAGTGACATCATCGCGGCATCAGCTCTCGCCGAAGCTGCGGCGTCGGACGCTCGTCGTCGAAAGGGCGAAAACTTGGGTTTTCTCGACGGCATTCCGATCGCCGTCAAGGATCTGATCGATACGACGCCCGCGACTTGCAAGGCGGGTCTCCAGCATCTTTCTAGCTACCGGCCCACGCGTGACGCCGTCGCGGTGGAGCGATTGAGAAGAGCCGGAGCCGTGATCATCGGAGTCACGGAAACCGATCCCGGAGCATTTTCAACGGTGACGCCGCAGGTGACCAACCCGCTTTCGCCGACGCGCATTGCCGGAGGGTCGAGTGGCGGCTCGGCGGCTGCGATCGCCGCAGGCATCGTGCCGGCCGCGATCGGAACGGATACCGGCGGCAGTATCAGAATTCCGGCCGCCTGTTGCTCGATCTATGGCTTCAAGCCGACCTGGGGACGTGTCGATGACACGGGTGTTCGTCCCCTGGCTCGGTCTCTCGACCACGTCGGTCCGATGGCGCTGAACGTCGCGGATCTCCGCATAGTGCAAAGCGTGCTCGAAGGGGCAGAGCCCCCAACGCGCCCCGCGTCCGCCGATCCGCATCTGCGCATCGGCACGTCATACGCTTATTTCGCCGATGCGGATACGGTCGTGCAGCGTGCAATGAACCGCGTCTTCGAAACCCTTGCCGAGGCCGGGATGATGCTCGAGACTTCAAGCATCCCCCTTCCGGACGATATACTCGATTTCCACATGGTGAACCTCTCAAAAGAGGCCGCGTACTACCATGACACGGTCTTTCGCAATGAATGGCGCCACTACCCGCAGATTGCGAGGGCCACCGTGGCCCGAGGGAGAAAAGTCTCGGCCGACGAGATTGTGCGGGCTGAGTATCTCCGACGCAAACGCCGTGCCGATGTTGACGCGGCACTCGCCGGTATCAATGCGCTCATCCTCCCTACAATGCCGATCGATGCTCCGCTTCGTGCCGTTGGCTCCATCGAGCTCGGCGGCAGAATGGTCACGACTCTGGAGGCGACGATCCGCTACACCGCGATGTTCAACCAGACTGGACATCCCGTCGTCTCGATGCCGGCTACTCTGCTGCCTGACGGGCGGGCATTGAGCATCCAGGTCGTCGGGCGGCGAGGCGAAGACGATGCGCTTCTGTCGCTGGCTCTCTACATTGAAAAAATCCTTGCGCTAGACGTGGATTATGCCGCGATAATCGCTACCCATGGCACCCTGGCCTACGCGGCCGGCCGGGCGACATCATAGGAGTTCGGGCATGTCGGAAAAGAAGGACGACCACGATCATCACGGCCACGATCATGATCCGATCGAGGAGGGGGCGATGTTGCGTGTGCGGGCGCTTGAAGAGCTCATGATCGCCAAGGGACTGGTCACGCCCGAAGCGCTGGATCGCGTCGTCGATTATTACGAGCGCGAGACCGGACCGCGCAACGGGGCGTCCGTCGTCGCGAAAGCCTGGACTGATCCTGCTTTCAAAGCGTGGCTGCTGAGCGACGGTACCGAGGCGATCCACTCGATGGGCTTCAAGGGCTATCAGGGCGAGCACATGCGCGTGGTCGAGAATACCGACAATGTACACAACGTCATCGTCTGCACCCTCTGCTCCTGTTACCCGTGGCCGGTGCTCGGCCTTCCACCCGCCTGGTACAAGGGGTCGGCCTATCGCGCGCGCGTGGTGCGAGAGCCGCGAGCGGTGCTTGCCGAATTCGGCTTGGACGTGCCGGAACGCAAGGAGATTCGTGTCTGGGACAGTACCGCCGAGATCCGCTACATGGTCCTGCCGCAGCGTCCGGCCGGAACCGATGGCATGTCCCTCGAGCAGCTTGCGACGATCGTCACCCGCGACAGCATGATCGGTACGTCGCTGATAGCAACGATCGTCTAAGGGAGGTGGTAGATGGATGGGATCCATGATCTCGGAGGAATGCATGGCTTCGGGCCGGTTCCTCTAGGCGAGGAAGACTATGTGTTCAGGCATGATTGGCAGCGCCGGTCTTTCGCTCTGGCCCAGGCGCTGGCGGGGCCGACGCCCTTTTGCGCGGATATGCATCGCCACAAGATCGAGCAGCTACCGGCCATCGACTATTTGCGAATGGACTATTTCGAGAAATGGGCGCACGCCACGTCCGAGCTTCTCAAGGATGCTGGATTGGCCAGCGCGGAAGAGCTTGCCACCGGCGCAAAGCGCCATGATGTCGATCTTGACCGGCATGCGCCGTCATCTCCCGAAGGATTGATCGAGGCGCTGGCGGCGGGCGTGACGATGGATTTTCCAGCATCGACGCGGCCGTCGCCATTCACGCGCGGTCAGTCTATCCGGGTCTCGACCAATTCCGCGACCGGCCACACCCGCGTGCCCAGATATGTCCGCGGCAAGGCCGGCACGGTCATCGCCGAAAACGGCGTATTCCAGTTCGCCGACTCGGTGGCCATGGGCGCCGGACCGGACCCACAGCATTGCTACACGGTTGTTTTCGAGGCGTTTGACTTGTGGGGCGAGGTCTCCGGGGATTGCAAGGACAAGGTCTATGTCGATCTGGCGGAGGCTTATCTTGAACACGTCTGAGGACAGCTTTCCGATCCGCGGCGAAGCCGAGTCGGCAATACCGAGAATATGCACCGATGGTCCATTGTTCCCTCAAGCATGGCATACTCGGATATTCGCACTGGTGGTCGCAATGGTCGAAATGGGAAAGCTCGACTGGCAGGACTTTCAACCAAGGCTGGTCGACCATCTGAGCGGCCACGAGGACGAAGAGCGTCACGGCGACGACGTCACAGCTCACTATTTCGTACATTGGCTGGAAGCCGCCGAGGATACGCTCGTCGGTGGCGGGTTCCTTGATCTCGGTGAGGTTCTGGATCAGATCGAACGCATTCGCGCGACAGTCCAAGCGATACGAGCGGAGCAAACTCCCGCCGACCAATCAGACCCCTAGGCCGACGTTACACCAGCCACAAGCCTTGGAATCAAACCGGAACATGCCGGCTTGCCAGCCGGCCTGCTGGACGATGATTATTAGGTCCATTGCCGCGTGACAGGAGCACTGACGGCTCGTTGCATTTACGATCGTCAATTCTCGGATTGCTTCTTCGAGATTCTTGCCTGGCCCGAATCGATGTCTCAATTCTTCGAATTTGGACTGAAGAGTGATCACATGCGCCAGCAATCGAGAGGGTAACTTGAACATCAGCGGGCTCTTGGCCAAAGGCCGGATTCAGACGAAAATCATCATACTCGTGCTACCGCTAATGGTGGGGATATTGACGCTGGCCGGCGTCAACTATCTTTCAAGCAGAATGCTCGACAAGCGACTTGAGGGCACGAGTGCCAGCATCCTGACGCTCGGTGGCTACAAGCAGGCGCAGGAACAGATGAACCTGTTTCTCTCGGCGACGACGCAGAGCAGCTTGACCTCGGTCAAAAAACTGCTCGATGATCAGGTTTCACAGATCGACAAGAACATCGCGCTCGCATCCTCACCGGATGAGCTCGCGGACCTCCACAAGGCGCAGGTCATAACGCTCGCATTGCAGGGAAAAGTTCACGAACTCTGGACCATGTATCAGGGCGAACTGCAAACGCGTGAGGCTATATCCGGCAGTTTGCGTTCCCTGCATGAAACGCGAGCAAACCTCTTTTCACAGGTCACGACGATCGGCCCTTCCGCCATCCCGGATTACGGCAACAATTCCAGCCGCAGCCAGAAGCTCGACAGCGCCATCTTCGAGGCCCGGATCGCCTCCGCCGAGCTTCTCGGCGACCCAACAAAGGTCAATATGCAGAAATACCAGAACAAGATGAAGGGTGTGGGCGTCTACCTGGCGAAGTATGAGCCACTCGCGAAAAAGCATCAGCCTGTCCGGGATCTGCTCGATCAGGCTGGCAGCATCATCCACGACGCAAACCTTCAAGCGGAAAAGCTCATCGACGAGACCAACCATAGATATGAATCCTATGCCTCGGCAGCGGGTTCCATCAACGAAGCGTGGGAGCGGATCGTGAGCTTTGCCGATGCACAACGAACAGGCGCGGCGCTAGTTAAACGGCAAGCAGAATATCTGTCGCTCGTCTCCGCTAGCGTCGTAGCGCTCTTTGGGCTTTTCGCAAGCGTGATGCTTGTCATTGCGCTCAAGTCGCCGATCCAGGCATTGACACTGGCCATGCGCAAGCTTGCATCCGGCGAGCTTTCGACGGAAGTGACCGGCGCCGACAGACCGGACGAGATCGGCGAAATGGCGCGTGCGTTGAAAATATTCCGCGAGAATGCGTTCAAGAAGCTGGAGGTCGAACGCGAGGCCGATCAAGCGCGCGGCATCGCGGGGGAACAGCGGCGTCGGCAGGAAGCCGAAAAGCAGCAAGACGCGGAACTCACCCGCTCTGCCGTCTCGGCCATCGCACAGGGTCTCGAGCGGCTCGCCGACGGGGATCTCACGGTTCGCATTGTCGTGCCCTTCAAGGACGAGCTGGATCGGCTTAGGATCGATTTCAACATGTCGATGGACAGGCTGAGCGCTTCGCTTCTGCGGGCAAACCGGAAGGTCGCGGTGATCAGCAGCGACATGGCCGAGATGCAACGCAGCGCCGAAGACCTGTCGCGACGAACAGAACAGCAGGCGACCTCGGTGGAGGAAACGTCCGCCGCGCTCCACGAGATTGTGACGATGGTAGTGGAAGCGAGCAAGGTCGCCGATGATGCCGAGGCAGCCGCCCGCCACGGCAGTGCGGAAGCCGCGAGATCCCGTGATGTCGCGTTCAAGGCGGTGGGTGCGATGGCGGAGATCGAACGGTCGTCGGCGCAGATATCGACGATCGCCGATATTATCGAGCAGATCGCGTTCCAGACCAATCTCCTTGCGCTCAACGCGGGCGTCGAAGCCGCGCGCGCCGGCGAAAGCGGCAAGGGCTTTGCGGTCGTTGCGCATGAGGTGCGAGAGCTGGCGCAGCGAACCGGTGCGGCGGTGCTGGAGATACGCGAGCTGATCAAAATTTCCGGCAAACAGGTTGCCGAAGGTGTCGGGTTGGTGAAGGCGGCGCGCATGGCACTCGATCAGGTCACCAACAGTATCGCGACGATCAGCACCAGCGTCCAATCCGTCGCCGAGGGCTCCGGCAACCAGTCCGCGCGCATTCGCGAAATCAGCGAGGCGGTCAACCTGATCGACACGATCACGCAGAAAAACGGAATGATGGTGGAGGCAACCCACAGCGTAGTTTCGAGCGTGACCCTGGAGATATTTGAACTCCACGACTTGCTGCATCGTTTCAAGGTCAATGTCCAGGATGCCGATACCAGCACTACGGAAATGCGCGACTCTACGGCCGCATGACCATTGCGCGAAGACCTTCTGGCTAAACGATCAAAGCCGGCGATTCCTCCTATGCAATGGCGGTTCTCAATCTTGAGATTATTGAGATTGCCTGTCTGCATGCGTTGCCCGCCGAAAAGCAAAAACCACATTAAGCATCATTAAATTGCGTCTTAGATTCATCTACTCATCTAGGGATTGCACGATCTGTTCCACCTGACGATCTACAAGGAATTTTGAATGCGACACTGGCTGGATAAGCTGACCGATCTCGCCTCTATTCCTGGCGACGAAAGCATCTTGAAGGACGCCCTTGCAACCTTTACGGAACAGGTCGGTTTTGGAGGCTATGCCTATCTCAACATCCAGCCAGGGCGTTCGCTCGCAATCTCGAACTATCGTCAAGAGTGGCAGTCTGACTATTTCGAGCGAGGCTATCTTGCGATCGACCCCGTCATTCGACGCGCCAAGTCCCTGAAACGAGCCTTCACCTGGAGCGGCAAACAGGAGAGCCTAGGGCTAAGCAAAGCGGAACGCTCGTTCTTTGCGCATGCAGCCGATTTCGGAATTCGCTCCGGCATCACGGTGCCCATAAAAGCCGCACACGGTTCCATGGCGATGTTCACGCTTGCCTCGGAGAAGCCGGCAATCGACATGGACCGCGAGATGGACCCTGTCGAAGCTGCATGCGCGGTCGCGCAACTTCATGCCCGCATCAATCTCGCTGATCCGACCCCAAGTGTCGAAGAGCCGATTGGTCTCGATCCCAAGGGGGCCGCTTATCTCAGCTGGATCGCTGTCGGCAAAACGATGGAGGAAGCCGCGGACCTCGAGGGCGTCAAATACAATAGCGTGCGCGTCAAGATCGCCGAAACAAAGAAACGTTTCGACGTGCACACCCTGCCCCACCTGACCGCCGTCGCCATTCGCCGAAAGCTGATCTGAGCCTCAGCTCACCGACACTTTTGGGATATAGCCGAGGATGGTGACCAGCGTGTTCACCACATACATCTGCGCGTGCATCTCCATGCAGGCCTGGATGTAAGTGAGGTGCTGCGCGCCGCCCGCCTCCTTACCGGATTTGTAGGTGTCGGGCAGAGCCTGGAACAGCCGATCTGCATTGTCGACCAGACGCCGATGGGTCCGGATAGCATCCACCGTCAAGCTCTCCAGGTCAGCCTTGGGCAGACCTTGTGTCAGCCCGTACACAGGACGCATTTCGAGTTTATCTTTCGATGGTAGCGCGTCCGGTGTCATTCGATTCAATCTCCGGCTTGTCCGCGGTGCGCCCCCGCAAACGTTAATCCCTGATCCCAAGCCGGGGGTTGGAAACTGTACCTGGACAGTCCTGCGACCTTTAGTACCGGAGCACCTGGACATACGTCACAGGCCCCCGGCCAATCGGTCAGAGGATTCTGGTGCTGCAACGGCCAGCACCAACCGCCAGATAGAGGTTTCCACACCTCGGGGCAGCGCGTACTGCCCTATCCGCCCTTATAGAGGGCGGACGCTGAATTCACCAGTGCAAACATGCACATGATCACGTAAGTCGCGCGGTGAGTTTCGCGAAATCAATGTCATTTGGCACCGATTCCGGAAAGATCGATGCGGATGCCGGCCTTGTTTGGATCGTCGTCGCTAGTACCATCCTTGACAGGATCGCTCACTTCCTCCCCGGCGGCATCTGCTGACTGCTCGTCAGCATCGATCTCAGGCTTCTCCTCGTCTGGAGCGGCCAACTCCACCTCATCAAGGTCCGGCGCCCGAAACACCGCCGTCCCCTCGAAATACCCCGTCTGCCAGGCGATGATCGCATCGTCGAGCACCTGCGGAAGAACGTCCTTCTCGGTGGGATTGCCGTACCATTTCATGACCGTCCGATAGACCTTGGCGAAGAGCGCGGTGCCCATACGGATATTTTCACAAGGATCGACCAGATTGGGCTTCAGTTCACCCGCTTCCATGATGCCAAGCCCGGCGGGGTATTGCGTGATGCCGACGCGAACCATGTTGCGACCAAGGTTCTCGCGGATCAGCGCCAGGGTTTCCTCAGGCGTTGTGGGTTTCGGCACCAGCACGATCCTGTTTCCGGACCGGACTGTGATCGCGAGCGGATCCTCCGACCCTACCCGTTCGATGAACCTTTCGACGATCGCAGGTTTCAGTCCGGGGCCGGCGCATTGCTGGATGACAGCGGCATCGACCATCTGACGATCTCCGTTATGTGTTGAAGGCCATGACGACGGGCAGCTCAAACAGCTTCGCCCAGGCGGTGACGCTCGCCTTCTGGATTGCAACGATCGAGGTGCCTTCGGTCCACCAGCCGTTTCCCGTGGCGACGATGACGGCAGGGGAATGCAGCATCGACTGCAGGACCGGCCAGAGGATGAGTTGCTCGTAGCAGATGAGCGGCGCGATCCTCGTTGTCCCAACCTCCACGACCGGGTTCGCAAACAGGTGCGCCTGAGCGCCGCCGCCCTGCCCTGTCCATAGCAACCATGGCTGCCACATGGAAACCGGAACCGGCATGCGCTCCTTGTAGAGGATGTCTCCGGCGCCGGAACCAACCGCCACTATGACATTGTCATAGCCTTGCGCATCGATGACGGCGGCGCCGGCCACGACCATGACGTCGATCCCGTTTAGTCCCTCCCGCCAGAGGCGAGCGACCGTCGGCGTCCAGAAACCAAGGGCGCTTTCGGGAAGGACGACGACGCGGGTTCCCTTGCCTGCGGCCTTGCTCACCGTTGCTATCAGGTCACTGTGATATTCGAGCGAAGCATCGCGACCGAGCATCTGGCCGTATTCAAGATCGACGCCCTGCCACCCTTCCGGTAGATTCACATCTGTCCACGTTGCGGCGGACCAAAGCCAGAGCGCTCCGAGCGCGATGGCCGCAGCCGGCCAGAACCTCGTCGTCACGACGAGCAGGCCGGTTGCAGTCGCGAGCAATCCCCACCATCCCCATCCGGGAAACAGTACCCCGGCTGCGGTCAGCGGATGCGCCCATCCAGTGATGCCGAAGGGCGGCAGCCCCGTCAGCACCGCCGCCGCCAGATAACGCACCGCCCTCCCCCTTCCCGGATGCCTTGTCCAGAGCGCCGCGTGCACGGCGACGAAGGAGGCCGAGGCCGCCAGCCAAAGCAGAAGGCCGGGCCAGAGATCGGCAGCATAGAAGTTGGCGCCCCCCTGCGGCAGACCGCGCGAGGCGGCCAGAAAATAGCAGGCTGACACGAGCGCCCCGACCCTGCGCGATGGCGACATCGCCCAGAGCGCCGGGAAGAGCATCGCGGCCGGAAGGGCGAGCACATTGCCGCACCAGCCGAGTGAGCCGCAGGCGACGGATGCGAGGATGAGCAAAGCAGATCGCCGATGGCCAGAAATGTGGTCACGGATCGAAGGTGAGGACCGGCCGGGCAAGGCCGAGAAGGCCGCTGTCGGGGACCGGTCCGAAGTATCGGGAGTCATAGGAACTCGCAAAAAAAGAGTGGAGGAACAGGTATCCGGGCGGCACGACACCGCCAGGATAGAACATGATCGCCCTGCCCTCTCCGTCCGTCTTCCGGACGGCAGATGCAGCAAGGGAACGACCGTCGATGACGACGTGATCACTGATCTCAATCCGCTGACCGACCAGCGCCGCAACGGTCTTGATTAGCGGTGCGAAACCGCCGGGGCAGAGGCCCCGGCGAAGATAGCCGCGCCGGCGCGCTTCCTCGAACGGTGCGGTCGCAGGCGAGCAGATGAAGACAAGATCCCCAGCCTTGACCGGACGATCGAGTTTCTCGATGCGCCAGAGCCCGAGCGGCTCGCTCGGCGTCAGGTTTAGCCGATAGCCGCCGACGGTCGCGATCGTGCCAACGCTCGCGACAGCCATCAACAACGTGCTCAACAGCATGATCGCACCGCGCCGCTTCATTGCTTCACAACCGGAGCCTGGCGTTGCGCGAGACGCAATTCCTCTACCTGCCGCAGGGTCTCGGTCGTACGCTCATGGGCGGCAAGCTGCTGGGCCGTGCGCATGACCGGCCAGGCTTCCTTGAGACGTTCCTTTTCCTGTGGCTGCATTCCCTCGGAGAGCTTGTCGAAGAGTTTGCTCGATGGCTCACGCGCGGCATTGGTCAGCACGGTGCGTTCGCCAAACCGTTGGGCCACAGCCTTGTTGAACTCGTCGATCTCCAGCTTCGTCTCGCGATTGCTCAGCGCATATGCAAGTGCGGCCGGCAGATCGTTCCTGTCGATCGCGTCGCGTACTCGCTCCAGCACGGCGCGCGCGGCCGGAGACAGCGCCGGTATGTCGATCGAGACACGCTGGCGCAGCGTGTTCTCTTCGGCTTCATGCCGTTGCACCGCGCTCTCGCGGATTTGCAGATAGCGTTCCAGGTCGCGTTTCAATGCGGGCACATTGACCTCGGCAACGCGGCGCACCTCGCGATCCGTCTTGCTGGCAAGAATGCCGGTCTTGCCCTTGAGCGGCCCGATCGACACCGGCTCGGTCTCAAGCTTCTGCAGCACCTGTCGCGCCGTGTCCCTATCCGCCAACACGGCATCAAAGTTCATCGCCCGAAACGCCGTCTCGGGATCAGCGAAGACATAGCGGAAGCGGATCGAGACCTCCTGCCATTGCTTCTTAAGCGCCAGATCGGCGTCGAGTTTTTGCTCCACTGTGTCTGCAACGGAATTCTCGAACCGGGTGATGCCGGCGACCATGGGTTTCGCCTCGTTAGCTGGTTGGGTTGGCGGGGATTGCCGCAGGCCGAAACGTTCACCGAGCTGGCGAAGGCGGGTTGTGAGATCGGTGAGCTTGCTTTTCTGGCGCAGCGTCCAGTCGAGCCGGTCGTGCATCAGCGTCCGCGCCACCTGCATGATATGCAACCCTCGGCTCTCCGCAAATTGCAGCGCCTGGCGGTAGAGCGTGCCGCGCTCGTAGTCGAGGGTCGTTTCCTTGGCGTTTCGCCGCGACAGGATCTTGGTCAGCCCACCGTTCATTTCGAAGGAGCGGCGCCCGAAATAGACCTGCAAATCCTCCCGATGGCGCGTCATCGCGACATAGGTCAGATGACGATCGAGCGAGAGCGAAGCCAGCACCTTCACCCGGTCGACGGTGGCGCCCTGGCTTTTGTGGATCGTGGTGGCATAACCGTGGTCGACATTGTTGTAGAAGCGCTGCTCGACAATGACCTGCCGGCGTTGATCGCCCTCGCCCACAACCGCGACGATGCGGTCGGGCGCGGCCTCGACCACACGGCCGATCATCCCGTTCTTGACGCCGAGCGAACCCTCGTTCTTCAGGAAAACGATCTGATCGCCAGCGTCGAAGTGGCGAATGCCGTCGGCGGTCTTAAAGACGTGTCCCTCTCCGACGATGCCGCGCTCGACCAGTTTTGCACGCGCCATCATGTTCAGCATGCGAACGTCGCGGCGCAGATGCGCCAGCATCAGCGTCGACTTCGCGGGATCGTAGTCGTGGTTCCAGGCCGAGATGAGGCTTTCGACGGCTTCCGACTTCAGCTTTTCTCCAACGACATGACCGCGGGTGCGATAGGCCAGCAACCCTTGTTCAATGTTGCCGCGCGCCAGATCGAGCGAGGCATGCCGCATCCAGTCTTCGCGCTGGCGGTAGATCGTCTCGAGTTCGGCATAGCCGATACGATCAACGATGGCGCGGAAGGCAGCGCCCGCCTCGATCGGCTGAAGCTGTTCGGGATCGCCGACGAGCACGATCTTCGCCCCTGCCCTGACGACGGCTTCGACGAAACCCGCCATCTGTTTCGAAGCAACCATGCCGGCCTCGTCCATGACGAAGACGCATCTGTCGTCGAGCGTGTCACGCCCCTGTTGCCACCGCAGCTGCCAAGAAGCGAGTGTGCGGGAGACGATGCCCGCCTCCTTCTCCAGTCCCTCGGCCGCCTTGCCGGCAAGGGCACCACCGACCACGCGATATCCGGCGAGTTCCCACGCCTCGCGTGCCGCCTTCATCATGGTGGTCTTGCCAGCACCTGCGCGGCCGACCACGGCCGCGATGCGCGCGGAACCGGCGACATGCTCGATGGCAGTCCGCTGTTCTTCTGACAGACTCGAATGACGGGCGAAGGTGGCCTCCAGCACCTTGGCCGAGACGCCGTGCGACGCCCTTGCTGCGAGCGAGACCGACCGAAGCGCCATGTCCGCCTCGATCCGGATCAGCTCGCGCGTCGTGTAGCGAGCCGGCACTCTTTCCCCGGTTGCGAAGTCGATCGTGTCGCGCTGGAGACGCAGCACCTCCGGGCTCTGTATGATCCGAGCCAGGAGCTGCTGGAACACGGCCGGATCATCGACATAGCGATTCAAAACCTTCGCAACATCCCGGCTGTCGAAGACACTTTTCTCCCGCGTGATCAGGTCGAGCACGATCCCTGGGTTTCGAAGAATGCGGCGGGCGTTTTCGCTGCGGCGTTTCTCATTCAGCTCGAGCCGTTCGAGCTCCGGACGGACGCCCTGCTTCTCCGCCTTCCGCTCGATCGCCTTTGCCCCGACGCCGAGATGGATGGTCGGCACGAGATCGATGCCCTGCTTCTCGTAGGACCGGCCGTCGACGCGCAGCGAGATCCCGTTCAGCGCCAGATGATGATTAAGACGCTCGAACCAGGCATCACGAAAAGCGTTGAAATCATCCGTCCCGCCGGCCCAGAGCGCATAGACAATCTTCCCCGCCTTGTTGCGCAACGGCTGCCCGTCTTCGCCGAGGACCGGGACCTTCTTCGCACCGAAACCATCCTCGGTGAGCGGACGCAATGTCGTCATCAGGTGGATGTGCGGATTGCCGGGATTGTCGTGATAAACCCAGTCCGCCACCATGCCCTTGGCGAGGATATGTTTCTCCACGAAATCCCGCACCAGTGCGATGCTCTGCTCGGGCGTCAGTTCCAGCGGCAGGGCAATGGTCAGGTCTTTGGCGAGCTGGGCATCGGAGCGTTTCTCGTAGGCCTCGACCTTGTTCCAGAAGGTTTCCGAAGCACCGGCAATCGAGCGATCGGCTATCAGCATCCGCGCCCAATTCGGGGCGTCGACCGGTAGGACAAACTCCTCATGCAGGAGCCCCTGTTTGCGGGTGTAGTCGATGGTGCGGGCCTCGCGCTCGTGTGCCATCCTGGCGCAGTGCCGGTAGGCCGCCGACAGCAGCGCACTGCGGCCGTTGCCGCGGCTGAGGATGCCGGCTGAGAAATGGGCGATGGCCACGGCGGCAAGACCTCCCGGTTGCGAACCTCGTTCGTCGGGAGCGGCCAGGCGTTCACGGTTTAGACGCAGGGCGTCGCGTCAGCGACGTATAATTGCGCCCTTGGAACCGCTCCTTCGGAACGGCGGGATGATCCTCCAAAGTGTCGGCTTTGCCGACGTGCAAATCTGCACATTTCATCCCAAGGGCATCCGGAGGAGTTTTGGCGTCGCGCATGCAACGCCAAAAGAGCCAAGGAGTGCCACCGGAATGAAGAAGCCGTCGTCGAAGATCAGGGAGGAAATCGTCAGGCTCCAGGAGCAGCTCAAAGCAGCAGAAACACGCGAGGCCGAACGCATCGGCAGGATCGCGCTCAAGGCCGGGCTCGGCGAAATCGAGATCGAGGAAGCCGCGCTTCAGGCGGCGTTCGAGGACATTGCCGGGCGGTTTCGCGGAGGCCAAGGGGCAACAACGCGAGCTACGACCGGAAAGAAGAATGTCGGCGACGGCAGGACCGGCGACGACACGTCCGCGACGCTCGCGACTGGCTCGAATGCGGGCGGCGTTGGCGAGGCTTGAGCGGATGCAGCGAACCAATTCGAGCGATGCGAGGAAGAAGGATACGCGCGAGAAGATCGAGCTCGGCGGCCTGATCGTGAAGGCTGGCCTGCGCTACGAAAAACGGGCTCTGCTGCTCGGGCTGCTGATCGATGCCGCTGGGCGGATCCGCGGTGACGAAACCGAGCGATCGCGCCTGGCCGCAATCGGCGCGGAGGCATTTGGTCGCGACAATGAATAGGCTCCTTCTCACAATCCTGCCAGCGGCATTGATGATCACCACCATGTTGGCAATGCTGGGCATTGAGACCTGGCTCTCGGGCTTCGGAACGTCGCCCCAAGCGAAGCTGATGCTCGGGCGGATCGGTCTCGCCCTGCCCTACTCGGCCGCGGCCGCGATCGGCATGATGGCCCTGTTCGCGACGGCGGGCGCGGCGAACATCAAGACTGCCGGTTTGAGCGTACTGGCTGGCGCTTCATTCGTCTGCATAGCAGCGATCGCACGCGAAGGGTGGCGGCTGCGTGCTCTTGCTGATCAGGTGCCTCACGGCCAGTCGGTGTTCGCCTATACAGATCCGTCGTCGATGCTTGGCGCGTTCGCCGCCGTCTTGGGCGGCATCTTCGCACTGCGCGTCGCGATCAGGGGGAACGCCGCCTTCGCTAAAGCAGCGCCGCGGCGGATCATTGGAAAGCGCGCCGTGCATGGCGACGCCGACTGGATGAAGATGGCCGACGCCGTCAAGCTTTTTCCCGATGCCGGTGGCATCGTGATCGGTGAACGGTATCGCGTCGACAAGGACAGCGTGACGGCCATACCGTTTCGCGCCGGTGAGGCGCTGAGCTGGGGCGCCGGCGGCAAGTCTCCATTATTGTGTTTCGACGGCTCGTTCGGTTCGTCGCACGGCATCGTCTTCGCCGGCTCGGGCGGTTTCAAGACGACATCTGTGACGATACCCACGGCGCTTAAATGGGGCGGCGGCCTCGTCGTGCTCGACCCGTCGAGCGAAGTCGCGCCGATGGTCGTCGATCATCGGCGCAAGGCTGGTCGAAACGTGATCGTGCTCGATCCGGCCACGCCCGCGATCGGCTTCAACGCGCTCGACTGGATCGGCCGCCACGGCAACACGAAAGAAGAGGATATCGTCGCGGTGGCGACGTGGATCATGACCGACAATGCGCGCACCGCGTCGGCCCGCGACGACTTCTTCCGGGCATCCGCCATGCAACTCCTGACGGCACTGATCGCCGACGTCTGCCTGTCCGTGCATACGGACGAAAAAAACCAGACCTTGCGCCGCGTTCGAGCCAATCTCTCGGAGCCGGAACCGAAGCTGCGCGAGCGCCTGACGCGGATATACGAGCAGTCCGAGTCCGACTTCGTGAAGGAGAATGTTGCCGTCTTCGTCAACATGACGCCGGAGACGTTTTCCGGCGTCTACGCCAATGCGGTGAAGGAAACGCACTGGCTGTCCTACCCGAACTATGCGGCGCTCGTATCGGGCGACAGTTTCTCGACCGACGATCTCGCGGAAGGCGGCGCGGACCTGTTCATCGCGCTCGATCTGAAGGTGCTGGAAGCCCATCCTGGTCTGGCGCGCGTCGTCATCGGCTCCCTGCTCAACGCAATCTATAACCGCAATGGCAATGTGGAGGGACGCACGCTCTTCCTGCTCGATGAGGTCGCCCGCCTCGGCTATCTGCGCATCCTTGAAACGGCCCGCGACGCCGGCCGGAAATACGGCATCACGCTTGCCATGATCTTCCAGTCTATCGGCCAGATGCGCGAGGCCTATGGAGGGCGCGACGCGACCAACAAATGGTTCGAGTCCGCATCGTGGATCTCGTTCGCGGCGATCAACGATTCGGACACGGCGGATTATATTTCGAAGCGCTGTGGCGATACCACGGTCGAGGTCGACCAAACAAACCGCTCGACTGGGATGAAGGGCTCGTCACGCTCGCGATCGAAGCAGCTCAGCCGCCGGCCGCTGATCATGCCGCATGAGGTGCTGCGCATGCGCAGCGACGAACAGATCGTCTTCACCGCGGGCAACGCGCCGCTCAGATGCGGTCGCGCCATGTGGTTCCGGCGTGACGACATGAAGGCCTGTGTGAAGCCGAATGTCTTCTTCCGGGAAAGCGGGGGAGGCTGATCTCAGGTCTCGCCCGCGGCAGGCTCTTCAAGAAGTCCGTCATAGACCTCCATAAGCGCGTTTGTGATCGCCTGGCCCAAGGCGTTGCCGGCCGCACGGACATCGTCCTCGGTACCGTCGCGCGCTGCCCTGGCAAGCTCAAAGCCCTGCTCACTGACAATCTGCTTGGCGACTTCAATCGCCCAGAGGCCGAAGTCACCCCGATTTCCGATTTGGATCGTGTGTTGCATTCTACGCCTTTCGTGGATGGAAGTTCGCAATACAGCCGGACCGACGGAATGCCAAGTGGATGGCGGGCGGCGACATTCATCACCGTCATGAATCGATCCGAGGTGACCGATTCAAAACTCTCGTTGGACGAGGTGTGGCTTGTAGGCGACCATCCTGCAATTAGCCTCTATCCCTATCAGCTTTATTGCGAACGCATCGACCGCGCCAGGAACATGGCCCGGTACTACATGCTGTCGATCCAGCCGACCCTGTTCGGCGAAACGGCGGTCGTTAGATCCTGGGGACGCATCGGCAAGTCCGGCGGAGAAATGAGCGAGTTGTTTGAGACGGAGGCGCAGGCGGCCTTCCGCTTCCTCGAACTTGCACGGTGCAAACGGAGAAAAGGCTATCGACCGGCAGCAAGTTGTGGAAATAGCGCTCGTTCTCGCGGTGGCCGCCCCGAAGGCCCGTGACAAGAGCCCGGGCCGAAGGGGATGATCCCGCGCACGGAAGAAAGGGGATCATCCATGACGACCACCAATGAGATCGCAGACAAGATCGCATCCGAGCAGAACCTGACCAAGGCGCAGGCCAAGGCCATCGTCGAAAGCGTCTTCAACCAGATCGCAGAGGCAGCAAAGGCCGGCGCGGAAACCTCCATCCCGTCCTTCGGCAAGTTCAAGGTCAAGGACACGCCTGAGCGCGAGGGCCGCAATCCCGCGACCGGTGCGACGATCAAGATCGCCGCTTCGAAGAAGCTGACCTTCACGCCGGGCAAGGCGGTGAAGGACGCGCTCAACGGCTGAGGCGAACGTGCTGCCGGTTTTGGCAGCACATGGAGGCCTCCTAGAAAGGAGGCTACGCGCTCACGCGGCCGTCCTGCTCGGCCTCGATGACAGCAGGCTCGGCCAGCGCCATCTCCAGCTCCGCCGCGATCTGGCGGCGCTCGTCAGCATCCAGAACCGCCCTAAGCTCGGCCCGAAGCTCTTCGACTTGCTGCTCGTGGGAAATCGTCATCGTCGTTTCCTTGACGTTTGTGAAAGACGACGTCCGCGGTCGGGGAGACGGGACAGAGTCAAGGATCGCTTCGCGACCGCCAGAGGCTCGGATCAGGCTTCCCGCTTCGGGCGGTTCCAGATGAGGGAGTATTCCCCTTCCTTCTCGCTCGGCCAAAGCGCCGCGGTGATCGGGGCGTTGAAGCTCGGGTCGTCCAGCTTGACCGAGATATACTCCTCGCCGTCGTTGGAGACCGCCTTCCAGCCCGCGCCGACCTCGACGCCGTTGCCGGCGGTGATGCGGACGCGGATCGATACGGGCGACTTCGCTGGCAACCTTTGCCCAATGCCAGTATTCGGCGGTATTCCCTTGCGCTCGGTTGCGCGCAGCTCTTCGCTGCGCCTCATAGTAGGCATTAATCGGGTCCGCCCCGGCAAGTCGCCCGGCATCTTCTTGCCAACGGCGGCGGACCGCCCGACGGTGCTCGATCCATTGCCGCAGGAATCCGATCATGGCCGGCCCCGCCGCGACGCCAGAAGCTCTGATTGGGGTATCCAGATCGCCGAGGTGTCGTCACCGAATGGCACGACGGTTCCCTCGAAGACGCATATCCCGACCCAGGCGCAGATGACCGCGTCGAGCATGTCCTCGAACGCCTTCAACCGCCATGATGGCGCCTCGAACGGGGGAAGCTGCAAAGCGTTAGAAGCGCCCGGTATTTCCTGGCCCAGATGGGCGACGATCGTCCGCCAGGTTTCAAAGAGTTTGGTGCGCCGGTTTGCAGGGTTTTCCGTCGGCCAGTAATTGCGAGTCTTCCCCTGCTTGTAAGGCAGCCGCTTTTCGGCACTCATCAGTTCGACCAGAGCTGGATGCCGGTAGACTTCCAACAGGCCCGGCACGCCAACCTCTTTAGTCAGCAAACCATATCCGCAGCACTCGAAACCACTCCTCAGATCGTCACTGATCTTGCCGGGCCTGATCGCAGACGGGGTATGCGTGCTGCAATGGCGGGCGCCATAGGCGGCCGAACCAGATTGTCCGAAACTCGCCGCACGGTGATCGGCTCGAAAGAAAGGGGCATATCCACGGCAACAAGGTCGACAGGAGCGCCGGCGGTTTTCCCGGCTGCGGCAAGGAGAGCCGCGGCCCCTGCGACCGAGCCGGACGGTCGGGAGGTAGAGATCAGACCCTCATCGGCGTGGTCCAGAAAGTGACGATAGGACGATCCCGCGAAGATCAGGCGCCGGTTGCCGTCCGTGGAGGAAACCAGCGCGACACCGCTCGGCTGTGTCGCGGTCCAGGCTGCATCAATACCCAGAATGATCGTCATCGCCCCCCCCGACCATTCAATCTGCCCGAAAGCGATCGAACGCCGTCAGATACTTGACCGGTGGATCGGCATCCCAGCGATAGATCTCCATCCGCAGGAAATGCAGCTCCTCGTCGAGCTTTTCTTCAGGCAGTTCAACCCACCAGGATTTCGGGCGGCCGTCAGAGCCGTCCGACCAGCGGTAACCACGTGCCTTGAGATGGTCCTTCATGTCGAATGGGCTGTTTTCGGCGTAGATGCGAACCCGCGACAGCTGGCCGGCTCGATAGAGCTCCGCAAATGGCGTCGAGGTCGAATCGAGCCGTGTCTGCCCGAGTACCTCCAACAGCGCGAAACAATCGTCCACGGCGCGGTGCCCATCGTGAAAATATCCCGACTGGCCGATCAAGTACCCAAGCTTGCTTCCCTCGAAACCCAGCGCCGACCAGTCGAACTCGGAAACCGAACAGGTCCAGGCCTTGTTGCAAAACATCGGCGAGAAGGCTTCGCAAAAGGGTCGGTCGAAACCGGCGTTGTGGGCGATGATCAGATCGGCCGGCTCGATGAGGGATTTGAGACGCGCCACGTCGATGACCTGACCGGCGACTATGTCGTCGGTGATACCGGCAGGCGTGTGATTTCGGTTGGGACAGGAACGGTCGGCTGCGGAAGTCCGCCATAGACGCCGGTGACATCGCCAATCACACCCGCTTCGTTCAAGGTGAAGGCGATCACGCCGATTTCGATGATTTCATCGGAGCGGTAGTTGAGGCCGGTGGTTTCGGTGTCGAGGATCACGCCGCGGCGCCGGAATTCCTGCCGTGGGCGTTCGACGATCGGCCGCGGTAGAAGCTTTCGCAGGATCCGGTAATTGCCGGTCGCTTCAAGTTGACGGGCCATCGCCTCGTCACCCGAACAGCTCGCGGCCTGATAACTTCTGGCGACAACCTGCGACCTTGCAGTCCGATCTGCGGCCGGCGGAACAGGGACTGCAAAGAAGTCGAGTTGCCGGGTCATTCAATTCCGATCCAATTGCGGCTTAAAGAGAGCGCACAATAAGCATCGACATCGGAGCAAGCAACGATATGCCCAAAAGGGTTCCTTTCCCCGGTAGCATGCGGCTATGCCTCCGGCGCGTCGGATTGAAGGCCGATCAAATCTATCTCAGCTATTTTCTGAAACTCCCCGAGATATTCCAGGCGATGATGCGTAAGCCAACGGCTGATCCGACCGTTCGCAAGCAGCTTGGCGACATATCCGCGCGCTACGGTGAGGTGCAGATTGTCGATGCCATAGGTTTCCTCGACGCTTTTCACTTGCGTCTGCAGTGCGGCCAGCTCCCGTTCCATACGGGCTATCTGCTGGCCTGATGGCGTGCCTGCAGCCGCGCCCGTCACCTTTTTGGCCGTTACCAGTTGGCTGTCAGGCGTGGCAGCACGGATCGCTCGGGCGAACATGACGGTAAAATTATGCTGACCAATCATCAGATCTGCCGCCTCGATCTGCCGAACCGGCGACATCTGCCGCAAAACATCGAACACCTTCATAGAACACGGCGTATCCTTCAGCATCTCGGCCGCCTCGGGACTGATGCCTTCCAGTAGTCGAAAGCGGCGAATGACGGACTCCACCTGAAGGCCCAACGCGTCGGCTATGTCGGCAGAGGAAACGCCGCGCTCGATGGCGCGCGCTATCATTCTGTGCTCCTGGATCGGCGCCAGCCGGTTGACCCGCTTGTTATAGGTATAGGTGTCGTCGTCGGTGGCGATCAGGCACTCGACCTCCTCAATGCCGAGTCCCTTAAGTGCTTCCAGCCGCAGATGTCCATCGAGCAGGAACCAGGTCCCGGCATTCTGGGAGTTAGCGACGACGACCGGCGCCTCTACCAAGCCGATCGCCTTGATCGAGCTTAGAACCTGCGCGAACTTTCTGCTTTCGCGAGCGCCGTCCGGAAGCGCCTTAAGGGGAATGATCGCGGAAATAGGAATGGCTCTTATATCACGATCGAAAGCGAGGCGAATTCGCCCATCCCCCTCACTGCCGGTGTCCCGCCCATCATTCATCGCGGCCTCCAGAAATCCGAGCGGTCAGCGCCCTTGGCATGGTCGCCAGTCCCTCGGCCCGCAGCAAATTGACGAATCCTTCGTCAGCGAGCAGGTCTTTCAGTGCCTCAACGATGAACAGAAGCCGCGTCTGCGTGAAATCCGACTTCTTGACCAGCAGCCGCTGCTTTTCTGCCTCACGCTGATAGACCTGCATCAAGTCATGTGCCGTCATCCGGCGTCCGCCGCCCTTTCTACCAAGACGCCCTGCCGGCAAACCCTTGCCCTGCGCGCGCATCCGTATGTCGAGCATTCGCCTGACAGCGGCGAGTTTCTTCCCCCGCAGCTGACCAGCCTCGTATGCGTCGAGGAGCAGGTTCTGCGCCTCCTCCGTTTCCGCCCGAGAGATCTCCATAGCAAGCGTGATCGGGATGAGGCCTGTCTCCACAGCGGCAACGAGCCGTTCCTCTCCTTTTTCGAGAAGGGACGCGATCATGTTGACCCAGGACGAACCAACGCCAATCTTCTCGGCAATGGCCGCGTCGGTGTATCCACGCGCTCTCAAGGCACCGATCTCGCGCATCAAGTCGATCGGCCGCGGCGTACGTCGCGCGATATTTTCAACGAGACTCATCACAAGGCATTTGTCCTCGGCGGCCTCGATAACAACCGCCGGAATTTCGTTCTGACCGAGCATCTGGAATGCTTCCAAACGCCCTTCGCCGCACACCAGATCATATCGCGGACCACCGGGGCCATCGTGTCGGCTCACCGTGATTGGACGTTTGAGGCCTATGGCTTCGATATTGTTCACGATGTCGCGGTGCTGGCGCTTGTTACGGGCTCGTGGGTTGAGGACCGTGATTCGAGAAATCGGAATCATCTCGATCCGGTTCGGACGAAAGGCAGACATCATGCGGCCTCCGGCAAGGGAACGGGTGTTGCGATTTGATAGAGAAGCTCAAGGTCGTCGAAACGATAAGCATCGAGGTGGAGAGCGTTGTCCTCCGACAGCCGCAACTTCTCGGACATAACGTCGATCCGCGGGAACAGATAATAGTCGAAGGGCGCCCGGTTAGCCGCATCCATGCGCACCACAACCGTGATGTCGGGACCGAGAGACGTATCAAAACGGAGTTTCCAGCGCAAAAGTCCTGTCGACGTCTGAAGGCAACGAGCAATGACCACCGACAGCGTGAATTCCTGATTGACGATCACCCGATCGGTTTGCAGATCTTGCAAGGCATCGCTGCCGGTGGCCCGCAATCTTTCCAGAACTTCACCGACCACACCGGGATGGAGTTTGCGGAGCTCCCGGTTGGTTTCGACATAGCGGTAATCCCGATCGGGGGTAAAGCCTACGAGGCGATAGGCTCGAAGCAGACTCCCGAAGCGCGCGCTATAGGCGCTGCTGGACGGCATGCCGTCACATTCATCAATGACAATGCCGGAGAGCAACCCCTTTTGCCGGAAGAGGTCTCGCAAGGACTGCAACATCTCTTCATCGCTCAGACGGAACGAGCGCGCATTGATGATTGTTCTCGCCGCCTCGAAAAGCTCGCGCGCGACGACAGGCTCGAATGCTCCCTCCGCCCTGATCCACATCTCGGGATCGTTCCGGACACGCTTCTTCTTCAGCTTGAACGAGCGGCGGTTCCAGACATTGTCGCCGGCATATTTCTCGTTGATCAGGACTTGGTGGACAGTTCCTCTCGTCCATGAACGGCCAAGGTCCGTCAGGATCCCTCGGGCATTGAGATCTACTGCAATCTGGCTCTCAGTTTTTCCATGGTAGACAAAGGCCCGGTAAACCTCGCGGACCAGGTTTACCTCCTCAACCGGCCCAGGTGTCAGAATGACGCGATCAGTCTGAATGCTTTTGTGCTCGCCGCGCTGCAGGACCGCTTTGACAGCACCGTGTTCATCAATGAGGGTACGTCGCAGACCGAAGCCAGCCGGCCCGCCTTGGCGAAAACCCTTTTCGATCAATCGGCCCTGTCCTGCAAACACCTTCGTTGATAGCTCGCGGCTGTATTCGCCGGCCATCGCCCGTTTCACACCCTTGACGATCGTCGATACCGGGCTGCCGTCGTTTTCGAACTGCTCGGCGCAATATTGGACCGCGATACCGGCGCGCCGGCATATATATTCGTAATAGGCGCTTTCGTCAGCGTCCTGGAACCGTCCCCATCGGCTGACGTCGTAGACAAGGACGATGGTGAAGTCGGTATCTCCAGCCTGCACGTCCTCGATCAGTTGGCGGAGAGCATCACGCCCCTCGATCTTGAGGCCACTCTTCCCTGCATCGGCATAGGTTCTGACGATCTCGATTCCGCGAGCTTCGGCATACTGGCGGATCGCGTCGGCTTGGTTTTCCGTCGAATATTTCTGATGATCGGTCGACATGCGGACGTATTCGGCAGCGCGAACAGGACGCGCCGGCTGCGCTGACGATAGTTCTCTGTCGTAGGTCTCCCGGTTCGCCACGCTTCGCCCTTTCCTCGTTCCTGCCGGATCGGTCCGGGCAACTGACCCGCCACAGCGCACGACAACATTCCTGCCGCCTCCCGCGATATTGCAAGCTTAGCGGACGAAGGAGCGGAAGATGTTGCCGAAAAAGGGCAGGAAGCTGCCGGTGTGGAAGGGGGTTCTGGGCGAGCGCGACATGTTGGCCCAGACCATCACCGATCTGTTGCGCAAGGAGCATGGCGATACCCATCGTGCGATCAAACAATTGATGAGACAGACAAATGCGAGCGAACGCACGGTGAAGCACTGGCTGTCGGCACAACACGCGCCGGACACTTTGTTTTTCCTACGCCTTATGGTCTCCTCCCCTGTCATCCGCGCCTTTGTTCTGGGGCTGATCGAGGGTCCGGCTTCCAATCCGTTGTCGTCCGCAAACGATCGTGCTGTCCGCGCCGTTGCGAGGGAAGCCTACGTTGCCGGAGAAGCGGCCTTCAGCGCGCTGACAAAGGCTGCGCGGGAAAATGACCCTGAAAGTGGCCCTGATCGCGACCCTAAAAATGACCCTGAACCCGTGGAGCTCAATGAACGGCAGCACTGGTTTCTTGAGCGTATCGTTGACGGTGACCGCTACGGTGCCAAGGAGATCATGGCCATCTGGCAGGTCAGCCTGAAAACCGCGCGACGGGACATCCGTGGCCTCCAACTCGCCGGACTGTTGGTATATTTCGGTTCACGTCGAAAAGGTAGATATCGGCCTGTCCGTTGAAGAGACACTCGCGCTCGATGTACCGAGAGGGGAAAGGTGTTGAAGGGAATCGAACCGGCGACCTTGTAAAAGAAACAATGTCTTAAACGACCGATTTATAGGCGCAAACGCTCAAGGTGCGGGTTTTTCCACCTGTTGCATTTCGATGATGAGCGAGCCACAAGTAGCTATTTCGCTCGGGGGGGCCAAAGTGTCGTTGTTTCCGATTTTCAGCGTCAGCAACTATCGCGAGATGCTCACCAAGCTCGCCTGGTACACGTTCGGTGTAGCGATAGTGTGTATCTTCACATTGAGTCACTTTGCCCCGCCAATCAAAAAGCTAATTGCCCTTATTGAGAATCTATTTCCACGAGAAGCGGCCGAAGTTCTGCCATTCCCTGCATCGCTCTTGGGGGTGTTCACGTTGGCAATCGGCGTAGGGCTGATTGCTCACGCCATTAGACTGCACGACCGACTTTCCGACCTTTTCAGAATTCGCAAAGAATTCGATGTGCACTACATCCTTTATCCGCTCGCCCTCGCCTCGGGAGCTACTCTGTCGATCACCCGACTTCATGAAGTAAAACAGCAGCGGAAAAGGCTGATGGGATCCACCTTCTATGCCTATGTGTCGAGCACTAAGCCAGAGATCGACAGTCACACGGTCATCCAAGCGCTTACCAATTGGTCCTGGTATTGGGTTTGCTTAGAAGCGACGACCCTTCTCACTCTAACCGCTTTGGTCTTGGCTATTTACGGAGCGTGGCTGGCTTCGACCTGCCTTCTCCTCGGATGCACCATGCTGTTGCTTTTTATGCGGTTCTTCCGATTGCAGAGCGCGGATTACGCGGCGACCGAAGTAGAGCAAGTTCTCCGAGATGATACGCGACGGGCGGCCGTCGCGGCTGAGTTCAACGCCTTGTAGTTTCGGTAACCCCCTCGGAGGTATAGCAGCCTGGGGGTCTTGAAATTCTGCCATTTGGCAGTATATTCACTGTCAGATGGAGGCTATCATGGTCGTAGCACACGCAGTTCGTGACAATGGAATTCCGCAGTCGCCCGTCAACCTTGGCGACGAGAGCGCACGTGAGCGGCTGACCTCAGCAGCTGTATCCGGAGTTGTTCGGTTGGCCGAGATTTGGCGCCTCACCAGCGTGGAGGTATGCGCTTTATTGGGTGATGTCTCGGAACGAACCTGGTTCCGAATGAAAAAGGGAGAATGGAGCGGAAGCCTGTCTCAGGATACTCTCACAAGGATCAGCGCCTTGGTCGGGATTTTCAAAGGCTTGCGACTGCTTTTCTCTGAACCGCTTGCCGACGAATGGGTGAAGCTTCCAAACAAGGGACCGCTTTTCGACGGGCGACGGCCAATTGACGTGATGATTGAAGGTGGCATCCCGAAGCTTCTGCTCGTAAGGCGTCATATTGATGCGTTGCGAGGTGGCCTTTGATCGAGCCCATCCGCGCCGACATTTTTGAACGAGACACTGTCCGTCTTATATCCACCGCTCGGCTCAAGGGACCAATATTGCTGGCTCTTGCTCCGAACCAAGGTGCATTGGATGATCTGGCTGAATTGGAGGGTGCGACCAGCGGCCGCCTTCAAGGGCAGGAAGGCGGCTTGTTGGATCTTGATCCCAAGGAGCTCGTCTTCGGCAGGCCGGGCCACACTTTCATCAACGCGGCGTTCACGTACACTCGCCCCGGCGGAAACCGCTTCAATGATGATGAACGTGGCGCGTGGTACTGCGCCCTCCAAACCGAGACTGCCCTGGCTGAAGTATCCTTTCACCTGACCCGGGAACTTGAAGCGATCAACCGTTTTGAAAACGTAACAGACTACGCGGAATTGATCGCCGACTTCGTGGGTCAATTTCACGATCTGCGGGGCGGGGAATTTGCCGCCGACCCTAGCCTGAGCGCCGACCCCGCGGTCGCCTACCCAGCAGGGCAAACTCTTGCCAAGTGGCTTCGTAAGGAAAAAGACAGCCCAGGGCTGATCTATCCTTCCGTGAGATCGCCGGGAGGCACCTGCCTCGTGGCTTTTCACCCCTCGCTCGTCCAAAATCTGCGGCAAGGAGCAATATGGCGACTCGAGTGGCAGGGAGGGCCGAAACCGGAAATAACGAGGCTTTGAGCCCTAAAACCCTGGCAACGTCAAGAACCAGCTCCTCATTTTATAGCTGGCGGAATTTCAGATGATGCATCCGATCTATCTCGATGGTTTCGCCACCCTGCCGCTTGCGCCAGAAGCGCGCGATGCAATGATTGCAGTTTGGACACAACCCGGTAACGCTGGCTCGCCAAACATCTCCGGTGAAACGGCAGCGCGCACGATCGCCAATGGTCGCGAGTTCGTGGCAGATCTAATCGGCGCATCGTCGCACGAGATCACCTTCACCTCGGGCGCCACCGAAGCGAACAACCTCGCAATCATCGGTGCGGTTCGAGCGGCCCGGAACCAAGACCCGAGCCGGAACCGCATATTGGTCTCGGCAATCGAACATAAAGCTGTCCTGGAACCTGCATATGCTTTGCGGCCCGAAGGCTTCGAGGTTACCATAGCACCAGTTGATAGTCGCGGCCGCCTTGACCTCGTTGAATACGCCAAACTTGTCGGCCCGGACCTCCTGTTCGCATCCGTGATGACGGTCAACAATGAGACCGGTGTCATTCAGCCGGTCAAGGAAGCTGCTGCGTTGGCGCATGAGAGCGGCGCGCTCTTCCACACCGATGCTGCGCAGGCCGCCGGCAAGATCGATGTTGACGTCGTCGAGCTTGAGGTCGACTATCTCACCCTTTCGGCCCACAAATGCTATGGACCGATGGGAATAGGCGCCCTCTACGTTGCCGCATCGGCGCTGAAGCCCCTCCCCCTGACTTTGGGTGGCGGCCAGCAAAGCGGTCTAAGGCCCGGAACCGAACCAGTCGCGCTGATTGCAGGCTTCGGTGCGGCAGCTCGGGCCGCGAGAGATCGGCTTGGATCCGACCAAGCGCACTGCTCGGCGTTGATCAAGCAGTTGTTTGAGACGCTTGAACAACGGCAACTTCGTTTCCGGCGGGTCAGCGGCGATGCGGCAACCGTTCCAGGCGCTGCGTCCATCCAACTCTTCGACGTCGATGCGGACGAGCTCTGCGCCCGCATCGCGCGTGACGTATCGCTTTCAACGGGGTCGGCATGCACTTCAGGGCAAATAAAAACTTCACATGTTCTTGAATCTATTGGTCTTTCAGAATTAGATGCTCGTGGCGTTATTCGGATTTTCTGTAATCGCTACCAGAATTCGGAAGAGATATTAGCCGCTGCCGGCCATATTGTTGATGCCGCCGCGCTGTCTCGCCTTGAAACTGGAGGGGTTCACCAGTAAGATCCCCTCTATGGGACACGCGACGATAAAGATCGATTCGAGAGGGCAGTTTGCGGGGCACGAAACGTTCCCGCTCCGGCTGCTGTGGTTGAAGAAAGCCTTCGATGCAATCGGCGACGGAGCCGATTCGAGAACATTTCAGGAACAAGATGCGATAACCCGTTTCGGCGTCGGGCGCAATATGGCCGTCTCTATGCGCTATTGGGCGCTTGCTTCGGGGTTCTTTGCCGAAGCTGAACGCATGATTTCACCAACCGGGCTTGGTCGGGCCATTCTCTCCGATGATGGTCTCGATCCCTACCTTGAGCAATCATCGACGATTTGGCTCGCTCATTGGCATATGGCCAGCACGCCTTCGATGACAACAACTGCCTACTATGCGTTCAATTTGCTCAACGCGATCGAGTTTGATCCGGCTATGTTGCTCGACCAGCTCATGGCATTGGTTGAGAGCAATGGATGGCGGGCAACGCGCGGAACACTCAAGCGCGATATCGAGGTTTTCTTGCGCAGCTATGTGCGGCGCCCGGATACTCTCAACGAAGACGCAGCAGAGCCTCTGTTAGCCGAGCTTGCGTTAATCCGGGAAGCTCGGCTTGGCGGCTGGTACGAGTTTGTTCGCGGTCCCAAGCCAGGCCTCCATGACGCCGTTTTCGCTTGCGCGCTTGGTCAGTTCTGGGAACGCTCCGGTGGCGCGACCACATTAACGGCTGAACAGATTTGTTATGGAACAGGGTCGCCAGGCCGCGTTTTCAAACTCGACGAAGACAGCGTGGTTTCCCGGCTGATGCGGCTTGACGATCTGACGGCAGGCGCTTGGCAATGGGTCGACACGGCCGGTCTTCGCCAGATCCAGCGCACGTTCGAGTTCGATCCGACGACGGTTCTTTCTCTCGCTTACCCACGCAAACTCGACCGTCAGATCGCAGCATGAGCAAGCTTTCCAGTATAGTTTCCATTGATCGCCGTTTCGCGCGATCGGCCCGGCTCGATGCGGACCTGAACGGCACGCCGCCATTGGTCGGATACGTCTTGCAGGCAAGCGTCGCGAAGTCTCTGCGTACTCTTGGTGAGAGCCAGCGGGACCACCATCAAGGCGCTTACACTTGGACCGGTCCTTATGGGGGCGGCAAGTCGAGTGCTGCCTTGCTGCTTGCGAACCTCGTGGCCGGCACGAAGAAGAATCGGAATATTGCTCGAGACATCGCGGGGGAACCTCTTTCGACCCTGTTCAACCAGGCGTTCCCGGAAACCAGCGGCGCTTGGAAAGTCGTCGCCGTTACCGGAAGCCGGACACGGCTCCGCGACGCAATCGTTGAAGCCGCACGCAACGCGCTTGGTTGGTCGCAGGATACCGCGTCACAGTTCGCAGCAAGTGATGATCGCCTTATCAAGGCTTTGATCGCCGGTGGCGAAGGCGCGTCGAGCGGAATCCTCCTCATTCTCGACGAACTCGGCAAGCTACTTGAGCACGAAGCACTCGAGGGCGGCGACGTCCATCTGCTTCAGGATCTAGCCGAGCATGCGTCTCGCAGCAGCGGCCGCTTGGTCGTCATTGGCATTCTCCACCAGTCGTTCGACCAATACACAGCGCGCGCTTCGCGCGACGCGCGCCAGGAATGGCGTAAGGTCCAGGGCCGCTACCAGGACATCGCATTTCTTTCGGGCGCAGACGAAACAGTTGCGCTGCTCGGCCGGGCGATCGCCGCTGAGGGCCCGGATCGCGACGCGTCCGGCGCCCGCACTGTTGCTGAAGCGGTCGCCAAACGCCGTCCGACGGACGTTGATGTGCTGGCGGAAGCGCTTGCGCAGACATGGCCCCTTAACCCGGTGAGCGCACTTCTACTCGGACCGATCTCGAGAGCGCGCTTTGCCCAAAATGAGCGAAGCGTCTTTGGCTTCTTGAGTTCGGCTGAGCCCTTCGGTTTCAAAGAGTTTCTGGAGACAACCGATCTGGAGGGCGGAACTTACAGTCCCGCGATGCTCTGGGATTATCTTGCGGCTAACTTCGGAATGGCCCTTACCGCAGGTGTGGACGGTAATCGCTTCAGCCTCGCATTCGAAGCAATCGAGCGGGCCGGTGTCAAAGGAACTAGTCTGCACGTCGCATTGACGAAAGCTGCCGCGATCATCGAGTTTTTCCGGAACGGGTCTGGCGTCGTGCTCGCAGACGACTTTTTAAGTGCGTCGGTACCCGGCTTCGCAATGAAAGCGATCAGCGGAGCGATCAAGGATCTCCTCGATTGGGCTATTCTGATCCGGCAGCCACGCCTTGGCGGATACGCGCTGTTTGCCGGCAGCGATTTCGATCTTGAGGAAGCCGTCAGCCGCGCTATCCAACCGGCGGATTCACTTGAACTGGCGGATATTCCGCGCCGCGTCGGCCTGGGCTTTGCTACGGCTAAACGCCATTATTTTCAGAAAGGCGCGCTGAGGACTTTTGAGATAGCGCTGCAGGTCGTTGGCCCAAACGACACGATCGAGTCTTTGACGAGCGGCATTTTGGCCCGCCCGCTTCATGGCAGCGGCCTTTTGCTATTGCTCCTCGGCGACGGTTCTTTGACGACGAAATCAGTCAATCAACTAGCGCAGAAAACCGCCAAAGCGCTGGCGATTGAGGAGCGTGTGATTGCCGTAGGCGGGGCAAACGACAGCTTTGCCCTCCGGTCAACTGCCGCAGAGTTGTTGGCGGTCGAACGCGTTTTCCGTGAGCACCCGCAGCTGGAGGGCGATCGGATAGCGAGGCGGGAGATTGCCGCGAGACAATCCCACTGTATCGATCAGCTTCATCGGGCGCTCGAAACGGCGTTCGAGAATGCAAGCTGGTACCTGGCGCCTCAGCCGAGTCAAGCCGTTCGCGCACCGCTGACGGTCGTTGCAAGCGCGCTCGCCGACGCCGGTTTCTCGAAGGCGCCGATCATCAAAAGCGAGTTGCTCCAGCGCGACAAACCATCATCGAACTCGATGGCGGCTTTGCGCGAACTGGCTCATGCAATGGTCAACTCGTATGCAGATGAGCGGCTGGGAATGACCCAGTATCCTGCAGAGCTCGGCCTCTATCTTACCTTGCTTCGACCGTTCGGACTGCACAGAGAGATCAAGGCCGGCGTGTTTGGTTTTTCAGAGCCGGACGATAGCCAAGAGGGAGCATCGCTTCGGCCTGCGTGGGAGGTAATCGACCTTGCGGGCGAAAAGCCTCTCGATGCTGTCTATGCGGAGTGGGCTCGGCCGCCCTATGGCATCAAAGCCGGTGTCATGCCGGTGTTGGCGCTTGCCTACATGCTTGCCAAGCGCGAGAGCGTCGCCGTCTATATCAACGGGATCTATCAAACAGCAATCGATGACGTCGTCGTCGACAAGCTTTTGCAGAAGCCCGGCCTCTTCCGTTTGAGGCGGATCGACCGGTCCGTGCGCGAAACCGCGTTTCTCAGTGGGCTCGCACAGCTGCTCGGCGTCGACCATCACGGGGCGTCATTGCCCGTTGCCGCAGCTCTCTTTCAGCGTTTTGAAGAGCTCTCACAGTTCGCAAAGCGTACGACCTACCTTGATCCTTTGGCCGTGAAAATCCGCGGGATCGTGATGAAGGCAGACGATCCCGAGCGTCTGTTGTTTGACGATCTCCCGGCTGCTCTCGGTGAAAAGCTCGCCCCGGGGACCGTCTACCATGCCCTTGAAGCGGCCGAAGCGAGCTATCCGGCACTGCTCGAAGAGTTGCGTCTGGCACTTGCAAAGGCCCTCGGCATCGACGCCGCGAGTTTCGCTGGAATTGCGGAACGCGCATCGCTGCTGAAAGGCCTGACGAACGATTACAATTTCGACGCCTTTGCAGATCGCGTCGCAGCGATGGAGCTGGGGAAAGGCGACATCGAGAGCACTGTCAGCGTTTTGCTGCACCGCCCCGCCCGGAACTGGTCGGACAGAGACCGGCAGGAAGCGTTAACGGAAATTGCGCGATACGGGCGCCGTTTCCGGGAGCTTGAGGCTCTGGCGATCGTGCGAGATCGACGCTCCCAAACCGAGGCCCTTGCACTTGTCGTCGGCCTCGACCCGAAAACGCCGCCGTTGATGCGCAGCTTCGAACTGAGCGAAAGCGAAAAAGTGGCCGCCGCGGGGATCGCTGATCGCCTGGTGGCTTCTCTCAGATCAGAAAACAAGAGTGGACGACTGCAGCTTGCTGCACTGGCGCGTGCGGTCGCGATGATGGCAGCCGATGGCGAAGATGAGGTTAGCAGGCAATGAGTGGGGAACGTCATATCCTCGGGCTCTCGGGCGGGCGCGACAGCGCCGCGCTCGCCGTTTACATGCGGCAGCATCATCCAGAGCTGCCGATCGAGTATTTCTTCACGGATACCGGTAAGGAACTGCCTGAGGTCTATAGTTTCCTCGATAAGCTCGAAGGCTTTTTGGGCCGGCCGATCCAGCGGCTTAACCCCGATCGCGACTTCGATTTCTGGTTGGACGAGTACGGCAATTTTCTCCCCTCACCCCGCACCCGCTGGTGCACGCGACAGCTGAAACTCCGGCCGCTGGAGCATTGGCTGCAAAAGGATCTGGAAAGCGGGACGATCGTCCACTCCTACGTCGCCATCCGAGCCGATGAGCCAAGCCGCGAGGGCTATCAAGCCACACACCCCAACATGCGGGTCCATCTTCCGCTTCGTGAAGCAGGCGTCGATCGGACCGGTGTCATTGAGATACTTGAGCAGTCCGACGTCGGTGAGCCGGCCTACTATCAATGGCGTTCGCGGTCTGGCTGCACATTCTGCTTCTATCAGCAAAAGATCGAATGGGTTCGGCTCGCCGAACATCATCCGGATCGCTTTGCCGAGGCCGTCGATTATGAAAAGACCGCGTTGCGAGACGGCTCGCCGTTCACGTGGAGCCAGGGCGAAAGCCTGACGGAATTGATCTCGCCCGAACGGGTCGAACAGATCAAGTCAGACTACGAGAAACGCCGGGAGCGACTGCGGCGCGGCCGGCGGATCAATCCGCTATCCGGCAGAACCTCGGAGACGATCGACGACGTCTACGGGCTCGACGAAGCAGCCGCTAGCTGCGTCGTCTGCCACAAGTAATCCCCCCGGCCGGCTTAGTCAGCCGGACCACTAACGGCGTCACTGGCCAGAATTGCGTCAACCGCGGCGTCTATATCGTCATCGGACAGGAACGGCGCCTGGGCATATATGATTGCTGGCTCACCACTCAGCCTTGCCGCAAGGTGGCCGAGCCCCAAGAGCTGTTCCGCTCCCTTCACGCCGAGCGCGATTTCGGATGTCCCGACGCTCGCAACCTTCAAAATCAATCTGTTGCCGAGGTTGTCGCGTAGCTGCATTGGCATGACATTGGCATCGGGCCGTTGCGCAGCGAAGATCAGATGCATGCCGGCGGCGCGCGCCTTCACCCCCAAGCGCGAAACGTTGGATGTCACGGCGGATTTGTAATCTTCCGTCAACATCCATTCCGCAAACTCGTCATGGACCAGGAAGACGTATGGCAGCCGCTCAGCAGTGTCGACTTTGGAGTTGAATGCTCGAATGTCTCGAGCTCCCTTGGACCGGAAAAGCTCATAGCGGCGCTCCATCTCTGTGACGAGACCCTCCATGACTACAACCGCCCGCGTTTGGTCGACAATCACCCCGCCCTGCAGATGCGGTAGCCGCTCGATTGCCGCATAGTCGACACCCATCTTCGGGTCGATCAGGTGGATGTGCGCCAGATCACTGGAGTTGGTCGCAGCGATATCGAGGAGGAGTGCTTGGATCAGCACGGATTTCCCAGACCCCGTTGCGCCCGCGACGAGCGTGTGGGGCTCATGCTGTTGTCCGCCGGCGAACGGGACACCAAGGTTCAGATAGAGGATATCGCCATCGAGTTCCTTCAAGCCGAGCACGAAGGACGTGTTCACGCCCGCGGCATTGCGATTAATTTCCCGTCGGCCCCAAACATCCCAAAGAGAAACCACCTGTCGCTGAGGCCGCGCTACGCCGACGACGATCTCGCCCGGCAATGGTGAAATCGAGATCAACCTAAGCCCATGCGTCGTCAGCAGGGATGATTGTTTCGCTTCGATGTCTTCAACGCGCAGACGATCCGACCCCATGAAACGGATGAGTGCGGCGTTTGGGGTTAGGCGCGTCCCGACGATCTTGGCTTGGAGATTGTAGCCGAGCAGTGCGGAGCGCAGCTTTTGTGCGGTGCTGTCCAGCCACTCACGTTCATCCGCCGAGTTTTCGCGAGCTTTCTGAGCGCGAGCTTCGATGAGAGCGGCAATGCCCTTCTCGGCGCCGGCGCGAGGAAATTTGTCGGGCGTCGGAGCAGCCGTGCTGCCGCTCGGCAACGCAGAAGCACTCGGTTGCGTGTTCGTCAAAGAAGGTAGTGAGATGGTTGGCTGGTCTTTGGTTTGGTTCGGAGCTGGGGCGGGGGTGATTTCCCCGCCGGACAGACCGCCGCCGTCGCCGCTCACGGCGACCGAACCATTGCCGTTTGTGCCCGGTTCTACGGCCTCAATAACAATTCCGCCTTCGGGATCGCCCTCGTCGTCATCTTGATCATAGTCATGGCTGATAGGCTTTTCGCTCCCCGCAATCGAATGCTCTTCTTTGATAGTCTTCGTCCAATCGACCCGCGGCGCCGGGTGACGATAACTGACCGAGTTCCACGTATGCTTTTCGCCAAGCTGGCCGCGAAGTTCGGTCAGGCTCTGTTTCGCCTCGTAAGCCTTGATCAGTTTGCGAAGCCCCTCGCGCGTGAACGTTTCCTGGAGCCCCATCTGAATTTCCGGCAACTCATCCTGCTCTCCCGGCGAAATGCCGTCCGTAGCCGGGCCGGAAACGAAAATATGCGAGTAGCCGCGCAAATCTATCGGGACAGCGCCCCGGCGAATGCCGTCACGAACGCGTTCGAGAAGATTTGCCTGACCCAAGGCTGCTGTCCCGTCCAGCAGCAAATCGGAGATCCGGGAAAGCCAGAGGTCGCGATCGAGGCGTCCGGGATCGCCAAACAGCGCGTCATCGATCCGGGCGACCGTCTGTCGCAACTGGCTGCGTGACTTCCGACTCGCCTCAGCCAAACCGGATTGGTCGACGTATTTCGCTTCGGTCACGATTGCCCTCAGCTTCGGAAGACCATCCTCACCTGTCGAGAGGCTGATGCCAAGGATGTCAGCGATGCCCTCTTCCTTCTGTCCCAGCCATTCCGCATAATCATCGAGGAGGAACCAGGCAACGGCTGCGCGCTCACCAAGCTCTTGTTCGACCAGCGCCCGGCTCAGCACCAGACCGATTAGCTCGCCGGCCGAGACACCCCGTTTGGCTGCCCGCAGTACGATATCTCCCGATATAGCATTGGCGTCTTCGATCATTCGCCGCGCGAGACCCGCAAGGCGGTCGTCGCCAAGACCCAAGGAGAGTTCCGCAAGCCGCCGCTTGAACAGCACGTGAAGTATTCGCAGCTCCGATGTCGACGACACGACCATGTTGCGGCCGTGCGTGCGTTGGCGACGATACCGGATCACGTTGATCCCTTGGGCAGCAAGCTGCCGCTTGTCGAGAAGATCGTCATAGGTGGCGACCCACTCCGCCAGTTTATGCACCTCGTCGAACATGCCCTTCAGGCCGCCATCCTGGAACGAGATTTGGCGAGCCGGGAGATAATGTTCGTCCGGACCGTGCGATTGGCGTCGAATAACGTTTGCAACGGCATCGATATAGGCCCAGCCAGCATTTGGCTGACGCGGGCAGGTTAAGTAGCTCGTCGCCTTGAGTTCGTCTTCGGCAGTGACGCGCCGGTACGACCAGCGCGCGGGCACGTGTTCCAGCAAGGTGGGGTTATCCGTCAAGGCCGGAACCGGAAACCACTGTTCGCGCGCTTGACGGGACACAACGTCGTGCAGGAATGCCACGTCTATCTCGCGTGCTCCGCCCGATTTTGATCCGCCCGCGACGTCGAGCATGACGCCGATGCGCAGCTTCGACATGAAATTCCGCGATGTCTCGCTGACCACAACCGCGTCGGGATCGTTTTCCGATCGTTCAAGCAGCTCGGTGTAGACTCCAGACAAGCGGGCCCGGTCGCGATGGCGGACCAGCACATTGCAATGAACTTCTTCCTGGTCCTGCACCGAACTTAGCGCGCTCACGGTTGCGAGCGGCAACCCGGCCGCATCGCAATTGTAGAGCATGATGCTGAGATTCGACCGCTCATGCGGCTGCAGGTCGAGATAGCGTTCGAGCAGAGCGCGGATCTGTCTTGCGGCCTCCGAGGGATCGACATCCGTGGTCGCCTCGGATGGATCTCGGACCGGCCGCTCGATCAGACTGTAGTCGTTGACTGTGCTTGTTTCCGTGAGCAAGACAGGTTCGCTGCCGTCATAGCCGACGGCCACTTCAGGATAGAGGGGATGGTTGAGTTCGTCGCGTAGATCGCTGAAAAACAGACGCGAGTCGCCGAAGTTCACATCGACATCCGACAACAGGTAATCGGCCAAGCCTGTCACCGATCGCATTTTGGCCGCGACACCGGCCAAGCGCAGCGGATGCCAAGGCGCGACAATGGCTGAGGGCGCGCTGCCGAGGACTTCGATCGTCCCGATCCGCAGCACCGGCTCCCAGATATCGCGGCGGTTAAGATCACCTATGGCATTCTTGGCCAAACTGTTCAGCAGGGCGCCGTAGGCGTCAGCCTGCGCGATGAGGGTGGCAGACGCGTACCCGGACGACTGCAGTGATGTAAGTGCGTCCGCATACATGGTGGCGAATTGCTTCCACGCCGCAGCAATGTCGTCAGCGCCCGCCTGTGTGATCCGGCCTGCCTCCTTTGCCTCCCTCAAGAGTTTTGGGAAGAGCTTTGCAAGGTCGATTCCGGTGCTCGTGCGCGGAATAAGCGTTCCGGCATCCTGCCCGAAGGCTGGTTGCAGCGTTCCCGTATCGCTCAGAGATACCGACTGGAGGGCGCCCTTTCGACTAACCGAGAGACGTGCAACGCTGCTGCGTCCAAACGGGCGCTTGATGAGGCGGCCGAGATCTTTCGGCAGTTCCAGGCCGATGGCTGATGGCTGGCCGGTCCACACGAGCTGAACGGTTGCCCGCTCCCGTCCTACTGTTAGCGCCACATCGAATTTGATCTGCAAGGCACTTCGCGCCGTCGACTCGTTTCGCCGGTACTTTTTCTGACGTGCTTTTGCGCGATCGAGCAGTTCTTCGTAGCTGAAGAGATGGGGTACGTCCCATTCGACGGCTGCGCCGAGAAGCGCGGGCAACCCTCTGTAGCGCAGGCCGAAATACAGGCCAACGTCGGCATTGAGGTCGAGCCACTGGTTACGCGATCGCCTGGCCGACTTAATGCTCAGTTTACGGGGCCCACCTCCGAGGTTCACCTGGCCAAAGAGACGTTCGATTACTCGCAGCAGGCCCTCAAGGAAATCTGTGCACTCGATCGGGCGACCGAAGACGAAGCGCTCCCACTTGACCCTGAGAGCCTTGTCTTGCGCCAGATCATCCCTGTGAGCCTCGAAAAACTCGCGATCATCCTCCCGCGTCTCCTTCAGCGACCGCCCCTTGAGAGCGCGGAGGTATTCGTTGTCGGCTGGGCTCAGTCGGTCGGGAAACGTGAACTCGAAGAAATTGATTGTCTCTTGGGCGAGCGAGGTTTTCTTCAGCTTAATCCCGGAAAACAACTGAAGAACGCTCTCGGCCTCCCATTCGAACAGGCTGAGCGCTTCTGCTTGTGGGCCCCACCCTGGCGCGGCCTCAATGAAAGCCTCGATGGCCGAATGGACCTCCGCTGGGATATCGTCCCGCACCTCCGCGAACTGCTCTCTCAACTCGTCATTTTCGATAAGCTGGCGATTGGGACGCTGCTTGACCATCAAAGGCTTGCGCTCGGCGACGAGCTTTTCGAACAGCTTTTTCCACCGACGCGGGACTTCGCGTTCGCGTTCGCCAAGCCCCAGGAAGTAACCGCTGTCGCGCGGCAGGCGCAACGCCGACAATGCCCACCCCAATGCGTCCGTGACAGGCACCGCATCGGTTTCGATACGCGTGCGGGTCATCGCGACATAGGTTGCAATCTGGTGGAGCGTCCAGTCATCGGCCGAGGTCAGCCCCTTCAACGCAGCCATCCAAGTCGCGACCTGGCCCTCGCTCAGACCAAGGCCCGCGGCGGCGGCCTCGACCCAAGGCCCCGGCTCCTCCGTCAGCTGTTTCGCGCCAATCAGGGTTACATCCCCGAGAGAGGCACCTTGGTCCTCATCCGTGTTGGCAAAGAGAAGTGCGGGCCGGTCGTAGTCGGCATGCCGGATCGCTACCATCCGCTCGTCCGTCATCACACTGTCCGGAAGTCCGAACGGTGAAACCAGGCTGCGCGGTAACGCAATGTTCAGAAGCTCAGTGGCTTTCGCATCGGTGAGCAACGCCTGGGTGATTGCGGCGACCTGCTCGCCGGTCAGACGATCAAGAAGATATCGCGCCATTCCATCTTCCGGCGAGAGCGCGTCAAGACGCAAACGGATCGATGTCGCGCCGGCGGCGCCAATGAGATCAGAGGGGTTCACTCGGCTCTCGCTCTCTGGAATGGGTTTTCGACGTAGGCGCAGCTGTCCGATAGGCGTCTCAGCAGACCCAGGCTTGCCAATCGTTCTTCAAGGCGATGGGCATTGTCCGAAAAGTCTTCCTGGTCCGCGGTCCCGGCATCGACAAATGATCGTGCCTGCGCATCCCCGATGACGATCCCGTACCGATGATGCAAGCGCGCCAGGAAATCTTTGAATTCGAGCCTGTTATCCACGCAGGCGACGACGAGGGTCTTCAGCAACCGATCGGTCGGTGCGTAGCGCACGCGCCTGCTCGATCGACGTGACGACAGTCCGATTGCCCGCGACCATGTCGCATGAATTTTGCCCACGTGCTGCTTGTGACGGGTAGTGGCCTTCCTGAGCAGCTCGTCAAGCAGATCCTTCGGATCGCCGACGGTGTCGTCTTCGTCCCCGTCCGGCCATCCAAACTCGCGCTGCATCAGGTCACTGGCCCTCAAGACGGGTTCGTCAGATGCAACGGCGGCCGTCCAGGCCGGCGTCTCGGCAATGCGCATGATAAATCGCTCGATCGCCAGTTGCGGCAGCATGTTGTTGTGTTGATAGGAGTCGGCCGACAGATCCCGCACAACGGACTTTTTGGGCGAGACGATTTCGCAAACGAGTTCGACAGGAGAACGATCAAGCAGCTCTCTTGCCCGATCGAGTTGATAAAGAAGCAAATTGAGACCAGCAGTGGTCACAAGGTGCGGGATTGCGTCGTGGCCGGGAATGGGCAACTTCAGGATCGAAAGCCAATCTTGCGCCATTCGATCGAAGACAGGATGCCGCGAACATGGCAGATAGGCGCCCCCACGTTCTGCCTTGGCGAGCTGGATGTCTCCCTGGAGCGCGCGCGCCATCGCATCATAGGGTGCCGGTTGATCCAGAAAACGGGAGGTCAGCAAGGCGCGAAGCTCGTCAGCGTGTTTGCTCCTGCTTAACATGAGATAGAGGATTTCGCCGGTGCGGGCAAAAAAGCGGCGATCGTTCGAGACGCTACCGTTCGGCTTGACGTTGACGTCTTCGAACAGAGAATGCGGCCCAAACGGGAAGACGAATTTGGAGCTCCACCGCTTGTTGCTCGACCCCTCAATTGCTGAGCCTTGAAGGAAGCTCAAGACGGCCGCGAAATCGTCGAACGTTTCGAAGCGATCGCGAAGATACTTGAAATCAGGCTTGTCGATGCCGCCTGCCGTTTCCGCCATTTTATCGAGCCAAAGCGACCAAGCCGCATCGTCTGATCCCGCTTCGGCGCGAACCGTCATAACATGCGGATTGTTGAACACGAGGTTGCGCAGACGTAGCTGAAGCTGTGGCTTATACGAGAGACTGTTATACACCTCCTCGCTGAGTGCGCGCCCTTCACGGTGCTCCGACAGGAGCACCGTCAGAAACTCGAGAAACGTTAGCCACGGTGACTGCTCGTCATGAAGGCGATGTCCCCAGATCGCTTCGTCGATCCAATAGGCAGGACCGGCGCGTTCTTCGAACTGGGTAGGGCGATCAAGAAATTCCATTGTCATACTCGCACGATCACGCGTCGCGGCTGAGCGCGGCCATCGGAATTGATGTCGATAAACCGCAGAACGAGTTCTCCGTCTGCGGTCACGTCATCGCCATCGAGCTTGCGGCGGTTTTCGGTCTCCCGCAGCAGCCGGGCTTTGAAGGCCAGTAGATCTTCGTGGCACTCAAGCGAAAAACTGCTGGGGAGGGCACCCTCGGCGACGCGCCCGAGGAACTCGAACCTAGTCGGCGACAATGCCAGGAACACAGGAGGAATTTCGCCACCGCGCACCAGCTTGACCGAGACTCCGAAGTTTCGGCCGGCTTTGTCCGAGACAACGCTGACCTCTTCACCGCTCGCTCGAGGCACCGAGATGATTTCATCGAGCAGCGGACTGCGCTTCGACTGCGAAAAGCTGCCAGACGTCGCAAGCACGAGCTCATCCTGGTTCTGAACCAACATCCCCGTGAAGATACGATTCAGCCCGCGGACAATCATACTGACCGCCTGCCGGGGAGCGGTTTGTCCGCTGGAAATTTTTTGCGCCGTTTCGAGGTACAGGCCCGCGTAACGAAACACGCTGAGGTCCCAGAGATCGTACTCGTCGAGCTTGGGCTCCGGCATCATAAAAAACAGGCGCTGCCGTTGTGCGCGAAGCGCTCCAAGGAAAGCGGTGCGTTCATTAGGATCAGCGCCCTCGAGGTATGTGCGTTGAGCACTGGTGAAGGCGGGCGTCGCCCCGTACACAGGATCCGAGACGACAAGTTCATCGTAGTCGGCTTTGAAGGCCGGATCATCAGCGCCATAGACGAGCAGATTATCAACCCGGTTGCTCGTTTCCGCACCGATCCCGAACGCATTGAGCTTACGGAAAAGCTCCGTCTTCTCGGCCCTGCTTGGCTTCAGATTTTCGCCAAAAATGTTGCGGTAGATGCTCGCAAGATCGAGGTGTCCGGCGTCCTGAAGCGCAGGCACGTCGGCGCATGTCATCAAGCCGTCCCGGGCCTCGGGATGGCCGAGGAGACTGTTGGCGATCAGGGCCAGGAGTTGACGCACCGGAAAATGGCTCCCGTTACGCTCGCTGAGTTCAATGATCGCCGCTAGTCGCCTTTTGAATGGATCCTCTTCGCCGACGCCTATGAGCCGACGGCGATTTTCGAAGATGGGACAGATTGCGCCGTCGCTGCGCGCGGAGCAGCTGTCGCACCCCTGCCAACCTTCATGCTCGGTCATCGCCTCGATGATCGCCGTCACCATCTGGGCCGCCGGAGATCGACTGAGGTCTCTCAGTTCGAGACGAATTCCCGCGTCGTTCGTCACCCCGGTTACCAAGAGGTCTTCGACAACCCGGCTGGCCCGTTCGATCTCAGGCGTCTTCGGCGCCGATTTGAATTTCTCGAGGAGCTGCCCGTGATTGGCGGCAAGGAGGTAGGATGTTGAGGCGGCTGGGTTCGCGATATCGGCCGAGAATTCTGCAATAAGCGACGCACTTTCGTCATCGCGCAGTTCGCTCAAATCTTTGACGACGACAAGTAAGCGGCCGTCGCCAAGGTCCAGACGCTGAACCTTGTCGCCCTGGTTCCAGAGGTTCGCGTCGCCGCCGAGTTCGATCCAGACTTCTCGGCAATGATATGTTTTTCCATCACCTGCTGTACCGGTGATGATGTATGACCCTGGGGAGGGGCCGCGAAAATTTTCAACGAGTTCGTCGCGAAGCGGCGCTGGGAGCGTGATCGGCCGGATCTTATGACGTCGCAGGGCGCGCTGGATCGTCTCATCATACATATTGTCATTGGTGGGGATCGGCCCGTAGTTCCTTAAAAACCGTATCCACGCATGAGTAGAAGGTGTTTCCGACAAAAGCTCCGCCCCCGAGTTTCCGGCTAAGTTGTAGTCGAAGAACTGATTCGATCAACTTATTTAGCAACAGTTCTCACCAGCGTCTCAGTCAGCGCGGTGCGGGATGCTTCAAGTTAAGAAGATTGCGACGCCAGCTCGATCGCTTGGACTGCTCGCTAACGAAACATCCGATTGGAATAGCCACAGGTGTCGAGCACTGTCGGCGCCGTCCTCGATGCAAAGTTGTGAGGAGTGCAACCATAAGAATTGAAACGCTCAAGCATTCCGTTCTAGAAAATGCGAGGCTAATTGAAGTTCCCTAGACGGATAACATTGCCGTAGCCGCTGGTAGGCTCGACCACGGTCCATCTGTTGACGATCAATACGCGCTGGGAGGATGCAATGGCAAACGGCGGAAACTCCATCTTGGGAGGCCGTTATTTCCTCACTGCTGATATCAGATACGGGGCTCAGGCAACCGTCACCAAGGCATTCGACCAAGTATCTACAAATCTCGTGGCAATTAAGCGGGTGAAATTCGGTCCTCACGACGAACGTGCGATGGCCAGTTTCACGCGGGAAGCAACGTTCCTGCAGAACATCAAGCACAAAAATATTGTTGAGTGGATTGCCACAGACATAGACGAGGACAGAAACTGGTATCTCGTTCTTGAATGGATTGAGGACAATCTGGAGGACGTCATAAAGCAGGAAGGTCCAATGAGTTGGAACTCCTTCTGGCAGCGTTTTGGGCACGGCCTCCTTGAGGGTGTCGCCTTCGCACAAAAGCATCAGGTCGTCCACCGCGACATCAAACCGAAGAACATTCTCATCGATGCCAGCAGGACGCCGAAACTTGCTGACTATGGCATTTCAAAGTTGACCGACAATAATAGTGCTTGGCTCCCTTCATCCGGGCTGACCTTCCGTTTCGACCACACGCCGGGTTACACCCCGTCAAGCCCTGAATATCCACCCTATCAGTTCACGAGAGATTGTTACGCGTTTGCAGCTGTTGCGATCTCTTGCGTAACGGGCCGAATTTTCGACAAAGAAGAGGAGCTTATGGCTGGATTGCAGGAGGCTCCTCTCCCTGCTGAGATCCGACCGATCATGGAGCGTTGCTTGGACGCCGACCCATCGGCCAGGCCGCCGCTTGCCTCAGTCCTAAAAGAACTTCTCGAGCAGGCGCAGGTTAATCACCACAACGCCGCCGAGATCAACATATACCTTCTGCTCGCCCCTAGGGTTAGGTCTGCCTTGGAAAAACGACTATCGGCCGACAGCCAGAGCGCAATCGAAGCATTTGTGCTTGAGGATCTTTCCGAGTGCGCTGCACTAGGGGTGAAGGGCGATAAAGATGGCGACGGGTTGCAGATAACTCTCGTTGGCGCGACATGGCGCTACCAGGTGGCAATCGATGGCAAGAGTGGAGAGGCGCTGTTTGTAGAACGCGCTAGCGAAATCGGTGCAAGCCTCGCCTCTGAGATGAGAGAGGCCGCATTCAACCGCCCTCTGCGCTTTTCGTTTGGCCGTCCTGCGGACCCGGAGGACGCCGGGCGCCAGTTACGGGTGCTGTTGGTAGAAGCGAAGGCAGCCTGCGAAGAATACGAGCAAGAGAGACGAGCAAAAGCCACTCAACGAATTTTCCGGGTCTGGAGAAGCTATCTCCGAGACCGTGCCGATCATGAAGCAAGAAAAAGCAACGCCATTAAATATGTCGACATGAAACGGTCGGGCGACAAGGTCGTGTTTACTACAGAACTTGCTCATGGCGACGACCTAATCGGTCAGGATAGGCTCGTTCAACTTTCCGACGGTCGTGTCTGCGGCAAGATCACCGGCGTCGCATTCAACCAGATAACCATGACTGTGACCTTCGGCGACGCCGCACGGCTGCCAAGGCGAGGCGATATCGCCATCAATACAATTGCAGCCCAGAAGGCTCTCAGCCACCAGACTCAAGCGCTCGATGCTGTTCTATTCGACAGAGCGGTTAGTCCAAGGCTCAAGCAACTCATACTCAATCCGTCTACTGCAACACCCATCACCTCTGTCGAACTGGAAACGGCCGATGACCTATCCGTTAATGGGGATACTGAATCCTTGGACGATGAAAAGCGGCGGATTCTTGAACAAGCGCTTGGCGTGGAAGACATCCTCGCTATCGAAGGCCCCCCAGGCACCGGGAAGACGACGCTGATTACCGAGATCGTCCTCCAATGGCTGAAACGCAATCCAGGCGATCGGATACTCCTATCCTCTCAGACACACATAGCTTTGGATAACGTCCTTGAAAAAGTGTCAGGTATTGCACCCGAACTGGACATGATCCGCATCGGTAGGGCCGATGAGCCGAGAATTTCGGAGCAAAGCAAAGCGCTACTTCTGTCGCGGCGGGTGGATGCTTGGATCGCTGAAGTTCGGAAGGCAGCAGAAGAAGACCTCGAGAAGTGGGCTGCGGCAGTAGGTGTAGACAAACATGCTGTGGCAATCGGCATCAAAGTGGAACGACTGATCCAACTCCTGAAGCGGGAAGAAGACACGGTCGAGGAAATCGAGCGGCGAAAGAAGGAGCGGGACGGAAACAGCGAGACGGGAACCCCTCCGGCACAGACTAGTCAGGAGCAGGAGGAGGAAACAACGCAGCTCGATAGCGAAATCGGTGCGCTTCAAGCGGAATTGCAGCGCAGTCGACGCGAGCAAGCGACGCTGCGCAGTGAACTCGAACAAATGGGAGAATACCCTAAGGCGTTAGCTCATTCGACCGATAAGTCGGAATTGGCCGATTGGGCGATCCATTTTCTTGCCCCGGGTCCGTTGGTCGATGCTTGCCGTGAGCGGCTCTCTCTGTTGGAGGATTGGCAGCTGCGAGTTGGAAGATCTTCCGACTTCAATGCCGCAATGTTGTCGTCGGCACAAATCATCGCGGGCACTTGCGTAGGTATAGCAAGCGTCCAGGGTATGGAGGACGTAGCCTACGACCTTTGCATCGTCGACGAGGCTTCAAAGGCAACGCCGACGGAAATCCTCATTCCGATGTCGAGGAGCCGGAAATGGATAGTTGTCGGCGATCCAAAACAGCTTCCGCCTTTCTTTGAGGATCTCGGGGAACAACTGCTTGCGAATTTCGATAGCTCGGAAGTGAAATCGACGCTGCTCGATCGCTTTCTGCAGGAAGACTTTGGATTGCCAAATGCTAACAGAGCCAAGCTCCGCAATCAGTACCGTATGATCAAGCCTATTGGCGATTTGATCAGCGAGTGTTTCTACGATCGTGGACTGGATAGCCCAAAAATGTCCCACGGCTTGAAGCTCGCAAGCGCTTTTCCAAGACCAGTTACCTGGTATTCGACGCACAGCCTCCCGAACAGGCGTGAAAAGAAAGAAGGCGAGACTTACAGTAACCAGTCCGAAGTCGCAGCTATTAGGGGAATCCTGCAGCGTCTTCAGTTTCTAGCCAAGGCACAGAAGAAGAAGATCTCGGTTGCCGTTATTGCCGGATACACCGGCCAGGTGGCCGCGTTGCGCGAAATGAACTCCCAGGGTCTGGCGGAGTGGTCCGATTTGGAAGTCACCTGCAACAGCGTCGATGCATTCCAGGGCCGGCAAGCAGATGTTTGCATCTATTCGGTCGTTCGCTCGAACTCAAATAATCAACTCGGCTTCTTGCGGGAAAAGCCCCGGCTTAATGTAGCTCTTTCTCGTGGTAAGAGCGCACTCGTCATCGTTGGGGATCAGATGTTTTGCCGGTCAGTTGAAGGTATAAACCCTTTTCGCAAGGTAATTGACTACATAGACAGGAACGACGAAACTTGTGAGACGGAGACCCTTTCATGAGCCCGGAAGATGTCGCAAGGGCCTACCAATTTCGAGAAGGTTTCCGGTTGATCGACTATGGGGAGGTGGGCCTTCCTATCTTCCGTCTCACCATCGAAGCTGTGACAACCTCGCATCGGATACTTCCGACAATCAGCGAATTTGTTATGCGATGCTTGTCATTAGGCGAAACGCAGGAGAAGAGAATTGCCGGAATGCTCGGGCTGAAGCCTGATATCGTCAAGAGCACCATCGATACGCTCGTCGCAGAAGGCTTTGTGGCGAGGCAGATCTCGACGGACTTTCAATCTTTCAAGCTGACGAATGCTGGCGACGCAAGGCTCTTGATCGAGCGCGAGGAAGTCCCCCAAGAAGAGATGCTTGTAATCGACTATGATGGGATACAGAGACTGCCTATCCGTCTTGCGGGCGAGAGCGTTGTCAGGGCGTCTGAACTCAAGAGCGGCGGAGCGGTCGAGATCAGACCCTATCCCGCAGATCCTCCAACAATCAGCGAACTCAATATTCCTGATGTGACTAAAGTGATCCGCCGGCAGGGCGGGGAAGATTTTCGACGCAACGTTCTCGCCCTGAAGCGGATTGTCCGCCGCAGCAATGTGTTTCGGCAGGCCATTGCCTTGGTCTACATGGCAGAGAAGGGAAAGGAAATACAGATTGGCTTTGCTCTTGACGGGAAACTCTCGGAGCCGCACGAGCGAGCATTCGCCGAACACGGCGGTCCAAGGAAAATGGGCTTTGTCAAGGCAATAGAGGAATCGGAAGGACGAAGGCGCCTCGATCGCCTGGTTGGGAGAAGTATAGTTGCGGCCTTGCCGCACGCCGAGGATATTCGTGCTCTCAGATTGGAAGAGGCGACTGCCCGCGGACAGGTGCGTTCGATCGCTCCGGCTGTTCAATCCGACACCCGGCCCCGAAGGGCCAATCCTGCGCACGCTGCTTTGCTGGCGGCGAAAGAAAGGCACAAGGTTGCCCAGCACGGTATCGACGCCCTTCCAGTTCGCACGTTGGCGCCGTACGAGCAAGGTGAGCTGCTTGAGGAGGCTCTGAAGACAGCGGCCAGCAAGTTGGTCGTATCAACGGCAGGCGTCCAATCCGTCATTGTTAACGGCTTCATGCTGCGAGACGTAGATAGCTTGATATCACAACAAGTGGACATCGAAATCTACTCAATGGTTGCACCTCAAAGCGAACCGCGGCAGGGCAACACATATGACCCTTTATCCGAATTGACTCGCAGGTCAGTAAAGGGCTTCCTTCGGCTGACACAAACAAAACCGAAAGAAATCTTCTTTCTGCTCAAGGACAATGATCTGGCGGTGGTTTCGAACAGGCCTTTTCTTGGGGAAATGGTCCGTCGATCCGGCTTTAGGCGGGTGGAGGGCGTAGTTACGCGACGCCCTGAATATGTCGACGCGATACGAAGCGCCATGACCCACCTCCTCGGAGGTACTCATGGGGGATAGCGGTGCCATCAGGGAGGTTTGGGCATCTAGCCATGTGGGTCTCGTGCGATCCAACAACGAAGATCGCATTGCCGTTCAGGGATGGAAGAGCAGCGCGAACCACGGAAGTTGGCATGGCAAGATATCGGCATCACGCGGATGGGCCCTCATAGCTGACGGAATGGGAGGCCACGACGCTGGAGAATATGCCAGTGAGATTGTCGTAGAACATATGCTCGGCGGCATTGATAGCGCCAACTCGAATGAAGAATTGGAGGCCCTTCTCCAACAAACTAACGAAAGGGTATTCATATCTATGCTCGATCCGCGAGGGCGCCCAAGGATGGGCAGTACTATCGTCGGCATAAAGTTCTGCGGCAGCCAAACCTTCTTCTTCAATATAGGTGACAGCAGGGCATATGTTGTCGAGCCGAACGGACTGCTGCAGGTCAGCAAAGATGACACAGCATCGATTCGCGGAGTACGTAGCCACGCACTAACACAATCACTTGGTGGCTCAACAAAGCGCCTCCCGATCCGACCACATATAATGCAAAAGGGAACAACTCTCGACCGACCAATCCTATTATGTTCCGATGGCCTATCGGATCTCTTGGCTGATGACGAGATCGCAAACATAATAGTGAGAAATCCGAATAACCCTGCCAACGCACTACTCACCTCTGCCTTGGACGCAGGTGGCGACGACAATGTATCTGTTATTTTTATCGCATGACTTTCCGTCCAGTGTAGTGTTAACGGCACTTGATGCCCGTGTGGTGAAAATCAATTAACACCCCACACCCGAAACCTCCCCCTCCCCGTCAACTCCCGCAGGCCGAGCTCGCCAACAATCCGCCGCGCCGCCTGCGGCGTGACGTCGAGCGCCTTCACGACCATGCCCGCCGAAACCAGCGGTTTTGCCATCACCAGCTCGATCAGCTCCGGCAGCTTTGACGACGTCCGCCGGCCGGCAAGTTTCCGCTCCATCATCTGCCGCGCCAGCGCCAGCCGGTCATGTTCCTTCAGGCCGAGCTCGGCGGCTGCGATCAGGCCGTGAGCGATCGCGAGCAGCCGGGTTTCGCGATCACGATGCCGGCGCCGATCGACGGGAATGGATTTCAGGCCGAGATTGAAGGCGGTGAGATGCGCTGCGGTGGTGAGGCCAGCTTGGCGCAGCATCGACGCCGACAGCAGCCGGCCAAGCCAGGGCGCATGCTGCAGCACCGCGAGTTCGTTCCAGGCGTCGAGGGCAACGATCGCCAGCAGCACCGCTGGCAGATCGCCGATCACGGCGAGCACGCCGCGCCACTCGTTGAGGCGCGCGTCCTCGTCCCAATCGAGATCGTAGACCAGCGGATCTTTTTTCCCGGGCAGCCCGAGCCGGCCGGGCGTCTTCGCTGCCTCGATGGCTGCTTCCGATCGGGCGAGCAGCGCATCGATGGCGGCTAGCTCTGCTTCGAGGGGACTGGAATCTTGTTCGGATGCGGCTTCCCCCTCCCCTTCTTCGATGGAAGCAAGATCCGCCGCGGCGCCAGCATTTCCCCCGGCGCTGTCGCGACCAAGTGATGCTGCAGGCCATGCCTGCCGGAGCGTGTGGAGGCCGTCGGGGCTGAGGGTCCAGCCGGGCGGCTGGGATACCATGCGCCGGCGGGCTTTCAGGACGTCGCGGGCGATGGTCAGTTCATGGGTCGGGGTGCGGACGTCGGCGCGGGCGTCGTGCAGTACCAGATCCTCGAGGTGGACGAGTTCCCCGTCGATCCACAATGAGGCGCAGGCATCGGCAAAATGAGCGCGTTCGAGAAAGCCCGCGCCGACCGGCGAACGGGCGATGCGCTCGTCCAGACGGGCGAGCGCGATGCCGGCGTCCGAGATGGGCCGCAGCAGGCTCTGGGTAGGCAATTTGGCAAGATCGTAAGCCATTGAAATTATGATAAATGATTTTGTAAAAGAACTCTATCTGAAAATTAGAGTTCCTCACTTGCTACGGTCCATAGTTGGGCCTCTCACTTCCGATAAGTATCCCATATCGAATTGAACAAAGCCCTCTGAGAACGAGCTTTTCTGGATAGAAAAGCCCGATTTCCAGTCGTTTCAGGCGACCCCCAAGCCAGCGAAACCACGCTATAGACGTTTACAAACGATCGGTTATCCGTATCCTCTGGATTTGGAAAACCGCTCAACTAACGACCTCTTAGACCCTCCAAATGGCCGCTGACACACAAAATCGGATTTCTGGTCGACCACAGGGCCGCCTGATCGGCTACGCACGCGTCTCGACGGAGGAGCAGGCAACGCAAGCGCAAGAAATGGAACTGCGATCGGCCGGCTGCAGCGAGATCGTCCAGGAGCACGGTTCGGGCGCTTCGCGAGCCAGACCAGCTCTTGCAAAGCTGCTGCGCGAGATCGGCGCCGGCGACACGCTCGTGGTGGTTCGCCTCGACCGCCTTGCCCGATCCGTCAGCCATCTTCTCGAGATGATCGAGGATTTGGCCGCCAAGGGGGCGCACTTCCGGTCGCTGCGGGATCCAATCGACACGACGACGCCCCAGGGCATGTTTTCGCTCCAGGTCCTCGGCGCGGTGGCGCAACTCGAGCGCGCGCTGATTTCCGAAAGAACCAAAGCAGGCATCACGGCGGCGAAGGCAAAAGGACGGATGCCAGGTAACCCGGGCCTCAGGGCAGGGACGCCGGAGGTGCTGGCAAATATGACGGCCGCGCAAAGGGCTGCCTATGGCGATCGGGTACAGGCGACGGCGAACCAATGGCTGCCAACCGTCCGGCGTATGCGGCCTGACCACACCTGGGACGACATCGCGCGCGTCCTGAAGCAACGAGGCTTCGACTGGACGCCCGAACGCTTGCGCCGGGCAGTGAAATGGCTCGTGGCCGAACACATGGCCGATCCGAGCTTGCTGAGGAAGTCCCCTCCTCGCCTTCCCGAAGATCGCCTGATGACTCTGGTCGCCGGCATTCATTCGAGCAATCCGAACCTGACCCTGCGCGAAATCGCTGCGCAGCTCGAAAAGCTTCATGAGCGCACGCCGCGCGGAGGATCGAAGTGGTCGCCCTCCTCGGTGAAGAACCTCATCGACCGGGCTCGCCGGTCCGGCTTGATCGAAGCCGAAGTAGCTCGCGCCGCGGAGTGACCCTGCCATTCATTAAGCCCTCGGCTTTCGCAGGGTTTTCAGCAGCGCTTCCGAGACGCGCATTCCCCCGACGCCGTCAACCGGATCTGTCGGGTGCGGCGCATCCGTGTCAGCGGAATTCTGCGCATCGAGCTTGGCTCGGAGCAAGGCCATTATCATCGGCCAGGTTGAGAATTTGCCCTCCCGGGCACGATCTGTCAGGCTGCGGAGGTACCCGCCGGCGTTGTTGATCTGCTCAGCCCGTTGGTAGATCGCCGCAAGCGTGATCGCCGCGTGCTGCTCGCCCAGGACCTCGCGCGCCTCCCGCCAAGCGCTCGGGCTGATCCCCAGCATCGGCCGGGCAAGCTCAGCTGCGGCCGCGAAATCCCGCCAGTGCCGGATTTCGCGGCCGGTGGTCAGTTCTCGCACCCCAGGGCAGGCGTCCAGCACGATTCCCAAAGGCAATTCCCGCTTCGGCAAGCTCCGTACGTTGTCGGTTTCCTCGACGTTGCCGCCCGCTTCCATTTCTTCTCGAAAGCCGTTTTCAGATTCAAAAATAGAGTCTGGTTTTGAATTCTGTATGTGGCGTCCAGAATGGGACTCATTGGCGTCCGCATTCTCGTTTTTCACGAAGGATTCCAACACGTCATGGATTTCGACGTAGAGCTCGTGAAGTTGCTGCCACACATCCTCTACGAGCTGACGTGGCGCCGAGCGTGGCAAGCGGCTCACGATCTGCTGGTAGGTCTGCGTGACCCTGCCCCAATTGCCAGGAACGTGCTCCTCAATCCCGGTCTCGATCAGCTTGACGATGTCGCGGCGCACGAGCGTCAAGCGCTCCTTAGCGACTCTGAATGCCTTCTTCTCGGTCTGCACCGCCAGAGCGAGGTCGCGGAATTCCTCTGCTCGCGCAACGATCGGCGAGAGATCAAAGCCGTAAGCCTGCTCGATCTCCCCTCCCCTACCCTTGCGCGCGAAGCGCTTGCCGTTCGGGCTGTCGCGCCGAATAATGAGACCGCAGTCGACCAGCACGGCAAGATGCCGACGCAGCGTCGTCGGCGGCATCCCGTTGGCACGCGCCATCAGCTGTTCGTTGGATGGCCAGACGACAAGCTCGGCATCGCCTGTAAGAGTGGTTTCCGGATGGAAGGTCAGCAATGCATTCAAGATCGCAAGCCCGCGATCTGTAGCGCCGATGAGTTCCCTCGCCTCACGAATATGCTGGAAAACCTGCCACTTGTGAGCCACGGCGTCCGGCTTGATGGCTTTTGCCGCCATCTGGCTTGAAATTTGGCCGAGCGTCATCGGCCGCCGCCCGAAGGGCGTCGTCACACTTCCCGAATGCATTTTTTCTCTCACCTTTCTTTAGGCAAAAGAAATACGCTCACCAAAACGGTGCCAAAGACTCTTGACTGAGATTCAGGGAAATGCGATTCTCGATCTTGCTACGGATAACGAGAAGGGCTTCCACGGTTTACCGCTTGGGGGCCTTTTTCTTTCGCGTTCTAGTCTCCATCAGCTTCAGATTGTGATCGCCTGTATTCGCTGTAAAGACGATCGATATGGGTCGATAGCCAGTCGCTGAAGGGCCGCGCCTCGGCTTTTGAGAGTTCGATGGCAACCTTCTTCGACTTCGCGTTCATGACGAAACTCAACGAGCTGTCGCTCGCGGTCCATTCCTTTTCGGCGGCGTCACGCTTGGGTTTTTTCGCTCCCGACTTGGCCTTGTACTTTTTCAAGTAGCCGAGAAGGTCGTCGAACCTCTTTTCTTCAGCGATCGCAATGAATTCATCCGAAGAGATGTAATCGCACGCGACTGCCAGGTGGGCGGGGTTGAGAAGGATCTGGCGCAGGTTGAGCCACTTGTCACGACCGATCTTCTTCGATGCGCCAAGCGCCTTGAGCATAGCCGCTGGTACGATCTCGATGACGCTCAGCATCTTCGAGAGCATGGCTTCATCGATCGCTAGTGACGACCTCACCACATCCTTGCTCATTCCGGTGGCCAGAAGGTTTTGGGCGAAGTAGGCCCGTTCGATGAACGAAAGGTTCGCGCGGGCAGAATTCTCTTGCCCTTGGGCAATCGCAGACGTGATGTCGTCGAGCGTCTTAACGACGGCTTTCACCGGTATCCCGAGTTCATGGGCGACCTTTAGACGGCGGTGGCCGAAGACCACCATGTAGCGCTGCGCATCCTTGGGGCTCGGCCGAACAAGGATAGGTGTCGTTTGCCCTGACGCTTTGATGGCCTCTTTCAGTTCCTGATATTCTTCATCGTCGTCAGACAGGCGGTCCGCTACGAAGGAAACGTCAAGTGAACGAGGATCCAACTCCACGATCACTTCGCCTTCCATGAGCTTTTTGGCGTTCTCAGCCAGGTCCTCGATTGAGCGAACGACCGTCTTGGCGGCGCCAGTCATGCCGTAACCAGGTTTGGCAGGGGCTGCTTCCGCCGAGATCGAAGCCATATCCAATGCTGCAAAGGGATTCTTACGAGACATCATGGGCCTCCGGCTTCGCCTTCAAATCCGATAAGCTGCTGTTTATCCTTGAAAAAACAGCGAAAAAAACGGCTGACAAGTTTCTCATTTCCGCCCCCATGCGCTGTGGACCAATTCCACGATCTCGCCATTTGCAGCGTTGAGACTTTCCATGGCGCGGTCATAAGTCGAACGAACAAACTCTCCTCTCTCGACCTCATAGAGCGTCTGTTTTTTAATGGAGGCGTCGGAAATCGCGGTGGATTTCAAGACAGGGTTCTTGAGCAAGTGCTGAGCGAACATGGACTGCATGAAGCCGACCATTTGAGCCTGTGGAATGTCCGTTGGTTCAAATCGGGTGACGAGGTATCGGAACCATTCAACGCGGATTTGCGCTCCAGCCTCGGCAACAGGAGTCATGATTCCGCCGAGCATCATCAGAAACTGGCTCATCGACATAACGTCCAGCATCTGTGGATGGATGGTGATCAGAATGCCTGTCGAAGCCATCAAGGCTGTCAGTGTCAGGTAGCCGAGTTGGGGAGGGCAGTCGATGACCACCACATCGTACTTGTCGTCAACCTCCTTCAAGGCGTTGACGATACGCATGTGAAACAGTCGACCTTCAGCGCCGTTTTGTGACGAAATCGCCAGTGGCACGTCATACTCATATTCCTGCAAGATCAGGCTTGCAGGAACGACGTCCAGGCCGGGGATATTGGTCCTCTGAATGATCTCGGAGATCGATCTGCGTTCCTTGTCAAAGCGGAGCGCTTCGTACAACGAGGCTACTTCATCTAGCTCCGGCTGGATGCCGAAGAGCGATGTCAAGGATGCCTGGGGATCAAGGTCGATAGAGAGAACACGGTGGCCGGTGAGGGCAAGATACTGCGCCAAATGTGCAGCAGTGGTGGTCTTGCCGCTACCACCTTTGAAGTTTACGACGGACAAGACCTGCAGCGGCTCCCCCGGCCTTCGCTGCGGCATGTAATACCTTTTGTCCGATTTCTTGTTGGCCTCCAGATATTCACGAAGCTCGAGCATCTGTTCGGCCGTATAATAGCGCCGACCGCCAGTGGCTTCGATCTCGGGACCCTTGCCCTCAGAATGGATTTGTCTGAGATGGCTTTGAGTTACCCCCATGAACTCGGCCACTTCGCCGAGCTGAAACTTCCTCAACCCCTTGCGAGCGTCTGGCGGATATTGTTGACTGCGCAACATATGCAGCGCGCTCGAGATCTTTGACCCTTGCTGGGCGATCTCGAGATCAAATCGGTTGGGCTGCGGGTGGCTCAT
>NZ_AP017989.1:0-187806 GCF_030294925.1 Aminobacter sp. Y103A | reverse complement strand
CATCGACGTTTCCCTCTCGATGCGCTTTTTAGTCTGCAATTGCTAAAAAACCGTATCGAAGGTGACATGATTCGGTAACCATGACAACTTGGCCGAGAATCGGCTTCCCTAGCGCAGTTGGCCGCGGCCAACTTTTTTGCCCTGCCAGCCGTCAAGGCAGTGGCAAAGCCGGCCTTGACGGCCGGTTTTCTGGTCCTTGGTGGCTTGTGATTGTCGACGGGCAAGTCTGCCCATCGATCAGGCAAACGAACAACGGGAAACCGTAAGACTAGGCGGCTTCCAGCCCGGCGGCTGGCTGCAGGGCGGTGAGATACTCAGCAGCGGCCTGCGCCTTCGCAGCGGCCGTGATGATGGCCCTCTTGTCATTCTTAAGGACGGCGAGCCAGTTCGCCAGATAGGCGGCTGTGTTGTCACGCGGATCATGCGCCACGCCCAGGTCGGCACATAGGAATGATGCCGCGAGCTCCGCAACGAGCTCCTCGACGGCATAGCCTTCACTGCCGAACCTGCCCGTCAGATCGCGGTCCAGGCGATGCTTTGCGCCTGACCAATGCGAAACCTCGTGCAGCAAAGTCGAGTAAAGGTGAACCTCGCTGTCGAAACGCCCGCGTTCCGGCATAAGGATGTCGTCGATGCTGGGCCGGTAGCAAGCTTTGGTGCCACCGTAGTTGACGCTTGCGCCGGTGTTCTGGACGAAGCTCTCGACGGTCTCGATGTGCGGAACCGGATTGCCCGGCAACTCCTCGACCGGGCTGAAGAACCGATCCGGCATGTTCTCGATCTGCTCAATATTGAAGACGGGGTAGCCCTTCAGATACGGAATCGCGCGGTCTTCGTCGTCTTCGTGATCCTTCGGAGTGAACGTGCCGTACTTGACGACAAGGGTTCCTTTTTCGCCCTTGCGGACCTGACCGCCGAAGTCCTGGGCCTGCCGGTAGGTCATCCAAGTGTTTTCCTCGTAGCCGAACGTCTGGCCCGCGACCCACAGCATGATGACGTTGATTCCGCGGTAGGCTTCGCCGGTAGCGCGCCGCGGAATGATCGCGCTGCGGCGGGCATTGCCGCGCCAGGGGCGGATCCACGGCTTGGTACCGGCTCCAAGCTGCTCGACAATGGTGTCCGTGATGCGCTGGTAGGTGTCCTTGATGCTCTGCATGACCGTCTCCATCCGTTGGTTGACGGCAAAGACCGAAGATAGCCGAAACGAGCCCATGCACCCGTAGGGCCGCAACGGAGAGGAGGACCGCGCCAGCGGTTGCATGGGGAGGGGCTGTCGTAGCTTGTCCGTCAAATCACCCAACGGATGGAGACGGCCGGCCGCATCGAACGCGCCGGCGGTCAACTACGGTCGCTGAGCAACTTGCCGCCTGCGGACGCTGTCACCGTTCGCGGTCATCGCTATCGCGCTCACGCGCTCGCTGCGCCGCGATATCCGTCTCGATGGCCAGGTCGGCAGGCGGCGTGCCTTGCAGGGTCGCTTCGGCTCTTTCGGCCTGCACGGGCGCCTCGATGGCCTGTGGCTCACGGCCAAGGCGGGAAAAGTCGGATCGGGCGGTGAAGGTGATTTCCGCTTCATCATCGGGCAGTCGCTCCGGGAGGTCCGCGCGATCGACGGCGATGATCCGTTCGTCCGAGACGATGCTGGCGACACGGTCGTCGTGCCCGAGCACCTGGCCGGTCACTTCTTCGCCTGGGCGGGCTGTGCGGACGTTGTGTTCAAAGGGTACCTCGCCGCGCACCTCGAGGTCGGACAGCGCGGCCCGAAGGGCTTGGCGGCGGTTCGGATCAACCGCGTCCTCAAGCACATATTTCATGGCCGCGCTTGACGGGTCGTTCGTGGTTTCGCTCGACGCCTCGATCATGCGCGGCTTGGTGATGACGGTGAAATCGACCTCATGACCGTAGTGACGGCCAAGCTCGGCAATGAACGCCTCCTGGGTGCGTCCGTTGCCCTCGCGAAAGGGATGTACATAATTGAGCTCGGCCATGACCTGGCCCGCACGCTCGGCGAACTGATCTGGCGTCGAGCCTCGCAAAACGTCGGGATCACGGATAGGCTTCAACGCCTCGTCGAGCCCCATGTCGATGCGCGAGCCGTGCAGGAACGCAGTGCCGCCTTTGGAGAGGCCACCAATCGGCTCCACACGCTGCCCGTCCACGATCGGGCTTTCGTTGCGGGTGTGCCCGGCCCATTCGTAGACGTCCTGAAAGATGTGGCTGTGGATGGCTTTCAGGTGCGTCTTGTCGAATTGCCCTTGCGGGCCGTCGCCTTCGGCAATTTCCGCCATGCGGAAAGCCGTGGCGCGGTATTCTTCGATGCGGAGTTCGGAATGAGTCTCGATGCCGAACCTGTTGCGCAGCACATCAGCACGATCAGGATCGTCCGACGTGTTAATAGGAACCTTTGGCAGGGCTCTCGGACATCGGCGGGGCCAACAAAAAACCGCCTGCGTAGGGCAGGCGGCCTTTCGCCTTTGACAGTTGGTGTTTCGGCTATGCCCGTTTCGCCGGCCGCACGACACGCAGGCGATACTCTTCCCGGGTGATATCGCCGGCGACGTAGGCCGCCGTCGCTTCCTCCAGTACCGGATCGTGCGTGTAGCCCTGCCGGATATTGGCCGCGCGTGCCTGATCTGTCGCCTTCCGGCGCTTTGCAACGGCTTCCGGCGAGCGGTCCGGACGGGTCGAATGGATATTCATCAACAGATCTCCAATAGCGACAAACATTAGCAGAAAAACCGCTCAAAATCGAGCGGTTTGCGGCATTTATCGGCCTTGTGAGGAATGCGCCCGGCTCGAGGCCGGGCGCTTCACGTCAATCAATCGCGGGGATCCCATTCGATTATCGCCTGCAGGGTGGGATCGTCCTGGCCGGGGTAGCGGCCGAGATTGGCGTTGAAGCCGAGACGCTTGATCGACAAAGTGTAGTAGGGCTTCTTCGCCTCGCTGGTCTTCTTCCAGATGCCGCCGACCTCGATGTCATAGCCGCGGGGAGACTTGGCATAGACGCGGTGCGTCGGGGCTTTCTCGTTGCTCGAGTCGAACGGGACAACGTGGATGTCCAGGTCGCGATCGATGGTGGAGATTAGGCCGTTGCCCTTGGCGGCGTCCAGGTCGTCGGTGTCGAACTGGATGAAGTTGGTGGTGGTCATGTCAGTCACTCCTCTTTGGTGGTTGCGACGATTGTTCACGGGCACGGCGGAAAGCGGTGCGCACCGCAGGCCGAAGCGGTAGCGGAGGAAGCCGGAGGCCGGAAAAATTTGCTGCGCGAGGAAGCCGCAGGCGGGGAAATTTTTGCGGAGTCCGGATTTGCGCAAACCGCGTCGACGTGCGAACGAGCGTCAAAAGCAACCGCCATGGAGGGGTGAGGGATGAACATCATTGGCTATATCCCCCGGCTCGCTGACGACCTGAAGCGGCAATAGGTGGCCTCATTTTATTCATCTTTCGCGGCGACGCAACGCATTCATGCCGTTCGCCACAAGATTCGAGAAGCAAATTGCTTCATTGCCACTGAAAGGTCGTGTAGCCGATTTGGGTATGAGAGTTCAAGGCGCCGGAGACTTCTTGGCGCGCCGATAGAGATGCGGACTCTCGATCTCGGCCGACCAGATGCCAAGCCTTCTGTCTCGGGCGCCGTTCTCGGCCTCGCCATACTCGACCAGGTTGATCGCATGGGACGACGGCAGATATCGAAGCATGGATTCGGCAAGGCCGGCGCCGACCATTGCCAGGCCGATGTCGGTTTCATCGTAGAAGCACTGTCCGACCAGGCGCCGATAGCGGTCGCGGTCGATGATCCGGCAACGGACGTGTTTCCCGTCGATCATTCGCCGAAGAAAGGCCCGACCTGCAAGGCCGCATTGCCAGACCTCCCCGTCGCGAAGGCCTGTCTGGTCGAGTTCGCAAGCGTCGATCGCCGCGATCCGAATGCGCTGCTGGCGCACGCTGATCGTGTCTCCGTCGATCACGCGGGCCGTGCCGGACCAGCTGGCCGGATCGGCATCGGCCGCGCCGACGCTGATGCAAACAACGGCCGCGAGAATATAACGCACGAGATACTTCAATTCACCGTCTCCATAAGATTGCGGGCCGCAAGCCCGAAAACTGAGCGGGCAAGATGAAGCTCGCCGGCGGCGGCGCGATCCGTCATCGCCCGTAAATAGCCGCCCGGCGACGAAACTTCCTGCCGGTCGAATTTCTGCAACGTCACCGCAATTGCAACGGCCGCCTGCTGTTCGCCCATTTGGGCGACAGCGCAGCGCCGTGCATCGTCGGAAATGCCGGCAATACAGCACATTTGGGGCACGAGCCGCGCCAAATCGGCCCAAGTCCGGGGCAGGGCAAACCCGTAAGTTCTCAACGCCGGTATCGCCCGTAAAACGTCCTGCAACGCCATAACAACATGCGGCAGGCGCTTCGGCTGGTTGACTTGGTATGAACCTCGCCCCAGGCTTGTTTCATAAGCCCATTGGCTGGCGGAGCCAGCCTCTAACAGATTGGGTTGTTCGGCGGTAGCCGAACGCCGATTCTCATTACTATTTGCAATGGGATCAGGGGTTGTAGTCTGTTTGTGCATGTCGTTTTCGGCATACATGCATGTCGACTCTTCCGCTTCAGACGCGACTTGCGGGCGACGTGGAAGTTGCAAGACCCGTTCGATGAACCACTCGACAAGCGCCGTTGCGCGGCGCAACACGCCGCTCGAGGCTTTTGCGGCTGTGCCGACCAGGGCAACGACCCGTTCAAGACGCGCCTCTTGCCGTGCTCGGGCGCGCTCTGAAAGGTCGGTAACCGTCGCCAAAGCGCACCGGAGATTGCGCAGTGCGCCACGATATCGTCGCAACGCCGCGCGGGCGGTCGCCTTCTCCGCCTTCGCCTGTCGCACCAGATCGTCGAGTTCGCGGTAGCGGACGATAAGAATACGCAGGTCGATACCGCAACCATCGACAATCGAGCCGCTGGCACTGCGCACCGGATAGCGCTTGTAGTTGCCACTATCCTGCATGGTGACAAGGCCGGTGTCGAAGAGGCTCGACAGCATGCGGCTCACCCGGCCGGCCGAACGATTGATTTCGAAGGCGAGCTGCTGGTTGGACTTGAAGATGATCGGCCTCCCGGCTTTCTCGAAGGCCTCGCCCGGCGCAGTGTTGATCAGCGTGACCAGAAGATGGCTTTCGGTCGCGTTGATCAAGCCTGTGCAGGGCAGGTTGTGCGCGAGCACGGCGAGCTGACCGCGCGTCACCACTCCGATCTCGGCGGACTGTGCCCGTCGCCGATATTCGGCGCGTTGCGGTGTCATTCGGCGGCCGATCGGCCGCTTCAGTGGCATAGGTTCTCCCACTCTCGTCTCCTTTGTCGTGGAGACCAGACAAAACAATCCCGTTCACCGAAACAGTGTTTTTCAGGTTGACAGAGGAAGGGAGGTTTGCGACAAAGATTTTGGCTAAATTGATTATTCGCAAACCGCTTCCGGGATTCGTTTCGGGGCGGTTTTCTTTTTCTGGTCGGTTCGTCTTCTCCGTCGTAGGCGCTAGTTCGCGTGACTCGGAATCATGATTCCGGGTGATTTGCAGAACCATAACTCGAATATCCATTTTGGCGCAACAATTGTGCTACCACCGGTAGCAAACAAAACCACTCTCCCACGGCTTTCAGGCACTTCATAGCTCGACACTCTCCGGCGCGCGCTTTATCTGCTTTACCTTCTTGGATATATGAACGGCAGCAAAGCCGGCCTGGTTTCCGAGCCGGTTTTTCTGCGGGCGGGAAGGGGAGTTTGAGGGGAGGGGGCCTCCCCTCAATGCGGATCGGGGTTGGTCGATCCGGCCCCGATCGCATCAGCGGCCGTCGATGAACGTTCCCGGAAGGCCGAAGGCTTCAAGCGCCACGGTAAGCGCGTCCTGAATGTCTGCCCAATCGACATGTGCGGGTTCTCGACACAGGCATTGATGAGCTTGAGCAGGCAGGCGCGGTAAACCGATCGCGCCCGAGAAAGCGCGACCGGCAAGCGGCTGATGATTATTCAGCCGCTACGGGATGAGGTGTTTCTTCATCGAAATCGGCGTCGTCGCGCTTTGTGTCGGCAGCAGGAATAGAAATCCTCACAGGCTCCGGAAGCCAACCGCTATCAACGACCATCCGCTCTGCAATGCCGACGGCTTCCAACTTCTTGCCCGCCGCCTTAACGGCAAGCGCGGCCTGATCACCCTTCGCCTCCCGAATGACGGCCTCGATGCTTTGGCGGTTGATATGCGAGAAATAGCTGTCGCCGGTCGGCTCGAACCATTTCGTCATGTTCACCGCAAGAGCCTGTCCAAGCTGGTCTGCGTGCTCGAATGCGCCTTTCCGGTCATAGCAGTGAAGCTTCCGCACCGCGTTGACGGAATGAGCCGCCGCAAAAGCCAGAAGCGACAACAGTTCGTCGCGGTTCTGTTGCAAGCACCATTCCCACAGATCGGCAGGGTTGCCGGGGATATGATCGCCCCATGTCTCGCGAAGGCCTTCAAACTCCGCCACGGCTCGGCAGGCGTCGCGCCGCTTCATGCTGGTTTCGATATGCTCATGTGTCAGCCTGATTTGCAGCGCGCTATCTACGTTCGAGCAGTAATCATAGACCACACTCAACAGCATCGCGTGAACCACGGCCGCCAAGGCTATATCGTGATTGTTCGCGAGTTCGACCCGTAGCGCCGCCGTCTTTTGAGCGGTCAGGTCCTCGACGAGCGCCGCCGAATGCGTCACCTTCGGCTGTCCCACTTCCTGTGGTTTTTCAACGCCGTTGCCGCCCTTGTCGTCGCCATCGGCCTCGTCATCCCGGCCATCCTCGGGCAGCACAAGACCACGCTCGATTCGCACATCGCCGTAGTTCGTCAGCGTGACGATCGCGCCACTGATCTCTAAAACTTCCGGCGCATAGACTTCTGTGCGATCCTGCAACGCGGTGATCCGCTTGTCGATTTCCTCGATCTTCGCGTCAGCCCCTTCATCGACGGCCTCGGCCTCGATCAACTCCGCCAGCTCGTCATATTCTGCGGTGAGCTGGTCAAGTTCGGCTTGTTCGGCCTCGGACAACGGCACCTGTTCGGGATAGCGCCGCCCGTAGGTCTGGAAGGTGTCATAAGATACATCGGGCATGATCTCGACCCATTTCCAGCCTTCCGCCTTCACGGCCTTGGCTGCGCTTTCAAGCTTGGCTGCTACAAGGGCATCCAGCTTCACGACATCGACCGCAAAACCGCCTTCCTTGTCATCAAACAGGTCGCGCTTGACGGTTCCGCCTGCCGCCTCGTAGGCGTCCAGCCCGCCAAGGAATTTGAGCCGCTTGTCGCTGGCCCGAACGCCCTCGCCAGCAAGTGCGGAACGAATGTTTGATGCGTAGCGGTTCCACGTTGGCAGTTCATTCCATACCCGTTCCTGCGCCTCGTGATCGTCGCTGATCGTGAAGGCCGAAAGCTGGTCAAAGGTCATATCCTCGTTGCGGTGAGCCTCCAGGAGGCGCGGTGACACGCGACCAAGGGCAAGGCGGCGGCGCACAATCGTTTCGGTCGTGCCGAACCGTGCGGCAATATCGGGGACCGACTTGCCTTCGTCCGCCAGATCGCGGAACGCCTCGTACTGGTCGACCGGATGCATCGCCTCGCGCAAGACGTTTTCGGCAAGACTGGTCGCCTTCGCGTCCTCGCCCGCGCGCTCCTTGCATTCAACGGGGAAATCCTTCGCGATCTCTCCCTTCTCGGCCAGCAGATTGAGCGCCGCGCGGCGTCGCCCGCCAGCGGTCACGAAATAGCGGCCTTTCTTATCGCCCTTCCTGACAACAAGGTTTTGCAACAGCCTGTAGCCATCCGCCCTGATGCTCCCTGCCAGCGCTGCAATGCCCTCGGCGCTATAGGTTTTGCGGACGTTTTTGGGGTCTAAATCCAGCTTGTTTAGGGGGATGGTGATTGTCTCGGTCATGGGTTTTCTCTCCTGTTTTCCCGTTTCCCGCGAAGCGGAAATCCTGCCCGAAGGAGCAGGAGCCCCGCTCCTGCTCCCGAGCTCGTGCGGAACAGCGGGGGAGAGGGGGGCAAGGGGACAAATCGGAGGGGGATCACCCGCCCGAAGGCGAAGACGAGGGTCGGCGCCGATCCGCGCATGCGGATCCGCGTCGATCCTGCACGGAGCGCGGCCCCGGCCGCACGGAGGAAGGACGGGGAGACCGATTTTCGCCTTGCAGGGGAGAGGGGGCAGAGCCGCCTTTCCCCTCTTTCAGGAATCTGTCTCGGCTGTGGGCCGCACCCTGTGGAAGCAGGCGCGGCGCTGCTTCAAAAATCGCGCATGATCCAACGCACATCATGGTTCGCTGGACGCCGAAACCGCCCGGCTGCGCAACCCTGACCAGCTTCGCCCGGCGGCCTCGGCGCGTCAGCGCAAGGCGTCAGGGGTTAGACTTCGAAGCGAAAAGGGGGCTGAGATTCAAAGCGAACTGACAAATTGTGAACTGATGGCGGCTAACCGCTAAACGATCGCTGGCGTTTTTCGTTGGGCTTGCCGTTTGGGTTCGGCACTGGCGCCTCCCTCACGTCACGGGGAGGCGGGTCCATGTGGTCAGGCTCTGGTGATGTTTCCTTGTCATCGGGGCGGCGGATAGGCTTCTTCTTTGGGTCAACCCTTTTTGGTGTTGCATTTCTCGGGCACAGCCAGTTCCTCCAGCTTTGGAGACAGAACTGGCTCGCAGCCCCATGGTTCCCGGGCGAGCCAGCGGTTGCCGAGATTCCCCACCTCAATCCGCGCGGCTAACGCCTCCCACTCCACGAAAACGGAGAAGCGCCATCGAGGCGTCGCCTCCACCTGACCGACGGTGCCCCTGATCAAGGGCGCTGAGAATGAGCCCTACGCCCAACCCACGTGATCCGATTTTGCAAGCTTTAGAAACAGGTCGAACCAAAACCGATACTCGGGTCCCCCTCGATCGCCAAGCGTCTCGAACGCACAATAAGCGACCGACGTCGTCGGGTCTTTGCCGTATTTGTCAATCGCAGCATCAATCGCCTCGTCCTCAGCCAAGAACTCCCATCCTCTAATTGCGCTGTCGTGAATTCTCACGTTGACCTCCTCAAACCGCCCGGGAAAAGCTAATGCTTGGGCGGTCCTGCGTCACCCCTGCATTTCGAGAAGTCACGCCAATCGTGATGCCGACCAGTACGAAGGTCGAGGCCGCGATCAAACTGATCAACACCCAAGTGTCGCCGGCTGAAGCTGCAAGGCAACTGGGTCGTGGCCGATCCGCGGTTTATCGAGAAATGAGGCGACTGCGCATCAGTCGGCCGGCGTGAAGAGCATTTCCGACGCTTTTCAAACTCTCGCTCCGGGGGAACTTCAAGGGCAAATCGTGACCCAACGGTGACCTTCATTGTCCGCGTTGCGAATGGCAGCAATGCGCCCATCTCGGTCGTAGACCGCGGTCTTACGGCCGCCCTAAAGCCGACCTTGCCGTGACAACATAGGAGTGGCGTTTGCACCAATCGCGGAGATTCCGAGAAAGACGCGACATCGCGGAAGCTTGGCGGCGCGGACTTCGCTCCAAAATTGTCCGAGAAGCGATTGAGGAATTGCTTGAACGTCGGATGGGCACGCGTCAGGGCTCCGACACGAGGGTCGTGAGCCGGCGCTATCGCCGTGATCTCGCATTCGACCGCCTGGTCGAGCGGCACGTTTGGCAGGACGAACACCGGCGTCCATTCGACGGTCATATGCTATCCCTCATTTTAGAGGCAGGTGCGTGCTCCGAAGACCGGATATGGCATGTCTAAACCTGTCACATAGCAAGGAAATATTTTATAAGCACTTGTGGGGGAAGAATCGTGCAAATCGCAAAACTAGAGATCGAGAATTTTCGCGGTATCCGTGAAGGCGTCGTCCGCTTTTCACCTCATACCGTCCTCGTTGGTTCAAATAACTGCGGGAAGACTACAGTCGTCGAGGCATTGGCTCTCCTGTTCGGCCGAGACCGAATGGTCCGCCAACTGACCGAGCATGACTTCTACGGCAGCAATCCCCAGCCAGCGGACCGCATTCGCCTTGTCGCGACGGTGATCGGCTTTGATGGCAACGATCCGGCTCAGCATATGGACTGGTTTCGGAACGATCGGGGGATCGTCAAATGGTGGAATCCGGTAGATGGCGCGGTGATGCCCGCGCGCGAAGTCCAATCGTGGAAGCTCGCTTGCCAGGTCGCTTTCGCCGCTCGATTTCACAGGCCGTCACTCGAGGTGGAGACACTCCGGTACTTCCATGATGACGATGCGGTGGGCGATGTCTTTGCCGATGAGAGCGCCACCGCCTTTTCCGCTCGTCTGATCCGCGACATCGGGTTCTTCCTCGTGCCGGCCGCTCGTACATGGGACCGGACGGTGTCGTTCGGGTCGGAGTTGTTTCGCAGGGTCATCGCGGCTGGCGAAGGCCAGCCCTCAGAGTCCGTCCTTAGCGAGCGGGACAGATTGCGCGCGCCGGAAGCCCGACTTGAGGAGGACGAGCGCCTGGCGCCCATCGTCAGCCGCCTGAATCAGGAACTGCGCGGCTTTTTCCGGACGGCGCCCACGCTCCATTTGCGCGTGACCGCTACCGACAGCGACGGCCTGCTCGAATCCGTCGTCTCGCACTATGCTCACGAGGGAGGCGGTCTTCCCTTGCCGGCGAGGCGACATGGGAGCGGCCTTCTTTCGCTCCAGCATCTGCTTCTGCTGTTGCAGTTCGGCCGGATGCGCGCTGAGGCCCATGAAGGCTTTTGGATGGCCCTAGAGGAGCCCGAGCTTCACGTGCCGCCGGCCCTGCAGCGCCGACTGGTTCATAGAATCCAGGCTCTTTCCCGACAGACGTTCGTGTCGACGCACTCACCGATGGTGGCGGCGCTCGCAGACCCGAAGGGCGTCGCGGTTCTCCGTAATGACGGCGGAGTGCTGACAGCGGTTCCTTTGCTGACGTCCACGCTGCCTGCTGAGACGCCGAACAGCGTGCGGAAGCTGTTTCAGGTCAACCGCGTTGAAACGATCGCCGCTGTTATGCACGAGTTTGTCTTGGTCCCCGAAGGCCGCACGGACTACGAGTGGCTCGGGCTGCTGGTTCGTGCTGTCGATCTGCATCAAAGCTGGGCGGCGGCCGATGAGTGCCGGTTCGACGCTTTTGTCGGCGTGATCCCAACGCATGATGGTGCGGTCGTCAGGACGGTTGAGGCCATGGCGCCGTTGCACCCGCGCATCGTAGCAATGGTCGACGGGGATGCGGAGGGCGTCGGATACGCCGGGGCGCTTGTGGCGGCCGGATCTCCGAACTCGGGCGTGATCCTTCGGTGGGCGAATGGCGAGATGCTTGAGGACACCATTGGCTGGATCATCGATGCGGATGCGAACGCCTGTCTTCCGGCGATCCAGATCGACCAACCGGCAGCCACAGTGGCAGAGCTGGTCGCGCGCCTGAAGAGCGACAATCGCGCTGCCGGGGGGCTGAAGAAGGACACGTCCACCTACGAGATCATCGCGGGCGCGATCGGCGCCAGTGAAGCCTGCTGCGCGCGAGCGCGGTCGCTCCTCAACGCGATCACCGATGTGGTGAAAGGAGAGAACAACCCCCTGTTTGCCGCGGATGCGGCTAATCCGGCGATCAGGGTGTTTCAACCGTGAACGTTCGGGCGGTCGAGGGAGCTGCCGGATGCGGAAAGACGTATCGTCTCATGGAGATGCTCTCTGAGACGCTCGCTGCCCATCCTTTGATCGAGGGGCAGCGCGTCCTTGCGCTGACCTTCATGCATGGAGCCAGGCGCCGCTTGTCGGACCGGCTTCGGACCGTTGTTGGTCTCATGGGCCGGGTGGAATGCTGCACCGTCGACGCCTTCGCATGGCGCATCTACCGGCGCTGGCGCGGCCTTGCAGCGGCGCTCGGCATCGCGCCTGCCACGGAAGGCGAGTTCGATGCGGTCTGCGATGCTGCCGGACTGCTTCTTGAGCAGCCGCAGGTCCGAGCCTGGACGGCCGCGAGCTTCCCGATCGTGCTGGTGGATGAGGGACAGGATCTGAGGCCGCAGCGACTGCGGATATTGGTCGCGCTTTCTGGCGCCACCCACGCATTGATCGCGGCAGATGAGTTTCAATGTCTCGACCAGGCGCTGCGTCCGAATCCGCTGGTGACCTGGTTACAGGGTGCGGCAGAGCCCGAAACGCTAGTCCAGGTGCGTCGGACGAATATTGGGGGCCTTCTGGCAGCCGCGACGGCGATCCGGAACGGCCAGGCGCCGGTGAATGGACAGGGCTTCCGCATTTTGCAGCCGGGCGTAAGCGTTCCTCTGGCCGCGACTTTGCTCGCCAACGCCATCGCGTGGCGCCAGGAGGGCAACGTCGCGGTGATCACTCCGGCGCTGCAAGGCGGATTTGTGCAGTCTGTCGTAACGCGTGTTGGGCAAGGCCCCTGCGGACAGCAGCAAAATGGACCGTATTCGATCCAGTGGGAGGGCACTGATCGAGACGAGACGCAGGTCATCCTCGGGGGGCTTGTACTCGCTGCCAACGCGACCGCCGTGGGGACATGCGCCGCGCTGCGCTCGCTGCCGCCGTCGGGGCCCGTGCGCGCCGCAATCCTGTGGGTGGAAAATCAAATCCATGCTGTCGGGCGGACGGAATTTGCCCGTGTGGAGATCGAGGCCGTCATCGCTCGAAACGTGGCGTTGCGCAGGCAGTATGGCGGTGGCGCAGCGCATCTCTTCACAGCGATGACGGTGCAACAGGCCAAGAACCGCGAGTTCGATGGTGTCGTGGTCATATGGCCGTATCAGGTCGGCGGCGATGTCGAGCACAAGCGCCGGCTGCTCTACAACGCCGTGACGCGGGCCAGGCGTTGGTGCAACATCATCGTCCAGGGCCAGCCCATCCTCGCCGCGGCGCCGTTCGTATAGATTTGCTAAAGCGGGGGCGCGGCAGTAGCCGCGGCACTCCGTCATTTAGAATCCCGCGCCTTCGCCTTGATCGTGTCGAGGTGCAAGTGCGTCGCTGACCGCATCATCAAGGACACGGACGAACCTTTCCTCGAGATCGGCCCGCTAAATGGTCGACACAAGCCGCTAAAACGGCAGTCGCGTTATCATCCTGAAAGCTGACGGGCCGGCCCCAAAGATGCGGTTCAAAGCGCCTCATCCCAGTCGTTCGATCGAGGGCGTAGAAATCCCAAGAGGAGCCGCTCGTTCCGGTCACACTGTGCGCGTAGATGGTCTACGGATCTCACATCCCCCTGGTTTGGACGAGACGGCAAGAACACGCCAGCACCGGTAGGAAAGGCAGATCGCCGAGCCTAACGCTAGGATCAGGTTGTGCGGTCGAATTGAAACTTTATCTCTATATAGACGATTCAGTTTGCAATTTGCACGAAACCAGGCATAAGAAGGACGCAAGTTTCATTGGAAAGGCTAGGACTATGAGGTTCCCCGTGCCCAGCGACGTGCTTCGTCATGCGCGTGAGAAGGCGGACGTCAAGCAAAGTGCGTTGGCGAAGACGCTTGACACCAACGCCAGCTTCGTGTCGCGCCTCGAAAAGGGAGGGCCGGTCGAACCGGCGTTCGCCGAGCGCTATCTTCGTGCGGTCGGCGGGCCGATCGCGGACGAGATTTTGGAGTATTACGGGCGCGTGTGGGCGCACTCCGAGCCGCCCTCCTACTTGCACCCGGATCGCGAGCATCTGTGGCGCGTCGAGCAGACCCTACAGCATTTGGCCACGTTCGAGCAGTCGCCGCAGAATCATCCGATCCTTGGGGATACCATCTCGACCATGCGCGACGATCTCTCGTCGGTCCTGCGCTATCTTGAGCGGCTCGATCATGTGATCGCGTGGGTCGGCGACATCGGCGTCGGTAAGACCACCGCGCTGGCGCACGCCGCGCGTCTGCTTGCGCCCGACGCGAAGGGAATGATGCGCTCGGTGTTCCCGGTCGGCTCGGGCCGCATCACCGTCTGCGAGACCGTGATTAAAACGGCGCCGGCATTCGGCGTCGCAGTCGAGGCGCTCGATGAGGATTCGATCAGGAGCCTGGTCAACGACCTAATCCACAGCGCCGCCAAGGGCAAGGTTACGGTGCCGGCCGAGGTGACGCGTGTGCTGCGCAACATGTCGGGGTATCGGTCCAATCGAGTCGAGGTGAACGACGAGTTCGAGACCAAGGACCCGATCGTCGATGCGCTTGCCGCCGGCGAGGAGCCGGCGATTCTCGCCGACAAGATGATCGCGGCGATGAACCTACCGTCGCGCCGCGAGACGTCGCTCGCTCTTTCGGAAGAGGCGGAAGACGGCATGCAGTGGCTCGCGCGCACCATCAGCCGCATCAACAGCGGTCTCGACGCGCGCTTCTCGTTACCGCGGCGCGTCACCGTGCTTGTCCCATCAAGCAGCTTGCGCGATGCCGGAGACTTGAGCCTGGTCGACACCAAGGGCGTCGAGACTATCACCCAGCGCCCCGACCTTCTCGGCTATATCGACAACCCGCGTACGTTGATGGTGCTGTGCAGCAAGTTCCCCGATGCGCCGAACATGACGGTTCAGCGCATCCTCCGGGAGAACGAGGAGTCGGGATCGGACGCCGCCGAGCGCAACCGGATCGCGCTCCTGGTGCTGCCGCGCGGGGACGAGCCCATGCATGTGCTCGACCAGGGCGAGCTACCAGCAAGTGCCGCGGAGGGCCGCGCCATCCGCCGCGACGAGGTTCATCATGCGCTCGCCGGCGCCGGGCTGCCCAAGATCAAGACCTATTTTTACGATGCGCACGGCGACAAGCCCGAGACCGTGTGGTCCAACCTGCGCGCGCAGATCGGCTTGATGCGCCAGGTCCATATCGACCGCCTCGACCGCACGGCGCAGGCGGTATCCGAGATGATCGCCGACGTCGATATTGTCAAGACGCGCGGCGCCCGCAAGGGTCTTGAGGAAAGCTTCGATCGGCTGATCGAGCGCATCGTGGACCTTCCGCCGGTTCGCCGGCCCGCCCATCAGAACCTAGTCGATCAGTTCGACGACGCGCATCAAAGCTCGGTGGCGGCGTCGATGACCCGCCGCGGCAATTGGCCGAACTTCTCGATCTTCCACATCCTCGGCGTAGGCGTCCGGCAGGATGCCAATCTTCGCTCGGCCGATCATCTGAGCAGGATCGAGCATGCGCTGGAAGATGCCGAGCAGCAATATGGCGAGCTTGCCGACGTGCGCGCGATGATCGGGAGCTTGCGCGATCGGCTTGCGGCGTGGCGGCAGGAATTTCTGCAGCAGGCGCAGTCGATCGGCAGCGACGCTTTTCGCGGCGTGCTCGGCGAAGAGACGAAGCTTTGGTCGGATTCGGTGGCGCGGTACGGCACCTACGTGCCGGGCTATAAGAAGTCACTCTCCGAAATGTGGAAGGACTTCTTCGAAAGCTCCAAGCCCGACGAGGCGCGGGCCGCGATCGAGGCGCGGCTGAAGGATGCCTGGGAGTCGACGATCGTCGAGCCGCTGCGCGCAGCCACGCGGGCGGCGAGCGATCTCACCGAGGTAGAGGAAGCGGCGTGACTAGGTCTGCCCTGAATGCTTCGAGATGGCTGACGCACGGTCGAGCTTGCTCTCCTGGCTCGAACGGCGCGGCGGAACGATCGACGATTACGCATTTCCGAGTAGAATTGATCGGTCGGCGTGCGGACGAATGAGAGGGTGCGGCCGCCACGCTGGCGAAGCGCCACAACGACGCGGCGACGGTCGGATTGGGTGCCTTCATGCGGCGGTCGTTGCGGTCCTCTACACGGTTCAGGGATTTGTTCGGCGGGCTAAATGTTCATATGTGATTTGCCAAGGGTCGCTCTCGGAAGGTCTTTCCTCGCCGATCCAATGGAAGCTGTTGGCAGTGATCTCAGTGAAACGCCATCGAGTTTTCAGGCCGCGCGAGTCATCGCCGATCTGGACAATGTCCTTACCCTCGGCCCGCCCGATCTGGCGCGAGTAATCTTGGTTGAGCGGGTCATTCCATATGATGTGCCAGCCATCGATTCCAGGATCGAAGATGCGCAAAGTCGTGCCATACATCGTCGACGGCGCAGGGCGCTTGGGCCTGATCCAGATGTCCTGGATCGCGCGGCCTTCGAGCACCCAGCCACAATGGCATTCTCCATTCCATTTCTGGATTGTGCCGTCATCGAGGTAGTGGACCGAGTCCATTTCCCAGCTTCCAATCAGCCATCCATACAGGTCCATGTCTTTCGCTCGGTCGGCTGGTGGACCTTCGGATCCGAGAGCGGTGAGAAACGGAGAAATCGTCATAGTCATAAGGCCTTTCGTTTCCCAGCAGCGATGTTATGAGGACAGAAGCGGTCCTATTCTTTCCACATCGTCGAACGGAGAAGAGCCTGCGTGTGCTCTGCCAGGTCGAGCTCACCGCGCGCCTCGATCTTCAGAAGATATCGGGCCTTGGCCCGGCGATCACCTTCCCCGACCGCAGGATAGGCGCATACAGCCAGCAGCGCCCTTTCCTCAGCCCGGCTGGCTCTGTCGTGGTCGCGGTTACTGTCGTCCACGTCGTGGATCGCTTTGCCGAACGCCGCGTACGTTGCCTTGTGCGCCTTGATCAGCGCCCGCAGATCGCGGGACGGTTCCCGGTCCCGGAGTCGCGGCTCTGTGGCGAAAGCCGATGCCGCAACCGTCGACGCAATAACGGCGCTGCCGGCGTTGAGAAGCAAGGCGCGGCGATTGATCCTGAACATGGTGAACTCTCCTTTTCACTTCATGGCAGGCTGCCGGATCGGTGTCGTAACATCGGCCGGCCGCGCTCTGACGGTAGCACGACTGTCGGCGCATTCATGTCAGGATGGATCGCACCGTTAGCCGCGTTACGGCCAGGGCATGGCTAGGGCGACCGCGGGGATCGGCATCTCGCGAGACTTTTCGATCGATTATTTCCCCTCGGTGTCGCCACCGAAGAACGGATCGCTATTCCCGAAAAACTCCATAACAAGGCTGCTGGCCCTTGGCCGTTGTGCGTGGTCATGATGATTGCTCCGTCTTCGCTTGGATCTGGGGCGCCGCTCACGCGGCGCCCTCGGTGGTGATGGCTTTCATCACCCGCTCGGCCGCCCATCGTCCGGCCTCGTTCAGATGGCGCTGCCAAGCGCCCTGTGACGGCGACCAGCGAAAGCCGTTGGCTTTCAGCGCCCGCCTTGTTGCCTCGTCGGGCTTGGCCGGGAAGATCATCTGAATGCGCGCCATGCCGACGTTTTCGATGATCTCGACGCCTCCGATTCCGGTCTTGATGGTCTGACTTTCGTTTCCCCGCTCCTGCATCCGCGCCAGTGATTTCAGTCGCGATTGCAGGCGGCGGATTTCGGCCCGGTTGCCCGAGGTGTCGAAACCGCGTTTCCATTGCCAGTCGGCCAGCACAATGCCGCGCACGGCGATCGCGGCCGATATACCCGTTTGCGTGACCACAGCCTTGATCATGGCGGCATCGGCCGCGCCGTCCCTCTCCATGCGCCGGATGATCGCATTCGCCGCCTTGGCCTTGTCGATGGAGAGCGCCAGGGCATCGATCTTGGCCTTGATCTTCTCGACGGCAGCGGGATCTCCCGAGCGAATCGGCTCGTCATCCGCCCCATGCTGTAAGGCTTTCCGCTTAACGGCTTTGCGGGCTGTGACCGGATGCGCGGCCAGGTCGGCACGGCGGGCGTCTGCGACCTTCATGCGCTTGTCGTTGCGGGCGACGGGAAAGCGTGCGGGGCCGGTGATGAACCAGTTCATGCACCGTCCTTCCGCCGCCCAAAACCGCCGAGCCAAATCAATATGACGCCGCGCGAACGCCTCGACCTCGGCAACGCCATTAAACTCGGGTGCAATATCGCCCTTGCCGGCCAGGTCCTCGACATAGGCCGCAAAGTCATTGAGACGCGCTGCAAGCTCGTCGAGCTCGATATTTGCGCGCCGATCCGGAAAATGGGTGAGGGCGTCGAACTGGTGTTCGATGGACTTCGCCGCGATACTCGCGGCGAAGCCTCCAACGGAGACGACGAGCGTCCCGTTTTCGACAATGGCGACTGTCATCACGCCTCTCCTTCCACAATGGAAGGAGCGCGGCGCTCGATACGAACCTGCAAGCCCATCAACACGCCTGCGATGATCAACCCTCCCGCCGTCACTTCGTCGCCGGTCGCGAACACGGGGTCCAGTACCGGGCGGCAGCACTTGAAATAGGCTGCTGCATCTTCAACGCTGATCAGGGGAGAGGCGTAGGGCTCGCTTCCATCGCTACCAACGAGAACGATTTTCCCGGCCAATGGCTGCGGATAGCCTTCAAAAATGGTGAAGGCGGTCAACCCGTCACGCAACCCCTCCTCGTCGGCGAACAGGGAATGCCGTTCATCGAAGCGCACAACCTCGATCATTTGGCAGCTGATCAGGTCACACAGCGGTTTGTAGCTGTTCCCGGCCGGAAACTCGACCGCGCGAAAGATCGACGTTTCGGGGTCCAATAGGTAAGCGATCTGCTTCAAAGTCTAGCTCCTCTTTCTGCGCGAAGCGGTCTTGCTCTTGCCCGAGGGGCAGGAGCCCGCTCCTGCTGCCGAGCTCGTGCGGAACAGCGGGAGAGAGGGAGGCAAGGGAAAAAGTGGAGGGGGTTCGCCCGCCCGCAGGCGAAGCCAGAGGGTCGGCGCTGATCCGCGCATGCGGATCCGAGTCGATCCTGCACGGAGCGCGGCATTGGCCGCGCGGAGGAAGGACGGGGAGACCGCTTTTTCGCTTGCGAGGGAGAGAGGGCGGAGCCCTCTTTCCCTCTCTCAGCTAATCAACGTCGGCTGCGATCGCGGCTGTCATTCTGAACTGAAAGGAGCCGTCGCCGGCTTACGCCAGGACGGCTCCCCCGCAGTGTATGACAAGAAGGGCTAGCGACTTGCCATCACCAACTCAGAGCTATCGTGCGGGGCGCACTATGCTGAATTTGCTCCGCGCTGTAAACGGTTGATACCGCCAATTTGGTTCAACGATAATGACGATCCGGCTGCGAAGCAGCATGCACGAGCGATCGTAACCCGAATGGGCGGAGACCGGTTGAAAACCGGGCTCCGTGCCGCTAGGCATAGAGCGCGGCCACGAAGCGGCGTGCCCTAGACTACCGCACCAGATGCCAGTTGTCAGGGGCAACTGCTTACCCATTTCGGCTACATGCGGTTGAACAGATTATATTGGACAAGGGGCCAATTGGCACGGGATATGCCAGACCATCATTCGACGACTGGATAGATCAGCTTGGCTTGCGCGAGGTCCGGGATCCTCACTTCGACAAGCCGCCCTATCGCAAAGCTCCGTTCGGCAATCACACGCTCAGTGTAGACATCGAAAAGGAGATCAGCGCCAACCTTCGACGCGGCTGGCAACATCGGAAAGGGAAGGGTGCAGTTATGAGGGCAAGAAACAGAAGGCTCATGAAGACAAGCGAAATCCCAGCATTCGTTGATGAGGTGATCAAGGCGGGCTGCGATATCTGCGCTGTCGGCCACGATAAATACGTCTTCGGGGATGCCGACCTATCGCCGAGTGAATTGAAATTTGCATTGCCGGAGCTGGAGCGGATCGAACAGACCTACGGCGATCGAGATTTCTTGGTACGAGAGATCGCCGCCTATTTGCGCTCGATTGGCCGCTATCTCGAGGTCGGTTCGTCAGCGAAGCACTGGTCGGCGAATACGAAAACTCGCCAATGATCGCGCGGGGAAATGGGCAGGATGTAGACTTCCAAATCTTTGGGAAAGCTAACTCGGTTTGGCTCTGTTGGCAGAGATCGGAAGGAGGATACTCACCAGAGTGCCTATGCCCGGTGTCGAAGTTATCCTGAATTTTCCTCGCATCGTGTTTACCATCTGCGCACAGCCTGTCAGTCCGGCCGACGTGTGCGCTTGAGAAAATGGCACAGTCGCCTTTTCCAGGATCTCGGACAGCATGCCCCTTCCGTTATCCACGACTTCGAGCATAGGCGACTGTAACAGGCGAAATGAAGCTGACCGAAGATTATCCATTTCGGGCTGCGGCGTCTTGCCGGAACGGTTTTAGCTTTCCTCGCTACGAGCCGGCGCCGGCGCCCGCCTCCAGGCGGAGGCTCTGGCCAGGCTTGGATATTGGAACGCAAGAATCCACTGGTTGGGCTTTGGACGACGACAGGTGGGGTAGCAGCGTCATCGGCAAACACCACCCAGTGCCGCATGGATAGAAGACGGGTGCCACTTCTTCTTTCTAATCGCGCGAGAGACCCGGTGTCGGTAGCGTTTGTGAGTGAGAGCCGAAGGCATCCTATGCCGCGTTCTATTACAGAACAAACAGGCAGCGACGATGTTGCTCGCGATATCCGTACCTCCGTCGCGGCGGGCGATAAGATGTTCGGCTGTACACTGAAATCGTTTCGCTTCTCCAACCGATATGTTGTGCTTTCTGGCAAACTCTTCGCAGTTGCGTTCCCACATTTGAAAATCGCAATACCAGCAGCAGTAGTTTTGTTTTAACGCGGCAGCTCGCCGCAAAGTTTGAATGCACATGCCTTTCCCCTCGTCGGAAATTGATCCGACCGTTAGAGAGCTGGCACAGCATGCTCTTATGTTGAGCCCCGACTAACGGGGTATGCCCGAGAACGTGGGCAGGGATATTTGAAATCAATGGGGGAAAATGTAAACCCCCTGCCCAAGCACAAACCGGCTTTCCCCATGCTTCGGCCTTCGACCTGCAGCACCCGCCGCTACCTAACGGCCGGCCCTTCGGGTGGGTGATCCCCCTTCCGGCTTTTGTGCTTGTCTCCACTCTCCCGGTCCTCGCCGAACAGGCAGAGGCGAGGCCTGCCCTGCCTTCCATTCGGAAGGAAAGATGATGGTACGGCCGCTTTTGAAGGAGCTGGTGCGGGATGATTGAAACGAGGATTAGCGGCACATCACTTCGTGTCGTGACACCTACCAGAGAATTTGCTGGTGAACTGACCGGCCAACGCCAAACTCATGTTCACCGGCCGACTTGTCAGCAGACGACAGAAACCGCTCAACGGCCGCGCCTTAGTAACCGCTTCAAGCTCAAACCGGCCAACAAAATGTAAGGCGGCATGGCGAGCGAATAGTGACCACAGTTTAATTCCAAAATATTTGGCCTAGCCCCGGCGTCCTTTAGCCTCTGCATGAACCTCTCCGACAGCTCTGGCAACACCACTTTGTCTCTCTTAGCCAACACAACCTGAAGATCGAGATCGGGCCGTGCCAAACTATGCGCGTAATTCTCCAAGTTAAGTGGACCCCAGGCCCTTCTGAGATCGGTCAGCTCAATCTCAGGCTCAAGGCTGGCGCGTATCGATCGTGTCGCGCGGCCCGTCCAAACCATATCCGCTAGACTCCCCGCCGTCAGAAACAACGAGGCTTTTGACACAGCCAAGTCGTGTGCCGCGACTATGGCCGCAACCCAGGAACCTAAGCTCATTCCGAGAACCGAAATCTCTCGATAGCCTTCGCCTTTCAACCAACGTATGAGTTTTCGCCCATCCAACACTGCCTGCCTTACAGATTGGATCGTTCGACCGAGATTAGGGCTAAGCATATAGTCGGCGTGCACGGAGCCGGGACGGCTGCGTTCGAAGTGATAAGGCATAGCAATCTCGACAACCGTGATTCCACGCTGCGAGAAAAAGTTGGCAATCTGGCGATTCCGGGCGCTTGCATTCCAATGGTGAAAAATCACCATCGCCTGATCGAACGACCCGCTTTCTGTGATTTTCGCCGAGACGACATTGTTCTGTTCGATATCAGTAGAAATGTCCGATGGAAATTTGAGCCACCCATCTAGCCTTTCAAAACCCTGATCACTCACACTCGGCTCATCGAAAAAGGCTGGATCAGCCACGGCTTGGTCCGCAAGGGCACAGAACTCCTCGATACTTGTTATCTTCTTCGCACCTGGAAAGGCGCGTTCCGCGTCAAGGACGAAATCCGTTGGTTTCTTCCCTTCCTCACCGCGTCGCGCCCGCCGCTCATCCCAATGATCAAGCCAACTATGATACACTCTGATTGTTTCCTAACTTACTCGCTCGCCATCGCCCCAACCCTGGATCAAACAGGCCGTATATTGCGAGCAGCACTCCAACGCCTAGAAGGATCGAAAAGCCGGCAAATGCATCGATCAGCAAGTAGCCGGCCACGAGTAACGCGACGATCGCTGACATCCTCCACAAAGGCATACAAAACCGACGTTCGACACCTAAACGGATGGAGCCGTACAGAAATACAACACAGGTCGAAATCGCGATAAGAAGGCTACTGTAATGGGTCGGCCTACGATAGCTGATCTCGGCGATCACATCGTTGCGACCATAGAAGGCGGAAGACATATCACCGACCAACCAAGCCACAATATTCTCTCCACGCGATGTCAGGTAAGCACTCTGGACCTTCATGACTATGGCGATCAGAATCCCCAAAACAGTACACCGAAAAATCCCACGCATAACCCTGAGGCTGGCCTCATTGAGCTCGTGTTGATAATCCATCTCCGGCCGATTACTCGCTGCTTCTCCGATTCTCCAAAGATCATGGATCACCGTATAGAGCAAAATGAGACCTACGAAGAACAGATAAAAGCACAGGCACATGTATAGGTAAGCGAGCCCGGTGAATACGACCGCTTCTGGCACCGATATGACCTCAGGGCGCACAATCGCTAACGAGCCCCAATCCGTCGCATAGTTGCCACCACCTTTCATCAACGGCATCAATGACACGCCGATCCACTGAAAAAGACCGGCGAACAGCACACAAATCAAAAAAACCGCACAATATGAATACGAAGAAGCTTCTACGCTGCGCGCCCAGGCATCGTCGCTTTCCATCTTGTCGCCGTGCGCTACAAGCTTTGGGCGGCTTTCATCTTTCCAAAAGGTCACTAGCTCGGTCACGAAGGCAAAAAATAGTGGCAAAAACACCATGAAGACGAATGTCCAATTCGCTGTCCAAAGAAACCCAACCTGCTTGACGACGCCATCCGCCCGGCCATATGTCACGCTGTGAATCCCCGCAATATACGACAAAAACCCAAGAGCGGTGACACCCGCAAACACCGACGCCGGTAAATTCAGGGGAGATCCGTGACTAAAAAAAGCCTCCGATTTCCTCGCCAAACTAAAACGCCGCCTCGGCCCCTTGGCGTCAGTATTCCGTTTTAGCTCTGCCGGAGACGCTGTGTCGTCATCGAACGTCGCAGCCAGTGCTGTATCTGGAAACTCCTGTGCAACGCTGCTTCCGGCTCTTTTCCATTCTCGTCTCTTGGCCGATAACCGCGATTGCGCCGCACTAAGCTCCATCTGCCATTCGCTAGTTGCCACCGGATCATCGCACCCAAAAACCCTCGCCAGCCAACGAATATTGGCAGTGCTAATTCCCTTCTCGTTCTCTTGAAACCAAAGCTGCACCGTTCGCAGATCGACCCCAATCCGGTTGGAATCGATCTGTGAAATCGCCTCTGCGAGGAGCTCGGGCGTCCATGGGCCTGCAGGAAACCCGTCCTTGCCCAATGGCCGACCAGCACCCGCCGCGGCCAACCGCTTGAATAATTCTTTGAAATCACTTTCGTCTCCCGGCGGAGGGAGAAATATTTTTTCATTCTCAATCAATGGCTTACAGGCGCTGCTTTCGTTTCGTTTCGCTAGCCTTCGTATCCTATCGTGCTCTCGTCCTTGATCAACGTTTTTATCAACTCGATTTTGGCCGGCACGGGAGAGGATCGAATGAAGGGACAGGCGGGTTTATGGGATGTCGATGAACGCTATGCGCGGCTGGCCGACATAACCGAACGACATGTCGCAGCTCAAAGAGCGGCCAAAGCGTTCCGAGAGGCTGAGAAGGGGCCTGGGGCTGGCGACGTGATCGCCTTGGACGAGGCCGCGGCGCGGCGCGACGTGATTGGGTATCAGCCCACCGATCACCGGGAATCCATCGGGAAGCTGGTATACATCGCGGCATATTTGATCGCGAGGCGGGAGCGTCTCGAGGAAAGGGAAATGGCGACGGTTATGGAGATGGCGGAGCCGTTTGGGTGAGGTGATCAGCCATCATGGGGGTGAAAAAGCCCGCTCAAAAGCGGGCTTTTGCATGCCACAGGTGCTTAAAGCTCTGGTAGACCGAAGCAGTCTTTAGAGGGACGTATCTTCGACGACAGCAACGGGTCGACTCCGGTCATTCGGGACAGTTCTGGCCAAAAAATTCATGTGCTGATTGATGGCACAACATCAAGGGAAAAGGCCCACCGCCCAGGCGTTTGTAGCGCAGACGTTTCCTTGATGGCCTGTTGCAGCAAGTCAGGCCTTCCATGAACCAGGCGGATGAGTCCGGCCTGTACCGCGCCGGTGACGATTCCAAAAAGCAACGCAGCCAGCAAGTTCCAGCCGAAGCAGAGTGAGATGACGAAGCAAACCACCGCTGTTGCAAGGACCGTCACGTAGTCGAGAAATTGATCTTCCATAACGAACACCTTTCCCGTATCGGCCTAGAAGATTGTGGCAACCCATCCGCCGTTGGCTGCCTTTGCGAAGCCCACAACACGGTTGAGAGGCTGTGCCTTGGGCGACATCTTGACCGTGGTCATGCACGAAACGCCGGGGCCGTTGTTGTTTTTGTCGCACTGGCCAAGGGCAAGCGAGATCTTCGGCAGGTCGTTGCGATCCCAGACCAACGGTGAGCTGGATCGCGCGTTCTGATAGGCAGCCAGGGCCTCACCCTCTGACGGTTTCTCCACGACTGGCAGAGGACACCGTGAGGGATCAGCGGCTATCGCCGCCGTGAGCTCGGCCTTGGCAATGGTCCTTGCCTCGACAGTCGGGTGTGGAATTGCCAGCCAGGTTCCGCCGGCGCCGGCCGCAAGGCCGACGCCGGCTGTTATGGCGAGTAGGACGGCATTGTTCATCGCTCTGACCCACTAGAGATTCAGATTGAACCAGTGGCGTTGCTTGACGCCCTGATCATTCGGAATGTCGAAGTACCAGGGGTCAGCGCGCCTCGGCCGCTGCGAGGAAATCTGCTTGATGCAAGAGTTTTCTCCGTCACGGGCACGGCGGTTCAAGATCACGCCGGCTTGATGGGCGGGACCGTTTAGACCGGGGTGCGTTTGACAGGTGTTGAGGGTCTTGACGCAACGATCCGGTGCGCTGCGATTTCCGTCCCGGCCATATTGGCTATAGCCGATCTTGGTCCCTTCGGGGCAATCGGCATATTCCTCACGACCCGGTGCACCGGCCTTTGCTTCGTTGCAGATGGGCCACGAGAAGCCAGGCTTCGACATGGCAGCAATAAGTTTGATCATCGGCGAGACGCAGTATTCCACGCCATGCCAGGAAGGGTTTTGCGAGGCTGCGCAAAGCAGGACTTGGCAGCCCCAGGATGCGTCTTGTGCCTTGGCCGCTGTGGCTGGAAGGAGCGCGGCGCCGGCGATGCCGGCGGCATAAATCAGGTGTCTCATGTCAGGCGGTCCTCTGATTATTGCGGGCGTCGCCCAGGCGACAGACGGTGTGTCGTTGGGTGGAGCGGTTCGCTTCGAAGCGTCTGCCATGTAGACGAAGTCCGGCAGCTATCGGTCTGTCCTCAACGGTCGCTTGCGGGCATCGGCAAAAGGCGGGGATATTTCACTCTCGCGTTCGGCCAGCAGATTGAAATCAGCGATCGGCCGGCGATCTGGCGTCTTGTCGACCGCCTTGCGGCGCCATTCATTCATGTCGAGCACGTAGGTTGCCCACATGCCGTAGCGCGCGGCCATGGCGTAACGCTGATAGGCGGCATATTGGCCATTGACGAGATAGGGCGAGGCAACTCGCGCCCAGCCAACACGAAGCATTTCCAGGGCAAGATCTCGAGCGCCGGTGGTGCAACGCGCGATCGCCGTACCGTCGACTCTGTAGGAGACGACGTTGCAGGTCACCGACTTGTTGCCGACCGTCCGTTTAAGCCATGCCTTGGCAAATGGTCCGCACGGGACGGGTGGAGGAGCCTTCACTCTCTCACGGTCTTCCCACTTGGGATCGAGTGCCCATTGCGGCAGCTCGCAAGCGTCGATGTCGGCCAATTGGACGCTCTGTGCGTACTGAGGGTACCAGAGCGTCCGCCCGTCCATGACCGCGACCCGCCCCCTTAGAACAGGATGCACCCGGGTCACCTGGGCGGCGGATGGTTCTACGGCTGGCCGGTAGACCTTGCGGACAGGCTCATTCCTGATGACATCCGCCGCTTCGACGGCCTCAGCGGTGAGGGCAAGCATTGCTGCCGACAAGAGGAGTTGGGCTTTCATTGCTTCGCCTCCTTCTTGGCGCGCTCGTTGGCTGTCTTGGCCAACAGGACTGCCGGGTGTACAACATCGGGGAACTGCCAGAGACCGGCCTTGCGTTCGCGGGCGTCCAGCTCGGCCACGGAGTACGGCGGATGAATTGGCATGCCCTGATCATCGAGCGAAGCGAAGGCGTAGCCGCTCGAAATCATCATGGTGGCGAGGTCGAGGCGATCCTTGCCAACGGTGGCATAGCAGATGACGTAGGTTAGGTCCGCGGTCTTGGCGACCGGCGCGCAAACCGGCTTGGTGTCCTTGATATAGGCAGCAAACATTGCCAGGGACGCATCGCCACAATCGCGCTTTTGCCGCTTCAAGTCGGTGTAGTTGGTGCCGCGAAGGCAGGATTGAACCCCAAACAGGCGATAGCGTTGCCCCTCTGCAACCCAGGTGTCGCCGGTTTCCAGTGTTATGCCCGGCTCCAGGTCAAAATAGCCGTCAGGCGCACTAAGCGCCGTTGCAACACTGGCCACGGTGAGCGTAAGGGCGAGTGAACACCTCATTGGGCCTTCACTCGCGGATCGGCCCACATGCCGTAGGACCCTTCTTTGCCGACATCTTCGGCCTGCGCGAGGTCCGGCCGGTCATAGGAGCCATCGGGCTTTTTTGTCAGGCGCAACGCGCCAAGGGACAAAAGCTGCTCCTCGAACATATCAACGGAATCGAGGCTGCCGGGATTCAGCGGCGGCACTTCCTCCGGCAAAACGACGTTTCTCAACGCATGCTTGAAAAGCATCGATGCCCATGAGCGCGTTCTGACGTTGGAAGATACACGCGAACTGTTCCCGCCCCAGGCCAACAAGGTGCACCTCGTCGCCTCAAAGGGCGATCAGGGCACGGCTGACGTGACGATTCAAAGCCTGCTCGAAGCATCGCTTCGCATGCGCCCCGACCGCCTGTTTGTCGGCGAAATCCGCGGCGCCGAAGCTTTCTCGTTCCTCCGCGCGATCAACACCGGCCACCCCGGCAGCATGTCCACTGTCCATGCCGACACGCCGATGGGTGCCTACGAGCAACTTGCCATGATGATGCAACAGGCTGGCATGTCGTCAGGTTATTCCAAGGCCGATCTGATGTCCTACATTCAGATGGTCATCCCGATCGTCATCCAGCTCCGCCGCGACGGCGGCAAGCGCGGCGTGTCGGAAATCTTCTTTGCCCGGGATGAATCATGAGCCAGGGCTATAAGGCCTTTTACCTGTTCTTCTGCACCGCAATCGTGTTTGCAGTCTGGATTCTCGGCTATGGCCTCGGCCTCCAGATTTTTTTCCGTGACGGCCGCATTCTCGAAGCGACGATCACCACCAATCCATTCGCCCCATTGCAACAATTCTGGCTCTACAAGAGCAACACCACATTGCAGATGGTCGCGATCGGGGCGCTCGTCCCTGCCCTCCTCGCCGGCGGCCTCGTCTCTTACATCGGCCTTCGGCCGCAAGGCAGCCCACTCGGTGACGCGGCCTTTCAGGACATCGCCTCTCTGCGCCGCGGCAAGTGGTTTCGCAAAGTCGGCCATGTCTTCGGTCGTGTCGGCCGCAATATCCTGCGCACCAAGGATGATCGTCACCATCTGATCATCGGGCCAACAAGATCGGGCAAAGGCGCCGGCTATGTCATTCCGAATGCGTTGCTGCATGAAGGGTCGATGATCGTTACCGACCTCAAGGGAGAGATTTTCAAGGCGACGGCCGGATATCGCCGACGCAGCGGCAGCCAGGTCTTCCTTTTCGCGCCAGGCGCGGAGCGGACGAACCGCTACAACCCTCTCGACTTCATTCGCCAGGAACGCGGAAATCGCACGACCGATATCCAGAACACTGCGAGTATTCTCGTTCCCGAAAACACCGAATCCGAAAACTCGGTGTGGCAGGCGACCGCTCAACAGGTCATGGCAGGCGCTATCAGCTATGTGCTGGAAAGCCCGTTTTATAACGGCCGGCGCAATCTCGGGGAGGTCAACTCGTTCTTCAACAGCGGCGTCGACCTGCAGGCGTTGATGAAATTCATCAAGGCAAAAGAGCCGTACCTGTCCAAATTCACGTTGGAAAGCTTCAACGCCTACCTAGCCCTTTCCGAGCGCGCCGCCGCTTCAGCCTTGCTCGATATTCAGAAGGCGATGCGGCCATTCAAGAACGAGCGTGTCGTCGCCGCAACGAACGTCACCGACATGGATCTCCGTGCGATGAAGCGTCGGCCGATCTCCGTCTACCTCGCGCCCAACATCACGGATATCACGCTGCTCAAGCCGCTCCTGACGTTGTTCGTGCAACAGACAATGGACATTCTTACCCTCGAGCACGATCCGAACTCACTGCCGGTCTACTTCCTGCTCGACGAGTTTCGGCAGTTGAAGAAGATGGACGAAATCATGACCAAACTGCCCTATGTGGCAGGGTATAATATCAAGCTCGCCATCATCATCCAGGACTTGAAGAATCTCGACGAGATTTACGGCGAAACCTCCCGGCATTCGCTGCTCGGCAATTGTGGTTATCAGCTCATTCTAGGTGCGAATGATCAGGCGACCGCCGACTATGCATCCCGTGCGCTCGGCAAGCGGACCATCCGCTACCAGTCGGAATCGCGCACGATCGAGCTCTTCGGCCTGCCAAGGCGCACGAAGGTCGAACAGATTCGCGAGCGTGACCTGATGATGCCACAGGAAATCCGGCAGATGCCGGAGAGAAAGATGGTACTGCTTGTTGAAGGCCAGCGCCCGATCTTGGGCGACAAGCTGCGATTTTTCGAGACACAGCCATTCAAGTCCGCTGAAGCCTTTTCGCAGACTCACATGCCGGATGTGCCACCGATCGAATATCTCCCGGTACAGCCGGTTCCGGCTTTGACCGACGATTACAACCGGGCAGGCCAGCCCGCCGAAGATGTCGGTGCCCCGACTACCGGGATGGCTGATTTCGAAAAGAGAATGTCATCACCAGTTAATGGCGCTGAGGCAATACCAACTATCGCTGCGACCGTGAAACCGGCGCCGGCAACAAAGGAGTCCGCAGCTCGCACCGTGAATCGCAAAGTTAGCCTGCCGAAACCGAAACGCGCTAAAGCGGCTTCGAGTGGTGGATCTGGAAACGAAGCGGAGGCGACACCGGACGTAGCGGCTATCGACGCGCGGATTAAGTTTGCCGAAGAAAGCCTGAAACCTAGCGCTGAACGCCTCAAGGAAACGGTTTCTCAGAAAGTCGAAAAGCTCGGCCAAGTGTCGCCGACGAAACGGCGAAACTATCTCGATATTTTCGCAACGACGGTCCCCGACCCCGTCGAACTCGGCCTGGAGGCCGTGGAAATCCCAGCATAAAAAGCCGAGGGTGGGTTTAGGCGTTAGAGATGTTGGCAGTTCTTCTTCTTGTATTCCGCAGCTGCCCACCTGGACAGATTATCCATGTGGTTCTTAGCTCCGTCCATATCCATAGCAAATACCGACACTGCCCCAAGCACGTAATCTATGCTCGGCCCTGGATAGATGAACTCCCTCGGTATGTTGAGCAACTCACTGTTGGCTACCAGACCCTCGTTGGCAGCAGTCAAATATTTAGTGCCCCAAACATAAGCGAGTTTGCTTAGTCTGGCTTTTTCGGCACCTTCGCCTTCCATGGTGTTCGCGTAATAGGAACATTGAAATGCCAGCCAACTCTCGTTCGCTAATTCGACTGTGGCCGAATCTGCGTAACAGAAGTGCGGACAGAGAAGAAGGAGTGGCAGGATCATTCTTAAGCGCATTATCATTCCCCCCGCTGCCAGGATGAGTGTTTAAGACAATCACACTGGCTGCGTTCCAATAGCGGCATAAAGCTCACCAGCTCTTGCCCCTCCAAGACCTCGATATTACCCTACAGGGGGAGGTCGGCAATGGCAGGAAGAACATCAAGTGCCGACGAGCACGTAGAGGACGCAGGCACCCAAAAGCGTCGACAATGCTCAAAACCGAGCCGCCGCCCGCCATTGCCGCCGTTCGGTTTCAGAACAGCGGCCCGGCGTCGCATCGAGGGGGGACTGGCGCCGAGCTTAACCGGCTTACGGGGGTAGTTTTTGCCGGCTGAGGTGAATATAGGCCCTTCCATACATCAGTCCTTGCTAATTTAATAAAATGATCATGTTCCGTTCCCCTAGCCCCCAGATCGTGCGGGCCTAGACTCGATCCCGTGCCTTAACAAGTGAGTGCCGGCACTGGCCGGCTGGCGTTCATTCCACCGATGTTGCCGACCCTGGTTGCGAAGCCTCCCGAGGGGGATGACTGGATTCACGAGGTCAAGCTCGACGGCTACCGCTCGCAGATCGTCATCAACGGCCCGGATGTTCGCATCTACACCAGGCGGGGCCTCGACTGGTCTGCAGAATATCGCGACCTGGTCGAAGCCGCGAAGGCGCTCGATGTCGAGACGGCGATCGTCGATGGTGAAACGATCGTCACCAACGATGCCGGACTTCCGGATTTCGCCGCGCTTCGGCGAGCAATCACGCGACGACAGCATGACCTCTACTTCGTCGCCTACGACGGCATGGCTGAAGACCAAAAGCTATATCGTGAGCGACCTCGAATTGCTCGGCGTCCAGCGGGAGAGGGCAAGCCCGCCTTCGCCCTCATGGGAGAGCCAGGCACCCGCAAATATGTCGGATCCGCTTTTATCACGCTGAACCGTGAGATGCGGGAACGGCTGTGGAAGCGCGTTCAGGAGCACGCCGGGCCGGCACCTGAGGGGGTGAAGCGGCAGGCGACAACGTGGGTCAAGCCGGGCCTGAAGGGCCACGTCAAGCACCTACGGGGCGAAGACAAGTTGCGCCACGCATCGCTGCTGCGCGTCCAGGAACATTGCAGGCGGTGAAGATGTGTAGCGAGAGCGCAGCGTTTTGAGCGGGGCGGGACGAAGAGATTGCGCAGAGCCGAGAAGATCGAAACGAAGCGTTGCAGTGCTCCTGGTGATCGGAAGCCTTGCATAATCCGCTCCCGTTTTCGCAGCGGCACATGCGAATTCTCGGCACGGTTGTTCAATCCCTTATGCGACCGATGCTCGACGTCCGGCATCACCTGTCGCCTGGCTGCTCCATAGGAGCGCAGCTTGTCGGTGATCATGCGCTTCGGCGCGACGCCTTGCTTCTTCAGCAGCCGCGTCAGCAAGCGCTTGGCCGCTTTGGTGTTGCGGCGGTTCTGGACGATCTCGTCGAGCACATAGCCATCCTGGTCAACGGCGCGCCGTAAGCCTCCGGTGGGGGCCGCGGCCGCCTTGGATTGTCAGCGTGCCTGACTACGGCTTTTCTCGAAGCCGACCTTGCCGAGAGCGCGGCGTCTGGCGAGCTTTTTCATCCGGGTTTGGATTTCGTCTTCATCGGCATGTGCGGGATCGAACGGACGGCCGTGCCAGCGCTTGAGTTCGCGATGCTGCTCGTGCTTGGGATCGGCGATGGCGTCGAGGAACAGTTCGAAGCCGGGGATGCCGCCGACATCTTCGGGTGGGGCGCGGCCGGCGCCGTCGATGTAGCGGGGATACTCGGCGGCGGGATCGGCATCGGCGACCGCCTCGATCGTGATCGTGTGCCTCCAGTCGTCACCGAAGTCGTAGGTGTAGGTCAGTTGCATGATGCCGCGATCGACCAGCGAGCCGAGCCGCAAGGTCTTCGCCGAGTAGGTTTTATCGCGCAGGCTATCCCATTCGGGATTAGGGATGGCGTAGCGCCTTCCGTCGGCGCGGAACTCGAACAGGTGATAGTCGTCAAACGGCATGGCCGCCTGGATTACGTCGTGCAAGGCCTTGAGCGTTGCCGTCAGCGGCACCTCGGCGCGCCGCCAGATGGCTGGCTGCCAGTCATCGAGCTGGATCCTGATGCGGGCGATGCGATCGGCGTGGCTCATGCCGCCAATCTTGCAGATTGCGCCTTCCAGTTCCACGGCAGGAGTTCGGACAGCCGGCTTTGCGGCGTGTCGGCGATGCGGGCGAGCACATCGGCGAGCCAAGCCTGCGGGTCAGCATCATTGAGCTTTGCCGTGCCGATCAGGGTATACATGACGGCCGCGCGATCGGCGCCACGGTCCGACCCAGCGAAGAGCCACGACTTTCTGCCGAGAGCCAAGCCGCGCAGCGCCCGTTCGGCAGCATTGTTCGTCAGGCAGATGCACCCGTCTTCGAGGAAACGAGCGAAGCCCGCCCAGCGTTTGAGCATGTAGTCGATCGCCTGGGCGACCGGGGCGTGGCGCGAGAGCCTGGCACGCTCGCCACGCATCCATGCTTCCAGCTCGGCGACGAGCGGCGCGCTTCTTTCGGTCCTGACGACAAGACGCTGCTCGCCAGCCAAGCCGTTGATGTCGCGCTCGATGTCGAACAGGAGATCGATGCGTTTGACGGCTTCGAAGGCGATCGGCGAGATCGGCGGCGCGGCCTTTCCCCGACGAGCATTGGCGGCGATGTCGGCAAGCACGAAGAACTTGCGCCGCGCATGGCTCCAGCAGAGCGCCTCCGTCACCGGTCCGGGCTTGCGGTCGCGGAGGTAGAGCCGGTTGTAGCCGGCATAGGCGTCGGCCTGCAGAATGCCGGTGAACTGCCTCAGGTGCCGCTCGGGATGATCGCCGGACCGGTCGCGGGATGCGTAGAACAGGGCTGCCGGTGGTGATGCACCGCCGAAGGGCCGATCGTCGCGGACATAGATCCAGGCTCGACCGGTGGTCGTCTTGCCCTTCGCCAGGATCGGCACCGTAGTGTCGTCGCCGTGAAGCCGCTCTGCCGAGAGCACATGGTCCTCGATCAGCGCATGCAGCGGACGCAGCACCACCGCGCATGCGCCGACCTGATCGGCCAGCGTCGACAGGCTCAGCTCGATGCCTTTGCGGGCATAACGCTCACTCTGCCGGTTCAGCGGCTGGTGCTGGCCGAACTTCTCGAACAGCACCATGGCAAGCAGGTTCGGGCCGGCAAAGCCGCGCGGCGTGACGTGGAACGGCGCCGGTGGCTGCGTGATCGCCTCGCACTGCCGGCACGAGAACTTCTCGCGCACCGTCTGGATCACCTTCCACTGGCGCGGGATCACCTCCAGCGTCTCGGTGACGTCCTCGCCCAGCTTAGACAGCCGGACCGATCCGCAGCACGGGCAGCTCTCGGGTGCGGCAATTACCACGCGCTCGCGCGGCAGATGCTCCGGGAACGGCTTGCGCGACGGGCGCCGGCGCTCGAATGAGCGAACCGTCTGTGTCTGGGACGCCGCCCTCTCGGCAGCGAGTTCGTCCTCCGATGCGTCCGCCTCCAGATCCTCGAGCTGTAGTACCATCTGCTCGAGCAGCCTGGCCTTGCGTTCCGAACGGCTGCCATAGAGCTCGCGCCTGAGCTTCTCGATCTCCAGCTTCAGTCGTGCAATCAGCGCCTCCGTCCCGGAACTGACCGCCGCCGCGCGGGCGGCAAGGGCTTCGGCCTCAACGCGCGCGGCGCGCTCCGCGAGGATCATCGCGTGGGCGGCGGCGAGGTCGGAAGGGAGCGATTCAGCGGCGGACACCAATCGATGGAATCACATCCACCGCCATGTGCAAGGCCAAAATCGTCAGCCGGTCGCCGTCGGCCGCCAGGTCTTCTGCGGCATGCGCCAATCAATGCCTTCGAGCAGATAGCCGAGTTGGGCCGGCGTGATAGTGACTGCGCCGTCGGCCGGCGATGGCCAGATGAAGCGGCCGCGCTCGAGCTTCTTCGAGAACAGGCAGGCGCCCTGGCCGTCGTGCCACAGAACCTTGATCAGATCGCCGCGACGGCCGCGGAAGACGAACAGATGACCATTGTGCGGATCACGCTTTAGCGTCTCCTGCACCACCAGCGCCAGGCCCGGAAAGCCCTTCCTCATGTCGGTGTGGCCGGTCGCCAGCCATACCCGCACGCCGCTCGGAACCGGGATCATCGGGACCCGAGCGCGTCCAGAACGCGCCGCAGCGCCTCGGCATCTACGTCGCGATCGACGCGGACGCGGCGCCCGCCGCCAAGCTCGATCTCGATGATGCCGCTCTTGCGGCGACGTCGGCCGGGAGACGCCGATGGCGCCGGCGCCTCAACGGCGGGCGGCGCAGCAGCAGGAACGATCTCGACCGCGACCAATTGCGAGGGACCGGCATCGACCCGATCACACAGGTCCTTGCGCCATCGAAAGAGTTGGCTGACGTGAATGCCCGCCGATCGCGCGACTTCCGACACCGACACGTCAGGCTCAAGAGACGCCGCGACCAGGCTCTCCTTCTCCTCACGCGACCACCGCCGGCGTCTCTCGACCGACGTGATCACCTCCACCCGCGGCATCGTCATAGGGCTACTCCTAGGATTATCCCTAGGACTTCCGACGTTCGCCCTCAGCCCGCAAGGCGGTCCTCACCGGAGGGATACGGCGCGCCACAACCAGTGTTTGATCCTCACGAAGGTTGCCGATCGGAACGAACGTGGCTTTTCAGTCCTTTATTTCAGACCGCTGAAGGCCCCTATCAACGCCTTATCAACGATCAGTTCCGCCGGTGAGCTGTGCGAGCGGATGGAGATATCGACGTAGTCCGCTAGCATAGAGACGCTCCGCAGTCCGCGAAGCAGCGAACGAGGCGCGATCCGCGCGGTCTCGTGTGTCAACAACCACGGAATCGGTTTTGGAAGCTGTTTGACAGATCACCTGACATTGTCGGCTGCTCAGTTGGTCGTGGGACGCGTACCGCGAGCCATCGGTCCATCATCTCAGCCGGCGGAGTCCCGTAGTTGCGATAGCCGTCGAGACAGCGCTTGGCGTTGTATTTTTCGAGCCAGAGCCTAAGCTCCGTCTGCATGCAATCCATGTCTAAACGATCCACCGCCGCACGGCGACCGCAAAAGAACTCGCCGGATACGATCCGGCCGAAACGCTCGGCGAAGCCGTGAAGATGCCCCGGGGGCAGTCGAGTGGCATGGTATTTGATCTCAGCCGTCGCGAAAGTGGGCGCATAATCGCCGCATGGCAACGCAGCGCTGGCGATCACCTCCCTCACTACGAGCTCACGCACTCCATAGAATGGTACGACGAAGTTTTGCATCAACTCGGTGAGCGCTTGCTCATGCCAGCCGACCTTAAGCGCTGCAAAGGCATAGGCGCAGTAGATATCGACGACGAAACACAGAAAGATCTTGCCTTCGTTACGGAGGCGACTAACAGGCAGAATGTTGGCGCAGAGCACCTCCCCGGGCGCCTGAGTTTCACTGTGACGCTCACGAAAGCTGGGGTTGATGGCTTCGACGAAAGCGGACTGCTCGGCCGTGAGTCTGAGCGATCGTTTAGTAGCGAGCGCTTCAAGCGTCAACCACCGCTGCCGACGGCAGCCGAGGCCGCGCTCTCTCAAGAGTTTCTGCACCGTGACCGCCGACAGGCGCAGTCCCTCGCTATGCAGCAGATATTGTAGGCGATTGCAACCATATGCCGGATGTTGCAAGGCGAGCGCCGCAACCCGCCTTGCCGTCTGCCGTGGCGTCTTCTGAGGGTGATTGCGGGGAATCGGCGACCGGTCCTGCAATCCAATTAAGCCTTGCTCCCGAAAGCGGCGGCGCCACGCGTAGAAGCTCGTGCGGTCGATGCCGCCGCGACGACACGCCTCCGCGACGTTGCCTAGCGTCGTCGCCAACTCAAGGATACCGAGCCGCTCACGCGCGAGGGCCATTGAGCCCTCCTCTGGCCGCTCTTTCGCAACGGCTGATATACTCCGACGTTTAGCTTTGGCTCTTGCCACGGTGCCCTCCGATCGTAAGTTGCCTCCGTGGGGCGTGTTGAAGCAAATCCAACGCTAGACCTGCGTACGGCCATCGAGCCGCCGCTTATGAAAGCGATGATAAAAGGTGATCTTGTCACCGAAGCCCTCCCGCATGCCGCAGGCCACCACGCGGCGGCCGCTAACATGGTGCTTGGGGCACGAGCCCAAGCACGTTGGCAGCATAAGGCAGCCACCGCACCCCTCGCTGTGGAATGGGTTGAAGCGCTCATATGGCATCTCAGCCGTCGTCACGTCCCGCAGTGTTCTATCCATATCGTCCGGCAGAATGCGCGCGAATGTCGACTGGGATGTGCCCACAGCAGGGATGCACTTGCCGAGGTTGCCGTGTGGATCAATCGTGAACGAATTGCGCACAACCGCGGTGCAAGGGTAGCGCTTGGGCCGCGGCATACCGAACACCATATATCCCTCCGCCTCGAGGAAGCGACGAAACACCAACTCCTTCTCGGCGAACTCAGTGTTGGTGAAACAGTCGTGCGGCACGCAATCCACCAGACCTCGGCTGGTGTTGATGAAACCAAGACGGAAATCGATGCGGTGATCGACCACACCGTGGCTCTTGAAGAGACGCACGACATATTTGGCCTCTTCAATGTTATCCCGATCCACGTTGATGCGCATGGTGAGGGACCCAGTGGCATCAACGATGTCCTGCACGTGCTCGGCCAAGAACCGATAATGGGCCTCCGCCTTCGCTATTGGCACCTGTCGCCGCCCAGAATAGGTTTCGGGCGTGCCGTCAAGGGAAATCTGCAGCGCCTTTATGCTGAGTTCGGGCAGGGCGGCTACCCTTTCCGGCGTCAGCAGGACGCCGTTGGTCAGCATCTCAGCATAGTAGTCGATGCCGCGCTCGGCACAGATCGCCTTGAATGCCCGCGTCATGAAAGTGATTGCGGCATAACCGATAAGCGGCTCGCCGCCGAACCACTGGACGACTAGCTGACGGCTGTCGCCCAGTTGGCGACGGACGAACTCCACTGTCGCTTGCTGCAGCTCTTCCGACATGATCTTCGTCTTGGCTATACTGCGCTGGAAGCAGTAGCTGCAGTGCTGATTACAAGCCATGGTTGGCGCGATGGTCACAAACAGGCGTGATTTGTCGACCTTGTTGAGGCGTAGCCGCTCCTCCTCGTCGCTGAATTCGTCCAGTTCGGCCGGCACCACGAAACCAAGCGTAGCGAGACAGCTCACAAGCTCGCGATCTGGCGCGGCGTCTCCGTGCTTTAGGCTGTCGAGACACCTTTTGACGATAGCCCAGCCGGCCATATCCAGTTCAAGAGTCTGGCCGTTTCTCGCGTTAAGCAGCAGAGTCATGTCGTCTGACTCACTGAAGGGCATGTTGAAGCTTGACGGTTTCCAATTCCGGGCCATAGTCATGGTCGTAACGCTTCCCTTAGCTGAGCCGCACGCCCGGCTTGTCGTTGAAAGGGCACAACGGCGGCGTGGTGTGGACCGAGCCATAGGAGAAATAGGCGTCCCGGTAACATCGACCCTTCTCCCACACGCAGCTCTCGAAGGACGAACAGGCCTCACAACTGGACCCGGCAAACCGCTCGCGGCTCGGATGGATAAAGTTGAGCAATCGGGAACCAGTCCAGATTTCGCGCAACGATTGGTGTCGGGCGTCGCCCACCAGGAATGGCTCCTCGTAGGCCATCTGTTCGCACAGGAAGGCGCCGCCGTCGGGACCGATGCCGAGAGCGTGCCACCCGCCTCCGCAGCCAATCCGCTGGCTCCAGATCTGCAGCTTGCGCTCCGACGTCAGCTCTCCAGCCGGCGTTGGGGCGATCGACAGATTTTCGTTTAGCGCGATGTCCGGATACTTGGCTCGGATTGCCTCAAACTCGCGGGCAAGCGTTGCGTGATGTGCGCCCGTAACGAACAGATCGTCGCTGTGACGGTGGAATGAGCGCGAATAACGCACAAAACTGAAGGTGCGAGCGCCGCGAGGATAGAAGAACTCAACGATTTTCTTCGGTTGATCGACATTTAATCCAGTAATGACCGCCTTTATGATAGGCTGTATGCCGAAAGTCATAAAGCTCTCGAAGGTCATGGCCGCCAGTTGCGTGCGGGGTTTCCTGACGTTCAGCACGCGCATATTCATGTGGTCGTCGGCGGCATCGAAGCTAAGTTGCACAGGCCGTTCGACCACGCCGTTGATCTTCTCCTTGAACCCGGCATCGACTAGCCGCGCGACCGCGTTACGGTCCAGAAATGCTTTCGTCGATAGGAGGAACAGCATCTCGTGCTCGACAAGCAGATTGAGAAAGTCGATCCCGTCCTGCCGCACGAAGGTGTCCCCATTATCGGGTGAGCACATCCGCACCCCCATAGAGGCTGCCTCCTCGATCAACTCGCGCCAACGTTCAAGACGCATCTCCTTGCCTGCTTTGATGCGTCGGTCGGCGTAGCAGTAAAGGCAGTCGGTTTGGCAGCGATGTGTGAAGACCGTATAGAGGTTGATCGGCGCTTCTAGACGGAATCGGGTCTTGATCTCCTGCATCACACGCGAATATGCCTGCTGATCAATGACGAAACAGCGCGGGTCGAAGCGGAGCGCCTCGGTAATCGGGTTATCGGCAATCTCCACGATGCCGTGAGCACCAATTCCCGTAGCCGATACGCTGGCGCGCACCAGAGCGTCGACGCCGGAGAGTGTCTCGACGAGGCTCCCAGCCGCTGCCTCCGGAAAAAGTTGACGGAAGAAGAGATCGATCTCGGAAAAGCGCGAGACGCCATCCAGTAACGATAGGGCGAATCCCTGGATCGGAGTTAAGAAATGGATGTGCGTGTTGATGTAGTCAAGAGGATAGAGAATTGGCCGATTCCCATCTTGTGTGAAGACGAAGTCCCGGCGCACTGCGACAAACTGATCTGGTCTTATGGGTAGCTTTGTCGTCATCGCACTGTCTCTCTCGCACTCTTGCCGGAGTTGACCGAATCCTCTACTTGGCCGGTACCATCCAGATGCGCTTGGATCCGGATGGTATCCTGACCACTGGATTGGCCTACCAGCAGATCATGCAGGGACAGACGGTGCAGCTGTCGCAGCCCGATGCGAGTAGGGGCTCTCCCAACGTCGGTGCTCCCTCGCCAGGAACGAGGTCGACCTTGAGGCCCTTTTTCTTGATCAGGGTCTGCATCTCCTGGATCAACTTGTCAGACTCATACTGGTGCAGCAAAGTCCCGAAATCGACTTCTCTGCCCTTGACGGTAACAACCTTGCGCTCTTCGATCGTCTTCATTTTCCATCTCCATTAGGTTGTGTGGATGAACCACGTTTACGACTATGCCTGTTTTCAGATTGGGCTGCCTTGATGCAGGTCAGCCTGTCTCTTAACCTTCTTGACTGACAGTGCGCGGGTGTTATCAACCTAAATGCTGGTGAGGGATTTGCGGCGAAAACGATGCCGCTTGTAGCTGACGGTCGCGGTGTTCATGTCATCGCGGTTAGCCGCAAATCCCTCATCGCACTGAGTAGTATTCTCCATCCGCACATCACACAGCCAACGCCAGGTTTCACAATGAAAAACTCCCGTCGAAGGATTCGATCCGCTTTGGTCATACTCTTAACTGTTGGCGCGGTAAGTGGGATATGGGGCTATTCGCTATGGCATGTGGCGCAAGAACCACCGAATGCGCGCCTCGCGCTGGATGCGTACTACCCGCAGATGCCACCAGATGCGCACCATCGATATCTTACTCTTCCGATTGATTATGCAGATGAAAGCAGCGGACGCTTTCGCGCGTTCTATGTGCTCAGCCCTAACTTCAATCCCCAAGGTCCCGTAGTCTTTTTTCTGACGGACGGGCAAATGGAAATAGTTGGCCCGGGCGTTGATTTCTCTTTCTTTGATGAGCAGCTGCCTGGGGTATCTTATGTGCTGATCGGCCATCGCGGCCACAGCCCCACGGTTTTCCCGGAGGTCTATCCAAACGGCAAGCTGGATCTGCGCCGCGCAATGAACCTTTATGGCTCCTGGCAGCGCGTCGAGGATATCGAACGCGTAAGGCAGGACATGGTTTCAGCGAGGCTGCTTCCGTCAGGCGGGCGCATCATGATTTTCGGAGCCTCAGGCGCGGGCGTACTTGCCCAACAATACCTGGATCGACATGGGGAACACGTAGCCCGGGCATTGCTGGCCACCACGGGAGCGCCGGACTTAGCCCGCCAGCAGCGATGGACCTTCGCTCGCAACTTCGCTGAGTTCGATCCGGGGGCCGCTGACACCCTGTCAGAGATTGCAAGGCATCAGAATGGCAGGCGCCTGAGCTTGGCTTATATGCTCTTTCAACTCGGGCGACAAGGACAGTCGGGCTTGGCAACACTTCGTAAGGTCATCCGCGCAGAGCTAAGCCACAACCCCTTACCGTATGCTTGGTATGAGCTGCACCCGAGCCTGAACTGGTGGCTCAGCCGCGCCCTGCTAGGCCTGCCTGCCGCCGATGCCGCGAAAGTGCGGATGTACGAGCTACTTGGAACCGATCTGCAGAATGGGGCCTGCTCATATGGGTACGACCTCCCACTCTACCAGTGGTCCGCAGAAATCCTAAAGAATTTTCTGCATCAGCATGCGCCCTTGCCGAATCTGCAGTTGGATCGGAGCCGTTTTCAGGGGGAGGTTTTGGTCGTCTCGGGAAAGGATGATGTCGTATTCTCTCCGGCAATAGGCAAAGCCATCGCATCGGCCTATCCCAGCGCCCGCTTCCTATTGGTTCGGGGTGGCCATCGACTGGAACTGGATCACGAGTACCAGCGTGCAGTTCGCAGAGCCTTCTTCCTGCATGGCCTACAGGCACGCGACACAGCATCGCTCCTGGACTCTCCTCCCTTCACTCCCGTAGAGCAGGGCGGGGGGGTGCAATAGGTCAGAACAAGGGCGATGTCACGTTGTCTACACATAAATGGTGTTGAGGGCGGTCGCCCACATCCGCCTCCGCACCCGCAGGCTCGAAAGTGCTTGATTTCGTTAAAGCCTTTTTTGGTCAGACTCTAACATCGACGGCCACACGTCGCTTTGACCCGGTGGCGAAGGAACGACTGATCGATGCGTGTCTTGAGGCCGGGTTTTCGGCAGCCAAGCTTGCGCTCAACACAACGTTGGGCACTTATGTGGAGCAGCGACTGGCCGGCGTAGTCATGACCCCGAGTGGCGCTGCCGCTGCTGGTCCCGCCGTTCCGTGGAAGGGCCGCCGGCATGGCCCGCGAAAGGATCGGCGATGGGCCAGGGCTTGGAGCCCGGAGCAGATTGCCCGACGCTTGCCGATCGACTTCCCGGACGACAAGACGATCTGCATCAGCCACGAAGCCATCTATCAAGTAGGGATGTCACGTTGTGTCCATACACGCGTTGAGACCTGCAGCCGCTGATGTCCGCTGACCATGGCCACGGCTTTCCATTCCGCCATGGCCTGCAGGCGGTGAATATGTGTAGCGAGAGCGCAGCGTTTTGAGCGGGGCGGGACGAAGAGATTGCGCAGAGCCGAGAAGATCGAAACGAAGCGTTACAGTGCTCCTGGTGGTCGGAAGCCTTGCATAATCCGCTCCCGTTTTCGCAGCGGCACATGCGAATTCTCGGCACGGTTGTTCAATCCCTTATGCGACCGATGCTCGACGTCCGGCATCACGCCTTGCTTCTTCAGCAGCCGCGTCAGCAAGCGCTTGGCCGCTTTGGTGTTGCGGCGGTTCTGGACGATCTCGTCGAGCACATAGCCATCCTGGTCAACGGCGCGCCACAACCAGTGTTTCCTGCCGGCGATGGTGATGACGACCTCGTCCAGGTGCCAAACATCGTTTCGGCTGTGCTGCTTGCGGCGCAAGCGGCGAGCGTACTGCGGACCGAACTTGATGCCCCACCGGCGGATTGTCTCATACAAAACCACAGGATCCCGCGATCCAGCAGCATTTCCTCGAGACGCAGGCTCAAGGGGAACCTGTAGTAGAGCCAGACCGCATTGGCGATGATCTGCGGCGGGAAACGATGGCGCTTGTAGCTGACGGTTGCGGTGTTCATGACATCGGGTCTATGCCGCAAATCCCTGAACGCGAGTTAAGTTGACAACGCCTCTCCGGCTCCTGTGGCAACCGGAAACACGCTGGTTTCGTTCTGTGGTTGTTGCAGGCGGGGCGGCTCTTTGTCAAAGAGTCGCCTGGCATCAAGCGATCTCGGAATAATGATGCCATCATCGCTGCGCGCAGACGCCACCCAACAGTAAAGCCAGCCCCGAGAAAAAGGCAGAACCCGATCAAACATACGCAAACCTTTAGCGGGCACATACCCGGCTTGCGGGTCGCCGACAACCGGCCGAATGGGCACAAAGAACGGGCGGCATTGCTCGCCGCCGTGGGCAGGAAGATCGCCCACAGGGACCGGTTGGACAATAGGCTGATACGACACCGGCGGTGAGCTCGATCAGAGGGTCGATGTTGTTGTCGGCTTTCTTCTGCACGAGCATAACGCAAACGTAAAGAAGGTTTCACGCACCCTACCGTGCTGCCGAAGTAAGATGCGCTTGCCGCCATCCTGCGGCTTTTCAGATGGAGATTTGCCATGAAGAAGCAGAATCTTGATCGCCCCATGCAGAAGTCCGCTGCCGCCCAGGCGCCGCTGCCGAAGCGCCGCTTGCCGGGTGACAGCGCCACCCTGACGTACCTCTCACCCCGCTTCAATACCGCGCCATCGGGACGGCTCTTTCTGAGACAACGAAAGTGTTGAAAGCGGAAATCAGGCTACAGGATCTGAGAGGCCGCGTTTGGCAACGCGCGGGCCGAGTGGAATTCGGTAGGAGCTGGATCCAGGCCTTTGATCACCCAGCGTTGGAAATGGTGCTGGTCAGGACCGACGGCCAATGGTTCGCCGTTGTACGTGAGCGAGCAGCCGGAATGGTCACACCGGCGGCAGTCGAGGCTTTTGATTTGGACGCTTATGTCGAGCTCTATCAGGAATGTGTGGCCTGGCCGCTGGACTATGTAATGATCGAGGTGATGGAAGGAGAACGCCGTATGCGCATTCGCGCCGGCGTTCTTGGGTCTGCGCCGATCTACTGTCGCGCCCAGCACGATGTGATATTACTGTCATGGGATTTCGCGGACTTCCTAGGTGTGCCATTCGCGCTCGATGCGGAAATCGCAGCGCATTACCTGACGCTCGGGACCTTCTACTCGGCGCGGCAAATATGCGCCGGCGTCACGATGTTGACGGAACGCGGTTCCATCTATGTTGCACCCGGCGTGGCCAACTACTGCTATCCGGAAGCGGTGGAAGTGGTCGGACCAACGGACGAGCAGGGCGGATTCGATCCTGCCCCCCGATTCCGTCAGCTGCTGCATGAGGTGTTGACCATGAGGCCGATCAAGGAAAGCGGGGCTACAATTGAGCTGAGCGGCGGAATGGACTCGGCGACAGTCGCAGTTGCTGCGCGTCACACGATGGGCAGGCTCTCCAGCAAGGGCATCCTACTGGATGGCAAGCACCGGTATGCCCAGATGGAACGGCGCAACGCGATTGTCGCGCAGCTTGAGCTGCGGGATAGCACCGTGAATATGGCCGACTTCCTGCCCTGCCTCGATCTCCGGACAGACGCTCGGCGGAAGGAGCACCCGTTGGGCGAGTTCTACCTGGAAGCGTTCGAGGCTATTTGGGCCGATGCGCGAAGCGAAGGCGCGCAGTACCTGCTCACGGGAATAGGCGGCGATGAACTATTCCAGCTGTTCGCTGGCGAAATGGCCCCTGAGCGCCTGTCGAGCGAGACGATGATCGCAGAAGTCGGTTCCTATGCCGAAAGCATTCTGACACAACGCGCCCTGACGGCAGCACGCTCGATGCGGTTGTTCGATGCGCCCACGAGCGTAGTTTCCATGCCGACGCTACTAGCGCATGTGTGCAGGGCTCCATACCTGCTGCGGCGCGGGTTGTGGCCAATCAATCCGCTGAGTGATCCGCGGTTGATGGAATATTGCCATGCGCTCCCACTGTCGGCTCGGTTCCAGCGAACGACAATGCGCAAATACCTTAATTTGGGCCTAAATGCCGGCATATTCCCCTGCACTTACGCAAAGGAGACATTCGCGCGTGTGCTTCCGGAGTTAATCGCCCAAGAGGCCGACCGAATAGCATCGCAGCTGAAGGACTGCGCGCTAGCGGATTTCGGCCTGGTCGATCAACGGGCGGTACTGAATTTATTGGAGGAGGTCGCGGCAACACGGGCGGAAGCGCCCTGCGCGCCGCTGGCGTTCTTCCTGTGGCTGGAACGATTTGTGCGGCAAGTGACATGATGGTGGCGACGAACGATACTGCAGCAGTGGAACGGGTCGTTGCGGCCGCTTTGGAGGCGGAGTACCGCCTTTCGGCCGAGGTCCGCACGGTCGTGCGTGGCGTCAACTGGACGCTTGCTGCAGGGCCGGACAGAGCGCCAGTGGCTTATGTTCGCCTTTACCGGCCCGAAGGTCGGCCGAAGGCCGAGATAGCGGCCGAGCTTGCGGTGCTCGATGCCGTAGTGGCCACCGATCGACTGGACGTGGCAAGGGCCGTGGCTAGTCAGAAGGGGCAACTGCTGACGCAGCTGGAAGTGCCGGGGTCCGGCACCCGGCCAATGGCCGTGTTTCAGGTGGCGGCGGGCGAGCCGGTGCGCGCGCGTCCCGATGATCTGCGGGCTGCCGGCGCGGCATTGGCCGACCTGCATGGTCAGACGCAGCTGGCCGCACTCGCGCCCCAACGCGAGCTGGCGGCCGAGGGGGAGATTGATCGGACCATCGCCCGGATTGAGGACGGCTTCGCCACTGAGCGCGCCAGGCTGGTGGCTGCGGTGGCCGATCTGCGGGGTCAAGGGATGAACCGGGCGGCGGGGCCTGCAGGGTTCTGCCACGGCGATTTTCGGATGGCCAACCTGCACAGGGCTATCGATCGGATTGTGATGTTCGATTTTGACGATTGCGGCCTTGGCCCACAGTGGCTCGATCTGGCCACCGTCGGGTGGTGGCTGGAACTGGCAACAGGCGATGGCGCCGCCGAGTTGTGGCGAGCGTTCCTCACTGGTTATGACCGGGCGAAAGACGACGCCGAGCTAAGCAATTCCCTGCGGTGGCTTGTAGCAGTCCAGCACCTGCGGTCGCTGCGTTTCTTACAAGACTACTGCCAGTTGGATACCGAAACCTGGGTTGATGCCCTAGGGAGCGCCGCTGGTATGGTCGAGCGGGCTGCCAGCGGTTCCCTACGCTTCTTGAGGGGCTCGTGATAACCGTCTTCGATGCCAGGTTGGCCGACGTGCCCTGGCTGGCCGAGCTGCAGGCTGGGGAGGAATTCAACCGGTGGATTTCCACTCCGCCGCCTGTCGCAGAGCTCCGGACGGAAATCGAGGGGAAGCTGGTGGATATCGCGGCCGGGCGCGGCCACTACCTTGTGGCCCGTTGGGCAGGAATGCCCGCGGGGTATGGGGCGGCCTACCTGACCCCATGCCGGCGGCGGGCTCACATCGAGGTGGGAGTGCGCCCTGACCATTTCCACAAGGGGATCGGCACCGCGATCGTGGACGCGCTGATTCACTACAAGCGGGCGGCATTCTTGGAGCGGCTGCTGGCGGTCGTGGATGCCCGCAACAAGGCCTGCCTGACCCTGCTACGCTCGCGCGGTTTCTTCGAGGCGCAGCCGGCGCCGACGCCGGGCCTCGTTTCGTTGGTGCAGGACCCTGGAAACTGAAAACTCGGCCCAAGATCGTGCCGCGGTTCAAGTCGCGATCCGCGAGGTGATCGAAGACTTAGTTAGGCAGATTCGCGGGCTGCCAAACGTGATGAAGGAGTTGACGTCCATCACGCCGTTGACGGCCCGTGCGAACCTCGGTCATCGATCGCGCTTCTCAGCTGTGCTTGTTTTTACTTGCATATTTGCAGTTCCATAATATGCGTTATACCACTTTTAGATCGATTGATTGCACAAAACCCATATATGGGAATTTGCGGACGCATTCAATTACATCGAGCACCTCTAAAACCCTCGGAGACGCACTCGACACTACACTGTCTGAGCTCTGTCGAGGTTCATGCAGTCATATCCTGCTTTGCATTAGGCTACCGTCCACCTTTGGCACTTCTTAGACTATTCTAGACTGATGCAGTTGCAATCGGCTTTCGCATCGCAAGGCCTAGCAGTCGACTTTTGCGTATACACGCTGTGTTGCGAAACGAACAACCGTTATTCCCCCTACCATCACATAGAAATTCCAGCATATGGCTTGATTGTAGAAATTTCAGGTGCCATACGTTTGGATGCATATCGTTCCCTATGGCGTATATGAGAATGTGATGATTGAAGGAGCACAGTGATGCCCGGGGAACTAAGCAATAATATGATTGAACTTACTGCAGATATCGTTGCAGCCTATGTTCAGAAAAATGCAGTGCCAGTGTCCGGGGTTGCCGGATTTGAGCGCCAGCGTGAATTCGGCGTTGTCCAATATTGGGCCGCCAGCTCCGATCGTAAAGCCCGCCCCCATGCCGGCAGTTAACCCGAAAAAGTCGGTGTTTCCGGCATCAGTCTTGAGGACGGTAGGAAATATAAGTCCCTTAAGCGCCATCTTGCGACCAGTCATGGGCTGACCCCTGATGAATACCGGGCGAAATGGGGTCTGGCGAAGGACTATCCCATGGTTGCGCCGAGTTACTCGGCGACCCGATCGGCTTTGGCAAAGTCGCTAGGCTTGGGAAGGAAGCAAGCTCCGGCCAAGAAGCCTGCGGCGAAACGCAAAGCGAAGGCCTGAGGTCTGACGCTATCGCATTCGGCACTCAACGCCACTCCAAATGGTGGCGTTGATGCCGCAACGAACATTGCACCTGGATGCCGCCGAGCCGTTGTCGGTGCGACGAGTTTTGCGAACCGGCGCAGAGCTTCGTGTCCCAGGGCGAAGTTTGGCGGACTCCGATTCACGAACCGGAAGCGGGGTCATGAGTAGCTTGGCGCGCGCTCTCCTTGGCTTCATCGGCCCCCACAGACGCCGGCGACGGCGGACGCTGCCTGGCTTTCGGAGAGATTCCTCAGGGGGTTCGACGGATGTCGAGGCTAGCTCGATCCCGAACCGCGCCTGCGCCTGAGCAACGATGGCGTGGCGATCATGGTTGGCGCGGTCGGCACGGATCCATTGTGCAAGCGTCTCCGATTGGGCCGATCTCAGAACGGGCCTCCCGATCATCGGCGGTCGAGCGCCGCATTGCGGCTTGCTTGCGTTTAAGCTTCCTCTCAAGCCGCGATCGAGGCGTTGCTCTGCGGCAGACGCCGCTCATAGTCCTCGCGCAATCAGCGGCGCCGCGAGCGATTCGTTCAGCTTGATGTCGGCCTTGCAGCTTGGGCAGCTGACTTTCGGTTCATTGAGAACCCGGGCTGGACTGTCATTCGAGGTGACTCGCTGAGCGCTGATGTAGTCGCAGACCATATATTACCGGCCGCTTTTGGAAAAGAACAACGAGTGAACGTGAGTGCCGCCCCCAGTGTAAGGGAAGGAGGTAAGATCGAAGCCGACATTCGCCTGGTCGGCGGTCGACAACGATCATGGTGATCGCCCGCATCCTACGCGCCGGGCCATGACGTGGTCTGGCGGGTCTTCCAAGCGCCGATTTGGCCGGTTAGGGTTTGCAGGAGCGCGAACAACCGGATGGATGAACGCAATGATGCTGGAAAAATTGCGTGCCTGTTGGGGATTTAGCCCGACCGTCGATAGGAACGTCGCCCTGGTCGAAGGCTTTCTGAAAGGCAAGCGCTTCGCCGACCTGGCGCAGGAACATGGCTTGTCGATAACGAGGGTGCGCCAAATCATCGAGAGGGCCGATCGGCACGTGGGCGGCGGCATCGTGACCGAGGCTGAACCGTCCAAGGCCTCGCCTCGATCCGATTTCATGGTCGACTATCCGTATGTGTGGAAGCTGGCCGAGCTGCACCGGCTCGGTAGCGTCACGCCGCATCATTTCTTTACGGAGTTGGGACGCGCGGGATCGCTGGAGCGGCTGATTGACAAGATGAAGCGGTTGCCGGGGCGCACACCAGCAACAACACGTGAGCTGGCGCGCCTCGTGTGGCAAAAGGAGAGAGATGAGAGCCCATGGCCTGCAATGAAGCGATCAAACATTGCGGTCATGCAACCAAGCTGCCCGGTGGATCATCCGGACCGCGGCCTTCAATGCCAGCTCGCCTTGGAACCGGCCCTCCAGGCATTGGTTGAGCGCGCAGCGGAATCTGGCTGGACCGAGGACGAGATAGCCCACGCGCTCCTCGAGCTCGCCGGCGCGCGCCTCAAGGGGGCAGCTACCAGCGGGGCAAGGTGCCTATCTGAACAGCAACCGTGACGGGTTCTGTTGCAACTTTTTTTGAACTGAAGCAAGAAGATATGGCGGGCGGTGCTTATGCGGCGGCGAGGATTGCGGCTCGGCCAAGACGGATTTGGGTTGAAGGCGAACCTCGCCTGTCGTTTGCGCATCATGTGAAGCATTTCGATGCCGTCGAGGATGATGCTTGCGGCTGCGGGAGATTTGAAGCCGAGCATCGGCCGAACACGGCGCTTGATCCGCCGGAGAGGCGTTGTCAACTTAACTCGCGTTCAGGGATTTGCGGCATAGACCCGATGTCATGAACACCGCAACCGTCAGCTACAAGCGCCATCGTTTCCCGCCGCAGATCATCGCCAATGCGGTCTGGCTCTACTACAGGTTCCCCTTGAGCCTGCGTCTCGAGGAAATGCTGCTGGATCGCGGGATCCTGTGGTTTTGTATGAGACAATCCGCCGGTGGGGCATCAAGTTCGGTCCGCAGTACGCTCGCCGCTTGCGCCGCAAGCAGCACAGCCGAAACGATGTTTGGCACCTGGACGAGGTCGTCATCACCATCGCCGGCAGGAAACACTGGTTGTGGCGCGCCGTTGACCGTTGACCAGGATGGCTATGTGCTCGACGAGATCGTCCAGAACCGCCGCAACACCAAAGCGGCCAAGCGCTTGCTGACGCGGCTGCTGAAGAAGCAAGGCGTCGCGCCGAAGCGCATGATCACCGACAAGCTGCGCTCCTATGGAGCAGCCAGGCGACAGGTGATGCCGGACGTCGAGCATCGGTCGCATAAGGGATTGAACAACCGTGCCGAGAATTCGCATGTGCCGCTGCGAAAACGGGAGCGGATTATGCAAGGCTTCCGATCACCAGGAGCACTGCAACGCTTCGTTTCGATCTTCTCGGCTCTGCGCAATCTCTTCGTCCCGCCCCGCTCAAAACGCTGCGCTCTCGCTACACATCTTCACCGCCTGCAGGCCATGGCGGAATGGAAAGCCGTGGCCATGGTCAGCGGACATCAGCGGCTGCAGGTCTCAACGCGTGTATGGACACAACGTGACATCCCCAGTGGACCTGTTCTCCAAGCGGATATTCATCAGCGCGCGCAGCGATCCCGTTGCACATTCAGACGCCGTATACATGGCCGCAACCGACCTGTTCACCAAACCCGATCCGATACCCTTGACCTGCAGGAAACCATCCATACAGGGGTTGAGATCGGGCGAGTATGGCGGCAGGAAGATGAGCTGCGCGCCGGCCGTCTCGATCGCGTCCTCGATCGCGTCTCTCACACCGGCCGCCTTGTGGGAGGCAGGTTGTCCATAATGACGACGTCGCCCTTTGACAAAGTGGGGACCAGAACCTGCTCGACATAGGCCAGGAACACGCCGCCCTTCATGGCGCCGTCGTCGACGAAGGGCGCGGTCATGCCCGTCAGGCGCAACGCGCCGGTGAAGGTCGTGGTCTTCCAGTGGCCATGCGGCACGCCTGGCCGGCAGCGCTCGCCGCGCGGCGCTCTTCCACGCAGACGGGCCATCTTTGTGGAGAGGCCGGGGTGAGTAGGCCGGAGGGATTTCACCTGCCGGCCTCTCGCAGAACGGTGCGTGAACCTCTCGATTCACACCGCTCCCATCAGGCAAACGTATTCGTTCCGAACGCCTTCCAGTGCACAAACAGTCCTGGATTTTCCCGCGCCAGCTTTCTCACGAAGAGGCTGGCACGCGTCTTATGAGACTGAAAGCGACTTGAACTTACGCATGATCCACGCCCTGAGCTTCCGGTTGACGTAATCAGCCAGAGTGGACAGGGCCGAACGGCTGTAACGGCCATAATAGGCTATCCATCCCCGAAGGAGTGGATTGAGCTGTTGGGCAATTTCAGCCAGCGTCCCCGGCGTTTGCCGCGGGATGTTCAAGCTTTTGATCGTGGCTCGAATCGACTTCAGCGCCGTTGGGCTGGCCGCAGGCGTGTAGCCACAGAAGAACTCATCTCGCTGCGTGTTCGCCACGCGTCGCGGTCGGAACTGATACCCAAGGAAGTCGAACACGACATTCGGGTATTCCCTCTGCGCCTTTGGTCTTTGCAATAGACGATCTTGGTCTTTGTCGGATGCATTTGAAGCCCGCATGCTGCCAGTCGAGCACCAAGCTCCGCCTTGAGGGCTTCTGCCTGCTGCTCATTCCGGCAATGCACAAGGCCATCGTCCGCATATCGACACCATGGAAGGTCAGGGTGTGTCCGCGTCATCCACAGATCAAATGCATAGTGCATGAAGAGATTCGACAAGATCGGGCTGACAACGCCCCCTTGCGGGGTACCGCGTGTGCGCTCGACGACTTCTCCGTTCTTCTCCATCGGCGCTGCCAGCCATCTTTCGATGTACAGCAGAGCCCACTTGCATGTGACGTGCTTCCTGACCGCCTTCAGCAAGAGATCGTGCGGAAGATTGTCAAACAGCCCTTTGACGTCGAATTCCAGAACCCAGTCATGCTTCCAGCACCGCTGACGCGTCACGCCAACGGCATCCAGAGCCGATTTTCCCGGCCTGTAGCCGTAGGAGTCTGGAAGAAAGAGGATATCCAAATCCGGCTCAATCATCTGCTTGACCACCATCTGTGCGATCCGATCGCTGACGGTGGGCACACCCAAAACCCTTTCGCCCCCACTCTTCTTCGGAATGGAGACAGCGCGAACCGGCGGTGGGAAGTACGTCCCTGAGGACATCCGATTCCAGACCTTGTAGAGGTTTCCTGCAAGGTCCTTCTCGAACATCTCCAGGGTCTGCCCGTCCACCCCGGCTGCGCCCTGGTTGGCTTTGACCGCTTTGTAAGCTTCGTACACTTGTCGTTTCGCAATTCGAAACGGCTTGTCTGTCGTATCTTCTGAAGTCATCCTGTTTCCAGTTGTTCCAAACAATACGACCACCTGATCCGACCCCTTTGCTCCGGCCCCATTACAGGGCCTTCAGCGCTCATACGGGCCGGTCCGCCCCAGTCCCCTGCATCGGTACTCTCGCCTTGCGGTTTGGCCCGCTTGAGCTTCTCCCTTTGCATCAGGAGCCTGGTTCCTGCAGTTCCGCGCGAATGCCTGTGTCCGACTCACGCCCCCTCAACGCCGGTCGCCGCCCGCCCTGTCATCAGGCACCCGGCGGACTTGTCCCAGGACGACGAGACGGTCCTGGTTTCGGCGACACTTACATTCATAACGACGCGTCTTCGAAGGGTTCACTTTCGTTCGTCTTTCGGACACCCACCTGCTCGGATCTCGTCCGAACTTTTCATCCGACGCTCACCACCACGGCTCTTTACCGCAGCAGCTCGGACTGGTTTGAGACCTGCTCCTGAAAGCCGATCCCGGAGGGCCGTCCCCCATCATTCACGCAGCTTTACGCTACGGTCCTAGAGCACGTCCTGTGATCGATGAATCGATTGTGATGTGACGGCTGCGTTTTGTGCTGATTCAACATCCACCTCGATGGAGGTGGATGATGGGAAGAGCATTGAGCGGGGATCTTCGGTCGCGGGTCTTGAAGGCTTCGGACGAGGGCATGTCGGCGCGGCAAGCGGCGGCGCGGTTCGGCGTGGGAGTGTCCAGCGCGATCCGCTGGATTGCGCGGGCGAAGATCGGCGAACTGGCGCCACGCCCGCAGGGCCGCCGCCGCGCCTCCAGCCTCGATGCGCATGAAGCCTTCATCGTCGGGCTGATCGAGGAGCGCAAGGACATCACGCTGAACGAGATGGTGGAGCGGCTCATCGCCGAGCATTCGGTGCGGATCAGCCGCAGCGCCTTGAGCGCCTGGCTTCGCGGCCACGGCTGGACATTCAAAAAAAGTCCGCGCACGCACTGGAGCAGGATCGCCCCGACGTCCTGAAGCGGCGCCGGGACTGGTTCGACGGCCAGCTCGATCTCGATCCGGCGAAGCTCGTGTTCATCGACGAGACCGGCCTCTCCACAAAGATGGCCCGCCTGCGTGGAAGAGCGCCGCGCGGCGAGCGCTGCCGGGCCGGCGTGCCGCATGGCCACTGGAAGACCACGACCTTCACCGGAGCGCTGCGGCTGACGGGCATGACAGCGCCCTTCGTCTACGACGGCGCTATGAACGGCAACGTATTCGTGGCCTATGTCGAGCAGGTGCTGGTCCCGACATTGTCGGAGGGCGACGTAGTCGTCATGGACAACCTGCCCGCCCACAAGGCCGCCGGCGTGCGCGACGCGATTGAGGCCGCAGGGGCGAGCCTGCTCTACCTGCCGCCCTACAGTCCCGACTTCAACCCGTGTATGGATGGCTCCTGCGGGTCAAGGGTTATCGGATCGGGTTTGGTGAACAGGTCGGTTGCGGCCATGTATACGGCGTCTGAATGTGCAACGGGATCGCTGCGCGCCCTGATGAATATCCGCTTGGAGAACAGGTCCCACTCAATCGAGCGCGCTCGAGGCGCTTCGGATTGATCGGGGTGTCCTGGTTCTTCGTCTCCGTTTGTTCGCCATCACCTCACTTTGCCCTGACCATTCCGAGAGCCTGTCAGGCTGACTGCGGCTCGTAACGCGATCCGTCCCTCAGGACGGCGAATATTGTTCGTGCCATGCGATGCGCCAAAGCGACGGCGACGATCTTCGTCTTCTTTCGCATCAGCATGCCCGATAGCCAGTCCGAGCTCGGTTCGCGCTTGAGTCTGCATCTGAGCATGATCTGCGCCATGGCGCCCAGATACAGCAAGCGTCGGATATAACGATTGCCCATCTTCGAGATCCGGCCCACCCTCTGCTTGCCTCCGGTGGAGTGCGGCTTGGGAGTGAGGCCGAGCCAGGCGGCATAGTCCCTTGCGCTGCCGAAATTGTCGACATCCGGCGTCGTCGCCGCGATGATCGTCGCCGACAGCATCCCCACACCTGGGATTGTGGCTAGACGCTGGCTTGTCTCGCTTTGCGCGTGGGTCTCTTTGATCTCTTCGGTCAGCCGTTCGATCCGCTCATTCGTCTCGGCCAGCTGTTCGAAGAGCAGGGTTATGGGCAACCGAGCCGCCTGCGGCAGCCGATCCAGTTGTTCACGCAAGCGACCGACATTCTGAGCGCCTTTCGCCGTTATGACACCGAACTCCGTCATGTGGGCTCGGATCGCATTGCCAATCTGCGTGCGCTGGCGAACCAGAAAGTCTCGTGTGCGGTGAAGAACCAGAACCGATGAGCAGGCCTCGCTCTTGATAGAAACAAACCGCATGGAGGGACGTGTCACCGCTTCGCAGATCGCGGCGGCGTCCGCGGCATCCGTCTTCCCGCGCTTCACGTAAGGCTCACATGAGGAGGATTGGATCAAGTATGGATTTTCAGGTCATCGTTTTCTCCTCTGATGTTTCGGATCCAAGGTCCGAACCCTTCATTGGAACGCGTGTCGCAGTCGACCTGCGCGCTCAAGCTCACATGCGGTCGCCGAAATAACGGCTGCACCAGAATTCCGCATCCTGCGGACAGGGCTCGGGAGGACGGGACCATTCTTAACTACGGCGTGCGAGGCCAAACCCTACGCCGGTTCGTCCCCCCGGATCCGCCGGAACTGATCGGGTCCCGGTGGAATTGGTTTCAGTTTTCCGGGTGGCGGTCAGACGGCCTTCATTCTGGCGCCCTCGATCACGACACCGCCGGTCACGTACTTCCACAGAGCGACAAGCAGTTTGCGCGCCAGAGCGACGATCGTGACTTTCCTGGTGCGTGGGCCGAACCGGCGGACCCTCTCGTGATACCAGCATGCAAGCGCCGAACCCGGCTGATGCCGCAGCCAGAGCCAGGCCATTTCCACGGCAATGGCGCGCAAACGGGGATTGCCCGCCTTCGAGACACCCTGTTCGTGGTTGATCGTGCCACTCTTCCAGGGCGTGGGCGCAAGACCGGCATAGGCCGCGACCTGGCGCCTGTTCGCGAAGTTCCGGAACAGGCCTTCGGACCACAAGGCGCCGGCAAAACCGGGGCCAATGCCCTTGAGCTCGAGCAACATCCGAACCGGCTCCAGGGCGGAACCGGCGGCCGGAGCCTCCTCCAAGAGCGCATCACGCTCCGCCTTCACGGCCTCGATCTGCCGGTTCAGCAGCTCGATGACTTCCAGCTCGCGCAGGGCCAGCGTCTTGAGATGTTTCGGAAGCGGCCGCCCGTCTCCGGTGCGCAGAGCCTCCAGGCGTTCTCGGCGGTCCTTGTTCCGAGGCTCGTACCCGCCGATCCCTTGCGCGAAGAACAGACCCTTCAACCGGTTTACATGACGGATACGCTCTCCGATCAGAGTCTTCAGTTCCCGGCAAAGGCGCCGACGATCCTCTTCTTCCGGTGTCGGTACGCAAACCATCGAACAGACCCGCGGTTCGCCCCTTTTCCACGCCATGAGTGTGCGAACAAGCGCCTCCCCGTCGATCCGATCTGTCTTGGCGCGGCGATGCCGGCGCGAAACCGCGATCGAAGCTGGGTCAACGACGTGGCTCTCGATCCCTTCCGCGACCAGAGCGCGGTGAATCCAGAACCCGTCCAGTCCGGCTTCCTGGATCACGATCACTGGGACAATCCGGCCGGTCCGGCGGTGGACATGGCGTTGCAGATCCGAAAACCGCTCCAGCAGCCCCGGCATATCCCCACCCCGCACCTGATACCTCGACAGCTTGGACCCCACGGGGGCCGCAAGGGTGGTCACCAGCCACGTCGAGCGGCTGAGCTCCAGAGAAACGAAAATCGCGCCGCACTCAACGGTCGCAATCGTATGTGCGGTGGTCATTCTGGCAGTCTGCATGGCAAAGGTCTCCATCGAGAAAGTGAGCGACCCAACTCTTCCAGAGCTAGGCGCGCGCGTCTCCTCCTCATGGAATCTTCACATAAGACGGCGGCATCAGTCGGACATCATGCCCCATCTCCTGAAGCTTGCGCCCCCAGTCGTGTGAACCCGCGCAGGCCTCCATGCCGATCAGGCACCGCGGCCGCTTTTGGAAAAACGCGAGCAACTGGCTTCGGCGAAGTTGGCAGCGCACGAGAACTCGGCCGCTCTCGTCGACACCATGGATCTGGAAAATGGTCTTTGCGAGGTCGATACCGACCGTGGCAAGTTCGGACATGGATGGCTCCTCTGCTAGGGGACGATGACATCCCGACTATGGCGCAATGCGACGCCGGGAGCAGGAGCCATCCACACCATCAATCGAGAACGCCTTCGCCAAGCTCAAGGCGTTGTTGCGAGCAAAGGCCGAGAGAACCATCAAGGCTCTGTGGGACGCCGTCGGTCCGCTTCTCGACCTCTATCGAGAACGCCTTCGCCAAGCTCAAGGCGTTGTTGCGAGCAAAGGCCGAGAGAACCATCAAGGCTCTGTGGGACGCCGTCGGTCCGCTTCTCGACCTCTTCACGCCAGCCGAATGCGCCAACTACTTTAAGGCCGCAGGATATGAACCGGATTAAACAGGACGTGCTCTAGTTCATGTTGAACTCCTTCCGCTGCTCTGCAGCACACTCTCATCGATGAACATGAGCTTCGCCGGATCGAGATCAAGCTGGCCGTCGAACCAGGCACGGCGCGTCAGGATGTCGAAGCGGTCCTGCTCCAGTGCATGTGCAGACTTTTTTTGAATGTCCACCCGTGGCCGCGAAGCCAGGCGCTCAAGGCGCTGCGGCTGATCCGCACCGACTGCTCGGCGACCAGCCGCTCCACCATCTAGCCCGTCTTATGCACGACGACCTGCGGCGCGGCAATCAACGTGAGAGCGCGTATTGCCTCACCCTGGAATGCTCCCGAACGATCTTTCCGTTGCCTCACCATAATGTTCCCCTGGGCTAGGATTCGATCAATGCGCGATCGGCTCGATTGCCGGCTCCACGTGCATTGGGCCGAACACCATCGCGTGTGCCTTTTCCTTCCGCCAGATCTTCAAGCGGCGCTGCAGCGTGCGCAGAAGTGGATCAGGATATTGCCCCGGCTGCTCCGCCTGCAGACGCACCAGTAATTCGCGGCTCGTCCGCCAGGGCTCTTCGTCGAACCACGCGCGCAACTGGCCTGTGACCTTGACGAGCGGATCCGGTCGGCGACGCCCTCGCTTTTGCCTCGGCCTGGCTCTTGCGGTTGGGCTGACTTCCCCCTCCTTCCAGGCCGTCCGCAGACCCGACAGGAACTGGTCCAGCGCCGGATCGCTCACCACCAGCGCTGGCGTGCAGGATTCATCGGCAATGTCGACGAGGCGCTGCTGCGCCGATCGCATCTCCTGCAGCAGCTTTACCGGGTCCAGCCTCGCCTGTGTTTGCGCAAGCCTGGCACGAACCGGTTCAGGCGTGCGTGGATCTGCCAGCAGTCGCTGGCACGGTGTTGCCGCGGGGTGATAGCGCTTGCGCACGCGGGCGCCGTCCCGTTCCTTTCCGGCCAGCTTGAAGGAGGGTTGGAAGAAGTTCACGAACAGCCGAACCGTCGAATAGAGCTGTGCAAGGGCAGCAGCGGCTTCAAGCCCCTCCAGCCGACGATACCCGACAATGCGTCGCACCACGGCGCCGTTCTTCTGTTCGACGAAGGCCTGGTCATTTTTGCGGTAAGGACGGCAGCGGGTGAACTCGATGCCGGCATCCAGACAGTAGTCGCGTATCGTCTCGTTCAGGAACACGCTGTCATTGTCCGTGTCGAATCCGAGAAGCTGAAATGGCAGGAGCCGCCGCAATTCTGTCAGCACTTCGCTCAACAGCTTCTGTTCACGCACCAGCAAGGGCGCGCATTCCGTCCATCCGCTCGCGATGTCGGTAAGACAAAGCGTTTGTATGAAGCTTCCCCGCGTCGTCGGTCCACTGTGCGCCACCAGGTCGGCCTCGACGAAGCCAGGCGGAGGATCCTGCCAGTCGGAGAAGGTTCGGATCGGAACGCTGCGCCGGAGCGCGGTGGGCGCTGTGCTGCGACGACGTCTCGGCCCACCAGCGATGTCTCGAACCTCGCGAATAGCGCGATCGATCGTGGCCGCGCTCATCGCTAATAACCGGGTGCGGATCTCTGCTGTTAGATGAAGATGCCCATGACGCTCCATCGCCTCCACCAGAATCGGAATCAAGGTCTTCAGACGCTTGCCGCAGATACGGTCCGAAGCCTCCCAGAGCACGATCAACGCTTCACGCACCGCGTCGTCATAAAGCCGGCGCTCCGGTCGCGGGCCCGAACGCTGCGCCTGTGGGCCATTCCGCAGCAACCGCATGGCATGCTTGCGGTGAACACCGCTTACCGCCGCGAATTCATCGAGAATGCGCGACTTCTCTGCCCGATCGCCTCGGGCGTAGCGCTCCGCTACCACCTTCACCAGCTCATCCCGCGTCGCCATGCTTATCCGCCTCATCTGATTTGCTCCCGCCCCAAAACTGCGGGGAGCAAATCAGATGAGGCAACGGCCCAACATCCGGGAGCAGTTCAGGCGATGCAATGCGGCTTCTCTCCCAGATTGTCGCGCTATAACGACCCGTCTGAGAGGTTGGCGGATGTAGCCTAAGCGATTGATTTGGCGTAGGATTCGGTTGTCTAAGCCAGTCCTGCCACCACGTCTCGCGAGCCACACCCGCCATGACCGACGATACGTTGCTGCCGCTCTCATTTCCAGCCGTTGGGCGCAAGAAGATCACAGCTGCGTTTGACGGCGGACGCATCGCCTCGGATGGTGGCGTCATGCTTTTGGCCGCGGCCGAGCGACGCCTGCAACTGGCCGACAGGCTGGCGGCTGCGATCCACGATCCGCGCGACCCACAGCGGGTGACGCACGCCATGGCCGACATTCTGCGCGCCCGCATCTTTGCGATCGCATGCGGCTACGAGGATGCCAACGATCTCGATCGGCTGCGCACCGATCCGGCCTTCAAGCTCGCCTGCGGGCGGCTGCCCGACAGCGGGATTGATCTGTGCTCGCAGCCGACCTGCTCGCGCCTGGAGAACCTGCCAGACCTGCGCACCGTCATCCGGCTCGGCTGGGTGCTGGTCGATCTGTGGCTGTCGAGCTATGCCGCGCCGCCCAAAAGCGTGACGCTCGACATCGACGACACTGTGGATGTCGTTCACGGCCATCAGCAGCTCTCGCTCTTCAACGCCCATTACGACGAGCGCTGCTTCCTGCCGATCCACATCTATGACGCCGCGACCGGACGTCCGGTCGCCATGATCCTGCGTCCTGGCAAGACCCCGACGGGCAAGGAGATCCGCAGCCATCTGCGCCGGCTTGTCAGGCGCATCCGCGCCCGCTGGCCGGCCACCCGCCCTGGTCCGCGGCGACGGCCACTATGGCCGGGCGGAGGTCATGGCCTGGTGCGAGAACAATGCGCTCGACTACCTCTTCGGATTGCCCGGCAACAAGGTTCTCCAGCGTCTCGTTGATGAAGCCGCCGACGATATCCGCACCCGCCGCGCGCTCGAGCAAAAGCCGGTGCTGCGCGGCTATGCCGAGACCCGATACAAGGCGAAATCCTGGAAGACGCAACGTCGCGTCTGCGCCCGCATCGAGGCAACCACCCGCGGCCTCGACATCCGCTTCGTCGTCACCAATCTCGACAAAGCCTCCGCCGAGCATGTCTACGACGTGATCTACTGCGCCCGCGGCCAGGCCGAAAACCTGATCAAGATGCACAAGAGCCAGCTTGCCTCCGACCGCACCAGCTGCCGCTCACCGATTGCCAACCAGGTGCGCCTCGTCCTGCACACCGCCGCATACTGGCTGATGCTCACCCTGCGCGAGGCGGTGCCCACAACCGATCATCTCAGCAGCGCCGAGTTCGCCACGCTGCGGCTCAGGCTCCTCAAGCTCGGCGCCCGCGTCATCGAAACCGTCTCGCGCATCCGCCTGGCCTTCGCCGCCGCCTGTCCCGAGGCCAGCCTGTTCCGACAAATCGCTCTCACGCTGCAGCCCGCAGGACCATGAGCGCCGGGGCATCAAAGCCCCGCCGAACCGACACCTTGACCCTCCAGCGCGTTCCAAAGTCCAGTCTCAGCTGCGGTGAAAAAGACGCCTCACACCTGCATGACCGAACGCTCAACGGCGCTCGAACCACAAGGCTCATGAATAGGACGGGTTAGCCCCATCGCCCGATGAGCTTGCGTCGAATGGCCGGCGCCAATATCTGGCATTGGCCACCGGCTGGTCAGTAAGAGCCGCGCGACATCCACACGGCCGGGACGGTATTGATGATGATGCGAACGTCCTCGAACAGCGACCAGTTCTCAACATAGTGGCGGTCGAAGGCGACGCGGCTGTCATAGGACACATCGTTGCGGCCGCTGACTTGCCACAGGCCGGTCAGGCCCGGGCGGGATTTCAGGTAATACACTGCGGAGGTGCCATAGATCTCGAGTTCGTCGCGCACGACCGGCCGAGGTCCGACAAGGCTCATGTCGCCCTGCAGGATATTGAAGATCTGTGGCAGCTCATCGAGGCTGAGTTTCCTCAGGACTGCTCCGACCCGGGTGACGCGCGGATCGTTCTTCAGCTTGCGGGTTGCTGCCCATTCCGCGTTGGCGTCCGGGTTGGTGGCGAGATAGGCTGCCAGAACCTTGTCGCCATCGGGAACCATGGTGCGGAACTTCAGGCAAGGAAAAACCCGTCCGCCGTACCCGATTCGCCTGTGACCGTAGAAAATCGAGCCGCCGTCGGAAAATTTGACGAGCAGAGCGATCACGACAAACAGCGGGCTGAGCGCGATCAAGCCAATCAGTGAACCGGTGATATCGAAGCTGCGTTTGAGCAAGCCGCCGATCGGCGGCGGGAAATCGATGTCAGCCTGCGAAAAGCCCGCGGTGGCCCACTTGGCAACGTCCCTCATGACGCCTCCAGAGCCCTCACGGCGATCCAAGCCTGCCACCGGAGCCCTGGCACCTTCAGTAGCACATTGTCGGCTTGCTTGCCGATGGCCCGCACCGTACGGCCCAGAACGCTCCTGCGGAACGGGATCGATGCAAGCGTGGAAAGCCCGAAGAATTGCAGGTCGCATTTGGAAAAATGCTTGCGAACGATGTCGAAGTCGCTCTTCAAAAGCGGGTGCTCGTCGATCGTCCGGGCCTCGGGCGTCCAGTTGCGGTACATATTGATCAGCGGATTGTGGCCGAGCGATTCGAAGAAGATCGCGTTGCCGCTGGGTCGCGTCACCCTGTGGATCTCGCGAAGTGCGTTGTCGAGGATGAGGTGATGAAGAATGCCGGCGCCGAACACGAACACGAACGTCGCCGAGGGCAGGCTCATCTCTTCCGCATTGTCGATCCGGAACGCGACATTATTGATCCTGCGGCGCGCCGCCTCGTTCTTCGCCTTCTGGATGGCAACGTCGGAGATGTCGATGCCGGTTATCTTCTTGGCGAAGGGCGCTAGGCGAATGCTGTTCTCGCCGTCCGCGCAGCCATATTCGAGCGCAGTCTTTCCCGGCGCTGTTTCTCTCAGCAGCTGCCAGTAGGCATCCGTTGCAGGCTGGGCCGCGAAGTAGAACGAATCCTGCCTGCGTTCTTCCACAGCGCCGAAGCGCTTGTTGTGGAAGTCGCGTTCACGTTCGGGACGTTCTTGATACGCCATGGGCTGGTTCTCCGCAATTTGAACCATCTCCACTGGACTTGGGCATCGCCCCCAATATGGAGGTCAGACCGGCCTGACGCCCAGGTATTTTCAGCGCTTGAGCTATCAGGCGGCCTTGAGGTCCCAAAGTGTCTTCTCGAAGATCTCCTTGACCGGTTTGGAGATATCGGTCACCGCCTTGGTAGTGAGCGCTTGAAAATCCTTAGCCTGCTCGAGCCCCATTTCGACGCGCTTGCGTAGAAATGTGGTCTGCAGCTCAATTACCTCGGACAGCGAGTTCGCGCCGGCTAGAGCTTGAAGATGCGAAAAGTCGGCGTCGACATTGGCGCGCAGCGCGGCGATCGTCGCCAGCGACACCTCGTTGCCGACTGACCTAGCGGTTTCAAAGGTCGACTTAAGCACTTTCTTAGCCTCATCGGCGCCGAGCTGGAATTTGGCAAGCGCTTCTTTCGATTGCTCGACGCCCTTTTCGGCGGCCGCGCGAAACTGATCGGTGGCCTTGCTGGGGTCGAATGGCTGGAATTCGTCGGTTTCAGCGGTTTGGCCAGACTTGTCTGTGATCTTGGACATTTCCGGATCCTTTTGGTTGGTGGTGGTTTGTTACCTGCACACAATGAACATGCATATGCCGTGCCAAAAGGGGAAATCGTTTCGGAACAACACGATGTCTCGAATGCAGCTGTGTCGTATGTCCGACATCACGCTCGGGGCACGCGTGATTGTTGCGGCAATCGAAGCGCATGTTGGAGCTGTTCACCCGGAGGCCAAAAGGGATCACGCTTCCGGAGCTGGCGGTGGTCACAAGGATCGTCGCTGAAGATGATGCCGCAAGTTTGTCCGCCATTCTGCACGACGACTACTACACCGCCATCGCCGTAGCGCGGCGCGTTGCATCGGCGTCCAGACATCAATCCAGGCGTCGTTCCCTGCGATCTGCTGGCCCGCCTTGATTGCTTCCAGGTCTCCCGCTCGACGATTCCTTTGTCGAATAGCAGGAATCCTTCGCAACGTGAGCAGAGCATGCCGTAAGACACGAATCGACCCGCGTAGATGTCAACCGTCGTGACCTTCAAGCCGTCCTGTTCGAAGACATCGATTCCGAGTGCCCGAGCCTGTTCCGTCGTCAACAGAAGGAAATCATTCGGCCCAGCGATCGTGAAGAACCGTATCGCTTCGATGCGCAGGCCGAGATGGGGCAATATGATCCAATCTCGGCCTTGGCCACTCCGGATTCCTTGTACTCGCCGTTTTCCTCCCGGTGGGCGGCATGGAAGCCGATCTTTGAAGAAGCGGACATATATCGCCGCGCGCCCGCAACCCAGATCAGGCCGCAGGCGGAAAACACCCGCTATCTGGCAGCACCATAGTCGCATAATTGCGGAATTATGGAGCAAATTCCGCAAGAATCCGATGATGTGTGGTGCACCTTCCGAAGCTCGTTTTCCGGCATCGTAAACTTAAAGAGCGCGAGGCGGTCGTAGCCCGCTTGCCCCACGGCGGTTCAAGCCCGCGCGATTTTTGCCCACAGGTTCATTGCCTCTGAACGCAGTTCGCGATGATGGCTGGAGGAGATTTCGTGGCGTTAGCCCCATCGCCCGATGAGCTTGCGTCGAATGGCCGGCGCCAATATCTGGCATTGGCCACCGGCTGGTCAGTAAGAGCCGCGCGACATCCACACGGCCGGGACGGTATTGATGATGATGCGAACGTCCTCGAACAGCGACCAGTTCTCAACATAGTGGCGGTCGAAGGCGACGCGGCTGTCATAGGACACATCGTTGCGGCCGCTGACTTGCCACAGGCCGGTCAGGCCCGGGCGGGATTTCAGGTAATACACTGCGGAGGTGCCATAGATCTCGAGTTCGTCGCGCACGACCGGCCGAGGTCCGACAAGGCTCATGTCGCCCTGCAGGATATTGAAGATCTGTGGCAGCTCATCGAGGCTGAGTTTCCTCAGGACTGCTCCGACCCGGGTGACGCGCGGATCGTTCTTCAGCTTGCGGGTTGCTGCCCATTCCGCGTTGGCGTCCGGGTTGGTGGCGAGATAGGCTGCCAGAACCTTGTCGCCATCGGGAACCATGGTGCGGAACTTCAGGCAAGGAAAAACCCGTCCGCCGTACCCGATTCGCCTGTGACCGTAGAAAATCGAGCCGCCGTCGGAAAATTTGACGAGCAGAGCGATCACGACAAACAGCGGGCTGAGCGCGATCAAGCCAATCAGTGAACCGGTGATATCGAAGCTGCGTTTGAGCAAGCCGCCGATCGGCGGCGGGAAATCGATGTCAGCCTGCGAAAAGCCCGCGGTGGCCCACTTGGCAACGTCCCTCATGACGCCTCCAGAGCCCTCACGGCGATCCAAGCCTGCCACCGGAGCCCTGGCACCTTCAGTAGCACATTGTCGGCTTGCTTGCCGATGGCCCGCACCGTACGGCCCAGAACGCTCCTGCGGAACGGGATCGATGCAAGCGTGGAAAGCCCGAAGAATTGCAGGTCGCATTTGGAAAAATGCTTGCGAACGATGTCGAAGTCGCTCTTCAAAAGCGGGTGCTCGTCGATCGTCCGGGCCTCGGGCGTCCAGTTGCGGTACATATTGATCAGCGGATTGTGGCCGAGCGATTCGAAGAAGATCGCGTTGCCGCTGGGTCGCGTCACCCTGTGGATCTCGCGAAGTGCGTTGTCGAGGATGAGGTGATGAAGAATGCCGGCGCCGAACACGAACACGAACGTCGCCGAGGGCAGGCTCATCTCTTCCGCATTGTCGATCCGGAACGCGACATTATTGATCCTGCGGCGCGCCGCCTCGTTCTTCGCCTTCTGGATGGCAACGTCGGAGATGTCGATGCCGGTTATCTTCTTGGCGAAGGGCGCTAGGCGAATGCTGTTCTCGCCGTCCGCGCAGCCATATTCGAGCGCAGTCTTTCCCGGCGCTGTTTCTCTCAGCAGCTGCCAGTAGGCATCCGTTGCAGGCTGGGCCGCGAAGTAGAACGAATCCTGCCTGCGTTCTTCCACAGCGCCGAAGCGCTTGTTGTGGAAGTCGCGTTCACGTTCGGGACGTTCTTGATACGCCATGGGCTGGTTCTCCGCAATTTGAACCATCTCCACTGGACTTGGGCATCGCCCCCAATATGGAGGTCAGACCGGCCTGACGCCCAGGTATTTTCAGCGCTTGAGCTATCAGGCGGCCTTGAGGTCCCAAAGTGTCTTCTCGAAGATCTCCTTGACCGGTTTGGAGATATCGGTCACCGCCTTGGTAGTGAGCGCTTGAAAATCCTTAGCCTGCTCGAGCCCCATTTCGACGCGCTTGCGTAGAAATGTGGTCTGCAGCTCAATTACCTCGGACAGCGAGTTCGCGCCGGCTAGAGCTTGAAGATGCGAAAAGTCGGCGTCGACATTGGCGCGCAGCGCGGCGATCGTCGCCAGCGACACCTCGTTGCCGACTGACCTAGCGGTTTCAAAGGTCGACTTAAGCACTTTCTTAGCCTCATCGGCGCCGAGCTGGAATTTGGCAAGCGCTTCTTTCGATTGCTCGACGCCCTTTTCGGCGGCCGCGCGAAACTGATCGGTGGCCTTGCTGGGGTCGAATGGCTGGAATTCGTCGGTTTCAGCGGTTTGGCCAGACTTGTCTGTGATCTTGGACATTTCCGGATCCTTTTGGTTGGTGGTGGTTTGTTACCTGCACACAATGAACATGCATATGCCGTGCCAAAAGGGGAAATCGTTTCGGAACAACACGATGTCTCGAATGCAGCTGTGTCGTATGTCCGACATCACGCTCGGGGCACGCGTGATTGTTGCGGCAATCGAAGCGCATGTTGGAGCTGTTCACCCGGAGGCCAAAAGGGATCACGCTTCCGGAGCTGGCGGTGGTCACAAGGATCGTCGCTGAAGATGATGCCGCAAGTTTGTCCGCCATTCTGCACGACGACTACTACACCGCCATCGCCGTAGCGCGGCGCGTTGCATCGGCGTCCAGACATCAATCCAGGCGTCGTTCCCTGCGATCTGCTGGCCCGCCTTGATTGCTTCCAGGTCTCCCGCTCGACGATTCCTTTGTCGAATAGCAGGAATCCTTCGCAACGTGAGCAGAGCATGCCGTAAGACACGAATCGACCCGCGTAGATGTCAACCGTCGTGACCTTCAAGCCGTCCTGTTCGAAGACATCGATTCCGAGTGCCCGAGCCTGTTCCGTCGTCAACAGAAGGAAATCATTCGGCCCAGCGATCGTGAAGAACCGTATCGCTTCGATGCGCAGGCCGAGATGGGGCAATATGATCCAATCTCGGCCTTGGCCACTCCGGATTCCTTGTACTCGCCGTTTTCCTCCCGGTGGGCGGCATGGAAGCCGATCTTTGAAGAAGCGGACATATATCGCCGCGCGCCCGCAACCCAGATCAGGCCGCAGGCGGAAAACACCCGCTATCTGGCAGCACCATAGTCGCATAATTGCGGAATTATGGAGCAAATTCCGCAAGAATCCGATGATGTGTGGTGCACCTTCCGAAGCTCGTTTTCCGGCATCGTAAACTTAAAGAGCGCGAGGCGGTCGTAGCCCGCTTGCCCCACGGCGGTTCAAGCCCGCGCGATTTTTGCCCACAGGTTCATTGCCTCTGAACGCAGTTCGCGATGATGGCTGGAGGAGATTTCGTGGCGGGGGATGTGAAACAGGTTGGCAATCGGATCATGAATTGAGACGAAGCGCTGCAAATGGCGTTGTGACTTGTAGCGTTTCATGATCCGTTCCCGTCGCCGGACTGGCTGATGGGAATTCTCCGCCCGATTGTTCAAGCCTTTATGCGAACGGTGTTCGACCCCCGGCATGATCTCTCGCTTTGCAGCGTCGTAAGACCGAAGCTTGTCGGTGATCATCACGCGCGGCGCGCGGCCTTGGCCCTTCAACAGCTTGCGCATCAGACGCTTGGCCGCCTTGGCATTGCGACGACTTTGCACCAGAACCTCCAGGACGAAACCGTCCTGATCGACGGCGCGCCAGAGCCAGTGCTTCTTGCCGCGGATCGAAACGACGGCCTCGTCGAGATGCCACTTGTCACCCAGCCGACCCGCTGAGCGGCGGCGGATCTCGCTGGCAAAGGTCCGCCCGAATTTCTCTGCCCAAAGCCGGACTGTCTGATGCGAGACAATAATCCCTCGTGCCGCCAGCAAGTCCTCGACCATTCGCAAACTGAGAGGAAAACGGAAATAGAGCCAGACAGCATGGGCGATGATCTCGGCGGGAAAGCGGTGGCGGCGGTAGAGTGGGTCACGCTCTGTCATAGCCCGTCATCGCACATCGGTATCCAAGCTTCGTTAAGTTGACGATGCCCTTCAACCCGTGTATGGATGGCTCCTGCGGGTCAAGGGTTATCGGATCGGGTTTGGTGAACAGGTCGGTTGCGGCCATGTATACGGCGTCTGAATGTGCAACGGGATCGCTGCGCGCCCTGATGAATATCCGCTTGGAGAACAGGTCCCACTCAATCGAGCGCGCTCGAGGCGCTTCGGATTGATCGGGGTGTCCTGGTTCTTCGTCTCCGTTTGTTCGCCATCACCTCACTTTGCCCTGACCATTCCGAGAGCCTGTCAGGCTGACTGCGGCTCGTAACGCGATCCGTCCCTCAGGACGGCGAATATTGTTCGTGCCATGCGATGCGCCAAAGCGACGGCGACGATCTTCGTCTTCTTTCGCATCAGCATGCCCGATAGCCAGTCCGAGCTCGGTTCGCGCTTGAGTCTGCATCTGAGCATGATCTGCGCCATGGCGCCCAGATACAGCAAGCGTCGGATATAACGATTGCCCATCTTCGAGATCCGGCCCACCCTCTGCTTGCCTCCGGTGGAGTGCGGCTTGGGAGTGAGGCCGAGCCAGGCGGCATAGTCCCTTGCGCTGCCGAAATTGTCGACATCCGGCGTCGTCGCCGCGATGATCGTCGCCGACAGCATCCCCACACCTGGGATTGTGGCTAGACGCTGGCTTGTCTCGCTTTGCGCGTGGGTCTCTTTGATCTCTTCGGTCAGCCGTTCGATCCGCTCATTCGTCTCGGCCAGCTGTTCGAAGAGCAGGGTTATGGGCAACCGAGCCGCCTGCGGCAGCCGATCCAGTTGTTCACGCAAGCGACCGACATTCTGAGCGCCTTTCGCCGTTATGACACCGAACTCCGTCATGTGGGCTCGGATCGCATTGCCAATCTGCGTGCGCTGGCGAACCAGAAAGTCTCGTGTGCGGTGAAGAACCAGAACCGATGAGCAGGCCTCGCTCTTGATAGAAACAAACCGCATGGAGGGACGTGTCACCGCTTCGCAGATCGCGGCGGCGTCCGCGGCATCCGTCTTCCCGCGCTTCACGTAAGGCTCACGCTACCACCTGGCATCGCCGAGATCGCCTTTCACAACAAGGCGGTCGTCTATGCATTGCTGATGCGGATCGCAGCCCAGACGCTGCAGGCCGTTGCCGCCGACCCCAAGCGGCTGGGCGCCGAGATCGGCATCGTCGCCGTGCTTCACACCTGGGGCCAGGCCATGACCCATCATCCCCATGTCCATTGCGTCGTGCCCGGCGGCGGTCTCTCGCCCGGCAGGTCAAGATGGGTCGCTTGCCGGCCGGGCTTCTTTCTGCCCGTGCGCGTGCTGTCGCGCCTGTTTCGGCGGCTGTTTCTGACTGCCCTTGCCGACGTCTTCGCTCACGGTGAACTCCGCTTCTCCAACGAACTCAGCCATCTCAACGACGACGAGGCGTTCACCCGCCATCTCGCGCGTGCTCGCCGCGTCGAATGGGTTGTTTATTCGAAGCCACCGTTCGGCGGCCCTGACCAGGTGCTCGCCTATCTCGGCCGTTACACCCATCGTGTTGCCATCGCCAACAGCCGCATCGTCGAGGTCGATGACGGCCATGTTGCCTTCAGATGGAAGGATTACCGTGGCAATGGTCGGGACCGCGAGAAGATCATGCGCCTTGACCCGCGCGAGTTCATCCGGCGCTTTCTTCTTCACGTGCTTCCCGCCGGCTTCCACCGCATGCGTCACTTCGGCTTTCTCGCCAATAGCCACCGACGGGATCGGATCGGTCTCTGCAGGCAGCTCCTCGACCAGCCATCACCAGCAGGCGGGCAGCAGCAGGCCGGCAAATCACAGCACAGGCAGTCCTACGAATGCCCTGACTGCCGGCGTCCCATGCACAGGACAGGGATCACTGTTGCGCCTGTTTCGCCGCCCCGGCCATCATCTTTCTGGTGCGATACATCATGAACTCCGACAATCCGGCTACCACCTGGCATCGCCGAGATCGCCTTTCACAACAAGGCGGTCGTCTATGCATTGCTGATGCGGATCGCAGCCCAGACGCTGCAGGCCGTTGCCGCCGACCCCAAGCGGCTGGGCGCCGAGATCGGCATCGTCGCCGTGCTTCACACCTGGGGCCAGGCCATGACCCATCATCCCCATGTCCATTGCGTCGTGCCCGGCGGCGGTCTCTCGCCCGGCAGGTCAAGATGGGTCGCTTGCCGGCCGGGCTTCTTTCTGCCCGTGCGCGTGCTGTCGCGCCTGTTTCGGCGGCTGTTTCTGACTGCCCTTGCCGACGTCTTCGCTCACGGTGAACTCCGCTTCTCCAACGAACTCAGCCATCTCAACGACGACGAGGCGTTCACCCGCCATCTCGCGCGTGCTCGCCGCGTCGAATGGGTTGTTTATTCGAAGCCACCGTTCGGCGGCCCTGACCAGGTGCTCGCCTATCTCGGCCGTTACACCCATCGTGTTGCCATCGCCAACAGCCGCATCGTCGAGGTCGATGACGGCCATGTTGCCTTCAGATGGAAGGATTACCGTGGCAATGGTCGGGACCGCGAGAAGATCATGCGCCTTGACCCGCGCGAGTTCATCCGGCGCTTTCTTCTTCACGTGCTTCCCGCCGGCTTCCACCGCATGCGTCACTTCGGCTTTCTCGCCAATAGCCACCGACGGGATCGGATCGGTCTCTGCAGGCAGCTCCTCGACCAGCCATCACCAGCAGGCGGGCAGCAGCAGGCCGGCAAATCACAGCACAGGCAGTCCTACGAATGCCCTGACTGCCGGCGTCCCATGCACAGGACAGGGATCACTGTTGCGCCTGTTTCGCCGCCCCGGCCATCATCTTTCTGGTGCGATACATCATGAACTCCGACAATCCGCACCCCCTCCGATATGCCCGCAAAACCAAGCGCCCGGCCTGCGCGCGACACCGCTTGGCCCTGGTCACACCGAAAGACCGACAGTGTGCATTGAGAGCGCAAAAATCGCCACCGATCGCCCGCCAAGCTGCTCGCGAAGGTCGCCGGATCAAGCCAAAATTCGGTCGTGCCACCGCTGCACGCGACGAATTCGCTATCGCCGTCAAACAGCGTGCCCTACTATCTCCATAACAGCGGCTAACAACCCGCGCCTTACTTCAATCCGGCTTATGTGAGGTCGCTCGAGCTCGCCGCGACGACCGATGCGACCTCACATAACCCTCCAGATTCCGACGATTTACCGGACGGCATTCCGATCAAAAACCGGACGCGATTCCGAGAATTAGCCGGACGCGATTCCGATTAAATACCGGACAGTTTTGAAGCCTGGATAGTGCCTTTGGGTCAGCAACCTGGGCATGCATTTCCTCGACGGTAGAGGAGACACGCATGCCGAAGAGAAGAAGGCTGACCATGAGACAATTGAGACAACTGCTTCGGCTAAGCGCGGACGGCATCAGCGTTCGCGACATTGCCACCATGCTCGGGATTGCCCGCAGCACGGTGCAGGACAACATAGAGCGAGCGACTGCCGCCGGCCTTTCCTGGCCGTTGCCGGCGGAGCTGACTGACGATGCTCTCGAACATCGGCTCTTCTCCCGTCAGGGCGTCAAACAGGGAATACGCCGACGCGCCGAGCCCGACTGGGGCGCGCTGGTGGTCGAGCTGAAGAAGCCGGGCGTGACGCTATTGATCCTGTGGGAGGAGTATCGGGCGGTTCATCCCGAAGGCTACGCGTACAGCCGATTCTGTGACCTCTTTAGAGGTTTCGAGCGGCGGCTGACGCCGACGATGCGCCAGGAGCATGTCGCCGGCGACAAGGTGTTCGTCGACTATTCCGGCAAGAAGCTGCCGATCGTGGACCGCAAGACCGGCGAGATCCGCGAGGCCGAGATATTTCTCGGGGTGCTCGGCGCGTCGAGCTACACCTTTGCCGAGGCGACCTGGAGCCAGACCCTGCCGGACTGGATTGGCTCGCATGTGCGCTTGTTCCGCTTTTTTGGCGGCGTCCCGCGCCTGATTGTTCCCGACAATCTGAAGTCCGGTGTGAACCGCGCAAGCTTTTACGATCCGGAGATCAACCGTAGCTTCGGCATGATGGCTTCCCACTACGGTGTCGGCGTTCTGCCGGCGCGACCGAAGCGACCGAAGGATAAAGCCAAGGTCGAAAGTGGCGTCCGTTTCGCACAGAGCTGCATTCTCGGCCGGCTGCGCAAACAGACCTTCTTTTCTCTGGACGAAGCCAATGCCGCTATCCGGGAGGCTGTCGAGCGGATCAACACCCACGTCATGCGCCGACTTGGCCAGTGCCGTCGTGACCTGTTCGAGACGATGGAACGTCCAGCGCTCGCCGTGCTGCCGCCCGAGGAATACGAGTTCGCCGAGTGGCGGCTGGCGCGTGTATCGACGGACTATCACGTGGAGTTCGAGCGCTACTTCTACTCCGTGCCGCACAGCCTCATCCGAGAGCAGGTAGATGTCCGGGCGACGAGCCGAACGATCGAGATCTTCTTCAAGGGCAAACGCGTCGCTGCCCATCAGCGCCGCTATGGCGGCGCCCGTTTTGGAACCGATCCGGACCACATGCCCAGTTCGCACCGCCGCTACGCGGAATGGTCGCCGGAGCGCTTCCGCCGCTGGGCTCGTTCGATCGGCCCACAGACCGAGGGTCTAGTCATCGCAATCCTTGCCAGCCGGCCGCATCCGGAACAGGGCTTCAGAACATGCCTAGGCGTTCTCAAGCTCTACCAGGCGATCGACACAGCGCAGGCCGAAGCCGTTTCGGCTCGTGCTCTCGAGATCGGCGGCCTCAACTGCAAAAGCATCAGCGCCCTCATCAAATCCCACAAAGCCTCCAGGCACACCGCCGAGCCTGCCGCCGTCGGCGAGCACGCCAATCTTCGCGGCCCAGGCTACTTTCATTAAGGAGATAATCAACAAATGCTGACCAATCCCACCATCGACATGCTGCGCGAACTCGGCCTTTCCGGCATGGCAAACGCGTTCCAGGAACTGGAGACGCAGCCGGAGGCAAGAGCCCTCCAGCATGGCGAATGGCTTGCCCTCCTGCTCGAACGAGAGGCGACAACACGCCGTCAGAAGCGCTTCGAGGCCAGAGCCCGTGCCGCCAGATTACGTCATGACGCCCAGATCGAGAACGCCGATTTCCGGGCAATCCGCGGTCTTGATCGCAATCTCTTCATGAGGCTGGCGACATGCGACTGGATCAGACAGCGCCATAGCCTGCTCCTGATCGGACCAGCCGGCGTTGGGAAGAGCTGGCTGGCCTGCGCCCTCGGCCAAAAGGCATGCCGCGAGGATCTCTCGGTCGCGTACCACCGTGTGCCGCGCCTCTTCGCCTCGCTCGCCCTTGCCCGCGGAGACGGCCGTTACGCGAAGTTGCTCAAGAGCCTGGCCAAAACCGACCTGCTTATTTTAGACGATTGGGGCCCTGAGAAGCTCAACGACGAACAACGCCGCGATCTCCTGGAAATCGTCGAAGATCGCTACGAGAAGCGTTCCACCATCGTCACAAGTCAAATTCCCGTGGATCACTGGTATGACATGATCGGCAATCCGACCATCGCCGATGCCGTTCTCGACCGCCTTGTTCATAACGCCTATCGCATCGAGCTTTCCGGCGAAAGCATGCGCAAACACAAGGTCCTGCCGGTCTCAGACGCAACTCCCGCTTGACCGAAAACGAGTTCGTCGACAAGTATCGAAAAAGACCCAGAGGCGCTCCTAGCCGTCCGGCTTCGCCTCGGAATCGCGTCCGGTATTCTGTCGGAATAGGTGTCCGGTTTCGTCTCGGAATCACTGTCCGGAATCATTGGAATACGCACTCTACCCTGCTCGCATCGCTTCACCTCACGCGGGAAACAATGTCGTTACGGGCATCCTGTGCGGCAAATGGCACAGCGATAAGACAGAACGCAGAACGCCATAATGGCGTCCGCCAAGCAATGGGCCTCGAGGATGCGGAGGCTCGGTCATCCATGAGTTCGAGTCCTGCAAGCGGGCCGCCTCTTTAACCAGCCTTCCCTGGCGCTCACGCGCCGGCACTTTCGCCACGGTTACCTCCGGTGTGGAGAAGTTGTCATGTCGCAATCCGCTGTCGGTCAGGGACTGGCACACGGCCAACAAGGCGCGTTCCGGGCCTGACACCGTCAAGCTCGGAGGGCATTCCTAGTCAAGTGGTTGCAGCTCCAGTCGGCTTTATGAAGTCGGTGACAAGAAGCTTCCTGATGCCCGTACTGCGACATTATTCCTGACCCGCTCAATTGGATCAGGCTACCCTAACAAAAAGACTCGGCACGATCTGGGTGCCGGGTCTTTAAGGTCACCTGTGATTGGGTAGGTGATGTGACGCTTCTTGGCTACGCCCCGCATGATTAACGAGCCGTTAACTGCGCGGCATTCCTCAGCTTCTATTCGGCGAGAAGAGCGACCACATAGGTCTCTTGGCGCCGGGACTAACCCATATGTCCCGGACAATGTGCCGGCGTTATTGCGTTCATGGGTCACTGGATGACGATTTCGCTGTTTAGGGTGTCAATCAAGAGGGCGCGCTGCATTTGCGTTTGCAAGCTGTCCCATCAGCGAGATGTAATGGCGGAATTTCCTATCTAGGAATCAATGCCCGACCGCACAAACGGGAGTCTGCTTCCGATTTGCTGCCGCCTTCGCCGCGATCTTCGCCATCCGGCTGATTGCCGCCGCAAGCCTGCGCGTGCCATGGCTCGACTGACCAGAAACTCGGGAGGGCTTATGGATGATGCTGGGGACGCATTGGCAGGGCTCGCTTGGCAACCCTATTGCAGAGTCCACCGGGCCCGCCGGCGACATAATCAAGGAGCTCTCGCATAGAACAAGCCGGTGTTTGGTTTCTCCCGGATTATCTGCGATTTAAATCAAATACGTCTAAGGATATTGACGATTGCGCGACCCTCACCTCGTAGACGGCTAACGCGGGCGGCAACTGAGAGGGTAAAATGACAAGCGATTTTTCCGCCGCGCGAGTGCATCTAGATCGAGCATATCATTACCTGCGAGGCGATGATCCGATGAGCCAGAGGGGGCGCGAAGCCTTGGATCTGCTAATTGAGGCAGTTGTCGTCGAGGAGTTCAGGCAGCCGAGCCAAAACGCGGAGGTGCTAATGTTTCCGATTGGGCGCCGCTTCTGAGGCGCTCCATGGTGGCAACCATGAACGTGATGTGCAAACATCCTCGAATATTGCCCGTCAAGGCATGAGCCGAGGCGGCAATCGAATGGGAGTCCGAAGCCTGTCGCCCACAACCTTCTGAATTTCGCTGCGCCTATTGTCATCGGCGGCAGCTATTCCGGAATGGCCGCCGCCCGGCAGTTCCGCCGCGCCCGCGCCAGGTTCTGGTGATCGACGCCGGGTTGTGGCGGAACGCTTTTTGCCAGCCATTCGCCTGCCTTCCTGTCCCAGGACGGCGTCGATCCGGCCTAGATCACGGAACGGTCGCCTGATTAGCTTTCGCGCTACGCGACGCCCTGGTACGACGGAACGGCCGAACGGGTCAGAGAAGCCGCGACGGTTTTGGGTCCTACTCGCTGACGGCCCTCCGCGGAGGGCCGTCGAGTCTTTTTCGCTGCCGGCGTTTGAGATGCGCTGCCAAGGGTCAATGAGCTGGCGGAGATATGGGGGAACAGCATTCCACCGACCCTGATGTATGGCTGTGAACTCTATCGGGACGGCTCGGCGTGATTGGTGCCGATCCTGCTCGGCCCACCAGGCACTTCGCGTGTCCGAATGAGGAGGCGCCCGCTTGCCCTGCGGGGCGAATGCTCATTTTTCCAAATCATTGCATATATCCGTGCTAGGAAGGTCCGAATTGCAAACGAAAACAATGGGGCGAGGCTTATGATGTTGAGCTGTAGCCGAGGCAAATCGCCTGCACAGCTTTTCCGCTATCTGTCGGCCAAGTGGCCGGCGGCCTTCAATCCTAAAGCGCCCAGGCCGCTCAAGATCGGCATCCATCATGACATTCGGGTGCTCGACGGCGAACTGTCCGATGATGAATTGAGGAGAGCCCTGCTGGCGTATACCAAGATGGCCAAATACTTGGCGAGCCTGGATGCCGGCGCCGCACGGGTCAATCTCGATGGCAAGCCGGCCGGCGTGGTCTCGGATGCGGACGCGGTGACCGCCAAGGCTTTGCTTTGCTCCCGCAAGGACAAACAAAAGGGCAAGCAAACGCCGGAGCCAAGGGTAGAGCCTCAAGCGCCACCCAAACCAAAACCGAAGCGAACCGCCGTGTTCAAGGCGAAGAATACGGCCGACAGCCCGACCGGCATAATCGTTGAGACCAAGCGTCGCCGGTCATTCCGAAAGCCGATGACTTGATCGCCCGTGAGCGATAGCTCGCGCCGACCGGGACAGCCCTCAGGGTCGGAGCACATGGCGCCCGCGCCAATCCGAATTGCCGCGATCGCAAATGGAGCTGCTAACGTGGCGGAATCGGCCCGGAAGCCTGGCCCGCATTGCGGCGCATCCCAATGCCTTAGCGCGTTTCGGCCGTCAGCTCTGGGCCGACTTTTGCTTATTTGGAATGTGAAATTATGTGAAATTAACGGCCGAGCAGTCGGCAGGGTATCGACGGCCAGCCGAACAGTCTTGAGCTTTTAGCAGTTCATCCCTAACCTGGAGTTGCATCGCCAAAGGAGCGTTCTGGCTTCGAGCGGGCACTTGCAGACGATGATCGGAATGTCGCCTTGAGGACGATATTCCCCTCGGTCCGGGTAGCCTGTCGAAGCGAAATCTTCGACCAGTTGTTTCCGGAGCCCGATATCGTGATGAAATACACAGACGTTGAGCCAGGTCTTCAAGACGAAGTCCCTTGGTCGGACAGCCTCACCGTCTACGACAAGGAGCACTTCAAGACCTACTTGAGGTTCCTGGACGCTTCCGCTGACGATGCCAGTTATGAGGAGATGGCGCAGGTCATCCTCGGCATCGATCCGGCGGAAGAGCCGGTGCGCGCGCGGAAAGCCGCGAGAAGCCATCTCGATCGGGCGAACTGGATGATGACCACCGGTTATAAGGAGTTGTTCGCGTAAATGACGATGAACGGGCGGCGACACACGCGGCTTGTCCAGACATGATCACGGCCGTCCGCCACAAGAATGGCATGACATCCGGGCCTGCGCGATACGTCTATTCATTGTCAAACTCCGCTGCTCGTACAGGCAGAGTATTGGCTTCCCGACCGTCTGGCGTGCCATGCAGGTCAGCGGCGGCCGCTCGTCATACCTGGCCGGCGCAGCTAAGGCGGGAGAAGATGAAGCCGTGTTCTGGTGGCGGGTCAAAGCCGGACGATGTTCCCATGGTCTTCGTCGGGATCATGTAGATATGCCACCTGGTGAGCCACCGCGGCAGCGGAGCCGCCACCGCCCCACTGTGACCTCACCATGGTCGAAATCTCCCGCTTCGAGGGAGCCGACAATTTTGAGGAGATGAATCGGGTGGCCAAGACATTCCAGGCAGCCGCCGAGAAGTTCGCCAACACGTGCTGGTGTCTGACAATCCTTATCTTGAGACGCTCTATGCGAACGGCTAGATCACTGATGGCAATCATGCGGATTATACCTTCCCGATCGACGCCCACTACAACCGGTTCTGTTGCAAATTTTTTCGTTACGGGTTGTCTGGCAAGTGACCTCCGACATTTTTTTCGGAGGTTTGTGATGTTCAGAGGCCGGCATTTCGACCGATCGGTCATCCTGGTGTGCGTTCGCTGGTATCTGGCATATGGACTGAGCCCGCGATTTGAAGGAGATGGATGGCCGAGCGTGGCATTAGCGTCGATCATTCGACGATCCATCGCTGGGTTGTTCACTTCTCGCCCTTGCTGCTGGAGCGCTTCAACCGGCGCAAGCGCGCAGCGACCGGCAAATGGCATGTTGATGAAACCTACATCAAGGTCCGAGGGCAGTGGATGTATCTCTACCGCGCTATCGACAGCGTCGGCGACACGGTCGAATTCTATTTCAGCGAACATCGGGATTTGCCGGCGGCCAAGCGTTTCTTCAGGAAAGCGCTGGAGCGCCATGGGCGTCCCGATCGTGTCGTCATCGATGGTAGCCAGACCAACCAGGAGGCGATCGTTTCCTGCGATACGACACATCGATTGCAGGATCGCTGCAGGCGCCGACCGAAGCCGATCCGAATCCGCCAAAGCCAATACTTGAACAACCGGATCGAGCAGGACCATCGGCGGATCAAGCGCCGTGTTCGGCCGATGCTCGGCTTCAAATCTCCCGCAGCCGCAAGCATCATCCTCGACGGCATCGAAATGCTTCACATGATGCGCAAACGACAGGCGAGGTTCGCCTTCAACCCAAATCCGTCATTGGCCGAGCAGTTCGATATCCTCGCCGCCGCATAAGCACCGCCCGCCATCTCTTCTTGCTTCAGTTCAACAAAAATTTGCAACAGAACCCCGCAACGTCCAGCCGATCAGGAGCAACCAGCGTGCAGGTGCCCGTCAGACGATGTGCACACCATCCCGCGTCTGAAGCTGCTACGAGCAGCGGCACACTTCCTTTTTAGAGAAGCTGGCGTTGTGCGAGCTGCTTGAAGAGCCGCCCCTTTTGCAACAGCTCGAGATAACTGCCGCTTTCAGTTATGCGGCCGTCATCGATAACGTAGACCAGGTCGGCTGACTCCAGAGTTGAGATCCGCTGAGCGATGACGACCCGGGTGCACTGGAGGCTGCGCAGATTGTCCATGACGCGACGCTGCGTGACATTGTCGAGCGCGCTCGTGGCCTCGTCCATGATCACGACGCGCGGTTTGCGTGTGACAGCGCGCGCAATCAGCAGCCGCTGGCGCTGGCCTCCGGAGAACGTCACGCCGCCCTCGGCGATGGCGGTGTGTAGGCCCATGGGGAGATCCTTGACCACCTCATCGAGGGCGGCAATACGCAGCGCCTCCATTGCCTCGTCTTCGGAAAGCGGGAGGCCGGCTGCAATGTTGTCGTAGATCGAGCCTGCTAGCAGGCGGCCGTTTTGCAGCACGACGCCGTATTGACGCCGCATATCCTGGAGATCGACAAAGCGGAGGTCGGTACCGTCGAGATAAATATTGCCCGACTCGGGGACGTCGAAGCCCAGCAAGAGCCGGATGATGGACGACTTGCCAGCGCCGGATGAGCCGACCAAGGCAACAAAGCGCTCGGCCGGGATGCGCATCGACAGGCCCTTGAGAACAAGGGGCGCGTCCGGCGCATAACGGAAACGCACGTCGCGCAACTCGATCTCTCCGCTCAGCTGCGAGAACCGGCTGCCCTGACCGATCCGTTCCTCCTTCGCCTCGAGGATCGGACGGACGCGCTGGAAGTAGGGTTGCAGCATGACGATGAACAGCGACGCGCGGGTCAGCGACATGACTGCGCTGACGAACTGGCCAAGAGCAACGTTGAAGCTCGCAAACTCGGCGACCGACATCAGCGGCGTATAGGGACGCGGGTCGTTCGTCGAGCGGAAGAAGGCGAACAGGTTTCCGCTGTGCGCACCCAGAACAACCAGCACGACCACGGTCATCATCGGTCCGAAGCCAGATCGCAGAATATAGAGACGATTGCTCAGGATGCTCTGCCGCAGGCTGAGGGTCACCGTGCGGCGGTAGGTGCGGAGCCAAATGAGGAACGCCTCGCGCTCGGCGCCGGCCACCCGCAACTTCGCGACAGAGCCCAGCAGCTGCAGGACAGTGCCCTGCTGCTTTCCCGACAGCTCGAGCGATTCGAAATTGTAGCTCAGGATGCTCTTGCCGATCAGAAAGGCAACGCCCGCGAACAGCGCCGAGACGAGCACCACTAGCAAGGTCACGCGCCATTCGAAGTAGAGCATCAGGCCGACACTGAAGATCATCGACACAGAGCCCGAGAAGAACGTCATGAACGATCGGCTGATCAGCTTGCGGGTGACGTTGATGCCATCGGCGCGACTGGCGAGGTCGCCGGCCGTGAAGCTGTGGAAGAATGGCGCCTGCAGGTTGAGGAGCCTGATCCACACAGCGGCCTGGATGCGGTTGTCCGCGCGCGCCTCCAATCTCAGGCTGCTCAGCGACTCCACGAGATTTGTGCTGGTCATGCCGAGCGCCAAAAGTAGCAGCAGAGCGCTGATCACGCCGACTTGGTCGAGTTCGGCATCTGGAATGATCGGGTCCAGCAGCCAGCCGAGGACCGTCGGGGAGGCGAGTGAGAAAAGGCCGGTCAGAACCATCGTAGCGATGATGGCGAGCACGTCGGCACGGCAGTTATGCAGGCCGAAGCGCAGGATGCGCCAACCGGTTGGCATGCCCTCAGGAAGCGGGATATAGAAGGCGTAGGCGGTGCAGTTGATCGTTGCGCCGGTCTTGGCATCCACTGGCTGCGGGGCGCCACGGCCGTAACACAGGTAGCGATTGCCGGAGCGGATCAGAGCGCAGGGGGCGGACTCCGTTCCGACCGTCGCTAGCAGCGGGCCGAGGTCGTTTTCCCACCAACGGTCCTGCAAGATCAGTGCCCGATACTGTAGGTGGTTGTCCCGGGCGATCTCATCGATGGCCAGGGCCAGCGGGGGTGTCGTGATCTGATTGCGACATGGCGACAGCGCTGGATGGCCGAGCGCGCGTGCCACGCGGGCAACGATCATGGCGATCGTCTCGGTTTCCTCACTGCCTTCGACCGTCGTTTTGATGCTTATCAGATCAACGAGGTTGCCCAATTCCGTGGCGAAATCGCCTTCCGCCGTGAGGCGTGCTGCTTCATGCGCCGCGGAATTCTGGGCAAGTTCCCCAGCACGGCTGGCGATAGCGGCCCTTACGGCCGTTTCGGTAAGTGCCAAGCCCGCGTCTTGGCGGGACGGCCCGGTCTGCCATCGGGCCAGCAACGTAAGCCAGCCGCGCTGGGCCTGTTCGAGCGCCGGTCGGGCCTCTGCGTTCGACGCAAGCTCCCACAGCGCCTTGCGCGTCGTCTCGACGATCTCAGTGTCGGCTGATGGCACGCCGATGAAGCGGAACTCGTCGCCGGCTGGCAGGGAATCGATCAGCCCACCCGCCTCGACTGACAGAAACGGGTACCGGCCGTGCCTGTCCACAAGAAATACTTCGACGGATCCCGAAAGCACGAGCCATATCCGGTCCACTGTCGTGACATCGAGCGTGTTGTTTCCGCCCACGATCCGGCGCTGTTCGGCAATGCCCAGCGCCGACGCGAGCGTCGATCCGGGTGCCTTCCAACTCTGCGTTATGATCGCATTGAGCCGGGCGCTATTGTTCAGGAGGACGTCGACGATGTTCATCCAGCCCCCACAAGGCCGGCATAGACGCCGTTGGCCGCCTTGAGCTCTTCATGCGTGCCTCTTTCGACAATGGTACCATTCTCGAGCACGAAGATCTGATCACAGTCACGAATGGTACTGAGCCGCTGAGCAACGATAAGGCATGTCATGCCCCTCAGCCGCATGTTCTGGTCAATCTGCGCTTCGGTGACGGCATCGAGCGCGGCAGTCGCCTCGTCCAGCACCAGAATCCTCGGGTTGCGGGCGAGGGCGCGGGCAATCTCGAGGCGCTGGCGCTGGCCTCCGCTCAGATTGGTGCCCCCCTCGGTCAGTATGCCCTCATATCCGCCGGGACGTCCCAGAATCGTTTCGTGAATACAAGCGTCCCGCGCCCCGCGCACGATCGATGCCGGGCTGGTAGCACGATTGAACAAGGCGAGGTTGTCTTGAATTGTGCTCTCGAACAGGCGGATGTCCTGATCCACCCAAGCGACGTTCGAGGTGAAGACGTCGCGGGGCACCTCGGCAACCGGGCAGTCATCGTAGAGCACGCTTCCCGAGCGCGGCGTGTAGAGACCGAGCATAAGATGAACCAGGGTCGACTTGCCGCTGCCGCTGCCACCCACGAAGGCGACTCGCTGCCCCGGCTCGACCTTCAGGTTGATGTCGTGCAGTACGGGCAAGTCGAAGGCGCCGTAGGCAAAACTTAGGTCACCAACCTCGACTCGCCCGGAGAGTTGTTGGGGCGGTTCCGCTGCCGCTGCCGGTGCTGTCGTCTTCGCCGGACGCCCCTCGATCAGCGGATCGCTCTTCGCCGCAAGGATGTCCTCGAGCCGCGCCCAGTGGCCCTTTGCCTCCTGAAGCTGAAGGCTGAGGTCGACGATCTGCTGCAAGGGGGTCATGAAGCTGCCGAGCAGCATCTGGAACGCCAGTAGTCCGCCTATGGTCATCTCGCCCCAGATAATCAGGACCGCGCCGAAGCAGAGAACCGTTGCCGTCATGATTTGCCCGATCAGGGTCGGCGCCGCCCCTAGCCACAGGGAGATGCGTTCGCGCGACTGGAACTGGTTCACCGCGCGCGCCTGGTAGCCCGACCAAATACGGAAGAAATCCGACTCGGAGCCCATGGCCTTAATGGTCTCGATCGACTGAAGGCCGGACATCGCGGCGGCGGCTATTTTTGCGCTTATATTGAGGATGACCATGTTGCTGTCCTTCAATCTGCGGCGCACAAGTCCCACAGCAGCGAGGTTGCAGGCCACCAACAAAATCGAGACGATGGTGAGTGGCAGGCTGTAGACCGCCATCACGCCTGCATAGACGATCACCATTGCGAACTGGGCGGCCGCGGTCGGCAGGGGACCGGAAACCAGAATGGCAAGCTGATTGGCCGAGTGCGCGCGGGTGACGATGTCGCCGTGCTGGCTCTGCGTAAGGAACAGCAGGGGGAGGCGCAGCACGTGCCAGAGGAAGCGCGCACCGATCATCACTGCCAATTTCAGCTGTAGACGCATTAACACGCGTTGTTGCAGCCAAGTGACGGTGGCCGCCAGTGCGACTCCGAACAGCAGGGCCACGATGATGGGAAACAGCCAGGTGTCGAATCGGCGTACCAAGACCTCGTCGACGAACACTTTGATGAGCGCAGGAAGCAGAATCGACGGCAGCGCAAGCATGACGGTCGTGGCCGCCATCACTACGAGCGCGGCTCTTGACCCAGATGTCCAGCCGAACAGGGTGCGCAGCATACCCTGCCTGTAGCCGCCTGGTTTGAAATCGGGTCCGCGCTTGAACTCTAGCGCGACGCCCGAATAGTTTTCGTAGAATTCTTCGTGACCGACAATGCGTCGGCCGAGCGCCGGGTCGTTGATTCGCACACCGCGACCTGACCGGCCTTCGACTACGACGAAGTGGTCGGCCGACCAGTGGGCGATGAATGGCAGTGCAAGCGAGCTGAGCGCTTCAATCGGCAACTGCTGCCCGCGCGCCTCTAGGCCATAGTCCCGCGCCGCCTTGACTATATTGCTGGCGCGCGCACCGTCACGCGAGACGCCGCAGGCTTGGCGCAGTTCGTCCAACGGGACAAAACGGTGGAAATGCCCCAGGATCATGGACAGCGCCGCAGCGCCGCAGTCCGCCTCCATCTGCAACACTGTTGGCGTAGCGACAGCCCGCCGCAGCCGCAGGGTGAACTCACGGCTGGTCACAAACGCGTCCATGTCCGCACGATCGGCAGCACAAGGGAGAGAGGATTGACGCGGTCCACTACGATTTTGACGGCGGCGGTCGTGCCGGGCGTCACCTCTGTCAGCGGACGGGCGGCAGACGTCCAGTGTAAGCCGTCCCTTGTATCCGGATCTGCCTCAAGCTCGATCTCGATGCGCACCGGAGCGCCAGCGCCCATCATCGTGTTGACGAGCGCCTCGTTACCGAGCACGGCCAGTAAGTCACCCCGGGACACCGGCAGCAGGCTCACTTGGCTGACCTGGCCCCTGATCGACCCGTAGATTTGTTCATCGATGGACGAAGGACTGATAAGTGCATGCATGCCGGGAACCACGCGCTTGCCTTGGTCGATCGGCAAGTAGGCGTGAACGATCATGCGTCTCTCCAAAGTACCGGATTCGACCGTGATCAGGTTCATTCCAGCGGCAATCGTCGCATTGGGCTGGGTTGTAATCTCACTGACCGTGCCGTCGACCGGGCTGCGGATCGCGGAGCCGACCTTGAATTGCACCTGTAGATCACGGTAGCTGGCTTCCGCGTCGATGACCTTTATGCGCAGTTCGGTTAGGCTGCGATGAACCAAGTCTTCGAATTCGATCTCCTCAGTTTGTAACTTCCGAATCTGGTCGGTCATTTGACGGATGGAGCGCTGCACGTCGATGAGGCGGTCGAACTCAAGCTGTTCCTGGATGCGGGTGGCAAAACCGCGCTTCACTTCCGTCACAAAGCCCTCGTACAGGCCTTGAATCATCTCGCGGTTCTTCTCTGCATCTGCAAGGCTGGCCTTAAGCGATGAAATCTCTTGGTTGAGAGTCTGCCTGCGCCGCTCCACATCTGCATGCGAAGTCTTGTCGTAATTTTCAGACTCCGCGCGTTGCGCTTGGACAGCGATCCGCGCCTGCTCAAGGCGCTCCGCGACCTCGTCGAGCTTAACCGTGACCAGAAGATCGCCGCGGGTGACCATGTCCCCGGGTTTGACGTGAATTTGCGCGACTGTGCCCCCTGTCCGGGCTACCACGTCGGCAACGACGCTGCGATCGAGCAGAATGACGCCTTGACCCCTGGCATGGAAGGCGAGCCGGCCAAGAAGCCCCCAAGCCACCGCGCCAGCTACGAAAAGCGCGAGTGCAACAAGCAGAATCCACGTCGACCGCGATGTGAGTTGGATCGCTTGGTTCAAATGCTCAGGATCACGAAGGGCACGTGGGCTCTCTGCGCTCGTCGTCACAGGTTTCAGCATTTTCTCTCCCCAGGCAGCTGAGAACACCAACGGCTGTCGCCCTGCGAATATGCAAATGGCAGTTGTCCTCATTCACGTGGCGGCCTTACGGGCATGACACGTCGGTCGAAATAGCCTCCCGGAAACGCGGTCGGCGCGGGCATTGGTGTATAGGGATTCCAGAGCGGGAGCCCAACCAGCCGCGCGTCCAGCCGCACGATCAGCTTGCGAGCGATCATGTCGGCTATCGCCTCGTCGATCTCGGTCTGCATCACATTCGCCGTGCTCAGCCGTTCGCGCAGACGGGCGTCTGGCATGCCTTCGTCCGCAGCTAGGAGAATTTCGCGTGCGAGGCTTTTGACCCGGTGTTCAGGCTCCACTGCTATGGCGCGCGTGTCCTCGACCGTGATCTCGTCGCCGCTGTCGCGCATCGACAGCATGGGCAGCTTCGGCTCGTACCAGGCTTTCAGCCAGGCATCGATACCCTGGGTAACGGCATGCAGCCCCGGGCGGCGGTTCGCGTCGCGCGCAGCGAAATGGCCGCCGACATCGCTGTCTTCACAGTCTTCGAAGTAGTAGACCTGATCCGCGAGATCGGGCTCCGAGAGCGGATAGACGGAGCGATAGGAGGCGGCCGGGCGCAGCTTCAGCCCATGTTTGTCGGCTGCGCGATGATAGGGGCTGTAGCGCTGGTAGCGCAACCGCACCGCATGTCCTGGCTGGAGATGATGCAGCAGCGGCAGCCAGGAGGCCATTTCGCCATACCAGGCGTCGCTCTCTCCGGGAAAGCCCCACAGTATGCTCCAACTGACCCGCACGCCATACTGGCGGCACCATTTCAAGAGCTGAACATTGTGCGCTGACGTCGTTCCCTTGCCCATCAGCTTCAAAGCACGGGTATCCAGGCTCTCGATACCTGGCTGGATCCAGCGGACGCCGGCGGCAGCCAACTTCTCGACTTCATGGCGCTTCAGATTGGCTTTGACTTCGAAGAAGATCGCAAGCTTGTCGGGTAGGGCGGTGAGGCGAGGCAGGGTCTTTTCGACGTAGTCAAGGGCCAGAATGTTGTCGACCGCTTCGATGCGCGACGAGCCGTAGCGCGCCGACATCTCTATCATCTCCTCTGCGGCCTGCCCGGCCGGTTTCTGGCGATAGGTCATCGATCCGCCGTTCAGTCCGCAGAACGTGCAGGGGCTGCGCGCCCCCCACCAGCAGCCGCGAGAGAACTCCATCGGCAGCCCGGGATAGACGCGGTCGGCGTAGAGCGATCGCCCAAGTTCGGCAAAATAGTCCGAGAAATCGGGCAGCGGCAGATTATCCATGTTCTCGACCACTGCGCGGGGCACCAAGTCGCCCATCGACGTGGCGGGATAGCCGGCCTCGCGATGCCCTGGACCGAAAACGCCGAATGGCAGGTCGGCCGATGGAATGTCTCTACCGTGATTGAGGATGTCGCAACACAGGGCGCCGATCAGTGCGTCAGCTTCACCCGACACGACGTAGTCAACCCACGGGAAACGCGCGTGAGTGTTACGCCCCATGACCGATTCGCAGTTTGCGCCACCCATGAGAGTTACTAGGCCCGGTGAGCGCTCGCTCAGTCGGCGCAGCAACGCGAGCGAGGGAACATGCTGGGTGAAAGTCGAGGTGCACCCGACCATGGCCGGCCGTTGCTCCAGTATCTTGTCGGCTGTCCAGTCGATGAAGCCGCCGATAAGCGAGCGCAACTCGCGGAAATGGGCACGACGCTCGGCCAAACCTTTGTTAGGGTGTATCGGATTGCGCTCGAAATAGCGGTCGAGGAAGACATCGTGGTCTGCTTCGAAGTCAGGAAAAGCGATGCCGGCGAACAGCCAGTCAACAAGCGCATCCTCAGGGGGGGAACCCTCAAGCATATTGTAGTCGGCGAGGCCCGCGTATTCCAGGAACCAGATGTTGGCATACACTATCTTGGATCGCAGTCCGGCCCGGGTCAGCACCGACTTTAGCAGACCAAGCGCCAGTGACGGCCGTTCAATTGCCGACATCGGCATGTTGACTAAGACGATCTGCACATCGGCGCTCATCTCATGCCACTCTTTTCATGGTGATGCAGGCATAGGCGAGGCCGCTTAGCCACGGTCTCATGCGCCGGAGTGCAAAGCGAGCCATGCGTGGCTCCGTGACCGGAACCGTGAACATGATGTTGACCAGTTCGGGAAAAGCGCGCTGGCGGCGCGTTACTTCGAGCCACAGCGGCCGCACCAAGGCCATTGCCTGGAGACTGGGATGGATGAACGAGCAGGTCCAGCGCAAAGTGCTGGTGTCGAGCCGGTGGGTGATCGCCCAGCCACGCACCGTTCCGCCGTCGGCATCAACGAGCGCCAAGCTCGTGTGCGGGTCACTATCCTCCTCGTAGATGAACGGATTGACGTCGTCATTCACGCCGGCTTCGTCGAAATCCCGGATCATCGTTCGCTGGTCGGCGCCGATCGACCGCCAGCCAACGATGCGGTAGCGGGCCGGCAGGCGCGCCTCGACAAGCCACGGTGTCTCGAACGCCAGCGGCACGGTTGTGTGGCAGACCAGTTTGTTGACTACGGGTCGGGTCCAGCCGTTCTTCACGAAAAAGCATGCGGCGTCCTGATTGTGCTCGCCGACGCGCAGGAAATGAATGCCTAGCCTGAAGCCGAGACGGCGGAACTCCCCTTCGATCGCGTCCAGCATGGAACTGCCAAAGCCCATTCCGCGGAGCATAGGCAGGACGTAGACTGAAAGGAGTTCGAACTGCCCGGAAGGGCCTGGCACGGCCAGGGCAAGGCCTGCGGTCACGTCGGTTGTGCGCGCCGCGACGCCGCGGACCGTGGATGCGAAACGGCTCGTCACCACGCGCCACACTGCCGGATAGGTAAGATGCCGTACCTCCTTTAGGCTGACGTAGTCCAGTATCTCAAGGCGAGTCGGCATGGTCGACGCCCGTGCGGGAGGCCGCGTCTTTGGCCGCTTCGATGCGGCTCGTTATCCCCTCGCTGGTCTGCCAGGCAAAGCGGTCGTCGAGGTCCTCTTCGATCACCCCCGCCGTGTACAACTGGTCTAGCAGATCGGCGACTGCAAGGGCGCTCGCTCCGTCAGCTATGACGCGCACAGCCAACTCCGACGCTGTGCAGTCGCCGCACGCGATCAGATCGCCAACGGAGATCGGAGCGACGTCGTCGAGTATCCGGTGTTCAATGTTGCGTGAGCGGAGGTGGAAGTGCGGGTTCCCGGCCTCGTAGTGCAGGTCTCCGCGGAAGCGGATCGGCAGGTTGGGAGGTGGGCTCTCGAGCATATGCTCGTCGATGATGCTCTGGAGCCCGTCACGGAACTCGTCGGGCGTCCTGAAGAAACGCTCATCCAGGATGCGGTAGCCGAGAGGCCAGCGTTTGCTCCCTGGTACCGGCGTCACCAATTGTACTCGTCCCCGCGGCATGTTTACGAGGAAGCCGGAAACGCAGGCGATCGTCGTGTGATCGCGATCCAGCAACGCGATTGCATCGTCGTTGTTGGCTGCCCTGAGTTTCTCCTTCCGCGCGAGTGCGCGCCCAGCGAAAGCTTTTGCGGTCAGCGCCTCCTTGCCCTGCAGGATAAGTTCGACCCCCATCAGGTCCTCGGGCGAAAACGCCGCGTGAATCTGATTGAGATGGTTCGTGCTTAGCACGGAGAAACGGTTCGTCACGTCCCCGCAGCGTTTGAACAGTTCGAGCACGCGCCTGGTGAGTGCCTGATCCTTGAGCGGGGAGGCCGTCGTCGTTTGTGGCAATGCGCCTGTGATTTGATAGTAGTCGAACAGAAAGCGGTCGTAGTCCGGGTTGTCGATCGGATCTGTGGCCCAATAGCAGAAGCCCGTGCGGGCTGCGGAACCAAACATCTCGGTCGCAACACCGACCACGCCGCGCCAAAAATCCGCATGCTCCTCGCTATATTCATAATAACCCTTGAAACGGTCCGCCGAGAGGCCACAGAACCAGCAACCGACGGTGCAGCCTTCGCTGAGCTCGAAAGCGATGACGGGGTGCGTAATCGACGGCGCCGATCCTCCCAATTCGCCGTTGCAGCGCCGGATTTGGCGCGCACGCCAGGTATGAAAGCGAGGGTTGATCATCGACATTTCGCCTTGGTCGCGCAGGAGGTCGCGATGGCGCATCATCTCGCGCATATACTCGTCCCACATCACAGCCAGCGGCCACGATGCACACTCCGGCTTGAAGCGGTATTTCAGGTGGCTACTGCGCCAGAGCGGCAGCATCTCCATCGGGTCAACTTCGATGCCGTAGCGCTCGCTTACCGTTCGAGGGATGTCAACATTCTCTAAAAGCGCGCTGCGGAACGCCTCGTCACCGACCAGGCGTTCCATGAAGCGCTTGATATGCGCCAACGTGCGAAGCTGTCCGGGGGTGCGTCGGTCAAAGATCTGTCGGTAGTGTTCGGTAGCAGCGTGTGTCATGAGATTACGGGCGGGCCTTTTGAAGCCGCGTTTTCGCAGGCCAGCTGCCAAAGGATCCCATGATCTCTCCGACGAGTGGCCTGATTTTGAGTTTTCTTCACACATCTCGTCGAGTATGGGTGGATGCGCCACACTTGAAAGCGCGTGGTCATATCAGGACCGCAGCGACGACTACAACGGCTTCGGCTGCCGCAGTGACAGTCGTCGCTACCTCCGCTGTCGAAGTGACAGTCGTAGCTACCTCCACTGCCTCCACAGCGGAGGTAGCGACGACTGTGGTCTGCACAACTTTGGTCGAGGTCGCAACGCTCGAATGATGCTTGCCGCCGACGATCGCATCGAGCTGCTTATCGGTCAACTCGCGTGGGCTTCGCGATTGAATGTAACTCTTAGCCTCATCGAGTGTGAAATTGTAGCCGTGGTTCTTTCCGACCGCCACAACCGATGCGAGACCCGTAGCATACGGTTTTACCTTTTCGAGCAGACTGTCGTCTTTCGCCAGATCGTCGACGAATCGCTCTACCTCAGCTTGCGACATAGTTAATCTCCCTTCGGCACGTTACGCCCGCAGCCCTTCAGCCCAACTCTTCAGTCGCGCCGATCAATTCGGCACTTCTGGGCCAATTGCCTTCGTCATCTCCGTTGGTTGTGGAGAAACCCTTCACAACGGCAAAATTGACCAAGCAAGTGACGTACCAATCTCAGGACGTAGCTGCGCGCTGATACCCAATTCGGGCGGGCGCACCTTTGCGTCGCGCTTCTTTTTTCTTTTTTTTCAATGAGGGCTGCGCACCGTTTCGCATTTAGTGCGTCTGTTTGATAGGCGACAATTTGGGCCTATAACGACAGTATTGTTGCTCGGGATCGAGACACCATGTTGCCGGCACCGCTCGGTACGTCGTTTTACGTCAGCGAAATACCCGCCTGAGAGGGCATTGGAAAATTAAACCTGCCACCAGCCTGTTGCCGCACATTTATGGGTTGACGCAGAGCCTATCGCCGCTGAGATCGAGCGCAGCCTTCTGACAGATCAGGTCGAGTTGAAGCTGCACAAGAATTGAGAATCGGCATCTATGGCCTTGTCACACGTATCGACGACCATCCTCCTCAATACCCACGCACCTAATTCCCGCGCGCCGCATGATCCCAAAAAACTTGGAAGCCAAGAATCCGCCGGACTGCGTCTGTTTCGACCCCGACGCCGAGGCGCGGAGGTGTGAAATACCAGCGGGGAAGGTCGTCGCGATCAGCGCTGTATACGTCAGTGTGGGAGAAAGCCCCGAGGTAAATCCATGGGGAATGGTCGGTGCTTCATCTTCGCCAAGTGAAACAAACGCCGTCCGTGCGCAATGTTCTCAAGGGCGGAGTAAAGTAGTACGCGTCTGCGCCGCCGCTGACTGCGGCGCTAACGCAGCGTGGCCATGGCTCGCCTATGCTTTTGCCAGGATGGCCTCTTCCTTCTGTTGCATCGAAATTGTCGTGCTGTAATACGGCCAAATGTAAGGTCCACCCGCACCTTGATTCAGATCTTGATTGATTGCCTCATACCCGGCGATAGCTGGCTGTGTGGATTGATTGGTTACAAGCAGTTGGAGGGCTGTGATGGGCTTCTTGCTTGATTCGCCGTTTTTCCAGATCATGTAAATGTATTTCCCGCCTGCTCCTTGTTTGAGGTCTTGGCCAGTCCATTGCCAACCAGAGGGCGGATTCGATTGCGCTCCGTCGTACGCAACGAAGTTGATCGATGTCACAGGATTGCTGTCACCCAGGATATAGCCAATGTAGATGTACTTCCCGCCCACGCCTGTATTCGTGTCGTGGTCAGAAAATCCCAAGGCGGCTGGTATTTGGGGCCGGCGCTGTCGTCGACCTGGTTTGTCAACTGCTGAATCGGTGTGGTCATTTTGGCGCTCCATTTTGTGCCAGAGTTTTCACTCCTCCGCCAGAGCATCACTAGATCTTGGGTTCGCCCAAGAGCGTAAGAGCGACTGTCAATCAGCAAATCTCGCGCCAATCGAAACTTTGATGCCGGGACAACGCGGTAACTCTGAGCGTGGCGTGTCTCGTTTCGGACACACTGTCGAATATCCGACAGTAGGGGCCTTGTTACCCGATCGATACGCGGTGCTCTAATCTCCTAGACTAGTGCGCGTCCATAAACGGCTGTTTTCCCGGAGTTTTCAGTGGTCTTTGGCCTGCTGAAGCGATGTTTTGGGGACGCGTGATGGTACAAGGGCATGGAGGTTGCGGCCGGGGGTCGATCTGGCGGCAATGGGGTCATAGGGGTATCGGCCGGCGCTCGCCGGCGTGCTCCTGAACGCAGCCCGATGACTGGGGGTCAGGTCGATCTGAGGCGGGTGAAGAGGGCGAGATTGTAAGCGACCACCGAGGACCAGACGTAAGCCTTGAAGTGGTTGAGCCCGCGCCAGGTGCAGCGGGCCAAGCCATAGGCGCGCTTCAGGCAGGAGATGCTGGCCTCGATACCAGCGCGGAAGTTGCGCAGCTTGCGATAGACCCAGCGGCTGCTGACCATGTCTTCGATCCTGAGGGCGCTCTTCTTGTGGAACGCCATATCGCGCACGCCCCAAGCCTTGGCCTGGCGCAGATTGGCGCGGCTGGCATAGCCGCCGTCGGCCGCCGCCTGACGCGGCGGCTCGCCGTAAAACGCGATGTGGCGCTCCAGCATTAGCAGCAGACGCTCGCTGTCGGCTGGGTTGCCCGCTTCGATGACGAGATCGAGGATCAGTCCGCTGCGACCGGTGGTCAGATTGATCTTGTGACCATAATCGACGTCGCGGCTGCCCTTGACGATGATATCGGCATGCGGCTCGAACAGGCTCACCAGCTTCTCGCCGGCCGGGACCGGCTCGCCTGCCAGGACCCGCCGTTCGGTCTGGGTGATGATCCGCTCGATCAGCGGCCGGTAATGGCGGACTTGGGCCTGCCACAGTTCAATGGCCGGGCTCGCCGCCAGGGTCAGCTGCTCAGCCGCCTGCTGGAGATAGCCCAAGGTGGTGCGTGTGATCCTGAGCAGCTCGCGGTAGTGCTTCACCCGTTTCGGGCGGCCGCGGGTATATTCGATCGACCGGGACCGCTTCTTCGCCGCGCGGCAGTGATCGTGCCATGGGATGGCGCTGCCCAGTGCATCCGCGTGCTGCAACAGCCGCACCATCACCCGCACAGCGTCCCATAACAGGCTGCTGTCGCTCGGCTCGTGGACGAGTGCGGCGGTGACGGTGCTGTCCACGCGCACGACCTTGCCGCCTTCCAGCTTCTCTCGCCTGGCGCTTGCCAGCAGTACTTTGTTGATTTCTTCCCAGGTCGGCGCCTGGATCGCGCTGATCGTCTTGTGCAGGACTGATTTCTTTGGGCTCCACCCCCATGGCAGCCGGGCAAAAGCCCGGAACGAGGCGGAATCCTCCAAGTGAAAGGCCAGTTCCTGATAGCTTAGTTGGCGGTGCTGCTTGAGCAGCGCGCAGCGCAGCACAGCCTCCGCCGGCAGGCCCTCGCGGCCGGTCTCCTTGAGATCGTGCCGGCGCAGGTCCCGCGTCACCAGGCTCAGAAGCTCGCGATGCTCGTCCAGCCATTGCGACATGGCTTTCAATTCACAGCCGATCTCGTGTCCGGCGAAAAGATCAAATACACTGGATTGGACGGTGCGTTCTTGGCGCATTGTCGGCCCCGGCGGTGGCAGAAACGCTTTGGAATCAGTGGCTTGATCTCGAAGTGTATCTGAACCCGCCGGGCCTTGCCTACCCAAAATCAGGATTCATTCAATAATATCAGCAGCTTGCCGTTTATGGACGCGCACTAGACTAGGAGTTCTGCGAGGGTGACGCACCGAGATACTTCCTAGCGGTTTTCTCGAAGCGGGGAAGGGAGTTGCGAAGCGTCGGAACTGTTTGGCCTTAGCGAAGTAACATTCGATCAGGTGGCGTAGGGGTGCTTGTTGATAGGGTATTTTTGAGCAGGAGACGGGTTGTGTGGCGATGACCGCCACGGCGTCTTTTTCCGCGATCACTTAGCGTGCAGGCGATCTGCGTCATTGGCAGTATCGACCATAACGACTTTGGCGGGCAAGCCGTCGCTCAGGGCATGGGCCTGCAGGCAATCACCCTGTGGCCGGCGGTCAAGGTGAAGCGCACCGGGCAGCCAGACCTCTGAAGGCCATATGTACATCGGTGGGGCCGCCGCGGGAATGGCCAAGGGCGTGATCCTCAGCCCCATTTTAGCGCCCGAAGCATATTGATGGCGAGGATGATCGTGGAATCTATCATCTACTCGAAGTCCGGGTCGTCCGACATCGACGCAAAGGGATCTATCGAACCAAGCGTCAGATTTTAGGCGCTAGAACGCGCTAAACTTGGCGCGCCTTACGATCGGCAGCCCGTTCTCTGTCTTGCCGACAATCAGATGGGTGGCCCCAGGAGGCAAAGAGCCGTCGGGATTGGCCTCTAGGGCTTCGCCCCGTTCGATCAAACCCCGCACGAACGCCGCTTTGTCGGCGTCGTCCGGGACCATTACACCAGCCTCCCTTTTGGATGGCACCTTCGCTCTCCTTAATCAACTTCCATATCATATTGTCCATCTTATCATTGGCATCCGCAGTCGCAATCGAATAGCAGCCTAGCCAAGCGCGCGCCCCCGGGGGTCTTCACCAGCCGATGTGACTTTAGCCTATGTCCGTGGTCCAGCCGAGCCTCGGGCAAGACCACCTCGCCATAGTCCACACGACCTCGGCTAAATAGATCGTCGACGAACACCTGAGCCGCGGTCTCTGCACCCAGAGGCTGTATCGACGACAAGTCGCCGGCGGCGCTTAATGCGACGAAACGGCAACTCTGTGATGGCGTCTTGACGAAGAGCACCCCGCTAATGCCGTAGTGGTCTGCGGGCAACGCTATCTCGGCCAGCTCTTCCTGCGCGGCAGCAGGCGCACCGACAATCGGCGGGACAGAGGCAATGCTTGCTGCGGAGTGCAGAGAAAGGATCAAACGACGCACGTAGATTGCTTTGATGATCGGCGGGTATCTGGCATCCACCGAGCCAGCTGCGATCACCATATTCGCGGCAACTTGGGCGTACCAGTTGGACACCACCGGCGAAGCTTTGATCGCGCTAATGAGAATGCCAGCCAGATCGCTTGCAACTGATAGCAATTCAGCCTCCGTCGGCATCGCCGGATTTTGCGACTTGGCAGAAAGGGCCGCACCCAGCGATTCGAAGAACGCGCCTGTAAAAACTCGCGAGAACGAGTGCGGCTCGGAGGAAAGGTGTTCTGCCGGAGCGGAGTTGGGGATGGTCGTCGGGTCTAGGTACGCGAAGGAATTCACTGCATTCCGCAGGCAGTCCGCGTCTACAGCGTCCGGACGCTGCGCGCGGATGGCCGCGCCGAGCTGCTCAGCGAGGCGAGAAAGCCGCGAGTTCCTGTACAGACGGCCGCCTGTATCCTGCAGTATGCCGGTGCGGAGCGACGGTAGCTGGATAGCCGACAAGATGGCGCTGATGTCTGCGAAAGATTCATGGAATGCCGCGACTTCCTGGCTGCCTACGTCCCACAACTCCGGCTTGAAGGAGTCCAACACCGCGTGTCCCATCTCGTGGCAAACCACATCCGGACTCTCACCCGAATAGACGGTGCCTGTTGGAGAGGGGTCGTAGAAGAAGTTAAGTGCCGTACGATCATAATAGGCGTTGAGACCGACTTCTTCGTCTAGGATGACCTTTAGGGTCGCGCCGACCCGCCACTTCGTCAGCGGAACGCGCGCGGACCAGAAATCTGCGCCTCGTCGCAACGCTTCCGCTGCAGTCCAATACCTGAAATCGGCCGCTCCGGGAGGGTATACGCTTGGCTCCGGAGCAGGCTTGGGAAACCGAAAGGCAAGAGGCTTCTTGGAAAGGTCTGGAATGGGTCGGCTAACAAGCACCCCCGATCCGGGGTCGTCCTCCCATACGGAAACCGAATTGCTCCCTCCCGCATCGGCTGTCTTCACCGAACCTGTAGCCCGCGCCACTGTGTTAACAACGTTTTCTATTTATCCGCTCAGGAGCGCGGCGCCCGCCGCACTCCCATTTCCTTGAGCAACCGGCCCGCGCCGTCGATCTTGTCCATGGTCCAGATCATGAAGCGACTGTCGACATGGATGCTGCGATTGCGGTCCGCGTCGGGGGCCCAGTCCGAGATCACCCCCTCAAGCGTGCCGTCGAACGCGAGACCCACGAACTCGCCACGCCCGTTCAGCGTCGCCGAGCCGCTGTTGCCGTTGGTGATGTCGACCGTGGACATGAAGTCGACCGGCAACGTGCCCAGCGCTGGCGCGACATAGGGGCCATAATCCTTGACCCGAATCGCGGCAACCACCCCATCCGGCGCATCGAACTCGCCCCTGCCAGTGTGCTTGGCCAGAAGTCCCTCGGCCGTGGTGAAGGGCGTCCAAATCTGCCCGTCACGCGTTCGCCCTGTCACCTTGCCCCAGGTGAGGCGCAGCGATCCATTCGCGTCAGGATACACGGGCTGGTCGATTGCCTGCCGATAGGCTCGCAGGCCCTGCATATAGGTCGCGCGGGGCGCCTGCGTGCGGCCGGCGCGGTCTTTCTTCGCCCGCTCCGCAGCTATGTCGCCGGGATAGAGCGCGACCGCCAGCTTAATGAAAGGATCATCCGACGCCTCGAAGGCAGTAGCCGGCTTGCCGAGCCAGCCGAGCCGCGTGGCCGTGTCGGCGAGTTTGGTCTCTGCATAAACTCGGTCAAGGCCAATTTGGTCCAAAGCGGTCTCGAACGCAGTATCGCGATCCTTTGCGTCTAGCCGACGATACTCATCGAGCGCGGCCTCGAACAGCTTGCGATCGATGTCGGGCAGATAGCGGAGTTCGATCTGCGTCAGTTGATCGAGGGTCTCGTTACGGTCACGATCTTGAAAGCCGCTTTCACGGTCTTCATCGGGCTTCTCGTGTTCCTTCGCCCAGCGATAGAGAGTGCGCGCGGACGAGAGGATTTGCGCGCGGTTCAGCAGCGCCTGCCGCAGCCCCTTGAGCGAGGCACGGCTATTCTCGGCCACCATGGCGTCCAGTTCGCGGATTGCTGCGCCATAGCGCGCCTGCCGCGCGGGATCGTCTGCGACCCAGTCGCAAAAAGCTTTCTCCTCGATGGCCTTGCGCGCGTCGAGCCCGATTGCGTCGGCGCCGGCAAGATCGCCCGCCAGCTTCTTCTTGTAGTTTTCAACGCCTCGCAGGATGGCGGCGTAGCGGATCTGCGCTTCGCGATTACCTGCCGTGGCTTGGTTGATCTGGGCCGCATAATCCGACAACAAACGCTGCAGCAGCGGTTCATAGTCCGCGAAGCTGAACCGGACTTCATCCGCGGTGAGGAACCGATTGGTTGCTCCGGGAAAGCCGGCGACCATCACGAAATCGCCTTCTTGCACACCTTTTGAGGCGATGCGCAGCCAGCTCTTCGGCCCGTAGGGGACATTGTCGCGCGCGTAAGGCCGGGAGGAGCCGTCAGGAGCGACATAGGCGCGATAAAAGCCGAAGTCGCCTGTGTGGCGCGGCCACATCCAATTGTCCGTTTCACCGCCGAAGTTACCGATGCCGAGCGCGGGCGCATACACGAGGCGCACGTCCTGTATTTCGAGCTTCTGTTGGAGATAGTAGGAGGCGCCGCCATAATAGGACCCTACGTCGCAGCGGCGATTGGGCTGTCCTTCACATGCGGCGATCAGCGCCTTGCGGTTCGTGTCGAGCTGCTGATAGCGGGCAAAGCCGTTCAGCTTGTCCGAGACGCCCTTTAGCATGTCGGCGGTTACATCCCGGATATCCTCGATCACATAGATGCGGCTGCCGGGCTCTGCGGGCAATTCGTCACCCAGGCTCTTCGCCAGAAAGCCGTTTGTCAGATAGTCCTGTCCCTCCTTGCTGTTGTACTGGATGGATCCGAACACGCAGTGATGGTTGGTTGCGACCAGCCCTTGTGGACTGACGAATGAGGCGGAACATCCGCCCAGTGATACGATCGCGTTGAGTGGACCAGTGTCCAGACGGCGCAACTGGGCGGGATCGAGTTGGAGCCCATCCTCGCGCATGGCCGCGCCCACTTCCGCAATCTGCCCCGGCATCCACATACCTTCGTGCGCCGATGTAGCGCTGACCTTCCAGAGCAAGGCGATGGCAGTTGCTTGGGCCAAACATTTCAAATGCGCATTCATTTTCGAGTTCATGCTGATCTCACTTTCATCCTGCTTCCTGTTCTACGCAGACAGGCTCGATGGCTATCGGGATGGCCGGCGTGCGCCAGCGCCCGCGCGGCCGCCACCCCTTGAAGACTGATGGACCGTTAACGCAAAGCATCCGTAAGACGCTCACCTCATTGTATCGGTTGCGTGCAACGTTTGCGGATCATCTGCAGCACTAATCATGCCAAAGGAATGAAGTCTTGAATTACAATGTGTTGAGCAGACCCCATCTATGTCCGATCTTCGACATCGTCGTAAACCCGACACTGTCGTCCGCGGTAGCCATGAAGGGCCGCTCCCAACGGTTGTCGCGTAGCCAATAGTTGCGATGGCGATGTCACGTTGTCTGCAATGCGTTAAGGGCCTATGGCCGTCGATGTCAGCTGATCACAGTCACGGCTTTCCAGTCGGCGAAGGCCTTCAGGCGGAGATGCGGGTGGCGAGAGCGGCGCGTTTTGAGTGGGGTGGGACGAAGAGATTGCGCAGAGCCGAGAAGATCGAGAGGAAGCGTTGCAGTGCTCTTGGAGATCGGAAGCCCTGCATCGTCCGCTCCCGTTTTCGCAATGGCACGTGCGCATTCTCGGCGCGATTGTTGAGGCCTTTGTGGGATCGATGTTCGACGGCCGGTATCACTTGACGCTTGGCCGCTCCATAGGTGTGCAGCTTGTCAGCGACCACGCGTTTCGGCGCAGAACCTGCTTCTTCAACGGCCACCTCAGCAAGCGCTTGGCACCTTGGTGTTGCGGCGGGTCTGGACGATCTCGTCGAGGCCGTAGCCGTCCTGGCCGACGGCGCGCCACAACCAGTGTCTCTTGCCAGCGATGGTGATGACAACTCATCCATATGGCGCAAGCGGCGAGCGCAATCCGGCCCGACCTTGATGCCCACCGCGGATTGTCTCATACGAAACCACGATCCCGCGCTGCAGCAGCATTTCCGCGACCAGACGCAGGCTCAAGGGAACCCTGTAAGTAAAGCCAGACTGCATGATGATATGCCGTTCATCATGCGGCTGGCCTGCATACGCGATAGCCAGGGCGCGGGAACCGTTTAGCGCACGGCTTGTCGTCGGCCTCAGCAAATCCATGGCGCGGCGAGGAAGCGGCGGTCGTCTGCTTGATGCATGACGGAAGTCGGCGGCGCTTCACCATAGGCGAAATGCAGGAAGCAAAGGACCGCCTGCATGTGATTACGAATTGCGTCCACGATCTCGGCGTCTGAGCCGCGACCATTGCCAACCGATCCCTCAACCCGCGACATACAGCTTCAACCCAGCCTTGGAACAAGCGAACCGCGCTAACATCGTTGCAGAGGAGCCGTCCACCAGATAGCTCCACTTGTAGTCCGCGCCTTTGGTCGACATAGCGACCTGACTCTCGCCACCAGCAAGGTTGAAAAGCGTTCCTTTGTTGCAGTCGTACCTGGCCTGCGTGAACCAGATGCCTGTGTTGGCGCTGCGGCGTGAGCTGATCACGTTGACGACGCCCGCACCTTCATAGGCCACTTTTCTGGACCATGTACGTCACATCAGGCTCGCCCGTCCGATCGACGCGAGTCGGCGCTGTAACCAAACCACCGTCATATGGCGGTTCCACGACGGCACTGACGGCAGCCGTCTTCTCAACGGGCATGCTGGAACGTTTCAGCATAAGGCCGACGAATCCGATGGTGGCAAGGACAAGCAGACCAAGCACCGCGTAGAAGCCGTAGTCCGCTGGAGTTCGCCTTGGAGGTGGAGCGACAATGGCCCTGATCTGTCTTGCCCTGCCGACATTGTCAGCACGCTTTCCGAAGCCCCTGAATTCCTTAGTGTCGATCCAAACTCGACCTCCGCCCATTCCCATCTATCCTCCAATATCTCAACAGTTCCTTCATTTGCCCGTGAATTGCGTTCGGATATTCGGCGAATGCAGGGCTCATCACGCCGGCGATGCGTCCCATGCAACGATGAAGTGCATGAGGGATTGAGCGCGGGGACGATGCCGCCGCGAACGCTTTAGGATCGATGCGTTGCGCTGTCGCTCGAGTTATCCTTCACCCGTTTCAGGCGTTGCGCTGTCAGACGATCGGGTGCATTTGTGTTATTTCGGGGACGCCTGAGATCGAAACCTCGCTGGTGAAGCTCCCCTAGTCCGTCCCGCCGATCGGCTCGCGCTGCGGCGGCGGGCAGGGGCCGCCCGCCAACGACGGGACCAAAATGAGTTTTACCGACCTTTGCGGTGGGTGCTCAGTAAGGCCTTATGTCCTTGCTGGTCGCCGGGTGTGAGGTGGTTCGCCCTACAGGGGGACAGTAGAACATATCTGTTTTCAACTGAACGTTCCGATCCGCTTTAGCCCGTCTTATGCACGACGACCCGTCTGAGAGGTTGGCGGATGTAGCCTAAGCGATTGATTTGGCGTAGGATTCGGTTGTCTAAGCCAGTCCTGCCACCACGTCTCGCGAGCCACACCCGCCATGACCGACGATACGTTGCTGCCGCTCTCATTTCCAGCCGTTGGGCGCAAGAAGATCACAGCTGCGTTTGACGGCGGACGCATCGCCTCGGATGGTGGCGTCATGCTTTTGGCCGCGGCCGAGCGACGCCTGCAACTGGCCGACAGGCTGGCGGCTGCGATCCACGATCCGCGCGACCCACAGCGGGTGACGCACGCCATGGCCGACATTCTGCGCGCCCGCATCTTTGCGATCGCATGCGGCTACGAGGATGCCAACGATCTCGATCGGCTGCGCACCGATCCGGCCTTCAAGCTCGCCTGCGGGCGGCTGCCCGACAGCGGGATTGATCTGTGCTCGCAGCCGACCTGCTCGCGCCTGGAGAACCTGCCAGACCTGCGCACCGTCATCCGGCTCGGCTGGGTGCTGGTCGATCTGTGGCTGTCGAGCTATGCCGCGCCGCCCAAAAGCGTGACGCTCGACATCGACGACACTGTGGATGTCGTTCACGGCCATCAGCAGCTCTCGCTCTTCAACGCCCATTACGACGAGCGCTGCTTCCTGCCGATCCACATCTATGACGCCGCGACCGGACGTCCGGTCGCCATGATCCTGCGTCCTGGCAAGACCCCGACGGGCAAGGAGATCCGCAGCCATCTGCGCCGGCTTGTCAGGCGCATCCGCGCCCGCTGGCCGGCCACCCGCCCTGGTCCGCGGCGACGGCCACTATGGCCGGGCGGAGGTCATGGCCTGGTGCGAGAACAATGCGCTCGACTACCTCTTCGGATTGCCCGGGCAACAAGGTTCTCCAGCGTCTCGTTGATGAAGCCGCCGACGATATCCGCACCCGCCGCGCGCTCGAGCAAAAGCCGGTGCTGCGCGGCTATGCCGAGACCCGATACAAGGCGAAATCCTGGAAGACGCAACGTCGCGTCTGCGCCCGCATCGAGGCAACCACCCGCGGCCTCGACATCCGCTTCGTCGTCACCAATCTCGACAAAGCCTCCGCCGAGCATGTCTACGACGTGATCTACTGCGCCCGCGGCCAGGCCGAAAACCTGATCAAGATGCACAAGAGCCAGCTTGCCTCCGACCGCACCAGCTGCCGCTCACCGATTGCCAACCAGGTGCGCCTCGTCCTGCACACCGCCGCATACTGGCTGATGCTCACCCTGCGCGAGGCGGTGCCCACAACCGATCATCTCAGCAGCGCCGAGTTCGCCACGCTGCGGCTCAGGCTCCTCAAGCTCGGCGCCCGCGTCATCGAAACCGTCTCGCGCATCCGCCTGGCCTTCGCCGCCGCCTGTCCCGAGGCCAGCCTGTTCCGACAAATCGCTCTCACGCTGCAGCCCGCAGGACCATGAGCGCCGGGGCATCAAAGCCCCGCCGAACCGACACCTTGACCCTCCAGCGCGTTCCAAAGTCCAGTCTCAGCTGCGGTGAAAAAGACGCCTCACACCTGCATGACCGAACGCTCAACGGCGCTCGAACCACAAGGCTCATGAATAGGACGGGCTAGTTCAGTGTGACGTCCTTGCGCTCCTCGATCAGCCCCACGATAAAGGCTTCATGCGCATCGAGGATGGAGGCGCGGTGGCGGCCCTGCGGGCGTGGCGCCAGTTCGCCGATCTTCGCCCGCGCGCTCCAGCGGATCGCGCTGGACACTCCCGCGCCGAACCGCGCCGCCGCTTGCCGCGCCGACACGCCCTCGTCCGAAGCCTTCAAGACCCGCGACCGAAGATTCCCGCTCAATGCTCTTCTCCTTCAAAGTAGATGTTGAATCAGCACAAAACGCATCCGTCACATGACAATCGATTCATCGATCACAGGAACGTGGTCTACAGCGACCTGGTCAGGTCAACAGAGCATCGACATCTCAGACTTTCTGCAGACGTCCGCAGTACCCTCAAACGCCGCACCAGGATTTTTGGGTTCAGCCTCGATATTGTTAGTCTTTGATTGGCGCGTCGCCTTTCTTTGGCTCGGTATATATGAACAAATCTTTACCGTTCGTGACGGCAGGACCTGATCCACCTTGATAGGCCAAATTCCATTCTGTAACGATTTGCAGTGCCCCACTGCTGCTCTTGGCTGCATAGCCTGTCCAGCCGGTCGCCGAGTGGCAGTTCTCGAGGCCGTTATTCCAGCCGACGGAAAAGGCGATGAAATTGCCGGTCACCCGCCCCGCGATCGGATATGGAGAGTTTTGGCAGCCAGTGCCCTTGGCGCGATTGACATACTGGCCCGTAACCCCACCATTTGAGTCAAGCGAGATGACCATGGTCGAGCCTTTATCGTTCGTCCACGCGCTTGATGCGCCAACCAAGCTGGAAAACTGCTCAAACGAGGCAGGCTCAAAAGCCATCGCAGAGCTGGCTAACGAAAGGCCAAGTCCGGCGAAAATAACACGAAACATACCAGTATTCCTCCTCATGGGGTCATGCATTAGTATTCAGCCAGCCCTAACACTCCACATCTGAAGCAGGCCGACCCGAGAATTAGATCACCTTACACCAAGCCACATGAACATTCCGTGATATTCTGTGACATTCTGTTGACACCAACCATATTCGCTGGCCGGATGGCTTGTGTAGCGAACGCACGAGCGATCGACTAAAAGAGTCTTGCATGCCCGACGCTGGCTTACCCATTGCCGACCGCAAGCGTGGGGCCACAGCGCATCGCGTGGCATCGGACGTCACCATTTGTCAGCATCTGCTCAGCCAGCATCTTCTTCAGCTTGGCGCTCTCCTCTTCCAAAGCCTTCAGCTAGCGCGCATCGGAAACATCCATGCCGCCGAACTTGGCCTTGTATGTGTAGAGGGCTTCCGAATTTCCATGCTTGCGGGCAGACATCGGCGGGGCATTGTCAACTTAACTCGCGTTCAGGGATTTGCGGCATAGACCCGATGTCATGAACACCGCAACCGTCAGCTACAAGCGCCATCGTTTCCCGCCGCAGATCATCGCCAATGCGGTCTGGCTCTACTACAGGTTCCCCTTGAGCCTGCGTCTCGAGGAAATGCTGCTGGATCGCGGGATCCTGTGGTTTTGTATGAGACAATCCGCCGGTGGGGCATCAAGTTCGGTCCGCAGTACGCTCGCCGCTTGCGCCGCAAGCAGCACAGCCGAAACGATGTTTGGCACCTGGACGAGGTCGTCATCACCATCGCCGGCAGGAAACACTGGTTGTGGCGCGCCGTTGACCAGGATGGCTATGTGCTCGACGAGATCGTCCAGAACCGCCGCAACACCAAAGCGGCCAAGCGCTTGCTGACGCGGCTGCCAACAGAAGCAAGGCGTCGCGCCGAAGCGCATGATCACCGACAAGCTGCGCTCCTATGGAGCAGCCAGGCGACAGGTGATGCCGGACGTCGAGCATCGGTCGCATAAGGGATTGAACAACCGTGCCGAGAATTCGCATGTGCCGCTGCGAAAACGGGAGCGGATTATGCAAGGCTTCCGATCACCAGGAGCACTGCAACGCTTCGTTTCGATCTTCTCGGCTCTGCGCAATCTCTTCGTCCCGCCCCGCTCAAAACGCTGCGCTCTCGCTACACATATTCACCGCCTGCAGGCCATGGCGGAATGGAAAGCCGTGGCCATGGTCAGCGGACATCAGCGGCTGCAGGTCTCAACGCGTGTATGCTAAAGGTTTGCGTATGTTTGATCGGGTTCTGCCTTTTTCTCGGGGCTGGCTTTACTGTTGGGTGGCGTCTGCGCGCAGCGATGATGGCATCATTATTCCGAGATCGCTTGATGCCAGGCGACTCTTTGACAAAGAGCCGCCCCGCCTGCAACAACCACAGAACGAAACCAGCGTGTTTCCGGTTGCCACAGGAGCCGGAGAGGCGTTGTCAACTTAACTCGCGTTCAGGGATTTGCGGCATAGACCCGATGTCATGAACACCGCAACCGTCAGCTACAAGCGCCATCGTTTCCCGCCGCAGATCATCGCCAATGCGGTCTGGCTCTACTACAGGTTCCCCTTGAGCCTGCGTCTCGAGGAAATGCTGCTGGATCGCGGGATCCTGTGGTTTTGTATGAGACAATCCGCCGGTGGGGCATCAAGTTCGGTCCGCAGTACGCTCGCCGCTTGCGCCGCAAGCAGCACAGCCGAAACGATGTTTGGCACCTGGACGAGGTCGTCATCACCATCGCCGGCAGGAAACACTGGTTGTGGCGCGCCGTTGACCGTTGACCAGGATGGCTATGTGCTCGACGAGATCGTCCAGAACCGCCGCAACACCAAAGCGGCCAAGCGCTTGCTGACGCGGCTGCTGAAGAAGCAAGGCGTCGCGCCGAAGCGCATGATCACCGACAAGCTGCGCTCCTATGGAGCAGCCAGGCGACAGGTGATGCCGGACGTCGAGCATCGGTCGCATAAGGGATTGAACAACCGTGCCGAGAATTCGCATGTGCCGCTGCGAAAACGGGAGCGGATTATGCAAGGCTTCCGATCACCAGGAGCACTGCAACGCTTCGTTTCGATCTTCTCGGCTCTGCGCAATCTCTTCGTCCCGCCCCGCTCAAAACGCTGCGCTCTCGCTACACATATTCACCGCCTGCAGGCCATGGCGGAATGGAAAGCCGTGGCCATGGTCAGCTGACATCAGCGGCTGCAGGTCTCAACGCGTGTATATGCAGACAACGTGACATCCCCGGCTGGACAGTTTGGCGTGCGTGCGTAGCGCCTCACCCCTTGGTCACTCTGCGTTGCAGAGCCGCCCCACCCCGCGGTAGCGGCTTCTCGTTGGCCAATCTCGGAAGCCCGTTCTTCGATAGGAAATCATTGATCGCTTCGCCAAGGAGCGCTTGGACAGTGCTATCTCGTTCTAGCGCGAGACGCTTCAGCGCCTTCACAACCTCGGTGTCGAAATGACCGGAAATTTGGCGCCGCCCGCTTCGGGACGGAGGCTTGTTTGCGGCCATGGATCACCAAGGAAAGAAGAACTCCCGGTAGCTCTACAAAAAAGAGGAACATAAGTAACCAGAATATTGATGTGTCGACATTTCAACATTTGGAGACTTAATATTGGTGTTACACAAAAGAACTTGACGTAAACGCAGACATAAAGGAAGTTTGCGCAAGCCTTAATCAGCGGGCCGCAAACATGATGGCCGCATACCACTCACTGCGGTCAGCCGCGCGAATAAGATCGACTGGCGGATGCACGCACCACTTAGGGAGGGCGTACTCATCAAGGCCAGCGGAGCGATCGACGCCGGTTCGGAATCCCGCACGCGCGCGGCGAACGTGATCTGCTGGACGGTCGCGGCCGACGTCATGACGCAGGAAGAGCACGACGCCGGGCGCCGCAACTATAATCAAGCTTTCGGCATCGACGTCAACGACCCCGAGGTTGCCAAGGTCGCCGGCGAACCCGATCCCGTTTAGGGCGTGAAGATGGCCGCCTGATCGAACTGCCCGGAGGGGCCGAGCGGCGTTCGCCCCTCGCTCCTACCGCTTTTTCCCATGATGATGGAGTTTATGATGCTCACGAGCACGAAGATGTTTCTGATGATGACCCAAGAGGGTGACTATGGGGCGTTGGTCCGTGGCGCGGACGCGGCGTCGGCGATCGAACGCCACTATGCCGAAATGGATGCATGGTGTCCGCCGCAAGACCCAGAACTGAACGAGGAATTTGCTGTCACCCTTTATGAGATCCCCAGACACGCAGAAGGGGACGTCGCCGCCCTTGGCGACAAGCTGTCGGCCGGTGACTATACGGACGCAGCCGCCCACCTAGTCGCGCGATATCCCGACATCACCTCCATCATCGTCAACGTCATCTATACCTATGAGGAAGGGGCGAAAGCTTCAGAGCTCAAGCCTGTGCCGGACCTCTTCGAGCGCCTCCGCTAGGGCAATCGCGGCCTCGTCCATATCGATTGGGTTGTGAAACGGCCAAAAGCGCGATCGGCCGCTTCGGCGGGGCGTTGACTAATCATGATGTCCGGCGAGACAAAGCTCTTGCCTCGCCTGCGTACACGCGCCCTGGGGACCCGCAACACGCGCCCCGTTCGCAAGCAGGCCGACAGTTCGCGGCGTAGCGCTCCCCGACCCTGAACGCGAGTTAAGTTGACAACGCCCCCTGCGGACATGGGGTCTCCAGCTCCGGGAGAGGATCGGCTTCAAAAGAGCTGCCGTGGCTGTGGCGCGCAAACTGGCGGTGATAATGCATACGATGCTTAAAACCGGCGAGCTCTTTAATCCAAATGCAGGACCCACAACGTAAATCCGGATAGCGTTCAGAATCTGAACGCCTGAGGCGTCCCTGCCGGGACGTGAGCCGAGCCATTCCGCTGATGGGGTTGCACCGCTGACTCAGCAAAGTCACCGTCCACATTGAAGGCTCGTCCCGCGAAGCTCCATCATGCGGCGACCGATGTTGACCGCGAAGACAACCGTGTACCCGGCCAACGCATCTCCAAGCGCGAAGATACTTGACGTCCCCACCGCGATTAGACAACCCCATCGACAGGGCCATCGAGGAGCGCGTCTCGCGCGACACCCCGGACTTCCGCATCACCGCCGGTAACGGCGTCGAGGTCGGCGCGGGTTGGAAGGCGGTCTCCAACGACGGCGAGGAATACGTCTCGGTCAAGCTGAACGATCCAAGCTTCAACGCCCCGATCACCGCGGCCTTGTGGCCGGGTAAGCCCGTGTCGGTCAAAAGAACAAGATCACCCGCCGCTGGGCAAAGCGTGGAACGCAACCTTCGGCACCGCACGACCAGCGAACCCGATCAGCCTACATCTTCGGCGCGATCTGCCCCGAGCTCGGCAAGGCGGCAGCGCTGGCCATGCCCTGGTGTGACACATACGCCATGACCCAGCATCTGACCGAAATCTCCCGCCATGTGGCCGATGACGCGCATGCCATCCTCATCATGGATCAGGCCGGGTGGCACATGTCCAACAACCTCGTCGTGCCCACGAATATCACCATCCTGCCACTGCCGCCGAAATCACCGGAGCTCAACCCGGTCGAAAACCTCTGGCTCGTCATGCGCGAAAACTGGCTGTCGAACCGCATCTTCAAATCCTATGACGATATCGTCGCCCATTGCTGCGATGCTTGGCGCAAGCTCGAAAACCAGCCTTGGCGCATCATGTCCATCGGCCGAAGAGAATGGACAAATGGGTTCTGATCAGTGAGGAGGCGTATTATATTACATATGAAACTTAATATTAATCCACTGAGTTGGAATTGAGTGATAGAAAGAAATAGATGATATTGATCATTAGCAAGCACTAATAGAATATATCGCGCGCGAGTATTTGGAACGTGGTCGGTTGCAGGAGTGCGACTTCCCTATATGAGAGGAATGCGATGGATTTCTGCTGAGCAATCAATTCTGATCCAAATAAATATTGCGTCAATCTCCGATTAGCGAGATGCGTTTGCAGTGATTATTATTACTGAGCACAGAAGCTGGCAAGCTCTCTACTAATACCCACCGTTAATTGCGCCTCCGGTGAGCAGCAATTGTTATGCTGTGGCCGCGCGGCGTTCCAATTTAACGGGGGAGGCGTTCTGAGGGCGGCCACACTAGATCTCAAGAAATAAGCTATCACCGGAGAGCGGTATGCTGAACAATACCATCGCAAGAAATTCATTGCCGAGTATCGATCTTCTGTATGATTATGGACCGTTCTTGCGATTGAGCGAGTCTGAAGGTGTTATTGGGAGCTTTGCTCAAAACAGCCAGCGCCCGCGGGTTGGCATTGTGGGCGCCGGCATCAGTGGCTTGGTGGCGGCGACTGAACTTTTGCGCGCCGGAATAACGGACATCGTGCTATTTGAGGCGCGGGATCGTATGGGTGGGCGGGCTTGGTCACAAATCTTCGACCCGCGCGAACCGCATCTCATTGCCGAGATGGGCGCTATGCGCTTTCCTGCCAGCGCAACCTGCCTGTTCCATTATCTGGACAAATTGAGGATAGATACCGCAGCTTCCTTCCCTGATCCGGGCATCGTGGATACCGAGGTGCACTATCGAGGTGCGCGTCATTTATGGCAGGCCGGCGAGTCTCCGCCGCCACTGTTTAGGCGCGTTCATCAAGGATGGCAGGCATTGATGGGCGACGGTTACGTGCACGAAGGGATTCAACTGCCCGCACCGGCGAAGATCACAACTTTGCTTCGGTCGCATCGCTTTGACCAAGCTCGTGACGCATGGCAGGCCTGGCTAGATTCGTTTCGCGACATCTCCTTCTATTCGGCCCTCGTCACCATCTTTACCGGACCGCAGCCACCAGGGCGCGTACCTTGGAAAAGGCCGGAAGATTTTGAGCTTTTCGGATCGCTGGGGATTGGATCTGGAGGCTTTTTACCTGTGTACCAAGCCGCGTTTACTGAGATACTGCGTCTTGTAATTAACGGGTACGAGGACGATCAGCGCCTGATTATGGGAGGGATCTCCCTGTTGGTGAAACGGTTGGCTGAACAGGAGCTTAACGGGCATCGTCAACTTAACGAAGCTTGGATACCGATGTGCGATGACGGGCTATGACAGAGCGTGACCCACTCTACCGCCGCCACCGCTTTCCCGCCGAGATCATCGCCCATGCTGTCTGGCTCTATTTCCGTTTTCCTCTCAGTTTGCGAATGGTCGAGGACTTGCTGGCGGCACGAGGGATTATTGTCTCGCATCAGACAGTCCGGCTTTGGGCAGAGAAATTCGGGCGGACCTTTGCCAGCGAGATCCGCCGCCGCTCAGCGGGTCGGCTGGGTGACAAGTGGCATCTCGACGAGGCCGTCGTTTCGATCCGCGGCAAGAAGCACTGGCTCTGGCGCGCCGTCGATCAGGACGGTTTCGTCCTGGAGGTTCTGGTGCAAAGTCGTCGCAATGCCAAGGCGGCCAAGCGTCTGATGCGCAAGCTGTTGAAGGGCCAAGGCCGCGCGCCGCGCGTGATGATCACCGACAAGCTTCGGTCTTACGACGCTGCAAAGCGAGAGATCATGCCGGGGGTCGAACACCGTTCGCATAAAGGCTTGAACAATCGGGCGGAGAATTCCCATCAGCCAGTCCGGCGACGGGAACGGATCATGAAACGCTACAAGTCACAACGCCATTTGCAGCGCTTCGTCTCAATTCATGATCCGATTGCCAACCTGTTTCACATCCCCCGCCACGAAATCTCCTCCAGCCATCATCGCGAACTGCGTTCAGAGGCAATGAACCTGTGGGCAAAAATCGCGCGGGCTTGAACCGCCGTGGGGCAAGCGGGCTACGACCGCCTCGCGCTCTTTAAGTTTACGATGCCGGAAAACGAGCTTCGGAAGGTGCACCACACATCATCGGATTCTTGCGGAATTTGCTCCATAATTCCGCAATTATGCGACTATGGTGCTGCCAGATAGCGGGTGTTTTCCGCCTGCGGCCTGATCTGGGTTGCGGGCGCGCGGCGATATATGTCCGCTTCTTCAAAGATCGGCTTCCATGCCGCCCACCGGGAGGAAAACGGCGAGTACAAGGAATCCGGAGTGGCCAAGGCCGAGATTGGATCATATTGCCCCATCTCGGCCTGCGCATCGAAGCGATACGGTTCTTCACGATCGCTGGGCCGAATGATTTCCTTCTGTTGACGACGGAACAGGCTCGGGCACTCGGAATCGATGTCTTCGAACAGGACGGCTTGAAGGTCACGACGGTTGACATCTACGCGGGTCGATTCGTGTCTTACGGCATGCTCTGCTCACGTTGCGAAGGATTCCTGCTATTCGACAAAGGAATCGTCGAGCGGGAGACCTGGAAGCAATCAAGGCGGGCCAGCAGATCGCAGGGAACGACGCCTGGATTGATGTCTGGACGCCGATGCAACGCGCCGCGCTACGGCGATGGCGGTGTAGTAGTCGTCGTGCAGAATGGCGGACAAACTTGCGGCATCATCTTCAGCGACGATCCTTGTGACCACCGCCAGCTCCGGAAGCGTGATCCCTTTTGGCCTCCGGGTGAACAGCTCCAACATGCGCTTCGATTGCCGCAACAATCACGCGTGCCCCGAGCGTGATGTCGGACATACGACACAGCTGCATTCGAGACATCGTGTTGTTCCGAAACGATTTCCCCTTTTGGCACGGCATATGCATGTTCATTGTGTGCAGGTAACAAACCACCACCAACCAAAAGGATCCGGAAATGTCCAAGATCACAGACAAGTCTGGCCAAACCGCTGAAACCGACGAATTCCAGCCATTCGACCCCAGCAAGGCCACCGATCAGTTTCGCGCGGCCGCCGAAAAGGGCGTCGAGCAATCGAAAGAAGCGCTTGCCAAATTCCAGCTCGGCGCCGATGAGGCTAAGAAAGTGCTTAAGTCGACCTTTGAAACCGCTAGGTCAGTCGGCAACGAGGTGTCGCTGGCGACGATCGCCGCGCTGCGCGCCAATGTCGACGCCGACTTTTCGCATCTTCAAGCTCTAGCCGGCGCGAACTCGCTGTCCGAGGTAATTGAGCTGCAGACCACATTTCTACGCAAGCGCGTCGAAATGGGGCTCGAGCAGGCTAAGGATTTTCAAGCGCTCACTACCAAGGCGGTGACCGATATCTCCAAACCGGTCAAGGAGATCTTCGAGAAGACACTTTGGGACCTCAAGGCCGCCTGATAGCTCAAGCGCTGAAAATACCTGGGCGTCAGGCCGGTCTGACCTCCATATTGGGGGCGATGCCCGAATGCAGCTGTGTCCTATGTCCGACATCACGCGATAAAATGGGCAAATGTCGCATCCGGCCATGATCGGGCACGCGTGATTGTTGCGGCAATCGAAGCGCATGCTGGAGCTGTTCACCCGGAGGCCAAAAGGGATCACGCTTCCGGAGCCGGCGGTGGTCACAAGGATCGTCGCGGAAGATGATGCCGCAAGTTTGTCCGCCATTCTGCTCGACGACGACCACTACTACGCCGCCATCGCCGCAGCGCGGCGTATCGATCGTCGACGAGAGCCTCCTTCCTTATCCTGTTTAAGGCCCGCGCCTTCCTCGACCTGTCGGCACGCGTGGCGGCCGGGGAAAAGATGATTCCAAGACTATCAAAAAACATCGCAACAACATCGTTCGCTTTTCGCTATTACTGGCAGCCGACGTCGCCATCGACTTCGGGGAGACCATCAGGAACGATGTGCGGAAGTTTCTCAAGGCGATCGAGGAAGGCGAGGACGTCGACACGAAGTCACTCGGCTTGAAGGCGCCGATCCAAGTGGTCTTGGCCAGACTACGCTCCGCTTACGCCATCTACAGCCGAACAGGAAGTCGCGGACCGGGCGTTTTGGCCGAAACTGCCCGCGGGCGGCCTCACGAGGTTCGTGTTCCTTGCGGTGTCGATCATCGTTTCCCGGCAGGGGAACGGAGGCGACCGTCAATGGGATACAAGGTGCTTCAGGCTGGATGCGTTGAGTAGTGCGGTTCGAACAGATCATGGCGCTCTTCAATGACCATCAGCGCGGTCAAACCGAAAGCTGCGCAGCATGCCGCCGCGAGCGCTTTAGGATCGATGGGGTATCATGTCGCTCAAGGTTTCTGCACCCGTTTGAGGCGTTGCGCTGTCAGGCGATCCAGGCGCATTTGCGTTATTTCGGGACTGCCTGAGATCGAAACCTTTGCTGATGAAGCTCCATTTAGTTTCAACCAAACCAGCCTCGCTCGTCCGTCCCACATCGGCTTGCGCTGCGACGGCGGGGCAGGGAGGAGGCCCCCCCAATTGACGGGACCGAATGCGTTTCCCCGACCACTGTAAACGGCCTCTCTTCATCGTTCCTCCACACGGCAGATCACATGATGGCTACCGTCCAGCGATGGCCTGAAGCGGTACCTGCAACAACCGTACCACTAGCCAGAATCATCTTATTTTCTCCTTTGTAAGGGTCGAGCCCAACGTGTTCCGTTGCCCACGGAGAGCGATCGGTAACCGAGACGGTTCTCTCAGGGGGGAAAGGGTGCCGCGAGCCCGCCGAACCGAAAGGTTGTGGAGGTCCTATCGTCCACGATCTTGACTCCCGGGAGGACGAAGCAGCGCATGGAGGTGTTCCATGTGACTCGTTAACCACCCGCTTCGCGTTCTCGTCGTCCGCAGCCCCTTGCCGAGTTCCTCGGCCAAGCCCCTTCACGCCCTTGATCCGTTGCGCTTGAGGCGATCCGCGGCGAGCGGACGACTGCGGAACTCGCGACGAACCACCAGCTTTCAGCCGCACCAGATCACGCAGTGGAAACGGCAAGCCATCGAGAATCTGGCCATGTCGTTCGACGACAAGGGTGCTCATACGCAGATCGCCCCGGGAAGCCGAGGTGAGGTCGGAAGCGGGCCACCGCCATCATGTCGAGTCGGACTGTCCGCGCTGTTCGCTCAGAGCCTAATGTCCTTCAAGCTGGCGATTTCGATCCCTTCAGCCCCGAAGGCCTCGCTGACATTGATCTTCCCCAGGCGGTCCCACTTCTTCGCCACCCCGAAGTCGAGGTCCAACTGGTCCTCTATGTCAGCGATCCGACATTGGCGCAGTTCGAAACGGCCCGGATCGATGGCCTCCTCGGGTAGTGACGCGATCAGGTCGGACTGATCGAGCACGAAGCCCACCGCACCCGGATCCTCTGTCCCGTCGCGCCAAATCACTATCTTGTAGAAACTCAGCGGCACAAGTGCGTCGTGTAGCGGCTTGTCCTGCTCACCAAAGATGGGGCCGTTGAAGACCGTCAAACGGGCACGCTGCGCTTCCCCCTGCTCGGAGATGAAGTTTTCCAGGTCTCCCCAGAGGTCCAGCCCGGCACCGGTGTATTCGTCCGGCCGGTTGAATAAAAAATATTGTGGAGCCGAGTTGGTGTAGAAGAACGTGTCGTCATTGGCGGCAACGGCATCCTCGAATGTGTCACCCCAAGCGACATCGTCCCGCCGTGTCAGGTGTCCCCTGTCGTAGTCATTGTAGTCATAGAAGCGGTCGCCGAGCTGATCCGCGAATTCGATCCGCGGGTCCTTTCTCCAGGTGCTACGACCATCCTTCCGGCCTGCGGTTTCCTTCGCAGCGAAGTTCAGATTGCAGGCCGATACATAGGCCAGGCGCCGTTTCGCACAGAGGATGACGCTGTAGTTGTGATAGCGCAGTTCGGTCCGATCATCCGGTCGAGCGGGCCGGGGAACGACTAAAGCACCACCACCGAATTTCGACTCTGCCTTGACCTTGGGCAAGGAAACGGAAACTCCCAGGAACTTGCGGGCGTAACCATCGCGATCGGCGAAATCCTGCGCCTCTAATTTCTTTTCGAGCAACTCGGCCGGAAGTCGCGGGCGCGGCTTTCGTGCCGGTGCGGACCGATTGCCGACCCGGCCTAGAGAAAGGGTTATCTTCAGCGGGACCTCGATAGTGGCCGACGGCACCCATCTGTCCTTCGATATTTCCCGGTCGGGACCGCTGCGTCTCCCGGACGACACTTCGCGAACGTCTTTGGTGGGATTCAGCTTGTCCACGACGCTCTCGGGGACCCGGATAGCCGCGAAGGTTTCCATGGATGCTGTGGCCGACATGGCTTCATTCAGGTAGGCTCGCTTCTCCTTTTCCAGGGGCGCGCTTTCGATCGCTGCAACGAGGCTGGAAATCCGCACGGCCTCATTCGCGACCCATTTGATTTCCTCGACAGAGTGCTGCTCCTTGTCCCAGATGCGGTCATCTTTTCTGAGCCAGTTCCCTTGGCTGTCGATCGCGGGCACGCCGCTATGGTGAAGCCCGACGACCTCCCATCCATCATTCATCACAGGTGCCCCTGAGGAGCCTTTCTCCGTATTGCCTTCATAATGCAGGAACGGTCCGAGGCCTTCGGCGGCAGTCCTCATATCGAGAACCCGGTTGTTGCGGATCACGACCTGCTTTTCCCGGCCACGGGGATGCTGGACGATGTTGAGGTAGTCCTCCTCCGAGATCGTGATCTTTCCCTGGGCGCCATTGAGCGGAAGCCATCCGTATGTGGAAATCTCGACGCCTTGGGTGCTTTTCACAGCAACCGCCACGAGCGCGTAGTCGAGCGTGTGGTCATTCAGGAAGAAGCGCTTCGGCTCGAGCGCGAACTCCTGAGGCTGCTTCACCGGACCGAAGCGGTTCTGCTCGTAGTCCATCTGAACGACGCATCGATCCGCAAGCTCCGCCGAGGTGAGGACGTGCTCATTGGTCAGAAGCAATCCCGGACCGACGAGGAAGCCAGTGCCTCGTGCGCGAAGGATTCCCTTAGCACGCATAAGCACGCGCCCGACACTTCGGGCGGCCGCCGAGCCCCGGTCCAGAAACTCCACGGAAAGAAAGTCGCGGGCACCCGTGATAACCTCGTGAACGATCTGGTCGCTGAGCTCTGCGATAGTCACGGGCAAGGGGCGCTCCACGAACTTCCTCAAGACGGAACTTTCCGGCGGGAGCATTCCCCCGCCGGACTTCCGGACATCGCTGATGATATTGTTCAATCGCGCAACCAGGCGATCCGGACTGTCCGCCGCCAGAACCTCATGTCTGGTCAGCGCGTCAGTGCGCGCTTCGCGAATCCTTGTGCGGTTCTTCCATCGCGCGGCGGCAGCCTCTGCATTCGCTAACAGCGCTCCATCGATTTCGTCATCCATCGCCATACCATCCTCCACGGTAACCGAACAAAAGGCATCCGATATCCTCGCAAACCTCATTTCTTCCTGGACTTTGACGCCCCACAGCGCCCGGCTGCGGCGAAGGCCAGTGCCTGCAAAGACGTCATGATCGTCACACAGGGATCCCAAAACTCCTTCTCGGTGTCGATGTCGATCCGCTGCCGTCACCTGTCAGGAGCGAGCCGGTCGGGTCTAACCGCTCACCAAGTTGGCGCCCGAGTTTCCTCCCGCGCACCTTTGCGATCGGCTTTATCAAGCGGCGGGACAACCGAGCGCCGTGTTGCCCACCCTCGTCAGCGTTGCGAGATTGTGGGGTCCCCACATGCGGTGAACTGGTTACAGGCTTGGCCGTTTCGGTTCCCAGGGAAGACGGATCCGCTTGAATTGGTCTCGCGGTGGTGATTGCCTGTTCGGTTAGGCTGTTCATGGAGGAACTCCTGCCCGTTCGTGCCATAGGTAGCTGTTTTCATCCAAGCAACTGCCGCGCAGGCAACTGCCGCGCCAAACCGGAAAACTAATTAATTACAACAAACGATCACGCTGATAGCGCAGTGTCTCAATGTCGAAGTTGTCACAAAACGGACAACGCCTGCGACTGCCGAGCACCAGAACGCTTCAGAATGGTAGGCGGAAGTTCGCGGAGACGGAAGTCGTGCTGGCCAATACGCCGGATTTCGACGGCGCGATCGAAAAGTGCTGGGCTAGGCGCGATAAGCGACTGTCGACATGGATGCTGCGATTGCGGTCCGCGTCGGGGGCCCAGTCCGAGATCACCCCCTCAAGCGTGCCGTCGAACGCGAGACCCACGAACTCGCCACGCCCGTTCAGCGTCGCCGAGCCGCTGTTGCCGTTGGTGATGTCGACCGTGGACATGAAGACGACCGGCAACGTGCCCAGCGCTGGCGCGACATAGGGGCCATAATCCTTGACCCGAATCGCGGCAACCACCCCATCCGGCGCATCGAACTCGCCCCTGCCAGTGTGCTTGGCCAGAAGTCCCTCGGCCGTGGTGAAGGGCATCCAAATCTGCCCGTCACGCGTTCGCCCTGTCACCTTGCCCCAGGTGAGGCGCAGCGATCGGCGTTGGTGCGCGGATATGAAATCGAACGCATTTCGATCTTTAATGTAGTTGGTTATGGGTCGAGAACTTCTTCGCAGATGCAGTTAATTTGAGAATCCGACCCTCGAGATTCGCATAATTAAATGCCCAGCTCGGACCAACCCAGCGCATTCTTACAATTAACTGCCAAGCGACACGTGGTGCGCCGTATGACCTTCACCAATGTCGTGCAGTCATCGCATCGCCTGTCGCCACGAGACCAGCGCAGTGCTGCACGAACTGCAGCCCTGATTGCGCGGAGCCGATGCCGATATTGCGAAGCCATTTGCTGGGGTGGCGCATCACGTGCCCTCTGTGCGGAGACCAGCTCCGGGAGCCCGACGGGCACGAAGCCCCCTCCCCTTTCCACCAGTATCGTGGTGCGGCCCTGCGGGGTGAAACGCTGCTCGACGATGAAGCCGAACGCGGTATCCAGACCTGGACATCGCCGGCCGAAATCGCCCAGCTTCTCCTGATGCGACGCATTCCAAGACCAATACCCAGCCAGCACGAGCTTTGGCGCTTCAGGGTGCTTGGCGCCATCGTTCCGGATCTCGATGATGTCGTTGCCACCGACCACGAAAGCCTACCCACACCGGCCAGTCCGATTCTGCCGCTTCACTTGCGGCCCGCTCTGCTCGCGGGAGTGACCATCGTCGAGCGCGCCGGACCGGAGATGCTCCGGATGCTGGGCGGTCATATGATGGGCGGCAACAGGACTCGATTCAGCGACTCCGCCGAGAACATGATAGCCCGAGCTCGCAGGTCGAGAACTTCTTCGCAGATGCAGTTAATTTGAGAATCCGACCCTCGAGATTCGCATAATTAAATGCCCAGCTCGGACCAACCCAGCGCATTCTTACAATTAACTGCCAAGCGACAGTGGATGCGACTATCGCTGTTCCTGGTGCGACAGCCTGCATGCCGTGGACAATAGCTACCGTCATCAATGGAAAACTATGTCCACAGACGCAATCTGGCAAAAGGTCGTTGCGCTTTCGGGTGGCCGGCCAATGATGGTGTCGCTGTCAGGCGGCAATCCAGCGATCCAGCCGCTCGGTGCGCTGATCGAATGCGGACATCGTAAGGGCTATCGATTTGCATTGGAAACCCAGGCTTCTGTGGCCAGGGACTGGTTTGCCGAGCTCGACATACTGGTTCTCAGCCCGAAGCCGCCATCAAGCGAAATGACGACCGATTGGGCTGCGTTCGAAGCGTGCATCGAGGCGGCGCAGAATAAGCCGCAAATCGTGCTCAAGTTCGTCGTGTTCGATGCAAGAGACTATGCCTATGCCAGAGATGCTGCCGCGCATTTTCCGCAGCTGCCCGTCTATTTGCAGCCTGGCAATCACACGCCGCCGCGCCCCGGTCACGAGGATGCGTTCGTTGACATGGATGGCATAATGAAACGCATGGAGTGGCTGGTCGAGACGGTGATCCGTGACAGATGGTTCGATGCCCGCGTCCTGCCGCAGCTTCATGTTCTGCTTTGGGGCAACAAGAGGGGCGTCTAGCCCGCATAGCGAGCATCTCTGGTTGCGCGCATCGGTGCGAACAGTCCTGGAATTTCAAGCCTCAAGGCGTTCCGCGCAATCGCCTTCGGGCGGCGGATCTCGCATGATGGTGCGGGTGCGCGCATATCGCGTAAGCCACGCAAGGCCACGGCCGAACTACGCGTTGTTGTCTCCGGCTGAAGTCTCATTTTTCAGCTCGCGCCCAGATTGAAGGAAGTGAGCTGTGTTGACGACGAACCGAGAATGTTTAAATAGCGACAAATAATTTGCCTATGAAGAAACGGGCCCGCTCGCTTTCAGCTGTGCCCCCCACATGACAAGAGGAAACTCTATGAACGTTTCTCCCGAACAGGACGACAAAGCCGATCTCGTGTCGATCGCAGCCGATATCGTCTCAGCCTACGTGTCAAACAATCCGCTTCCGATCGGCGAGTTGCCGAAGCTGATCGGGGATACCTATGCCGCCTTGCAAGGGATTGGCACGCCTGTGCCCCCGACCGCGGTCAAGCAGGAGCCGGCGGTGTCGCCACGGAAGTCGGTAACGCCCGATTTCATTATCTGTCTGGAAGATGGAAAAAAGTTCAAATCCCTGAAACGTCATATTGCAACGCATTACAATTTGAGCCCCGATGAGTACCGGCAGAAATGGAACCTCCCAGCCGATTATCCGATGGTGGCGCCGAACTATGCCGCGGCCCGTTCGGCTCTGGCAAAGGCATCCGGGCTCGGCCGCAAGGCGGAGGCGCCAGCACCAGTTGTGACAGAAACAGCGAAGCGAACCACAAGAGCAGCGCCAGCCGAAGCGAGAGCAACGGTGGTGAAGTCCCCCTCAAAGAAACCTCGCAAGGCACCCGTCTCAGCATAGCGTCCTGCATTGGGCGGAGCGCTAGGCAACCGCCGCAACAGACGATTTTGGAAACCGGCCATCAGTCAGCCGGTCGCATCGCTGACATGTGGCCTGCCCAGGATAGGGGCTCAGCCTGTCGACGTTGCTCAGGTGGCAGCAGTGCCGGAAAGCTCTCTTCATCTCGGTGCCGGTCGGGGTTGGCGAATGCTTGACGTTCGGGTGAGCTGACGGCGCGGCGTGTACCGCGCCGGCTTTTGGGTTGGCAGCCGCCTTGTCAATTGCTGCACGGCCAGCGTGGCGGTCCCCGCGATGACCATGCCTGCGACGTTGAGCACCAGCTGGACCAATGCTGCCCAGGCTTCACCCCAGGCGCCGAGCGCGAGCGTCAGGCCGATCGTGCCGACGGCCGGCACCGTCGTGATCGAGATGAACACGCCCACCAGCGCCGAGGATTTCGCGGTGGTAAGTGACAGCATGCCGGCGCAGCCGGCAAGCAGCGCAATCACGAAGGACCAGGCATCCGGCTTGACGATGAAATCCGTGGCCGCGCCGGTGGTTGCGGCAACTGGGTCGATGAGGCCAATTGCATGCGCTGTCGCCCAGACAAGCCACGCGATTGCCGTGGCGAGCGCGAAGCCGCCGAGCAGCGTGGTGACCGCGGGCTCAAGCAGCGTCCAGCGCCGCCGCGCAATAGCCAGGCAGATTGCGGAGATCGGCGCAAACTCAGGCCCGACTACCATGGCGCCGACGATGAGGATAGGCTGGTCAAGATATCTGCCGATGCCAGCGATCAGCGTGGCAAGCACAAGGAAACTCAGGAACGACCACGACGACCGCGCGTCTTCTTCGGCCTGATCCTCAATCTCGTCCCAGATCACGGCGTCGGCGGGGTGGCCCCCTGCGGCCTTCTTGGCGGCCTCGGCAGCAGCAGAGATCACGGTCACATTCTCGAGCAGGGAAATCGATCCCGTAGCTTCGATCCCGAGCTTGCGTAGCATATCGATTGTGGCATTCACGTGTTCGCGGGCGATGTCGAACAGAAGCAGATGGCCGTCGCCGCCGAGCGCGAATCCGGGCATGACCACCAGGTTCGCGGTCGCCGGATCGGCTTGGATGGCCATGATTGCGTCATCGCACGTATGACGTGGCGTTAGGACACGGACCTGCAGCATCGACATGTCCTTACCGGGCGAATTGCAGGGGCTGGACGGCCATACCTATTTCCGCTCGGTGACGGTCAAAGAAGGAGGTCTTCGTGCTTGTGGTTGTTTATCAGACCGAGGATTTGCGATTTGACGATCGCGTACTCGTCGGACCTGACGAACGGCATCAACAGTTCGACCGTTTCTTCAAGCCTGTGGCGATCGCCTGCATGAGGACGAGTGAGATAGTGACCGTGCCTGTAGATGTTATCCGACAGCCTCTTGTTCAGGTCGGCGAAAAATCTCATCGTCATTTGCTCCAGATCAATTCAGATAACAGAACACCAGGTCCGCATTCCCGGTCGCGGGGGCTTACCGGTCGCCATAGGCAAATCCTACCCCTGTGCGGCGCTACTTTGCGATGGGTAGCCTCGGCCGATGGCAAGGCGCGACGCGGGGGAGGGGTGCGGCGCTCGCTGCCTTGCTGCTATCGGTCGAGGCGTCTGGTGACTGCGAACAAGGACTGCAAGAATTCGGTGTGGCATCCGGCGGCGCGCCTCTGCAGACATCACCCTTCGAACTTAACATACTCTAGTATCACATGAACGCAACAAGTCTTTATGCGTAGCTATGTAGATAAAATCTGATATACATTTAACGATAAAAATATCGGATACCCGCGCTGGAATGTCAATGTCTTTACGATTTCAAATGTAATCTTGGTAGACCTCCCCATGAACTGAACATCAGGATATTGGCTGTGGTTGCGGCTATAGGATCGCGCACGAACGAGGGTTAGCGCCTAATCTCAAAAAAAGAGTGCGGCGAATAGTCGGCCTACCGTACCCGATGCCAGCCATCGATCTGGCAGCCGGTCAAAGCTTCGGCCTCTTCCCGACAGACATGACGAATGGTCTGAGAGAAGGTCCAGACATGACCTTCGAAGTCGCGCTCGATAGGTCCGGTCGCCGTAAAACTGGTTTTCTGGCTCATGTTCCGATCCCGACTCTGGAGTGAAGCGCGTCTGCGATTCTCAACCACCGCTGACGTTCCGGCCCGAAATCAAAGCCATTGACAACAACGATCATTGCTCCGGGTGAAGCTGGCGCACCATTGACCGAACTCTGTCCGGATCGATCCGTGCGTCGGCGCTCTTCGAATCTTTGAAGGCAGTGCCGACGATAAAGCCACTGGCCTGTTCGGCTAGTTTCGTGATGCTCTTGTCGGTCACACCGCTGCCTACGAAAATCGGTACGTCTGCAACGCCCCGCAATCTCGCCAGATCCGATTCGTCGATGGGCATGCCGGTCGCCGGTCCCGTCACGATCAGCGCGTCGGCATGCGATCGGGATACGAGATCGGCTGCTTCCGCCCGGATCGAAAAGCCAACGGCCAGCGGATAAGAGTGTTTGATGTCGACGTCGGCGAAGATCTTGATGTCGGAGCCGAGCCGCATGCGGTCGCGCAGCAACTCGTAGGCGCGGCCTTCAACCAGTCCCTGGTCGGTCACGCGCGGCGACCCGAGAACGCAGACACGGATGAATTCCGCCTCGATAGCGTGGGCGACGGCAAGGGCGGCGCGGCCGTCATTGCGCAGCACGCAGACACCCAGCGGCACATCGTGGCGGTCCCTGATCATGCCGCCGATGCGGCTCATCCAGGCGATGGTCTCGCGCGGAACATTGTCGGGGAAAAACGGCGTGTCGCCGAAATTCTCGATCATGATAGCGTCGGCGCCGCCTTCGGCGAGCGCGGCCGCGTCGGCGAGCGCCATATCGACGATTCGGCGGCTGTCGCCAGCGTATCTGGGCGCGCCGGGCAGCGCGAGCAGGTGGATGACGCCGATGATTGGCTGCTTGCCGTCGAAGCCTCTGATTTTCATCACCATGACAGGTTCTCCAGGGAAACCACCAATGTGCGTCGGCGGTGTTCCCACCGTCGGCGCCGCAATTAAATTCGCCAGCGTTAGCCGCTGGACACTACCACAGCCGAAACAGGACCGACATCAAAAGAGTAGATTTTCGCGCGCGAGACTTTCTTTAGCATAATTGAATACTATCTCTTGTTCCGTTTTCGATGGTATTGCTCGATGATCCGGTGCTAGATTGCTTCGCGTGCGAAAGATGCCGAGGTCGGTCATGGCCGAATACAAGGTTGCATCAGTTTCCGACTTTGAAGACGGTAGCAAGCTGCTGGTCAGCATAGGTGGGGTCGAAATTGGCGTCTTCAGGCTTGGCGATGCGTTCTATGCCTGGCGCAACGTCTGTCCCCATCAGGGCGGGCCGGTGTGCCAGGGGCGCATCTTTAAGCGGGTCATCGAGAATATCGATGCAGACCGTAAGCTTCATGGTCTCCTATACGACGAAACGGTGCGCCACATAGTCTGCCCCTGGCACGGCGCTGAGTTCGACATCCGCACCGGCCGCCACGCCGGCACCAAAAAGCTGGCACTCGACCCGATCGAGGCGGTGGTCCACAACGGGGAGATTGTGCTGCATGTCGATTGAAGGGCGCAACGACCCCTATGCCGAGGCAGAGGCGGCTGCCGAGTGCTTCTGGGCCTTGGCGCGGCAGGCGTTGGACGGCCGCGAGGCCGATCGTATCTCTGACGAGGCGGTTCGCCGTGTCATGACCGCTGCGATCAAGCTCTATGCCGCGAAGGCCGATGGCGGGATGCGCACGTTCCGCGCGCTGGTAGGCGATTATGACGAGGTGGTAACGCCAACCGAAGCCCTAACGGCGACGACCGAGATTTTGCGCGCATTGCGCCTCGGACCAATGGAGTTCGGGCTGTGGTCGCGGCGGCGCCCGGAAGACCATTACCTGACCGATCCCGACAGGTGAGACGATGGACAGCAAAGCCGGCCATTCCAGCGACCTCGAGGAAATCGATACCTACACCGATACGCGAGAATATCTGCGCCATGCGCGCCAACATGCCGAGGCGAACGGCTATGCCGACTGGACCATCGTCGATGTCGATGCCCACCACGTCGAGTCGATATCGTGGAAGGAGATCGTCCGCTACATTGACGATCCGGTGCTGCGCGACCAGGCAGAAGTCTATCACCGCGAACGGGTAGGCTCGCCGCCCTACGGACTGGTCGGCGATTTCGGCATGCGCTATCAGGATTGCGGCGGCCGCATCCCACATCAGTCCGATCAGCGCGAGAGAATAGAGCCTCGGCCGGGCATTCACCGCGACGTCGAACTGACCCGCCGCGCCATGCAAGGGCTGGCGGTGGCCTATATGGTGGTCTTTCCCACATCGATGCTGATGCTGGGCATGCATCCGCAACCGCACATGGAAGTGGCTCTCGCCCGGGCCTACAATCGGTGGGTCGTCGAGACGCTGCTGAGCGGCGACAATGGCATTATCGCCTTGGTCTATTTGCCATTCAACACGCCGGAGGAAGCGTGCAAGGTGGTCGCGGAGCATGCCGGCAACGACAAGGCCGTCGGGTTCATGGTGACGTCGACCCGTTACAAGCCTGTGCACGCCAACGACTATATGCGGCTCTACAGGATGATCGAGGAGACCGGCAAGCCGATCTGCTTCCACGCCGGCTACCATTGGCAAGATCCGTCGCTGGCGACGGTCCCCACCTTCCTCGGCATGCATGCGCTGGGCTTCGTCTGGTGCAACATGGTGCACATGACCAACTGGGTTCTGCAGGGTATTCCCGAGCGGTTCCCACGGCTGAAGTCGCTATGGGTCGAAAGCGGGCTTGCCTGGATACCCTTCCTGATGCAGCGGCTCGACGACCAGTTCCTGATGCGCCAGTCGGAGGCGCCGGCGCTTAAGATGCTGCCGTCCGACTATATGCGGCGGCATTGTTGGTATTCCAGCCAGCCGATGGAGCGCAGCAACATGAAGGCGCTGGAAGTCACTTTCGAGATGATCGCCGCCGAAACCCAATTGCTGTGGTCCTCGGATTGGCCGCATTTCGATTTCGATACGCCGCGGGTTATCCACGATTTGCCGTTTCTCGGTGAGACCGCCAAACGCAACATTCTGGGCCGCAATGCACAGGCGTTGTTTCGCTTGCCAGACAGGCGTCCACCCTCCTTGTAACATCGAGCCGCGCACCTTCAACCCGCCGCGCGGGCCGCCTCGTGATACCGCCGCACCCGTTCGAGATCCTTGGCGTGTGTGCCCTCTCGGTCGGTCCTGGTCTTGGAATCGACCCCGGCTGGCCGCACCACGCGGATCGCCTCGGCGACATTTTCCGGACCGAGCCCCCCGGCCAGAAACACCGGTATCGAGACGAGCTCGACGATGCTCCGGCTGAGGCTCCAGTCATGGGTGACGCCGAGCGCGCCGACCTTGCCGTCGGCACGCCGGATACTGTCCAGCATGAGAATGTCGGCGATGCCGTCATAGCTGCGGGCGACCGCCACGCTGTCCTCGCCGGAAACGGGTATGGTGCGCATCATCAGACTGTCCGGCAGTTTCCGCTTCAGGGCCAGAAGATCAGCTGGCGACAACGTCTCGGGGCGCGCGCCAAGATGCACAATCGGCGGGCGCAATTCACGCGCCCATGTCTCGATCTGGTCGATATCGCTGCTCAGAAAGAGCGCCGAAAATTTCGACGGAGGCGGGATGGCGGCGATGATCGCGGCCGCCGCGGCGACCGACAGCTCGCGCGGAAACTGCCCGGAGCCGACCTTGGCACCAATATGATCGACGCCGATCATGGCGACGGCCCGCGCCTCCTCCGCGCCGGAGACTTCATAAATCTGTGTCAACATGGAAGGTTGCCTGCCCCTTCGCTCGACGCATCTGGTTGCTTTGATCCGGGTACGCCGGCCGCGGACTTTGCACCGAACAACAAAGCTCATCCAGTCGATCGATGGATCGACCTGCCCACTGCGGGCGGTTACCAACAATCTTAACGACCTGTGCAGTGCAATCGCCCAAGCACGTTAGAGAACAAAAAACAAATGTCAAGAGCTTCGCTATTTATCTATTAGCAAAGTATGAAATAACCTTTTGATGTTAGAAATATAGTTGCTGATGCTTCGATTTCGAATTATGCTGTCAGCATCTCGGTTTCCCTTCTCTAGCTCAAACTCAGTCACGAAGAAGGAGATTTCGATGGGGGCGGCCGCCTCTTCTGCCAATTTCAACTATGGCTATCCGACGCCGGGACCGCAAAACCCGACCGGTCAGCAGGTGATGAACAATGTCTATTTCCTGTCGGGGAGTCAGTGGAAGAAGGCCCGCGAGGAGGGCACATACGATCTGGTGGTCATCGGGTCGGGGTTTTGCGGCCTGGCGGTGGTGCACAAGGCCCTCGAGCGCGACCCCTTCTGCCGCATCCTAATGATCGAGCGCGGGACGTTCTTCCTTCCCGAACACTTTCAGAATCTCCCGATCCCCTTCGTTGAGACAATGGGTGGCCTTGCTGAAACGTTTCCATGGACGCTCTCGACCATCACCGCAAAAGGGCTGGAAGGGGGCTCGATCCGCTGGCAGCACGGCATGGTGCCCTTCTTCGGCGGCCGGTCGACGCTGTGGAGCGCCTGGTGCCCGCGGCCGACCACGGAAGAAATGGAGGGCTGGCCGAAGGAGACAATCGCTGCCGCCAAGCGCTATTTCGAGGCGGCTGAAAAGCTGCTGCATGTGCAGCCGGCCAACAAGGTCGATGCGGACGTTGCTCCCGAGATGTTGCTGCGTCTGGCCAAGGAGCGTCCGATCTACGGCCCGCTTCAGAACCGCATGCAGGGGCTGCTGAAGGAGGCGCCCGGCAAGATCGCCTCGATCTACCGGACCGAGCCGGCGCCACTGGCGTCGGATGCGCAGTCGGTCGATGGTCTCGATTTCCAGAAGTTCGCGACGCCAGGCGAGGTTCTGGGTTATGTCAAGTTGCAAAGCGACCGCGCCAGGGCCAGCCGCGGCGCGCCCTTCCACATTGTCGCGGGATGCGTAGTCGAGCGGATCGTCCAGCAGTTCGGCGCGGCGACGGCGCTGGAGACCAGCATGGGCGTGCTGCCGCTTGGCAAGGCGAAGCTCATCCTCGCCATGGGCTCGCTGCCCGCGGCGACGCTGGTCCGCAACGCGTTCCCGGACAGCGGCCTGGGCAATCGCTTTGCCTCGCATTTCACGTCGTCGATCACGGCGCGGGTGCCACGGGAGGACCTCGACCCCAACGGCGCTTTCCACGACCTGCAGCTTGGCGCCTGCTATGCGGCGGGCAAGGACGGCAGTTACACCAGGCAATTTCACATCCAGATCTCGGCAGTCAGTGACCCAGAGCCGGTGAAGAACGCCGGCATCGCGCTGCGCTACATGCCGGATGTGCTGACGACGGCCACGATGGCGCAGCTTCTGACCTCGCGCGATCACGTCATCTACCCTTGCGCCAGCCTTGGCGAGCTCGACTGCTACAACCCGCAAACCTGGTACCGGGGCAATCCGGAAGACGCCGATCCGACGACCAATTCGCTGCTGCAGGTCGTCGAAAATGCCAGCGACCGTTCCACCTGGGACACCATGGATGAAGCGACATTCCGGACGCTGGAGGACGTGCTCTCGCCAAACGGACCGACCCACCTGGAATACTGGCATGGCACCGCCGACGCTGGCGAGTGGCGCCGGGAACGACCCAACATCACCGAGCGGCGGAACACCGCGCTGGTGCATGATAGCTCGACCTTGCACATCGGGTCGAGTGAGGATGCGCCGGTCGACCTCGACTACCGGCTGCGCGCGGCAAAGAACATCTATGTCACGGGCGGCGCCTTGTGGCCGCAGGCCGGCTCCTGGAATCCAACCATGACCATGGTCGCGCTTGCCTTCGACCTCGTAGAACGACTTGTCCGTGAGTCCAACCACCAGAATTGAGAAACCAGTTGCTTGGAGGATAATCTCGATCCGAAGGTCCGCGATGGACGAAAAGTGAGCGGATCTAGGGATCAGTCTAGGTAAAATTTGCTCTAGCCGGTTCAGTGGCGAAAGGCTCGTACGCCGGTGAACGCCATCGCAATTCCGGCCGCGTCGGCGGCGGCGATCACGTCGCGGTCGCGCGCAGCACCTCCTTGCTGGATGATCGCGGTGACACCGGCTGCGGCTGCCGCCTCGACGCTGTCTGGAAACGGAAAGAACGCGTCTGAGGCCAGCACCAGTTGCAACCGCCGGGGTGCGCTCTCGCCGTGTTCAGCCAATGCCAGCTTGACGGCGCCGATCCGACTGCTTTGTCCGCCGCCGATGCCAAGCGTTTGCCGATCGCTGACCAGCACGGCGGCGTTCGACTTGACGAACCTGACCACCTGAAAGCCGAACAGCATGTCGTTCAGCTCGAGCGGCGATGGCTGTCTGCTGGTGACGACGCGCAGATCGTCGATCGTCAGCGCCAATTGATCCACATCCTGCATCAGAATCCCGCCGCCGATCGAGCGAAACTCCGTGCAACGGGGCGCGCCAACTGTGCCATTGACTAGCAGACGCAGATTGCGCTTAGCCGCCAATAGTTGCCGCGCCGTCGGCGTCACGTCAGGCGCAATGACCACTTCGGTGAACACCTGCGACAGGCGTTCGGCAGTGGCGGCGTCGAGCGGCACATTCAAGCCGACAGTGCCACCGAAGGCGCTTAACGGATCGGCGGCATGCGCCCTTTGATAGGCTTCGAGGCCAGTTCCTGCCACCGCGACGCCGCACGGTGCCGCATGTTTGACGATGACGGCGGCAGGCTCGGTGAAGCGGCGAGCGAGTTCGAGTGCGGCATCCGCGTCGAGAAGATTGACATAGCTAAGCTCCTTGCCCTGCAGCAGCGTCGCCGTCGCCGCGCCGCAGCTCTTCGCGCCGGTCAGATAAAGGGCGGCGCGCTGGTGCGGGTTTTCTCCGTAGCGCAGAATCTTGCCACGTGTGGCCCTCAGATGCAGCGCCTCCGCCGCGAAAGGATCGGCATCGCGCGCATACCAGGTGGCGATCGCGGAATCGTGCGCGGCCATCCGTGCAAAAGCCTTGGATGCCAGCGAGCGGCGAAGCGAGGCGCTGACGGCGCCGTCGTTCGCGAGCGCTGCGATGACAGGCGCATAGTCTTCCACAGCGGTCATTACCACGACGCCATCAGGGTTCTTGGCGGCGGCGCGAACCATAGCCGGCCCGCCGATATCGATCAGGTCCAGGGCGCCGGCTTCGTCTTCCGCGGCAGGTTGGAAGGGCCGGACGCCGGCAACCAGAAAATCGATGCGGGCAAAGCGGTGGCTGCGCAATTCGTCGTCGTGCTGCGGCCTGTCCGGGCGCGCCAGCAGACCGGCAAAGACGGCAGGATGCAGCGCCTTGACGCGACCGTCGAGGAGCGGGGCGACGCCGGTCAATTCCCCAATGTCTGCGACCCGCACGCCAGCCGCGGCAAGAGTGGCGGCCGTACCACCGGTCGAGAACAGCTCGACACCCAGATCCCGAAGGACCCGGGCGATTTCGACCACACCGTCCTTGTTCCAGACCGAAATGATGGCGCGGCGTGGCATGGGATTGGACATCGGAGGCTTCCTTCCATGCGGCAGCGCTGCGGTTACAGCCTGAACAATACGAGCCCATGGACGGGCCGTGGCCGAGCCGCGAAACGAACTTCTTCTAAACTATAAATTGAATATAGCGCAGCTTCTTGTTAGTGTCATCAAGCTGGCTCGATAGAAATGGGAGACGTACAATTCCAAAAAGATGGTCAACCAAAGACCTTCGCGTCATCGAAGCTCCCAAACCAGGGCGAAGCGGCCATGGCGCGTTCGTTTTCACTGACGACTACTCTGTCTTCCATTTCAGCAAGATGCCCGACCAGATCCCCGACAAGGGCGAAGTGATCGCCCGCATGGCGGTGGCGACCTTGCGCGAGGCGGCAAAGGCCGGTGTTCCAACCCACCTGATTGCCTTCGACCCGCCGCGCTCGATTAATGTACGATTGCTCAACGTCCTCGACCCGGCCCACGGCGAACTCCACGAGGGCGACCGCGCCCGCCTGATCCCGCTGCAGGTGATCTACCGCAACATGTTGCCGCAAGGCGCCTCGGTCTACCGGCGGCTCGCGGCGGGCAAGGTGACGCTTGAGGAACTAGGGCTCGAGGCATTGCCGGAGGCCAATACCTGGCTGGCAGAGCCGATCATTGAATTCACTACCAAGCTGGAGGAGATCGACAGGTTCATCCCGGCCGACGAAGCGCGGGAGATCGCCAGGCTGGATGCCGAGGATTTTGCCACGGTGCGCGAGCTAACCCTGCACACCAATGCGGTGGTCTGCAGCCTTGCCGCGCGATGCGGTCTCATCTGTGCCGATGGCAAGGTCGAGTACGGCGTCGACGATGACGGCCGGATCATGCTGGTCGACGTCGCCGGCACGCCTGACGAGAACCGCTTCCTGCTCGCCGGCCGGCATGTTTCGAAGCAGCCCTTGCGCGACTACTATCTGACTCACGACCTCGAGCGGCAAGTGCAGAAATTGGTAGCAGCGGGCGTGCCGCGCGAAAAATGGGCGAGGCCCGAACGGCTTCCCGTCGACTTGCTGGCCGCGGTCGCCGAAATGTACCGGGCGCTGTGCGAAAGCTGGACGGGCCAGACGGTGTGGGGCGCTCGGCCTCTCGACGAGGCGGTGGAAGAGGTCGACCGGGTGTTGATCCGCCATCTGGCGGCATGAGTTGCGGCGCCCGGCCTCAGCGACAGCCGAGCGTGGTGACGCCGAGGTTCAGTCTGTCTTCGGTTTCTTCGCAGCGTGATCCGCCTCAAGAGTCTCGATCGCCCGACCGATATCGATCAGCCCGAAGCCGGTGGCCAGATTGGGATAGGGCGGACCCGACGGCGAGCCTTGCGCGGAGGTTCCGATGTCCACCTTGAGCGCTGTGCGGGCGAGGATCTCCTTTACCGCTGCCTGGTTGAGCTTCCGGTCGATCTGGCGCAGCAGTGCGACCGCGCCCGACACTTGCGCCGAGGCGGCGGACGTCCCGCTGATCACCACCCAGCCGTCGTCAGGAAAGCCGTCGTCGCCGTCGGGAAACCGCCTGTCGGCCGAATAGCTGTCGATGATCGATCCGGGCGCGGTCGGCAGAGCGATGTAGACCCCGGCCGGCCACGGCCCGACCAGGCCGCAAAAGTCCGGAACGATCCGCCCGTCGAAAACGACGCTGCGATAGCCGCTGGCGTAGGTCGAAGCGATAATCTGGCCCCGCTCGTTGATATAGGCGCCGCCAACCCCGATGGCTTCGGGAATCTGCGGTGGGAACAGGATCTTGGCGTTACCGGCGGCAAACACCACCACGCAGCCCTTGGCAATGGCGTCCAGCACCGCCGCCTGAACCGCTCTGTCATAAGCGGTGACGATGCTGCCGTCCGACGGGTTTCCCCAGGCATTCTGGATCACGTCCGGGCGTGGCTTCAACGCCACCGCCTGCTTGAAGGCGGCCAACGAAGCGTCATCCGTCGTCTTGATCATGGTGACGCGCGTGCGTGGCGCGATGCTGACGACGTTGCCGCAGATCATCGTGCCATGGCCAAGTGTGTCCACGTCAGGATCGGACGCGCCGGGGCCGAGCACCACGGTGATCTCGGCGTTGCGCTGACGGAAAAACGGATGCTCGACATAGCAGCCGGAATCAACCACGGCGACGTGCGTGCCGCGGCCGGTCCAACCGGCGGCGGCGGCGTTGACGCCGTTGAGAACGACCTGCAAATCGCCCGGCGCCCGCAGATGGAAATAGCCGGCTGGCGGCGGCAGCGGCGGCAGCGCACTGAATTCACCTGGGGCAAGCACTGCCAGGCCGCCGACATACCCATCGGACGCCGGGTCGCGAAGCCGCAAGCAGGATGCATCGTCCATGCTCGCCACGCAGAAGCCTGCCATCGGCCGCAACGCGTCGACGCTGATCGTGATGGTGAAATCATTGCGGGCGACGGGCGTAAGCCCGAGCGCGCGCAATGCCCCTTCGGCGGCTATGAGCTCCGCCGGGCCCGCCCGGAACGCTTCGAGATTGTCGGTCGTGGGAAGAGGGCCGCCTTCGAACAGATGGCGCCCGTTTGCCAGCCGTGGTGCCGCTTCATAGAAGCTGACGCGATCGCTCGTACTCTCCATGCCGTTCCTCCCCGGCGCAGTCCACGGGTTCTGTAAACTGAAACACAAGTAGGTCGTTATATCTTCGGACGCTAAGGCAACGCGGCGCTAGCATCCGCTTGACCGTAGAATCTACCATCGATACTTGATGACCGGTAGTTCACAATCTCCGTAATTCTCCAAGAAGACCCTAAATTCTCACCGGAGAATTCTCGGACAGCCGCAGCCTGATCTTGATTGTTTCCCGGCGGTGTCAGACAACATGTTGCTTCCATGGCGATGGGGCCGCGATCGTTCAGACGTTCCCCGAGAGGACCACCCATGCCGCTGCGAACGGTGACCTGCCTCATCCTCCGTTCCTGCAGGCTGCTGCTGCAGCAGCGGCCCGCCGGGCGAATCTGGGCAGGCATGCTCAACGGCCCCGGTGGCAAGATCGAACCTGGTGAGACCGCCGCCGAGGCAGTGGTCCGCGAGGTGCTGGAGGAGACCGGCCTGCGCGTTGTCGATCCTTCGCCGCGCGGATCGCTGACGCTGCTATTCCCCGCGCCGCAATCGCTGGAACTGAGTGTCGATATTTTCGTCGCCACGGCCCTGGAAGGCGACGCCTTCGAACGGGAGGGGGCGCTGTCGTGGCACGCGCTCGACGCATTGCCTTTCGACAGCATGTGGGCGGACCAGCGCTATTGGCTGAATGCTGTTCTCGACGGCTTCAGCGTCGAAGGCACTGTTGGCTACGAGCTAGACAGCTTGCGCCTCACCCGGTGCGAGCTTGTTCTGCGGCGACCGGCAACTGCGTGACCTTTGCAGGACCGTTGGCCACCCGCGTGAACCAGTGGCGGCGCACGACGCCGCGCGCCTGAAGCTCATCGAGCCAGGCGCGGGCGCGCTCCGGTGTCTGTGTGACGGAAAAGCAGACCGGCCCCATGCTGCTCATGCCGATGGCGTCGATGCCATTGTCGCGGGCGTTCGTGACGACGTGCTTCAGGTTCTCGTTCTGAAGGGCGATCTGGCGGCCCTTGAAATAGCTTTCGAAGGTGATGGCGTTGAGTGCATTGCAGAATGCTCCATAGTCCTGGTCGAGCACGGCGGGAGCAAGGTTCATCAGTACAATGTGGGCGGTGCGGCGGGTCTCCTCGATCGGGATCGGCAACGTCGACTGGAAGAACTTCAGTTCCGCATCGCCGTGGATGTGTCGTCCGGCCGGCAGGATCATCAGCAGCGGCCAGCTGGGGAAAGCTGCCGAGATCAGCACCGGCGGCCGGCGGCCAGCCCCCGCATAGCGGCTTGGCAAGAGATATTTGTTGGGCGCTTCGGCAAAGCCCGGCGGCGTTGCGTGGCCGCCGTCGACAAGGAAGCCGCCGCGGTCGATCAGGTTGACCGTGCCCCCGGACGTGCCGGCACGCCCGGCGATGCCAGCCAGGCGGTCTGTGGTGACGTCCAGGCCATGGGCGGCCGCGAACGCCTTGCCGATCGACAGCAGGGTGTTGGTCTTGGAGCCGAACCCGGAATGGGTCGGTATGGGTCGATCGACGACGATTCTGACATGCCCGCCGCCGAGCTCGCGGCGCAGCTTTCCGAGATAGTCGCTAATGTGCTCACGGTACTCCGATCCTGCATCATCGACCTCGACGATGTCGCGGTCGCTCGCACAAACGCGGCAAGCAAAGCTTGGATCCTCGATCACCATGGAGGCCATTCCGTTCTTCCTGCCGGTCGCTCCCGTCAGATCGATCAAGGTGAAAGAGAGGCGGCATGGAGATTCGATGGCGATCGGCTGGAAGGACATGGCTGGTTTCCCGCGAAATCAGATCTTGATCACGATGGGTTCGTTCAGGCCCTCTGGCGGCCTAAAGTCGAATTCGAGGGCGACCTCGCCACGGTCCATGGCGCCGCCGAGCGTGGTCCCTTCGACGTCGCGAAGCTGCTGGGTGATGGTCTCGGCGATCGCTCGCGTCCGCTCGCGAAAACAGTGGGGCGCATAGCGCAGTTCGATGGCGATCCGCAGTGCTATCTTGCCGGCGTCGCCTTCACTTGCCTTCACGGCCATGACAGGCAGCGAGCCAATGGTCCGGTCCTTGGCGACTCGCACATTGGCGAACCAATCATAGAGGCGGATATCGGCGATCGGGGACAGGATTTCGTTCAGCGGCCCTGAGAACAACAGCCATTCGCGTTTGCCGTTCAGCTTGCGGCTGATGGCGTTCTTCTGCTTGCCGAGGAAGCGGAAGGTCATGCTCGACAGATCGTCACGGCGTGTGCGCCAGACCAGATCGCCGGTGTCGTAGCGGATCAACGGCTGCATTTGTATCCACGGCGCGAGGCCGGTGAGCACCAGGCGGCCGACACCTTCCTCGACCGGCTTGCCGTCGTCATCGACGACCTCGCCGATGATCTGCGGGTCAAGCACGAATTCCTCGCTGCTGCCGAGACGCGAGGCGCCGCCAACGAATTCAGTCAGCGTGAAGCGGTCGTTGAGGATCGCGCCCCAGGCATCGGCCAAGAAGTCACGCCAATGGCTAGCGACGAGGTTGCCCGTGATGTTGACGGATTGCAGCCCGAATCCGCGCGGATCGATGCCTTGCTCCATCAGGAAACTGGTGAAGAAGAGAATGTGGTGCTCCAGTCCCGACAGCACCGATATGCGATCATTGTGGCCGGGAATACGGTACCTGGTTCTGAGCACGCGCACCGCATCGCGGATCAGCGTGTCGTCGGTGACGCCACCATGGAAGGTCTTGCCGAAACCGGGAATCGGCAGCGGCATACCATGGTTGACATTTGGAAACGACAAACCGAGCGGCATCTTGGCGAACGTCTTGCGCAGCGGCGCAAACATGCTGCCGAAATAGTCGCCGATGAAGGCGACTTCCGCATAGGATTTATAGACCTCGAGCGGCGTGCCGGTGGTGCCGGAGCTATGGCATATCTGGCGCAACTCCAACCTGTCGGAAACCATGGATTCGTGGTTTTCGACGACAGTCGTACGATCGATGACCGGCAAAGCAGACAAATCGACGGGGTCGCCTGGCGTGATCGGCGGGAGTTCGGCATAGGCCGAATGCTCCCGATAGTAGCGCGAGTTGGCGCGGGCCTCGCGCAGCGTATAGCGCGCCAGCCAGTCGTGCAGACAATTCAGCGTCGCGCGGTGCAAGGCGGATGCGCCGCTGGACCTGTAGAACAGTTCGGGAAGCGCCGTCGCCGATGGTGTTTCGACCATAGACAGGCGGCGTACGAGTTCGCCGGCGTAAGTCTCTGGCGACGGTTTCGTGGATATCTCCGTCATGCGGATCAGCCCCCGGGAATCATCTGGCAGGTTCGCTTGGTGAAGAAACAAAAATCGAGCAGCCTACTGAATCCGCCCGCACACCGAAAATTTGCGCATGGCGGACCCCACGGTGCAATGGTTCCGATCGCGGACGACGCCGCACGAACAACCAAAGATTTCAGTCACGCCGGAACGGCCGGCGGCGCCAGTCGTGTGTCAAGGGCAAACGCCTGAAATGCTGCCATAATATTTGGACGTTGCTGCTTTGCCATCCAGTGCACGACAGGAAATCTGTCCACCGGCGTTCCTGCATGCTATGATGATTAACGGCCGAACCGGAAGGTTCCTGGTATTCCCGCCTCTGAGGCGGCTTCCGCTGCCGCTTCCGACGCCGCCTCGGAGGCGACCTCACTGGCAGCTTCGCTGGCGGCTTCCATCGAAGCTTCGGCAGCCGACTCGGCCGACACTTCGGCCGAGACTTCGGACGTCAGGTCCGCAGCCAGCTTCGACGCCGAGGTCTTGTCCAATTTCTGCGCAACCAGAGTGTCAGTAACCCATTTCACGACTTCTTCCATGACTTCCTCCTAATGTTAGGCGGAAGTAGCATACATCTTCCATATGTCTCTAGCAACCGGCCATGTTTGGAATAAAAGCTTTCTTTTTAAGCAAATAAGCCATAGCTGAAAAGTCGACATGAAGTGCAGACGATCAGCGAAGTGATTGTGTTCATTTAGTTTTCTGTTATCGATGCTTTTGTAGTACCTTCTAATCATAACCGGTTTGCGACAGCGTTGGCGTTTCCAGCGTGGCTGAAGAATCCGCTGGCAAGGCAGGACCGTGCGCCGGATGCCAGCGCCCTGGCACGATGATAGCCTTTGCTCGCTAACCTCCTGCAACGCCCGCAAAATCGATGAGCGAGCTCGACGGCGCGGCCGGAGGCAGGTTTGGGGGCGCGCCCGGCTGAAATAGATTTTTTCGACGCAGATCAATTATTCATGAAACGGGTTGCACGTGCTAAGATCATCTACGACGGTGTAAATGTTGTCCAAATACCGCAACTGGTCAGGAGGCACAGATGTTAAGGAGCGTTGTGAGTGAAGGGCGAGGCGTATCGACCGTTTTTGCGCTACCCTGGCTTGTTGCCAGGGACTGCGGTTTCTTCGAGGAAGAAGGGATAAAGGTCGAGTTTCGCGAAAACCGGCAGCGACAGGAATTGCCGCTGACATCGATTGACCCAAAGCAGGTGGATTCCATCCGCACCCATTCGCCTTTCGAGGACGGCGAGGTCAACATCTACCGGGCCTGCGAATGGGGTCAGATCCGTCGGGCCTTCGACAGCCGGCGTGGCGGCAAGGTGATCGGCAAGCGTTCTTCGGTTGCGGTCATGGCAATCGTGTCGGCGCCCGGTTCACGCTACACCTATCCGCAGACGCTGAGGAATGCGCCGATCTCGGTCAGCTATCACAACGGCAACCACTACGCGACGCTGCAAATGCTCGAAGGCTTTCTGCAGCGCTCTGAAATTGAAGTGATCGGCCAGCATCACGTCGACGGTTACAAGGCAGTGCAGAATGGCGAGGTCGCTGCCATCGCCTTGACGGAACCCTGGCTGACTGTCGCCGAGAAGCAAGGATTTCAGAAGATCATCGAGACGCATTATTCCGGATCGGAGATTGCCGGTCCCGAGATCGACGACGAAACCTATGCCGCCCTGCGGCGCGCCGAGATCAAGGCAATCCATGTCATCAACAAGGACAGGAGGAAGTGGCTGCACTATCTCATCGAGGCGCTGCCCGAGGATGTGCGCGGCACGATCACGCCAGACGACTTTTATCTTCCCCGCCTGCGCTTCGTCGAGCCGGAACCCTATACGCGCGATGAGTTCGAGCGCGCCTACGCATGGATGCAAAGCTGGGATCTGATTGCCGGCGGCGCCTCATATGACGACGTTGTCGACAACCGTATCGCCGCGAGCGAACTCAGAATCTGACCGCGGCGAAAACGGCGCAGTTGCGCTCCTGCATATCGGCGGCCGGGTGCACTGCCCGCAGGGCAGAAAATTGCGCCCAGTCCCGGCGGCTGGCAACGCCGCGCCACCGGACGGACCGGTCGGCGCCGCCGCAAAGATCAAAAGAGACAGAACATGAGCAAGGACGTCGAGAAGAGGCTGGTCGTCGGCATGGACGGTGACGACACCTTGTGGCACAACGAGAACATATTGTGGTCCGCCGAGCAGAAATTCCAGCAAGTCCTGCTCCACTACCTGTCCGCGGAGGATCTGAGTCACAGGCTGTATGAAACCGAAATGCGCAATCTCTCGCTGTTCGGATATGGCGCAAAGGGCTTTGTTCTGTCCATGATCGAGACGGCGATAGAAGTGACCGACGGTCGCATCGCAGTCGCTGACATTCAGTCCCTCGTCGACCTTCTCAAGGAGATCATCTGGCATCCGGTGCATCTCATCGACAGTGCGGCACACGTGGTGGAAGAGCTGTCGCGGAGCTACAGGCTGATTCTCATTTCTAAAGGCGAGCTCTTCCACCAGGAGCACAAGGTGGCGAGTTCCGGCTTGGCCGACTTCTTCAGCGCCGTCGAGATCGTTTCGGAAAAGGACCAATCCGTCTATGCGCGAATTCTGACGAAGTATGATGTCGACCCGTCGAACTTCGTCATGGTGGGGAATTCGCTGCGCTCCGACATCGACCCGATCCTGAAACTCGGCGCGCGCGCCATACACGTCCCATACGAGATCACCTGGAAGCATGAGGGCCAAAGCTCACTCGACCCCAAGAACCGCACCTATGTCCTGTGTAATTCGCTCACAGAGGTCGCACACGCCCTCCGCGAGATGGAAAGCATGGATTGACGTCGGACGCATCGACTCGAAAATCGGAATCGATTTCCGGAAAAGCAACGATGCGCAGATCCAATGTTGTTAGAGCGAACCTTGTGTGCCCAGGTGAACGTACGCCGCACCAAGCTTGCTGCCAGGACGCGGCTCGCGCAGCGACGCAAGCGCGGCGGGTGCATGGCGATAGACCGATCTGAAATAGGCGTCATAGAAGGCCTGGTCTTCTGGCACCGGCAGGATCGTTGTCCTTGGCAGGGCAAGTGCTGCCAGAGCGCTGTCGAGATCGGCATAGACGCCGGCGCCGAGCCCGGCCATCAACGCGGCTCCGAGGCTGGTGGCATCTTCCACGTCGATGATATCGATCGGCGTTCCCGAGACCGAGGCTTTGATGCTCATGCGCAGCAAATTGCGGGTATCGCCGCCAACGGCGTTGATCCGTCGTATCGCGCCAACCTCCGGCAGCGCGGCAAGCGCCTCGATGCATAGCCGGGCCTCATAGGCCAGACCTTCGAGAATGGCGCGAAACATTGCGCCGGGATCGGCAGCCATGCTCAGCCCCCAGAACGAGCCATTGGCGTGCGGGCTGGGATGCGGTGCCGATCCCAGCGCGAGCTGTGGGCGGAAGCAGACGCCACGACTGCCGATCGGTATGGCTGCCGCAGTAGCGATCAGCGGTTCATGTGCGATCCCGCCCAGTATGGTCTGGCGGAACCATTCGATCGAGGCGCCGGCCGTGAACACGCCACCGAGAACATAGTGACGCGGCCGTCCGGCCGTCAGCACACCCTGGCAGAATCCTTGCCGCCCGAGCATTGCCGAGCGGGACGGGCTGGTGACGGCAGCCAGCAAGGCTTCGGTGGTTCCGAGCGTCGCCGACAGCATGCCATCGGCCAGCCCGCTGCAGACAAGCGCGCTCATCGCCTGGTCGTGCCCGCCAACCGCCACGACGCAGGATGCAGGCAGACCCGTCGCCGCCGCGACAGGCTGGCGGATTGTGCCGAGCGGCGCGCCATTGGCTTGCAGTTCAGGAAATAGATCGGGGCGAAGTCCAGCTTGCTTCAACAGCTCCGTGGCCCATGTCCGCCGCTGCAGGTCGAAGACACCGGTGCGACAGGCCAGGCTCGACTCGGCGCAGATTCTGCCGCTCAGCCGAAATGCGAGATAGTCCGCTACATTCAGCCATTGTGCCGGGCGTGCAAACAGGTTGGGCTGCCGCGCCATCAGCCAAAGCAGCTTGTAGATGCCAAGAATGGGCTCGGGCGGCTGACCGGTGATGCCATACAGCGCATCGGCGCCCAGCCGGCCGACGAAGTCACGGCACTCGGCGATGGCTCGCCGGTCGTACCAGGCAATGATCGGCGTGAGCTCTTCACCTTTGGCGCCGATCAGCAGGCCGGCCTCGCCAACGCTGGCGCAGGCGATCCCGCGCACAAGCGAAGGCTCGGCAATGCCGTCAAGGGCGGCGCGAATAACCGCCAGCGTCGCCGCCCACACCGCCTCGGGTTCGTGATGGGCGCTGTCCGTATCGGGCCTGATCGTCGGCGTGGCGACCTTGCCGCCAGCGACCAGCGTGCCGTCCGGCGCATAGATGCTTGCCCGGATCTGGGTGGTTCCGAAGTCGATGCCCATCAGAAGGGACGGTTGGGATCGCACCTGAAAAGGCATTGATTTTCTTACCAAGTTTAGTTGACCATGTCTGCAATCTTCCGGTTTAGGGTCGCGAAAGTTTCAAATTAGCGAGAACTTGATCAGTATAGGCCGAAACCAACTCCACCGGCGCACGAGAAATCTAGCACCAAAAAAACAGAAGAGATACAGAAGGGATTTACGAAAGCTGTCGTCATATGTTAGTAGTCGTCAACTACTTCCAGCAACGAAGTCGCACCTCGGGATCGTCGAGCGACGGAGAGTTTTTGAGTTTCCCGGAGACTTAGCCGGTGAAGCGAGTTTGTCTATTAGCTTGCCTGCAGGCACTCCTTCTCTGACGTCAAGGAAGATCGGAATACGGCGCTGATGAAGTATGCACGACGTCTAAACTGCGCCAACGAGCGGTTGCTGCGAGCTTCACCGGTCTCGATGTTTTTCCCGCCTACGGTTGTCGCGGGGTGATCGGGGCGACAACGGCGCGTCAGCCTTCAACAAGCATGAAGAAGCCAGGACGTTCAGAAGCGAAGTGAGGTGTTGCGATGAACTACGATGCGAGGATTTCAAGAAAAGTCTCCGATGGCGACGGATGGATCAGTCGCTCGGACCTGCAACTGATCGCCGCGGAAGCGGGGACCCCGGTCTTCGTCTACAGCGAAGAACAGCTGCAGAGAAATATCGACCGTATCCAGGGTGCCGCGGTCACGGCGGGGATCGACAACAGGGTTGAACTTTATGTGCCGTTCTTTCCCAACTCCAATCCTCACATATTGAAGCCGCTCCAAGCCGCCGGCATTGGCATATTGCTGCAATTGCCGAGCGAGTACGAGATCCTGCGCAAGTTCGGTTTCGACAAGTTCATCATTTCCCCCGGACATGTCTCCGACGATGAAATCAGCGCATGGGCCAAGACCGGCCATCCGATGTTCCTTTCGAGCATGGATGAAATCTCACATCTGCTCGCCGTCGATCCCAACGCCTCGATCAATATGCGATTCGACAGCCTTGGGTCGGGCAAGCCCGGTATCAAGTACAGTGAATTGACGCCGCTGTCGGAATTGCTGGCCGGGCATGGACGCGATCTCGACTGCTTCGAACTCTACTGCGGCAGCGGAAATTCCTCCGACGCGATGATCAGCATCATCGAACAAGTGTTCATGATCTTCAAAACCTATTTCCCTAGGGCCAAGGCGATCAATTTCGCGGGAGGATTCGGCTTCGACTATGAGGGGCGGGCGTATTCGGAAAAGCACTTCAACTGGGAAAAGTACTTCAAGAGGCTGGGCGAGATCGCCAATCGCTATGGTGTGCCCGCCGATGTGAAGTTTCTGTTCGAGCCGGCACGTGATCTGTTGGCTGATGTCGGCGCGCTGTTGCTCAGCATCGAGCGCACCGTCATCAAGCATCCGGGCGCCAATCGCGTCCTAACCAACGGGTCGAGGGTTCTGATGCCGTCGGCACAATATAAGGAACGGCGCCACAATGTGCTTTTCCTGGATTCCAACATGGCCGAGATCACGTCGAACCGCATTCCCGCGGCCCTGCGCGGGCGTGGCATCTTGCGGCACGACTATGTGCTTCCCGGCGACTACATGGTGCCGGAAACACTCGCCGAGGACGACTATCTCGTCATCCTCGACGTCGGTGCCTACTGCGCGACACAGCACATGGAATTCCTGAACATTCCGCCAGCCGCCGAAGTGCTGATCGACAAGTCGGGTTCGCCTGCGCTGATCACTGCGCAAGGCAACAAGTTCGACAAATGGCGCAACCTCCTTGACCAGAAGAAGGAACTGAGACCCAGCTAAGCCTGGCCAGAGCCGGCAGCCGTGCGCACGCCGCTTCTAAATGGCCCTGCGGTCCGATCGAAAGGCTTGGCGGTCGGGAAACGCTGTATCGGCCGATGGCGACCGGCACGCGGAACCGCGGCGCACCCGTGTTGGCGGCATGCGCGTCGAGGATGACGCGATGATCCGCGGCAAGGGCCGCTACATGGCTGACGCGGCAAAGGCCGCGCAGGTCTGTGCAGTGTTCGTTCGCACGCCATATGCAGCCGGCGGGATCACCTCCATCGATACAGCCAAAGCGGTCGCAGCTCCGGGCGTGCTCGCGGTTCTGACCGGTGCGGATATGGCCGGCCTAGGCAGCATCGCGCTGCATCCACCCATGCAAGGCCGCGCCGGCGCGACCTTGGTCAATCCCATGCGGCCGCCGCTGGCGGACGGGGCAGTGCGGCACATCGGCGAGGCCGTCGCAATGGTGGTGGCGGAAACGGCGGCACAAGCGCGCGACGCCGCCGAGCTGGTCGAAGTCGGCTATGTCGAGCGCACGCCGATTGTCGATTTGCAGGACGCCGCTGCGGATGGTTCGCCGCTTGTCTGGCCGCAGGCGCGTGGCAATCTCGCCATCGAATGGCAGGGGCTGATCGCCGATCCGGACGCCAACGCGCGCCGGGTCGAGGCGATCATCGCAGAAGCTCGCCTCGTCGCGCGAGCCTCGTTTCGGCAGCAGCGCATTCTCATCAACTCGCTCGAGCCGCGTGGTGCAACCGGCGAATTCGATGCGGCCGACGGCAGCTATACGCTCAGGGTCTGCACGCAAGGCGTTCGCCCGGTGCGCGACGCGATGGCCGCCATCATAGGCGTCGATGCCACCAGGATGCGCATCCTCACCGACGATGTGGGCGGTGCCTTCGGGCTGAAGGTCGGTGTGTTTCCCGAATATGCCGCTTTGCTCGTCGCCGCGCGAAGACTTGGCCGTCCGGTCCACTGGATGTCGACGCGCTCGGAGGCCTTCCTCAGCGACCACCACGCGCGCGACACCATAAGCGAAGCCGAGCTGGCGATGGACGAGACCGGGCGGTTTCTGGCGTTGCGCGTCCGCCATCTCGCCAATATGGGCGCCTACCTCGGCGTCGCTGCCGCCAAGATACAAACCGACAATTTCATCCGCTGCCTGCCAGGCTGCTACGACATCCCGCTCATCGATGTCGGGATCAAATGTGTCTTTACCAACACCGTGCCGACCGGCCCCTATCGTGGCGCTGGTCGGCCGGAGGCGAGCTATCTCGTCGAGCGGATTGTCGAGGAAGCCGCGCGAATCAGCGATATCGATGCGATCGAACTGCGCCGCCGCAATTTCGTAGCCCCAGCCGCGATGCCTTACACGACGGCGATCGGCACCGTGTACGACAGCGGAAAATTCGAACAGGCACTCGCCAAAGCCCTGGACCTGGCGGCCTACCGGAGCTTCGAGGACAGGCGGCGGCTTTCGCAAGCAGCCGGCCGCCTGCGCGGCATCGGCATCTCCTCAGCCCTTGAACACTCGGGGTCGCAGCCGACCGAGAGCTGCGAGATCGCCTTCCCTGGCGACGGACGAGTCATCCTTAAGCTCAACGTGCAGTCGACCGGCCAGGGCCATGCCACTACCTTCGGCCGCCTCGTCGCCGAGCGTCTCGGCGTACCAGCCGAAACGCTCGGGCATCGCCACGGCGATTCGCGTTTAGAACTACCCGGCTACGCCGCAGTCGGCTCGCGATCGGCGATGACGGTCAGCCATGCGGCGATCATGGCGGCGGAAGCGGTGCTGGCAAAGGCACGAAAATTTGCCGCGACCATGCTGCAAACCGCAGAAGTGAATCTTGTCTATGGCGGAGGCTGCTTCCATGTTGTCTCCAAGACCAATAGCGTGTCGCTGTTCGAAGTCGCTGACTGGGCCGCGCAGATGAAGAATGGCGGCGAAATCGGCGAGAGCCTGGACACACGCATCACTGCCGAGACTCCGACGACTTTTCCAAACAGCTGTCATATCGCAGAAGTCGAAATCGATCCCGACACCGGCGCCATCGAAATCGTTTCCTACGCTGCGGTCGACGATTGCGGCTCTGTGCTCGATCCGACTCTTGTCGCCGGGCAGATCCATGGTGGTATCGCACAAGGAATTGGCCAGGCGCTCATGGAGCAAGCAATCTTCGATAGAGCGAGCGGTCAACTGATCACGGGTTCATTCATGGACTATAGCATGCCACGGGCCGGTGATATGCCCGCGCATCTGGCGCTTGCCAGCCAGCCAGTGCCGGCAACGACCAATCCGGCCGGCGTCAAGGGCATCGGCGAGATGGGATCGGTTGCAGCCATTTCGGCCGTCATGAACGCCATCGCCGATGCCATCCCGTGCCGCGCCGGCCGCGAGATGGAAATGCCCGCGACGCCGGAAAAGATATGGCGTGCCTGCAAAGCTCTAAAGGTCGGGGATGATTTCTAAACCGCGCTTGATTGCGATCACCGGACCGGTCGACATCGGCAAGACCGTCTTCCTATGCATGCAGGACGAGATCGCCAAGGACAAGAAGGTGACCGTCGCCGAAAGCCTCTCCGTCGACAAGGCACGCACAACGGTGCCGACGCTGATTGCCGCGCTGTTTTACGGCCTCTCCCGCGCGAAGGAGCGAAGGTTCCGCCCCAGGGCGAAAAGCGCGATCGCGAGTTGCAAAAGCTGGTCCTGGCGCCGAGGCCCCGCAATTATCAGAACGGCCAAAAGCTGGCTAGAAACGTCAGCATTTCGCTGCCCCGCTGCATGACGTTTTGGTACCAGCCAGACACCGTTTCATAAGCAACCTGCAGTGCACCCAGAAAGAAAACGAAACAGATGACGGTAGCAAATACCTTGCCAAACCCCTCGTCACCCTTCGGGTCGCTGCTCTGATAAACGTAATCCTGTCGATTAAACATGGTCCACTAACGGTCCCGGTCGTCGCGGTCGCGTTCCCTTCTTTCTAGTTCCTCGCGCTCCAACTCCTCGAGGCGAGGAATATGCTGTTGCGCCGGATCGGTCCGCGTCGTTTCACCGCCGCGCTGTGCGGCCTCCTTGTCCGTGTTTAACTTATCCTGCAGCCGATTTGTAGTATCTACGGTCGACGCCAGTTCGTGAGCCTGCCCGGCCGGTTCGTCCGGCCGGCGCTCGGCCTCCTCGGGGCGAGGATCTCGCTTCTGTTCGGTCACGGCATCGACATTTGCAGGGGTTTTGCCTTGCTCTTCTGCCGGCCGCTCTTGCGTCTGCTCTGCCGCCTCGATGGCGCGCTTGAGCTCCGGATCCTTCTCGGCTACCTCGCGCATATAGGTGTTGCCCTGGACGGCAAGCTCTGCCGCGCGAGCCAGTCCGCGCTCAATATCAGCTCGGAATGCCCTTGGATCGTTGGAAAGCTCACCGGCCTCAATTCTATCCAAACCCTCGCGACTGGTTTCGATGTCCACAAGAACGTCATTTGCCGCCTCGACAACCGCCTCACCGTGTTTGGCGACTGCCGCATCCCACCGGTCATTCGCACCGTCTCGACGCTCGCCACGCTCGTCTCGCTTGGTCGCAGTCCCCTGCTCCGCCTGTGCCTGGCCCTTCATCTCGTAAAGCTCCATGAGCTCGCGCCGGCCGTTCACATGCTCGCGGGCGACAGACGCGACTTCATCAAAGTCGTCTCGCTCGTCCGCACCAACGCTCCGCTCCAGCCGGAACAAGGCCGTCTCGACCGTCTTTTCATAGGCTTCAAACTCTGCTCGTGTTGTCTCGCGCATTTCCTGGCCCTCCAGAACGACTTTCTGCAAGGTTACCAGATTGGCGCGGAATTTTGATCCGAAATCTGCATGGACGACATTTGCGCTCGCTTCGGCCCGACCAGCCGAAAGGCTTGCCGTCAAATGATCCCGCTGCTGTTCCGCATAGGCGACAATACGCCGATCACCGCTGGCAAGCGCAATTTTCTCCCAACTCTGCATTGCCTTTATGGCATACTCCCGGCTCCTTTCGGCCTTCGCCAGACTGCGCCGCCCGCCCCGCTTGGCGTCGTACCGAGCCTGTGCCGCCTCGCTCGTCCCGACGTGCTCGGTCCGCCCTTCCCTGCTCACCGGCCTCACCTGATCGCGAGTAAAGGCGGGCGGACTGGCGAACTCGCGACGATCGGTCATCTCCATCGCTATTCCCTGCGCCCGGGCCATCTGCGCCATTGTGGCCCGCCACTCCCGAAACACCTGCGGGGGCGTCTCGATCCGATCGCCCGATTCCGATCGCATGGTGATGATCGCGTGCGCATGGACATGGGGCCGCTTGCCCCCCTCGCCTTCTTCTTTCGGATCATTGGCCGGATCATGCATGGCAAACACATAGCGATGCCCGGCGAACTGCTCGGCAAGGAAGTAGCGTGCAGCGTTTTCAAACGCCTCGACATTCGTGCCGGCCCGGGCCGACATGATCAGGTGCATCACGTCCCGGCCTTTGCGGCTGTGCAGATCACCGCGCCATTCCTTTTGCACTAGATCACCAGCACGTTTATCGTCACCAACGATTTGGCCGCGGTCGTCGCGAACGTCGCCGTCATGACGTTCGACCAGGCTCCGCAATTTGCTGGCGCCATACTCGACACCGTTGCCATAGCCCTGGAACGAGAACCGCGCAGCCACATCCTGCGCCGCCGCACTGGCGTCATATCGCGCCTGAATGATGCTGGCGGCCTTATCGTCGCCAGTCAGCCGCTCCCCCTGACCGCTTCTGAGCACGACCGCTCCTTGAACCGTCAGCGCGCCGTCGCCCTGGCGCGTGACCGCATAAGCATAGCGTCGATCGCCGAATGCGCTCGTCAAACTGTTTCTGACCAGCTCATGCATCGCCTCGTCTGACGAAATCGCCGCAGTCGCAATCTCTACCGTGAAGCTGCCGATATCGCGGCTCTCTGCGCGGTTCTGGAACAGATGGTTCCAGTCTCCCCGCAACCGCGCTAGATCCTCGCGGCTCCTGATGCGCTCGCCGTTCTCGTTCTCGACGGCGATCTCGCCGCCGCGCGACACATAATTCAGCATCGCCCCCACCCTCGCGCCGGCGCCATAGGATGCCATTTTGACAACCGCGGGCTGGCTGCCCTGGGCAACCGCCATTAGCCGCGCTTCTATTGGACGGGACGCCTCCGCTGCCCGCGTCTCGGCCGCGAAGATCGGCCTGGCGGCCGCCCGCCGCATTTTTGGCCGGCTACCACCGCCGCCACCAGCACCACCGCCGCCTAGCTCGGCCATCGCTTTCAATCGACGCTTCATTTCGTCTTCGGCCGACGAACGGCGTTTTGGCCCAAGCGACAATTCATGGAGCAACGCCGCACGGCGCTGCTCCCATTCGCTCGTGAAGGCGCCGAAGAAGATTTCCACCCCTTAACCCTCCCCTCGCCGCTTGTGGCCGGCGCGCTTCGCCAGCGACCGTAACTCGGTCAAAACGGCCGCTTGGACGCGCTGCACGTTGCCAAGATTGATGTCGAGCTCGCTTGGGTGAACGGCCTTGCCACTGTTTATCGATCGCGCCACCTGGTTCAGATTCACGCCGATCGCGCGCATGTCCTCCAGCAACAGCGCCATGACGAGCCGATCATCCTTAGTCAGGATTGGTCGTACGCCGGCGCCTTCGAGGATTAGCGACCGGAAAAATCCCGAAACCGTCATGTCGGCCGCTTTGGCGGCCTTTTCGATCGCCGCATATTCGTCCGCGCCGACGCGGGCATGCACCATTCGACCCTTCCGGTCCGGCTCGAGCCGAACCTCGAATTTCGCGTCGTCCATTGGCCTTGGGCCCCTCTCTCTGGCGCTTGCGGCAGGCATCGAGGGCTTGTTCCTCGATCGTCGAGAGATAGACGTGAAATTCACACTCAATAGAACCAACTTTTCGAGCGGCCCACACTTCGCTCGACTTTATCGCGACCATGAGCAGGGCCTTCGCCCCTGCCCATCAAACGTTAAAACGCTCTCCAGGGTTCACCTCCAGGACCGCTTTGTCGGCCTTTGTGTGCCCCTCGTACTCGCCCGCAAGGGACGCTCCGCTCTTCGCCCTGGCCGGCTGCGTGCGAGCGTCACAGACGGCCTTCGCGCGGCTCCGGGGTTCACCACAAAGGGAGCGGCAAGGCCTGCGGCGGCGCTGACGGCCTCTTTGGCCAAACGAGGGAAAATTGCGTCGACTGGCGAGGGCTCCAGGGTTTGCTCAACGCCAGCGCGCGCACCATTCCAGTTTCACACGACTTGTTCACACGATGTGGTCACATGCCATGACGTTACGATGTGAACGTAAGGTGTGATTGAAGTATCACACCTTGGGATGGTGCGGCGTGATCGCATCGTGTAAAAACGCCATGCGAACGCAAGCAGTCACTTCGTTTGGAAATGCAGTTGCCCAACAGGATGCATGAGCGTGGCGACGGTCCGCCGCGTTCGGCTTTGGGGGCGTCAAAAGAGGGATCAGACATGCCTCGAAGAATTTGCGCGATCAGCGGAAAGGGCGGCGCCGGGAAGACGACGGCCATTATCCTCGTTGCCGGCGAGTACGCTATTCAGGGAAAGAAGGTTCTTCTGATCGACGCCGATCCGCGCCAGAACCTCGCCGAATGGTGGAAGCGATGTGAGGCCAAGGACAATCTTCCGGCCAACATCGAGCTGCACAGCGCGGCAACGCAGCGAAGCATTGAAACCGTGCTGGCCGACCAAGACGGCGTCTATGACGTAATCCTGATGGACTCACCGGGCATCGACAGCGTTATCCGCGATACGATCATCCGCAACTCCGACCTGGTGCTGACGCCAATTCAGCCGAACCAGGATGAAATTAAGGCGGCCGGCGAAGCCGCCACCATCACGGCGGATATTGGCGACAGGGAGGGGCGCACTATTCCCCACGTCAACGTGGTGACGCGCATCGCCCTTCCGGGCCGCGTGCTCGAGGCTTACAGGCTGATCCGTCCGTTCATCGCCAATCTTCGCGACAATGGCTATGAATCGACGCTGATGGATACCGAGCTCACCGAAAGAAATTGCTACCGCGAAATCCGTAACGGCCTCGGCACTTTGCAGATGCTTGAGCTGACCGACCCGGTCATGAAGGGTCGCGCGGAGATTGCGGCGTTTGTGGCCGAGCTCGATCGCCATCTCGCGGCAAACCGGGAAAAGGTGGGAAATGTCTAAAGGCAAACTGTCCGTCTCTGACTTTCCGATCGCTCCGCGACGGCCGAAGCCAGCCATATCCAAAGCCGCAATGAAACCAGCCTCTGTGTCGGTAGGGGCAGAGGTGCGAACGGCTGCAAGGGAACCAGCAGCGGCGCTGGTTTCAGAAACGGATGCGACAAGGGAACGGCCGCGGCGCAGTCTGCCAAACCCGAGCGGTGAAGAGCGCAAGAGCAAAGCGATCGAACGTGCTCTGTCTCAGGAGGAAGGACGCTATCGCCTGCGCGACCTGAAGCGAGCGCACGAGCGGGAAGCCAAGCACTACGTCAATTGCCCCTTGGACTACGACACGAAGATGCGACTGCAAAAGGCCGCCTTCGACAACGACATCAAGATGACGGTGATTATAAAGGCGGCCATCGACCAGTTTCTCCGAGACAACGGCTATTGATCCGTGGGCGGCCGAAGCTTCCTGCTCGGGATGACGATCGGTATCCTTATTGGCATCTACGCCGCACCGTTCGTCGGTAGCCAAGGCTTCGACTTTGGTGAAGGCTCAAAGGCCGCTTCCCTATTGAACGGACTTAGGGAATCCGCTCTCGATGCGTCCATCCGGCCGTCTGACGAAACTGCCAAAGGCGAGCTGTTTCGCTTATCCAATTGGGATATCTCAATGCACGGGACCGGATCGACGGTTACCGTGAAGCGATGTATTAGTCTCGGCAAAGATTCTATCGCGTGCGAACTCTTGGCGCATCTGGGGTGGGTCGATGGGGAAAAACTTGTCGAAGCTGTGTTCGAGGGCGAACCGGGTACTTGGCGAATGGTTGCAGCCAGGGCGCGCTGATTTTCTCTCAGTGGGCTGTGCCTATCCCCGCGCCAGCTCAAGGGCGTTATGAATGCAGGCTTCCGCCAGAAAGAACCATGCAAGGCGAGCGCAACACGGCCCTGATGGTCGTTTATTGCGAGTAGCGGAAAGCGCTGTCCTCACTCCCCGCTTCTGGAAAATCGCTGTGCAGGGAAGTGCCGGGGCGTACTTGGGTCAATCCCGTTTTGAATGTTTGATTGAGGTCGTCGCTCTGCCCGCGACTGGAAAAAGGCAAGAAGGGAGAGGACGTGGCTAAGGATATGGACGCTTATAAAAACAAAATGGAATTGGTTGAGACGATCGATCCCGAGATCGACAAGCCTATTTTCCGCCGTCCGGGGTTCGAAGGCATCAAAACCCTCGGCGAGATCGATGAAAGAATTGCCACCTTCATCCGCAAGGCGCGCGAGGACAAGGATCTGACCCGCGCGGAGCTTGCTCCCTTGCTTGGCCTTTCGATGCAGGTTTATGGCCGCTATGAACGTGCCTTCTCAAAAATGCACGTAACTAGGATGATCCACCTGTGCGAGATCCTCGGATTCATGCCGATGGAAATGCTGTTCAGCGCTGCCCCGCATCTATGGGGCCGCACGCCGGAGGAAGCGCGCGACACCATGGAACTCGCCCAACAGGTCGTGTCTCTGCCGCACGGCACCAAGCGCGATCTGCTGGCCCTGGTTAAGAAGATGGTCGCCCTGGAGAGGGCCGCAGACGGAGCAGCGGCGGAACCGCAATAGACCGAACTAGGACATCGTTAGGCGGCTTGTGCTCCGGGGTTCAAGTTCGATTGGCATTGCCCCTCTTGAACTTCCTGATCTCGCCAATCACGGTTCGATAAGGGATATCCCCACCTCGACGCTGCCAACGGCGTCAGTGAATCCAACGCACCTATCCTCAGAACAGCCGCGAGAGTTTCGGTGGCCTGATGTGATGACGGACTAATGATAAGGTTTGTATTCCCTGAAACCGTCGATCAACTGCTTGAACGATTTCGGGCCATATTTCTGAAAGCTCTCTTCATCAACATAGACGAAATCGTAGGCCACGTCGGACTGCACTCGGTTAATGTCCTCGCACCATTGCCGCAGACGTTCCATTTTCAGCGGCACGTCCAAGTCTTCCAGGCCCTTGGTTTCGACAATGACGATGCGCTTGTCGGCCAGCTTCACCAGGAAGTCAGGATAGTAGTTGGAAATGTTGCCGTCGGCGTTGACGTAATCCAGCTTGAAATTCACCGCAAAATAGTTCTTTGCGTAAGACACGACATCGGTGCAGGAATCGAGGAACCCAGCGAAAACTAGTTCCAGGTGGCTGTCGCCGATGATCCGGTTGAAGACGCTTTTCTTCGGCACCAGATAGCCTTGCTCCTTGGTGACAAAGGGGCGGGTCTGCCGCAGCTTGATGGTGTCGCGGATTTCAGCATCGCCCTTGTCCTTCACGGTCAGGGCGTTGATGGCTTTCTTGAAGTTCTCGATCAGTGTTTTAGTCGCGGCCAGCTCGGATAGATTCCGCATGGTGTTCGGGCTGTCCAGATCGACGGTACGGTCGAACAATTCCGACTGCACGAAGGTTTTGACCTTTCCGTAAAGCACGTCGTACCCGCTGATCAACCGCAAGTCCTTCATTACGGTCTGGGTAAAATATCCCAGAACGCTGCGGTAGTCGGCGATTCCGGCAGTGTCGAGGATGGTGGTGTGCGTCACCGCCCCGGTCGCGATGTCCTTGAAGACGATCTCGCGCTGTTCTTCCTCACTGAACGTGCGATAGGGAACACGCTGATGGCCGAAGGCGGTTATGTCGAGGTCGCCCAGGGATTTGTATTCGCGGTAAATGCGCGGTGTCATCACCGGGATTTCGATGTCGAGCGCGTCGATGTCTTTTTTGTCGTTTTCATTATCTATCTCAATGACAAGCGGGGTCTTGGGCTTGGTTCCCTCGCCCATCGCCTTGCGCTCAAGCTCAACGCCCTCTGCTTGGATTGACTCGACAAATTCCATGAAAGCGTCGGTGCCGACGACGCTGACATATTCTTCGATCCCGCCAGGATACATTTTGCGGAGGCCGCGCCCCAGGGTCTGTTCCGGGAGAATGTTGCTCTTGGCGGCATAGGCCCGCAGCCCGACAATGGTAGTGACGTTGCGCACGTCCCAACCTTCTTTCAGCATCAGAACCGACACGATGGCCTTGTAAGGGCTGGCTGGGTCGTCGATCTCGTTCGCCTGTTTGCGGAGAAGTTCCAGTTCCTCCTTAGCCTTGCCGGACGTGGATTCGGATATTTCACCGTTGGCCTTGGTGTGAATGACCAAAATCGCGCCTTTGAGTTCGGGATAATGGCCCTCAAGGTAGTCCGCAACGTCGTCGCAGTTGCGGGTGTCATCTGTCATGATGAACAGGATAGCCTTCTTATTAAGCTTCGCGTGTTCGTCGCGGGCCTTGCGCCACTCGATCACGCCCAGGTCGATATAATCAGAGTATTTCTCGGTGTATTTGGCGCTCTGGCGCTCCTGCAATTTTGCACGGCTGGCTGCGTCCGGCAGCACGGGGTGCTTCACGACATTCTGTGAAATAGCCTCCACCAGCGGGTAGTCGGCCACGGTCTGTACGAAAATCGCACCGTTATTGTGCTTCGGCGTGGCCGTCACATCGACCTGCAAGGAAAGCGCGGAACCTTTCTGCAAGAGGCGGTTGTGAATGTCCTCAATCGACTTGAACCAGGCGAGGCGCGAGTCATGGATATGATGGGCCTCGTCGTTCAGAACCATGAGCTCATCGATGTCGCGGACGATCATGCCGAGGTCCACCTTGGAATCGGTGGTCGCGCCCGTCGGCCGGTTGCCGAGGAAATAGTCCATCGTGTTGTCGTCGTCAGGCGATGAGGGAATGTCCTCGCCTGCATAAACGCGGTGAATATTGGTAAGGAAGATATTACCGGTCGGGTGCGTGATGCGCACCTCGTCCTGCACATGCAAGGTCAACTGGAAATCGTCCCGCCAGTTGCGGCCGTCAATGCCATTGTCGGGGATGACTGGGTCATCGAAAAACAGCCGCAGCCCCTGAAAATCCTTGTAGATTCGGTCCAGCACAATGATGTTGGGCGCAATGACCAGAAAGTTCCGGGCCAGCTTCGAGTCCGGCTCATACAGCTTGTTGTAAAAGCTCCATGCGAGGGCCAGGCTCAAAACCTTGGTCTTGCCCGCGCCTGTCGCCATTTTGACGACAAAGCGCCGCCAAGTTTCGTCGAACATGCTGGCGGAAACGGCCCCGCTGCTGTCGAAGCGCATCAAGTCGAATTTATCCTTCACGCCCACAACGTCGTAGAGATAGACGATTGTTTCGAGGGATTCCCTCTGGGCGAAAAAATACTCAAACTCGACCATGGTGCCGTCGGCTTGCGGGATCAGATGGGGCGTCTTGAACCACCAGTTGAGCAGGCTCCGACTAGTATCCGATGCGCCGGTATAACCGCCGTCGCGGAAGCCCTTCACCTTCTGGCGCAACGCCGCCACGAGCGGCGGCATGAGCTTCTCCATGCTGGTTTCGCGCAAAGCCTCGTCGGCTGGAAACCACCGGATTGAGGGGTTGAGAATGGCGTGGGGATCGTTCGGAAAATCGGGATGCAGCGCCATTATTTCTTCGCCCCCACCGTCACTTCGGTAATTGTCATGGTGTCGTTGCCGAAGATATCCACGACCTTGACGGCGATCTTGCGCCGCCCAGGCGAGCATTCGTGGAAGACACTGGTCAACTCAAGCTTGCGATCCTTCCTGGTGCGGAAGGACTGCCATTCGTTCTCGAAAATATAGTCGCCGGTCCAGGATTCCTCCCATTCCCCGGTTGGATTCTGGGTGCGTATGATCTCCCGTTTGTTTTCAAAATCGAAGTCGACGGACCAGTAATCAATCCAGTCGATCCAGTTCTTGGTCAGGATTTCGCGGCTGACGATGCCATCCTTGTCCTTGCTGACCTTGACGATCTGTCCCCTCTCAACGACCATCTTGCTGTCCTTGTCCTTGAGCGTGGCTTCGGCGTTGGCGATGGAGTTCTGCGAGTAGAACACGGAGAAATCCGTCAGTTCCACCGCGACGCTGTTAGCATTGACGTGCGGCTTTACTTCGATGAAGGACACGTCATGGAACACAACCTGGTTTTTCTCAACGGCCCGTTTGTCGAAAACGTCGGCCGGAATGTATTTTGGGGCGATGTCGATTCCCTTGCTGCGCGCCTCGTCCAGCACGTTGGGGAACAGGCCCATTTCAAACTCGAAGCCCAGAATATCGACCTTGGTGATGTGCTTCTTGCGGCATTCGAGAATGATTTCTTCGACAAATAGGCGCGACACTGGCATGTTGACCGGCCCCACGGCAACAAGCCGCCCGGCTCTCTTGCCTTGGAAGCTAACAAAGCCGTCCGTCTGTTCGGCGCGATAGGCGCGTAAAATGAGGCCCAGAAACGCCTTTTCTTTTTCCTCAAGCTGCTGTCGGCGCTGTTCGTCACGTAAATTCGGGTTCACGCCGACATAGTGTTGGCGTTCGTATTTGCCGAGATTGAGGATTTCAAAGGCGCGGTAGTCCTTGCCCTCGGCCTTCAACCCGCGCTGCACGCCGATGAGCCGCTTCCGCGTCGTGTGAACGGCAAATTTTCCTAAGTCACTGGCAATCCACTTACGGCCTAACTTCTCCGCGACCGCCGCTGTGGTGCCAGACCCGGCAAAGAAATCCGCTACTAGGTCCCCTGGATGCGATGACGCTAAAACAATTCGCTCCAGAAGTGCCTCCGGTTTCTGGGTCGGGTATCCGGCCTTCTCATCCGAGTTCCCTTTGACGACGGCTATCTTCCAAACGGTTTCAGGAATCTTTCCGTTTTCTGATGCCGCCCCGCCAGTATATTCAAAGCGTTTTCCTTGGGAATTTATAAGATAACGAGCAGTCTTGTATCGCTCTTTGGAGGCGTCAAGTATCGGTATTCGAACGGCATCGGCATTAAATATCACTTTCGCGCCTTTCGAGAAGCGGGTGATATTGTCGTGCTTCGGAACAAATCTGTCATATGGCCGTCCCGGCGAGTCAGGGTAAAACCAAATTATTTCATTTTGGAAATTTTGCTTTCCGAAAACCTCATCCAAAACCAGTCGTAGATACCCGCTTACACGCCAGTCACAATGAACATATATGCTTCCATCCTCCGCAAGTAGATCACGCATGAGGACTAGACGCTCATAGATCATGGCAATGAACGAATCTGCGCCTTTTCCCCACGTGTCCCGATAGGCAATTTCTTCGAGAATGTTTGGCTTCTTGGTGAAGGTGTCGCCGCCGATCTCGATGTCCATCGAAAAATCGGCTCCCACGTCAAACGGTGGGTCGATATAGATTAGCTTCAGGCCGCCTTGGCGCTCAATTTCCTCGCGCAGCGGCCCGTTTTTCAGCGACGAAAGAATGAGTTTGTTGTCGCCCCAGATGAGCTTGTTGGTCCAGCCTTTTAGTTGCCGCCCCCGACTGTCGGTCGAAAACAAATCCTGTTGTGCGACCGTGTCTTCCGCCTTCTCCGCACGAGGCTCGTCCACCTGTTCGATGGTCTGAAACGGCAGAACGACATTGCTGACCTCACTGGTCTTGCCATTCCAAACAAGCTCGACCTCGCGCTTGTCTTCGAAAAGCAGGAAGCGGTATTTTTCGGGCAAAGGTTTGTCGGCCTCGATGAACCGGATGATATCCTGTTGTTCCTGCTCAGTCAGTCGCGCCATTTTCCCCTACCCTCACCACTCAAATCAATTTCGGTTGGCCAACCAGTCTCATCCAGTACGGGTCTGCGGGATTTCCGCAAAGGCGCGTGCGGGGAGAGGCTTGAGCCAGGTTGCGCTGCGAACACTCAACGCGCCATCCGCGCCGGGGCCCAAGGTTATCCGTCGCCCCGACGCTGCGGTTTTGACCGGCAAGCGGCGGCACATCAGGTCGGCAAGCGCGGGATCCTCCACCGCGCAGATGATCTGCCGACCGTCCTCGACCAGCTGCGCCAGCACTTCTGCCAGATGGACCGTCCGGAAATCATCGACGTGCTGCACCGGATCGTCCAACAGCACCGTCTGCCACCGGCTCCAGGCTAGCGAGAGATTGATCGACAGGAGAAAGGCCAAGCCCGTCGCCCGTCTCTGGCCGCTGGAAAAGAGGAATTGGGGATTGAGACCGTCGCCCACCTTCAAGCTCAGGAACCGTCGCACGTCGCCTCGGATCGCATACTCAATATCCTGCCATACCGGGTGAGGTTTTAGACGCTGATAGAGCTCGGCCATTAGTGGGAGGACGCGGTCAAGGCGTAAGTCAAGTGTCTCGGCCGCGGCCCGGCGGGTCGCATCATGCAATGCCGCAGCCGTTGCCTCAGCCTTGCGCGCTCGACCAAAGCGCTCCTGACCACGCGCCAGGCGCTCCTTGGCGACCTGTTCAGCCTGCATCGCCTTAGCCAGTTCGCTATTGAGGCGCAGAGTGTCCAATATCCGCAAGTCCCGTTGCGCGTTTTCAAGCGACACACCAAGTAGGGCCGCGCGGCGATCAATGTCCTCTACGCTCGGATCGCCTTCGATACCAAGTGCGCGGCATTGCTCTTCGACCTGGTGGATCACCGCTTCCTGCGCCGCGATCTGCGCGGCAACATTGCTTTGCCGCTGCTTCTGTTCAGAAAGCGCTTTGGCCGCCGCCCGGTGCTGCTCCTCACGCTGCGCGATCGCGGTCGCGATTTCGTCGATCCTTCCGGCCGCGGCTTCGGCTTCAGCGCTCCCTGTCTGGAAACTTTGCTCAGTGTGCGAGGCCGAACATAGTGGGCAGTGATGCTCTATCAGTCCAAGGTTGCGGCCTGCAGCGATTAGAGAGACAAGGTCGCGCGCCCGACGGGCGAGGTCCCCCGATGTCTCTTCGGCATCAACTTCGACGATGGCAGCGAGCGAGCGCTCGGCCTCATCACACGCGCGCTGAACCGACGACAATTCCCTATAGAGGTTAGGAAGCGAGGCGCGCGCGCTCCCGAATTGGTTCAGACGGTCACGCAATGAGGAGAGTTCTCCCAGCTCATAGTCTACTGCAGCCATGCGATGGCGAACCGCCCCGGTTAGGCTGTCCGGGGTCGCTGTCGTATCGGCAAATAGCCGGAGCCGGGTGGTCGCCTCAGCGATCGCGCTGTCCGAGGCAAGCGATGACCGAAGCTCATCAAGCCGCCGCGCAGTCGCCGCTAATTCCGCTGTCAGCGTGTTGACTTCCCCTTGCGCCGCCTCTCTCCGACGCTTCGCCAGCGTCGAGATGTCCAGCGCGCGAGCGATCCAGCTGTCGGCATCATTCGCGCCGATCGCCTGACGAAGCAGTGCGTAGCGCTCGGTCTCCTTCAGGTCGAGGCTGAGGCCGGCAATATGCTCGTCGCGAATAATCGCCGTGGCGCACAGCTGCTCCAGCGGCGCCTTAGGGGCAAGCTCCGGATGCGCCAGCGCCTTCACAATGTCGGGCGATATCGTGACGTCGCTCGCGTCGAGTGGCGTGCGGCGAACCTTGAACGTCCCACCGCTCCCGGAGAACCCGACTTCGACATAGCGTTCCTTGGGCGCGTCACCCTCACCGATCCACCAAAAATAGTCGGCGACGCTCTGTCCCGCTGCGGTTGCGCCCTTATATTTGCTGAGCTCACCGGTCAGCGCAAATTCGACCGCGTCGAAGATCGTACTCTTGCCGACGCCATTGCGGCCATCGATGACGGTAAAGCCGGAAGCGAAATCGATCCTGACGGGATCGCGATAACCGCGAAACCCGCTCGCCTCGACATAGTCGACCTTCATGGCTCTTTCTCCAGCAGCTGGAACACGATGTGCGGGTCGGCAGCCGACAGAAAAGCCTCAACGACCGTCGGGGCAAGCTCTGTGGTCCGCTGGCGAATCTCTTCCTTGCTATCTACAGCATCGAGGACGGGCGTCGACTGCAGCGGCATCAGTGGGAGGAGAGCTCGCAGTATGTCGGAACCGTGCTCGCAGCCAGACCGTGCAATCTTGCGCAGTCCGGACAAATCCTCCTCGATCGAGCTCAGCGCGATAGCCTCGGCATAATTGGCCCGGTCGCGGGCGAGCAGCAGAACATAGCTGTTCCAGGCCTTGGTGCCCGCAGCGCGAAGCTGGAACTGGCGCTGCGCGACAAGGCGATCAGTGTCGCCCGACCAGCGCGCGAGGAGGTCACCGGCCGTGTCATAGACGAGAACAAATCCCAGCAGCGTGTCGTTCTCGAGGACGCGCGCAGAAAGTCCGTCAATGTCGACCGGCTGTATCTCGAAGCCGGCGTCCTGGAGGAGGCGGGCAGCTTCTTCGATCAAATCTGTCACAGTCCGAGTTCCTTCACTGCATCGGCGTGGGTCATCCACATGCTACCCGATCCTCTCGCAATGCTGGCGGTTGCGCTGCCTCGGGCGAAGCTTGCTGGCAGAGCCCGCGACTCCGCTCCCACGGCCACTACAATGTCGGGCGCGACCACCGGCGCCACATCCTTTTCGAATGTAGCCTCTACCCTGTCTAGCATCTGATTAGGCGTGCGCAGCACCCGAATGGTTTTGCCGCCGAGCTTCCAGTTGGTCCCTTCCGCGACAGCGCCAGCCGCCTGCAGTTCGATCATTGTCAGGCCAACAAGAGGTTCGTTGGGTGGTCGAGGCGCGTCGGCGGGCGCATTTGGCTCGCATCCAAGCAGGTCGCGACGCATCAGCCAGAGTTGATCGTTGTCAACATCAGGAGCCTCAAGCCAGGCCGGGTCAGGATCTGTACCTTTGCAGTGCTGGAAATCCGCCGCCCCGCCATGCAGCACTTGTCGGATGAAGCTCTTGGAATATTCTCGGCGCAGAGCGGCAAGAAAGCGGGCGCCCGACTCCTTCACATGCAGGAATCCGCCACTGGCGCGCATGCCGAGCGCATGGAGGGCGGGCGCCTTCGCTTGAAAGCTGGCGCTGTCTGCTGTGTCAACAACGATGACTCTGGATAGGTTAACGGCATCGAGCGTGGATGCCAAGACGGCGTTCAGATAGTCCCAATCGGTCCAGTAGCCAACTATGACCAGATCGCGGTTCAGTAGCCGTTGGGTAAGCCATGGCGCACTACTGGAGATGCGAGATTGTACCGGGTTATGCGCCAGCTGACCCGGTGCCCAGACAGTGTTCGCAAGATCAATCGTCCTGCAGCCATGGAGTTTAAGCATTGGGGTGACCGCCGGAGGCAGGGCTGCCACAGCGTGCCCATCAATACCAACCTCGACTTGCCCAAAGAGGAAGACGCCCGCGGACTCGACAAGGGTGTCGACATTGGTCGTCACCACGGTCTGCAAGGCGCGGGCGAGCATGAGGTCGGCGATCGCGTAGTGGCCCTCATTAGGGCGGCCGGCAAACGCGTTACGATCGATCAATGTCCCAAGGAATACGGTTGGTAGTTCGCCGCGCTGGAAAAAATACTCAGCTTGCTCCTCAATATTGTTGGAGAGCGGCGGGCGGGCTCCGCCATATTGGGCCGTGTATTTCGCTTTCGCCTTCTGCGCGAGCGTCCACGCACTCGGCAGATTACTTGGTGCCGCCATCGAGAGGCCAGCACCAGCGAATATGGCAAGCCTCTCCGCCAGAAGCGAGTCAAGCGCAAGGCTGACACCTTCATCAAAATCCGTCAGAAGCACATTCCCCCCGCACCATTTGAATGTCGCAACCGCCGTTCGCGATTTGCGAGCGCGATTACATTTAACTCGGTGCAGTCACGCATATCATAGTCCGTGCAACCGTTGGTTCAATTTTGTGCCGAGATTAGAACCGTGGAGATGCCGCCGTTTAAAACGGAATTTCATCATCGACCACTTAAATTGAAAATGGGCAATTAAGTTGAGATTCCATCACTGCTTTTGACAGTTAAATCGAGGATCAGCTGACAGGATCGTTTTCTGCATTTCACTGATCGATCAAGGCATCTTGTCCTCCTACAAGTCCGATGCCTCCTCAACGTCTTCAAGCTCAATTGTCGACTAAGATCGGCCTTTGCAGACCGGAGGCAATCACCGAATCGGCTCCGACGTCTATGCCGCACGGGTTTCCAGAGCAAGCGGCGGCGCCAACTCATGTATGCGTGCATTGGGACAAACCCGCCTGGCGATATTGCAAAGATGCTGGTGATGCGTCAGGTAGATTACCTGACCCACTTTCGCCATGTCGGCGAATAGCCGGAAGGCTTCCTCGGCACGGAAGTCGTCGAACGTCTCCATGATGTCGTCGGCGATGAAGGGAACAGGGGTGCGAGATTGGACGAACTCGTGGTACCCGGCCACTCTGAGCGCGAGATAGAGTTGGAAGCGCGTTCCCTTTGACATTTCCTGCGCCAGCTTGGAACTCCCATCAGCCCCGATGCCGATAAGTACTTCGGCGTCCTTGTCAGGCTGGGTCGCCAGACCAAGATAGGCGCCGCGGCTGATCACCTGAAAAGCCTCCGAGGCGCGAAGCATCATCGAACTGCGATGCTTGTCGCGGTAGAGGCGCAAGGCTTGCTCGGCCGCGACGATGCCGGCCCTAAGGCGGAAGTAGCTGAACGCCTTATCCTCGATTTCCAGGAGGACGGTGCGCCGTTGCTCTTCAAGAGCAGCCACGGCACTATCGCCGTCGACTGCATCCATCTCGTCGGACGCTTTGCTGTATGCCGTAAACAGCTCTCGTACGCGCCGATCCTGATCCTCAAACCGGGCCCTGAGTTCTACCTGCTCGGCCTCCAGCGCGGGCCGATCCGTGGCGTCAAGCATCGCTTCGACATCGGCCATGTCCTGAATTGATAGCGCCTCTCGGATTTCCCGTTCGATGGTATTGCAGCGCCGGCGCAAGTCTCTCCTTTGCTCGATCATGCGCAGCTTTTTCTCTACGTCCTGCAAGGAAGATACTCCGAACAGCTGCGTCATTTCAGATTTGCGTCGCTCGCAAACCGCGATTTCAGCCTCCAAGTCCCGGTTTTTGAGAATCTGACCCTCGAGGGCAAGGTGCTTGGATTCCCATTCTGCCTTTTTCGACCGGGCCTCTTCCACTCTGGCGGACATCAGCGCCCAGAGACCCAGCGCATTCACTACTGATCGCTCCAATCCCAGCTCTGCTGCCATGACGGCAAGTTCGCGCGAGAAGATAGCCTGATCATCCTCCATCTTGGCGATGCGATCTGCCAAGCCGGCTTGCCGTTGAGCGGCCGGGCCGAGTTCAGCAAGTCTGTCCATGACCTCCTTGACAGTCGCGAGGCTGGGGATAGTCCCTCCTGCGCCGAGCCAGCAGCTCTTGCAAACCTCGGCCCATGACGCGTCCCATTGCTCCTCGTCGGCAGATGCCGTTTCAAGGGTTGAGCGGCGGGAAGCCTCCTCCCGTTCGCAGCGTTCAAGCTGCTCTCTCAAGTTCTTGTGTTCGACTTCAAGATCAACGGCGGATTGGGCCGTAGCCAAGAGGGCTTCATAGGAGTCAGAGTGATCATGGGAAACGGCTGCCGCCGATAGTGCCGCCGATAGCCGGTTGCACCCCGCCGAGGCGTCCGCCTCCGCCTGGCGTAAGTCACCTTCCGCCTCCCTGAGCAATTTGGCCGTCGCGAGGACCAATTCGCGGCGTTGCAGCCACGCCTCAAGCCCCCTTAGTGTGATCTCGTCAGAAATAGTCGGAGCCATGATCCGAGCAGAGGCCAGAACGTCGGCCCTGATAGCTTTGCGTTTCGACTTCGCCGCGTTCAGCAGCTCCGCTGCGCTTTCTAATTCCGCTTCCACAACCGCGAGCCTCTGATGGTCTTGATTCAGCTTCGCCAGGTCGCTCATCTGTCCCAGCCGCGCGCTGGTGATCAGGTCGTCTTTTCGCAGCTCGACCTCAAACGCCGCCGCGGTCGATTCATCGAGCGCGTCACGATGTGTGGCCCATGCCGCTTCACGCGCGGATCGCGACGTCGCCGCCTCATGATCGGCCACAACGCCGGTGATATTCTTCAGTGCATCCAGTTCGGCACGTAAACGTCGCTGCTCACTCGTGAGACGCCCGTTATCATCGCTATGGCGATCGATCTCGGCTTCCGCTTTAGAGAGAGCTGATTTCCAGGCCTCCAGCTCAGAAGGTGCCGGCACTCGCATTTGCCGTACCTGATCAAGGTTTTCACCCCACGGTCGGAGTTCCGACATCTGCTGTGCCAGTGTTTCTTTAAGATCCACACGGGAGCGTTCCGCGACGCGGCGACGGGCTGCATGGTCGTTCTCTCGAAGAGCCGAGAGCTCCCTCGCCAGCGCCGCAATGGCTGTGCTGTTTGTGGCGGCAGCGGCTTCGCTCGACAGCTTGCTCTGCAACTCGATCAGTCGGCGGTTCGCCTCTTCGGCTTCGCGCTCCGCGTCTTGAAGTGTCGCGTCGATACCGGAACGGCGTTCAACGAGATGTCTGATGCTCCCAGAGATGCTACTTCCGAGCATCAGGCTGCTCAACTCGTGTTCTTCGGGACGCTCGAGAAGCCGCAGAATATTCGCAATTTCCCGGTCGACTTCCATCAATTGCAGGCGACGGTCCGGCAGATCCCTTTCAGCGGTGACATAACGGGCGTGCAACTCGCCGATAGCGTCCATCCTTTGTCCCAAGGTGAGCGCGACCGCGTCGAGGGCAATGGCATTGAGACCTTTCTCAAGCTCGGCCATGGACGCTTTCGCCGTCTCCCGCTTCACGGCAAGCTCGATGTCCTCCTGATGAAGTGCCGGCAGTTCGCTTCCCCACGAAGGCGGCGCTTCGGGAACATCTTGCAACTCAGCGAGACTGTCCCGGATGTCCCGCAATTCCGCCAGTCGTGGCAGTGCGGTCAGCAGATTCTTGATCTCGTCCAGCCGCAGCTGCGTGCGGGTTCGGTCAGCCATTGCTTCGTCATAGTGTGCCAGTGACCGCTCCTTGGTTTCCACCATCTGGTGATAATGGGTGGCGAGCGTGTCAATCTGCTCTTTTCGCCCCTTCAGATCGGAAAGCCGACTTTTTAAGTCGCCGATTTCACTGCTGCGGGCACGGAGTTTGAAAAGGCCGTCGGCCCGCGAACGCAATTCAACAAGTGTCCGACTTAGTGCGGCCAAACCTGTGCTTGCCGAAAACAGAAGCTGTCCGAGATCACCCTTGCTGGCCAGGATGCTCTCGCCGCCTTCCTCAAGGGTGTCATCGTCGAGTGAAAACATCGCGCAATAGACGTCGCGCTCAACTCCACCAAGCTCGCCGAGTATCAAATGTTCGCTGATCGGCTGATCACCCGGACCGAGCAGACTGTTTTGGGGCTTCTTGATCCGGACAAGCTCCCGGGCAACACCACTGATGTCCAATGCAGCCCCGATGCGCATCGTTGAGTATGGGTGGAGGAAATCATAGCGGCTGCGGGACTCGATGCCGAAGAGGAGGTCGAGGAATGCAGATAGGGCGGTCGATTTGCCCGCCTCGTTCGGACCGTAGATGATATGTAAATCTGGACGGCCCGGCTCCACGGGCCCGAAGTCGATGTGCTTGTCGGTGAATTTGCCGTAGCGGGTAAGGTCAAGCCGGTTGATACGCATCATGCTACCTCATCCTGCTTCCGACGTTGGAGCCGTGCGAGCACATCTTCGACCCCCTCCTGCGCGAGCAGGCGCAACGTGGCCCGAAACTCCTCCTGATCAGCACCGAAAGTACCTCTGCTTTCAGGTGGCAGATGACCACGAAGCTCCTCCCCAATATCGATGAGCGCGGCGTGGTAAGCTTCCGAGCCGATAATCTCGCTTCCGACAAGCTCTCGCAGTTCGACGAGTGGATCGCCGTTGGACCCATCTGCGGAAACGAGGTCGGTGCACTGGATCTCCACTTTCTCGATCCAGGTCCGGCCAATAACAGATGCCCTGTGCTCGGCTTCGGTCTTGACGAGGTCGGCATCGTTACGGAGCCGCCATGCAAGCGGCGTTCGTCCGGTGAAGGAGAGCCGGACCACAAGGTGATCGGAATTTGCAGCTTCCCGCGCGGCCCCCAGGTTGCCCGCTACCGTGGTCACCATGTGACGCCAATCTGCGATGCCGTCGAGGTCGATCACGACGCGCTCGAATTGGGCGATGCTGGTGAACCTTTCCTCAATGTGGACGGTTCGGTCATCAGCGATCGTAACTAGACTCACCGATTTCGGACCAGATTCGTTGATGTCGCGCCCCTGGGGCATGCCAGGCATCACGATCGTGCAGCGTCCGTTACTGATTGATCGCTTGTGAATGTGACCGAGCGCCCAATAGTCGAACTCTGTCGCCTCCAGATCCGAGACGTCGCAGGGTGCGTAGGGATCGTGCCCCCGCGTTCCTGCGAGGCTGGTGTGCAGAAGACCGATGTTAACAGCGCCCTCGATCCGTGGTTTGTACTTTCCCACCAGATTTTCGGGACACTGGGCCTGCGCAAAGCTAAGCCCGTGAATAACCACAGGAGTCGCTTGATCCAATTCGAGCGAGATAGCCTCCGGGCGCCCACCGTAGACTTTTACGGTTTCCGGGTACGTCAGTTCTCTGGTGATCTTCGACAACGCATCGTGGTTGCCTCGGATGATGAACACCCGCACTCCGGCTTGGTCCAGTCGGCGGATTTGCTCGGAAAGGAACCGCGCAGTTTTCATGGAGGTCTGATCGCCATCGTAGAGATCACCCGCGAGAAGAAGCGCGTTGACCTGCTCTGATAGGCAGAGATCGACGATATTGACAAAAGCACGCCGCGTCGCGTTGCCAATCAGTTCGCCTAGTTCCGGGTTGCGCAGCGCCAGCGACCGAAGAGGCGAATCCAGGTGAACGTCCGCCGTATGAACAAATCGAAAAGCCATGCCCTCACCTTTTGCCTTCGCGTGAGAAGGCTTTGATTCCCCGAAACAGATACTGGGCTGCGCTTAGGTGTCTGCCTAGGCTGCCAATCCCTCGGGATTTCAGGTTTCCACAGGCTAATGACAGAATCTGTCACCAGGCGGGGATCGTGTAGTTCCCGCGGTTCAAAGCTGTTTAGGAAATTGCATTCTATGGAAGCGAGGGAAAGTCAGAGCGCTGGTGCGTCTCGACCATTCTGCGAAGGGCCTCCGGCGCCACGACCTCAACCTTGTCTCCCCACATATAGAGGTGCCAGCACATCTCCATATGACCGGACGCCCAGAAACGCACGATCAGTGAACCGTCGGATTGATCCTCCAGGATCTGAGCCGGATGGAACAGGAAAGTTCGTGCATGCAGCGCTGCGTCAGGCTTGAACTTCCAGATGACTTCGCCAAACTCACTGTCGTTCTGAAAAGCTCCGAACGCCTTGCGCGCATGCGCATGAATGTCGAAGCCTGGATCACGTTCGAAGACCTCGCCGGTCAGTTCCGCGTGTTCGATCTTCTCAGCCACGAAGTGCCTGAGTGGACCCGCGCGATCAGTTGTTGGCCTGGCCACCAGATAGCGTCGGATTCCGATCAACACTCCATAAGGTTCGACCACCCGCTCGGTGGATGTAGCTGACCCGCGGGACTGGTAGACGATCTTCAACCGCTGCGACCCCTTGAGCGCCGTTGCTATGGTCGAACCCACGTGTGGCGCCAGCCTTGTCGTAGGCCCCGGGCGGGCTGCGAGACCCTGCGCCTCAAGCAATGCTTCGTGGTCAGTTTCCAGACGTGCGATCCGATTGCCCGGCACCAGCGCCAGTATTTTTTCTCGCAAAGAACGGAGGTGCTCGGCCTCCAGACCTTGAGCATTCCGTTCCAGTGTCTCAATCGAGAGATCCAGCGCCGCCAGTTCATCGGGAGTGAGCGTGAGCAGATCGCGCAGAGCTCCCGTCTGTAACCGCCAACGCTTACGCCCATCGTCTTCGAAGCTGGGTTCGGTATCGGGAAATTGAACTTCGAGCGTATGCAGCATCCGCTGCGCGGTGCGTTTGGATACGCGAAACCGCTCCCCGACGTCATCAACTGTCACGCCCATTCTTCGGGCTGCAACATACGTTGCAAGCTCAATCAGCTGCTGCGCCTTCTCAAATGACATCGATCTTCACCAATCCGGGTGACAGCTATTGTCACGATCAGTGCTTACGGTTCTATTATGAGTTGGGTGGGGGAGTGAAATGAAACTGGAAGGCTCGGAGATTTTGCTTTCCGCATCGGACCTGATGCGGTTCATGGGCTGTATTCATGCGACCGCGATGGATCTCAGATACGCGAAGGGGGAACCTCTTTTCCCCGCCGAGGACACGGAGGATGCCAAGATCCTCCAGAAGCAGGGCGACGCTCACGAAGCGAAGTTTCTTGCCAAGCTGCGTGCAGAAGGCCATCGCGTTATCGAGTTCGGCCGCGACCGGGATTTGCCAGCCGCTGCCAAGGAAACGCGTGCGGCGCTGTTTGCCGGCGCGGATGTCCTCTTCCAGGGCGCGTTTTTCGGGCTGCCCTGGGGCGGGTGGTCCGATTTTCTCATCAAGGTCGATAAGCCCTCGTTGCTGGGCGCCTATTCCTATGAGGTCATTGATACCAAGCTGAAACGGAAGCCGGACCCGAAACACATTCTGCAGCTTGTGCTGTATTCGGATCTTTTGGCTAAGGCTCAGGGTCTTCAACCGGAATATGCCCACATTGAGCTGGGGAACGGTGAGCGTTTCTCCTTCAGGCTATTGGACTATGCGGCATATGCTCGTCATGCACGATCCCGGCTGGAACGCTTTGTAGCCGATCCGCCCGCGACCTCTCCCGATCCGGTGAAGATGTGCGACCTGTGCCGCTGGCGCGAGGTTTGCCAGACGCATTGGGAGGAGTCGGACAGCCTTGCCCTTGTGGCTGGCATCTCCAGGAACCAGCGGAGCAAGCTGATTGCAGCTGGCGTGACGACAATGGCTGCCCTCGGGCAGCACAATGAAGGAGTCCCGAAGCTAGCGGAGACGACGCTGAGCAGGTTGCGAACCCAGGCTCGTCTGCAGACAGCGCGGCGGGCCGGAGGGCGGCCTTCGTTCGAGCTTAAGCCGTTCGACCCTAGCCGGGGCCTGGCTCTGCTTCCGAAGCCCGATGCAGGAGACCTGTTCTATGACATCGAAGGCGACCCCTTCTACGAGAACGGGCTGGAATATCTCCATGGGGTCTGGTTCGACAGTGGAGGCAGTGGAGAATTTCGAGATTTCTGGGCGCACAATCGCACGGAAGAGAAAGAGGCGCTGCGGCAGCTGATGGTCTTCTTCGAGGACCGTCTGAAGCGGTTCACGAGAGCACACATCTATCACTACGCCGCGTATGAGGTTTCGGCCCTGCGCCAGCTCACCAGCAGTCATGGCGTAGGCGAGGCGCTGCTGGATCAGATGCTCAGGGAGAACAGGTTCGTCGATCTCTACAGCGTGGTCTCGGCAGGTCTGATTGCGTCGGAACCGCGCTACTCGCTCAAGAATCTGGAAGCTTTCTACATGGAAGCACGCACCGGGGAGGTGAAGACTGCCGGTGGCAGCGTAGTCGCCTATGAAAAATGGCGCGAGACGGGCGACCAAAGCATTCTCGATGAAATCCGCGACTACAACCGGGTTGACTGCATCTCCACGCAGCTGCTCCGCGACTGGTTAATAGCCGAGGTGCGTCCCCCAAACATGGAATGGCGGGATCGAGGAGGGGCGGACGAAGGCGCCGGCTGTAATCTTGGGAGAGTTGCTGCCGAGCAAGCAGCCGCGGACGAACTGCGGGAAAGGCTGCAGCCAGTTCGTGCGCAACTAGGGGATCGGCTGGCCGACTTGCTGTTTGATCTGAGCTACTTCCACCCGCGAGAAAAGAAGCCGGCCTGGTGGTCGATCTTTGACAAGATAGGGAGGGAGGCGGATGAACTGGTGGATGATCTCGACTGCCTCGGCGGGCTGGAAGCTGTTTCGGCAACGTCCGTTGCCGGCAGCTACTGGCAGCGCACCTATGAGTTTCCGGCACAGGAGACGAAGATCGACGTGGGAGATTGTCATATCGAGGTGGACGGCCTGCCGTCTTCCGCGAAGCTGATCGAGATCGATCGAACTCGCAATCGCGCGGTCGTGCAGTTTTCAATGAACCGCTACGATGATGCACCCGAATCGACGTGCCTGGTTCCTGCAGGACCGCTGGATACCCGGACCATCGAAGGCGCCATTCAACGCGCGGTGGCCTCAATCGTTCGGGATGATCGGCAGTTCCCGGCAATCCTGGATTTCTTGCAGCGTTGCAGACCTCGCTTTCTGAGCCATGGTAGACAGCCGAACATCATCGATCCGTCTTCAGACGTCGTTCCGGAAGTCATCACTGCGGTCGGTGACCTCGATCGCAGTACAGTGGCCGTCCAGGGACCACCAGGCACTGGAAAGACTTACGTCAGTTCATGCGCTATCCTGGATTTGGTCAAGCGAGGGAAGCGGATTGCAGTCGCCTCCAACAGCCACAAGGCCATCGACAATCTGCTGTGTGCGGTGGTCGATAGAGCCAACGAAGCCGGCACATCGGTCGCCATAGCAAAGAAGGGGGGAGACGGCTTCGACGATCCGTATGGCTCCATCTACGTCACGTCCAAAAATGAAGACAGTCAGTTGATCACGGCCTCAGTGGTGGGCGGGACGGCTTGGCTGCTCTCGAGGCCAGAATTCCAACAGGCTTTCGACTATCTGTTTGTCGACGAGGCTGGCCAGGTTTCGGTGGCGAACATCGTTGCGATGGGCACCTGTGCCAAAAACATCGTGCTGGTTGGCGATCCTATGCAGTTGCCTCAGCCGATTCAGGGTGCGCATCCTGGAGAAAGTGGGCTGTCGTCGCTCGAGTATCTGCTCGCCGGGCATAACGCTGTTCCGGCCGACATGGGCATTTTCTTGCCAATATCACGCCGGATGCATCCCGATGTGTGCCGGTTCATCTCCGACATCATTTATGAGAGCCGGCTCGCCTCAGATGAAGGCGCCGCCAGACAAGCGATCATCTCAGATGCCAATCGATCCTCAGGTGTTCACTTTGTGGAAGTTCAGCACACTGGTAACAGACAGGTCGCTGTCGAGGAAATCGATGCTATCCGCCGCGAAATGGATCGCCTCATTGGAGTCAGGTTCCGCGATCGTGATGGCAAAGAAAGAAGCCTGACGCTTCAAGACATCCTGATCGTTGCGCCTTACAACGCGCAGGTGAACGCCCTGAGAAGATCGCTTCCTCCTGGTTCCCGGATCGGAACCGTCGACAAGTTCCAAGGCCAGGAAGCTCCTGTCTGCATGGTATCCATGACCACTTCGTCGGCGGATGAAATCCCGCGCGGGGTCGATTTCCTCTTCAGCCTCAATCGGATCAACGTCGCGGTATCGCGGGCACAGGTGCTTGCCTTGGTTTTTGCGAACCCACGGCTCCTGGAGGTCCACTGCCACAACGTTCACGAGATGCGGCTCGTAAGCATGCTTTGCTCCCTGCGGGAATACAGCGGGAGTCACATGGATTCAGGCCCCCCAGTTACCTCGAAAGAGCGAGCGGCATGACAGGAAATGGCACCCCCCTCTCCTATCTTCCAGGGGACTAAGGAGGGAGGAGAGATCAATGTATACGCGCCATGCAGAAACCCGCTGCCAGCAGCGGGGGATCAAGCCGGAAGTCATCGACGCGATCCTTGCCTATGGGCGCCGCAAGCGGCGCTTTGGTGCCGACGTATATTTCATGGACGGCAAGGCTCGATCTCGCGCCATGGCCGAGCTCGGGCGGAGCTATGCTAAGGTGTCCGACCGCCTCAACACTTATCTTGTCATCAGCGATGATGGTCAGATGATTACCGCGGGAAAGCGATTGGGCCGGCTGAAATTCTGAATTGGAGTTTGTAGATGAACCCGCAGCCCACGCCTGAAATTCTCCCGCGCCTTTACGAACGTGACATCGACGTGTTGTTGCAGGAGGAACTTCTATTCAACTCGGGCGTCCAAAATCTATTCACACGTGCGCTGGATTTGTATGGTTTCGTGCGATTTGTCGATTGCCGCTTATCGGTGTTTGACCAATCCGGTGAAACCGATGTGCTGACAGCAATTGAGATGGACGGGCAAAAAGGGGTCCTTCTGATCGAGAACAAGATAGATGCCTCTTTCCAACCTCGCCAAGCGGAACGTTATCGGGAAAGAACCCAGGCGTTGGAAAGCTCCCACGGTTTCGCCCGCTGTGTGCTTGTAGCGCCCGAGTCCTACGTTGGAAGTCTAAACCCTTCCGTCTCCGCATTTGATGCCAGTGTCTCTTACGAAGAAATCGCCGCAGCAATCGAGCAGGAGGGTACCTCCCGGGCACTGCACCGAGCATCTCTGATCAAGCGAGCCATCGAAAGAGCCCGATCCTCGTATATTCTTGTCGAAGCGCCTGCAGTGACATCACTGTGGGAGCGTATTTACCGTATTGCGAGCAGTGAATTTCCTGCCTTGGAAATGAAACCTCCGAGCGGGAAGGGAAGCAATTCAAGCTGGGTCATCTTCAAAGGCGCTCTCCCGCCGAAAGTGACAATCGATTGGAAGATCAAGAAGGCCACAGTTGATCTGTCGTTCTGGCCTGGTGCTTCGGCTCGCGCTATTGAGGACGCTGAACTGACGCCAGACGCAAGGACCAAGCTGCGCAACGCGGTGCTTCGGACGCTGGGCTCCACGAGAGTGCTGACCATGCCCGTTTCGCACGCTCCGTCGGATTTCAGCCGCATCACTGATGAGGGAATTAGAGAAGCTTTGACAGCCGCAACTTTGTTGCTCGATTTCCTTCTGCAACGAGAAGCAAACGTCATCGCAACTGGAAGATAAAATGGTCCCCGTTTCTAGCATTTATCCCGTGCCGATTCAGAATCTCCCTATCAGCACTCAAACTTGGGAAGATTTGGTTGACTGCAATCGCCGGGCCCTTGAACCTGGGCTGTCGTCGGCTGGCGTTTTCGCCCCCCGGAATCGGTCCAGAATACGAACCTGGTGGAAAGCCGGCGTTCGCCCAATCGCACATGTCGACCCAAAACGGGCGCTGGGTGGGTCCGCTCGCGAGACATTGGCGATGCTGAACTCTCGACATCGCGGCATTGATTGCGGGCTCTCTGGAGCCCGTAGGCATTTGGCTTTCATTCTCCAAGCCGTCCCGCTTATTGTGCAACTGACAGCGCCGCGCTGAAGAACGCAATCGCACGACAGTTATCAATCTCTTGACCGGAACTGACGGCGGTTAAATGTACAGAAAATACTCTAGGGAAGGGCAGCTTGGGGATGACGATTAACTACCAGGATCAAGTCGAACGGGTTTCGCAAGAGACCCTCGACGTATTCGAGACTATTTCTTCAGCCGTCCAGTCGCAGCTCGGCGAGCCGTACTCCACTGGTCCAACCGCACTCGCAAGCGTAAATACCTTTACATCGGGGGAAGCGGTCAAGTCCCTCAGCAATATCGACAGCGCGCGCCGTCGAAGTCTTGAAGTTCTCGCCAAGGAGCCGGCGATCGCGCGCGTTGTTGCTCGCCGAACGGATGGCGCCGCTGTCATCTACTATATCTGCCGCGACACGCCGGCTGCGAATCCCGGCGGGGGCAAGTTTCTAGCCGGGCGCAACTCGCCTGCGGGCCGGCTCGCATCGCTCGACGTTGGCGACGATTTCGACATCAGGACCCCCGGCGGCGTCCAATCGGTGGAGATCGTCGAGAAGGCGCTTTTCCACCCGCAGCGACGTGATAGTCGATGGGACTCGCGCAATTCGATCCTAGAAGGCGAAGCATACGGCCCGATCACAGTCGTCTCTCTGCTTGACGCCCTAGCGGTGCATGTCGCGTTGGAGGATGATAGTACACTGCTCGACAGCATCCTAGCCGACGACGAGAAAGCGACCAATGTCATCAACGGCATCCGACGTAGCGTCATCACAAAGATGGGGCTGCGCGACCAGCCAATTCTGGATCGCTATCAGGATGAAATCTTCCGGCTCCCGCTTAGCAGCCAGCTACTGATAATCGGTCCGCCCGGAACCGGAAAGACGACCACTCTCATCCGTCGTTTGGGACAGAAGCTCGATCGCGAATTCCTCGATAATGACGAGAGGCGCCTAGCCGATAGCAGCCGCGTGGATAGCGGTCCCGAACATGCTGACAGTTGGCTAATGTTCACACCTACGGACCTGCTCAAGCAATATCTCAAAGAAGCCTTCGCGCGCGAGAACATTGCGGCTCCCGATCAGAAGATTGCCACCTGGTCGGGTTTCCGGCAGCGCCTGGCGCGAAACAGGTTTCGTATCCTTAAGGCGTCGGACGGAGGGGGGCCATTCATCATGAAGGAAGGCGAAACCTTCCTTCAGCCGGAGCTGCTCGGCCGGCAGACCGCCTGGTACGAGGATTTCGAGAACTGGCAGGGCGGCGACTTCTGGGAGGAGTTGCGCGTGGCGGCCGAACTTCTAGAAAAAACTGCTGTGGCGGAAGCGGCGCGGCTTGGGCGGACGCTAGGAACGGTGGTTGCCGAAGCGCCTGCCGTTTCCCTGTCACGCGCTCTGCTCGACCTCATCGGCGCTTCTGCGGATGTCGAAGGTCTGCTGACAAGCATGAAGGAAGAGACAGACGCCGTGCTGCGGCGCAGCCTCAATCTGCAGGTCAACCGAAATCACCAGTTTCTCGAAGAGTTGGCGGCATTCCTTGACGGGCTGAGTGCTGCCGATGAGGACGCGGAGGAACAGGATGGCGAGGACGAAGAAGAATTACAGGCGCCGCGAACTCGTATGGCAGCGGCGGCTTCGGGCTATTTACGAAATCTGCGGAACCAGGCGCGCGCGCGTTCAGGCAGACGAGCAATGGGCCGGACCAGCCGTGCAGCCCGAATTGCGGATTGGATTGGGGATCGAAGCCTCCCTGACGCCGATCTTCGCCAGGTTGGTGAGAGCCTTCAAATTCAGGCGGCGCTGCGGAAGTTTACTAATCCTATAAGGCGATACCTGAACGGGGTACCGGCGCGGTATCGCCGCTTCCGGCGCGCCCGGCAGCCACAAGGCATCTGGTACATTGGAAGTGCGATCCCGGCGAACGATGTCGACCCGCAGGAGGTCGACGTCATGCTGCTTTGCACGATGCGTGCCGCTTCCGCCCTGGTGCGGGACCGCACCATTCGACGAAACATCGACGATCCGCCTTATGCCGTTTTGAAGAATTTCCAGGGCATTGTACGCAACCAGATTATGGTCGACGAAGCCACCGACTTCTCACCCATAACCCTTGCTTGCATGGGCGCGCTCAGCAGCCCCACGATCCAGTCGTTCTTCGCCTGCGGCGATTTCAATCAGCGTATCACCCCGTGGGGCAGCCGAACCACGGATGACATGCGCTGGGCCTTTCCCAAGATCGACGTCAGGCCGATCCAGGTCACGTACCGGCACACGCGCCAGCTCAATCGTTTGGCGAAGGAAATTGTGCGGCTGTGTTCTGGGGAAACGGTTGAGGTGGCCCTCCCTAAAAATGTAGACAACGATGGATGGCCGCCGGTTCTTGGCGTCGATCTCGCGCACCGTGATGACATCGTCGACTGGCTGACAAGCCGGATTACCGAGATCGAACGATTGACCAAACCCCTGCCTTCGGTCGCGATTCTGGTCAATAATGAAGCCGATGTCGGCCCCCTTGCCGACAGCCTTAAGGCCGCGCTGGCTGATGAAAACCTGAACGTGGTCGCCTGCTACAAGGGGCAGTTTGTCGGCCATGACAATGACATCAGGGTATTCGATGTCCAGCACATCAAAGGGCTAGAGTTTGAAGCCGTGTTCTTTGTCGGGATCGACACGTTGGCAACATTGCGGCCGGAGCTTTTCGATAAGTACCTATATGTGGGTGCCACCCGCGCCGCCACCTACCTGGGGCTGACATGTGTCGGAAGTGAATTGCCGCAAAAGATTTATTCGCTACGTGGAGATTTTATCGCGCATTGGAAAAACTGAACCGCGCGAACGATCGTCCGCCTAGGGCAGAAAAAGTTTGCGCACCGCCCAAACGGAATCAGCTCGAGGGCGTTCGCTTTCATCGATGACCGGCGGCAGATCTCCCCAGTCAAATGGCGACGCCCGCCGAAGCTGAAGTTCTCGCCGACCGTGTCTTTTATCGAGAGCTTCACGATTCCAAAATTCTCGGAGAAAACTGGAACGCAGCGGACAAACCACGGTAAACAGGTGCTGGGAGGAGCAGAACGTGCTTGCAGGGGAAATCAGGACCGTAGCTACGCATTCCGACATGGGCCGGGGCGCAGCCCGTAGGCTCTGGAGCCTGGGGCTTAATGCAGGTCCGGTGGAGGACCCGTTGACCCGCGATTTCGCAGATGCCGCACTGGAGGAACTTGAGCACCTTCAACACGGCACTCCCGGCGTCCTGAGGCAAGTCCTCGACGGCGCGCAAATCAGTGCCGAACAGCTAAATGTGGAATCCTTTCACGGTCTCATTGAGGTCGTACAGAATGCAGATGACCTGGGGGCGAGCGAGGTCCGTGCCGCGGTCCAAGGCACCGGGGGTCGGCAGAAGCTTTTGGTGGTGCACGATGGTGAACGTGTTCATCTTGAGCATGTAATCGCCATGACGCTAGCCTTCATATCCACCAAGCGGAATGACCCATTCAGCAAGGGAAGATTTGGAATCGGACTGAAGACGCTAGGACGCCTTGGCCGCAGACTGACGGTGCACTGCCAGCCGTATCACTTCGTGATTCAGGGGAGCCAGGTCGAACGCGCCAAGCCCAGAAATTCCATTCCTGGATTGTACGACAGTCGATCCAACCAAACCTTATTGGAGCTGGATTTATTGCCAGGATTCCAGCTCGATGAGTTCAGAAACTGGTTTATCGAGAAAGGAGCGCAGTCCCTGCTGTTCCTCGATGCGGTGCGGCACCTGAAGCTACTCGATCTGGAACGCAAGAAGGTCTTTGCGCATCACGAAATCCATGTGGCGGCGATCGAGCAGAATTTAAGATTGTCCGGCGTCAACGAACCTTGCTGCCGCACAATCCTGCAAGAGCCCGCCACAGGCCGCTCTTGGTCTCGTTACGACATTCACAAGAAGGCTCCGCGCGGACTGCAACGACGTTACAAGGCGATAGGCGAGACTACGCCGCTTTCCGTCGCATTGCCCGCTTCACCTGATGAAGAGGGGTGGCTCTATGCGGGTCTGCCTATTGGCGAAGCCAACCGGCTTCCGTTCAGTCTCCATGCGCAATTCGATGTGGATACGGCCCGGCGATCCGTTCAGCGCGAGAAGCTAAATGAGTGGCTGTTCGCTCGCCTCGGTGAGTTCGCCGCAGCGTTGGCGGTTTATTTGTTTCGAACGCAACCCGCCGAAGCCTGGAAGGCCGTTCCCCTTCGCCATGAAGCCGTAGCGGCAAGCGAGCGATGGCTTTCGGACCGGTTCCTGGAACTGACGAATACGATTCGACAGAAGGTGAAAAGGAGCGCGGTGATCCAAGTTGAAGGCGCCGAGCGCAAACTGCGCGAGATCGTTTTCGAGGATAGCGCCTTGACCGGAATAATCGGACAGGGAGAAGCAACAGGGCTTCGGCCGAATTGCGTACTACTTCCGGATTCGTGCCGCGACCCGGAACGGAGATGGCGATCGGTCCTCGCTGAACTGGATGAACGTTCAGCTATCGACGTCGCCGAGTCGATCAGCCTTTTCGACTGGCAGGACGAAGACCTCTCTCATCGCGATGTGCGTTGGTTCATCCGACTGGCTCATGTGGCAATCAAGGAAGGTGAAGAGGCGCTCCTTGGCCGGGTTCGATGCATTGTAACTGACGATGGCGCTCGCATTGTCCCTCCGGTAGCTGAAGAGGATGGAGAGATGCTTCTCTCCTCGCGAGCAACTAATGCGCTTGTCAGCCGCCTTGGCTTGGCCCGCGCGCTGCACCCGGTCTATCTTTCCCGCTGGCCCCCCGCCGAAGCCGTGCGGAAATGGCTTGAGCAGCAGGAACACCTCGTCGATTCACCTGAAGCAGAGAAAACGTTGGAGGTGATCGCGGCAGTAGACCGCGGCGGTGCTGTACTCCAGTTCAGGGACCCGGAGCTCCTTGAACTGCGTAATCTGTTCGAGAGAGTGCCTAGTGAAATGGCGGTCCGCATCGGCCCGAGGATTGGCCGCGTCATCGCCGTCGAGGTGCAGTCCTGGCGAGAACGCAGCAAACAACAGGAGGTTGGAAGGCCGTCCGTCGCATATCTTCCTGCCTCAATCGAGGACAGGGCTGACGGCTGGAGCAAGGCTGCGGCCGAGACCCCCGGCATATTCTGGATTCATCCGCGCTACGAGAAGCTCCTTCAGCGAAAGGGGCAGGAACGGGACGACCGGAAGTCGAAACAATGGCTTGCGTCGCGCGCCTTCTTTCGTCTTCTGGGCGCGGAAGTGGCTCCGCGTCTGTTTGGGCCGGGCCGAGTGGAAGAACGCTACGGCGATCCCGCGCACAGAATCATTTGGTCGGAACTTTCAGACAGTCAGCGGCAAGCGCTGCAAAACCTTAGTCGCCATGCCTCGCACCTTAAGGACGACTGGGTTTCTCCGGCGCTCCTGGCTGTCGTGAACGACATCGCGGCGGAGCGAAAAGGCAGGAATCGGAGCGTCCGAGCCCGTGCATTATTGTCAACTCTGGACCGCGAATGGGGCCGTTTGTATTCAGGCCGCGTTAGCGCGTCGGCCGTCTACTCCGATTACACCTGGACGATCGCAGGAACCATTCCCGCCACTTGGATCGCCCATGCCATGGATATTTCGTGGCTCACCAGCGAGGCCGGCAAGCCGCAAGCCCCACGCGAGCTCGCCGTACGCACCCCCGCAACTGAAGCCATCTTTGGTGATGACTCCAGCCGGTTTGCGCGCGAGCTGGACTCCTCCAGCGCCTCGTCTCCGGTCGTGTCGGCGCTTCGGGTTGAAACGGACCCGCAGGTAACTCAGTTACTCGATCAACTAGAGTCCTTCCGGGAATCGGGCGAGGCACTTCCCCAGCATCAGTTTGATCTGCGCTACGCTGCAATTGCCGCAGCCTGCAACAAGCGCGATCCTGGTCCAGATGATCTGGTCGGGGATATCACGGTCAAACAGCTGCGCGCTCGCTTTGGTGCGCAACGCAACCGACCGGGTTTGATATTCCTCCATGGGCAGTGGCTGCCTCCAGCGCGGGTCTTTTTGGGGCCATCTGTGTTCGGCGCGATGCGCCCCTTCGTTCCCGCCAGATCTCCGGCCGCAGCGCTCTGGCGAGTTCTTCGCATTAAGCCGCCCTCGGTAATGGACTGCGTCGAGATACTCGAAGAGATCGCTGCCTCTCGCGAAACCGAGCCAGATCAGCAAATTCTCGTTGAAACCTATGCATATCTCGAAGCGCACCTGGCTGAGGCGTCCCGGATTGAACGACTCACTCTCGCCAGGTTGCCGCTTTGGACAGGGAGAAGCTGGGCAACAAGGCGACCGATCTATGTTTGTGACATACCTGGAGTGGCCGAGGCCCTTTCCCGACATCTCCCGGTGTGGCGTTCGCCCATAGGTCTCGAAGGCGTGCCGGGGCTGGTCAGTGCGATGCAAGTGACCGCAATACCGACAGAGTCGTTCATCCCCAGCGTTGGCCAAAACGCAAATCTGAAAGGAGCAGCCGTCGAAGCGCAAGTCAGGAATGCCGTCCGCCTGTTGATGGAGTGGGTCGCCCGTTATGACAGGGAGTTGACCCATGCAAATTCAGTTCCATGGGACTCCTTTGCGAGAGCCCGCGTCGCCATCGATCCGAATCTCCAGCTTGAGCTTCCCGGAATGGGCGTGGCGCCGATCGTAATTACCGCGCGCGCCCATATTTCGCGGGACCCGCTGACCTTTTATTTCGCGGATACGGACGTGATCGGCGATGATGAAGCCGGACTCGTCATCGCGTCGTTGTTCCAGCGAGGGGATCGAATGAAACTCTCCCTCGCGTGGTCCCACTGCTGGTCAAAGGCTGCAAAAGGAGAGGTGGCCACCATCGGAATTGAGGAGGACGCCGCCGACACAAGCTCGCTTGAGGATTTGTTCCAACAAGCCAAGGGCGCCGCACCTCGTGTGCGAAAGAACCGAATTTCGCCCAAATCTGATCGCAATACGCCTACGCTGGACGACGTACCTCCTCAGGCGGTGCGGCGACTGAAGACAGTCCAGCAGCTAGACGAAAAGACCGTCGCTCTTTCGGAAGGACAAGCACCGTTCCGCAGCGAAGGACGGCGAAGGGGGCTGCTGCGAGAAGCGACCAGCAACAAGATACCGGGAGTGGGAAACGGACCAGCCCCAGCTGCCTCTCCGCTTGCATATTCGCCAAAACAAAAAGAAGATTTGGCGCTCGACGTTTTGCAGCTTGCCATCAACGGCGAAGCAGCAAAGTTGAGGGATTACCGGCACCTTCGCGGAGTTGGAGCGGATGCGCGAGACAAGCTCATGCGCTATTTTGAAATCAAGGCGTTCTATGGCTCTGTGCCTGACGATGTAACTTTGACGGCCAATGAGGCCGATCAGGCGCTAAAACAGAACGGCAAGTTCTTTCTGGCTGTCATTGGCGGTCTCGAACAGGGCTACGAGACTGTCGTGAAGATTTTTCCTGATCCTTTTCGGACCCTGGCCATTAAGGAAGACAGCTCTGTCAGGCTCTCCGGAGTCACGCGCCGCAAGGCGCCTTTGGAGATCCGATTCCCTGATCTGCAGGGGAAATAATTCCCGTGAAAGTATAAGAAGGCTCCAGCCTGAGAACCATGCGGGGCTGTCTGCAAGCATGACGGCTTGCCGACATGCACAAATAACAAAGGTTTCACGCACAGCAGCGCGGAACAAACTGCACGTTCTTTCGTCACACGACTCCCCACGCCCTGTAGCGTCCCCGGCCGGTCACCTCGCGGATGCCGAGTTCGGCGACGAGGCCGAGCGCGGCGCGTTGCGTGACCTTCAGCTCGGCCGCGACCAGTCCGGCCGACACCACCGGCCGCGCCAGGACGAGTTCGATCAGTCTCGGCAGGCTTGAGTTTTTGCGCCGCTTCCTCAGCCGGCGTTCCATCTGGCCTTTAGCCAGTGTCAGCCGGTCGAGTTCCTTCAGCCCGGCCGATGCCGCCTCAGCGAAAGCGTCGAGGCCGGCCAGCAGCCGGGTCGTTCGGTCCGGAGCTTTGCGCCGTTCCCTGGCAATCAGGCGCAGCCCCGAATTAAGAGCAAAAAGATGCGAGCCGACCTTGCCGCTCTGCCTGAGCAGCGCGGCCACCAGAAGCGTGCCGAGCCAATGCTGGTGCTGCAGCGGTTCGATGTCTTGCCACGACTCCCAGGCGACCGCCGCGGCCAGGACGGCCGGCATCGTCTCGCCGCGCAGCTTGTCGATTAAGGCGAGCCAGTCGGCCAGCCGCTGGTCCTCGTCCCAGTCGAGGTCGCGGATCAACGGCCCGAGACTGTTCGGCAAGGCCTCCCGCGCTGTCGCCCCCTGCCCTGCCGTGTCGACGTCCGGGCTGTCCGCGGCGCGCGGCGCGAACTTTTCGCCCGCCAGCAGCCGGCTGGAGCGGGCCAGCACGGCATCGATCTCGGCCAGTTCTTCGGCCAGAGCGTCCTCCTGGCCGGTGTCTTGAGCAAGGCTTTCGCCGGCGTCGTCTTCTGGCCAGGCGGCCGCCGTCGCGGCATCGGGTCCGGAGCCGGCCCGGCCCTGACTCGCCCCGTCGCGACCGCCCTCTCCTTCCCGGCTGCGTAGCGCCACAAGGCCAGGTCGCGACAGCGCCCAGTCCGGTGGCTGCAAAAGAATGCGGCGGCGGGCGCGCAGCACGGCGTGCGCCCGCGTGAGTTCGTGGGTCGGGGCGCGGATGTCCATATGGGCGTCGTGCAGGACGAGGTCTTCTGTGTGCACGAGTTCGCCTTCGAGCCACAGCGCGGACGCCGCGTCGGCAAAGTGGCACCGTTCGACAAAACCGTCGCGGACCGGGCTTCTGTGCACGCGCTCGTCGAGGCGGGCCAAAAGGTCGTCGGCGCGGGCGAGCGGCCCGATCAAGGCCTTCAGGGGCAAGTTGGCAAGATCATAAGCCATTGATTCCTTTGTAGACGATTCGCGTAACGGAAGCTATCTTACTACTCACTTCTGTCACAGGCGATGATCCTGGGAATTTGTCTAACTATCGATAAATACCTCTTATCGATAGTGATTGCTCTCGTCGCCCAAATCAGCCAGGATCGTCATCCTGGATCGTTGGAAAGGCTTGGGAATGCCGGATTGTCGGTGCTTCTGCTCTTCCTGATTCAGTGGATTCGCTCGCACCGGCTGAATGAGCGATATGCGAAAGGGGGGTACCGGATGACTGCAACGGCGATCGGCCTGCCCGACGCGGCCTCACTCGGTGCGTGGCACCCGGCGCAGGCGCGCGGCTCGCGCGAACCCGAGCAGCTTGTCGCGTGCTGCGGCGGCGAGCTTCGGTGGCAACGGTCCGTACCAGATGCTTGGTGCCGCCCGGCCAGTGGCCGCCCGCAGGTCCGGGCCCGGCCAGGCGAACACGTTGGCCTCGTTGCAGATGATCCAGGAGCGCTGGGCGTCGAGGCCGAGGCGCGCCTTGGTGATCGCTGGAATCTCGATCGCCGTCCGCGGGTCGGCCGGCGGGCTATGGGTTACCGGCACCACGACCGCGACGACGCGATCGCCGTCGCGGCGCGTGGCCGCTACCAAGGCACACGGCCGGTTCTTGATCCCCTCTTCGTCGCCGCGCCGATGATCGTCGGCCCAAAGATAGCTATAGCTGAGCAGCCAGCCGACCTTCGGCTCAAGACTCATTGCTCCTTAAGCTCGGCGTTGAGATGCTCATACCCGGGCGCCATCTCGCTCGCCTCGATCGCGGCGATGTCCTCGTCCGTCAGGTCTTCGGCCCGCACCACACGCCGGTCCCGGGCGCGCAGCCGCTCATACTCGTCATATGAAAGGACGACGTTGCGTGGCCGGCCGTGCTTGGTAATCAGCACCGGTTGGCTGAGCGACCGGTCGAGGGCCTCGCCGACCCGGTCCTGGAATTCGCTAGCGCTCAACGTGACAGTGGCCATGATAACCTCCATTTCCGCCAAAATAGCGAAAATCGGGACATTGTGCAAGGTTCTGTCGGCCAATCGCTGCACGTTTTGTCTGCCGGCAAAGCGCCCGCGCAGGGCCTGCCCGATCGGGACGCGGACGTGCTCGTCCAACAGACGTTGTCAGGTCTGAAAGGTGACGGCTATGGACGTTCGTCTGCCCAAGCCCGCCAGCGACCAGAAGCTCCGCCGCGCCGAAGCGCTCGATGCCCTGGACTCCGTGCTGCCGTTCGGCCGCCGCGATTTTTTGGCCGACATCCTCACCGACGATGACGTCGAGACGCTGCGCCACCTCGCCAGGGAGGGCATGGGGGAGAATTCCTTGCGCGCGCTTGCCTCAGACTTCGGCTATCTCGAGGCTTGGTGCCTTGCCGCGACCGGAGAGCCCTTGCCCTGGCCAGCGCCGGAGACGCTGCTGATGAAGTTCATAGCGCACCATCTGTGGGATCCGGTCAAGCGCGAGGCCGATCTTGCACACGGCATGCCCGACGACGTCGCATCGGCCTTGAGAGCAGCCGGGCTGCTGCGTGTCGAGGGCCCCCATGCGCCCAATACCGTGCGCCGGCGACTGTCGAGCTGGTCGACGCTCACCGGCTGGCGCGGGCTGAAGGGAAGATTCAACGCGCCGGGGCTGCGCAGCGCGCTCAAGCTTGCCGTCCGTGCCAGCGCCCGTCCGCGCGGCCGCAAGAGCAAGAAAGCGGTGACCGCTGACGTTTTGTCCGCCCTGCTCAAGGCCTGCGCCGGCGATCGCCTCGTCGACGTGCGCGACCGCGCCCTGCTCATCACCGCCTTTGCCTCCGGCGGCCGCCGCCGCAGCGAAATTTCTGCTCTCCGCGTCGAACAACTGGTCGCGGAAGAGCCGGTGCCAGCCGATCCGAAGACTCCCGACGGCGAAAGGCTGCCCTGCCTGTCGATCCGGCTCGGCCGCACCAAGACGACAGAAGCCGACAGCGACGCCTTCGTGCTGCTCGTCGGCCGGCCGGTGACGGTGCTGCAATTGTGGCTCGAACGCGCCGGGATCACCGAGGGTGCCGTCTTCCGCGGCATCGACCGTTGGGGCAATCTCGAAAAACGCGCGCTGACGCCGCAGGCCGTCAATCTGGTCCTCAAGCGCCGCGTCGCCGAGGCCGGGCTCGACCCGGCGGCGTTTTCCGCCCATGGCCTGCGCTCCGGCTACCTCACCGAAACCGCCCGTCGCGGCATTCCGTTGTCCGAGGCCATGCAACAGTCGCAGCATCGCTCGGTGCAGCAGGCCTCGAACTACTACAACGATACCGAACGCACGCTCGGGCGGGCGGCGCGGATAATCGTCTGAGTCGCAGATCGATCCGACACATCACAGCTTGCGGCGTCACCTCCAGGACAATTGGTTCCGAGGCAGCCGCGCTTGCCGCCGGCCTTGCCTCGTCGGCCGAGATGACGCGCAAATACCAGGCGCCGACGTGATCGGTTCCGCGTCAATCTCATCACGACAGAAAGCCCTCCCCCGTTACGCGCCAAACAGCCGCCGGTCCCAGTAGGGGTCGTTTGCGGGAGGGGGCGAAATACTACCTTAAGCGATCGGGCGGGTTCCCCTAAGCGACCATGACAACTTTCACACGATAGGGATTTGGCCGGTTTCGCCACACAACAGCCGTTGGATAGTCTCCCTGTAGACGGCAAAGTGCGACCCGCGGGAGGCCGCATCCAGGATGTCAGCCTGCGAGACTCGTGGCGGTACGGGAAACCGGCCTGATGTGGGCGAACATGCTGCGGGCGTTCCAGGTTGGGAAGGCTCTGACCAGCGACGGCGGGCCGTCGAGTTGGATGCGGCTTTCTCGAGTGGCCTGGCTCCAGGTGAGCTGGCCGGCATGCCATTTGACGAAGGCTTCGGCTTCCGCCGTGATGTAGAGGTCCTCGTCGAAGCCGGGAAACGTCTTACAGATCTCGGTGTCTCCGAACTCGATGAGCAGCCAATAGCGCTCACGGCGCGGCCGGCCGGTGAAGTCGAAGCGGATGACGACACGTCGATTCGGGAGCCGGTCTCGGCGGAGCGCGTTGCACATCGACCACAGAGCGACAAATGGGTCGAGGTGCTCGGGGGCGATCTCGAGCCAATGCGCACCCCACTCGCCGAGCGACTGGCAGACCGCGAAGAGCTCGTGGCCCGCGGACGTGAGCTCGTAGTGGTGTCCCCGCCCGTCGGGTTTGGGTGCCGACTCGACGACACCAATCTGTTCGAGTTGCCTGAGCCGCTGTGAGAGCAGGGTACGGGAGAGTCCGGGCGCGCCCTCCAGAATCTCACTGAAGCTTCCGCAGCCAAGGTGCAGGTTGCGGATGATCAGCGGTGTCCAGCGCTCGGCGAAGATCTCGGCACCACGGGCGATAGGGCAGTATTGGCCATACGTTCTCACGACGTCAGTGTTCCACACCCGCCATCGACTTTGAAGTCCAGATTCTTGACTTTACGGCAGTGGTCCGCGGTGGTCCGATGTGGCCGAAGAAAGAGGAGGACACGGTGATGACTTCGACGACCGCGGAATTCGGCCGGGCGAGCAAGGAGCCAACCGTCGCGGAGATCGACGGGTTCCGAGGCCGGCTCATCAGTGCCAACCACGACGATTACGACACGGCCCGTGCAGTCTGGAACGGTGCCACTGACCGGCGCCCGCACCTGATCGCGCGATGCATAGGGGCCGCCGACGTCGTGGCGGCCGTGCGGTTCGCCCGCGACCGTGATCTCGAGATTGCCATCCGGGGCGGAGGCCACAACGTGGCGGGCACCGCCGTTTGCGACGGCGGGATCGTCATCGATCTCTCGACGATGCGGGGCGTGCGAGTCGATCCCGCCGACCGCAGGGCCTGGGTGCAGGGCGGTGCCCTGTGGGGCGACGTCGATCACGAGACGCAGGCGCACGGCCTGGCCACCACCGGCGGAATCGTGAGCCATACCGGAGTCGCCGGGCTCACCCTCGGCGGTGGCGTCGGCTGGCTGATGCGCAAGCACGGCCTCACGGTCGACAACCTACTCGCCGTCGACGTCGTAATGGCCGATGGCGAGTTGCTGCGGGCGTCCGCGGACGAGCACCCCGACCTGTTCTGGGCATTGCGAGGCGGCGGCGGCAACTTCGGCGTGGTCACCTCGTTCGAGTTCCGTCTCCACTCTGTCGGGCCCACCGTTCTGGCCGGGCCCATCCTGTGGGACGCGAGCGACGCCGGGGAGGTCCTCCGCTTCTACGGCGACTTCATCCGCGATGCTCCTGACGAGCTCGGCACGGTCGTGCGGTTTGGCACCGCCCCGCCGCTACCCGTCATCCCCGAGGACCTGCACTGGCGCCCGGTGATAATCGTGGGTAGCTGCTACGCCGGGCCGGTCGAAGAGGGTGAGCAGGCGCTCTGCCCGCTCCGCGCATTCCGGACTCCCCTCCTCGACCTGGTCGGGCCCAAGCCTTACGTGGGTTTCCAGAGCGCGCTCGACTCGACCGTCGTCCACGGCTGGAACTACTATTGGAAATCCACCCACCTCCCCGAACTCCGCGACGACCTCATCGACGTGATTGCCGGGCACGCATTCTCCTGCTCGTCGCCACGGTCGTACGTGGCGATGTTCCATCTGAAGGGGGCGGTGAGCCGAGTGGCCGAAGGCGAGACAGCGTTCGGGAACCGCCAGGCCTCGCACGCAATCACCCTCGACGCTGTGTGGCAGCCAAGCGAGAACTTCGGCGACCGGGACACCACGTGGACAAGGGGGTTCTTCGCCGCCCTCGGCCGCTTTCGAGAAGGCGTCTACGTCAACTTCCTCGCCGGCGACGAAGACCCGGACCGGGTCCGTGAGGCGTACGGCGACTCTGTCTACGACCGGCTGGTGGACGTGAAGACCACGTACGACCCCGACAACGTCTTCCACCACAACCAGAATATCCGCCCAAGGCTGAATGCCGGTGTGAGCGGTTCCGCCGGCGCGGGCAATACTTGACAAATTTTGGGGTGGTGTTGGATGGGTGCGACGCTGCCGGAGGCGCCTGGGCGAGTGCATAACCGGGCGCAGGGCTGCGCGGCCGGCCCGGGCTGGTGCTCGAGCCGTGCCCGGGGCGCTACAACGAGGGGTCTGCTCCCTTGCGCCGTTTGTCGGTCGCTTCGATTAGGATTTCCGTGCCTTTATGATGAGTGACGGCATGTCGAATTCGATTGTTCCGCCGTCGATTACGAAGGGCTTGAGCGCGGTCTCCGATTCCTTGAGGAGCTGCTCAAACTGTTCGTTGGTCAGTAGCCCGCCGAGCGTCCACACGCAGGCGCGTTCGGTCGACACCAACGCATCGATCGATTTGAAGCGGACCTTTCCGTTGCGCCGGACGACCTCGGCATCCGCAATGCCGGCTTCGTTGCAGATTTCATGCAGGCGCCCGGCATCGCCGAGGCAGAAGGGCGCGCGGAAGGCGTCTCCCACCCCTTTCCCGAACAGACGATCGAGCAACAGCGCGAAGGCGCCGTAACCCGGCGAGTTCTCAACCGCATCGCACACCGCGACCGCGAGCCGCCCCCCCGGCCTCAGCACCCGCATCATCTCAGCGAGCGCGTTCGGCTTGTCCTCGAAGAACATGAGACCGAACTGGCTGACGACCGCGTCGAAGCTGTTGTTCGGCAAAGGCAGCGCCTCGGCCGTTCCCTCCAGCCATTCGATCTGTACGGGCTTGCGGCGCGCAACCGCCAGCATTTCCGGATTGGCATCCAGCCCGACCACCGAACCCGAAGGGCCAGCGATCTCGGCCGCGGCAAGCGTCAGAGCGCCCGTCCCGCAGCCCACGTCGAGCACGCGGTCGCCGTTCTGCACCCCGGCTTCCCCAGCGACGACCGGCCCCCACTGGGCAAATAGCGCTGGCACGAATTGGGCGTCATAGATCTCCGCCGGGCTGCGCACTTCCTCAAGCGTAGTCATGGCCTTTCTCCACCCTGATCTTCAGTCCTCGGCACATCCGGTGGATATGCCGGCGCACACAGGGTATGCTTTCAGTATGGTCCAGGCCCATGACCATACGTCTTTGTCGCTTGCCGCATCGTCCATGGTGCTCGATGCGGAGCGATTGGACGGTGCATCGGCGGCGGCGCCTGCCCAGTACAGGACGCATGGTCCCGATCCGCTTTCGGACGTCCTGCGCACGGTCAAACTGACGGGCGCTCTGTTCTTCCTGGTGGACGCGTCCTTTCCTTGGGGCGTGAATGTGCCGCATGCGGGCGCGTTCTCCCACATCATCCTGCCACGCGCCCAGCACATCGTGTCCTACCACATCATCCTGAAGGGCTCGGGATGGGCAAGCATTCGCGGCGTCACCTCCACGTGGTTCGAGGCCGGCGACGTGCTGGTGCTGCCGCATGGCGACCCCTATTCGATGCTCAGCGAACCCGGCCAGCCACCGGAATTCGACGTCGAAGCGACAATGGACTATTTCCGAGATATGGCAGCCGGCAGGCTGCCCTTCGTGACCAGGGAAGGCGGCGGCGGCGAGCCGCACAGCGAATTCGTCTGCGGCTTTCTCGGCTGCGACATGCAGCCCTTCAATCCCGTGCTCTCCACCCTGCCGCGCCTGTTGCGGGTTAAGCGGTCCCGCAACGGGCGCGAGGGCCTCCTGAGCCGCCTTATCGACCTCACGCTCGCCGAGGCGCGTCAGCCGCGGGTTGGCGGCGAGTCGATCCGGCTGAGACTGAGCGAACTGGTTTTTGTCGAGGTGATGCGCCAGTATCTGGAGACCCTGCCGGCCCACGAGACTGGCTGGCTTTCAGGCCTGCGCGATCCTACAATCGGCAAAGTTCTGGCCATGCTCCATGAACAGCCCGCATATCCGTGGACCCTGAACGAGTTGGCGAGCCGTGCCTGCATGTCGCGGGCAGCACTTGCGGCACGCTTCACTCATGTCGTGGGTCATGCGCCGATGCACTACCTGACGCTCTGGCGCATGCAGATTGCTGCGCGTCTTCTTGCAGATAGTTCCATGAAAGTAGCCGTGGTGGGCCGTGAGATCGGCTACGAATCCGAGGCCGCGTTTAGCCGCGCGTTCAAGAAAACCGTAGGTGTGTCGCCCTCCGCATGGCGCGAACAACGCCGTTGGAACTAGCCGATCTTGAGAATGTCGATCGGCCTGCTTCGCAAACTCAAGGGCTTGAACCGCTCTGGTCGCTTCAGCGGCTGAAGCGGCTGCTTCCGCCGCTTACCGACCTTGTCGCTGCACGAAGCAATGGTTGCTGAGGGCCCACGGCGAACCGGCGGGTTTCGGCGTCCGGAAGGCAAGAGCGGACGCGCGGCGCGACAGGTGCAATGTCTGGAGTTGGGTCGCCTCCCGCTGTTCGACGCCGGGTGCTAAGCGTCAGATTTTTACCTAGGCGCCAAACAGCCGCCGGTCCCAGTAGACGGGCTGGTGCAGACTTGTCTGGATCCTTGAAAACTCCGGATGCACCGGATTGATCAGCACATTGCAATCGAGACGCGCCACGACACTCGGCACCAGCAGGATGACGCTGCGCCGTTCTAAACACCAGGTTTCGCCAAATCCCTTGCTCACCGTCGCCGGCATCGTGTCCCAGCCGGGCAGTGACGGCTGGGAAAAGACCTCGTAGCTCAGCCCGCGCGGGATCGTGATTTCGATGTAGTGCTGGTTCGGCGGCAGTCGGCCGCTGCCATGCACCAGCTTTTCCAACAGGGCCGTCGAATAGTGCTCGCTCGTGTAGATGATAGGACTTCCGGGCGTGTTCCATCGTCCTGGCGCGATTGTCGAGCCGGTCGCATCGAAGATCGGGTAGGTGCCGGCCGGATCACCGATACGAAAGGACGATAGCGTGCGATCGAGAGTCTGCGCCGTCACGCAGCACTGCCGTACTTCAGACCTGCGAGGATATCGACCACCATTTCGGCGCCGAACTCGCTCAGGATAACGACGTCGATCGGTCGCTTGTCCTCAATCATCGGGTGCGGCCGAAACAAGAAATCGCGCGCTTCCTCTTCGTTCTGCCAGACATCGACAGCAACACCCCAGACGCGCGCCACGCGGGCCAATCGTGTTCCCTCGTCCGACGAGAGACGATGCACCGTTTTGCGCCGCTCATAGGTCGCCTTGGGGATCAACCGGTATTTGAACTGAGCATCGCCAGGTGCCAGAAGATGCGCAACGCGCTCAAGTGCCCCGATGGGAAGTCCATCCTCGATCCGGGAGATCAGCCCGAAAGGCGACCGTGACGCCACCTCTTTAACGGGCAGCCCCAACACGTCGGCAACATTTCCGAACGCTAGCATTTCACTCTCCATTCCATGTGAGGCAAAATATAGCCTCACATGATGCGCTATACAAGCCCCGCATCAGCGCGAACCGATCCGCCAACGGTTACCCTGTCATCTTTACTGTCACGCCGTTCGCTCGCAATGCCGCCATCAGCATCGGCCCGACCGAAAACTCCCCTGCCCTCGCCTTCTCGGTTAGCACCCGCAGATATCCGCCCGCTGAATTGATGTGCTGTGCCCTTTGCAAAATGCAGGCAATCACCACCGCCGCGATCTCCTGCCCCATGACATGGCAGGCATCCTCATACGCTGACGGCGAGACACCCAGATATCCTCGCACCTGGGCGGCGGTTATCATGAGATCACGCCAGTTGCCGATCCCCTCAACGGCGTAATCGGCTATTTCGGGGCAGGCCTTCAGCACTAGCCCCAGCGGATAGGTTTTCGCGGGCTCTGCATTTCTCGTCCTTGGCTCGGCCGCCGCCCCGCTTTTTTCCAAAGCAGGTTCAAATTCAAAAATAGAGTCGGTATTTGAATCAGATTGCTGCCGCTCGCTTTGGGAGTCATTGCCGCTTGGATTCGTGGATTCCATGTGGATTTCCAGCAGGTTATCCACTTCCTCGTGCAACGCGGCCAGATCGGCCACGATAGGTTCGAGTTCGGCAATGCAAGCACGGCGCGGAATTGCCTCCACAACGGCGCGGAAACGCCTCCAGAGCCCTCCCCAGTCGCCCGGCACGTCTTCCTCAACGGCCGCCTCGACCAGCTTTTGGATATCCCGGCGGTGCAGCGTAATGCGCTCCCTCATAAGCCGGAGCGCCCTGTTGTCGGCGCGAACACGCTCAGCCGCCGCTTCGAACTCGTAAGCACGGGCCAGCAGCGGCGCCAGGGAGAAGCCGAATGCTTCCTCGATCTCCCCTCCCCTGCCCTTGCGCGCGTAACGCTTGCCGTTCGGGCTGTCCCGACGGATGATCAGCCCGCAGTCCACAAGGGCCGCCAGGTGCCGTCTGACTGTGGGCTCGGGCATCCCATGAGCTCTAAGGGACAGCTGTGCGTTCGAGGGAAACACGATGAGGCCGTTTTCCTCACTCAGCTCGTTGTCAGGATAGAATGACAGCAACGCATTCAGGACGGCCAGGGCGCGATCGCCGATGCCGACGATGCTTTTACCCTCGCAGAGATTGCGATAGATCTGCCACTTGTCGACGACCCTGCCTTTGGGGATCTCACGTGACTCGTTTTGCGCTGCCAGCATGGCGAGCGACATCGGCCGCCGCCCAAAGGGCGTCGTTGCAATACCCGTCTCCATTTCTTCCTTCGCCTTTCAATTAGGCAAAAGAAATCGTCCGCCGAATCGACGCTTAAAACTCTTGACACTGATTCGCGGAAATGAGATTCTCAACTTGCTAAAGATCGAGAAGGGCTTCCACGGTTCGCCGTCGGGGGCCTTTTTCTTTTGCGGTTCTACTCCTGCATCAATTTCCTATTTGCCTGCCAATCGGCGTAGAGGTCATCCAGCCGATCTGTCAGATATGCACCGAAGCCTTCTGCTCCGGAATCCTTCAAGGAAAGCGTGTAAGCCTTCCCCGAGTCTTTGATCTTGGCCGCGATTTTCCCGCCCTTAGGCTTCCACTCCTTGAGAATGGTCTCGGCCTTGGGCTTCTTCGAAATCTCGGCGAACACCAACATGAACCGTTCGTCCGATCCCAGGATCTCGAATCCGGATTTCTGGACAACTTTTCTGGCGGCTTCCAGCACCTTCGGTTCAGCGATCTTCTCTGCGAGCTCCATCCACCTGCGCCGCCCCGCAGCCGGCGCGGAACCTATCGCCTGCACGATGCTCTCAGGAACCACGCGCGCGACTGACAACAGCTTAGAAAGCTCGGTCTTGTCGGTGCTCAGGGCGTGCATGATGACATCCCGCCCGAAGCCCTTCTTTTCGAGGCTCAAGGCAAACATGGCCCGCTCAATGTAGGAAATATCCTTTCTGGCCGTGTTCTCGATACCCTGGGCCACAACGAGCTGATCGTCTGTCAACGGCCGGATGACCGCCCTAACGTTACGGTTCAATAGACGGACGGCCCGAAGCCTTCGATGGCCATAGGCTACTTGGTACCGGCCTTTGATATCGGGATGCTGACGCACGAGAATCGGGACTTCCTGCCCGTTAGCCTCGATGGATTTTACGAAGTCATCATTTTCCGTCACCTCACCATCGAGGCGGTCGCGCACAAACGACGCGTCGACTAGGTCGGGATTGAGTTCAACTACTTTTTCGCCTGCCTTCAGAGCTTCCTGAAGCTCGCGGGCTTCCTGGTCCATCCGGTCGAGGGCGAGACCCATGGTTCGCACCGGGCCAGCCAAGACCCTGCCCCCATCGGCCTTCTCGGCGAAGTTGGCCGCGGCCAACTCACGGGTGGTATCGGTGAAAATTCCAGCCAGCTTGTCGCGCCTGCTCATGCCCGCCCCCATGCCCTCTTTATCCCGTCAAGGATTTCTCCGTTGACGGCGTCAAGGGACTCGATTGCCCGGTCGAAGGTCGACCGGCGGACTTGACCCCGTTCGATCTCGTAAAGCGTTTGCTTGGTAAGCCCCGCATCGGCAATCGCGGTCGATTTCAGCACTGTTGCCGCCAGCACCTCGTCACCGAACAGGCTCCGCAGCAGGCCGACAATCTGGGCCTGCGGCCCGTCATGGGGCTCATGGCGAGTGACTACATATCGGATGAAGTCGTGTGTCAGATCTCCTCCTGCCTTGCGGACGACGGCCAGCAGGTCGGCCGTCATCAGCAGAAACTGCGACATAGAGGCTACGTCCACCATCTGTGGATGAACGGTTATCAGGAGCGATGTGGCAGCACAGACTGCCCCGAGCGTGAGATAGCCGAGCTGGGGTGGGCAGTCGATCACCACAACGTCGTAGTCAGCCTCGACTTCCGCCAAGGCTACTCCCGCACGCTTGAAGAAGACCTCTCCCTGGGCCGCCCTGCGTTCGATCAGAGCCATAGGAGTTTCATGCTCGAACTCCATCAATTCTAGATTTCCGGGAACGAGATCTAGCCCCGCGAAATAGGTCTTCCTGATAATATCCTTCAACGGGCGTCGCTTGTCGTCGTAGCGGATCGCGCCATAGAGCGTATCGCCTTCGGACAGGTCGAATTCAGGCTGCACGCCGAGCATTGAGGACAGCGACGCTTGCGGATCAAGATCGACAGCCAGCACGCGGTATCCCTGCAGCGCAAGATACTGAGCAAGATAGATCGAGGTGGTGGTCTTCGCCGAGCCGCCCTTGAAATTGGCGACCGCAATGGTCTGCAGCTTTTCACCCCGCCGTCGCCACGGGAGATATGCGAGGGCGTCCTTCGGCTTGATAGATGCCATATGCTGCCGCAGCTCGTGGATCTGCGCCAGCGTGTATGAACGCCTACCTGTCTGCGAAACTACTGGCGCAGGACCTTTGCCATCGATGGACAGTTGCCGCAGGTAGCCGTCGGATACTCCAACAAGTTGGGCGGCTTCGCCAGAGGTGAAGGTCTTCAGCTCTTTTTGAGACGCCGGCGGAAAGAGCCGGCTGCTCAACAGCTGCAACTGCATCGATAACTGTTTGGCGTGATAAGATATCCTGGCGTCGGAACTGATTCCGGCAGGCAATACGTTTTGATTCTGCAA
>NZ_AP017988.1:0-300871 GCF_030294925.1 Aminobacter sp. Y103A | reverse complement strand
AGTCGCCGACTTCCGGAATAACGCTTTTCTCAAGCGATTTGCTTTTCAAGCGTGATTAATGCTTGATTCTCTCCTTCCGGCAAGAATTTTTTAGTTAACAGCAGGTTAGCGCCCGATCGAAGGCCCGGTTTGACACGGCTTCAACACATCCAGCTCCCACACCGCCATTGAGGCATATCGGGCGACTACGGATTGCTTGCGGCACGTCCATACGCTTCGTAAGCCATTGTTTTTATCGGAAAAAAACGCGTTCTGCACGGCTGTCAAATTCGACAATTCCTCGACCCCGCGTTTTCGATGAGATATTGCGCTCGCCTACCGATGCCCCCATCCACGCTACCGTCGCAGGCCAACAAAGACGCGCACGAGATGCCCCTTTCCCTCGCTTAACGAGACCTGACGAGCAGATGAGGGACGAAGGATCAGACAATGACGCCCAGAGCTCGGTCGGGTCGGTCGCGTTGTGCTCGCCAGCCCGCAACCGGCCGCGGTGGCGACGTGGCCGCTACGGTGCTTCTGTGCATCCTTGGAGGTAGGGGCGCTTTTGAGAGACGTTAGGGACTGCGGCAGCACAGGCTGACAATCCATTCCGCAGGCAGCGGAGCCACGGCGAGGTATTGTCCAACCCTACTGCACCACCGCGCTCAAGATCCGGAAGGTCTTCGATAGCCAACGGTAGCGTCGCGATAGGCGTGCCTGACCTGACCTGAGCTCACCAGCCAACAACCCGGACGCGCAGTTCGCTAAAGAGAGCTACCAAAGCCGCAAGGATCGGTGATGCCAAGGTCGATCCCAAACTCATGAAACGCGTCGGCACACTTGTCGGTCGCGTCTGAAAAATTGTCCGCGGACAACTTTTTGCCCTTCAACCAGGTAATGAGCGCTGCGCGTAAATAGCCGAAGAATGCGCGGGGCACTTCGGCCCTCGGTCAAAGCCACCAATCGACCCTCAGTTCAAAAGTTGTCCGCGGACAACTCATCGTCTCGATCAATGATCAAGCCGGGGAAGGTCAATCGTGCGGTCTATGGCCCTGTTCATCTCCGCAGTTCGGCCGAGGGCCCACTCGACCTTCCCCTCCCTTCCCTTCAAAAGTTGTCCGCGGACAACTTGCCGCTCGCACAATGATCGCGGCGTATGGGTAATCAAGCCCTATACCGCGCACCGCGACTATCGATCAGAACCATCAATCGGCTATCAGTGCAAAGCGATGTCAGCGGACAACTCGCATTCCTGTGCAACAATGAGCGGCCGGACGAGCAAGCAGTCGGCGGCTGCATCTGCGCTCCGCGCTGAAGCCTCTATTCCGGCCCGGCTTCAAAAGTTGTCCGCGGACAACTCGCTATCCTCCTTACGCACTCGACAGCCGACATGCAGCCTTCGAATGACCCTGGCTATGGCGGTGGGAATGCTCCAGAAGCTTCCGCGAAGGTGCGGACTGCGCAGCCGAGACGGCAAGGTCCGGAACAACCGGTCAGGCAGATAGCTGCGTACCGTGCGATGCGAAAAGAGCGTTTCTACAGGCTCGTTCCAGCTCACAGTCGTGGTTGGCAAGCCATTGCGGTAGCCCTCGTGCCACGGTTGTGTGCCAGGGGACGCTGGCAGTTCGTTGGGGAGGGAGGCGGAAGTCATGCATTCGCTTTCCTGGTTTGCGCAGGGGGAACGCTTCTTCAATGACCTGCATGTGGACAGGCGGAGGACGCTCATGGGCTCGATCGCTAGCGCGATCTGAACGTCGCCCGCATTCCGGAATCCAAGGCGTAGCGGGACTGATACCTTCCTTGAGCGGTTGCCTCAGGCCGATTAGCATCACGTGGAACGATCGTCGACCCGGAACCGGAAGCGTCTCGATCACGCCTTCGACGAGCCATGTCCTGTCGGCGTGTCATCACTGGCCGTGAGCCGCACCCTCGGCCACACCATCATTAGCCAATTGAACGGCACAGTTGCTTGCCGAGGCGGTGTTGCACTGGCGCCGAGTGTCCAATGGAACTTGCGCCGACGTCGAAACCATGGGGCGGGCGGGCTAGCGGGAACCGCGGGCACGCGCAGCGCCGGTAGGATAGCTTTCGTCAACATTGGATGGGGCAGGGGGCAATTGAATGACGGAGCTTTTCGTTATGCAAAGCGTGCACTCCGAGGTACTTAATCCTGTCGAAGCATCCGATCCATCAGATAAATGATGGCCGTATGGTCCAGGTGTCGCCGCCTCCGAGGGCGACTTTGCTGTAGGTAGCCCTGAACGGCTGCGGGTTCCTCAGCCGCGCAGCCCCACGATACGTCTGTCGAACGCGTCAACATAGGTAGACAGATCGCCGCCTTCAATTGAACGGTCTCAGCTGATCCACACACAGCTTCGCCAAATAGTGCTTTGGCGAAAATCGTGAGCCGCTCGTGAGCGGATTTTCAGGTAGGCTCTGTTGACATAGTTTTGTCCCGTCTCTCTGCGGACGCTTTGCTGAGACACCTGCCGCTGACCGCTCGTGGAGTGGGGAGAATGCCCGAAATCCTGCCGCTCCGCGCTGTGTTGATATCTCCGCTAATCTCAGACAAGCCGACCTTCATTTTGCGGTGAACCGTCGGTCTTGCCTTCGTTGTTAGAAGTATCGTTTTCGATCACCAATCGTCCCCGGAGTTGGTCGATAGCCCGTTGAAAAACGGCCGGATCGTCCATTGCCCGGGAAAGAACAATTGCTCCTTGAATAGCAAGAACGGCCTCTTCCGCGAGGATGCGCGATTGATCGGCTTCACGGCCCAGCCGAATAAGCGCTGCCTGCAATGCGTCCACCCAAGCTACGAAATAACCTCGGATGGCTTGCGCGAAGAGGTCACGCGTATTGGCCACCGCCAAGGCACCGACCAGGCACACACGCCTGCCGGACCTGAAATATTGGTCCGTCGAGGCGAGCATTGCACAGATGGCGCCATTAGCATCACTCTCGTTACGCAATGGGGAATATACGGCATCCTCGAACCATTGGCCGATTTCGCCGAGAACAGCCCGCACCATCTCTTCCTTTCCGTTGGGGAAGAAGTGGTAGAGGCTGCCCTTGCCGAGACCGGTAGCCTTGCTGATCAAGGCAAGGCTTGCGCCTTCATAGCCATGTTCGCGGAAAACTTCGGCCAACGGAGCTATGGCGTCGGCTCTTTCAGCGACCATGCGGGCCATGATCAGAGGCCCAGATCGCTGAGGCTGGCGTGATCATCCGGTCGACGACCAAGAGGCCAGTGGAACAAACGATCGCTTTCAGCAATCGGCATTTCATTGATGCTTGCGTGTCTGTGCGCCATCAGACCGTCGACTGCGAATTCCCAGTTCTCGTTACCATATGCGCGGTACCAGCGGCCACCATCGTCGCGATATTCATACGCGTAGCGTACCGCGATGCGGTTACCGGTGAAAGCCCATAGCTCCTTTATGAGGCGGTATTCGTGCTCCTTGTTCCACTTACGTGTCAGAAATGCCTGAGCTTCTTCGCGATTGCTCGCGAACTCGACGCGGTTCCGCCAGCGGGTGTCGAGCGTATAGGCGAGAGCGACTTTCGCTGCGTCTCTGGTGTTCCAGCCGTCTTCGGCCAACCGAACCTTTTCGATGGCGGTTTCGCGGCTGAAAGGGGGGAGTGGGGGACGTGACATCTTCAGTTCCTCGTTTAGCTGAGGCGTTTGTACCGCTTGGTAATATGTTTACCGATTGGTACAATCTCGTATGAACATGTCGTTGTCAAGTGGCATCGCCGTCTGGCCGTTTGAGATTGATCTGGAGCGGCCCGTGGTAGCCCCGTTGGCGGCGGCTGCTGACCAGGCCGGAGCGTTCTCACTCTGGTGCGATCGCGAGGTAGGCCGTACACGTCAGCGCATTATCTTGAAGACGGAGCTAATCTGGCCTAGGTCCTGTCACCCAAGCGGATCCCCAAATCAGCGTAAGCGCGTTTCAAAACTGCCTTACAGGAGGCGGTTCTGGCTCGCGGCGAACTGACGGATATGGAGTGGCGGATCATCGAGGGGCTGTTGCCCACCGAGCGCGGCAGGAAGTCTCGCCCCGCGGACGATAATCGGCAAAGTGTGAACGGCATGCTGCATGTTCTTCGGGTCGGCTGCCCTGGGCGCGACATGTACGAGCGCTACGGAAAGTGGAATTCGGTCTATCTGCGCTTTCGCCGCTGGGCCGAAGGGCGTGTGGGATGCTCTCCTTGAGACTCCCGTCGAACCGGGGCTAACGGATGATCGACAGCACTACGGTTCGCGGCCACTCTCTGGCTGCGGGCGCTAAAGGCGGACTTATCAGGAGGCTTTTGGTCGATCTCGCGGCAGCTTTACAACAAGAATCCACGCCCGTGCAGACGGTCAAGGACGCCCTCTCGGCTTCATCCTGACGGGCGGCGAGGCTTCGGATTACAACGCCTTTCCTGATCTGCTGGCGATACCGGTCGGCAAGCCGAGGCTCTCAGGCCGGTCATTCCGCCAAAAGGCCAACCGCAAGAACCCGCCCGCCTGCGACTACCGGGCCTACAACTACCGAAACTGCAGTGAGCGGATGTTCAATTGCCTCAAGCAGTTCCGTTGCGTTGCGACCCGATACGCCAAGACACGGAAAAATCCTTCTCAGCATTCCTCGCCCTGGCCGCAACCAAAATATGGTTGCCGCACTTTGTGTATAGGACCTAGCGCTGCGAGCACCAGTGCTTCGGCAGATGCTTTGGTCTCGCCATCGAAAGCCCAGCTGTCAGCGCCTCATCCAAGCATGATGTGAAGAATGCAGTTTCGGGGCTTCCCCCAAAATGATTGACCCGAATTTCGCATCCGCGCTTGCTGATCAGAATTCCAACGGCCCTCAACTGTTCCCGGACTTCCTGGAATTTCATCTTCCCATTCTCCCGTCTAATCCTCCCTCATGAGATTAGTGAAAACTAAAATGACCCGACGAGCAAGAGTTTCGTTAACCAACAGTTAACGAAACTGGCGCTCCTGCTTTTTTGATTGGCACTCGGCTGATCATCGAGGCGGCTATAGAATTCTACACTCTTCCCAAAGCGCATCCTGTGATCACTTCGCCCCAATCCAGCCAGTGAGGACTGCGAGGGGCGATGGCAACTGAGGCACTTTGTTTCACGCAAAAGCGAATGAGCAACTGGCGGCGCCGGGCCGTCCTGCCCGTATCAGGGCATCTCCCCTTCTCGGCCGTCTTTCACCCAGCGGCATGAGCTAGCCGACATGGCGCAACTTCGCTCTCATCCGCGTCTCATAGGCAAGCTTCGGGATGCCTTTGGCCAGGACCTCTGCGCTGCACTCGAAGACACATCCGTCGTCGAGATCATGCTGAACCCCGACGGACGCCTTTTCATCGAGCGCCTCGGACATGGCATCTCGCCAGCCGGCGAGATGAAGCCGACCACCGCCGAGATCGTCATTGGAAGCGTCGCGCACGCGCTGCATTCCGAGGCTGATGAGGAACGTCCGATCATCTCAGGCGAGTTGCCGATCGGCGGTCATCGTTTTGAAGGTTTGCTGCCACCCGTAGTCTCGGCCCCGACATTCACCATCCGGCGTCGCGCTTCGCGGCTGATCCCGCTTGTCGACTATGTGTCCTTCAACATGATGACCGAGCAGCAAGCAGCGGTGATCCGTAACGCGATCACGTCACGGCAGAACATCGTCATCTCGGGTGGGACCGGTTCGGGCAAAACGACCTTGGCGAATGCGATCATCGCCGAGATTGTCGAAAAGGCACCGCAGGATCGGTTGCTCATCCTGGAGGACACGGCCGAGATCCAGTGCGCTGCAGAGAATGCGGTGGTGCTTCGTACCAGCGACACGATCGATATGGCCCGTCTGCTCAAGAGCACGATGCGGCTGAGACCAGATCGCATCATTGTCGGCGAGGTCCGTGATGGTGCGGCCCTCACCCTACTGAAGGCCTGGAACACCGGCCATCCCGGCGGGGTGACGACGATCCACTCCAATACAGCGATGTCTGCATTGCGGCGGCTCGAACAGCTTACCGCCGAAGTCAGCCAGAAGCCGATGAAGGAGGTGATTGGTGAAGCCGTTGATCTCGTCGTGTCTATCGCGCGGACGCCCACAGGTCGAAGAGTGCGCGATGTCATCCATGTCGAGCGCTTTGCCGGCGTGCAGTACCACACCGAAACCTACGCTCAGATGGAGGAGCAGCGCCATGTCGCTTGACCGTCAAACCGTTCTCATCGTCAGCGCATTTGCGCTTATGTTCATGCTGGTCGACCCGGCCCTCGCCAGCTCCGGGGGTGGCTTGCCGTGGGAAGGCCCGCTGCAACGAATCCAGCAGTCAATCACCGGACCTGTCGCGGGCTTCATCGCGCTGGCCGCTGTTGCTGTTGCTGGCGGCATGCTGATTTTTGGCGGCGAGCTCAACGATTTCGCGCGCAGGCTCATGTATGTGGTGCTGGTTGCGGGCATTCTGCTCGGCGCCACTCAAATCGTCGCGCTATTCGGTGCAACAGGCGCCTCCATCGGCGATGTCGACGCCTCCGCTGCTTCTTCCGAGACAGGGGAGGGGGACCATGACTGACATAGGGTCCAATCTCCAGCGTAACCGCATCCATCGTGCTCTGTCGCGTCCAAACCTGCTGATGGGGGCGGACCGGGAACTGGTCCTCGTCACCGGTCTTGCTGCAGCGATCTTGATCTTCGTGGTGCTGACGCTGCATTCGGCGGTGTTTGGGATCGCCGTGTGGATCGGGGTGGTTGCCGCACTTCGAATGATGGCGAAGGCCGACCCGATGATGCGCCGCGTCTATATCAGACACATCTGCTATCGGTCGCACTACCGGCCCACCTCTACGCCCTGGCACCGCTACTGAGGGTGATGAACCATGGCCGCACTTCGTCCCTTTCGACATTCCGGCCCGTCCTTTGCTGATCTTGTTCCGTATGCGGGACTGATCGCCAATGGCGTCATCCTGCTTAAGGACGGGAGCCTGATGGCAGGCTGGTACTTCGCAGGCCCGGATTCGGAGAGCTCGACCGATGCCGAGCGCAACGAGATTTCGCGTCAGATCAACGCCATCCTTTCGCGCCTTGGCTCGGGCTGGATGGTCCAGGTCGAGGCCGTGCGATTGCCGACCGTAGCTTATCCTGCAACTGCGGAGTGCCATTTTCCCGATCCCGTCACGCGTGCCATCGACGCTGAGCGACGTGCGCATTTCGAGCGGGAGAAGGGGCACTATGAGAGCCGGCATGCGCTGATCCTGACCTATCATCCTCCGACGAGGCAACGATCGGGGTTGACCCGCTATCTCTATTCGGACCCGGAGAGCCGTGTCGCAACCTATGCCGACAAGGTGCTTGAAACGTTTCAGACCGCGATCCGGGAAGTCGAGCAATATCTCGCCAACGTCTTGTCCATCAGGCGAATGGAAACGCGATCGGCCGAGGAGCGCGGCGGTTTTCTGACCGCACATTACGACGAACTGTTCCAGTTCATCCGCTTTTGCATCACGGGAGAAAACCACCCTGTGCGCCTGCCAGACATCCCGATGTATCTCGACTGGCTGGTGACGGCAGAGCTCCAGCACGGCCTGACGCCGATCGTCGAAAGCCGCTTTCTTGGCGTTGTTGCGATCGACGGGCTGCCGGCCGAAAGCTGGCCTGGCATCCTGAACTCGCTTGACCTGATGCCGCTGACCTATCGCTGGTCGTCGCGCTTCATGTTCCTCGATGACCAGGAAGCCCGCCAAAAGCTCGAACGCACCCGCAAGAAGTGGCAGCAGAAGGTCCGGCCCTTTTTCGACCAGCTGTTCCAGACGCAGTCGCGCTCGATCGACCAGGACGCCATGACGATGGTGGCGGAGACGGAGGATGCGATCGCACAAGCCTCCCCGCAGCTTGTCGCCTATGGTTACTACACGCCTGTCATCGTGCTGTTTGACGAAAGCAGCACTCGTCTTCGCGAGAACTGTGAGGCCGTGCGTCGTCTGATCCAGGCTGAGGGCTTCGGGGCGAGAATCGAGACGCTGAATGCGACCGAGGCATTCCTGGGTTCGCTGCCCGGCAACTGGTACGCCAATGTTCGCGAGCCGCTGATCCACACACGTAACCTTTCCGATCTCATCCCACTGAATTCGGTCTGGTCCGGCAGTGCTATAGCCCCTTGCCCGTTTTATCCGCCGGCCTCTCCACCACTGATGCAGGTTGCGTCGGGCTCGACACCGTTTCGGTTGAACCTGCATGTCGAAGATGTCGGCCACACCCTCATCTTCGGGCCGACCGGATCGGGCAAGTCGACACTACTGGCGCTGATTGTGGCCCAGTTCCGGCGCTACCCCGGAGCCCAGATATTCGCCTTCGACAAGGGCCGATCGATGCTGCCGCTCACACTGGCCGCCGGCGGCGACCACTACGAGATCGGGGCCGACAGCGATGTTTCGACAGGGGAGGGGGCAAGTTCAGTTTCGGCGCTCGCCTTCTGTCCGCTTTCGGACCTCGCCACCGACGCCGACAGGGCCTTTGCGTCCGAATGGATCGAGACGCTCGTAGCGCTACAAGGCATTTCGATCACACCCGATCACCGCAACGCGATCTCAAGACAAGTCGCGCTTTTGACGGATGCCCGCGGACGCTCACTCTCTGACTTCGTCTCCGGCGTTCAGATGCGCGAGATCAAGGAGGCTCTCCATCACTACACAGTCGACGGCCCGATGGGGCAACTGCTTGACGCCGAAAGCGATGGCCTGTCGCTCAGCTCGCTGCAGACCTTCGAGATCGAGGAGTTGATGAATATGGGCGAGCGCAATCTCGTGCCCGTGCTCACCTACCTCTTCCGCAAGATTGAGAAACGCTTGACTGGCGCACCGAGCCTGATCGTCCTCGACGAGGCATGGCTGATGCTGGGTCACCCGACATTTCGCGACAAGATCAGGGAATGGCTGAAGGTGCTGCGCAAGGCCAATTGCGCCGTGGTGCTCGCCACCCAGTCGATTTCCGATGCCGAGCGCTCCGGCATCATCGATGTGCTGAAGGAATCCTGTCCCACGAAGATCTGCCTGCCTAATGGGGCTGCGCGCGAGGCAGGCACGCGTGAGTTTTACCAGCGTATCGGCTTTAACGAACGCCAGATCGAAATCGTCGCAACGGCAGTTCCCAAACGTGAATATTACGTCGCCTCGCCGGAAGGCCGCCGACTGTTCGACATGTCGCTGGGACCGCTCGCCCTGTCCTTCGTCGGCGCCACTGGCAAGCAAGATCTCCAACGCATTCTGGCCCTGAAGCGCGAACACGGCGCGGACTGGCCGAGCTATTGGCTCGAAATGAGAGGAATTGCCCATGCCGCGGCATTTTTTCCATCCACATAGTCTGCAAATGGCCGGTACCGCGGTCATGTTCAGTGTCACCATGGTAGCACCGGTCACAGGTCATGCCGGCGGCGTAACGGGCCAGGCGACCGAATGGACACAACTCGCCAACAATGCCGAGTTGATCGCGCTCGTCGGCAAGTCGGCCGATCAGGTCAACAACCAGGTCAAGCAGATCACGCAATTGGCCGAGCAGATCCAGAACCAGCTCAACATCTACAACAACCTGCTGCAAAACACTGCCCGGCTGCCAAAGCATATGTGGGGACAGGTCGAAGGCGACCTTCGGAAGCTGCAATCCATCGTCGGGCAAGGACAGGGCATCGCGTTCTCGATGGGAAACATCGATGACATGCTGAAGCAGCGCTTCCAGAGCTTTGCCGATTTCAAGACCGGCCTCGCCGATGGCCAGACATTTTCCGATAACTACCAGACCTGGTCGACCACGAACCGCGACACCATCGCTGGTACGCTGAAGGCGGCAGGGCTTACGGCTGACCAGTTCACCTCCGAGGAAGCGACAATGAGCTCTCTCCGCGCCATGTCGGAGACATCGGACGGCCAGATGAAAGCGCTTCAGGTCGGCCACCAGATAGCGGCCCAGCAGGTAGCGCAATTCCAGAAGCTGCGCGGGCTGGTCTCGCAACAGACCACAATGATGGGGACCTGGTTCCAGTCCAGACAGGCGGACAAGGACCTCGCCCAAGCACGGCGCGAGAACTTTTTCAATTCGCCTTTGCCCAATGTGCGGGGCGGCCAAATGATGGAGCCGCGCTGGTGAACGCTTCCATGCTCATTGGAATATCGACCGGCATCGCAATCAGCGTCTGCGCAGGCAGCGCCTTCTGGATGCTGCAGCAATTCTCACCGGTGGATGAGGCACCCGCACCCATCTCGGAAAGGGCACGTAGGGAGCATGCCGAAAGGTTCTTCGGCGGAGATCCCGATCGGAAAGTGCGCGGCGGCCAGGAGATGAGGCCGCGATGGTAACCGTCAAGCAAGTCGGCAGGCATCAACTCGCTTTCGCGGTGATCGGTGCACTCCTCATTGCCTGCGCACCGGCGCTCGCGCAACAAGGATCTGTACTGACGACCCTGGAGAACCAGGTCATGACGGCCGCGCGGGGTTGGCAAACAACGGTCATGAATGCCGCCCGTTCGCTATTCTGGATCCTCGCCGGCATCGAGGTTGCGATTGCAGCGGTCTGGCTTGCGATCAACACAGCCTCGCTCGACAGCTGGTTTGCGGAGCTCGTGCGCCGGATCATGTTCATCGGCCTGTTCGCATTCATCCTCGATCAGGGCCCGAGCTTCGCAAGAGCGGTCGTCGACAGCCTTTTTCAGATCGGCGCCAGTGGCGGATCGGCGTCACCCGCCAATATCTTCGACGCCGGCATCCGCGTTGCCTCGAAGATGTCTGAACAGGCAAAATTCGGCCTGTTCGAAGACAATGCGCTGGCGATAGCCGCCGTCTTCGCAATGGTCGTGGTAGTCGTCTGTTTCAGCCTGGTCGCGGCGATCTTCGTCGCGGTGCTCGTCGAGATGTATGTCGGCCTTCTCGCTGGCATGATCATGCTCGGATTTGGCGGGTCGTCCTTCACCAAGGATTTTGCCGTCCGCTACCTCATCTATGCCTTCTCGGTCGGGATGAAGCTCATGGCGCTGGTGATGATCGCCCGGATCGGCTCGGAAGTGCTGATCGGCCTGGCAGAAGCACCGACGGCAAAGTCAGAACAGTTTGTCACCACGCTGGCCATCGCCGGAATAGCCGTCGTGGTTTTCATCATCGCCATGTACGTCCCCGCCATCCTTCAGGGTGTTGTGCAAGGAGTTTCCGTTTCCGGCGGCATGGAAGCGATACGTCATGGTGGGCACGCAGCGACTTTCACCGCCGGCGGTGCCTTTCTTGGCGCAGGTGCCGTTGCGAGCGGCGCTACGGCGGCAAGTGCGGCCCGGGCGGGCGGCGCTTCCATGGCCGGAGCAGCCATGCGCGGCATGGCATCGGGGATCGGTAGTGCCGGATGGGCTGCGGCATCGGCGGCCAAGGAAAAAGCAATTGCAGCACCGGGAGCCTATGCCGGGTCTCTGCTCGGGCTCGCCAACGCCAAACTCGACCAGGGCCGGCCGTCCGGCAGGACCATCGCCGCACCACAGCCGCTCGATGAGAAGAACTAGCCCGGAAAGAACCCCTCATGGCCGAGCGCAAACCGCCCGAAAATCCCTATCTCGCAGCACGCCAGGAATGGAACGAGCGCTATGGCTCATATATGAAGGCGGCCGCCGGCTGGCGTATCGTCGGCATCACAGGAATGCTCATGGCGGTGATCGGGTTCGCCTATGCGCTGTTCCAGAGCACTCAAGTCAAACTGATCCCCTACATCGTTGAAGTCGACAAGCTTGGAACCTCGGCACATGCGGGCTACCCGCAGCAGATCGAATATGCTGACACACGTGTCGTCCGCGCCGCCCTGGGCAGCTTCGTCTCCAATTTCCGTAGCGTGACCCCTGATGCGGTCGTGCAGAAGCAGTACATCGACCGTACGTACGCGCACTTGAGGACGTCAGACCCCGCGACCGAGAAGGTCAATGCGTGGTTCCGCTCGAGTTCGCCCTTCGACAAGGCCAGGACCGCAACCGTTGCCATCGAGGTCAACAACATCGTTGCTCTGTCACCGCAGTCGTTCCAGCTCGACTGGACCGAGTTCGAACGCGACCGCAAGGGCAAAGAGACGGCCGTGCGTCGCTTCCGCGGCATCGCGACCGTCACACTGACCCCACCACAGGATGAGGGCGTCATCCGGCTCAACCCTATCGGTCTCTACCTCCGCGACTTCGACTGGACCGCGCAGCTATGAAAGGCATAGCCCAACTCATGATCATTGCCACCAGACCCGTCGGTGCAACTCTCCCCCTCGTGACCACGTTTGTCGCCGCACTCGCCGCCGCCGCTCCAGTCTTCCTTCCGAAAGCCTATGCCGAGGGCATGAGTGCCAACGAGCAAAGGGGGACCGGAATTTCAGGGCAATGGCGCGGAAAGAAAGGCCTCGTCACCAAGGGCGCCGACGGCAAGGTGGTCTTCCTCTATGGTGAGATCCAGCCCTCAGTCGTCTGTTCGCCGCTGCAGGTTTGCGACATCGAGCTTCAGACAGGCGAAGCAGTGCGTGACGTATTGGTCGGCGATACGGTGCGCTGGAAGGTAGAGCCAGCGACCTCCGGCGCCATCGGCGGGCAGGCGATCCACCTGATCGTCAAGCCCTCCGAACCGGATCTTGTTACGTCGATGGTGGTGACGACCTCGCGGCGAACCTACCACATCCAGCTGAAGTCGCATGAGCACCAATATATGGCGCGTGTCGGGTTTGAGTATCCGGAAGATGTGAGTGCGAAACTTGCCGACATGAACGCACGGCTCGAGGCAAGCCTCATTCCGGGCGCCGGTGTTCCAGCCGAGCAGTTGAACTTTGCCTACTCAATCTCCGGCAATGCGCGCTGGCGCCCGACGCGGGTCTATTCCGACGGAACCAAGACCTACATCCAGTTTCCGCGATCCGTCTCCGGTCAGGATGCACCGGTACTGTTCGTTGTGTCAGGGGGTGAGAACCGCGTCGTCAACTATCGGATGAAAGCCGACATGATGGTGGTTGACTATCATGTGGAGCGCGCCGTCCTTGTCTCAGGCGTCGGCTGGAAACAGGAGAAGATCACCATCAGGCGAGGGCGTTAGGATGCGCCGCACCTTTACCGTTCTGCTTCTCACGTGCGCAGTTGCCGGTTGTCAGACGTCCACCGGCAACGGCTTGGTGGCCAGTTCAGCGCCGCCTGAGATTTCAGGATCCGCTGCCAGCGCCATTGCGGGCGACATGGTGACCAAGCTTGCCGAGCAGATCGGCCCGGCCAACGGCACCATCATCATGAAACCTGACAGCTCGCCCTTCGGCCAGGCGCTTCAAGCATCACTGAAAAGTTGGGGGTATGCTGTCGCCACGGACCAGAAAACGGGCGGCCAGAAAGAGATCGCGCTTGCCTATGTCGTCGACAGCCACGAGGGGCAGGTACTGGTGCGCATGTCGACCAGCACGGTTGAACTCGGACGTGCATACCGAACGACAATGTCGGGTGCATCTCCTGCAAGTCCGCTCTCGGTCATGCGCCGCGGATAGGGGAGGGGAAGCATGGTTCAATCCTTGAAGCTTGGCGGTGCGCCAAACGAGGAGAGCAGTATCCGCCGCATCAACCGCTTGCCGGTCGTCATCGCAGCCGTGCTCGTGATGCTGGTCCTCGCCCTGATCATCTTTGGCCTGACATCGCGCGGGCTGTTCTTTCGTGGCAACGAGGGCATTGACCCAGCCTCGAGCAATTCGGCGTCGACATATGCCGACCAGCTGAAACGCGGAGTGTCGAACGGCATCATCGGTGAGCCGGCCGAGACGGCTCCGGTTCAACCCGCGCAGGGCGCTTCGGCACAAGCGCAGCCAGCGGCCGGCAATCCCTTTGCTCCCCAGCCCCAGAACGAAAAGCAATCTGTCGAGCAGGGTGAGCCCGATGAGGTCTGGAAGGCTCGCCTCGAGCGCGAACAGCGCGAGCAATACATTCGCGAGCGCCATCGCCAGAAAATGGCGCGACTGCAGGCAAGCGATGCTGCCTACGACTCGCCCCTCACGATCAATCTTAACAGTCTGGAAGCGCCCGCCCCAGGCGAGCTACCCAGCAGCGGGAGTGCCCTGGCTGCCGGATCAGCCTCAGCTGGCGATCTCTATACCGCTGCCCTCCGCTCAGGCATCGGCAGCCAGAGCCTCGACCCGAATGGCCAGCGCACCAAGAGTGACTTCTTCAACACTGACATGAGGGAACTCGGCTATCTGCCGAACAAGATCGTGCCCCAGCAGTCGCCCTATGAGCTGAAACGCGGCGCGGTGATTCCGGCCACGCTGATCACCGGAGTGAATTCTGACCTGCCCGGCCGCATCAGCGCCCAAGTCAGCCAGAACGTTTATGACAGTGCAACCGGTCACCATCTGCTCGTTCCACAGGGCACCAAGCTCTTCGGCCGCTATGACAGCGCGGTATCGTTCGGACAATCGCGTGTGCTCGTCATCTGGACCGATATCATCTTTCCCAACGGGTCGACTTTGCAGATCGGCGGCATGGCCGGCACTGACGCGCAGGGCAATGGCGGCTTCAAGGACAAGGTCGACAACTACTATTTCAAGACATTCGGCTCGGCAGTTCTGCTCGCGATCGTCGGTGCCGGCATTGACATGGCCATTCCGAAATCGTCGACACGTGCCAACCAGGACAGTTCATCCGATGCGGCGCGGCGGAATTTCGCTGAGACCTTTGGGCGGCTTGCTGAGCGTACCATCAGCAAGAACCTCGACGTCCAACCGACCCTCGAAATCCGACCCGGCTACAAGTTTAACGTTCTCGTCGACCAGGACATTGTCTTTCCAAGTGATTATCGCGGCTGAGACGACGGGATGCGCGGCGGTTTGGTGCCTCACCCTCTGTTCTCACATCGAGCATCCGGATCAGACATCTCCGGCGCACACTCCCAAGGGCCGGCAGCCCGCTGGCGCCATGCGCATGCTGAACGCCATTGCCCCTTTCGATGTCTTGAGACAAGGGAGCCGAAGCGGTGTCTGCGCGGCTAGGTTGGTGTCGCTAACGCCAACAAACCAGCGATGTCGTCGAGCTCCTCCATCTCCCAGATGTGTTTGACCATCGTTCTCTTTGCCTCTTTCGAAAGTCTGCCTTGGGTCAGGTGTTGAAACTTCTCCTCCAGTTCGCCGTCGGAAAGAGGATTGGCCGTCCCCCCACGCGCGGCCGTCGTAACCTGCTCGTATTCCGTGCCCGACACGGTTTTGATGACGACCCGCGCCGCCTCCACATCCAAGTTCGGATCCGCGTGAAGACGCACCTTCCGGCGTAACGCCGCGATGTCTTCATCTCTCAGACCGGCTTCGGAAAACAGCCATAGCGGCATTTCCCCGAATGACAGGCCTATTGCGGCAGCGTGCTGGGCACTCAACTGAGCATCACTGGCAGAACTGGGCTCAGGCCGATCGGCGCGCAAGAGAAGAAGCGGGTTTCCATGTACCGTGACCAGGCCGATGTCTCGTGGTTTTGTTCCATGACGCCGATAGAGCTCCAGGCACGCGTCGATGACAGGGTTGACCACCACCCCGGTCGGATAGGGTTTGTAGGCGTTTTGCGCCAGCTGCCAGCTGTTGCCCCAGCCACTGACGATAGACTGGCCTTGGGCGCCGTTCCCAAGGACGGCGAGGTAGCCATTGTCGCCTTCAAGGGCACGATATGGCCCATCCAGCCCGGCTTGCGCCAGCATTGCGCTCCACAGGCCGCCGCGGCTGGCATTTCCGATGCACACGCTCTTCGCCCCTGTGCCGAGGCACTCCACAAGGCCGGACGCCTGGGTAGCGGCGATTGCAAGAGCGTGGCGTGTCTGGATATGGTCCAGTCTCATTGCCACGCTTGCTGCAGCGGCCGCCCCAATCACCCCGCATGTTGCGGTAATATGCCAGCCCTTCCGATAATGATGTGGTGAAATGGCGTTGCCGATGCGGCAGGCGACCTCCACGCCCAATACAAAGGCGAGAATAAATTCCGCTCCGCTCATCTGCCTTTGTTCTGCCAGCGCAAAGAGCGGCGGGGCGATTGGGGCGGTCGGATGGATGACGGTCGGAACGTGGGTGTCGTCGAAGTCGGCAACATTGGCGCTGGCGGCATTCAAGAAGCTCGCGGCAAGGACATCGCTGCGCAAACTCCGGCCGATGATGGTGGCCGGGCCTACCGTCGGCGAGTGTGGCAATGTCGACAGGAACACTGCGAGCGCCGGTGCGTCTGAACCACTTATTGCCGTCCCGAAAAAGTTCAGGATGGAGCGTTTCACGTCATGGCGAATTTCCGGCGGCAAGTCATCGAATGTTGAAGCCGCCACCTGTCGTGCCAGGATGTCGGTGATTGCGGTATCGTCCATCTTGCGTTCCGTTCCATGCTGGCTCTTGATCAGGGCAACTCGCTACTGGGCAAGGCCAGCAAGTTTCAGGCCAACACCCTTTCAAGTCGAGTGGCCTGGAACTTGCTGGGGATGTTCCGGGACCATTATGAGAGGCGACATGACAAAAGCATCCATTGCATTCATCGGAACGGGCGCCATGGGCGCGCCCATGGCCGCACGACTATTAGCATCCGGGTTCGACGTGACGGTTAACTCAAGGAGCAGGGCACGCGCCGAAGGGCTCATTGCTGCCGGAGCAAACTGGGCCGACACTGCCGCCGAAGCTGCTGCGCGATCAAAAATCGTCCTGACCTGTCTGACCGACAATCAGGCGACCGAGGCAGTCTATCTTGGCGAAAAAGGCATACTCTCGGGCGGGCGGCCAGACTGCGTGGTTGACCTGGCAACGTCGGGGCCTGATCTATCGCGCAAATTGGCGCAGGCGCTGGGCCACGCTGGCGTAGGATTTGTCGATGCGCCCGTAACCGGGGGAGTGCCCAAGGCGCGCGATGGGACATTGACCATCATAGCTTCAGGAAAGGTCTCATCCATAGAGCTCGCCCGGCCGGCGCTTTCGGCCGTCGGATCGCGCATCTACGTTGTAGGAGAAAGCCCCGGTCAGGCCCAGCAGGCGAAATTGATCAACAACATGTTGAACTACACGGCTCTTGCCGCAACTTGCGAGGCCATGGTTGTGGGGGCAAAGGCCGGGCTCGACGTGGAAACGCTTGTGCAGGTGGTCAATGCTGGATCTGGCAAGAACTCGGCGACAGAGCTCAAGTTCCCAATGGCGATCCTGCCACGCACATTCAACTATGGCTCTACGCACCATACGACGCATAAGGACCTGTCGCTGTTCCTCGAAATGGCAGACGAACTGGATGTTCCTTCCCCGATCGCCAGCCATATTTTCCAGCTTTGGCGGACCTGGCAGCGGGATCATGCCGATGAAGATTTCACGACGATCGCCAGAATGTTCGAAGGCTGGTCGGGCGTCCAGATGAGCCCTGGTGACAGGAAGCCGAGGTGACCGCAACACGGACAATCTGTCCTTCGCAGCGACACCGGCCCCAGGCGGGTGGCGGCTTGACGGACGCCACCCGCATAGTTGCTCCATGCGACCGCCATCGCTCGACCCGGATAAATCCGGCAATGATGCCCTTGTGGCCGCCCGTCCTGCGATTTTTCGGAGCGTAAGCTCCGAATCCAATCGGTTTCTGCGCCATCTTGAACATGAAGCGTGCTTGGGGAGGGCGCGTTGCAACGGCGTTCTCCAATTTGGCACGCCGCTTGCTACGACTGTCTCATAGACGAAAAGGAGGAGGAACCAAATGTCGTCTCAAGAACCAAAAGCGCAAAACTCTGCGCTCTCGCCAAGCCGCCGCGACATCCTTGCAGGAGCTCTCGCAGCAGTTGCCGGGTTGACGATGACGTGGAAGGGGCACGCCCTGGCGGGCGAAGGCGAGAAGGTGCTTCGTGTCGCCATGACCGTAAGCGACATTCCCCTGACAACTGGCCAGCCCAGCCAAGGCACCGAAGGTATTCGCTTCATCGGGACCACCATCTACGATTCCCTGATCGCCTGGGATCTTTCGAGCGGTGAGAAAGCTGCGACCCTGCGAGCCGGATTGGCTGAAAGCTGGTCGGTTGACGCAAATGACAAGACACTATGGACGCTCAAGCTGCGCAAGGGCGTGACGTTCCATGATGGTTCGGAATTTAATGCCGATGCCGTTGTCTGGAACTTCGACAAGCTGATGAAGAAGGATGCCCCGCAGTTCGACCAGGCACAGTCGGTGCAGGCATCGCAGTATTACGGCAGCATCAGCTCCTGGAGCAAGGTTGACGACAACACCGTACAGATCAGGTCGAAGAAACCCGACGCTGCCTTTCCCTACAGTCTTGTGAACCTCTTTTTTTCGAGCCCGAAACGTTGGGAGGAGGTGGGCGGGGATTGGAACAAGTTTGCATCGCAACCATCTGGCACCGGGCCGTGGGTGGTCGACAAGCTGGTGCCCCGGGAGCGCATCGAGCTAAAGGGCAATCAGAACTATTGGGATGAGGCGCGCCGTCCGAAGTCTGACCGGCTTGTTCTTTTGCCCATGCCTGACGCGAATACGCGTGTTGCCGCACTCTTGGCCGGTCAGGTCGACTTCGTGGAGGCGCCGCCACCTGATGCCATTCCGCGTCTGCAGGGGGCGGGAATGCAGATCGTGACAAACGCCTATCCGCATGTCTGGTGTTATGAAATCAGCACCATGGAGGACTCGGCTTTCCACGATGTCAGGGTCAGGCAGGCTGCGAACCTTGCAATTGACCGCGATGGCATGGTTGCGCTCCTTGGCGGCCTGGCCATTCCGGCAAAAGGCATGGTCAATGAGGGCCATCCATGGTTCGGCAACCCAACGTTCAAGCTCCGATACGATCCGGACGAGGCCAAAAAGCTTCTGGCAGAGGCCGGATATGGCCCCGACAAACCTGCAAAGCTGAAAATCATCATCGCGCCTTCAGGGTCCGGTCAAATGCAGCCGATTGCGATGAATGAACTGATCAAGGAGAACTATCGGGCGGTAGGCATCGACCTGGAGTTTGAAGTTCTTGACTGGGAGACGCTGCGCGGCCGGCGGCGCGCCGGTGCCTTTGCTCCCGAAAACAAGGGGCGCGACGGCGTCAACAACAGCTGGGCATTCTGGGATCCGGACATTGCCCTGCTCAAGACCGCCGCTTCTTCCGAAACGCCGCCAACCGGCTACAATTGGGGTAAGTTCACCGACGCCAAGGCGGACGAGTTGGTCAGTGCGGCGAGAAACGCCTTTGACGCAGCAGAACAGGACAAGATCCTCGCCGAACTGCACGCACATGTCGTGGACCAGGCCATGTGGGTATGGGCCGTTCATGATCTCAATCCGCGTGCGCTTGCGCCGAACGTCAAAGGCTTCGTTCAGGCGCAGAGCTGGCTTCAGGATCTGACGCCTGTCGTTGTCGAATAATTCGAAAGAAGAGGGCCGGTCCCAGACTGGGGCCGGTCTCAATTTCGAGGAGAACACCGGTGCTTACTTACATCTTGCGACGCATTCTCTACGCAATTCCAATTGCCGTCGGAGTGTCGATCGTCTGCTTTTCTCTGATCCATCTTGCTCCTGGCGACCCGCTGAGTGCCGTAATTCCAGAGGGCGCGAGCGAAGAGGTGGTGCGCGACCTGAAGGCAGCCTACGGCTTCGATCAGCCTTTGCCTGTGCAGTATTTCACCTGGCTCGGCAGGGTGGCCACAGGCGATTTTGGACATTCGATCATGACGCGGCGGCCGGTGCTCGCCGAAATCATGCCAGCGGTCGCCAACACGCTCATACTGTCGGTCGCAGCCGTCCTGATCGGTGTTGTGGTCGGCCTGCTGCTCGGCATCGTTGCCGGCTATGCCGACGGCATTTTCGTTGATCGCAGCGTTACGGCCCTGGCCGTGGCCGGCATCAGCATTCCCAATTATTGGTTGGGCATGGTGCTGGTCGTGATTTTTGCCGTCAATTTCGGCGCACTGCCCGCCATGGGAATGGGACCGCGCGGCTCGGAAGGTTTTGCCCTCAACTGGGAAAGCATCAAATATCTGATCCTGCCGGCGATTTCCTTGTCGGTCATTCCTGCCGGCATCATCTCACGTTCGGTGCGCGCAACTGTTGCCGACGTTCGAAAACAGGATTTTGTGCAGACCCTTTATGCCAAGGGGCTGCCGCCAAGCCGCGTCTTCATGCACATCGCCAAGAACTCGGCCCCTGCAGTGCTTGCCGTCGTCGGGTTGCAGATCGCATATCTGATGGGTGGATCCATCTTGGTTGAAACGGTGTTTTCGTGGCCAGGAACCGGCTTTTTGCTCAACTCTGCAATCTTCACGCGTGACCTGCCCGTACTCCAGGGCACCATCTTGGTGCTCGCCATGTTCTTCGTCTTCGTCAATCTCGTCGTCGATCTGATGCAGACCCTTCTTGATCCTCGAATTAGACGCAAGTGAGCGCCCCATGTCACCCAGCATAATTAGCGAGGCAGCCTCGCCATCGACCGCGGTGTCACAACAGGTGTCGCGCAGCTTCTGGTATGCAGTCCGCCGCCGTCTCATGCGCGATCCGACGACGATCGGGTGCAGCGCGATCCTCCTGATGATCGCCGTCGCTGCGATCCTTGCGCCCCTCATCACCTCCCATGATCCATTCGCAACCAGCATCGCAAAGAGGCTCTTGCCACCCGGCAGCCAAGGCCACCTGCTCGGCACGGACGAACTGGGTCGCGACCTGCTGACGCGCATTGTCTATGGCGGGCGGATGTCGCTGTTCATGGGCTTCACGCCGGTCGTCCTGGCAACTGGCATCGGCGGGTTTCTCGGCATAGTCGCCGGTTACGCTGGCGGCGGGCTGAACATGACCATCATGCGCCTTATCGACGTCTTCTACGCTTTCCCTTCAGTGCTTCTGGCCGTAGCGATTTCCGGTGTGCTGGGGGCCGGTCTCGCCAACAGTCTGGTTGCGTTGACACTTGTCTTCATTCCCCCGATCGCGCGCGTGGCCGAAAGTGTGACAACCCAGGTCAGGGCCCAGGATTTCGTTGAGGCAGCCCGCGCAACAGGAGCATCGACCTTTCGGATCGTCGTAACTCACGTGTTGAGCAACGTGGTCGGCCCCATCCTCATCTTTGCGTCCAGTCTGATTAGTGTTTCGATCGTGCTGGGCTCGGGTTTGAGCTTTCTGGGCCTGGGCGTGGTCCCGCCCGAGGCTGAGTGGGGGCTTATGCTCAACACGTTGCGGCAATCGATCTACGTCGCGCCGGTGAACGCCGTGCTTCCCGGGGTGATGATTTTCGTCACCTCGATGTGTGCCAACCTGATCAGTGACGGTCTGCGTTCGGCTATGGACGTCAAGGTTTGAGGTAAAGTGATGCGAACCGGTCTGATTTCAGATGACGTCGATGGCGCCAATCCCACCGCAGCCAATCCTTTGCTTCGCGTTCAGGGTTTACGGAAGTACTTTCCCATCCAGTTCGGCCTGCTTGGGCGGCCATCGGCCTATGTCAGGAGTGTGGATGGAGTGTCCTTTGATGTCGCCGCGGGAGAAACGCTCGGCATCGTAGGTGAGTCCGGCTGCGGGAAGTCCACAACCGCACGTGTACTCATTCGCCTGTTGAAGCCCGACGAAGGCGCAATGGCGCTCGATGGCCAGCCCGTTGGCGCCGGCGGGCTGAGCGAGCGCGAAATGCGTCAGCAGATCCAGATGGTGTTTCAGGACAGCTATGCGTCCTTGAACCCCAGGTTGACCATCGAGGATAGTATTGCCTTTGGGCTCAGGGCAAACGGGGTCAAACGTGCCTTGGCGCAGGAGCGGGCTCACGAGGTGCTGGACATGGTGGGCTTGCGCCCGGCAGTCTTTGCGCAGCGCTATCCGCATGAGCTCTCTGGTGGTCAACGTCAAAGGGTCAACATTGCTCGGGCGCTCGCGCTCAATCCTCGGATAGTCATCCTGGATGAGGCGGTTTCGGCCCTGGACAAGTCAGTCGAAGCGCAGGTTCTGAACCTCCTTGTCGAGCTGAAAGAGCGGCTGAACCTCACCTACATCTTTATCTCCCATGACCTGAACGTGGTGCAGTACATCAGCGACCGGGTGATGGTGATGTATCTCGGTCAGGCGATCGAAATGGGCCCGGTTTCGCAAATCTATGGCGATCCAAAACACCCTTACACACGTGGCTTGCTCGCCTCTCGCTTGCCCATGGATCCGCGCCATCGGGTGAGCGAACCGCCGCTGGCCGGTGATCCACCCAATCCGATCAATCCACCCTCGGGCTGCCGGTTCCGCACACGCTGTCCAATTGCGGAAACGGTATGTGCTGCTACGCAGCCGATGCTGCTGTCTGGTGGTCGAGACCATCAAGTTGCCTGCCATGCACACCAGCCCGGCTCGGGCCACAGCCTGGCAACGGCGGCAGCGTAAGGAGATGTCGATGCTAGAGCGTATGGCTGCCAACAACTTTCAGCTCGTTGAGCAGAAGCCACTTGTCGAGGTTGATGATTTGAGGGTGCGATTTGTTTCGCGCGATCTCGATGTCCAGGTCGTCAATGGTGTGAGTTTCAAGCTGAATGAGGGAAAGGTCCTCTGCCTCCTTGGGGAGTCGGGCTCCGGCAAGAGTGTTACGATGCGCGCGCTGATGCGGCTGATGCCTTCGCATGCCGAGCTTCGAGGCAATATCAGCATCGATGGGAACGACATGCTGTCGGTGCCGGCCAGAAAATTGCGGAAGCTGCGCGGTCGGCTGGTGTCGATGGTTTTCCAGGAGCCCATGACGGCACTGGATCCAGTGTTCACAGTCGGCAACCAGATCGCCGAGTCTGTGGCCTACCATGATGGTGTCTCCGCAAAGGCGGCGCGTGCAAGAGCCCTGGAGCTGCTGGAGCTTGTACAGGTCCCATCCGCGGCGAGGCGGCTGGATGCCTACCCGCACGAGCTCTCCGGCGGACTGCGCCAGCGCGTGATGATCGCACTTGCTCTTGCGTGTCGGCCAAAACTTCTTTTGGCCGACGAACCGACCACGGCCCTCGATGCCACTGTGCAGATCCAGATTCTTCTGCTTCTGCGCAAGCTGCAGGAGGAGCTTGGCATGGCCACTATTTTTGTGACCCATGATCTTGGCGTCGCCTGCGAGGTGGCAGACGACGTGGCGGTCATGTACGCTGGCCGGTTCGTCGAGCATGGCCCGATCACTGAAGTGATGGACAGACCGAGCCATCCATACACGGAGGGCCTATTGCGCTCCACCGTACATGGGTCAACGCGTGGCAAACGGCTTGATCCGATCCCTGGCACTCCTCCGGATCTGCGGGATCTGCCATCTGGTTGCGCCTTTGCGCCTCGCTGTTCTTATGTCCGGGAGAGCTGCGGCACGTCAGTACCGTGGCCGTTTCAGGCGGGGAGCGATCAGCACACTGCACGCTGCTTCAGGCTCGACCCGAACGAAGGTTGGGCTGCCACCACTTGACGGTCCTGCAGCCTGAACAACCAGGCAGCAGATCCTGGCGGAAATGACAATGAAATAAGGCCACTGTCGCAACGGTGGCCGTATTTCATTCAGCAGAGCCGGAGAGCGCTCGGCCGAGCTAGCGGTGAGGCGTGCCCGTCGGTAGGTCGAACAGATCCTCCGCCAGCTCATCGAGGAACGCCAGGACTTGGTCTGTCTTGACCACGTCGGCATATTTGGCGTGCATGTCGCAAAGATTGATGGCGTGGCTTGCCTGGGATCGGTCGAAGCATGCCTCTTCGGCGACTGCAACGCGATAGTTCAGGCTGAAGGCATCCAGGACCGTTGCCCGGACACAGCCTGATGTCGTGGTTCCGGTGACGATGACTGAATCGCACCCAAGGAGTGTGAGATAACTTGCAAGACCCGTACCGAAGAAGCCGGAAGGTTTCTGCTTGAGCACGACGATGTCTTGAGGCTGCGGAGCGATTTCGGCCATGATCTGATTGCCGTCGACGTTGGTGACCGCCTTTGTGCCGGTGTCTTCCTTGAAACGCGCATCCTTCCAGTTCCAGCTGCCTCCGTCCCAGTTGTCCTCGCGGCGAACGCCTGTTGTGTAGATGACCGGCACACCCTTGTCGTGGCATTTGTCGATCAATGATTTCAGGTATGGGAGCGCAATCCATGCGTCTTCGCCGCATGACGTGTGCCACCGCTTGATCGAGTCAAGGATGGGCAGAGGCTGGTCGTCACAGAACGCATAGCTGACGTCGATGACCAACAGGGCAGGGCGTTTGCCAAAGCCGGCGTTGGAGCCGAAACCAGACGCGGCAAAGACGGCCTTGTCTCTTTCGGTCAGGAATTTGTCCCAGATTCTTTCAGACATGTAATTTTCCTTCCTGCATGTCGTTTTCAGATGGCGCGCTCGAAGATCGCGGCCATGCCTTGGCCGCCTGCGACACACATTGTTTCCAGCCCGTATCGCCCCTCTCGCCGCTTCAGCTCGTGCAACAGCGTGGTCATGATGCGGGCTCCCGTGGCCCCTATCGGGTGGCCAAGCGAAATCCCTGATCCGTTGACGTTGAGACGCGCCGGATCATTCCAGGCCCAGCTTTTCAAGCAAGCTAGAGCCTGGGCGGCAAAAGCCTCGTTCAGTTCGACCAGATCCATGTCGTCGAAACCGAGCTTTGTCTTTTCGAACAGCTTCTCCACCGCCCTGACTGGCCCAATGCCCATTCGAGACGGGTCACAGCCGACAGCTGTCCACCCACGCAAGTAGGCCATTGGCTCAAGACAAAGTTGGTCGAGCTTGTCCTCCGCAACAACCAGGCATGCTGCAGCGGCATCGTTCTGCTGGCTTGAGTTTGCAGCCGTGACAGTGCCGCCATGGATGATTGGGTTCAGCCTGCCAAGAGCTGCGACCGACGTATCGGCCCTGATCCCCTCATCGCAACGAAAGGAGACTGGGTCGGCCCTGCGCTGTGGTACGCTCAACGCAATTGTTTCATCTTCGAATTTGCCTTGAGCCCAGGCTGCAGCTGCCTTCTTGTGGCTGTTGACGGCAAATTCGTCCGCCTCCTCGCGCGAAATCGCAAAATCCCGGGCGAGATTCTCGGCTGTTTCGATCAAACCCGAGATGCGTCCGAAACGGGCCTCGGGCTGAGCGCGTTCGCGGCCACGATCAAGGCGATCGTGAAGCTTAACTGTTCCAGCACGAGCACCCCACCGCATGTCGGTCGAGTAGTATTCGATGCGGCTCATGCTTTCGACGCCGCCGGCAAGCACAACGTCCGCAGCGCCGGTCTCAACCATCATCGCTGCCGTTACGATTGCCTGCAGGCCACCGCCGCAGCGCCGATCAATCTGAAGCCCCGGGATATCGATCGGCAGTCCGGCGTTGAGCGCGAGCCATCGGCCAATACATGGCGTCTCACTGTTGGCATAAGATTGTGCAAACAAGACATCATCGATCGCGTGAGGAGCAATCCCGGTGCGCTCGAGTACCGCCTGGACGACGGCGGTGCCGAGATCCTCGACGGAAACATCCTTCAAGCTCCCACCGAAGGTGCCGATCCCTGTTCGCACAGGACTTACGATAGCAGCTCGCGTCATGCTTGACTGGCCTCTCGCATGATTTCCTCACTACGTGGTGGTGTTGCTGTGGCGTTTTGCAGCTGTTGGGCCCGTTCGGCCTCGCGCAGCTTCTCCGATGCCCGATATCGGCTGTCGCCCGTTGCCTTCAGAAGGTTGTCCAGTGTGCCCAGGACGGTACTCAGCCCAACTCGACGTCCCAGTTCAAATGGGCCGGCTGGATAGTTGACGCCATTTTTCATGGCGACGTCGATAGCCTCCGGAGAGGCAATCTGGTGGAACCAGGCCTCATAACCTTCATTGACGATCATGGCGGCCGTGCGTTGCACGACCAGTCCCGGCCTGTCCCCCACAAGCGACACCCTCAGACCTCTTGCGGAGAAGGCGGCGACCAGGTGAGATAGGGCAGGGGCTGATACGTTGGGCGAGATGGCGAGCGCGATGCGCGAACCCTCGCGCCAGTTCATGCACAGGTCATACAGCGCTACCGGGTGGCCGACCTCAAGAGCATGATCGGCTGCAGTGCGTCCATCGGTCTGCCGGACAACAAATTTGTCGGTCCAGACTTCGGCGCCGGGTTTCAACTGATCGAGCGCACTGGTGCTGGTGGGTACCGGTTCTTCGGAAACGGGAGGTTGGGTACTTCCGTCGACGTGGTCGTAGAAACCTCTTCCCGCCTTAACGCCCAGCCAGCCCGCGTCAACCAGCTCCTTCTGGACGTTTGACGGCCGGTATCGGGGGTCGAAATAATAGGCCTCGAAAATGGACCGGGTAACGGCATAGTTGACGTCATGCCCGATCAGATCCATCAGGCGGAACGGCCCCATTCTGAACCCCCCGCCGTCAGTCATCAGTGCATCGATCGTAGCGATGTCGGCACAACCCTCCTCGAGCAGGCGTAACGCTTCAGCGTAGTAGGGGCGCGCGATGCGGTTGACGATGAAGCCTGGCGTGGAGCGGCAATGAACTGCCGTCTTGCCCCAGGCAGTGGCGGTGTCGAAAACTGTCGCTGCATACCTGGCCGACGTCGCGGCCCCCGAGACAACCTCCACCAGCTTCATCACCGGCGCAGGGTTGAAAAAATGCATGCCCACCGCCCGGTCCGGGCGTTTCAGGACAGATGCAATCGCCGAGATCGAGATTGACGAGGTGTTGGTTGCCAGGATAGTTGTGTCGGGAACGATTGCCTCGAGTTCGGCAAACAGTCGCTGCTTTACATGCAGGTCTTCCACGATCGCCTCAATGACGATCGCGCAATCCGCCAGAGCGGACAGGGACGACACAGCTTCGATCCGTGCGCCCGTTGCATCTCGCTTTTGCTTTTCCAGCCGTCCCTTTGCGAACTCCTTGTCAAGATTGCCGGCAATCCTGGCCAGGGCCTTTTCTCCGGCGCCGGCGAAAGTGTCGTGGATCTTGACCCTGTGTCCGGCCAAGGCTGCGACCTGTGCAATGCCGGCGCCCATGGCCCCGGCGCCGACCACACCGACGGTTGCCTCTGTATTAAGAACGGTCATTTTTTGATGCCTCGAGTATGATCCGGCCGCGGATTTCGCCATTGGCGACCATGGACAGCGCATGGGCGAAATTCGCGAGCGGTAGCGTTGCCCCGATAGGCGGGTCGATGATGCCTTGCTGGTAGAAATCGAAGATCGCGCATTGGGCCGCACGGGCCATTTCAGGGCGACGGTTGCGATAGTCCGACGATTGAAGCCCCAATACCGAAATGTTCTTCACCAGAAGATAGCCGCCATGGAAGCTGGGCAGATCACCGCTGGCGAAGCCGACGACGATGAGGCGGCCACACCAGGCAAGCGCCCTCAATGCTGCCGCCGTCGCATCGCCGCCCAAGGGGTCGACGACAATGTCGACACCCTTTCCCTCGGTAAGGCCGGCTATCTGTTCGCGCAGGTGATCCTTCAGATTGGCAGCTGCGAGATCGACAATTTCGTCAGCGCCTGCGGCCTTGACGATATCGGCACCCCTGTCGCCGCGGATGGCCGCGATGACCTTTCCCGCACCCAGTGCCTTTGCCAGCTCGATGGTTGCCAGGCCGACACCGCCGCTTGCTCCAAGCACAAGAACGGACTCATCTCTAGCAAGCTGCGCCCGTTCCTTCAGGGCAAGCCAGGCCGTATGATAGACAAGTCCCATCGCCACAGCTTTATCGAAGGGGATGCCGTCTGGAACCTTGACACAATGGGCCGCAGGTGCCGCCAGCTTTTCTGCGAACGCCCCATATTCAACATTGGCAATGACGATGTCGCCCATGGCAAATTCCACGACGTCGGAGCCGATGCCGCAGACCCTGCCGACGGCTCCCTTCCCCGGAGAAAAGGGCAGCGGGGGTTTGAACTGATATTTGCCTTCGATCACAAGCAGGTCGGGAAAGTTGACCTCCGCGGTGATCACTTCGACGACGATTTCATCGCGCCTAGCGACAGGGTCTTTGCTCTGCTCCCAAGAGAGCGTGTCAAGCTGACCAAATTCATGCAACAGGGCTGCTTGCACCGAGTAGCTCCTTATTGTGTGCACCGAGGCCGGGAGCCGCAACCAGCTCTTCCGGTTGCCCGCGGAACGCATTGTCCACAGGCACTGGCAATGCGGGCAATTTGTCGCCGCTTTCGTTGACGACGGTGCGTGTGAATAGACCGCGTTCGGCAAAATGCGGATCGTTGAGGGCCTCTTTGAGATCGGCCACGACAGTGCAGCAGCAGTCTTTCCCAGCAAACAGGTCCCGCCAATGGGCCGCCGGCTGAGATGCGATGATCTGGCCGATGCGTGCCGCCGTTGCAGCGGGATCGCGAGTGTCGTCGCGAAGCTCGGAAGGAAGGTCGATCAGGTCGCAGAAGACATCCCAGAACTTCTGCTCAATCGGTGCGGCGGCGACCACGCGGCTGTCTTTTGTCGCCCAGAGGCGATAGCGGGGTGTTCCTCCCGTCACCAGATCCGTCCCGTTGCCCGGCCATTGACCTGCAGCCAGGCCGTTGCCGATTGCCCAATACATGAAGGTGAAGAGATTGTCGGTCATGGCGATGTCGAGCCATCGGCCCTGGCCGCTGCGCTGTCGTGCAAACAGCGCAAACATGATGTTCATGACGGCGGGATAAGTGCCGCCGGCAATGTCTGCGATCAGGGCGGGAGGAAGCACAAGGCCTTGCGCCGATCCCATCGACAGATTGAGCAGGCCTGTATCGCCAACATAGTTGAGGTCGTGTCCGGCAGCATCCCGTTTCGGGCCGGAATTGCCATAACCCGTAATCGAACAGTAGATGATGCCCGGGTTGATCGCGCTGACCGTGTCATAGTCGAGGCCCAGCCGTTTCATTACGCCGGGGCGAAACTGCTCTATGAGGATGTCGGCCTTGCTCAGCAGCGGCTCCAGGAGACGCCGGTCGTCTTCCTTCTTGAGATCGAGGGCGAGGCTCTTCTTGCCCCGGTTGAGCAAGGCGAAGTTGACGCTCTCGTCGCCCCATCGGGGTTCGTAACCACGCATCTCCTCCCCGGAACCCGGCCGCTCGATCTTGATGACGTTCGCGCCCGCTTCCGACAGTATGAGCGAGGCGAGCGGCCCTGGGAGAAGCGTCGAGAAATCGAGTACGGTAATTCCCTCAAGCGGCCTCAAGACTTCATCTCCTGCCGCCGCGCTGCCACAACGGCGCGCCGTGCAGGCGCAAAACCCGAGGTGCCATAGGTTTCAAAGAGCTCTTTGCAGACCGCATAGTGATGCTCGAGCCCGCCACGGACGACACGTTCGATCGGTCCGTCCTGGTAGCCAAGGCCAAGCCGGCAGGTCAGATCGATGTCCTTTTGTGAAGCCAGGCTCTCGTCGAGCAGCCGCAGGGCTGCGTTGTATTTCGGGCGGACGAGGCGGTCTATGATCCGGCCTGACTGGTCGCCGCACACAGCCACAGTGAAACCTGCGGCCTGCATCAGCGTCCTGGCAGCATCGATCGCGGCGGCGTGCGTGTTCTTCTGCACGACGAGTTCGACCAGCCGGGTCGGGGCATCGGAACCATTGCGGTAACGTGCGAAGCCGACAACATTCGAACCTTCTTCGCCGAGATCCTCACCCGTGTGCTGTCCAAGGCATTCGTGGCCCAGTTCGACAAGGACGACCTCCTTGTCAGGATGAGGTTCAAGCCTTGTGCCTGTGAGATAAACAACCGCCGTCGCCTCGGAGGGTTGCGAAATCGCCGCAAGGAAAGGATCGCCGGCTGGGAAGGAACGGCTTTCGCTCTTTTTGATCACCATGTAGGCCATTTCTAAGCTCCAAACATCGCGTTGCCGTCATAGCTGTAGAAGCCACGTCCGGATTTGCGCCCGAGAAGGCCGGCCGCCACCATGCGGCGCAGGAGCGGGGGAGCCGATGCGCGGGCATCAAGGGTGACTGGATAAAACGCCTCGCAAAGCCGGACCTGAGTATCGAGGCCGATCAGGTCAATGAGTTCGAGCGGTCCCATCTTGTATCCAAGGCCCGCCTTGATCGCACGGTCAATGTCGACTACTTCTGCAACACCTGCTTCCACGGCGCGAATTGCGTCGTTATTGAATGGAACCAGGAGCGCATTGAGAATGAAGCCGGGCTTGTCTTGTGTCTTGACTGGTGTTTGGCCGCTGGCAACAACCCACTCCCAGGCGCTCTTCAGGGTCGCGTCCGAAGTCAGCAGCCCCGGTGACATCTCGACCAGCTTCATCAGCTGTGCTGGCAGGCAAAAGTGCATGCCGACGATCTGTTCCGGTCGCTTGCTGCCCGAAGCAATCTCGGTAATGGACAAGGTAGAGGTGTTGGAGGCGATGATCGCGTCTTCCTTGCAGGCCTCCTCCAGATCCCGTATCAGCTGACGCTTTACCGTAAGGTCTTCAAAGACGGCTTCGATGACGAGATCACATTCGGAAAGCTCGCCTATCTCGGTCGTGGAGCTCATCAGCCCAAGCATCGCATCGCGCGCTTCAGGGCTCATCTTGCCGCGTTCGACCGATTTGGCAACAAAACCCTCAGTCTGATTGCGCGACCTTGATAGGGCATCGTCCGTGCGATCAAATGAAATGGTGCGATAGCCCGCGCGAGCCGCGACGATGGCAATTCCTGCGCCCATGGTGCCACCAGCACCACAGACTGCGACAGTCTTGATAGCGGTCATCATTTCGTTACAAAGCTCCTGCCAATCAGCTGGCGGTGCACCTGATTGGTCCCTTCCCAGATCTGCGTGATCTTGGCGTCGCGCATCAGGCGTTCGACGCGGTAATCCTTGGTGTAGCCATAGCCGCCATACATCTGAACGGCCTCGGTGGTCAGGCGCATGGCAAGGTCCGATGCCCGCATCTTGGCCATGGAGGCCTCGATGCCGAAATCAGCGACTGCCCCATCAACCAGTTCTGCGACGTAATCGAGCCAGAGTTCCGCGAAGGCGAGGTCCGTTGCCAGGTCGGCAATGGTGAACTGGCTCGACTGGAACTCGATGATCCGCTTGCCCGACTGCCGCCGCTCGTTGGCGTACCCGACCATGTCAGCAAAGGCTGCCCGGGCGATGCCAAGCGCATGTGCTGCAATGCTTGGGCGCGACTTGTTGAGAGATGCAAGCAGAATGGAAAGACCCTCGCCAGGCTGGCCGATCAGGTTTTGGCGGGGCACACGACAATCCGTGAACGAGATGGCCGCGGTCGAAGACCCCCGATGTCCCATTTTGTCTTCGAGGCGGACAACCTCAAAACCGGGCGTGCCTTTTTCCAGGATGAGCACCGAGATCGCCTTTCTGGGATCATCGATGCCCGCCCATTTGCCAAACAGCAGAACCAGATCCGCCACATCACCGTTGGTGATGAAGAGCTTTCCGCCGTTGATGACAATGTCATCGCCATCTGGCTTGAAAGAGGTCTTCATGCCCGTTGCATCGGAACCGGCTGAAGCTTCCGTGATGGCGAGTGCCGCAAGCCCCCCCTCGGCAATGCGCGGAAGCAAGCGGGCCTTTTGTTCTTCATTGCCGAAATCCACCAGCGGTTTCATGGCGTGGTAGTTCGTGGCGTAGATGATGCCCGTGGAGGCGCAGGCCTCGGAGATGGTTTTCACGATCTCCAGATAAAGCCTGTAAGACATCGGCGTCCCGCCATAGGCTTCGGGGACAAAGATGCCATTCAGTCCAAGATCGTTCAGCGCCTTGAGCGTGTCATGCGGAAACTCGCCGGTCCTGTCGATATGTTCAGCCTTTGGGGCAATAATGTCTTCGGCCAGGCGCGTGACCTGTTCAAGGATCATTCGCTCGTCGTCCGACCATTGGCGGCGGCGGTTTTGCTGCTCGAAGATCTTCACCGGATGTTCACTCCATGTCCGCCGTCTATGTAGATGGTCTCGCCTGTGAGGAACCCGATCCGTTCGGCAAATAGAGCGCCCACCAGCCGGGCGACCTCGTCGGGTTTGCCAGGACGCCCAACAAGTGTGCGACGGCGGAGCCACTGCTGGATCTTTTCTTTCGCCAGGAATTCGCGATTGAGGTCGGTTTCGATATAGCCAGGAGCAATGTTGACGACCGCGATGCCGTCATCTGCCCATTCGGCTGCAAGGCACCTTGTGATGGCGCCGACCGCTGCCTTAGACGAGGCATAGGCGACGTTTTGGACGACGGCGAGTTTGTCCACGAACGAGCCTATGTTGACAATCAGGCCGTCGCCGCTGGCCGCAAGGTGCGGATGCGCCATCTGGCAGGCAACCAGTACACCTGTGGTATTGAGGCGGATGGTCTGTTCAAACTCCTCGACCGCAAGGTCGACGGTCGGTTTTTCTGTGTGGGCCCCAGCGGCATTAACGAGCCCGATGATCGGACCTTTCCCTGCAGCCGCCTTGAAGGCACTTGATATGGATGCGGGATCCGAAACGTCGCATTTGATCCCGTATCCTGCGGGGGCATCGCCCGACCGTGACAGGGACGCAACCTCGTACCCACGCCTTGCCAGGTCGACTGCAATGGCTGCGCCTATTCCCCGGCTGGCGCCCGTGACGATGATTTGACCTTCAGGCATCCTTGAACTCCGGCTTCCGCTTTTCCAGGAAGGCGCTCATGCCTTCGACAGCGTCTTGTGTCTGATAGGCGAGGGTCGACAGATCGGCTTCGATCTTGAGCCCTTCGTGGACAGGGGTGTCGATGGCCCGCGCGACCGCGGCCCGTGCGAGATCTATGGTGACAAGGCTATGCGCTGCCACTTCCTGAGCGAACGCGATGCCTGCCTCCAGGCAGTCGCCATCGGCCAAGCGATCGACGAGGCCCATGCGCTCGGCCTCGTCTGCACCGACAGTTCTGCCCGTCAGGATCATGTCGAGGGCACGGGCCTCGCCGATCAGGCGAGGCAGTCTCTGCGTCCCCCCGTAGCCAGGAATGAGGCCGAGCTTGATCTCGGGCAGGCCCATTTTGGACTTGCGGGCCGCAACGCGGAACGTGCATGCTAGCGCAAGCTCCAGCCCGCCTCCAAAGGCATAGCCGTTGATGCAGGCGATGGACACGAGCGGCAGCCCCGATAGCTTCTCAAATACGGCCTGGCCGAATTCCGCTCCGCGCCTCTGCTCGACCAGACTTCGCCCCTGCAGGGCCTCAATGTCTGCGCCGGCGCAGAATGCCTTGTCGCCGGAACCGGTAAAGAGAACGGCTCTTGCGCCAATGGTGGCGACACGGCCAAGGACACCTTCCAGCTCGGCTAGTCCATCGAATGACAGGGCGTTCAGCCGCTCGGGCCGATTGAGGGTGACGATGGCGAAGTCGCCGTTCAGGCTAAGATCGATACTCATGCGGTGGCCTCCACGGTTTTGGAGGCGTACCGGACGGGTATCGGCAAAATGATGCCGTTGCGGGCACTTTCCACGAGCTCGCGCTTGATGACCTTGCCGCTGGGCGTGAGCGGCAACTCGTCAACGCGGATGAAATACTCGGGCATGTCGAACTTGGACAGGCCCTGTTCTGCCAGATGTTCCAGCAGGGCCTCGGGTTCAACCGACCCGATGACGGCAATGCACACGCGTTCCCCCAGGCGCGGGTCGGCAACGGGAAAGCAAGCCGCCCGTTCGACGCGTTTGTGCCGGAGCGCAAGGGCCTCGATATGTGCAGGATAAATGTTGTGGCCCCCGCGGATGATAAGATCCTTGATGCGCCCTTCGATGCTCAGATTGCCGCGATCATCGAGTTTTCCGAGGTCTCCCGACATGAACCATCCGTGCCTGTTGAAGCTGCGCTCGGTAGCACTCTGATTGTCGAAATAGCCAAGCATCAGTGCTGCACCCCGGCCGCCGATCTGTCCGACCTCTCCGGGGCTTGCAAACTCGTCCTCATTGACAGCATCGAAGATGGCGACTTCGTATGCCTTGCCGCCACGGCCGCATGTGGCCAGGATCGTCTCGTCGTCGTCGCCTGGATGCGTGTATTGGTGGGAGGAATTTTCAGTCATCCCGTAGACATTCTGCGGCTTGATGCCTTGCAAGGCGAATGCCGAGGCAACAGAAGGGGGAATAGGTGAGCCGGCCATGTAAAAGACCTTGACCTCGCCCAGCCGCTCCTGACCTCGCGCCTTCTGCTCGGCCAGGATGTCCATGGCATGGGTAGGCACGCCCATGACATATGTCGCTTTGGTGTGAAGGATCCAATCCAGCCTGCCCATGCCCGCAGGCGCGTCATCGGTGACATATCTGCACCCAGCAACAAGCCACTGGCCAAGAGCAACCCAGGCGATGTGATGGGAAAGAGGGGCGAGGGTCAAAATCACCGAGTTTGGTCCGTGTTGCCAGTCACGAGCCAACTCACGTGCATTTGCCAAGAGCGTGTTGTCAGAGTGCATCACACATTTGGGCGCGCCTGTCGTACCCGATGTGAAGGCCAGATAGACGACCTTGTCGGGGTCGGTGTTCGGCTCGCTGAGATTGGCAATGGGCGCGGGGAAAGACGACGGCGTGTAGACTATCTTGAGTGACGGCACCCCAGCCAGGATTGTGTCGAACCGTGCAGTTGCGCGATCCGCCCCCCAACCATCTTCCGTGAGCAGCACGCGCGACGACAGGCCTTCGAGCAAAGTGCCGATTTCGGCGCAGGTGTATGTGCGATGAAGGGAGGGATTGCAGGCGTACCCGTCACGTGAGCATGCCAGAAACATGATGACGGCTTCCACCTTGTTCGACATCCAGATCGAAATGCGGTCGCCCTGGTCGAGCCCGTAGATCTTCAGATCGGCAGAGACACCGTCGACACGCTGCAGGACCTGTTCCCATGTCAGCGAGGAACGGCCATCCTGCAGCGCCACGGCATCCGGACGCTCCAAAGCGTTCTTCCTGAGCAGCGAATAAAACGTATCCGATTGCCACAGTCCTTGCTCATAAAAGCTCTTTGCGCTGGCTGGCTGATGAAGCGTCAAGAATGGCCGCATCTCAGGCTCCAAACTTGGACGGATCGGGCTTGCGTCGCTCAGCGAAGGCGTCCGCCAGTTCATGCGCCTCGTCGCTTTCGAGATACGAACGCAAGAGCAGGTCGTGCGCCATCCGGGACAGACCCGACACGCCGCCGTGTCTTGCGTTGAAAGCGGCCTTGACTGAGGCCAGGGCAAAGGCGCCGCGATCTGCGATTTCAAGCGCAAAGGCCTTTGTTTCCGCCTCCAGCGCATCGTCGGGCACAACCTTGTTGATCAGTCCCAGTTCAAGTGCTTCTCGGGCGCTAATCTTGGGGTTCCGATACCAGATCTCCTTAGCCTTCTTCTTGCCAACGAGATCCTCAAGGTACCAGGTGCCATAACCCGCATCGAAGGAACCCACCATCGGGCCGACCTGTCGGAATACCGCGCTCTCCTTGGCGATTGTGCAGTCGCAGACCATCTGCAACACGTTGCCTCCGCCCACGGCAAATCCGTTGACGGATGCGATGACCGGCTTCTGCAACTTGTCGATCGCCTCGTACATTTCGAGCGTCGGAAGAGTGCCCGCATAGAGCATTGTATCTTCCATGCCGTCCTTGCGGCCGCCGATGCAGAAAAAATGATCTCCGGCACCGGTGAGGATGACAACCCTGGTTCTCGTTTCTCGCCTAATCTCGTTGAGGCAGTCACGAAGTTCGTGACACATCTGGAGATTGAACATGTTGCCATCATCAGGCCGATTAAGCGTTACCTTGGCGATGGGGCCGTCTTCTTCAAAAAGTATCGTACTGTAAGTCACAGAGAGGCTCCTTTAAATGGCTCCGTTGTCACGAAGTGCAATCAACTGGGCATCATCGTATCCCAGGCACTCGCGCAGGATTTCATGAGTATGCTGTGCATATTCCGGTGGCGCGGATCGCGCAAAATTGGTCTGCCCGTCCACGCGGATGGCCGTGCCAACTTGCGGGATGAGTTTTTCTCCAGACTGCAACTGATAAAATAGGCCACGCTTGCGAAGTTCAGCGTCAAGCACCACTTCATCAACCCGGTTGATCGGGCCAGCCGGTATTCTGGCGTCACTGAATAGGCTCAGCCAGTGCGCGCGTGGGGCCGTGACCAGAATGTCTTGGATGGCTGCGACAATCTCTTCTCGACGTTGCCTGCGCAGAGCGTTGGTGGCGTAACGCGGATCCGTCTTCCAGACAGATTGGCCGATAGCGTCCCAGAAGCGCCCCCAAATGTTGTCGTTGCCCAATCCGAGAGTAATCGGTTCGTCGGCGGTGTTGAAAGCCTGGTAGATGGCAATCACGCTGTCCTTGCCGCCCGATCTGCGCGGTGTGTCCCCTGAACCCATATGGGGAACGATCCTGCACGCAAGAAAACGGACCATCGAGTCAACCAATGAAACATCGACCGTGGCGCCACTACCCCCGGTCTGGCGCCGCAAGAGAGCTGCGACCGTTGCAAATGCAGCATCTTGACCGGCTAACATGTCGGCTGCGGGGGCACCCACCTTTTGAGGCTCACCGTATGCATCGCCAGTCAGATCCATCACACCCGAATAGCCTTCCGCGATGAGATCGTAGCACGGCCAGTCCGCCCTATCGCTATCGATGCCGAAGCCAGTGATCGAGGTATAGACCAGCTTGGGGTTCTGCTGGCGGATTGCGTCGGCATCTATGCCAAGCTTGCGCGCCGCGCGGGGAGGTGTGTTGACAATAAGGGCGTCGCTGCTGCGGACCAAGTCATACAGGGCTTGCAGGCCGGTCGGTGTCGAGTAGTCGAGACCTATACTGCGCTTGTTGCGATTGACGCTGATGAACCACAAGGATTCACCTGCGAGAAACGGGGGCCCCAACCACGCGCATCATCCCCGCCAGGCCGTTCGACCTTGATGACATCTGCGCCCATGTCTGCGAGCAGCATCGACGCGTAAGGGCCCGCCACGGACGATGACAGGTCGACGACTCTCATGCCCCGAAGAAAGTCAAAACCGCCGGCGGGTTCGACAACTTGAAGACCTTCTATCCGCGATGCGATGGGCTGCCTGCTCATTTCCGTCATGGCACTGAATGCTCCTGCGTGATGAGCGGTGCCCTGCAAGGGCCATGCCAAAGTCGTTGAGCCGCGAATTTCGTATTGCGTTCCCACGTGGTTCTTGAGGTATGACCGCAATAGAGAGACTGTCGACAAGCAGCCGTGTATTCGTCTGCTACAAACCCGGGGAGGGGTGTCGTTGATGTGGACACAATTGGAGGTGCAGCAAGCGGGGTGTCGGCAATGTCAAGCCTGAAAGGCATCCTTATCGTCGGCCATGACAGGAAGGTGCTGCACGCCGACGGCTTGGGCAGTGATGGCCGAGTGCAAGCGTTGGCAACGGATACCTCGTGGATGGAGGAGGCAAGGACGCGCCGGCTTCAGCCGCTCACCCTCGACCACAAGAGCTACTCGGTGCTGGTCCTGCCATTTGCCAAGGGGGACATTCTGCTCCTTACAGACATACGCGAACCAGTACTCGAATTCCTCAGTTCGGTCGATTTCGCCTATGACATCGTCGAGAAACTGCTGACGGACCCTTTCGACGCCATGACGGTCGTCGATGCAAATGCGCGCCTAGTCTACATCTCTCCAGTCCACGAAGCTTTTTTCGGGCTCAAGCATGGCGAAGGCAATGGCCGACCTGTCAGGCAGGTCATCGAAAATACACGGCTTGACACCGTCGTCAGTACAGGCAGGTCCGAAGTAGGCCATATACAGCGGATGAAAGGGGTGGAGCGCGTCGTCTCCCGGGTGCCCATTGTTCGAGACGACAAGATACTTGGCGCTGTTGGCCGGGTGATGTTTAAGGGGCCGGAGCAACTCATGGCCCTCAGCAAACGCATCGCCGCCCTGGAGAGCGAGGTTGAGTTCCGGCGCAGGGAAGTGGCCGCTCTCCGGCGGCGGACTTACGGCCTTGACGATCTGATCGGCGAAAGTGAGCCGATGAAGCGGCTGAAAAACGAGATCGTCAAGATCGCTCCCCTCGAAATTCCAGTGCTCATTCGCGGCGAAAGCGGCACAGGCAAGGAGCTTGTCGCGCACGCGCTTCATTTGCTCAGTCCAAGGCGCGACAATGCGATGGTCATGGTCAACGCAGCCGCCTTGCCTGCCACGTTGGTCGAGTCGGAACTGTTCGGCTACGAGGCCGGGGCGTTTACGGGGGCCGACCGAAAAGGTCGCAAAGGCCGATTTGAACAGGCTGCAAACGGGACGATTTTTCTCGACGAAATCGGCGATATGCCACTCGATGTCCAGGTCAAGCTCCTCCGGGTCCTGCAGGATCGCGTGGTTGAGCGCATCGGGGGTGACAGGCCGCGGCATGTGGACTTTCGGCTGGTCACTGCGACCAATCGCGACCTGCAGGTTCTTATCTCGGAAGAGAAATTCAGGCTGGATCTCTATTATCGCATCTCACCTCTCGTTATCGAGGTGCCGCCGCTGCGCAACCGTATCGAAGACATCAGACATCTGGTGGGCCATTTCCTGGACGATGTCTCGCAGTTGCATGGCAGGCCCACACCCCGCATTTCTGCCGGGGCGCTTGCCTATCTGATGGAGCTTCCTTGGCCAGGCAACGTACGGCAGCTGCGTCATGAAGTGGAACGAGCCTTTGTTTTTGCCGACGATGGCATCATCACTCCCGAAACCTTCATCCGACATGGCGACTTGCGGTTCGCTGGGCCTTCCGTCGCGCTAAAAAAACCGCTGTCTTTGGAGGGCGGTCGTCTCAAGGATATTGTCGAGCGGACCGAGATTGAGGTCGTGCGCGAGGCGATGCAAAGATATGGGGGAAACAAGAAGCGGGTTGCCGAAGAGCTCGGGATTTCACGCTCCTACCTTTACAAGCTTTTGGGCGAGCCTGAGTGACAGTGTCCAGTCAAAGGGGCGCGCACTGGCCTCATGTGGCATGCGACTTGCACAGAGTTCTTGGGTCCCAACCTGAGAAAGAGATGACATGGACAAAATGAAGCTTGATGGTCGCGTTGCACTGGTAACTGGCGGCAGCCGCGGTCTTGGGCGTTCGATCGCGATCGAACTTAGCCGGGCAGGCGCGGCAGTGCTCGTTGTCGGCAGAGATTCAGATGCGCTCGACGAGACGGTTCGACTGGCGCGCCACGACGAAAACGCGCGCGTGGCCAAGCTCGAAGCTGACCTCACCGATGTCGAGGCGGCTGCCAGTAGTGTGGCAGCGGCGATCAGCCAGTTCGGGCATCTGGACATTCTGGTCAATTGCGCCGGTGCAACAAAGCGTGGCGATTTCCTGGAGCTGAGCAATCATGACTGGGAGGACGGTTTCGCGCTCAAGTTTCACGGTTCGGTCCGGCTTGCACGTGCGGCGTGGCCACATCTTTGCGCCCGCGCCGGTAGCGTCATCAATATCGTCGGTGTAAGTTCGCGTACCCCGACTGCGGATTTCACGATCGGCAGCTCTGTGAACTCGGCCCTTCTTGCATTCACCAAGGCGCTCGCTGACCGCGGCATAGAGGATGGTGTAAGAGTGAATGCCATCAATCCCGGCTATATCCGGACTGACAGGCTGACCCATCGCCTCGATACGCTGGCGAAAGAGCGAGGCTCTGATCGTGAGCTGGCGGAAAAAGAGCTTTTGCAGGGATATGGCATCAAGCGGTTTGGAGATCCGGAAGGTGTTGCTCACCTGGCCGTGTTCTTGGCGTCGAGCCAGGCAGCCTACATCCATGGCGCAACGCTCGATATTGATGGTGGTGCGACCAGAGGAATTTAAACCGCCGGAATGCCTGCTGTGAGGCAGGCATTCCTCAATCAGATGCGCGTCGGTCAACAACGCCGGTGTCGGTCTCATGGGCCTGCTGGCCTAGAGCACGTCCCGCAATCGATGAATCGATTGTGAAGTGACGGGCGCGTTCGATGCTGATTCAACATCCATCTTGATGGAGGTGGAGTATGGGGAAGGCACTGAGCGGAGATCTTCGGTGGCGGGTCTTGAAGGCTTCAGACGAAGGCATGTCGGCGCGCAAGGCGGCGGCGCGGTTCGGGGTGGGCGTATCGAGTGCGATCCGCTGGATTGCGCGGGCGAAGATCGGCGAACTGGCGCCGCGGCCGCAGGGCCGCCGCCGCGCTTCCAGTCTCGACGCGCATGAAGGCTTCATCGTCGGGATGATCGAGGAGCACAAGGACATCACGCTCAACGAGATGGTGGCTCGCCTGGAGGGGGAACAGTCGGTGCGGATCAGCCGCAGCGCGCTGAGCGCCTGGCTTGGCCGGCGCGGCTGGACGTATAAAAAAAGTCCGCGCACGCATTGGAGCAGGACCGCCCCGACATCCTGATGCGCCGCCGTGCCTGGTTCGACGGCCAACTCGACCTCGAGCCGGCGCAGCTGGTGTTCATTGATAAAACCGGACTATCGACCAAGATGGCCCGCCTGCGCGGAAGAGCGCCACGCGGCGAGCGTTGCCGTGCCGGTGTGCCGCATGGCCACTGGAAGACCACCACCTTCACCGGAGCGCTGCGGCTGACAGGCATGACCGCGCCCTTCGTCTACGACGGCGCCATGAACGGCAACGTGTTCCTCGCCTATGTCGAGCAAGTACTGGTCCCGACGCTCAAGCCCGGCGATGTCGTCATCATGGACAATCTGCCCGCTCACAAGGCTGCCGGCATTGGCGATGCGATCGAGGCTGCCGGCGCGAGACTGCTCTACCTGCCGCCCTACAGTCCTGACTTCAACCCCATCGAGAACGCATTCTCGAAGCTCAAGGCTCTGCTGCGCGCAAAGGCCGAGAGAACGATTGCGGCACTGTGGGACGCGGTCGGATCGGTCATCGAACTCTTCACCCCCGCAGAATGCGCCAACTACTTCAAGGCGGCTATGACCCAGATTAAACAGGATGCGCTCTAGGATGCCAAACGCCATCTCTTTGAGCTGAACGCATTAGGCACCATGGCAGTAACGCAAGCTGCGCTCCCCGACTTCCGTGCCGGAGCGGCAGGAGGGATCGTCAGCTGTCATCGGCTGTGACCCCCCAAACCATTGCCATTGTTTCGACCTGCGCGGCCAGCAAAAGCAGCCGTTGAAGCATTCAGCGAAGACCTCGCCCTGGAGATTGAGCCATTCGGAGTATGTGTGCGATTGGTAATCCCTGGGCCTGCCCCACAAACGTCTTTCAGCGCGGCTGCCCGAGCCGCTCGCAAAACGGCATAGCCGAAGCTTACGCCGTCTGGGCCAAACAACTGTTCTTGGCAGCACCCTAGCCTGCCGCAGTCACCACTGCAGGCGATCTGGCCCAAGGGCCCAAGCGGTCTGGCAGGCTGTGACCGATGCGGACTCAAAAAGTTCCGCATTCCGGCCGACACTAACGTGGTCAGCGATGCACACGGGCTAGTTGGGGTCCGGGTGCGTCCCTAGGGCACCTGGGTAGATCATGAGGGATCCGTAGCTGCATCTGCTGGAAGTTGAGCTCTCGGGCGCGTCGCTGGGGCATTTTCTGCAAACAGATGCGTGGCCATAAAATCGGCGAAGGCGCGCAGTTTCGGCGACAGATATGGACTAGAGGGCCACAGGAGCCTGAAGGGGCCCGAATGACGCGTAAACTCCGCCAGGACAGTTATCAGCGCTCCGGTTGCAAGCTGCCTTCTGATTGCAAAATCTGGCAAGCAAGCTATGCCCAGCCCTGCCTCGGCGAGATGGATCAGAGGCTCGATCGTGTTTACGGTTGCCGTCAGCGGCAAGTCGTTACCATAAGGAGTATTGTTCACCACAAGCGGCCAGGGCTCAAGCTTTCCACTTGTTGCATAACGGTGTTGTAGGCAGCTGTGATGTTGAAGATCCTTCGGTACAAAAGGGGTGCCACACAAGGCGAAATAAGAAGGCGAACCGACCAGGATAAGACGAAAATCGCCCAATGCCTTCGACATCAGGCGGGAATCCTTCAACTCGCCCGCTCTCACCACGGCATCGAAGCCCTCGTCGATGATGTCGACGAGCCTGTCACTGAAATCGAGGTCGAGCTCTATCGCTGGATAGCTTTGCATGAAGGCCGTTAGGGCAGGCATCATGAGCATCCCCACAAGCGGCATGCTGACACGAAGTCGGCCGCGCGGCTGTTCTTGGGATTGAGCGAGTTCAAGCTCGGCGGTCTCGATTTCCGAGAAGATGCGGCGGCACCTTTCGAGAAAAAGCGCGCCTTCGGGCGTGAGAGTGATCGTCCTTGTCGAGCGGTGCAGAAGACGCACGCCCAATCGTTGCTCAAGGCGGCTTATTGCCTTGCCAATGGCTGATGAAGATACGCCGAGCTGCTGTCCTGCCACAGTGAAGCTGCGGGCGTCCGAGGCATGGACGAATGCACTGAGGGCACCCAGACTATCCATAATGGCTTGCTCATTTCGGACAAAAAGGTCCGCAGTGTTCGGAACAATGACGTAATTCTCTAAAATCGTGACGGGCGTTAAGTCAACTCCCACAGCCGCGCCTCGTGCCACGCACCAGGGGCAGCGGACCGCCAAAACGCCTGCAGGAGATGAAATGGACAACCCTGTTTACAACTACTCCCCGATCTTGGACCGCCCGCCGTTCAAACTTCCCAACAATGCAAGAGTAGCCTTTTATGTCGGCGTGAACATTGAACATTACGAGATCGACAAACCTTCTATGAGCATCACTCCGGCAACAGCACATCTGGTGCCCGACGCATTGAACTATGGTTGGCGCGACTATGGCCCGCGCGTGGGCGTCTGGCGCATGATCGAGGCGCTCGACAAGGTGAAGATGCGTGCCTCGGTTCTGCTCAACTCTGACGCATGCGAGCGCTACCCACAGATCATCAAGGCAGGTCTTGAGCGCGATTGGACCTGGATCGCCCACGGCAAGAACAATTCCATCCTACAGACCGGAATGACAGCTGACGAGGAGCGAAGCTACCTGGAAGACGTTGTCTCGACAATCACAAAGGCAACCGGCAAAGCAGTCAAGGGCTGGATGGGGCCAGCGCTGTCCGAGACGTTCGAGACGGCATCCATCATTCGTGACCTCGGGCTTTCATACGTTCTTGACTGGTGCGCTGACGACCAGCCCTTCCTCCTCAATGTCGATGGCGTCGTATCAGTGCCCTATTCGGTCGAGATCAACGACGGCATCATGTTCGTGGGCAAAGCGCTGCCGGGTGAACAATTCTATCAGATGGTCGTGGATCAGTTTGACCAGCTCTATAAGGAAGGTAAGGACTCTGCCCGCGTCATGGCACTGTGCCTGCATCCGTTCATCATCAATCAGCCCTTCCGCCAGAAGTACCTGGAGAAGGCATTGGAATATATTGCTGGCCACGACGGGGTGTGGCTGACGACAAGTGATGACATCGCAGAACACTACATCAATACGGTCAAGCACCGGTAGCTGTTGGGCGATGGCGCTGAAGTCGATATGCAAGGGGTGACCCCATCCGGATCCTCCACCTGCGGTCGAAGCGGCGATGCCCGAGGTAACTATTGAACGCCCGGTTATCCGGATAATACCTGGCGCACGCCTTCGGGCGTGCGCCTTTTTTGTCTCACGTGCACAGTCGGGCCGGGCCGGGCGGTGGCTCTGACATCTGACCCGTATCCCCATTTTGTTAGGTAGCCCTAAGCAGATGGATGGAAAGTGTTGCCCAGCGCCAACTATTGTGCCGGAGCCTTGGCCAATGGATCTGTGCCGAACGCATTTGCCTCCATGGATGCCGCGCAAGCGATTGGCACATCCTTTGCGTCGCATGATGCAGGGCGGCTGTTGTCGCTGCCGCAGCAAGAACTAGGAGCAAACCAGATGGCTGAAGCGGGATCGCAATGCTTGGCAGACGCAAGCGATGATTTGACAGATCTCACTGTTGCCGAAAGCGGCAGGCTGCTGGCGCTGGGAGAGATTTCCCCGGTCGAACTGGTTCGCGCCCATCTGCAGGCTATCGACGCTCGCGATCCACACTTGCATGCTTTCATTACGGTCGCGAGCGAGCTGGCGCTCAAACATGCCCATGCGGCGGAAAGGCGAATTGCCAATGGTGGGTACCTTGGCGGGATGGATGGCATTCCTTTTGCCGTGAAGGACAATATCGATACCGCAGGCATTCGCACGACCGCTCACTCCAAGCTTCTGGCTGACAACGTGCCAACAGAGGATGCGCAGCTTGTGGCGTCGCTGGCCCGCAAGGGTGGCATCCTGATAGGTAAGACTGCAACGTTCGAGTTCGCCTTTGGGGGACCTTCATGGGATCTTCCCTGGCCACCCGCGCTCAACCCATGGAGTAGCAGGCATCTGCCGGGTGGGTCTTCATCGGGGAACGGCGCAGCAGTCGCTGGCCGCCTCGTTCCCGCAGCGATCGGCACTGACACCGGTGGTTCGGTTCGCTGGCCGGCAGCTGTTTGTGGAATCGTCGGATTGAAGCCGACCTACGGGCGTGTCAGCCGACGTGGCGTTCTGCCCAACAGCTTTTCACTGGATCATTGCGGGCCGATGGCTCGCACGGTTGAAGATTGCGCCATCTTGCTTGGTGCGATCGCTGGTTATGACGCGCTCGACCCCGGCAGCATCAATGAAGCGGTAGCTGACTGCGAAGCCGCCCTGACCGGATCTGTGCGAGGCCTTCGGATCGGATTGATACGACACTGGTATGCTGAAGCGGCGATGCCCGAGGTAACTGCGGCAGTGGATGCAGCAGTCGGGCAGTTGTCTGCACTCGGTGCTGTTGTGGAAGAGATGGAACTCGCCCCTTTGAGTGACTACGTGGATTGCAAGACCACAATCTCCATGGCCGAACTGTTTGCCATCCACGAAAATGATCTCAAGACGCGGCCTGCGGATTATGGTGCGGCGCTTCGCAGCCGGGTGCTGGCTGGTGGGATGGTCAGGGGCGAGGACTACGTGCAGGCATTGCGGTGGCGCGCGGAACTGACGCGATCGATGTTTGCTCACTTCAGGCGCTTCGATGCTTTCGTCACTGCCGGTTGGCTGAGCACTGCCGAACCCAACGACCCCGAGGCCGAGGACTTTTTCCAGAAACTCCGTCTTGTGCCTTTGCCGTTCAATCTGGCAGGCAACCCCGCGCTGGTGGTTCCGTGCGGGTTTTCATCGAGCGGGCTGCCCATTTCTCTCCAAATTGCAGGAAAGCCATTCGACGAAGCGACGGTTCTGCGTATCGGCGACGCCTATCAGCGGAGCACCGCCTGGCACCTGAAGAAGCCAGCATTTGACTGGCCACTACCATCGCAAACCAATCACAACGAGGCCATCTTATGAAACCTGAAGAGATTGCGGCTCTTGCAAAACATGCAGGCCTGGATCTGTCTGCTTCCCAGTTCGAAGAACTTGTCACTACATTTGGAGCTGTGATCGAGCCGATGCTGCAGCGCCTGCGGCGCAACCGATGCCGATTTGACGAGCCAGCTCACGTCTTCGACCCCCGCAAGTTCATGCCTGTCGACGTTTGATTCCGACCGACGGCGGCGCAGTCCTTCTGGGCCGGCAGGAAGCCGCACTGTTTGTCTGGAAGACAGGGTGTCTGTCCCAAAGACAGAGCCCTGTAGCCGAGCCAGGCGTTGGCTTGGCCTGCATCTTTGGAACGAGGGCCTATGGACTTCGTTCACGGCCAACTCGCGACGGCCAAGAAGATTCGCGTCCTGACGGTTGTCGATACGTTCTCGCGCTACGTGCCGGTGCTCGACCCGCGCTTCAGTTACCGAGCAGAGAACGTGGTCAGGAGGCTGGAGCAAGTCTGCCCTCGGATCGGCTATCCGAAGACGATCAAGGTCGATCAGGGCACGGAGCTCGTCTCCCGCGACCTCAATCTGTGGGCCTACACCAAGGGCGTGACGCTCGACTTCTCGCGACTGGGAAAGCCCACGGACAACGCCTACATCGAAGCCTTCAACGGCCGCTTCAGGGCGGAGCGCCTGAATGCCCACTGGTTCCTGACGCTTGCCGACGCGGCCGAAAAGTTGGAGGATTGGCGCAGATACTACAATGAGGTGCGCCCACATGGCGCAATCGGACACAAGGTACCGATCTCGTTGATCAATCCCGATGGCGCCACCAGCCCGCCATCGTGAAACAGCCGGGAAACTCCACCTTCCGGCAGTCCAAGGAATGGTATCGGATCAAAACTGCCGAGGCTCTAATCGTAGCCGGATGAAAGCTCAGTGGCAGGTCAGCCATAGGCCCGTTGGTAATAAGAAAATTGCGCAAATCGTATAACTTGCGTCGCAGGTGCGTTCAGCACTTCTCGATCACGAAAAAGCACGCCTCCAAAACGCCCTATAGCGATTTAGGCGTATCCCTCCGGTGAGGACCGCCTTGCGGGCTGAGGGCGAACGTCGGAAGTCCTAGGGATAATCCTAGGAGTAGCCCTATGACGATGCCGCGGGTGGAGGTGATCACGTCGGTCGAGAGACGCCGGCGGTGGTCGCGTGAGGAGAAGGAGAGCCTGGTCGCGGCGTCTCTTGAGCCTGACGTGTCGGTGTCGGAAGTCGCGCGATCGGCGGGCATTCACGTCAGCCAACTCTTTCGATGGCGCAAGGACCTGTGTGATCGGGTCGATGCCGGTCCCTCGCAATTGGTCGCGGTCGAGATCGTTCCTGCTGCTGCGCCGCCCGCCGTTGAGGCGCCGGCGCCATCGGCGTCTCCCGGCCGACGTCGCCGCAAGAGCGGCATCATCGAGATCGAGCTTGGCGGCGGGCGCCGCGTCCGCGTCGATCGCGACGTAGATGCCGAGGCGCTGCGGCGCGTTCTGGACGCGCTCGGGTCCCGATGATCCCGGTTCCGAGCGGCGTGCGGGTATGGCTGGCGACCGGCCACACCGACATGAGGAAGGGCTTTCCGGGCCTGGCGCTGGTGGTGCAGGAGACGCTAAAGCGTGATCCGCACAATGGTCATCTGTTCGTCTTCCGCGGCCGTCGCGGCGATCTGATCAAGGTTCTGTGGCACGACGGCCAGGGCGCCTGCCTGTTCTCGAAGAAGCTCGAGCGCGGCCGCTTCATCTGGCCATCGCCGGCCGACGGCGCAGTCACTATCACGCCGGCCCAACTCGGCTATCTGCTCGAAGGCATTGATTGGCGCATGCCGCAGAAGACCTGGCGGCCGACGGCGACCGGCTGACGATTTTGGCCTTGCACATGGCGGTGGATGTGATTCCATCGATTGGTGTCCGCCGCTGAATCGCTCCCTTCCGACCTCGCCGCCGCCCACGCGATGATCCTCGCGGAGCGCGCCGCGCGCGTTGAGGCCGAAGCCCTTGCCGCCCGCGCGGCGGCGGTCAGTTCCGGGACGGAGGCGCTGATTGCACGACTGAAGCTGGAGATCGAGAAGCTCAGGCGCGAGCTCTATGGCAGCCGTTCGGAACGCAAGGCCAGGCTGCTCGAGCAGATGGTACTACAGCTCGAGGATCTGGAGGCGGACGCATCGGAGGACGAACTCGCTGCCGAGAGGGCGGCGTCCCAGACACAGACGGTTCGCTCATTCGAGCGCCGGCGCCCGTCGCGCAAGCCGTTCCCGGAGCATCTGCCGCGCGAGCGCGTGGTAATTGCCGCACCCGAGAGCTGCCCGTGCTGCGGATCGGTCCGGCTGTCTAAGCTGGGCGAGGACGTCACCGAGACGCTGGAGGTGATCCCGCGCCAGTGGAAGGTGATCCAGACGGTGCGCGAGAAGTTCTCGTGCCGGCAGTGCGAGGCGATCACGCAGCCACCGGCGCCGTTCCACGTCACGCCGCGCGGCTTTGCCGGCCCGAACCTGCTTGCCATGGTGCTGTTCGAGAAGTTCGGCCAGCACCAGCCGCTGAACCGGCAGAGTGAGCGTTATGCCCGCGAAGGCATCGAGCTGAGCCTGTCGACGCTGGCCGATCAGGTCGGCGCATGCGCGGTGGTGCTGCGTCCGCTGCATGCGCTGATCGAGGACCATGTGCTCTCGGCAGAGCGGCTTCACGGCGACGACACTACGGTGCCGATCCTGGCGAAGGGCAAGACGACCACCGGTCGAGCCTGGATCTATGTCCGCGACGATCGGCCCTTCGGCGGTGCATCACCACCGGCAGCCCTGTTCTACGCATCCCGCGACCGGTCCGGCGATCATCCCGAGCGGCACCTGAGGCAGTTCACCGGCATTCTGCAGGCCGACGCCTATGCCGGCTACAACCGGCTCTACCTCCGCGACCGCAAGCCCGGACCGGTGACGGAGGCGCTCTGCTGGAGCCATGCGCGGCGCAAGTTCTTCGTGCTTGCCGACATCGCCGCCAATGCTCGTCGGGGAAAGGCCGCGCCGCCGATCTCGCCGATCGCCTTCGAAGCCGTCAAACGCATCGATCTCCTGTTCGACATCGAGCGCGACATCAACGGCTTGGCTGGCGAGCAGCGTCTTGTCGTCAGGACCGAAAGAAGCGCGCCGCTCGTCGCCGAGCTGGAAGCATGGATGCGTGGCGAGCGTGCCAGGCTCTCGCGCCACGCCCCGGTCGCCCAGGCGATCGACTACATGCTCAAACGCTGGGCGGGCTTCGCTCGTTTCCTCGAAGACGGGTGCATCTGCCTGACGAACAATGCTGCCGAACGGGCGCTGCGCGGCTTGGCTCTCGGCAGAAAGTCGTGGCTCTTCGCTGGGTCGGACCGTGGCGCCGATCGCGCGGCCGTCATGTATACCCTGATCGGCACGGCAAAGCTCAATGATGCTGACCCGCAGGCTTGGCTCGCCGATGTGCTCGCCCGCATCGCCGACACGCCGCAAAGCCGGCTGTCCGAACTCCTGCCGTGGAACTGGAAGGCGCAATCTGCAAGATTGGCGGCATGAGCCACGCCGATCGCATCGCCCGCATCAGGATCCAGCTCGATGACTGGCAGCCAGCCATCTGGCGGCGCGCCGAGGTGCCGCTGACGGCAACGCTCAAGGCCTTGCACGACGTAATCCAGGCGGCCATGCCGTTTGACGACTATCACCTGTTCGAGTTCCGCGCCGACGGAAGGCGCTACGCCATCCCTAATCCCGAATGGGATAGCCTGCGCGATAAAACCTACTCGGCGAAGACCTTGCGGCTCGGCTCGCTGGTCGATCGCGGCATCATGCAACTGACCTACACCTACGACTTCGGTGACGACTGGAGGCACACGATCACGATCGAGGCGGTCGCCGATGCCGATCCCGCCGCCGAGTATCCCCGCTACATCGACGGCGCCGGCCGCGCCCCACCCGAAGATGTCGGCGGCATCCCCGGCTTCGAACTGTTCCTCGACGCCATCGCCGATCCCAAGCACGAGCAGCATCGCGAACTCAAGCGCTGGCACGGCCGTCCGTTCGATCCCGCACATGCCGATGAAGACGAAATCCAAACCCGGATGAAAAAGCTCGCCAGACGCCGCGCTCTCGGCAAGGTCGGCTTCGAGAAAAGCCGTAGTCAGGCACGCTGACAATCCAAGGCGGCCGCGGCCCCCACCGGAGGCTTACATTTAGGCCGGCGACTGGGCAGGCTCATGCACATCTCCTGCGGCGTCAGGCACCTTCATGCATGATTGGAGCCGTCAATCGCCAAATTATGCGATTGCGTGTCATTACCCGTTCGATACCTCAGACATTGTGAATGTCTTTACAACAATTTCTAAGACCGGAGGCAGACCTTGGACGGACAGATCACGTCACTCATTGATGCTCTGGACACATCGAACGACCAACGATCGATCCGCAATGCGTTGAAATCATTCTCGCTTGCCTGCGGCTTCGAACGCTTCGCCTATTTCGAGATGACGTCGAAAGAGATTTCAACGATCAACAGTTTTCCACTCGAGTGGCAGCATGACTATCTGCGAAGCCAGTTTGCGCGTATCGACCCGGTCATTACGATGGCAAAGCGTCTCATGCAGATGTTCACCTGGACTGCCAAGGATTGGCCCAGCCGCCATCTCTCGAGTGAAGAAAAGCGGTTTCGCTCCATGGCCAAGCAATACGGCCTCTGCTCCGGGGTCTCTATTCCGGTGCATGGCAGCTATGGCAGCTTACTGATGCTATCACTGACATCTGCCCAGGCGACAAATCCGACGCTTGGCAGTGTGGCACGCGCAGAACAGGCCGTCCTCTATATACATCATCGACTGCGGGCTGTCGCAGATTCCGAACTCATGAATTGCTCGCTTACACTGTCGTCTCGAGAGGCCGTATGTTTGAAATGGGCGGCGAAGGGAAAGTACATGCGAGAGATCTCGCTGATTACAAATCTTCAGTACCGAACCGTCCAGTTCTATCTGGACAACGCCCGCAAGAAACTTGACGCGACCAATTTGGTGGAGGCCGTTTCGATAGCAAAAGACAAAGGAATTATCTGAAGAAATGTAGCATGCGTCTGAATGTATTCTGCTATCTACGCTGCATACCAACGCGCTGAACCGCATGGGTTAAAAAGCAGATACGGGATTGATGGTGCTGGCCACTGCACCAAGGGCGCAGCGTTACATTAGCGGCCACCGCTTCAATGGGCGATTTCCTGACGTGTTGACTCTGTTTGCTACTCGTTCGAGTAATGGCGCTTATCAAACGAGGGCGACACATATGGATGACGAAAACAACGCATCGGTTGTAACCGGCGAATCGGGTGAAGGAATTACCGCCAAGAAGCAGAAATCGCCGAAGCGCAAGAAGGCAGCAGCGATAACCGCTAGCAATGCGTCAGAACCTGCGCCTGTAGAAATGCCTAGTGCCAAACGCAAGACATACAGCGACAGTGAGAAAGCCGAAAAGCTCAAGCTGATCGCCAAGAAAGTTGCCGAGGGCAAGACCCCACTGCAGGAGGTGGTCAAGAGCACTGGGATATCGGTGCAGACCTACTATCAGTGGAAGCGTAACGAAAAGCCGGCCGCCAAGAAGAATGATGCGCCGGCCGCTCGGAAGGTCGAGAGGGTCGCCATTGGCGGCAATGAGTTGGCCGAGCTGGTTCAGCTCGAAGCGGAAAACAATCGACTTCGCAGCCTGCTGGCGGAAAAATTGCGGGCAGAAAACCTCGAGCTGCGCAAGAGACTGGGGCTGAGTTAGCCCAATTTTATGCATCGCTCCTGACTGCCCGGAGTAGTAATGCTGACCACAATGCCTTTGCGCTGTCCGTTGTCGCGGACAGCTGCGTGCTGTATGCGCATCTCAGGCGAAGTGACGCTGACACGCGCTTGCTACGTTCAAGAATTGCCTGGAATTGACCATGAAGACGCCACAGCGGACATTCGTCGTTGAGTTCAAATCGCCGCGCCGCCAACAAAAGGCGCGGACGAACTCGATCTGGGGGGACACCGACCTCAAGGCGTTGGCTCGGGAAGTTGAAGGGCAGGCCTCCGATTTGGCCTATTCCCCCAAGACAGAAATTGTGCTCGGTACAAATACGGTCGATCTGCCGCCGGTCGACATGGGCTCTGTGGCCGAAACAGCCGGCATTGTCGACGCCGCTCAAATTGAGCAGCTTTCAGGCGACGATCTGAAAACTGATGAGCTGCCTCGCAGGAGCTCTGAACATACCGACGTAGACCCTGAAGTAGTCGCAGCCGAGGCTCTCAACATACAAGCGCCTCTCGACACACCAGAGCCTCTCGGCATACCAGAGCCACAAACGATATCGAAGCTCGCTGCTATCAAACGCAGCGGACGCAGGCAGCGCTCGACGTCGCCCGGGACCCTTGCGCAAACGGCTCCTGCGGCGGTTTACACTGAACCAGGTCTCGACGAGATCGCCGCGCTCGACGCAGAAAACAAGCGGCTCAAGCTACTATTGGTCGAACACCTCCGTGATCAGAACATGCGGCTCGAGCAAATGCTTGAGCGATTTGCTCTCAGCTAGGCGTCAGGGACGGAGCATCATCGTTTCGACCTGCACGGTTGCGATGGGGGCTGACGGCAAACCACGCTTTTCCGAGTGGACATCCGATCGACATTGACCGGCCTGTGCGATGCCTTCAACGTGCACGATCTTGATCGCATCATGGAGTTCTTTTGCGATGACTGCGTCTTGGAAATGCAAGGGTAAAAGAGCAATGGGGCTCGCGGTGCGAGGGCAAACCGAATGTGCGAAAAGCGCTGAGCACACGTTTCGAGGGGCTGCCTGACGTCCCCTATGGCAATGCGGAGCATTTTTGAGGACTGGGCTGCCGACACCGGGATCTCAAAATGGACACTGACGGGCACCACGCGCGAGGGAAAAGCGTGGAGGTGTAAGGGTGCGACTTTTACACATCCCGCGCCGGCAAGGTGATCCGTAAAGATTCCTACTGGAAGATCATCGACTAGGGGTACGTTGAAGCAGGCCTCTTGCGTCACCAACCTTACACGGCGATCACTTCACAATTCCATCCACGCTGCCCTTCTTTTTCTCGACCCTTGTAGACACGGACCTATGTCATGAGCAAGGGAGGTGCCTGATGCGAATTGTGGATGCGTGGGCTTTGATCAAGGAAAGCGCGTTTGCTTTCATCAATGACAATGCCTTCAGCCACGGCGCGGCGATGGCATTTTATGCAGCGACCTCGCTGGCGCCAATCCTTCTCATCGTTGTGGCCATTGCCGGAATTGCGTTTGGCCACGAGGCCGCACAACTGGCGCTGTCGGCCCAGATATCCGGATTGATGGGGCCGCAAAGTGCCGATCTGCTGCAGGTGGCGCTCGAAAGTGCCTCGGCAAGAACAGCTGGGGCATGGGCCGCGTCGATCGGACTGGTAACCCTGGTCGTAGGTGCCTCGGGCGTGTTTGGCGAAATGCAAACGGCGCTGAACACGATCTGGAAAGTCGAACCCGCCGGCAGCTCGGTCTCCCGACTGGTGCGGGCACGTGCCGCGAGCCTGGGGCTTGTCGCAGCACTGGGGTTCCTGCTTCTCGTTTCCCTTGTCGCCAGCACGGCGATCACAGCCATGAGCGACATCATCAACGCAAATCTTCCCTTTGGAACCTTGATCCTTGGAGTGATCAATACCCTTGTCTCGCTCGCGCTTATCACCGCCATGTTCGCCGCTATCTACAAGGTGCTGCCGGATCGCAGGCTCGGTTGGCGCGACGTGATGACGGGCGCTCTCGTGACGGCAGCGCTCTTCACCGCGGGAAAATCGCTCATAGGCTGGTACATTGGTACCAGCGCTACAGCATCCTCATATGGAGCGGCAGGCGGTCTTCTGGTCATCCTGCTATGGGTTTTCTACTCCTCGCAGATATTTCTCTTCGGAGCGGAGCTGACCCGGGCTTACTCGGTAAGGCATGGCACACGGTTCGACCTTGAGCCGGTGATCGATGCAGACTTGACTTCATCGTCGTCCATACGCGGACACGGCATTCCTGCCCGCGCCCAATCGATAGATCTACTAACCATGTCACTGATGGCGATAGCAGTTGGCGCAGGAATGCTGGCAGCTCGACTGCTGGTGCCGAGAAGTTCTCGCAAACGGTGACCAGGCAGTACCGGTCGCATGCGAACACGAGGAGAGGGCCCAACCTCACCGCGATGCCGAGGACCGATTTTGGCAGCCGGTTTCCGAAATCGCCTCTTTGGAGCCAGGCCCAGCCGCTACAACACCCTTTGCTTCGCGACGACGGGGAACCGTCTAACCCCTCCGCGCATTTCGATGACGTGAACAAGCCAGTTTCAACGAAAGATCCGGATGGATCACCGGCAGGCTGGACCATCAAGCTGGGAGATTCACCAGTTGTTGGCACTGCGATCCACAATGGTACGGACGTGAGCGCTGCCTGCCGATCGCTGATGTGTCTCCCCGACCCGGAACGCCTGCGCGAAGAAGACCCTTTTACCGAGCACTTCATTGCGGATTTCCCGACCCAGATCATCGTTCATCGCTCGCGTTTTCAAGTTGACCTGAACCGCGCGCGTGAAGCCGCTATCTATCTGTCGCCAGAACAGTCCTGGGGCCTCAAGGTCTGGGGCCAGCCCCCCTCCGAAGACGTTGTGACTGAGGCTCTCGCTTTCCATGATGCCTACTACGCCGAGCTGAAGCGTGTGCTTTCGGCAATCGAGAACCGATATGGCAGGTTCGTACTGATTGATGTCCACAGCTACAATCACCGGCGCGCCGGGCCGGAAGCAGTACCAGCAGCGCAGGAGGAAGCGCCTGACATTAACATCGGGACATTCTCGATGGACCGGAAGCGCTGGGCACCCATCGTCGACAGCTTCATTGAGACGCTGCGCGGCCACACTCTCGACGGCGAGCCGATCGACATACGCGAGAATGTGTCTTTCCAGGGAAAGGGTGAACAAACACGCTTCGTCCATGCCAACTTTCCCGGCAGTGGGTGTGCTATTGCTGTCGAATTCAAGAAGGTTTTCATGGACGAATGGAGCGGTGAACCCGATCGAGCCACGATCGACAGGTTGCGTAGCATGCTGGCGTCCACAGTGCCCGTACTGGAGGCTGCGCTGCGAGGCATGGGATGAAGCCTAAGCTCGTTGAAGCGTTGTCTCTGCTAGCCCCAATCGAAGCAGGACTGGATGCGCTGCTGAAAGAGGGCAAGCCCATACGCTACGATTTCGCCGATGGCAGCCGATTGCACATAGACCGGCCGCTGCCCTTTCTCTGCATCTACGTGGGTCCCGCCCAGGGCGCGGCATTCGATGCCGTCTCCGCCAATGCCTCTTACCTGATCGCAACCGGTTCCGAACTCGCCGGCGAAATAGCCCGGCTCGTGGCAACAACGATGCATGATCGTTGCGGCGCGTTTTTGGTCATCGACATCGGCGAACTGGCCGAAGACCGCTTCCTGACCGACGATGCGCCTTTCCTGCCACCTTTCGAGATCGCACTGGCGAGCGGCGACACGACGGAAGAAAAGGCTGCCCTCAAGCGATTTGCGACGGCTGCCTCCAGGCGAGATGCAAAGTATCGCACTCCACGCGTCGGCGACCTCAATCCTGCTGCATGCGAAGAGCCACAGCTTTCGGATATTCTCGGCGACATCCGATGCCTGACCGTACGTTTTGCGCCGATCTATCGGATACCTGGCGGCAAGGGCACATACCCCGCGTTACGCGACCTTGTCGTGGCTAACATGGTCGACTCTGCATTGCAGGCAGTCAGCGCTTTCCTCAAGGCATCGCAACTCGAACCGCCGGCAACCCATCGTTCACTGGGGCGCCGTGTCTTCATTGACGCAGTCGCACGCGCCGATCGGGACATGGACAAGATTGCATCGACTTTCGACTTCCTGCTGGCGGTTACGCCTATCAACGCAGAGCAAGCCTGGCTGGAGTTCGAGGCAGGTGGCTTCGAGCGGGCGCCGCTACTGCTCTATCGGCCGCACGAATTCGAGGTCACTGATCAGAAGCGGAAGCTCTATTCCGTCGCGCTCGATCATCTTGAAGATCCGCTCCTTGCGGGCTTGCTCTCCGAAAAACAGCAGGAACTTGACCTCCAGCTGTCGATGCTGGCGGCGCGCGAAACGCCTCGCTTCGCCGAACTCGGGCGTGCCCTTTATGGAGGCGTCGAGCCGGAGCTCGTCTCACGGGCACGCGGCATTCTCGACAAGGCAACAGACCTTGAACCCAAGGCCAGGCAGAAGTGCCTCGGCGCGGATGTCGTTGCTGCCGCGGCGCGAGAAATGATCGCTCGATATCGCGCTGCATATCCCGACTTCGAGGCCTCTGTGGAAATCCGCTCGGATTTGCCGGCAGGCCTGCTGGTATCGAGAAACCGGCTGCTCATCTCGCGTGACACCAAACTCGCACCGGAGCGTCTTCTGGCGCTGCTCAGTCACGAGATCGGTGTTCACCTGCTGACCTACTTCAACGGTGACATGCAGGGGCTCACAATCCTGCGCAGTGGCCTTGCCGGCTATGAGGGAATGCAAGAAGGTCTGGCGGTATTGGCGGAGTATCTCGTCGGCGGCATGACTGAGGCACGGTTGCGGCTGATTGCGGCAAGGGTCCTTGCATGCCAGGCAATGCTTGATGGCGCGACGTTCGAGGACACTTTCCGCGTCGTGCACATCGATTTCGGTCTCGATCGCCGTAGCGCCTTCAACGTGGTCTTGCGTGTCTTCCGAGGCGGCGGATTTGCCAAGGACGCCATCTATTTGCGCGGCGTGGTGCAAGTGCTGGACCATCTGAAGAATGGCGGCAGCCTGACACCGTTCTGGATCGGCAAGATCTCCGCGCATCATTTCGGCATCATCCAGGAACTGAGCGCGCGCGGTCTGCTACGCGCCCCGAAGCTCGAACCTGCGTTCCTGTCGTCCGAAGTGGCGCGACCGCGTCTCAAGAAGGCGATGGCCGGCATGGATCCGGTCGACATGATTGAAACATAAACGGAGCCCCGATGCGCATTGCCCTCTTTGTCAATTCCGTTGAGAAAGAAACTGCAGGCTACACCACGACCACGCTTGCCCTGACAGCGGCCCAGCGCGGCCATTCGGTTGTCTATGTCGAACCAGGCGACTTTATCCTCCGGCCGGATGACAGCCTTGCCGTCAGCGGTGTGGTTCTGCCGGCTGGCCCCTACAAGACCACTGAAAAGCTGTACAACGCCTTACAGGAGGCCAATTCCCAGAAGAAAACCTTCGCCGCAAGCGATATCGACCTACTGTTTCTGCGCAACGACCCCTCGCTGGACGCTACCGACCGACCATGGGCCGCCAATGCCGGCATCATGTTTGGGCGGCTTGCCGCGGAGCGCGGAATGATGGTGGTCAATGATCCGGACGGACTGGCCCAAGCGCAGAACAAGCTCTACCTCCAGGCATTCCCCGAAATAGTCAGGCCCGCGACGCTGATTTCGCGCAGCATCACCGAAATACGCGCTTTCATCGACAACCAGCCGAAGGGCTGTATCGTCAAGCCACTACAGGGATCGGGTGGCAAGAATGTCTTCCATATCGCTACCGCCGATGATTTCAATCTGAACCAGATATTCGAGGCGGCGAGCGGTGATGGCTATCTGATCGCCCAGGCCTATATTCCCGAGGCTAAAGCAGGTGACGTGCGTCTGTTCCTCCTTAACGGCCGCCCGCTGATGCGGGATGGCAACTATGCGGCCTTTCGCCGGGTGCCAGCCAAGGGCGACGTTCGGTCCAATATCCATGCCGCAGGGACTGCGCGGAAGGTCAAGGTAACGGACAAGATGTTGGCTCTGGCCGAAATTGTGCGCCCGAAGTTGGTGAACGACGGCTTGTTTCTCGTCGGGCTCGACATTGTCGGCGACAAACTCCTTGAGATCAACGTCTTCACGCCAGGCGGACTGACAAGGCTCGCCACCATGTACAAAGCGGATTTTGCCGCAACTGTGATTGATGCGCTGGAAGAAAAGTTCGCGCTCAGACAAGCCTATGGAATGGCAATGTCCAATGCCCGCCTGGCGACGCTTTGAAACTGCAGACACGAGTCAGCTGACCACGAGTTCCCCGGAAAACGGTCTCGATACCGACCTTTAGCGCCTGACCGTGGCTGCGCGCGAAGATTTCGCAACTCTGCCACGCGACGCGACGTTTCACGCGCTGTCGGGGTCGGCGTTTCCATTTTGATCAATAACGCCAAAATCTTGCGACTTCGCTCCAACAGCCGCCTCCACGAAGCCTTCTGCGGCAAGTCCTCGACGTAGCAGCTCGCGAACTGCGGAAGCCCGGCTCGGCATTCTTCGTTGGAAACGGAAGTCTTCGACAGCCGCCAGCTCTTCTGCATTGAGCATAATCTGCAGGCGTTCGCCTCTCTCAAGCTCAGGCATCGCGACACCCATCTTTCGGCATAAAGGCGCTGAATGAGTAAGTAGCTAAAATATGGAGTTTGCCTCAAATCCAGTCAATACCGCTGTCGTCTAATTCTGTGCAGCAATTTCATTTGCCAGCCAAGCCTAATTCTGGTTTCTCCACCAACTTGCATGATATTGCTAACTATATGATTTCATTTTATAATTTGTACTTTTTGCTTGCCAAAAGCTTGCTCTGGGGCGATAATCCAGCTTTAGAGGAGACACCCAAATGCGCCCGCTATCCCCAGAGCTGAAGGCAAGGATATCGGCGGCCGTCGCTGCCGCCAGAACTGCAAGCCCGATCAACGTCGTGGAGATCGCGCAGCTCGTTCAGAGGCAGAACCCACAGGAGAATGTGGCCTTCGAGGATATCTTGAGCTTGGTCCTGGATGTCGCGCAATGCACGGGAGAGCCAATATTGTTTGAGAGGCAGCCCAGCACCGCGGACGTGGCCCACATGAACGGTGCAAGTTCGATAAGCTAGCCCTGCGCGGCTTGACGTGACCGGAGATTTGGCGCGCCATTGATGCTGAGCACCTAGCCCAAGGCGGAGCACCACTGCCTGTTGTTCATCTCGATTGACGTTCTCGCTGCACAATTCGCTGCAGAGGGCCCGGCTGCACACATAAGCGGCGAGCAGGCTCAAGCCTGAGCTTGAGCCTGACGTTGCAAATTCGTCCGCCGTCTCAACCCCGTCTTTGCGAGGGAACCACCATCGGCGTCGCGCATTTTGTGCCAAGATATGCCGCAGGAGCGCGATATGAAACCTCTGCTGATGGTCGTGTACGGCCTTGGTTTAGCGCTGGTCATGTTCTTGAGTGGCCTGATTGCGGCAACTGCATTCTTCAACGCCGAGCCCGAACAGCAACTCTCTCTGGCCACTGAATCGACCGAAGTCTGGACGCACCATCCGGTAAAGGTAAACAAGTCAGCACAAGCGTTCGATCGTCTTGCAGCCCGACCAGTCCCAAGGCAATCCCAAATTCAGTCCGCCTCACCAGGCGTTATGCCTGCGGTGGAAAGCACATCCGTCGAAGTTGAATCCAACAGCCAGCCACCCTTGCAAGCCGAAACGATTGCAGCCCATTTGGCGTGGTGTTCCGACCGGTATCGTTCTTATCGCGCTTATGACAACAGCTACACTCCCTACAGGGGTGGACGACGTGAATGCGTCTCGCCATATTTCGGTCCGACCGACCCTGGGGACTCGTTTAATCGCGACCAAGTCACGTATCGACCGTCTGGGGGACCATTGGAATTGGTTTATGCAGACCACCAGAGTTACGTCGGCACCGACCACGTGGAATACTGCTTCAGCAGATATCGCTCATATCGATCAGAGGACAACACCTACCAGCCTCACGACGGCGGCCCTCGCAGGCAATGCCGGTGAGGAACCTTGAAATCTCGCTAGAATAATCAGCGGCCCGGAAACCGGGTCAATCGCCAATTGTGGCGAGTGACAGATCCGCTTCGGTCGACCAGCTTCTCATCGAGCCATGGTTGGAGATGAGACGTGACAAGAAGGCCAGAGAGTTCTCCTCACATACCACTGCCGCCGACCAAAGCCCTCCTGGTAGACCGATCAGGAGCGGGCCGGGCCGGCGCACATCATGGCGAGCTGATCCAGGGCGTCTTCCAGGATGAGAGGGGACGGCTTCATCGCGGATTGGTCACGCTCCCGCTCAGTCACATGAGTTCCCTTGCGGTTTTCCGGATCACCGGCGGCCAAGGGGTTAGCGTGATGCCACCGGAGAAGACGAAGGCTGCAAAAGCAGCATCGCTGACGCTGAGACACCTCAATAAAGATAGTCGAGGCGGCCTGCTCACTGTTGAAAGCACAATTCCTGTCGGACATGGATATGGCTCCTCCACCGCCGATGTCGTTGCCACGATTCGAGCTGTTGCCGATGCATTTGAGATGGGTCTCCGTCCCTCGGTCATCTCTTGCCTGGCGGTCGAGGCAGAGCAAGCCAGTGACGCGATAGCTTTTGAGGACCAGGCTGTCTTGTTTGCCCAGCGAGAAGGCTTAGTGATCGAGCATTTTGGCGACGCACTGCCGCCGATCCGCGTCATAGGTTTCAAAGCGAATGACGGTCAGTTGGTCGATACGCTTGCCTTGCCGCCGGCTCGCTACTCCAGTGAGGAGATCCAGACATTTTCTATGTTGAGAGGGCTGGCTGCCCGCTCGATACGGTTTCAGGACCCTCGGCTATTGGGGCAGGCCGCGACACTCAGCGCAAAGATCAGTCAACGTCATCTCGCAAAGGCGCAATTCGCGACTGCCCTAGGGATCGCCGAAAAGTTTGACGCCTGCGGGGTTCAGGTCGCCCATAGCGGATCTCTCATTGGGATCATTCTGGATGCATCGGCGGTCGGCATCGCCGATGCATCGCGCAGAACTGCACATGCGGCGACCGCAGCCGGCTTCAAAGACGTGGTTGTGCAGCCGATCTATTCGGGGGGAGGCGCAGTTGAGATTTGATCCAGACTATTTCGAGGCACTCGAGACGCCTCGCATGGCTCGGCTGGCAGAAAACGTCGTCGCCGCAGCTTTCCCGCTGATGAAGTTGATGCCCGCCCGCTTCATCCTCGATCGGGCTGAAGCATCAGGCGAGATCAAAAGCAATGCGCATATTGTCGAGACCACCTCAGGCACATTCGGGATGGCGGTGGCACTCCTTGCAGCTGCGCGTGGCTATCGTTTGACGCTCGTCACCGCCTCAAGCCTGATGGATCCCAAGTATCAGGCACGACTTCAGCGCCTGGGCGCCGAGGTCATTGCACTCGACGATCCCCGAGGCGACGGCAACCAGACTGGCCGGCTCGATAATCTGGGCAGCATATTGCACCGCGAGCCGGAAACCTTTTGGACACGGCAGTATGACAGTGATGGAAACTGGCTGGCCTACGCCCGATTGGCCGATCTTTTTGTGCGCGCAATGGGCCAGATAGACTGCCTGGTCGGATGCATAGGAACTGGCGGTTCGCTTTGCGGTACCGGCACGTTTTTGCGATCGGTCTTCCCTCATCTCCGGATTGTCGCGGTCGACACACATCGCAGCATCCTGTTTGGACAACCGCTTGGAAAACGAACGCTTCGGGGTCTTGGAAACAGCGTTCTGCCTGCAAATGTCCGCCACGAGCTGATAGACGAAATTCACTGGGTAGGCGCATTCCCGGCATTCCACGCCGCGCATCGTCTGTTCCGGCAGCACGGCATTTTCATGGGCCCGACCAGTGGTGCTGCCGCACTTGTCGGGCAGTGGGTTGCCAAAACCAAGCCCGATGCACGGGTGGCTGTTATCATGCCCGACGAAGGGCATCGACACGCCGATACGCTCTACAGTGACACCTGGCTTGCCAGCCTGCCCGGCTGGAGGACCCCGGCATCAAACGCTCCCACGCGGCTCTCCAGGATCGAACCCCGATCAGAGGCCGCCTGGACACGCTTTGACTGGAGACGACGCAGTCTTGATGAGGTGATGCGCCTGCAGCCGACGGAACGCTGAAGGGGCAGCATCTCCCGCACGCTTGCGAGGGTTATCAGTCACCGCCGGCTCAACAGCCACTGCCAGGCATCCTCGGTCGTCCCATAAGTCTCATAACGTGTTTCGGGGTCGGTCGATCGATCCAGATCCTTCAGGCCACCAGCAGTGACGACTGCAACCACTGAATCGCTGGCGGATACCAGACCCCGCTCAGAAAGGATCTTGATCGCCATGAGCGGCGTGACCGAAGCAAGTTCGGCAAATATCCCTTCGGTCCTGGCGAGGCTGGACTGCATCTCGACCAGCCCGTCATTGGTTACCGTGATTGCATGACCCGACGATTCCCGAAGAACCCTGAGGGCCTGATAGGTGCTGCGTGCCGTGCCTATCGACACGGCAAGGGAAGCAAACGAGAGCTCCTGTTCAGCAATGCAGTCGGTTCCTTCGCCGAGCGCGGCCGACAGCGAACCATGGACCTCCGCCGCGGCCATTTTGGGGAGACGGTCAATGCTGCCGGCGTCAAACAGCTCCTTGAAACCCGCCCATACGCCAGACAGGGCGTCGCCATAGCACACGGGCATCACGCACCAGTCCGGAACGTTGCCCGATCTCTGCTCGACGATTTCATATGCGATCGTCTTGTAGCCCTCAATGGCGAGGGGGTGCCCTCCGACCACAGGCGCGCTGAAAGGCGATGTAACAAACCAGCCGAACCGCTGCTGCGCCTCGGCGAGCAATGTCCACCGATCCACCTTATTGGCCAGAGATACGACGGTGGCGCCATGCTTTCTGATTTGCGACAACATGGGGCTGGCTGTGCCCGCAAATGTTGCCACAACACATTCCATTCCTGCGCGTGCCGCATATGCCGCAAGCGAAGCACCCGCATTGCCGGAGGAGGCCGTCGCAACAACCCTGGCGCCCTGCGAGCGCGCGATTGAGACTGCAAGCGTCGAGAACCTGTCCTTGTATGACCAAGTCGGATTGCGGCTCTCGTCCTTGACAAAAAGGTCAGCCACGCCGAGCGATGAACCGATCCGCGAACATTGTATCAGCGGTGTCTGGCCCTCATCCAAAGTGACGATATGCTCCTCCGAGCAAGGCAGCATCCGGCTGTATTTCCACAGTGATTGATGCCCAGACCCTACTGCGGGGGCCGCGCTGTCTGCATGCGATTTTTCACCGTAGACCGGCGCCAGATTGGCGGGCGCGACCGCCGCGCAGATTGGACAGCCCCTGGAATCGATCTTCAAATCCTTGGGGTAATGCGCGCCACACCGGATGCAGCTATAGCCGATGAAGCTCATGGGTGAAACTCCATGAAAGGTCCGGCTGTACCAGAACGCGCGAAAAACAGATGGTGCCAAACAAATCGGCCAAGCTTACCATGCGTTTGTCCGCACTGGTCTTGCGACAAGAGGGAGTGAACCTTCCACAATCGAAAAGCCTGCTTCATCGTTCCTCTCAGGGATGGACGTCAATCACTCCACATGATTGGTTCAAACAGGCATGGCGGTTGATGTCAATCAAAATGACTCCTAAAGTGTGCCATCCTATAGTGATCAGAGCAGGTGCTGCGCCATCATGAACATCCGCCTTCGACTTGGTCTGAACGTCCGTCGGCTTCGCAAGGAAAGGGAGTTGTCCCAGGAACGACTCTCTGTCTTGTCGGGCTTTTCGCGCGCCTATGTGAGCAGCGTTGAAACCGGCCGCCGCAATGCGACGCTCGACACGCTGGAAGTGCTGGCGCGGACGCTCGGTGTCCAGGATTGGGAATTGATCGCAGAGCCTTCCGCACTCGATCGCGCCAGCATCGAAGGCAGCGAAGTCGCCCCCGTTCCCGAGGAGAGCCCGTAGTTCATCTCAAGACCCCAGAATTATGGTTTAACTCGCCAATAATAACTATTGACTTTCACGGTTTGAACAATTTCATGCTTGTTAGACTAAGAGAAAGTGCGAATTAAAGTAAATTGAGGCTTTTCGGTCTTCGAAGTATTTTCTTTCCTTCAGAAGTCTTTAATGACCATGGAGGCGAACAATACATATCGAAGAAGAACGGCAGCTCCTCAGGCTCGCACACGCCAGTTGGGAACTCTTGCGCGTCAAGACGACCGCCGAAGTGCTGACCACGCTTCAACGCCACCTCGAACGTTATGGCTTCAGTGACCTCTTGATCACTGGCCTGCCGGTTTTCGAGGATCAGGACTGGCGCCGCCAAATCCTGTGTGATGGCTGGCGGCAGGAATGGTATTGCCGCTACGTCGAGCAGGGACATTTTGAGCATGACCCATGTGTCGCTCAATGCCGGCGCAGCGCCTTCCCTTTCCTGTGGGGCGATCTGCAACCAGAGCTCATGTCGGCGCGTGCCAAGCTGGTGATGGATGAGGCACGTGACTTCTCAATGAAAGAAGGGCTTTGCGTGCCGGTCCATATCCCGCTTCATGGTCCTGCCGTGGTGACAGCCGCGGGAGACAGGGTAGAAGTGCCTCCGTCTGACCGGCCACTGGTTGAAGCCTTATGCCTGAATGCATTTCAGGCAATTTGTCGGCTTGAAGGCCGCCTTGACCGCCAACGCCAGCGAATCCTGGGACCACGCGAGGCCGAGGTGCTGCAGTGGTGCGCCGAGGGAAAGGCAGCGGAAGACATTGCGATAATCCTGAGCGTATCAAAATTCACGGTTCAAGCGCATCAGCGCCACATTCGCGAAAAGCTGGGCGCAAACAATATCTCGCAGGCAATCGTGAGAGCTTTGGTCCTTGGAGAAATCCAGGTGATCGCCCTTACCAAATTTGGCTATAGCGACGAGCCTGGCGACTGATTACCCTAAGGATTGGAGGTCACCATGGCTCATATCCTGGTTGTCGATTGGTCGAACGAGGCACTCTATCAGGAACAACTCAAGAGATATTTTCAACTGCGCCATGAAATCTACGTGGTTGAACGAAAATGGCGGGCGCTTGCGCGCCCGATCGCAATTGAGATGGACGCTTTCGACAACGAACATGCAGTCTACCTGATCGCGATCGATGGCCGCGGCGACGTTGTAGGGGGGACCAGACTCGTCCCCACCACCAAGCCGCATCTGCTTTGCGATGTCTTTCCCGAACTTGCCAATGGCCGTCCGCCTCGCGCCTCCGATATCTTTGAGTGGACACGATTCTTCATCGCATTGCCCTACCGCAGCACTGGTAAACCAGCGCATCTGGCGGGCGAGATGCTTTGCGGCTTGCTCGAGGCCAGCCAACAGCTTGGAATTCGAAAGATCAGCGTCGTATGCGAAGCATTCTGGCCAGACCGGCTACGCGCTATGGGCTGGACGGTGGAGCTACTGGGCGACCCGCTGCACCAGGACGACTGCGAGATTGTCGGCGTTCTCATCGAAGTGACAGAGGCAGCTCTTGCAGGCACCAGGCACTTTTATGGCCTGGAGAGATCGGTGCTCAATCGATCTGGCGTGCCACCGCGATATGATACGAGCCCGGGTCTGGGCCCATAACAATCGAGCCATGCATATGGACCTTCAGGTCCGGGAGCTTCTCTTGTCCGACGAACACCTTGTGTCAGCACTCGGTCTTGACCAAGGGCAAAAGGAGTTTTCAGGCGGGCCCACAACGGAGCTGTTCGACCGCCTGCGAAGCAGCCCCCATCCGTCTGCCGTTCATCCGTTCATCGTGATCAACCATGCAAGCACGATCGGATTTTTCGTCCTGAGGGAAGCGCCCGCACTTCCCGTCTGGGCAATGCCCGATGTCATGACGCTTCACAATTTTCGCATCGGCGCTCACTTCCAACGCCAGGGGCTTGGTTCGGCGGCAGTCCGAAAGGCTGCGCAATGGGTGGGCGACAACCGGCCTGGAATTTCGCGTCTCATGTTGTCGGTTAATACACAAAACAAACAGGCCGATGCGCTCTACCAGAGCTGCGGCTTTTCGTTCATAGGCGCCTCTTTCGAGGGACGCATCGGCCGCGAGAGGATCATGGCAGGCGAGATTGCCGCCATACTCGCCCAGTGCTGATCAAACCGACGACTCCGCTGGCGGCGTTCTGGAACCACGCGCCATTTCGTGTTGCCAACGTTAGCCGCGACCGGCAGGCCGCCGCTTCTGTCCAACGCCACACCGACTGGCCATGGCTTCGCCTGTTTCGCTCAGGAAGCCAATCAGTATGTCGCGCGGCTTTTCGATTTGCCATTGCGGCATGCGATAAACACCCCATTGCAGCAGGGACAAACGCCACTGCTGAAACCAAACGCCTAATGCTATCCGCCAACAGTCACTTCAGGACCGAACCTGAGCACCGGACCATCGTTCATCGCTGTTCCAGTCAGGTCGTAGACCTGGGCAAGCGTGGCTTTGGCATAGAGGGGGTGTTTGGTGACGTCGTTGTCTGTTTCGAAGATGAAAGTGTTTTGGCGGCTGTTATTGCCCTGTTCGAAAATGTGGGACATTCGGCCGATGGTGTCCGGGTCATAGCCAGTCTTGGTGGACGCCTGCTCCCGGGCAACCTCCTCGGTAGGCGCCATGACCGAAATGAAGTTCATCGAACGTCTCTCCGCAATCGCTGACAAGCCGCGGTTCTGGCGCAACCGATCGCACATGACCATGTTTGGCTGATATCACCGATGTCAGACATGGACGGTGCCCTCGATTGCTTCGTCATAACGTGGATCTTGCCAGCCAATCCACAGCAGCAGAAGGTGGAAGCATCCAACTGCCGCCATCACCACCGCACCAGGCACGGGCCCCAACTGAGCGCTCGCAATCAGGTCAAGATAAGGGGCCTGCACATCGACCACGGCGCCGGCGGGTTGCAGCATGGCCGAAGATATTTTCAGGAGCCATGCGAACAAAAGGATCAGGAACATCCAACCATAGTTACGCCTGAGGCGGCGGGCTGCGGCTTGTAACTGCGTGATCTTGAATGTGGGTTTTCTCAGACTGTCTGCCAAGGCAAGCTGCCATTTCTGATGAAGCTCGGCCTGATGACGCCCGGCCACCTGATGATCGGCCTGACTGGCATCAGAAAAAAGCGGCGCAAAATAATGCCGTTCCAGAAGCCTGACGCGCGCCCTGTAGACATCAAAAAACCTGTAGCGGCGTGCCTCGATCAAAAGCAGAAGTGCAATCAGCAGCATAGCAAACAAAAGCACGCCGTGATGGGCGGTCGGGGTCGACAGCGACACCGAAAGCATAGCCGCGGTAACGGTGATTGCCCAATTGCTGGTCTGATCCAGCCGTGACCGCCAACTCGACATCCTCGCCATCTCGCCGCGGTAATAATGGATGAGGACGGTTGTATTTTCAGCCGAGGAGCCTGGAGGGTCCAACATAGGTGACTCGCAATTAGCTGCCCAACGAGGGGGCAGCCGCAATAGGTCTGAAACAACGCACGAGCTCGCCAAATCGATCCCGTTGGCAATGAATTCGCTTGATCAGCCCCGGCTCAATCTTGCAGTTTAGATGGTACGTTGCCAAGGCGAATGGTGCACGTGGTCCCCGTATCTGGCGAAGGTACCTAGACCAAGATGGGCCATATGGCCAACCCTATAGGCGACAGACAGTGGATGCCCTATTTGAGCGCCGCACTGTCTTCGCCGGGGCGTACACGCCATATCCTGTTGCCGACGTCATCGGCGACCAGCAACGAACCATCGCGCGCGATCGCTACGCCGACCGGGCGTCCGGCCGCAGTATCGTCGGGGCGCAGAAAGCCCGTCAGAATATCCTTTGGCGGGCCCGCCGGCTTGCCATCGCTAAATGGAACGAAGATCACCTTGTAGCCGCTTCGAGGGATGCGATTCCAGGACCCATGCTGACCGACGAATGCACCGTTTTTCATTTCCGGTCCGAACAGATCGCCGGTGTTGAATGTCAGGCCTAGCGAGGCCGTATGCGAGCCTAGCGCATAGTCCGGCTTGAGCGCCTTTGCGACCAGGTCCGGCATTTGCGGCGCGATACGGTCGTCGACGATCTGACCGTAATAACTATAGGGCCAGCCATAGAAGGCGCCGTCCTTGACGGATGTCATATAATCGGGAACCAGGTCGCTGCCGATCTCATCACGCTCGTTGACCACAACCCAGAGCTCGCCGCTGTCAGGTTGCCATGACAGGCCATTGGGATTGCGCAGGCCGCTGGCGAACAGACGGCTTTGCTTTGTCGCCAGATCAATCTCATGCACCGCGGCGCGGCCTTCCTCGATGTCCATGCCGTTCTCGCCGACATTGCTGTTCGAACCGACAGTTGCATAGAGCTTCGTGCCGTCTCGCGAAGCAATGACGTCCTTGGTCCAGTGATGGTTCAGGCCAGCCGGCAGGTCGGCAATCTTTTCGGGCTGGGCGGTGATTTCGGTCGCGCCCTCTTGATAGGGAAATGCAACGACGCCGTCGGCATTCGCCACATAAAGTTTGCCGTCGAGCAAGGTCATGCCAAAGGGCGAGAACAACCCGGTGATGAATGGCTGTTTCAGCTCCGCCTCACCGTCGCCGTCAGCATCGCGCAGAATGGAGATGCGGTTTGCGCTCGGCGCGTTGGCGCCGGCGCTGCCCATGATCTTCTGAGCCACCCAGCGACGGATCGAGACACTGGTCTCTTCCTGCGGCGGCTTGTTGCTTTCGGCGACCAGCACGTCTCCATTGGGCAGGACAAGCAGCCAGCGAGGATGATCGAGACCGTCGGCGAACTGGTTGACTGCATAGCCTTCTGCAGGCTTCGGCATCTCGCCTTGTCTCCACGGCTCTGCCTCGGCCTGATGCACGGTCGGCAGTATCCTGGGATCGGGTTCGGGCAGCTTTGGATCGGGCCCGTATTGGTCTTCGATCGCCACCTTCGCCTCTTCTCGCGAGGAGAGGAAAACAGCCCCGATGGCAACTATGCCTATGACCAGGACGGCGAGGAGAGCAAGGATCAGTTTTTTCATGGCAGGAGCTCCCTTTTGCGTTCAACGCGTCGGGCTGGCTCCAGTTGCAATTTAATCGAAGCACCGTACACAGCCTCAGGAGCGCTGCGGCCTGAACATCCGCATCATGACGTCGGAACGGCGAACAAAATGCTGGAACAGGGCGCCGGCGATGTGCAGCACGATGGCGCCGAGTAGTGCGGTTTTGAGCACATTGTGTGCGGCAGCGGCTGCTTCCACACCGGCAAACCAGGCAACGCCTCCCGACAGAGGCAGCAGAAACAGCGACAGATAGATCAGACCGTGCACCGCTTCGGAAAGGATTTGCAGCAAACGCGGCTCATCGGGTGGAGGGGGCGGCGCACCGCGAGTGAGGCGCAAATGAACGCGGGCGAGAGCAAGCAGCAATATGGTCACGCCGGCCACCACATGCATATAGGCCAGCAGGCTGGTATCGGGTGCACTTGGTTCGTTCCGCAGGAATGCACGCCAGGCGGCTTCCATGCCGTCATGCGCCAGATACTGGAACGCCACCAGGACGACAACGCTCCAATGCAACGCCACTTGCGCAGTTGAATATCCTGATACCTGCCGTGTCATTCGCATTTCTCCCTGCGTTGCGCTTTGCGCCTCCGATGACGCTGGCCCAGCGCTTCGGAACTTTCTCATCATCGCGATGTTTCGTCACAATGGAAACGGAGAGGGCGTTCCGAATATCTGCAAAAACGGGATCGGCTCGGCAAAGATCCGCTGGACTGCTGCTGATTGCGGCGCTGACGCCCGTTCTTTCAGCCTGCAGCGGTGTGCAGTCGGCACTTGATCCGGCGGGCGAAGAATCAAGACAGGTCGCGCGCCTTTTCTGGGTCATGATCGCGGGCGGCCTGCAGATCTGGACCTTCGTGGTCGCGCTTTCTCTCTACGCGTCTCGATGGAAGCGCGAACCATTGCCGGAAGACAGGGCGGCACGGGTGATCTTCTGGGGCGGCGCGATGCTACCGGTAACCGTGTTGGCAGCCCTTTTGGCATACGCACTCTGGCTCATGCCGTCGCTGCGTCCTATTGCGGGAAGCGACGACGCCACCTTGCGTATCGAGGTAACCGGCAGGCAGTTCTGGTGGCACGTCGTCTACCAGCGCCCAAATGGCGTCAGTGTGGTCTCGGCAAACGAGATACGGTTGCCTGTAGGCGAGCGGGTCGAATTCGCCCTGACCAGCACCGACATGATCCATTCTTTCTGGATCCCGGCCCTTGGTGGCAAGATGGACCTGATCCCGGGCCGACAAAACCGCCTGTCCCTGAAGCCTACCAAAGTCGGGACCTATCGTGGCCAATGCGCCGAATTCTGCGGCACCTCACACGCTTTGATGGCCTTTCCGGCGATCGTGATGGAAGGCGCAGCGTTCGACGCTTGGCTGAATGCGCGCAGCCGGCCATCGAGCGGCGTGGAGGCGCCAGGCATGGGACGCGCACTGTTCGAACGCGAACGTTGTGGCTCCTGCCATCGTATCGCAGGAACGCCGTGGCAGGCGACAGCAGGGCCGGACCTCTCCCATGTCGGTTCCCGCCTGACCGTCGGCGCAGGCCAGCTCGCCAGCGGTTCAGAAGCCCTTGCGAGCTTTATTGCCGATGCGAATGCAGTCAAAGCGGGCGCTCATATGCCCGCCAACTCGCATCTCTCCGCCGCTGAACTGACCGAGATCGCAACCTGGCTCAAGGGGCTGCAATGAGCGCGCAGCCGGAACCCAGACGCGACAAAGCCACCGAGGAAGCGCAACTGCGTGCCGTTTGGGCAAAGCCGAAGGGGTGGCGCTACTGGACCTCGGTCAACAATGCGCAGGTCGGCCTCTGGTATGGTGCCACGGCCTTCGCATTCATGCTGTTTGCGGGCCTGCTCGGCCTGCTCATCCGCGCCCAACTCGCCGTGCCGCAAAACGACCTGTTGTCCGCAGAGACCTACAACCAGGTCTACACGCTCCACGGCACGGTGATGATGTTTCTGTTCGCCGTGCCGATCTTCGAAGCTGTGGCGATATTCCTGCTGCCGCCCATGCTGGGTGCCCGCGAACTGCCGTTTCCTCGTCTTGGCGCCTTCGGCTTCTGGAGCTTCCTGATCGGCGGCGTCTTCGTATGTGGGTCGATCTTCTTCGGTGCGGCGCCCAATTCTGGCTGGTTCATGTATCCGCCGCTGGCGACCAGCGAACAGGCCGGCATCGGCGCCGACATCTGGCTGCTCGGTCTGTCCTTCATCGAGGTGGCGTCGCTTGCCGCGGCGGTGGAACTGATTGTCGGCATCATGAAATGCCGGGCACCGGGAATGCGGGTAAACCTGATGCCGCTCTTTGCCTGGTATCTGCTCATCGTCGCAGGAATGATCCTGTTCGCTTTCCCGCCGCTCATCGCCGGGGATCTGCTGTTTGAACTGCAGCGCATGTTCGACTGGCCGTTCTTCGACCCGGCGCGCGGTGGCGACCCGCTTCTGTGGCAACACCTGTTCTGGATATTCGGTCACCCCGAAGTCTACATCATCTTCCTGCCGGCAATCGCCTTGCTCGCGATGATCGTGCCCACCTTCGCAAGGCGACCGATCGTCGGCTATTCCTGGATCGTGCTGGCGGCGGTCGGCACCGGCTTCCTGTCCTTCGGCCTTTGGGTCCACCATATGTTTGCGACGGGCTTGCCGCAGATCTCGCTGGCTTTCTTTTCGGCGGCCTCGGAGGCCGTGGCGATTCCGACGGCGGTCCAGATATTCGTATTCATCGCCACCATGCTGGCCGGCCGGGTCATCTTCTCGACGCCAATGCTGTTTGCCATGGGCGGCATTGCCATCTTCGTCATGGGTGGGCTTACCGGTGTCATGGTCGCACTTGTGCCCTTCGACTGGCAGGCGCACGACACCTATTTTGTCGTCGCGCATCTCCACTATGTCCTGATAGGGGGGATGCTGTTCCCTGTTTTCGCCGGGCTCTATTACTATTACCCGCTAATCGGCGGGAGACGCATGTCGGATCGTGTCGGCCGGTTTGCGTTCTGGCTGATGTTCGCCGGTTTCAACATCACCTTCTTCCCGATGCATCTCACCGGCTTGCGCGGCATGCCGCGTCGCGTCTACACCTATCCCGCCGATATTGGCTGGGACTGGCTGAACCTGATCTCTACGATGGGCGCCGTGGTGCTTGGCATCGGCATGTTCGCCGTGGTGATGGACGTTACCCTGCATCGCCGCGGGAAGCCGCGCGGCGAGGTAAACCCGTGGAACGCCGGCACGCTGGAATGGATCAGCGAGCCGGAAGAGAATTGGGGCGTCCGCTCCATTCCCCGCATCGAGAGCCGCTATCCGCTCTGGGACCAGGAGTCTCTGGCCAAGCAGGTAAATGCCGGAGACTGGTATTTGCCCGACGCCAAAGAAGGCCGACGCGAAACGCTGGTCACATCCGTCCTAGACGCCGAGCCCGAACAGGTTCTGCGGGTCGGCGGGACATCCTATGTCACGATCATCAGCGCTTTGGCGCTCGGCACCGTGTTCGTTGCCCTGACGTTCAAATGGTGGATCGTCTCCCTGATCTCAGGCCTCGCCTTTATGGCGGCCCTCTTGTGGTGGTTGTGGACCGGAACGGGGGACATCCCGGAAAAAGATGAAAAAGACATCGGGCACGGCATTTCCCTGCCGCTCTATGCATCCGGGGTGAAATCAGTGGGTTGGTGGGCGATGTTCATCACCATGACCGGTGACGGCACGGCTTTCGCCAGCCTCACCTTCGGATACTTTTTCTTCTGGACCGTTCATGAGGACTTCACCGGCGGCATCGCCGGCCCTGGCATGTTCTGGCCGATGGTGGCCTTGGCGCTGTTTGCGCTTTCCTGGGCAGCAGCGCTCGGCGCACGCGAGGTGAACCGGCGCCGCAAACTGGCAATGGCGCGGATCCTTCTCGGCTGCGGTGCGCTGACGTCCATCGCCGGCTGCGCCGCAGCTCTCGCCGGACCATTCACCACCGGCATGAACCCTACCGCCCACGTCTACCCGGCAATCGTCTGGACACTCGTCATCTGGGCGGCGTTACACGGTGCGGCGGGCGGCATCATGCAGCTCTATTGCCTGGCACGCAGCCTGGCCGGGCGGCTCACCCACCGGCATGACATGGAATTGCACAACATAGCCCTCTACTGGCACTTCATGCTGGTGACCGCGCTGGTGACCTTCGCCGTCGTCGGCCTGTTTCCGGAGGCGCTGTGATGCGCCACCTCTTGCCTCCGGAAATCGAGTCGCTGTGGACGCTTTTCACTGCCCCCGTCGTGTGGGCGCTGCACTTTCTGGCTTGCTACGTCTCGACGGCGATCTTCTGCGCAAAGCCCCGTCTTTTGGGCAACGAATTTTTCGATCTCCGCACCCTTATCGCCGGCATCACCCTGTTGTCTCTCGCGATGATCGTCGTCGCGGCGCTGCTCGCCTGGCGCCAATGGGGGTTCGGCACCGGCGATCCGCCGCACGACGACCCCACCCGTCGCGACCGTCTTCTCTTCCAAGGTTACGCAACCCTGCTGCTGTCCGGCCTGAGCTTCGTGGCCGTAATCTTTACCGCGCTTCCGGCCGTGTTCCTGACGGAGTGTCTGCGATGAGAGGGCTGGCGCTCACAAGCGGCGTGGCAATGCTAGCGCTGATCTGGCTAGGGCCCTTACTCGGACCCTGGCGCGGCTCCTTCGCCGCGCACATGGTAGCTCATATGGGTGTGATCGCCATTGCCGCGCCTTTGATCGCACTGGGCTTGCCTCAAAACTGGCGCCCAAGACATTCGATGCCTCTCGCCTTGCCGATCGTCGCCTCGCTCCTGGAGCTCGTCGCCGTCTGGGGATGGCACGCCCCTGTTCTGCGCGCCGCAGCGGAAACCTCGCTCCTCGTTACTGCAACGGAACAACTCATCTTTCTCGCCGTTGGCTTGCTGCTGTGGTTGACAAGTTTCGCAGCACCAACGGAGCCACGCCACGTGGCGGTGGGCACATCAGCCCTCCTGCTCACTTCCATCCACATGACCCTGCTCGGCGCACTTTTGGGGCTCAGTCCCCGACCGCTCTATGGCGGCGGCGAGGTCACCTGCTTCGGCATCGTGCTGGATGCCGGCCAGGATCAGCAGATCGGCGGCGTCGTCATGCTTATGATCGGCGCGATAGTCTATCTCGCCGGCGGCCTTTTCCTCATGGCTCATCTCGTCAAGCCAAGTCCCAACGCGAGAGAATTTCCGCCGACCGCCATGTCATCGACTACAAGCTTGAACAGGCAATCCCCTGGCTCGGTAGGCGCCGGAGCCCGTCGGCAGGCGACTAGGCCCGACCGCGCGAACTGAACCGTTCGCGGAGGCTCAGCTGGCCCCCCCTCTCCCAGCTCAACTGCGGGCTCGAAGATCCTGACCGGCGCACAGGTGAAGGCTTGCCTGCCATCGACCCCCATGGATCGTGTTGCATCGGTGGGCTCAACGATAGTGTCCGGCAGTATGCCCATATGCTTGAGCACGCGAATTACCCCGTCTCGAGCTAGGACTTCGCCCGCCCGTGAAATGGAAGCCCCGCCGCCGAGATCGGCCGTCAGCGCTGTGATGCCAAGCGCCTGGGGCTGTCGCCGAGAGTGACGAATATGCGAGCATCAGAAGTACCAAGAACCCTATTGCATAGACAAAAGAAACAAGCTACGTTTTTATTGTCTAGACAAAAGAGTGTCTCCTCCTTGCGCGACGCAGCAAGCCGGGCAGCGACACCACCATAAATGTCACAAGGGGAACTTGGATGACCGCATCAAGACGCACTTTTCTCAAGGGCCTGGCGGTTGCGCCGGCTTTATTCGGCGGTCTGTCGTCGACAATTGCCGCCTACGCCCAGGAGGCCAAGGCGCATGGCGACCTGATCGTTGCGATCGCAAAGCCGGCGGGAAATCTCGATCCGCACAAATATATCGGCCTGTGGGCCGTGCAGGATCTCATGTTCGAGCCGCTCATGCGCTACGGCAAGAACGGCTCGATCGAACCGGCACTCGCGACCGAGTGGGCCGTCGAGGACAATGGCAAGCTGCTCCGCGTCAAGCTTCGTCAGAACGTGACCTTCCAGGACGGCACGCCCTGGGACGCTGAGGCCATGATGTGGAACCTGGATCGCTGGATCGGCAAGCCTGCCAACAACTGGATGAATTCTTCGCGGTTGTATTCCGGCCACAGGATCGTCGACCCGCACACGGTCGAGCTGCAGTTCAAGGAGCCGGTGCTCGGACTCCTCTACGAATTCTCGTATGTCCGGCCGTCGCGCTTCCTCAGCCCGAAGTCGGTCGATAAGGATGGTAACTATCAGGCACCGGTGGGAACCGGGCCATGGATTCAGGAAAGTGCGTCGAACAGCGAAAGCACCTTCAAGCGCTTTGATGGCTATTGGGGCGATCTGCCAACCTTCGAACACGTCGAGCTGAAGGTCCTGCCGGATTCGCGCAGCCGCATGGCAGCACTTAGGGCAGGCGAGATCGATCTGGCCGGCGGCGACTACCTGGCTCCCATAAAGGCGACAGAAGCCAAAGCACTGGAAAGTGCCGGCATCCCGGTCACGGTAGAGACCGGAACGACGACGATCGTACTCGCCTACAATCCTGATCGGAACGAAGCGCTGAAAGATGTGCGTGTACGCAAGGCGATCAACATCGGCTTCGACAGGGCGGCGATCGGCCAGGTGCTCTACCAGAGCCTGGCAGAGCCGGCGGGCAGTCTGTTTCCCGCCAATGTTCCGCATGCCGGCAAGCGCTTCGATGTCGCCAAGCGCGACGTGGAGGCGGCCAAGTCACTGCTCGATGCGGCAGGCTGGATCGGTTCGGGGATCCGCGAAAAGGACGGCAAGAAGCTGTCGCTGGAACTGGTGGTCTCTGAAGAGCAGATGGCGGGCTCGCGCTCGCTCGGCGAAATCCTGCAGTCGCAGCTTGGCGAGATCGGCATCGAACTGACAATACGCTCGGTCGACCATGCCTCGCGCCACAGTGACATCCCGGCACGAAAATACGATATGGCGCTGTTCTATACCTTGGGCGCGCCCTACGAGCCGTTCGGAACGCTTGTAGGCCTGTTCTTGTCGACATTCAACAATGGCGTCGACGGCAAGCTGTTCCTCGATCCGGCAAACCTCGACCCGTTGGTGCTGGCGGCTACATCGGCATCGGAAGCCGACGTGGCGGGCGCGACCCAGGCCATCTATGACTGGCTCTACAACGAGGTTGCGATTTCTCCGCTGTTCTACGCGCCGATCATCTGGGCGCATGCTCCGCGGGTCCAGGGCTTCACGCCACCGTCGACGGAATACGACCTTCCCTACAAGAACATCACGTTGGGCGCGTAAGGGCGGATCCGATGCTGACACTAGTTTCGCGCCGGTTGCGCAACTCGCTTGTCCTTTTGGTGCTGGCGACGCTGCTCTGCTTCACTTTGGTGGTGTCGGCGCCCGGTAACATCGCGGTCCTGATCGCGGAGCTGCGCACCCCAAAGGCTACCTTTGCCGACATCCACAAGATAGAGCTGGAACTAGGGCTAAACCAACCGATCGTCACCCGGTACTCGCACTGGCTCACCGGCGCCTTGCAGGGAAATCTCGGAATTTCCTACAAGACCGGTGAGGATATCGGGCCGGCCTTGTCCAGCCGCCTGCCGATCACCGCAACGCTTGTTGCCGGCGGTGCGACCTTTGCGATGCTTTTCAGCTTCGTGCTTGGCTTTGCTGGTGCGCTTTGGCCGGGACGGTTCGCCGATGTTGCCACCCGCACCGTCGCCCTGCTTGGCGCCTCGATGCCATCGTTCTTTGTCGGCGCGCTCTTGATCTATGGGTTGGCAGTGCAGCTTCGGCTGCTGCCCACCTTCGGCTCGGATGGTCTTGCGAGCTGGATCCTGCCCTGGATGACGATCGGACTGTTGCCTGCCGCAGTGCTCAGCCGGGTAGTGCGTGTGGGCTTGGAAGAGGCGATGTCGCGGCCCTTTGCGCTGACCGCGGTTGCCAAGGGCCTGACACGGCGGACCATCCTTGTCCGGCATGCCCTGCCCAACATCGCACCGACCTACATCAACGCGCTGGGTGCCCAGACGGGTGCGATGGTGGTTGGCGCGGTTGTTGTGGAGCCACTGTTTGCCCTCAAGGGCGTGGCCGACCTGTTCCTATCGGGTGTTCTGTTCCGCGACTTCATGGTCGTTCAGGCGTGCCTGCTGGTCTTCATATCGTTCTTCGTTGTCCTCAACCTCCTCGTCGACATCGGGATGATGTTCACCGATCCCAAACTTCGGCGCCAGGGAAGCTGACCATGAAATTTCTTCGCGAATTCCTGTCTTACCCCTCAAGCCTGCCCAGGCTGGCGATTTGGGCTGTCGGCACCTTTCTCTTCCTCGGCATCTTCGCGCCATGGCTGACGCCGCATGATCCGAATACGCAAAACCTGCTCCAGGCGCATATGGGCCCGTCCTTCGCCCACTGGTTGGGTACCGATCATGTCGGCCGCGATACACTGAGCCGGCTGATCCTGTCGGCGCGAACCTCGGTTGTCGGCATGACCCTTGTCCTGGTGCTCGCGCTTTCTGTTGGCGTTACCATTGGCACGGTTGCGGGCTATCGCCGTGGCTGGGTCGAAGAGGGCCTGATGCGGATCGTCGATGTCGGGCTGGCGATGCCCAGCCTTATCGTGGCGCTGGCCGTTATCGGGATTTTCGGTACCGGCTACTGGAATATGATCCTTGCGCTGGCACTCGCCTGGTGGCCGGGCAGCGCGCGCATCAGCCGGGCGGTTGCGGTCAACGTCATGAACAGGCCGCACATCGAGTCCCTGCGGGTCCTCGGGGCAAGTCCGGTCCGGATCTATTTCCACCACCTGCTGCCCGCAACGCTGGGCGCCGTTCTTGTCTACGCGACGGCAGATGCAGGAGCGGTGGCCCTGGCGATCGCAACGCTGAGTTTCCTTGGGCTGGGCATCCAGCCGCCAACGCCGGAATGGGGCCAGATGCTGGTAGATGCCTTGCCCTATCTCGAGTCTTCGCCGCGTCAGGTCATCCTCCCAGGACTGGCGCTCACTCTGGCCGTGATCGGCTTCAATCTGCTTGGCGAATCCATTGCGCTGAACCGGGTGCCCACCCCGCTTTCCCGCAAGACCCTTCGCCAGAGGCGGGTCACGGCAGCTGCATGGAAGAAGGCATAACCGGATGGCTTCGAAGGATATTCTGAGGGTTTCGGATCTCTGCGTAGATCTGTTCACCCAGCGTTCGGTCATCCGGCCGGTCGACGGGGTCAGCTACTCTGTCGCTGCTGGCGAAACGCTGGCCATTGTCGGCGAAAGTGGCAGCGGCAAGACAGTGTTGAACTTTGCCCCTCTTGGACTGATGCCGACGGGCGTCAATGTCGACCTGAGCGGCTCGATCCTGTTCAATGGCACCGAACTGGTCGGCATCGCCGAACCAGCATTGCGAAAGCTGCGCGGCGGCTCGATCGGAACGATCTTTCAGGATCCGATGAGCGCGCTGAACCCCGCGCGCACCATCGGCAGACAGATCGCCGAGGTGACCGAATTGCATATGGGCCTGAGCTCCAGCCAGGCCGAAAGCAGGGCACTCGACCTGCTAAAGCTGGTCAGGATGTCCGACCCCGATGCGCGGTTGAAGCAGTATCCGCACGAACTGTCAGGCGGGCTTCGCCAGCGCGTGATGATCGCCATTGCGGTTGCCGCCGAGCCGAAGCTGTTGATCGCCGACGAGCCGACGACCGCTCTCGATGTCACCGTGCAGGCACAGATCATCGCCTTGCTGAAGGACCTGCAGAAGCGGCTGAACATGGCCATCGTGCTCATCACCCACGACATGGGCGTGGTGGCCGGCATCGCCTCGCGTGTTGCCGTCATGTATGCCGGCCGGGTTGCCGAATACGGGCCAGTCGGCGACGTTCTGGTCGAGCCGCGGCATCCCTACACGATGGGCCTGATCGACGCCATTCCGCGTGCCGACGATGCGCCCGGCTCGCTGTTTCGCGGGTTGCCTGGCGCACCGCCGATTCTGGGCGCACCTATCCCGGGATGCGCGTTCGCGCCTCGCTGCCACGCGGCAATCGAAAGCTGCCACATCAGTCGCCCGGCGCTGGTGTCGACGGTTCAGCCGCTGGTTTCAGCAGCCTGTCCGATCATCAACAAGCACAATCACGGGGGCGCGTATGTCCAGCACTAAGTCAGTCCTGCGCGTTGAAAACCTGGTGACGCGGTTCAAAAGCGTCGAACGCGGCAAATGGGTCAAGGCGGTCGATGGCGTGAGTATCGAGCTCCGTCCCGGAGAAATCGTTGGTCTGGTCGGTGAATCCGGTTGCGGAAAGTCGACGATGGGGCGCTCGATCGTCGGGCTAGAACGCCCGCAAAGCGGCCGCATCTTGCTCGATGATATCGACCTGAGCGGCTTTGGCGGACGCAAGCTGCGCGAGACCCGACGAGCGATCCAGTATGTGTTCCAGGATCCGTATGCCTCGCTCAACGATCGACAAACAATCGGCGAGGCGATAACCGAAGCGCTGGTAATCATCGGGGTTCACGACAAGGCCCGGCAGCGTCGGCGGGTTCACGAATTGCTTGACCAGGTCGGGCTACCCGACACGGTGGCGGAACGTTATCCGCGCGAACTGTCCGGCGGTCAGCGCCAGCGCGTGGCGATCGCCCGCTCCCTTGCGGTAGAGCCGCGCGTTCTGATCTGCGACGAGCCGGTCAGCGCACTCGACCTGTCGATACGCTCCCAGGTCATGAACCTGTTCCTGACTCTGCAGAAGGATCTGGGCGTCGCCTGTCTATTCATCGCCCATGACCTGGCGCTCGTCCGTCAGGCCGCGTCTCGCGTCTATGTGATGTATCTCGGAAAGATCGTCGAGCAGGGGACCTCGCTCGATGTCTACGAAAGACCGACCCATCCCTATACACGCGCGCTGCTTGCCTCGATCCCAAGCGCCGATCCGCGCATCGAGGCCACGCGCGAGGTTCCGGCATTGCTGGGGGACATTCCGAGCCCGACCAATCCGCCATCCGGCTGCCGGTTTCGAACGCGGTGCCCGAGCGCGATGCAGGCATGCGCCGCGGCCGAGCCGCCTACGGTCTGGGTTGGTGCCGGCCACGGCGCGGCATGCATCATTGCCTCCCAGATCAGGGCAACCGAGATCGTGGCGCGGCCCGAGCCGCAACGCCTGCCACAGCAATTGTCAGCCTAGGCGCCGGCAACGACACCGACACAGTCTGAACGACGGAGGCATCCAGGATGTTTTTGAACAGTGACGCAGCTCATGCGAGCTCGCTGAAGAATGCGCCCGACAACGAGGAGTTTTGGGGCGCGGTGCGCAAGACCATGGCGCCGATGTACACCCACACCCAATTGGTCAACACCCGGCGAGGGTCGGCGCCTCTCGAAGTGCGCGAACGGGTCAGGTCGCTCGTCGACCTTTCGCTTTCTTATGAGCTCGATGAATACGAGCCATTTCGCGATCTGAAGGAAAGTGGTTCCTCGCTTATGATCAGGCAGATGCTGGCCGACTATTTCGGCGGCGGCGCCGACGAGATCGCGCTGACGCGCAATGCCATGGAAGGCATCGCCACCGTCCTGAACGGCGTGACGCTGAAGCCAGGCGATGAAGTCATCGCGACGAAATATTGCTACGATTCAAACCTTGCGATCTTGCGGCAGCGCGTCGAACGCGACGGCATTTTGCTCAAGCTCGTCGATCTTCCCTTCGGTCGCGGCAGCGACGCCGAGTTCGTCAAAGCCTTTTCGGACGCCATTACAGAGCGCACGCGGCTGATCACATTTCCCCACGTGGTCGTTCGAACCGGCCAGGTGCTGCCCGTGAGGCCGTTGTCCGAACTGGCGCGCGCCAAGGGTATTTTCAGCTTCGTAGATGGCGCCCATTCGGCTGGGCATATCTGCTTTCGTCTCGAGGAGCTTGGCTGCGATGCTTTTGCGACCTGTCTTCACAAATGGATGTACGGGCCGCGCGGCACTGGTTTTCTCTATGTCAGGCGGGACAAGATCGCCGACGTCTGGCCGATGTGGGCAAGCTGGTCGAACAAACCGGCGGACTCGATCGAGAAGTTCGAGGAGGTCGGGTCGGTGTTCAAAGCGCTGCCGGCGTCAATTCCGGATGCATTGGCGTTCAATTTGCAGATCGGCCAGGAGGAGAAGGCCGCGCGGCTGCGCTATATGCGCAACCGCTGGATGATCCCGCTGAGCAGGCACGAGAAGGTCACGATGCTGACCGACATCGACGCCGAGCCGGGCACCGGCTTTGGCGCATTCGTGCTCGTCGGCATTGATCACGGACAGTTTGCCAAGGCGCTGCTCGACGAATTCAAGATCAACGTCTTGTCGTTTGCAATGGATGAAGACCCCTCGTTGAAGGGCATTCATGTGTCGCCGGGCCTGTCGAACAGCCTCGAAGAGATCGATCGTTTCGTCGAAGCAGCCGACATCGTCCTTGGCAGGTTCGGCTCGACCCTTACCCGGGTATGACAAACAACTCGCGGTCGAGTCTGGTCAGCGCTTCCGCTCCGGTGGCGGTCACCAGCAAGGTGTCCTCGCTCATCATGCCGCCCCAGCCGGGGCGATAGTAAGGCGCCTCGATATTGACCACCATACCTTCCCGCAGCGTCACGGAGTTTGAGGCTGCGATTGTCGGATACTCGTGGCTCTCGATGCCAAGGCCATGCCCGACATGGTGACGCATGTATTGGGGCAGCCCGGCCTGGCGGACGGCTGCCACGGCCTCATGAAACAGCGCATCGGTGGTCATCCCCGGTGCGACCATGTCAGAGGCTTTGCGGTGGCCCATAGAGGTCGCCGCAAACGCCGAAATGACATCCTTGCCCGGGTCACCGACAAAGGCGGTTCGCGCGGTGTCTGACCAATAGCCGCCGAAGGTGGCGCCGACATCGATGCGCACGATGTCGTTGGCACCGATCCGCCGCCGGGTCGGATAGGCATCGGCAAGCGCGCTGCGTTCTCCCGAGGTGACGACCACGAAGCCGGGCGAGCCACCTTGCGAGATCATCTCGGAGGATATTCTGGCGGCAAGCTCGTATTCCGTCATGCCTGCCTTGGCATCGCGCAGGGCGCTGCCCAGAGCGACTTCAGTCAAGGCGGATGCACCGCGCAGAAGGCTTATCTCGAGCGGGTTCTTGACCGCACGGGCGTCGCGGAAAAATGCCGCGGTCGCGCGCGCGTCGATCAGTTGCAACCATGGTGCCGAAACGAGCTTGGGGGAGGCGCCATCCACGCTGTCGATGCCGAGCTTGTGCCTGCCGCCGGCCAGCTGCGCGACGGCAGCGGAGAGAGCTTCCTCGAACGTGGCGAACTCGACTACATCGGTTCCTTCGCGTTCGCGCAGTTCCTGGTCGTCGAAGAAGAAGTTGCCATAGCAAAAGTATCGCAAATCCTTGCCGACGGTCTCGGCGGCGGACCAGAGGTCTGCTTTTAGGCCGACGAGGATCCAGTCGTCTTCAATGAAGACCACTGCCATCTTGAGCAGCCAGCTGGTGTCGAAACCCATGCTCTTATAGCCGCTGCAGTAAAAGACATGGTGCGGCTGGGTCGCGACCAACACGACGCTGCTGTCGCCAATCTGATTGAAGATGGCTTGCCGGTTTCTGCGGGCCAGCTCTTTGACGTCCACCGACGCGCCGTCCATTTGGTCTTTTGTGCTCACGGTTGAAGCGGGTTGAATTCGCCTACAAACTCGTTGCGGTCGGCAGGGTAGATCAGTTTTACCCAGGTGACCGGCATGGCGTCAGCCCATGTCTGGCGAAGCGACACCAGCAGCGGTGCGTTGGCCGCGACGCCGAGTTGCGCGGCTTGTGCTGCGGTTGCGATCTCGGCGCGGATGGTATGTCGAAGTCGCGTGCATGGAAGCCTTGCCAGCAACCAGATGTTCGGCGTTTCGGCCCCAAAATCCGCATCCACCGCATCCGGGGCAGCCTGCAAACTGATGAGCCGTTCCTCCAGCACTTCGGGCTTGCCGAAACCGCTATGCACCGCATGAAGGCGCAACAAGGGCGTGCCCGCTTCTACCTCCGGCCAGACAGATGTGTCAGCGCCGGCTGTGATGACGGACGAGCCAACCACCCGGTAGGCATAGGTCCTGCCCTTGGCTTCGATATCTTGCCTAATATCGAGATAGCCTATCACCGCATGCGATTCAGTGGTCTGAGCAACGCGCGTTCCCTGCTTGCGCCGGCGCTCCAGAAGTCCTGCTTCGGTAAGTTTGGACAGTGCCTTGCTGACGGTTGCCCGGGTCGTCGAGAATTTTTCCAGCAGCGTATGCTCGGAAGGGATGCGGTGACCGGCGGGCCACCGCCCGCTCATGATCTCGGCACGAACCGCGCGTTCGATCTGCCTGTAGATCGGACCATTGCCGTCCAGCTCGATCGTGTCAGCCAATTCAGTGTTGGTTTCTTGGTCCATCACGTCCCGGCAGCCCCATCAAAAAATGCTCCTCGAACCACGCGGGCGTATTGTCTACACATAAGACATCATGCCGATTTCTGCAATAACTCCCAGACGTTTCGGAAGCGCGGCCGATACCTCCTCAGAGAGGCCAGGCATGCGGTGGCACAATACCCCTGCACAGCATTGTCGCCCCTGAACATAAAAGGGCACGGCATATGATAGAAAGCTCGAATCATGGACAGCGTTGTGCTTCCGCGCCACAAAGGTCACTTGGCGGGGCGACATGTCTGGGCCTCGCCGCCTTGGCCTTTCCAAGTTCGCAATCCTGACAGGCAGGAAACGGCTACTGAGCTACCAGGCCGCTGACAACTCCTAAAAGCTGCGGTTTCCGTCGGGCCACAAGTCCGCGATGGGGGTGGAAACGGACTAGCGGCTTTCGGGCGGCTGCTTCGAGAAAGCTGACCATCATCGATCGAACGAGCTTCAGGATGTAGGCCTAACTGTAGCTCTAGTAGGGGTTACGCCCGAACCCCCAGCCGCGTCATTTTCTCCCACAGCGTAGAACGTCCGATGCCGAGGAGTTCGGCGGCCTTGATGACCTGGCCGTCGATCTGTTCAAGCGCGCGCTCGATTTGCCGACGCTCCGCTGCGTCGCGGACGTCAGACAGCGGGAGGAACCCGGGCCTGGCCTGGGTTCCAGGACGATCCGGAAAGAGATCGCCCGGCATTATCCATTCCGACGCTGTGAGCGCTACGGCCCGGTCGACGCGGTTGCACAGTTCGCGCACGTTGCCGGGCCATGGGTGCGCGAGCGCTGCTTCTTCCGTCAGGGCGCTGAAGCCGCGGATGCGGGCGTCAGAGCGCGCGGCGGCATTCTCCAGGAAGCGGTCGAGCAGCCAGACGATATCCTCCGGCCGCTGCCTGAGTGGGGGGATGTCAACAGGGAGCACGGCGAGTCGAAAGTAGAGGTCTTCGCGGAAGCCGGATGCCTGCCCCGGCGCGAGGGCGCAGTGCGTGGCCGCCACGATCCGTGCGCGGAAGGGGACGGCCGCCTCGCCTCCGAGGCGGGTGAAGGATTCGCTCTCGATCAGGCGCAGCAGCTTGGCCTGAAGCGCTGCCGGCATGTCGCCGATCTCGTCGAGGAAGAGCGTGCCACCCCGGGCGCGTTCGGCGTAACCGAGATGGCGCTGGTGGGCGCCGGTGAAGGCGCCCTTCTCATGACCGAAGAGTTCGCTTTCCAGGAGATCGGCCGGGATCGCCGCGCAGTTCACCGCGACAAACGGCTGCTCCGCGCGCGCCGAGACCTGATGCAGGAGCCGCGCCGCGACCTCCTTGCCGGAACCGGTCTCCCCCGTGATCAACACCGGCAGGCTATGCGCAGCGAAGCGATGAATGAGGTCTTCGGCGTGCTGGCCGCATGCCCGCGCGCATGGTTCGCCGGCCGATGGCGATCCGCTTCAGGAAATCATCCATCGCGAAGGGCTTGGTCATGAAGTCGACCGCACCGGAGCGCATCAGGCGGACGGCCTGGTCGATCTCGGCGAAACCCGTGACGAAAAGGAAGGGAGGAGCATTCGGCTGCCGCGCCATTTCCTCGAACACCGCCTCGCCAGACATGTCCGGCTGTCGGATGTCGCAGATCACGAGGTCGAGGGAGCCGGCGACTCGGCCGAGACCCGCCACGGCCTCTCCTCCGGTCTGCCACCAGGTCACGTCCCAGCCCTCAAGCTCCAGCCGCTGTACGATGGAACCGCCCATGACGGGATCGTCTTCGACCAACCCGACGCGGGCGCGCTCAGGCAGCATGGCTACGTTCATTCCGTGTTTCCTCCGGGATCGGCAAGGTCAGGGTGACGACCGATCCTCCCGATGGTCTTGCGTCGACATTGGCCTTGCCCCCGCAGGCGTCGACCATGCGGCGCACCATCCAGAGTCCAAACCCGCGTCCGGCGCGCACCGCCGGGCCGGGATCGTCATCGCTCAGCATGGCGATCGAATCCCTGGGCATGCCCGGACCTTCGTCGGAGACCGAAATCCTCAGCTGGTCCGCCGTCCGCTTGACGCTCAGGCCGATTGCAGTTCCTTCAGGCGTGACAGCGCTGGCGTTGAGCAGAAGGTTCAACACCGCCTGCCGCACCGGGCCGCCGGGTATCGTCGCAGCCACTTCGGCCGGCCACTCGACTTGCCAGTCCAGTCTCTGCCGGCGCCGGCGCAACTCCGGTTTCATCACAACCCTGACGTCCTCCAGATCGTCGGCGCTGAGCGGCCTGAGCGATCGTTCGGGGCGATAGGTAGCGAGCGCCGCATCGACGACCTCGCGGATGCCATTCAGCCCGCGTTCGATCAGGCTGATCGAAGTATCGCGCACGCCCGGCGTCCTGCCATGCGTCTTCAGCGTGTCGATGGCGTTGAACAAGCCGCCGAGCGGATTATTGATCTCGTGCGCCATCCTGGAGGCGAGCCGCCCGAGGCTAGCAAGTTTTTCTTCCTCGGCCAGTTGCATGGCGAAGTTGGCGCGCTGTCGATGTAGTCCTGAATCGAATCTCTGGGAGCCACCTCTACCGCCCGTATTCGCGAAAGAAACGCGGCAACTCCAGCGGGCCGCACCGCGCGACCGGCTTCCGCTCGTCGCTTCGGCGCCAGACACCGTCGACCTTGCCACCCTTCCGGTCATTATCAGGATTGAAGTGCGTGCTCTCTCAAGGTTGCGTCCAACGCTAACCCCCCCTATTCTACCCCATCCATCATAGTTTGCCGGATAAAGGGCCTGCCGCGCGCGTTGCCGGAGATGCGATGCGAAAGACCCCCGCGGCGCCGCGTCGGAACGCGCCTCGCCACATGAACGCCGTTGAAAGTCGTTCCACGCCCAGTCAAGGTTACGCGCGTCTTGGCGTTGGAGGAGGAGTTTGAAGTGCCCGAATTACATCAGAAGGGTGTGGATCTCGTTCTCGAATTGCTGGATGTGGCCGACCATCCCGGTTCCTTGCCTGACCTGGAAACTCGCAACTTGCTAAAAAGAGCAGCCACGACGCTGAGCGAGCTCTTGGTAAGGGATAAGCCCGCCGCCACAAGGATGCCGGGACAAGGCAAGCCATGACGGCTACAGTGTTTTGCGTCGGAGTGATTGGAAGACCTTGTTCATAAGGTCTTCTGATACCGACAGCAGCGTGTCGGCCTCCTCCAGAAGGACCTTGGAGGCTGAAGCGGCGATGCGTTTTCTCACAGCCCGTAGTTCCCCGCGGATGGCTTCGATCTCTTCAATGATCTCTTCAATATGATGGTCGTCTGGCATTGCCCGTTCTCCTGGGCAGCCAAGCGCCAGCGAGCAACATGGTTCCATCACCTTTCCGGCATACTAGCGATGGCCCACCGCTTCCGGTTGGAAAAGAAGCGGCAGGCCCGCTGCTCAGGAGCGAGTGACGGCGGGGTTGTCGGGTCGCTCCGGCATCATAAATTCGGCAATGTGGGAATGGTTCCGCCAGACTGCGAAGCCTGCCGGCCCAAGCTTGACGCAGCGTCAGCGGGGAGTAGAATCGCCCTTAAGCTCGCCCCCTTGCCATCGTCCCACCAGGCAACCGAGAGAGCCTTGCGCCTGCGCTAACAGCACCCCTTCTGGCGCGGGCGCTCTCTTCTTCGTTCAGGCCGAGGATGCCCTAGATAGAGGGTATGCGCGATCGGTCGCCTTCCGCCAACCTTGGCGGGGTCGTTTGTGGCTGCCTTCCTTCAGAATGTGGATCAATCGATCTCTATCTGTGATGCCCGATCCATATAGACAGATCAATGATGCTGTCTGCAATTCCTTATCTATGTCAGTCGCTGAAGGCGGCAGGGTCTCCCTAAGGATACGTGCCATGAAATCCAGGTCGCCGGGCCCAAAACAGGTACCACCTAAAGGCATGCTTACCTCCGGTATGACTGTCGAACGCTGAATGGAGAATTTTTGACAAACCCGCGCATCTCAGTCGAGTCATCAACGGTTGAACCTTAAATCGGCGATACTCGCATAAATTCTTTTGGACAAACCTCCCTGATCGTCTGACGTTTCGGAGGTCGATCGCCAATCTCGCGATGGCGTACTCGCCATGGCTATTGCAATGATAGCCGTTGGATAAATTAGATACCGCTTGCGTGACTATTGGAGAAATATGTCGACCGAAATATTGCCAAAGCCGGGCGGCCAGATTGTCGAGCTGACTTCCGATCTTGTCGCAGCTTATGTTCCAACAACCCGGTTCATGCAGCCGATCTGCCGGGCTTGATTGCAGACATCTATGCCAGCTTTACCAAACTGGGGGCACCTGTCGCCGCTGCCGCCGAACCGTTGACCCACCGGTGCCCATCAAAATAGCGGTTACTCGCGATTACATTATCGGCGTGGAAGACGCAAAGCAGTATCGGACGCTGAAACGGCATCTGGGGCTGATGGGGCTCCCCGCGCAGTACCACGCAAAGTGTCTTGGCGGCAATGGCGCGGAGACAGTCAGCGCTGACAGGTGCCTGCAAATGGCCTGTCACATGGGCGTGGTTTACCACGCCGTAGGGCCTCGTACGGCTTCACCGGAACCATTGCACCGGCGCGGACGTTGCAAAAATTGGGTAACGTCATGAGGAGTTGATCATGAGCAGGATCCTTTCCCGGCTGATGGCAACGGCAATCGCCACATCTTTTGCGGTAGCGTCCGTTATTCCGGCCGTTGCCGTACCTGCTTATCCACTGAAAGCACCGTCGGCAGAGGCTGCGTTCCAACAGGTTCAATATGATGGCTACTGGCAACGACGCATGAATCGCGATGATCGTCGCTATCGGGTAATCCGGCGTGGTAACGTGGTTTACCTCAATGGGCACCGCGGTTTTCGGGACTACCGGCCAGGCTATCGTCGATACAACGACTTCTGGTTCCCGGCTGGCGCCTTCATCGCGGGGGCTATCATTGGCGGAGCGCTGAACCAACCTCGTTATGCTCAGCCGCCATATGTCCAACGCACTAGAAACGACGCCCATGTCCAGTGGTGCTATGACCGCTACCGGTCTTACAGGGCCTACGACAATACCTTCCAGCCCTACAACGGTCCCCGTCGGCAGTGCTATTCGCCTTATAGCTAAGCTTTGCTAAGAAAAGCCCCGCAAGCTTGCGGTTGCAGGGCGTTGGGTAGCTTGGTCAGCGGTACCGTATAAATGGCCGCCTAAGCCATCGTGGCGCGGCAGCGGTGCGGATGCTTGAAGAAGACGGCGAGACGGACGGCAGCACGTGTCTCCAAGGCGCCATAGGGATGGCATTGGTAGCGTAGTGCCGATTTCCCCTCCCGATTTTGCCGAGTCGTTGCCCGCGCCTTGATGCGCACGTGGGCTGGGTGAAATGGGACATGGTCGCAGCGGTGTCATTTGAACGGCTGGACTTGTTTCGAACGGACCGCGATCGTCAAGGGAAACGTAAGTTTCTGACGATCAAGCGGGCCGACGCAGAATTCGAACGGGTGTTTCTGGCATCGTGACCGTTTGAACGCGAAAAAACCCCGCCTGCCGGAGCCAGCGGGGCTAGGGATGGGAGTGTGTCACACGGTGTCAGGCTATCATGATTCTGCTGCCCTTACGGCAGTTTAAAGCCTCCGCCCATCATGAAGGCGACGATGTTTAGGATAATGCCCCATGATGACCTGGCGCCGATCGGGCGGGTGGAATCGAGCAGTTGCTCGTCGTTATCATGGACGAAAACGATCCGAGGGTGCCGCCCGACGCACGGCTCTGCCATGGGATGCTCGAAGCTCAGCTCATGGTCGTGAGGGCACAGATCCTGGAGAGCAGCGGTACGGAGAAGCTCGGCAGCATCTCCAAACCAGATTCTAGTGGTCGGCGCTATGGCGGTCATCCGCTACGCCGAGCGACACGGGACTAGGCGAATGGCTCGTGCAGCTGATGGCACGGCGCACAACGGCAAGGCGGAGCGCTTCATCCAGACTTCGCTGCGCGAATGGGCCTATGTCAGGCCATACGCCTCATCGAACGAACGCACCAAAGCCATTCACCAGTGGGCAGACAACTACAATCTCGCACGGCCCACACTCAGCCCTCGGCGGCATCAGCCCATTCCGTAGACTGAACAACATTCTTGGAAACGACATCTAGGGCAACTTTCATTTCACCCAGCACCATCCGAAAACACAGCCGCGCACCACGACTTTCTGAGAAACGGCAAATGGACTCCCGTTGGGCAGCGCAATGCGGATGAGCCGGGAGCGATCTCTTGGTCGCAGCATGTTTTGAAACTCCGCAGGCAGTGCGTCAGCAATCTGGAGCACTTTTTCGACGGTGCCTTCGCTGCGATCGCTTCCAGCGCTGACGTCGACTTTCAATCCCTCGGTGACGGGGAATAGATACTCATCTGGAAGGTACGCCAGAATGTAAGACCGCCCGCCATTAATCTGAAGAAGTTCGTCGCCAGGACGGACGAACTGGCCGGGAACAGGCACGCGAGAACCAACCACTCCAGCGGTCAAGGCCTGGATTTTTCCGTCATCATATATTTCCTTAAGCTTGGCGACAGCGTTCTCGGCGACTTGTCGTGACTCTTGAACCATCCGAAGTTGCGCTTGGTTGTCCAGGCCTTGGGCAGTCAGTTCAGCCAGCCTTTGTGTCGCCTGGAAGCTTGTGCTCACAGCGTCATCGCGTGTCCGCATTGGGATTAGCCCCTGCCTGGCTACCTGGTCGAGCCTGGCTACCGTCTCGCCGCTTTCGCGCGAGGCGCGCTCCGCCAGTGGCAGGAGAATGGATATTGTTGTCGACTGTCCTCGCAACTCGGTCTCTTTCACTACCATTTCACTTGAGCGCACAGAAAGGTCGGCGATTTCCTTGACCATCTCGAAGGACTCGAGCTGGACGAGTAGCGCGCCATTGTCTACGACGTCGCCTTCGCTGACCAGAACCTTGACAATGGTGGCGGGATAGCTGGCCGCAACGACGCGCTTGTCATTGAGCACGATTCCGTCAGCCGACAGTATAACCAGTGAGCCGACGAGGTAGTACGCAATCATTAGGAAAAAACTCGCCAGCAATATAAGGTAAATCGCCCTACCCAAACGGCCGGTGTGCGATCTCTGTTGCTTGTCGATATTGTCTATAAGCGTTCTTTTGCGGATGTGTTGCATAGATGCGTGGTCACCACGGCCTAAGCAGACGCACTTTTGCCGGCACATAGTTGTCGCGATGAGAGCCTGAAACAAAGCACTCGTCGACGTAAGCGGTCAATCGCACAAATCGCATCACATACGACATGAACAGCGAATAGGCCGGCAGGAACGGCACGTTTCGTCCAAAGGCAGCGCGGTGGGTTATCCGGTTTGCCAAGGCGAGCATTGCGGCGTCGAACAGTAACAAGGCCGATTGGAGGGCGATCAGGATCGGGATGGCTTCGGGCCCAAAATGAGTGACAAGCCACAGAAGGTAGAGCGGAAATACGACCGTGCTTGCGACGCTGAAAAGAGCAAAGTCCCATTGGTGAAACGCCTCAGCGGAGCGGAAATTGCTCCCGAAGGGATTGAGCAGCCGACGATGCTTTCTGAACCTGAGCCAGAAAGCGTCACGCTCCCACCGCAGACGCTGTCGAATGTAGGCGTAAACCGACTCCGGCACATCGGTGTAGCACAACGCATCCGGAACAAAGGCAATGCGCCAGCCGGCTTGGCGCATTCGAATGGTAACATCCAGATCTTCGCCGCCACCAACGTCGAGCCCGCCAACCTGAGCCAACGCCTCGCGGCGAAATGCACCGAACGCCCCCGAGCAACATGTTATTTGCTCCATCGATCCGCCAAAGCGTTTGCCCACGGAGATGGACTGCAAATACTCAATTTCTTGGATCTGCGTCATCAGCGTTGCGCTGGCATTTCGCGGGGCGATGTCACCGCATGCCGCTCCGACGAGAGGGTCGTCAAAAGCACGTACCAGCGCTTCAATGGCAAAGCGATCGAACGAGCAGTCGCAATCGACGTTGATGATGATGTCGCCTTTGGCGATTTCGCAGGCGAAGTTCACGCCGCTTGACTTGCCGCCCCTGACATCAGTCGAAAGGACACAGGTCGCGTCACCGGATCCGACGATCTCACGCGCAACTTTGCTCATTCGATCGGTGGAGCCGTCACTGACAATCACGATCTCGAAGTCGAAAAACGACTGCTCCCTAAGCGATCGGACGCATGCCCGGATCGAATCCGCCTCGTTATGGCCAATCAGAACAACACTGACCTTGAGGGGCATGCAATGGGGTTGTCCGATCGGATCGGACTGCGCTGCTTCTCTTCTTTGGCTCAGCGCCAGCGCAGCAAATGGCAGGGCGTAGCGCGGCAGATCGAACATCAGCGTGTACCAGAAGATCGCAACGACGCTCGACAGGGTCTGTGAATATAGAAACGAGAGGCCGAATTCGATGTCAGTCACGCGATCGCCCCGTCCGAACCACCCCACAAGATGCGCAGCCTCGGCTGCAGATGGTCTGACAGAACTGCCTCGCACATGTTGAGAATGACCTGTGCATCAGTCTCCCGGTCGGATTGCGTCAGATGGAAAAAGAGCACGAAATCGCGTTCGGTCGACGAATGTACGGTGGCCATTCCCGCCAGATGGCCTTGCAAGTTTTCGGCGAACAATCGGCGGAGGGAGGTAAAAGTCGCTTCGCCGCGCCGACTTACGATTTCGTCCTTGGCCTCATAGATCAACTCTGCAACGACGCAATCGTGTAGCACCGGCAGGTCATTCGTGAAGGAGCGCAACTCCTTTTGCAATCCGTCTGGGCAGTCTCGGAGTTGTGGTGGCGAATGCAGTGCCTGCCGCGTACCGTCGGTGAGCTGATGGGTGGCGTAGTCGCTCAAAGCATAGGAATACAGATCGACTGTCGTTACCTTTTGGCCATCGATGCTCACTCCGCAGTCTTGGCACACAAACCCGATTGCCGGCTCTGACGTCGTGTGGCGGCATTCGCCACATATTTGCACGCTTCCCGGCTTGTCGTAGTCCTTTCCGTAGTTTCGCAACTGCTTGCTGCATTTCGGGCAGATAAGTGCATTGCCACGGCGAAAGTCGACCTCCGGGCCAAGTTGGGCGCAGCTGTAGTGATGGATCAACTCTGCTTCATCAAGGTTGGCTGACCGGCAGTTTGGACATTCTTCCCTCACCACAAGTCGGTGCGAGCCGCATGGGTCACATTGATGATGCCTGTCGACGAAATGCCTGTCCAACCAGCCTCGATTTGCAAGAGCCTCCGCGATCAGCACGGTCGAATTGGTGTCGAGAAATCCCTTCATGGCGAAAAAATACTTGGACTCTGGATCACGAACCGGCGTGAGGGCTTCGCCCGACACAAACAAGTGCGCCAGCATTCTTGAAGCCGGTGAATCTGCCAGTAGAAATCTGTGTGACAGGCGGGCTCTTCTTTCGGCGAACTTGCTGATAAGGCCTGCCGTTTTTATGATCGATTTCGGATCGGCGACGTCGAAATCGACGTCAGCGACATGGCTGGATCGGCCGGTCATATTGACCACCGGCACCAAGCAAAGGTTCCTGGCGCTTCGGAAGTCATCGAGTGCCAAAACGTGTCGCTCGTCCGTCAGAACAATGGCATCCGCATCGCCGCTGTCGACGACTTCGAAAATCTTGCGAAGATTGCTGAATTGCGTGCTCGCCTTAGGAAGCAAGGCCACACGCGGAGCGGGTATGCCGAACTGCTCCCAGATAGACTCGCAATATGCGGCTGAAGTGTATTCTAATGTATTAAAACCACGCTCGGAAATCTTGAGCTTTTCGATTGACGAGAAGTTTCGACTTAGCACGAAGCGACTCCGCACAATCAACGAATAAATTAACCGCCCGGCGAACTCCGGCAATTTTAACCGAAAGTTAAGCTTCAGATCATGCAGGTCAATCGCGTATAAGAGCTACGCTGCCTCTAGCTATTTCGATCTATTATCAGCTGGTCGCGCTGGGCATGCGACTGCTTGGACGGCTCACCTCTTGCGCTGGTCTCTGTGGTTCAATTCCCATGTCCAGCGCTTCCCATAGCGTTGCCTTCGCGACCGGCGGCCGCGTCAATTCGGAGCCTGTTCCGGTATATCGCCAGGGCGAATGATGCGCGTTGTCCCCGTGTTTGGTGGAGGCTCTTCGATCTCGTGGTCGCCGATCTTTGGCGGAGTCAGAACGCCCTTGCAGTGTTCCAAGGTGTTTTCAGAAGGTAAAGCCTCTCTTGACGTGTCGACCGTCGGATCTTCGCTGTGATCCCCGGGCTTTGCCTGACAGGGGTCAGCCGGAACCAATTCTTCGCCACCATTTGAGGATTGCGCCGTTGCCGAGGCAACAGCTCCTACTGTACACGCCACTATGACCACAATCCGTTTCAGCCACACAAAGGCGCACGGTTCAACACGCGTTTTTGCGCTGCCTGCGGGGCCGGGGGAGGGTGGCGGAACACCTGGCTGCACGACTGCCGGGGCTATTGGCGGCGGATGCGGACGCGCCGGCGCGGGATTGGGACTGCGACTGTCAGGACCAGGAATAGGCATATTCGGCTCCCATCACAGCTGAGGTTCTGCTTATTTAATCCGCGAACCTGCGACGTGTTCCGACCGCTAGAGCGGTCACCATCACGACCGATCCCGATGCGCGCCTTGCTGTTCCAACGGTTTGGCCCAAATGGAACTCACTGTGAAGTGATCACGCGCATGCCGACTGGGATGGCCAGAAAATCCAGTACGCAAACCGAGTAGGATCGCCGCACCGGCAAATCGTCTGCCGGAACTCTCAGCAAAGCAGGCTTCGCGCGCCAGCGGGAGACACGTTGGGAAAGCGAGGGTTACGTCTGTATTTGCGCGCGTTCGACGAGCGCGCGCAACAAACAGTTCACCACGGTCAATCGCTTGGCCAACGGACACGCCAAGCTGAGCGACGACGGGTTGCGACAGGCCTGCGCCGGAACAAGCGGACGGGCCAAGCGTTGTGTAAGTCAATGGTGGCTGGAGAACTCCAATGGATATCACGACGCTTCTAATAATCATCCTGATCGTATTGCTAATTGGAGGAGGCGGTTGGTACGGTCGAGGCCGATGGTATTGACCCTGTCACGCGCGAACGGTGTCTTTATGTAAACAGGGATTTGAACGAACCGTTGCTCAGGTTATCTTGCGAGGACACCATTTCGAGCAGAAAATTCCATCTGTTCCACCTTTGCATCTCAAGGTCCGTTGGCGTTCGTCCCACGTTCCAACAGTCAGCACATTCGACTGGTGTATACGCCTCCACGCTCACGGGCATACTGAGCCGACGATTGCGAGCCTTTTTCCGTTTTCAACACGAAGGAACTATTAGATCGTTTCCGAATTGATGATGCTCGGAGCGTGATGCCCCCTCAGCGATAGCGCTCTGGAGAGCGGGGCCTGCTGGGCGTCCCCAGCAGGCCCAAGTTTCTGCGCAAACAAGGCGCCTGCTTTATAGGCTAGCCCAGATAGCCGACGCCTAAAAAATGGAGGCAGCGATGAAGCATCACAGCATCGAACAACTGCAAGCCTTGGCCGACGTCGTTCCTATGACGCGCATCGAGCGTCTCGAGCGCTGGGCTAGATTGCTTAAGGACCAGCCGAAGCGACGTCTGACCACCCTTTCTGGCACCGAGTTTCTCCCGCACGCCGAACGACAGACCATGCGCGCATCGGGTTCGCCCATCACGGTGGCTTTCGAGGATCCAGTCTTCCGAGCAGCGGGGCTTAGTGACGACAGTTACGGCGAGGCCAAGCGCTTCTTCGAACTATCCGACCGGCAGCTGCATAACATAGTCTGCCACTGTCATCTCGGCGAGTCGACCAGAGGTGCCAGCGCTGCCCGACGCGTCCGCGCCGCAATCGGTTGGTGGCCACGGATGCGGGCGTTCTTCGCCTGAGGGCCAAGACGTTCCTGCCACTTAGCAAGGGCCGTGACAGAACGTCTGGAGCCGGGCCGAATTTCGCTACCAGGAGGCACATGAAGCACTGGAATGACTTAGCTTGAATAACCGGGGTAAGCGGTCGCCCGTTCTGACCAGCACGAACGAGCGTCTTGCGCCAATTCCGGCCCTTCGGTGCGCTCCTCCATTTCGGACCTTCGCTCTGCTGCTCGTGTTGTGAAGGCCTGCTGACGCGGCCCGCTGCACGGCAGTTCGCGCATAACGCCGGCGTCCGCAAGCCCTCGCAACGACAGCCCTGGGCCAGAAGGCAAAGGAAGGTTGGTTTCTAGCTCCAGTGCGAGGTGAGCCTCTCAGCGGCCGCGGCATTCTCCGCTTCCAAGTCGCTTAGGGTTTCGCCTTCTCCACATAAGAGCACTAAGAGACCGGTCGCTTCGCCCGATCGGCGAACAAACACCATCGCTCACCTTGTCCGGGCGCGATTTATCAGCGCGGTTTCCGACTGAAGCGTCTTCCAGGTCGCCACCATCATGAGCAGTAGCAGCAGGGCAAAGGGAAAGCCGGTCGCGATGGCGCTCGCCTGAAGCGCGGCAAGCCCGCCGCCGAGCAGCAGTGCAATGGCAACCAGGCCTTCGAAAGTGGCCCAGAAGACGCGTTGCGCTACAGGCGCGTCGACCTTGCCGCCAGCTGTGATCGTGTCGATGACTAACGAGCCTGAATCAGAGGAAGTGACGAAGAATACGATCACCAGCACGATACCGATCAGCGATGTGAGCCCCGCCAATGGCAGGGGCTGCAGCAGCCGGAATAGCGACAATTCAGGCGTGTAGGCCACGACGGTCTCCTGCACGCCCTGATAACCATCGTTCAGGAATTGCGAAAGTGCCGTGCCGCCAAAGGCTGTCATCCAGAAGATCGATACGACCGTCGGAATGAGCAGCACGCAGACGATGAATTCGCGCACTGTGCGGCCTCTCGATATACGGGCGATGAACATGCCGACAAATGGCGACCAGGAGATCCACCACGCCCAGTAGAAGGTGGTCCAGCCATGGAGGAACTCGTCGTCAGTGCGCCCGAAGGGATTGGACAGCGCAGGCAGATTGGTGACATAGGACCAAGTGTTGCTGAAGAAGCCGGCGACGATTTCCCCGGTCGGTCCAAGAGCGAAGACGAAAGCCACCAGCAGCACAGCGAGGACCATGTTGATCTCGGACAGGCGCTTGACGCCCGCGTCCAGGCCGGCGACAACCGAACCCAGCGCAATTGCCGTGATGCCGGCGATAAGCAGAACTTTCATCGTGTCCGTCACCGGAACGCCGTAAAGGAAGTTGAGGCCGGCCAACGCCTGTTCTGCCCCAAAGCCAAGTGATGTCGCCAATCCGAACAGGGTGGCGAAGACGGCCATAATGTCGATGACATGGCCAATCCAGCCGCGAACGCGCTCGCCGAAGATCGGATAGAAGGCGGAGCGGACCGACAGGGGCATGCCCTTGTTGTAGGCGGCCAAAGCCAACGACAGCCCCAAGACCGCATAGATCGTCCACGGATGCAGGCCCCAATGGTAGATGGTCGCGGCCATGGCGGCTTCGCGCGCGGCCTCGACAGCGCCGGCACTCAACACGCCGTCGGCAACCGGGCCGGCGATGCCCAGAGGCGGGTTGTTGAAGTGATACATCGGTTCCAGCACGCCAAAGAACATCAGCCCTATGCCCATCCCGGCGGCAAAAAGCATTGAGAACCAGCCGGCATAGCCGAATTCCGGCACGGCGTCGGCACCTCCGATGCGCACGCGACCCATTGGCGACAGGACGACGGCGAGGCAAAACAGGACGAACAGATTGCCGGCTATGATGAACAGCCAGTCGAAGGTGGACGTGAGCCATACACGCAAGTTGCCGAGCGCCGGGCCGACGGAACTCCTGAAGATCAGGGTGAAGATGACGAAGCCGACGATGATTACCGCAGAAACGAAGAAGACCGGATTGTGAATGTCCAAGCCCAGAACGCGAATGTTGTCCTGGCCGGCTTCCAGGCCATGATCCTCGGTCGCGGTGGTTTTGATAGACGACATGCTTCCCTCCCTGAGATTTTGTCATGCGTCGGTCGGCCATCGGGCCGTGCGCAAGATGACTCGGTTGCCCTTGCGTCATGGTCCTGATTGCGACATCGTCGCAACAATTGCGACCTGATGTGCGACTCTGGCGCGTAGCAACGCGAGGCCCAAGTTGACGCCCCAACCCGCGAAAGCCCCGGCGGGCCTTTCTCCCACCGGCCACGCACTGAGCGCGCATTGGGCGTTCGCCCAGGAATAGGTGCGCCAAGGCCGAGCCCGTTGTGCCGTCGACCAACCAACACCGACAGTGTCAAGGAACAGGCCGCTGTCATGGCGACCACCTGCACCTGCGCGTCCGCGTAGAAAGCCTGTGTTGCCACAGGTCACGCTGCATGAGGTACCGCAGCCGGTCGCGCTGACGGAACCCTGCCGAAGATCAAGCTGATGTTCGACGATCGCCGCAGTGCCAGCGCCACGCCACCGGTCAAACGCCTGCCCGCGCTTTCGGAAGCTCTGGTGGCGTGGCTCAACGGGCCCGGTCGATCAGTGCATCCGCCCCTTCCTGCTCTGCGCAGTGCGCGCAGCAGTAGATCACGTCGCCCTGTTCGACACCGTGCCCGATGATGCGCACATTGCAATGCGGGCAGGTCGGGGCCAATTTCTGGATCGCGCACTCGAAACTGTCGAACGTATAGCTTTCCTCCGCAATGATCACCTCAAAGGCCTTGTCGTAATCGTTGCCGCACTGGTCGCATCTGGCCATCGTTCCTTCTCCTTTCGATATCGAAAACCAACGACCGCGGCGGCGATCCGTTCCTGCGCCGTGCACGAAGACTGTCGGACGATCGCCCTATCCCAGCCGCCGTAGTGCTGATCGCTGCGGACCCCTCGCGGCAGGCTCAGGTCGATCAGTGCGAGCCCGATCACAAGGTTCACCGCCGTTGCAAGGCCCGATCCTCCATCCAGCGCGCACGGTGCCGCCGCAATCCACGCGCCAAGGGCTATATTGGGAAAGCGCACGGCCCGCACAATCTCGGCCATGGCGGTGATTGCGACGAGGATAACGAGGCAGCCGACGATATGATCGCTGAAGTACGCGGCTCGGCGCCAAGGACGAGCGGCGTCGCCATCAGCAGGACGCCGAGCGCTATGCTTGCGCCAAGTGACCAGGGGAAGGTCACCGCCGAAGAATAAATCCTTAAAGGCTTCCCAAGCCGGGCGATCGAGGTCGGCTTCCAGCGTCGGATCCTCCGAAAGCGCCGGCCCGCCCCTCCAGAAAGTCCGCCAGGACGGCTCGCCCGCTTTCTGGCCCGCCACAGATATTGGACAGTCGCCAGCACCTCGTCGATCGAGTAGGGGATGAGGATCACCCTCATCGCGGCCTGGAATGATGCACGGCGTGCAAAGGGCCCCGATAAGCGGCGGCTGGACGATGACAAAAGAGACGCAGGATGACGAGCAGGCCGAACAGGAGCACCACCTAAGGCTTCGTCCGCCAGCGGCGCCGGTGGCGATCGCGCCGGCGAGAATGTCCAGGCCATAGGCGAAGGCGCCGAGGCCGGCGTCCGCGATGGGAAAACCTTTGGATAGCCAGGAGGTGACGACAGCTTCGCTGCCGCCGGCCGCGGCAGCTACTCCGGAACCGAACAACGGATCCCACAGACTGTCTATGTGGCCCATGGAACGCTACTGGCGGTGCTGTCCCTGTCGGAGAGCATGAAGTTCAAGGCCGATCTGAAGGCCGCGAGCGAGGTTCCGCCGACCGACAGCACCGGAACCGGGACTGCCGATGTCTGTCTCGACAGCGCAACCAAGAAGCTGAGTTGGACGGTGACATCGACAAGTCTCACCGTCGACATATCTGCGAGCCTCGCCGCCTGGAGCGATGGTGCTTTTACTCGAGCGGCGAGTTGCGCCTGCTAGACGCGGTCGACGAACTTGTTGAACCGGCTGGGTCGCATCGCCGCAATCCTGGCCGCCATCGCTGATGATCTCTCCTCATGCATCCCGGGGGATGCATCCTGACACCTGCCCAGGAACGCAAGCCCGTATCTGACGTTACTCCTGCTCGACATCTGGCACTCGACACGCGGGAAGACACCGATGGCACAGCGCGCATTCTGGAAGGGCTACATGAAACTGTCGCTGGTGACCTGCCCGGTGGCGATGACGCCGGCAACCAGCGGGTCCGAAAAGGTCCGCTTCCACACCCTCAACGAAAAGACCGGAAATCGCGTCGTCAGCCACTATGTCGATGCCGTCACCGGCAAGCCGGTCGACGAGGACGACGAGGTCAAGGGCTATCCCAGGGGCGAGGACGACTATGTGCTGCTCGAGGACGAGGAACTCGAGGCCGTCGGCCTTGAAAGTACCCGGACCATCGATATCGAGAAGTTCGTTGCCGCAGACAGCATCGGCTGGATCTGGCTGGACAAGCCGCATTATCTGATCCCGGACGACAAGGTCGGTGAGGAAGCGTTCTCGGTGATCCGCGACGCCATGGCGGCGGCCGGCATGGTGGGCATCTCGCGCCTCGTGCTCTACCGGCGCGAGCGCGCCGTGATGCTCGAGCCGCGCGGCAAGGGCATCGTCGTGTGGACATTGCGTTATGGCGACGAGGTCAGGGACGCCGGCGACTATTTTACCGGGATCGATGCGCCGAAGCCTGATCCGGATCTGATGACCCTGGTGACCCGCCTGATCGACAGCCGCACAAAGCCGTGGGACCCTGACATGGTGCGGGATCCCGTCCAGGAAAAGCTGCTCGACATCATCGCCTCCAAGAAGAAGGGGCGCCGTCGGCCGGCCAGGGAAAAGACCGAGCCGGCCGCTTCGTCGGGCAATGTCGTCAGCATCATGGATGCGCTGAAACGCAGCATCAAGTCAGAAGGGCGCGCCAAGAATTAGCCGGCCTTTCGGCGCTTTGCTGCAAGCGGGACGGCGGCGGCGCGGAAATCCTCCCAGGGATCGCTTGCCAGGGCTTCGAGGCGCTTGGGCATGTTTTCGACGGTGAAGTGGGCCGGTCCGATGTCTGCGCCGAGCTCCTCCCACGACAGCGGCGCCGACACCGCAGCGCCCGGTCGGGCCCGGGTCGAATAGCAGGCGACGGCGGTCGCGCCGCGCTGGTTGCGCAGATAGTCGACGAGGATCTTGCCGCGCCGCTTCGATTTGGTGATCGTCGAGACGTAGCGGTCCGGATCGTCGGAGGCCATCTCGTCGGCGAGCGCCTTGGTGAAGGCCTTGACCTCGGGCCAGTCGGCTTTCGGCTTGAGCGGCGCCACGACGTGCAGGCCTTTGCCGCCCGATGTTTTCAGGAAGGCGGCAAGCCCCTTGTCGACCAGCCGCTGCCGCACCTCCTGTGCCGCTTCGGTGACGGCCAGCCAAGAGACGCCGTCTCCCGGATCGAGATCCATGACGATCATGTCAGGATGTTCCCAATCCGCTGCTGTCGAGCCCCAGGGATGAATTTCCAGCGTCGCCGACTGGACCAGGCCGAGCAGGCCATCGAGGTCGTTGATGCTGATCAGCGGCGCGCCTTCTTTTTCCTTGGGGTCCTTGATCAGCCCGATGTTCGGGTTCAACCCTTTCCAGGCATGCTTCTGGAAGAATTTTTCGCCTGTTATGCCGTTCGGGCAGCGCAGCAGCGCCAGCGGCCGGCCGACGACGAACGGTGCCATGTGGCGCCACACATCGGTATAATAGTCCGCCAGCCCCTCCTTGGTAACGCCATCATCGGGCCAGTAGAGGCGGTCGGGATGGGTGAGTTTGACGGTGCGGCGTTGCGGCGGCGGAGGCTTTGCGCCGGACTTTCTGATTTCGCGGACGATCTCCGTCGCCGGCTTGTCGTCGCGCAGGCCGCGAAACGAGGCGTGGCGCAGGTGGCCATCCGCGGTCCACGCCCTGAACTCCACTTCCGCCACCAGCTCGGGCCGGACAAACCGGGCCTGGCGCCTTTCGTCGGCCGACAGGCGTCCGGCAAATGGGCTGGTCGCAATCTCCAAGCGATGGAGCCGCTCAAAGAGCTGCCTTGCCACGGCTTCGGTGAAACCGGTCCCGACACGGCCGACATGGTGAAGCTCCTTGCCGTCGAACACGCCGAGGATGAGCGAGCCGATAGCCTTGCGCGACACGCTGGAGGGCACGAAACCGGCGACGACGAACTCCTGGCGGGCCGAGCATTTCGACTTGATCCAGGACTTGCCGCGGCCGCTGCGATAGGGCCCATCGCGCAGCTTCGACACCACGCCCTCGAGGCTGAGGCGGCAGGCGTGGCGCAGTACCAGGCTGCCGCGTTCCTCGAAATGGCCGCTGTAGCGAACAATGCCGTTGCCCTCGGGAATAAGCTGCTCGAGCCGTGCCTTGCGTGCCGAGAGCGGCGTCTGAGTGAGGTCATATCCCTCAAGATGGAGCAGGTCGAAGGCGTAGAAGACGAAGCGATCCATCCGGCCCGCGCTCAGGTCGGCCTGCAGGGCGGAGAAATCCGACGCGCCCGTGCCCGTCTCGACGACAAGTTCGCCGTCGATGAGTGCCGTGGTGACGGGCAGCGCTGCGAGCGCGTCGACGACCGCCTTGCCGAATTTGGCCGTCCAGTCGAGCCCGCTTCGCGTCGACAGGAAGACATCGCCATCTTCAAGCCGCGCCTGCAGGCGGTAACCGTCGAACTTGATTTCGTGTAGCCAGCGCTCGCCTGTCGGCGGCGACGCCGCAAGGGTTGCAAGAGCCGGCTCGACGAAGGCAGGAAGGGCTGCCTTTCTGGCTTTCGGCATGTCGGCAAGTGCTGCGGTCGGCGCCTCATGCGCGGCCTTGCCGCGCGCCCCCGACTTCCGCGTCCCCGACTTCTGGGCCCCAGTCTTCCGTGCCCCAGTCTTCCGTGCTGTTGCCTTGTGCTGCAGGGTCTTGGGGCCACGGATGCGCCCGGTCTTCGACGACCAGCCGGGAGCTTCGCCTGAGACCTCCGCCAAGTCCCGCCCCGTCTTCACCGACAGCGGCAGCTCGTCCAGCACGTCCTCGCCATTGTCGCGGGCAAATTCATCGTCGCCCTTGATCAGCAGCCAGTTTTCCCGTTTCTCGCGCGGTTTTCCGCGCATGCGCACGAGATGCCAGCGGCCGTGAAGCTTCTCGCCGTCGAGTTCGAAATCGAGCTGCCCCTTGGCATAGCCGCCCGCGCCGTCGCCGATCGGAGTCCAGCTGCCGCGGTCCCAGACGATCACGGTGCCGCCGCCATATTCGCCTTTCGGGATCGTTCCTTCGAAATCGCCATAAGCGAGTGGATGGTCCTCGACATGCACCGCCAGCCGCTTGTCGCCGGGCGACAGGCTGGGCCCCTTGGTGACCGCCCAGCTTTTCAGCACACCATCCATCTCCAGCCGGAAATCGTAATGCAGGCGTGTGGCATCATGTTTCTGGACGACGAAGCTGTTGCCTCTGCGGCGCCCCTGCCGCCCCTTAGGTTCGGGCGTGGCGCCGAAATTCCGCTTTTTGCGATAGGTTTCGAGCGCCATGATCATCCGGCCTTGCGCTGCGGCGGCTGTGCCTTGGCAGGTTTTCGCGCCCTCTTTTGCGGCGAGGTCTTCTTTTGCCCGGCGCTCTTGTTTTGCTTCGTGGCTTTGCCGGCAACGCCGGCGCTCTCACGCAGCGCGGCCATCAGATCTATCACATCCCCTCGTTTCGGCTGTTTCGGGGCGGTGATCTTCTTGCCCTCCAGCTTTGCCTTGACGAGGTCGGCCAGTGCCGCCTCGTAGCGGTCGTCGAACGTCGCCGCGTCGAAACTGCCCTTCTTGGTCTTGATGATGTGCTGGGCGAGGTCCAGCATCTCGCCTTCGATCTTCATCGCGGGGATTTCGCTGAAGGCGTCCTTTGCCGAGCGCACCTCGTAGTCGAAATTGAGCGTGGTGGCGACCAGGCCGTGGTCATAGGCTCGGATCAGCAGCGAGCGCACCCGCCGGAACAGCACGGCCTGGGCGATGGCGACGACGTTCTTTTTCCGCATGCCCTCGCGGATGAGCGCGAAGGCCTCCTCGGCTGTGTCGCCTGACGGGGCGAGATAATAGGGACGGTCGAAATAGACGTCGTCGACATCGGCGCAGGCGATGAAGGCGGTGACCGAAAGCGTCTTGTCGCTTTCCGGCACGGCAGCTGCCACTTCCTCCGGCGACAGCAGGACATAGTCGTCCTTGCCGACATCATAGCCCTTGACCTGCTCTTCGCTGTCGACGGCCTTGCCGGTCTCGCTGTCGACGAATTCGCGCTGGACGCGATGGCCCGTGGCGCGGTTGATGGTGTGGAAGGCGATGCGCTCCGACGTCGAGGCGGCGGTGTAGAGGGCGACCGCACAACTCAGTTCCCCGACCTTCAGCGTCCCCTTCCAGTTGGCTCGCGGTGCCATGTGTGCCTCCGTTCGACGGGGCAACGTGCTGCGGCGGCGGTTTGTTCCGGCGGCCCTCGGCAAATCGTTGCGATGGGGCTGCCGCGGAGGTCAGGCGAGGCCAAGTGCTGCGTTCGCGCGCTGCCGGAATCCCGCGCTGCGAAGACGCCGCGAAAATCAGGAACCCGATCGCCATCCCTGCATTTGGGAAGGAAGCGACGGCGGATTCTCTCACGAAGGAAACGACAATGGCCAAAACTCCGAGCGCCTCGGCACGCAAGCCTGCGACAATTCACGATCAGAAGCTGGAACGCGGCAGCGGCGGCGAACTGCACCAGACGGCAACGGGCGGCATCGACGTGCTCACCACCGCACAGGGCGGCCCCGTCTCCGACGATCAGAATTCGCTCAAGATCGGCGCAAGCGGCCCGACCGCGCTCGAGGATTTCCATTTCCGCGAGAAGATCTTCCATTTCGACCACGAGCGCATTCCCGAACGGGTGGTGCATGCCCGCGGCTACGGCGCGCATGGCTATTTCGAAACCTATGAGTCACTGGCCGCCTATACCCGGGCCGACCTGTTTCAACGGGCGGGCGAAAAGACGCCGGCCTTCGTCAGGTTCTCGACCGTCGCCGGCAGCAAGGGCTCGTTCGATCTTGCGCGCGACGTGCGCGGCTTCGCCGTCAAGCTGTACACCAAGGAAGGCAATTGGGATCTCGTCGGCAACAACATCCCGGTGTTCTTCATCCAGGACGCGATCAAGTTCCCCGACATCATTCATTCGGTGAAGCCCGAGCCCGACCGGGGCTTTCCCCAGGCGCAGTCGGCGCATGACACTTTCTGGGACTTCATCAGCCTGACGCCGGAATCGATGCACATGATCATGTGGGTCATGTCGGATCGCGCGATCCCGCGCTCGTTCCGCTTCATGGAAGGCTTCGGTGTCCATACCTTCCGCTTCGTCAATGCCAAGGACGAATCGACCTTCGTCAAGTTCCATTGGAAGCCGAAACTCGGGCTGCAGTCGGTGGCCTGGAACGAGGCGGTGAAGATCAATGGCGCCGATCCCGACTTCCATCGTCGCGACCTCTGGCAGGCCATCCAGTCGGGCAACTTCCCGGAATGGGAAATGCGCGTCCAGATCTTCGACCAGGACTTTGCCGACAGCTTCGATTTCGACGTGCTCGATCCGACCAAGATCATTCCCGAAGAAATCCTCGAACCGATCGCGGTCGGCCGCCTTGTGCTCGACCGGATGCCCGACAATTTCTTCGCCGAGACCGAGCAGGTCGCCTTCATGACCCAGAACGTGCCGCCGGGCATCGATTTCTCCAACGACCCGCTGCTCCAGGGGCGCAACTTCTCCTATCTCGACACCCAGCTGAAGCGGCTCGGCAGCACCAACTTCACCCATCTGCCCATCAACGCGCCCAAATGCCCGTTCCACCACTTCCAGCAGGACGGGCACATGGCGATGCGCAATCCTGTCGGCCGGGTGAACTACCAGCCCAATTCATTCGGCGAGGGCCCCCGGGAATCGCCGCAGCAAGGGTTCCGCTCCTTTGCCGATGCCGAAGAGGGCCAGAAGGTGCGTCTGCGCGCCGAGAGCTTTGCCGATCATTACAGCCAAGCCAGGCAGTTCTTCCAGAGCCAGACCGCTCCGGAACAGCGCCACATCGCCATGGCCCTGACCTTCGAGTTGAGCAAGGTGGAGACCCCGGTGATCCGCGAACGTATGGTCGCGCATCTGCGCAACATCGATGAGAGCCTAGCGACCGCCGTCGCCGACAAGCTCGGCATTAAAAAGCTTCCCGCGCCGGCGGATGCCGCGGTCGCACCGCGCGACGACCTGAAGCCGTCGCCGGCGCTCAGCATCATCGAGAACGGTCCCGACAGCTTTGCCGGGCGCAAGCTGGGCGTGCTCGTCAGCCCCGGCGCCGATGCGGCGCTGTTGAAGAAGCTCCAGGCGGCGATCGACAAGGAGGGAGCCGTGATGGAGGTCGTGGCGCCTAAGGTCGGCGGGGTCGAAGCCGCCGACGGCAGCTGGATCGAAGCCCGGCACATGGTCGACGGCGGCCCGTCGGTCCTGTTCGATGCGGTCGCTCTCGTCGTTTCGGAACAGGGAGCCGAACGCTTGGCAGGCGAGGCGGCTGCACGCGACTTCGTCGCCGATGCCTTCGCCCACTGCAAGTTCATTGCCTTCACCGCGGAAGGGGTGCCGCTGCTGGAGAAGGCCGGGGTCGATCCTCAAGCCGACGAAGGCCTTGTGCCTCTCGGCGATGCCAAGGCGGCAAAGGCATTTGTCGAAACCTGCCGCAAGCTGCGGCTGTGGAGCCGGGAGACGGCGGTCAAACTCTAGCCAAGCTGCGACAACGGGGCTGCGACCACGGGCAGACATCGCGGGCAGGGGGCGGGGCAGCCATCACGGGAGCCGATCATGCAAATCATCCGAACGGAAATCGAACAGGATCTCGCGGCCGAGGCCCATCCCATCCTGCGCGTCATGTTCAGGGGCGAGGGCGGCTAATGTGTCATCGTTGCCATGGCCGACGTTGACAGCCTTGCCGGCGACGAAGCCGCGGCAATCGAACGGGCAAAGGCCGTGCTCGTCCAGACCGCAACATTCGACAGCGCCGTTAACGACTATGACGCCCAGAGCAACGGCAACTTTGATCAGGTCACTGAAACGGCAGTGACGGATCAGGATGGCGGGATCTACGTCTTCGAATATCGCGACGGCGATGGCTCCCGGCGGGTGCCGCCCTCGAAGATGCCCAGCCTGGATGCCGCTCGTGAGGAAGGGCTTCGCTGTGCGGTCGAGGTGCTGGCCGACCTCGACCTGAACACGGGGCCCATCCCCGACTGGCTCATCCGGATTTACGACGAACACGACACCCTTCTTGCCGTCGTCGACCTGGAGCAGGCGGACGCAGCGCGCCAGGCGGCCGATCAGAAGGCGGACCGTCGTGACGGATCGTAGCGAGGGGTATCGTCTCGAGGCCGCGATTCTTTGCACCCCCTCTGTCCTGCCGGCCCCGCAAGGGCGAAGATCAGCCCTCGTTGCTGCCCGCGCCAATCTCCGGCGCAGGACGAGGCTGCCGCTGCCAAACTCCCCCCTTGCCACGGAGATATCCGGCAGGTCAGAGGCGAGCAACGTCGAGCACTTTCCTTTGAAGTCGGTGACAACCCTGCTCCACCGGCGGAGAACATCCGGTTCGGAGAGGCCGCGATCCTTCTGGGGCCGGCGAGGCGTACTGTTTCGGACAAGCGGACGCCGGGAGGGCGGTGATGGCGGCTGAGGGGCTGGTGCATGGTCCGCTGGGCGACAACTGTCTCCATCTCTGCGTCGACATGCAGCGGCTGTTTGCGCCTGACGGCCCGTGGTCGGTTCCCTGGGCGCAGAAGGTGCTGCCGGCGATCGAAGAGCTTGCTGGGGCGCATGCCAGTCAGACTCTGTTCACCCGCTTCGTTCCCGCCGCCCGTCCGGGAGAGGGGCCCGGCATGTGGGCACGCTATTACAGGCGATGGGCGGAGGTTACGCTGACACGCATGGACCCGGCCTTTGTGCGGCTGCTGCCTGCCCTGGAGCGGCTTGTTCCTCCGGCCCGCGTCCTCGACAAGCACGTCTATTCGCCATGGACCGAGGGACGTCTCGACGCGCTGCTGGGAACGGAGTTCGACACGCTGGTCGTCACCGGCGGCGAAACCGACGTCTGTGTCCTCGCCACCGTCCTCGGCGCCATCGATCGGGGATATCGGGTCGTGTTGGCGACGGACGCATTGTGCAGTTCTTCCGACGCGACGCATGACGCCCTCATGCAACTCTATCACTCCCGCTTCAGCGAGCAGGTCGAGACAGTGACGGTCGAGGAGATTCTGCTGAACTGGCAGTGACTGGAGCTTCGCGGAACGGGGATCGATATTACCCGGGCGCGGCGGAGGCACAGCTGGCGTAGCGTCGCTGCTTTCCTATCTCGCCGCCAGCCTGTCGGGCACGAGGCGATGGCGGAAGCGGTCGCGGATGTGGGCATTGAAGAAGCGCCCCTTCGAAAAGGCGCTTCGGAATGCGGCGTAGGTCTCGGGCGGCACCGCCACGTAGTCGTAGCGTCTGCCGCTGACAGCGAACCAGACCGACAGCACCCGGGTTTCCGGATCATAGGCGGTGTCACGGATCGAGGTCGACGGCATTTCGCTCAGGCTGGCGCAAAGGCTTAGTTAAGCCGGCCAAGGCGCCGGGACGGCACGGGGTCCAGCAGGCCGATAGCGCGCTGTATCAGGCCTCATCGCGAGAGGTAGCGGACCTCGTCGTCGTCGCGCTGCCAGCCGCCCAGGGCGCCTGCCGCACTGGCGATGAAGGCGCCGATGGCCAGCGACAGGGCGCCCACCAGCGCGAAGGTGGCGCTTGCCTTGCGCGCCGTGTCCGCAGCCTGCTGCGCGGTGGCCTTGGCTTCGCCGATGCGGGTCAACACGGCGTCGACGCGCGCCTGGGCATCGGCCTCGGACAATCCGGTGCGCGCGGCGACCAGTTGCACCAGGTAGGTGCGATCCTCTGCCGAAACTTCATTCGTCGTCGCACTGGCCAATAGGATGCGCGACGCCTGCCGCGCCGCCTGATCGGACTCCGCCGTGCCGGGGGCGGCGACCCTGGCGGGATCCGACGGCCGGAACAGGGTGTCGACGAAATAGGACGTCGCCGTGTCGACCGCGGGCGAATCTGCGTTGGCGGTCGCGGCCGCAGCGGCACCCGAGGCGACATTCGACGCGGCCTGGACGCCGCTGCCGACGGCGGCCGACAACACCGACCCCAGTACGCCGGCGACCAGAAGCGTGGCCAGCGCCCAGGCGAGAAAGCCATGCGCCGTATCCCTGAAGAAGGTTTCGTCGGTGTGGATGCCTACCCATTTGGTGCGCAGGCGGCCGGTCAGGTAACCGCCGACGGCGGCCGACAGCCACTGCACGATCACCAGCCAGACGGCGGTGGAAGCCGCAAAAGTCGTGATCGTGACGCCCGCGCTGGGCCACGGCGAAACCATCGTCAGGCCGAGGCCGGACCCGAGCAGCATCAGCACCAGCGTAATGCCGGCCGCCGCAGCGGCGCCGGCCAGGATCGGCCCCCAGTTGATCGCGGAGGCGGTGGATTCCGGGGCGGAGGATGCGGGCGAAGTGGCGATGCCTTGCGCGGCCAGCGTCTCGTCGGGAACCAAGGTCATGTCATCCTCCTAGCGCACGAAAAGAAGGATCAGGATGATGATCGGGATCGGAATCCCAAGCAGCCAGAGAAGAATACCGCGTCCCATTTACGTCTCCTGCACGTGTTCGGCGCCACTCCGGCGCGCTGTTTCGGTGGATGAACAGTCCAAAGGAGAAGCGTGCCGGGGCGCAAATGGTTCCTCGGAGCGGAGACTTTATGGCGGCAGGCTTTTCGGTGGGCGGCTTCACCGGAGAGCTGCACGAGACGCCCGGCCCAAACTGCGGCTCTGCTCGAACCATATCCCCGCCTGGCCGTTGAAGGGTGGTTCGTCACATGGAGAGTGCAATGAAACGCTGGCTCAGGGACAACGGCCTCACCCTCACATTGATGCTTGTCTTTCTGCTGTCGATCCTGGGAATGGCGATCGCGGGCTTCGCCCATGAGAGCCGGGAGCTGGCGCTGCACGGCGAAGCGCCGCCGCGTTTTCTCGCCTATCTCGGCTCGGGAACGTTTGTCTCGGCCGTCTTCGAGAATTGGGAGAGCGAGTTTCTCCAGATGAGCGCCTATGTCATGCTGACCGCGTTTCTGTTCCAGCGCGGGTCGGCGGAATCGCTCGATCCCGACGATCCGCACAGGCCAGGCGACACGCCGCCCGCCAGGCTGCGCGGCCGCATCAGGAGGTGGCTCTACTCCTACGGGCTGGGGTTGAGCCTTGCCGGCCTGTTCGTGCTTTCGTTCACTATCCACTGGCTGGCAAGTGCGGCTGCAGCCAATGAGGAGGCGGCACGCCACGGCGGCGAGATCACGTCCGTCGTGAGCTATCTGTTCGACCCGCTGCTCTGGTTCGAATCCTTCCAGAACTGGCAGTCGGAGTTTCTCTCGACGGCGATGCTGATCGTGCTGTCCATCTTCCTGCGTTTCAAGGGCTCGCCAGAATCGAAGCCTGTCTCCGCACCACACGGCCAGACGGGAGCCTGAGCTGCCGAGCCGGTCCGATCAGGGCAAGGGTTGCGTCGCAGCGCAAAACTATTTGATTTCCATCCTGGCGCGCGCCTCAGTGCCACGCCGGCGCGTCCGCGTGCCGGCGAGAAACCGCCTGAGGAAGGCTTGCGGCGGCGGCAAGGGGGCAGGGGCGACGCCGTTCTCCACCGCGCGGTTGCGCTTGCGCAGCCGGGCCGCATCCTGGAGCAGGGCGCCGGCCCAGCGATAGACGTTGTTGGTGCTGACGACCTCGCGCAGCCTGTGCATGCGCTCGCGCTGCTCGTCCTCGGGCATGGTGATCGCACGCTGCATGGCTTCGGCCATCGCCGACGGATCGAACGGATTGACGATCAGTGCGTCGAGCAGCTCCCGCGACGCCCCGGCGAAGGTGCTGAGGATCAAGACGCCCTGTTCGTCGTCGCGGGAGGCGACAAATTCCTTGGCCACCAGGTTCATCCCGTCATGCAAGCTGCTGACCACGCAAGCGTCGGCCGCGCGGTAGGCGGTGTAAATATCGGCCTGGTTGTGGTGTTCGTCGAGCAACAGGATCGGCTGGTAGTCCTTGTCGCCAAACCGCCTGTTGAAGTCGTCGACGAAGGTCCGGCATTCGGCGTGCAGGTCGCGATAGGCGGGCAAGGTACCGCGGCTGGGGGCGGCGATCTGCACGAAGACAAGCCTGCCCACCCATTCGGGATAGCGCTCGAACAGCTGCTGGAAGGCAAGGAACCGATCGAGGATGCCCTTGGTGTAATCCAGTCGCTCGACCCCGACCAGCAGCCTGGTTTGCGGATCGAGACCGTGACGGCTCAGCATCCTGTCGCGACATTCCTGCACCGTGGGCTGCGTCGCAAGCGCTGCAGGCGGCCATTCGATCGAGATCGGATAGGGGTGAACCAGCGTCGTCTGGCCGCCATAGGAGATCGAGGAATGCTCGCGCTCGATGCGGCTTTCGAGGAAGCGGTCGACGCTGTCGGTGAAGTTGTTGCAATGGAACTGGATGTGGAAGCCGACGACCGAGCTGCCGAGCAGACCATCGAGGATCTGTTCGCGCCAGGGACAGATGCTGAACACTTCGGGGTTCGGCCAGGGAATGTGCCAGAAGGTGACGATCGTTGCGTCCGGCAACTTGTCGCGGACCATGCGCGGCAAAAGCGCGAAATGGTAGTCCTGGACAAGGACCACGGGATCGGGCGTGCGGGCTTCGGCGACGATGCGGTCGGCGAACTTCTGGTTGACGGCGCGATAGGCCTCCCAGTCGGATTCGCGGAAGATCGGCCGGGTGAAGACAATGTGGCAGAGCGGCCAGAGCCCGTCATTGGCGAAGCCGAGATAATATCCCTTATGCTCCTCCTCGCTCAACCAGACGCGGCTCAGCGTGTAGCGCGGCCCGTCGGGCGGGACTTCGATCCGGTCGTGCCGGTCGACGACCATCCTGTCGGCGGTGCCGCCGCCATGGGCGATCCATGTGCCGGCACAGGCACGCATGACCGGCTCCAGCGCCGACACCAGGCCGCTCGCCGGCACGATCAGTTCGACCTTGCCGTTCTTCAGATTGTGGATGTAGGGCTCCCTGTTGGAGACGAGGATGATCTCGGCGTCGGGAAGCTCGCTTTCAATGACATGGCGCATCGTCTCCGCAGTCCAGGCGATCGTCGGGGTTTCGACAAGCCGATTGTTCCGTTCGAACTCCGGCAGCAGCTGCCGCGGCGGCTCCTGTGCGGTTCGCCGCAGCTGGCCGGCATCGTCCGATATCGGCGCCGGACGGCGCCGCCACGCGGCGATCGATACCGCAATGGCGATCACAGACATGCCCAGCGCGACGAGGGCCACGCTCGCCAGGTTCAGGAATGCAGGATCGTATGTCATGCCGTCGCTTGAAATGAATGGAACAGGCTACAGAAGCTGAACTCGTCCGGCGTGGATCGGTTCCTCCGTCTGGACAGTTTGCAGCCCGTGTTGGTCAACTCCGCACCACAAGCGGCGCGCGGCCTTCGTCACGGGCATCAAGGAACGCGGCAACCCGGTCGCCGACACGCTGGAAATTGAGGTCGACCTGCGCCCGGCCGACGCGCAGGCGTCTGACCGTCAGCGTGTCGATGCCGATCGGCAGCCTGGGCCTGTTGACCCTGATTTCGTTCTCGAACCCGTCGATCTCGAGGCCGAGGCAGGCCTGCATCAGCATGAAGGCCGACCCCGACGACCAGGCTTGCGGCAGGCAGGCGACCGGGTAGGCGACAGGTGCTTCGCCCGGCGCCCTGGTGAAGCCGCAAAACAGTTCGGGCAGGCGCATGTTGAAATGGACGGCGGATTCGAAAGTGCCGCTCAACAGCCGGACGAGGCTATCGCGTTCGCCGTAGCGCGCCATGCCGGCGCCGCACATGGCGGTGTCGTGCGGCCAGATGGAGCCGTTGTGATAGGACATCGGATTGAACGGGATTTCGTCGTCGGCAAGGGTGCGGATGCCCCATCCGGTCTGGAAGCCGGCCGCCAGAAGCTGGTCGACGAGGCGCCGCGCCCGTTCCGGCGACGGCAGGCCGACGAAAAGCAGGTGCCCTGCATTGGAGGCGCGAACCTCGCAGGGCTTGCTCTCGCCATCCAGCGCCAGCGCGTAGAAGCCCTTGCCGTCCATCCAGAAATGGCGTTCGACGGCGGTCCGCATGCTCTCGGCGCACTCCGCCCAGCGTTTCGCCGCAGCTTCGTCGCCCCTTCGTGACGCGAGGTCGGCGAGGCCGCGATAGGCGGCAAAGGCATAACCCTGGACTTCCACCAGCGCGATCGGGCCTTGCGGAATGCGTCCGTCGGCATGGAAGACCGCGTCGGAGCTGTCCTTCCAGCCCTGGTTCGACAAGCCGGTGTCGGCGGCGCGCTGGTAGGCGACGAAGCCGTGCTCATGGCTGGCCCGCATCGCATCGATCCAGCCGGCTGCGGCGCACAGCGACGGCCAGAGTTCGTCGATGAACGCCATGTCGCCGGTGCGTCGGGCGTAGGCGCCGGCGAGATGGACGTAGAGCGGCGTGGTGTCGACGCCGCCATAGTAGCGGCCGAAGGGCAGCTCGCTGAGCGCCGTCATCTCGCCCTTGCGCGTCTCGTGCATGATCTTGCCGGGCTGTGAATCGCTGAAGGCAAGCGTTTCGGTGGCCTGATGCCGGGCAAGGAACGACAGCACGCCCTTGGCAAGACCGGGATTGAGCCAGAGCATCTGCAGAGCCGAGATCACGCCGTCGCGCCCGAAGGCCGTCGAGAACCAGGGTATGCCGGCATAGGGATAAGGACCAGTCGCAAGTTCGGTCGTCAAAAGCGCGATGTCGGCGCGTGCGCGCGACATCCAGTCGTTGAAGACCCGACCCGAACTGTGCAGCGTCGCGCCGTGCCGGCGCTTGGCGCGCATGCGCCAGCGGGCGTGGGCGGCGGCCGAACGGTGGCGCTCGCGGCTGGGTGGCGCGACATGGCTTGCGCCGACCTCGACGAACAACGAGCCGCCGCCGCGGCGGGCGAGGCTGATGCGAAATTCGGCGTTTCCGGCGCTCAGTTGCACCGGCTGCTCGGAAAAGGAGATGACGGACTGGCGGACCAGCGTGTCGAGGCCTTCGTAGCGCAGCACGACATGATCGGCTGACGTTTCACTGGCAAAGGTCCTGCCGCGCTTCCGGCGCGCGGTTCCGCGCACTTCGAACATGTCGCGAAAGTCGGCGTCGAACTCCAGCGACACCGGGACCACGAGCTCCCTGTCGCTGTAGTTGGCAAGCCGGATGCGCTCGAACATCCGGTCCTGCCACAAAAGCCGCGAGCGTTCGACATGGATGATCCCCTGCGGCAGCTGCTCCAGCGGCATGTTGGTCATGTTGGCGGTGAAGACGATGTTGTCCTGGCTGAGCGAGGCGCCGAGCAGCGTCGGCTCGCGTCCGCCGACCCGCAACCGCAGCAGCGACAGCACCCGCGTGTCGTCGCGGAACAGGCCGTCGCCTCTGCCCTGTATGTCGCCGCGATCATTGGCAACGACAAAACAGTCGCCGTCCTTGAGGGCGTATTGCCGGTGCGGCGTCCTGGGCGGTGCATCGTCGAGCGCTGCGAGCGCCACCGCGGGGTCGAGCTGGCGTTCGTCGAGTTGTGCCATGTTCCCTCCCGTCAGGGTTTGCAATTAGTCAGCCGCCGTGGCCGTGCAGCAGCTGCGCGTAGGCGTCGGCATATTGCCTGACCATGCGTTCGGCCGAAAAACGCCTGTCGAAGACGGCGCGGATCCTGTCGCGGTCGAGGCCGACCACCTGGTGGACCGCCGAGATCGCCGCCTCGTCCGTGTCGACGACCGCCCCTGTCACCCCCTCGTCGATGATCTCGTTCATGGCGCCGTTGTTCCAGGCGACGACGGGCGTGCCGAGCGCCATCGCCTCGATCACCACCAGGCCGAACGGTTCCGGCCAGTCGATCGGAAACAGGAGCGCTGCGGCATTGCCGAGAAGCTCGTCCTTCTCGGCATCGCCGACTTCGCCGATGAACTCGACGTTGACACCGTCGATCAGCGGCTCGATCCGATCGTGGAAATAGGCGCGGTCGTCGTCGCCGATCTTGGCGGCGATCTTGAGCCTGTAGCCGCTCCCGAGCGCGATCCTGATGGCCCTGTCCGGCCGCTTGTCCCTGGACAGCCGGCCCAGGAACACCAGATAGCCGCCTTGACCCGTCCACCTTTCGCTGCCTGGCCGGCGCGGCGGCAGGCCATGCTGGATCGTCGCCAGCCAGTTGGCATCGGCGAGCGGAAAGCGCTGCCGGTCGGAGATCGAGATCAGCGGAAAGCCGGGCCAGCGTTTGTAGGCGCCGGGAAGGTCCCGGTAGTCCAGGCGGCCATGCGGTGTCGTGACCGTCTTGCCAGCTATCTGCTCGAAGAAGGGGAAATGCAGGAAGTGGCTGAGATGGAAATGGATGACGTCGAACTCGGCGGCCCGGTTGCGCACCTCATGGAGTTGCGTGAGGTGGGCGGCGATCGCCGAAACAGGCGGATCCGGATCGAGGCGCAGGGCACAATCCCGCGAAGCGACAAGCGTCGCACGCGTGGTGGAGTCGCCGCTGGCAAACAGCGTGACGTCGTGGCCTAGCGCGACAAGCCCGTCGGCCAGATAGGAAATGATCCGTTCGGTGCCGCCGTAGAGACGCGGCGGCACGCTCTCATAGAGCGGCGCGACCTGGGCAATCTTCATGTTTTTCAGCCGTCCTTCCGAGGCAATATCCATCCCGCCAGCACAGGCTGTCCGAGGAGGAAATCGTCCCCGGCGACGATGGTTCCCGCAAAAGTGCGGATTGGGCGCGCGGGTCTCTTCTGGGGAACGAATGGAGTGCTCGCCGGTTAACCCCCATCCTCAAACGAGAAGAAGATGCGATGTATGCCCTGGCGCTTGCCACCGATTACGATGAAACCCTTGCCGACCATGGCGCCGTCACGCCGGCAGCGCTTGAGGCGATAAGGAAGCTCAAAGATTCCGGGCGGAAGCTCATTCTGGTGACGGGCCGCGAATTGCCCGATCTCAAGCGGGTGTTTGCAGAGCACGAAATCTTCGACCGCATCGTCGCCGAAAACGGCGCGCTGCTCTATACGCCGGCGACCCGCAAGTCGCGCCAACTGGCGCCGCCGCCGCCGCCGAAATTTGTCGACAGGCTCCGCCAGAGGGGCGTCGAGCCGCTGTATGTCGGCGAGACCATCGTCGCCACGCTTGTTCCCAATGAAACCATCGTGCTGGAGGAAATACGGGACCTCGGGCTCGAACTTGAGATCATCTTCAACAAGGGCGCCGTGATGGTGCTGCCCAGCGGCCTGAACAAGGCGACTGGGCTTCTGGCGGCGCTCGAAGAGCTGGAACTGTCGCCGCACAATGTCGTCGGCATCGGCGATGCCGAGAACGACCACGCTTTGTTGCGCACTGTCGGTTATGGCGTGGCGGTGGCAAACGCCCTGCCGACGGTCAAGGAGACGGCCGACCGCTCGACGCGGGCGGCGCGCGGCGCCGGCGTGGCCGAGCTTGTCGGTCTCGTGCTCGACAAGGATGCCGCCTTGATGGACACGGAAAGGCAACGCGTCGAGGTCGGCGCCGACGCTGCGGGCGTGGCTTCGGTGATTTCGCCTTATGGCGGCTGCAGTCTGATCGCCGGCACCTCGGGCATCGGCAAGTCGACGCTCGCCACCCTGCTGACGGAACGCTTCTTCAAGAAGGGCTACCAGTTCTGCGTTCTCGACCCCGAAGGCGACTACAGCCATCTCGAGAACGTCGTGGTGGTCGGCGACGCCGATGCGGCCCCGAACCTGCGCGAGATCCTCGACCTGCTGGAGAAGCCGACGAACAACGTCGCCGTCAACATGCTGGGCCTGAAGACCGACGAGCGGCCCGATTATTTCGCCAGGCTTCTGCCCGAGCTCGCCTCGCTGCGGGCGCGCAAGGGACGGCCGCACTGGCTCGTCATCGACGAAGCCCATCATTTGTTGCCGTCGGCCAGGGTCGGCAACTCCTTCGCCCTGCCCAACGAATTGCCGGCGACGATCCTTGTCACCGTCCATCCCGATCTGGTGTCGAAGGACGTGCTGCAGAAAGTCGAGGTGGTGATGGCGCTTGGGCCGGAGGCCGGCGCGGTCTTCGACAGCTTTTCCCAGACGGTCGGCGTCGACGGTCCGAAGGGCATCGTTCCGTTGTCGGAGCAGCAGATCCTGTTCTGGGACCGGGCATCGGGCCGGCCCGCCAAGGCGATCGAGGTCGACAAACCGAAACAGGCGCGCAAGCGCCACAAGCGCAAATATGCCGAAGGCGATCTGGGCGACAGCAGCTTCTATTTCCGCGGGCCCGACGGCGCCATGAGATTGAAGGCGCAGAACCTGATGATGTTCCTGCATATCGCCGAAGGCGTCGACGACGCGACCTGGGAGCATCATCTCAGAGCTGGCGATTATTCCAAATGGTTCGGCGGCAAGGTCAAGGACAAGGAACTGGCCGCGGAGGCGCGCGCGATCGAGGATAACGAACAGTTGGCGCCCGGCCAGAGCCGCGCCGCGATCGCCGACGCCGTTCGAAGCCGCTATACTGGGACGACTGGGTAGAGCTGAGGTGCGAGTTGCCGGGCTAGCAGCGACGGATCAGCTCGGGCATTCGCCTGACCAGGCTCGCCAGCGCCGGCTCGTCGACAAGGGTCGCCGCATCCTCGGGGCACAGCCATTTGCGGCCGCGCTCGGCCTCTTCCTTCCAGCTGTCGAGCACCGTCTCGACCGCCATCGGAAAGACGCGGACGATGATGGGGACAAAGCCGACCGACAGCCTCTTCCAGTAGCGGAAGGAGCCGATCGGAACCCTTGCCATCTGCCCGACAACGCCGGCTTCCTGCCTCGCTTCGCAGGCCGCCGCAGCCGCCGAGCTCTTCTTTTTCATCGGCCAGCCCTTTGGCACGACGAAGCGCCGCGTTCCGCGTGAGGTGATGAGCAACACCCGCATCGACCCATCCGCAGCCAGGCGATAGGGCAGTGCTGCGACCTGGTTGGCGGGATCGCCCTTGATCGCCGAGCGGATGGCACGCTTTTTCCGCTTGTTCATGGTCACAGACTCGCCGCGCCCTTGCGGATGCGCGTGGCGCCCAGCTGCTCGAGCGCCAGGCGAACGAAGCGCAGTTCCGCCTGCCAGCCGTCGTCGGCATTCATCGCGCTTTCGGACGCCGCCCGCTGCAAGGCGCGGGCATCGTCTTCCAGATGGCGCAGGCGCTGTATCTTGATCTCGCGGGAGGCGCGCGGATAATCGAGAATCTTCCGGCCCAGTTCTTCGCAAGGCGTATTCATGACGACACCTGAATTGTCTCGGCACCTGAAGACAATGACCGGTGCGCGGCTTGGTTCCGCTCATTCCTCAGATCGTTGATTGGCATCCGATCAGCCGCCGGCATCGGACCGGCAGGCGCACCGGATCAATAGCCGGCCAGCCAGGAAAAGCGCGCTGGCGGTGCCGAAGGCCACGGCAGGGTGGAACCAGCAACTCCAGCGGAGTGGTTCGTTGTCGGTCAAAAGCCGTATTGCAGGATGATCGAGGCGAGCGCGCCGAAGATCACCACCAAGTAGACCATTTCCTCTGCGGACATATCGCATCTGCGGCGGCTTTCTCTACGAACGCCCCCCGCCTCGTTGAAGCACGCAGCCTGACATAGGGCGTGAGCCTGCGAAGAACACCTCGAACGCCAGATTGGCTTGCGGCGTCATGCCATCAGCCGCTGCCGGGTTGCGCCGGCTGGGGACAGGACGAGCCGGCAGAAAGTTCGGAACCAGCCTCGTCGCGATGCGTTGGCCTTCAGATGCCCTGAACCCGAGGAGACCCCAAATGAACAATTTTATCGAAAGCGACAAGGTTATCGGTACCGAAGTTTACGGACCCGATGGCGCCCACATCGGCGAGATCGAACGCTTGATCCTCGAGAAGGTCGATGGCCGTGTTGCACATGCCGTGCTGAGCTTTGGCGGTTTTCTCGGCATGGGGCAGGACCGTTATCCATTGCCGTGGAACAAGCTGACCTACAATGAGGATCTGGGCGGCTTCCAGGTCGACATCACCCGGGAGCAGCTCGACGGAGCGCCGACCTACGTCGAAGATGATTGGTCGGAGGAGAACAATCGCCGTATTTACGACCATTACGGCGCTCAGCCCTACTGGTAACGCGGCAGGAGAGGGGTAACGACTTCAGCGACCGTTCCGGTCCATCACGAGGCGTGGCAAGGGTTCTTGCCACGCCCCGTCTCATGCGTCCGATGCGGGCGACGGGGTCGAAGGCAGCGGGTCGACAAAGGCAGGCGGAGCGGTCGATCCACAGGGCGGACCGCGTCGCATCCACGGGGAATACCGCCGCAGGCGCGATGAGCCCGGGGATCAAAAGAGCCTCGCGACCAACAAGCCTCGGCCTCAACGAACCTTGCCTTCAATGAACCTCGGGGAAACCTCGGGCTCAATGCGCCTCGCGCCGTTTGCGCGTGGCTGCGGCCTTCTTTGCCGAGGCCGAGCGGCGCGCAGCGGCTTCGCCGCCAGCCTTTCCGCCTTTCTTGGCCGAGGCGTTGCTGTCGGGCTTGCCGCGCCCCGAGCCCGACTTGTTGCCGCCGCCCGAATCCTTGTTGACCGTCGCCCAGGCCCGCCGCTCCGCCTCGTCGGCAGAGACGCCGCGGTCCTTGTAGCCTTCCTCGATATGCTCGGCCTTGCGCTTCTGCTTGTCGGTGTATTTGTCCTTGTCGCCTCTGGGCATGTCTTTTCCCCTTTGGTTCGCCGACCGCTGGCGGGCGTCAGACGTCGGGCAAGGCGGTCGAATGGATGCCGTGTTCGGTTGGCACGGCCGAGATGACGGCACTTTCCGGATTGAAGGCGCCGTGGTTCGCCAGCGCGGCTGCCGCCGGCTCGGGTGTCAGATAGGCCCACATGAAATCGTCGGCCGCTTCGCCGACGGCGGAAACGCTCCAGAAATAAGCGACGCCCCAGTCCGGACGATGAATTGTCTTGTCCATCGCCCGCAGCATCTCGAAATAGATGTCTTCGAACGGGATGTAGAACACGTCGGGCTCGCCTTCGACGCAGACCATCCGGGCCCGGGTCGTCGACGCGATGACGGCATCGGAAAAGGTGACGGTCACCGTTCCGTCGAAGGTGCCGATCTTGAGCTGTTCGGTTTGTGGTGCGGTCTGCATGATGAGCTCCTTCATTTCAGACGGCCCTCCAAATGCTTCGGCCCGGCTTAAACGTCGAATCCTTGCCCCGTCGTCTCCTTGGCCGCATCGTTCTCACCCGCATCGTTCCAGCCGGCACGGTTCCGCGCTGCATCAGTCCTGGCTGCACTGGTGGCTGCATCGTTGCGCAGGTGATCGTGCAACAGGCTGATTTCGGCCCAGCCGAACTGATCGCCCGACTGCGTGACGATGCTGGCCGAATGCATCTGCCGCGACGACGGCGTGGCGACGGCATGCCGGATCGCCTGCGCCAGATGCGCAAAGAATGTTCCGTGCGTGAAGCGGTCTTCGTAGAACGTCGCCGGGCAATTCAGATCGACCGTTTTTCCGTTGATGAGCATCGGTAGTGACTCCGTCGTGCGGGACTTTTGAGCATGGGTTGGTTGGTTGCTGTCGGCTGTCTGTGACGCGCACGATCGACGTGCTGCTCCCTAACCGCCGGCGGGCCGGGCGGTTCCACGCTCAGCGATCACGAAATCAAAGGCTTCAAGCGGCGCCGCTCTCGCTGCTCTGGTCCATGTGAAGGGCCCGCGGTTGCCCGGCGGAAGGCTGCTAGACAACACCACCGTGACGATACCGTGGGGGCGGTCCTCTGCTGCGCCTTCATCACCGCGCTTTCCTCCTGCCGTCCTGCTGGTTGCCGCTGTGCTCGAAATCTTCATCGCGCTAAGACCTGCGCTGGGAACTCTCGTTATGTCCTGCTATCGCGCTGCCAATGTCGCGGGCCACGCCATGGCGCAGTGTGATGCTGCTTCGCCAAAGGTATGCTTACAGCGTGGCGTAGCGCCCTTGAAAAATGATCGAATGCCATTCCCGGTCCCAGCCGATTTTCGAAAAAGATAGCTGGTTCGTTGAAATCGATGGAGCGAATGTCTTTCATGGGTAAGCAAAGGCTGCCACCAGAAGGGAGAGGACGCCGATAGCCATCAGCAGCAGGCCGGGGCCAGCAGCGACGTCCAAGGAGGCCTAACCCGCGGCGCCAAGGCTGGAGTGTGCAGCCTGAAAGGGTCAACATGGCTATCGCTGAAGGGCCGCGGTTGATAGCGGCCAAGGCTAGCATAGCAATACCGCAGACAGACAATATTGCACCAAACCACATCGTCGCGACCATGGTATTGCTCCCCTTTACAGTCGCAAACAACTCACTGATTGTCTCATTGATTCAGCGTGTGTTGTGTGACTTCCTGGACGCTGCCGGGGTCGCGTGCACGGTCCATGAGGCCGATGACGAAGAGGGCAACCACTGCGAATGCGACAGCCACCATCATGGCATAGAAGCCTGTTGTCTTATCCATTGAAACATCTCCCTGAGACGCCCGGAATCAACCGCCGGCAGCCCAAACGGTTCCGACGCGCCTTCCATCGGGCGCATGCGGGGTTGTTTGAGTACCCGCCTCAGGCGACAAGCTCCGCCGCCTTTCGGCCGCGGGGCTTTTTCAACCATGGAAATTGTCCATCTCTGCTAGCGCGTCCCAGCCAGTGCCGTCTCGCTAGTCGCCAGATTTGAGTATTGACCACCCTTCGCTACCGAAGGGTGGTGGCGATGATTGTTAGCGTAGGCTAATGTTAATTACCCTCGATGCATCCTGAGCATCTGCGGGTGTGTATTGAGTACCGCGGCGCGAAAGCGCCCAGGCAACAGGCTCCGTCATCGAAAGGTGGCGGGGCTTGTTTTGTTTCAAAATTGGGAAACAAAGAGCGGCCCGCTTGGACATCGCCAAGTCGGGCCGTCGGGCCATCGGCAGCCGACACAACGCTCATTCATTAATGCATAGCGCCGGCGCTTATCCCACACCTGCCGATCTAGTTTACTCTCAATGGCAACAGGCACAATTAGCTCATTGGATGTCAGCGGTAGGGCGGACTGGCCAGTCGGCGGTGTCAGGCGGGAACCCGGGGCGCCTTGGGGGATTATGTTAGCGGAGCGCGTGCCCCTCAGCTGCGTTCCAAGCAGCGGCCCTGCTGTTTCCAGCCGGTAGCGGCAGGTCTCGCGTATTTCTCCTTGATTTGAAAGCAGAGCAAAGCTGGCGCGTCGACAGAGGCTGGCCGATCACGTGGGCTCACGTTCTGAGCAAGCTGCGCAGCTGATCGGGCAGCATGTCTGGGTACAGCATGCCGGGGTAATCGACCGCATCTCGACAACCGGATCGACGCGTTGTGAAACAGTTCCGGGATTTCCCGCTTCCTTGTCGAGACGGTCTTACCGTACCGGATGACGGGAATGACAATCATAGCGATGCGTTTTGAGTTGGAGCGCCAGGCAACGACCCGAACCGTCAGGCGCTCTAGCAGCGAGGCCTGCCGCGAATTCGCCCTCCGGCAGGTCTTCGCTTAGGAATATTGGTCCTTCTCAGAGTTTCACGATACATACCGTAGCCGTTTTCGTCCCCTTCTCGGCCACAGATTGTTTAGCTGGCCTGCCGGCCTCCCAGAAGGGCAAGCCTTTCTCTGTCGGCCGCATCCGTCGGTCGTCGCAACGCCTCTGGCCCAGGTCGAAGGCGTAGAACAAGGCCGGAACTTTCCAGCCGGACAGCGCTCACAAGCTTGTTGAAGCTGGAGCGCCCACTTTCGTCCTGCGCCACCCTCTCGCCTTCAATGACGGCATCGCACTTGATCCACTCGCGCATGGCAACGCGGACCCCGTCCCTTGTCGATCAACCATAGAAACGTTGCGCCATGATAGCGTCGAGCTTGCTCCGCGATGAGCCGTAGCGCTTGATGATGGTCGCGGCTTCGCCTCGGCTCAAGTCGTACTTGCTGGCAAAGTCATCAATCTCATATTCCTGCTGCGAGGACGAGGATACGAGTTTGCGGTCCTCTTTTGTTTTGGTTGGATCGTCAGGCATTGGAGGCCTCCAATCATTATTAGAGAACCCTAAAACGCTGTTCGGTGTAATTCGATCCAGGCCAGCTGCAGAGCTTGGACGCCGCTCTCGGCTTGGCCCGGATGATCGAGAGCGATCATGCAGGCGTCATCGCCCGACGGCTCACATTATTTGCCCGTACCCCTACCTTGCAACTGGCCAGCAGAATTGACGGTGAAATGCGCATCGTCACGATCGAACGACACCCACGGACTGGCGCTCGGATTGCGACGGCAACCATCAGCCGCAACTAGAATGACGTTTGTTAGGCCTGTTTCCACTTAGAAACGATAGCGTAAGCCGATTGTATTTGCGTTCGATCCTTCGGCCATGTCGCCAAAAAAGCCGTTTGCCCCCGACCTGTGATGCAACTGGTAAACCAACTCAAGGTCAGGAATTTGTCTGAGTCGGAAGGAGAGTTCGGGACCGACGAACCCAAGTAGCGTTGCATCGCCGTCCCGGCTGATCTCGCGAAGGCGCTCGATCTCGGTAGGTCCAGTCACGGCACTAAGACCGACGGTTACCGCCGGCGCAATCGCCAGATCGCCTATGACAAGCCCATGGTGGCGGAGTCTCAGGCCGGCCCAAACCTCCCCGGTCGTCTCATCATCGTCGCCAAACCGGATTGCCGCCCCTGCTACCCCGCCAAGAACGAAGCCTGCTCCAAGTTCACGGAAATCGCGTCCAAAGGCCGCTCCAACGAGGTAATTGTCCGTGTAGTCCACGTTCCAGAATTGCAGATTGTCGCCGAAGGAGCCTTCGCCAAACACGCCCCCGAAAACATGGACGTCGTTCAGCCGAACCTGGCCTTCGGAGCTGACGAACGGATCCTGGGTTGCGATGTAAAAAAAAGGGGCGCCATCGCCTGCGTGAAGGCTGCTGGCCGGTGCCAGGAACAGAATTGCACTTATAAGCGGCTTCGCTCCAAACACGGACCTCTCCCGAATCAAACGCCCCGACGTTTGCTAATTTAGCATCGCGAGGGTCCGTCCATGCAAGTTCCTGAATGTCGCGATCCTCGGTCCAAGGCCAAGCTCGTGGCATAAGGCTGCCAGTAGCCGATATAGCGGTCGAGCTGCGCCCTGGCGGTGGCCGGCGCCAGCCGCATGAAGGCGAGCCATTCGACGAGCAGGCGCCTGACATTTTTCGCGCCTTCGACGTCGCCATGAACAACCACCGAAAACAGCCGTCCCGCGAGATGGCGGGGATAAGGCCAGCCCGCCAGTTCCGCCACCTTGGCCTCACCGGCCTGCTTGCCATGGGCGGCTGCCCACATTGGATAGATGTCGTTCATCCAGTCCTGGGTCTGGCCCAGCCCATGATTGGCGAGTGACAGAGCGGTGCAGCCGTCGAAGAGCACGCCTTGCAGGGGAAAGTTGCGGTCATATTCGCAGGCCAGCCGCGAGAAATCCGTTCTCCAGCGGCGCTAACGAAGACATATCGACGACAACCTGCTCGCCACCACTTCCGAAAAAACGACTCTGTGAAAATACGAGCTCCAGGCTCAAAGTCCGGCGGAGAGCTCCTATCCGGCCACTTGCCTTTGGAATGCGACGAAGGGCTAACGAAGTCCAAAAAACGACAGTATGGCCACTACGATGACAACCAGTCCAACCAGATAAATGATGTTGTTCATATCGGTCCTCCCGTGCATTTGATAGGCGACATCATCCAAACGCTAGGCAGTCGTCGAAGTTCCGCGCATGGCTGTGCGCCCATGTGACCGCGACCGCCCCCTGTCATGGGATATGCAACTCTTGGCGATTTCATCCGCTCGGCGGAAGACCCAACCAAGGAAGTGCTATGCGCGCTCAGATCATGGGAGGCGCAGTGTCGATGACAAGCTTGAAAAGACAGTCACCTGGCTCGGTCAGTGCCGGAGCACGTTGGCAGGCGACAAGGCCCGACTGCGCGAACTGCACCGATCTGGCAGTCACGGACGGCCCAGCAATCGGATGGATTGTGCCGGCAAGATCTCCGGCCTCAACCTCGTCGCCCACCGCCACTGCGGGCTCGAAGATCCCCCTGACGGGTGCATAGGTGAAGGCCTGCCTGCCATCGACCCGCATGGATCGTGTCGGCCCAGCCGGCTCGACGATGGCGTCGGGCAGGATGCCCATATGCTTCAGCACACGCAGCACCCCGTCGCGCGCGAGCTTTTCACCCGCCCGTGACAGTGACGCCCCGCCGCCCAGTTCGGTGGTCAGGGCAGGAATGCAGAGCGCCTGAGCTGTCGCCGACAGGGTCGTGGCGCCACCGCCGCCCGAACCGTCGCTGATCGAGCCGATGGGAGCGCCAAAGACATGCATGAGTTCGACGAGCCGTGCCGTCTCGGCTGCGGTCTTGCCCACGCGGATCAGGCAGCAGGGGAGATAGAGCAGCGAGGTGCCACCGGAATGCAGGTCGATGACGATGTCGGCGCGCGGCAGCAGCACCTCGGAGACATAGTGGGCGATTATGTCGGTCGGCGAGCCATTGGCGTCGCCGGGAAACATGCGGTTGAGATTGCCCTGATCGAGCGGCGACACGCGCCTGCCTGCGTCCACGGCGGGATAGTTCAATGCCGGCACGATGATGATGCGGCCGCGGAGGTCGCCGGCATCGAGCTGCCGGGCGAGCTTGCTGAGCGCGACCTGGCCTTCATACTCGTCGCCATGATTGCCTGATATCAGAAGAGCGGTTGGCCCGACACCATTCCTGATGCAGACGATCGGGATGGGAATGGTGCCATAGGCGGAACGGTCGCTTGAGAACGGCAATCGCAGGCAGGAGATTTGCTTGCCGTCTTTGTCAAAATCAACGTCCGTCCAGATGCGTGTATCCTTCGTCACCGGTCCGTCCCTTCTCATCTGCCCACACGTCGTCAATGCAGCAGCGTGTGGAGGAAAGACTGGGCACGCGGATGACTGGGCGTCGAAAAGAACGTCATCGGCGATGCCTGTTCGACAATGCTGCCCTGATCCATGAACACCACCTGGTCGGCAACCTCGCGGGCAAAGCCCATCTCATGGGTGACGCAGATCATCGTCATGCCTTCCTGGGCCAGCCCGGTCATGACATCGAGCACCTCCTTGACCATTTCGGGATCGAGCGCGGAGGTTGGCTCGTCGAACAGCATCAGCCGCGGGTTCATGCAGAGCGCGCGCGCAATCGCCACCCGCTGCTGCTGTCCACCTGACAATTGTGCAGGGTATTTGTCGGCCTGTTCGGGAATGCGGACCTTTTCCAGGAAATGCCGTGCCAGGCTCTCAGCCTCCTTGCGCGGCATTGAAAGAACCCGGCGCAGCGCAAGCGTGCAGTTCGACAATACAGTCAGATGCGGAAACAGGTTGAAGCTCTGGAACACCATTCCGGTCTGCCGACGGGCCAGTGCTGTCTCCCTGGCATTGTCGCCCAGCCGGGTCGTGCCCAGTGTCACGGTCCCCTGCTGGTAGGCTTCAAGCCCGTTGAGGCAGCGGATCAGGGTGGATTTGCCTGAACCGGAAGGTCCGCAGATCACGACGCGGGAGCCGCTTGGGATTGTGAGGTTGACCTCCTTCAACACATGGAAGGCGCTGTACCATTTGTTGAGCGAGGTGATCTGGACGGCTGGTTTGTCATCTATGAGGGGCATGAAGTACCTCTGTATTCGCTTGAAGGTAGCGATCTAAGTATCTGATTTCGTGCAAACGACTGGGATGCCGGCTTGTCGGCTACCTGGTCGTCGGCCCCATCAGCCTGACCTCGAGCCGCTTGATGGCCTGCGAGATGAGGAGTGCGAGACCGAGGAAAATGAGGCCGGCGACCGTCAGCGGCTCGGCATAGCGGTAGGTCTCGGATGCGATGTCGAAGGCACGTCCGAGCATCTCCGGCACCGCAAGCACCGCCAGATAGGGCGTCGCCTTGAGGATAGAGACGAAGTAATTGCCCATGGGTGCCGCGATGTTGCGCAGCATCTGCGGCGCGATGACAAAGATGGTCATATCCATCCTGCCGAGCCCAAGTGCCTTTGCGGCTTCCGCCTGACCGTTGGGGATGGCATCGATGCCGGCCTTGAACACCTCCGCGAGATAGCCGCTGTAGTAGAGGCTGAGCCCGATCATGCCTGTGGCAAGCGCACCAAGGCGAATGCCGTAAAAGGGCAGGATGAAATACAGGCAGTAGAGCCAGACCAGCACCGGCGTCGCCCTGATGAAGTCGATCACGAAGCGGATGAACAGTCCTCCCAGCCCGCCGGAGCGGCGGACGAGTTCAAGGCCGAAGCCTATTGCCGAGGCACCAACGCAGCTGACCGCTGCCACCAGCAGCGTCATGCCGATGGCGCCAAGGATGGTCGGCACCGTCGAAAGCGTAAAGGCCACATCAAACGCCACAACGCGCCTCCCTTGCCGGGTTGATGCGTCGTTCCACCCAGCGGCCGAACAGGGCGACCGGATAACAGACGATGAAATAGGCGAGCAGCAGCGAGCTGTAGATCGGCACCGGGTCATACTCGATCTGGGAGATCTCCTTGGCGCGGAAGGTCATGTCTGTCAGCGTCACCAGCGAGACAAGCGATGTCGCCTTCACCAGTTGGATGAGCTGGTTGATGAAGGTCGGGCTCATCGCCACCAGCGCCTGCGGCAGTTCGATGCGCAACAGGATGGTGGACCGCGATAGCCCCAGTGCCTGGCCAGCTTCTTTCTGGCCACGGTCCAATGCCTGCAGGCCGGCTCTCACCGCCTGGCTGGCATAACCGCCAATGTTGAGCCCCAGCACCATGGCACTGACCGTCATTGCCGACAGCGCCAGTCCGGCCAGGGGCAGGGCGTAATAGAACACGAACAGCAGGATGATGACGGCCGAGCTGCGCCAGAACTCGATGACCGACGTCACCACGAACCGCGCCGGGCCCGTCGTCAAATATTGGGCGACGCCAAAGATGAGGCCGAAGGGAATGGCAAAGACCAGGCCATAGAGCGTCACCAAAGCAGTGACGCGAAAGCCCTGCAGGATGCCGAGCCAGATCTCGAGCATGTTCATTTGCCGGCACCATCCGTGCCACAGAGCTTCTCGACGGTGACGGTATCAGGCACGACCTCGGTTTCGCCAAAGCCATATCTGGCCATGACCTTGGAAACCGTGCCGTCCTTTGTCAGCGCCAGAAGCCTTTCATCCCACAGTGCGCGCAAATCCTGGTCTTCGCTGCGAAACGCGACTGCGGCATAGGTGGCCTGTTCGTCTGTCGTCACGAAGGGTGTCGCACTCTCCAGGCCCTTGAGCTTGCCGCTGGCAAGCAGCCCGATCACGGTAGGAGACGACAGCACCGTCGCATCGATGCGGCCGGAGCGCAGGGCCGAGATGTTGGCCTCGATGTCGGGGAACAGCAGCATGTTGCTTTCCGGCACGCCGGCGACAGTCGCATTCCTGACTGACACGCTGCCGCGGCCGGCACCCATGATGATCTGCTTGCTGACGATATCGTCAAAGCCATGGATCTGTTTTGGATTACCAGTGAGCACGATGGCTGCGTCATGGACCTTCAGATCGGGTGCACCGAAGGCAACCTGCCGGCAGCGCTCCGGCGTGATCGAGAGACCAGAGGCCACCGCATCGAAGCGGCCGGCCAGCAGGCCCGGGATGAGGGCGCCGAACTCGGTGACCCTGATGTCGATCTCCTTGACGCCAAGTTCGGCAAAGGCAGCCCGCAACAGATCAGGATGCCATCCCTTTGCATCGCCGGTGGCTTCATCGCGAAAACCCCATGGCGTCCGATTGTGAATGCCGATGACGATCTTGCCCTCGCGCAGGATGCGCTCCTTGGTCGTCTCGGCAAAGGCCGGACCACCTGGCAAGGCAACGATCAGCGCGAGCAAAACGCACCACATGAATGCAAGCCGCAGGCGTACAGAACTTCTGAAGGTCATTTCTCTCTCTCCCATTGTTGTAAAAGGTGCCTCCCACCCGCCGATCCAGGGCACGCCTGATGCGTGACCGCGGGCATCGCTGCCTCGCATCCCGCAGTCCTGCAGTGCGTTTCAGCTTCGCCGTTGATGGCTTTCGCGGGCTATGGTGCCGTCCGACATGGATGCGCGAAGGCGGTTCGTCTCGCCGTCCAGGCCGCGATCCCCGGCGGGCTGGCGCCGGCTGTCCGCCGGCAGCACGTCCGCGCCGCGGTCACCCAATGCCTGGAGATCCGCCAGGACCGACTGAACTTGCGGCCAGGGAAATGCCGATGTGTCGCCCATATTCTCGCCGCCGCCGGCAATGATCTTCAGTTTGGCGATCACCCCGGCCAGTGATTGGGCGGGAGTGGCAGCAACAGCGTCGAGGATCTCCTCTTCGGCCTCAACGGCCTGCGCCTCGGCGGCACGGGTTCGTGAGTAGCCGACCTCCCGGTCGAGCTTGTCCCAACGTGCCTGCTGATCTGCTGGCTGCGGTGCGCGGTGCCCTTCGTTCTCAGGTCCACCGCTGGGTTCAGAAGCCTGCAGGGCATTCCTGATCCTTATCTCCAGACGCTGCTGCAGCCGGCACAAAACCACGGCCATGTGGTGTGCCTGTTCCCACTCCTGCAGAAGGACCACGCATGGGTCGATGGTGCCAAGCAAACGCGCGGCGATCTTCTCGGCCGGTCTCACGCCAAGCGAGCTGTCACCTTCCGCTTCGTCATCCACAGCACAGCTCTTCCTTCGTCCCCCTTGGGTGACGAAAGGCAAAGCTGTGGTATTGTCGGAATCAGCCATGATCCGAGCTCCAACCAGCTAGGGTTTGGTCAGGCCGAGTAGGTGTTCCAGCAACTACTCGGCCGTCTACAGAGCCAAGTTCTTATACAAATTGATTGATGTCAATCGGAATGTTTAGTTGAAATCGCCAGTTTTGACGATGGAGCAGTGCCGGGGCGCTCGCGCGATGCTTAGCTGGAGCCAAGAGGATTTGGCTCAGGCGGCAGATGTATCTCGACAAACAGTGGCAGACTATGAACGGGGTGCTCGGGTCCCTATCTCGAACAACCTCAAGAGCATGGCTCAGGCCCTAGAGAAAGCTGGTATCGAATTTCTACCTGATAACGGAATTCGATTTACACGAAACCGGCCCGTGTAATCGGGCGTGATCCCGTGCATCTGCACGAAAAACGGCCCAAAACCTGACTGTCCGTACGGCTTCTGCTGTTCGCCCCGACCAGCGCCAACTGCGGCTTTGGGCGGGGTGGGGGTGAGCTGCAGCTGGCGCTAAGCTCATGAGCTGCCTTGGGGGGCGGCAGGAGCCTGACTGCAAAGTAGACAGAGCTAACGCAACGTCAAGCAACGCCAGCGTGTCTGGCGGAGACCTACCGCAACTAGCGAATGCCACGGCTTTTTGGCCCTGATGATCTCGCGCTGCGCCTTCCGCTTCTCGTAGACCTGTACTCGAACTAGAACTTTCGGACGTAAATTTCCGGCTGCAGGCAGGGCCTCGATCTTGATGGCCAGCTGTTACCACCGATGGAACCAGAGTTGGTATCTTGGCGGTCTGACTACGCCTTAGTCTTCCTTCCGGCTTTTTTCACAGGCTTCTTGTCCCCAGGCTTTCGACCGAGGCCGAACTGCTTCGCCAACTCCGAGCGCCTGGCCGAATACCCGGGAGCTACCATGGGGTAGTCAGAGGGCAGGGACCACTTGGAACGATATTGGTCAGGGGTAAGCCCCACAAGACCAAGATGCCGCTTCAGGGTTTGATATTTCTTCCCGTCTTCCAGGCTGATGATGTACCTGTCCGTGACAGTCTTCTTGATGGGCATCCGGGGTGTTGGCCGCTCTTCCACCGGCGTCGCCGGAGTGCCGAGCGTGCTGATGCTGGAATGGATTTGGGCAATCAAACCAGGCAGTTCTCCGGCCGGGACTGGATTGTTCGGAACATAGGCGGCCACGATATCGGCAGTGAGCTCAATCAGCTGACTATTGGGCTTCAGCAATATCGGTCATCACAATACCTCGGGAGAGTACTCGGCTACCAAGCTCCGGTAGCGGAATTTTGCCGGCGACGAAACCCAGGGGTTCCCAAAAGCACAAACTCGGCCGCCGTTGGACGTCCGCTTCGCGCCCATACTCAGCCGTTCAGAGGCGATCTCTCGTTTCTCGAAACCTGCCATTCGTTCGCTTGGCTGATTGCCTCAGCCGCTTTGGCATCACTCCAAGGAAGGATTGGTCGCCTCCGCGAATATTCCGCCCAAGTCGTCAAATCGAGGATCAAGCGATATTTGTCGCGTAGGCGTTCGAACAACAGCCGGTCGCGCGGCTCCGGCATACCTAGCGGTGCCGGCTTCGATTTTAAGTATTTGCCAAGCACACCGAGTAGGAAATCCGGCGCACTGATTCCGAGATGAGGCTTTGAGACCGGTTGGATGCTAAACCCGGCGGGCCGGCGGTCATCGCTGGCCTTGAGCCCATCGAACGCGCGTTGGACAAGTGCCTCGACCTTGGCGGCGGAGACCTTGTCGTTCTGCTCAAAGTAGAGAAACGCGAATTGGCTTTCCGCGGCTTTCAGCCTGCGCTCGATCATCGCACCAAGCAGCCGGAGATAGGTCTTCTCATAGCTGCTCGGCCCGTCATATTCGGCGAACGCCACATACCCCTCGAAACGCATCCCGGCGAGGCGCTTTATGTATTCGATCCTGAGATCCTCGGTCGCATCCACATAATGGAGCCCGCGCTTCCGCAGCGCTTCCGCATCTCCGTCCAGAAACATGTCCGCCAACGCTGCGGTCAGCACCTGCTGCCCCTCGGTGACCATCCGGGGACCATGCTGGCTCACGGTCATGCCGATCGCGAGGATCTTACGATCTCCTCGCTCGAACTCGGCCTCGTCGATGAAGAGATAGAAAGGTGCTCGGTGTTGTCCGCGCGGCACGAAGCTCGGCTTCATGCCTTCCGCCTGCAGCGCCGCCCGCCAGCACGTCTTTAGCTGCGTGGCGATCGTCGGCTCATGATGCGCGACAAAGCGAACCGTCCCGTCGATCCGATTCACTTCCTGCTGAACCACGCTAGGATCATTGACGCCAACGTGCCGGAGGTGGTCTGCAAGACCGAACTTTCCCGCGTAATGGAGCTCCTGCCGCAACCGGCGTTTTCGCGCGCGCGGCACATGCGGCTGCGCGGAATCGCTTATGCTGAGCCCCGTTACATAGTGCGCCTGGCCGATCTTAGATCGGCGCGTCTTCTGCTCCGCGAGCAAGAAGCCCTGCTCCTGGACCAGTTGGCGGATCGCATCGAGTTCAGGCAGCCCAGCATCGCCGGAGAAGCTTAGATCGTCGGCATAGCGCGTGTAAGTGGCGTCCATACGCCTAGCCAGAGCCTCGCACGCGAGGTCGAGCGGCAGTGCGATCGCGTTTGAGATCACCGGGCTGGTCGGAAGCCCGAGCGGTAGTGCACCGCCGATTGTCACAAATCTCGCGAGCAGATCGGCAACACTAGGCATGATACCGAGAGCTTCAAACAGCTGCGCAATCCGATCTTTCGAGATCGACGGGAAAAAGTCTTGAAGGTCGGTTGCCAGCAACGCTGCATGACCCGCATGCGCCCCGGCGTTCTCGCGAATGTTGCGGCCAGGACGATATCCGTACACGGCGTCGTGCGGGTAGCCGGGAAGCGCGATACGGAAGAAGGTTTCGAGGCGTCGGGCGAGCGCCTTGTATTCGGGCTTCATCAGTAGCGGTTCCCATACGGTACGATAGCCGCGCTTCCGGTTCCGTTTCGGGATATCGTGCCGGAAAAATACAAGAACATCGGCAATCGACACGGCCTTTACAGCCCGCCGTGCGGCTTCTCGTTGTTGTTCTTGGGATGTCGGCGGATCAAAGGCAAGGACCGCATCGAACATGGCCTCGTCGGTTCCGATTGCGACGATCAGTGCTTTGCGGCTAGTGATACGGCGGAAATCCGCAGGGAAGGTCATTCGCCCTGTTCCCTGAAAGGGGTGGCATACCATACGAAGCAAGTGGTGCTGAACTCAGCAAGCGCGACTCGCGCCTTGAACCTTATCGCCATGCCACCCCCCGCACGATCTTATACGCCACGTCGGTAAAGGTGCAATCTGATGTTGGAGGATCGCAGGTTGGTATTCCGAGAGCAGACATCGCCATGGCAAGGCTGAGATCGATGGTGTTGTTCATCGAAAATGATGCCCGTGTTGCGATCAGACATGCACTATTCAACTTGATCATCCACTGAGGCCCCCAGCTTTGTTATCAACTTATCCTTGTTGGACTTCGTCCATTTAAGGAATAGGTGGCAGGTCGGTCCTGAAAAAATCGGTTTCAACGTGACAAGCCAGTTTTCATATTCGTCTTTCGGCAAGCAAACCGCGCCAGAAATGAAAGCTGGCTGTTCGAAAGGCGGGATCTGTCCGACAGCAGCCTTGTTCATGCGAAAAAAATGCTTGTTGTTCGTCCTGCTCCGGATGATGTGAAGCTGCCTCTTGTCCAGCAGAGACGGAAGACTTTCGACCTGCTTGAATTGGGCTGCGGCGATAGGCACGGTCCCGCGCACGAACAGCTCTAGGAGCCAGGTCCGGATCAGTTGGACGCTGGAGGCCGGAGGTTCCAAGATCGCAGCAACAACGCTATCCGCAAGGCTGTTGAAGCAACCTGGGGTGTCCTCCTCTAAAGCCTGCATCAGCAGGCTGACCTCCTTTGCGAAAACTACAAGTTCCGAAAAGTTCGCTGCGATATATTCGATGGCGTCTGGGGGCTTCACGATTTTAAGAGCGCGGAAAATCACCTTGATCCGGCCAACGTCATAGTCCTCTTTGCCGATTTCCTCCTGAAGAAAACCAAGCAAATTAAGCGCTTTGAGGGCCTCCACATCCTCAGGGTCCGGCGAATCCTCGAAATAGATGTCGGCAGTTAGGGTTTCGAGGGCCTCACCCTCGGCTTCCTCCGATATGTCGCTCGTCAGTCCCTTGAGCGCTTCCAGATACGCCCCCCGCGACATGACTTTCGTCTTTGCAGCGTTTAGCGATAAGCCCTCATTTATGCTGAGTTGCTGGGCAAGAAAGCTCAGGACGTCGTACGGATTATCTCCTGCGTTCAGAAAGATGCGAAAATCGTCGACAAACCGCGTGGCTATGATGCCGTGGTCCATGAGCGCCTTATCGGTGTCGGAAAGGGCCAATTCAGCCAATAGTCTCGCGGCAGTGCCGCCAACTGGCAATCCAAACGATTGCTTCGCCCGGATGACCTTGATCACCTTCTTGATGTACCTTGCTGCGCCATTCGCGGGGGCGGCCTCATCGAGCAGATTTTCCAAGCGGTGAAAATTTATGCGGGCATAGAAGTCCGAGATATCCGTTAATACCACCTGCTTGATCTTGAGGCTGTTCTGAATTCGATTCTGCTGCGCATGGAGCCAATCCTTAAATGTACGGTTCGGTAGGAACAGTGACCCATCGGTCGTGCTGTCGAAACGATACGAAAACGCCTCAAGGCCCTTCGCATCAGGTCGTCTAGCCTCGATCAAGGAGCCGATCTCTATCACCGCGGCCAGAAGCAGGACCGTGTCCACAGCGCTCAATTGGTGAGTAATCCTGAAGCCGAAACGGCTCTTCGGCGCGAGAGCCTCCAACGCTCCACCCGGGTTATAGGAATCAAGGTCAAGCTCCTTGAGTTCAGTGACGATGGCTGCGCTTTCGTCTCGAAAGAACGCAAGCTCCGGCAAATGCGGGAATACATCGGTGTCACCGTATTTGCAAAGGTGCTTTATTGCGTTGTCAAGTGAGGAATCAGATAGTTTAAACACAAAGAATACCTGCCTTATGTATTATGGGTGATGATTTGAACATGCCCAATGATACTGGGGAATATAACTTCCTCGCGATATCCACTCATTTCATCCATATTGGCAACCGCCTAGACATGATTTGAGCTTAAAATGGAATTTGGGCGACGCGTTCGTTTGCCCGCGCGGCTGGTTCTAGCACCTATTGAGCGTCCGCAGCAGGAAGAGGCTGGACCGGCTGCTCTGCGCGAAAAGCATCAAGGAAGGGTTGGCGGTCATTTAGGCGCACCAGCACCGGGTTCTCACAGGACGAGGCTTTGCCAAAAACCACGGCGTGCCGCGCCTCAAGGCTGGGAAGCACACCGGCGTAGTCCCTGCCGATATAGTTGGACAGGAATTCCTTTCCCGTATCGTCGAAGGTTCTCATGGCAAAGATGGTATTGCATTGATTCAGGATGGTCTTCGTCACATTGGCCGTGCGCTGCGTGATGAGCAGGCAGCCGAGGCCGTATTTGCGTCCTTGCAGGATCGCTCGTGCGCTCCGCGCCGTCGCCGCCTTGTCTCCTTCGGCGACCACCGAGTTCCATTCGGGGACGAGAGAGTGCGCTTCTTCATAGACGAGGCAGACCCGCGCCCGTTCGATCATGCCGAGTTCCTGGCACACGGTTAGGGCGGCATCCGATACGATCGCTGTGACTTCGGTGGGCGTTAAGGACGCCATAGATGCGTCGCCGGTCTTGTAGTCCTTGAAGCCAGTTTGTCTCCACACATCGAACGCTGCGGGATTCAGAACGCGCAGATTCCGGCCATCCTCGACAACGAACGCGCGTAGCTGTTCCGCGAGCTTTTGCGAGAATTGATTGATCGTCCCACCTTCTTCGCGGTTCTGCTCGGCTTTGCCTCGCCCGCCGGCCTTATGCAGATCGTCCTCCAGTTGCTTTTCATGTGCGCCATCGAGGAACTCGCTCAAAAGCTTGGCGTACTGGTCGGTCAGATCGAGGCAGATCACCTTGATCCCATCGGCGATCATCCGCTCGACCAGCTCGATCGACAGAAAGCTCTTGCCAATGCCGAGGATGCCGAGAATCGCAGCGTTGTGCGTCACCGCGTCCGAGATATTCAGACTGACGCCGAAGCTTGTATTCGGAAAATGTCCGATAGCGCCGGGAGAGACGGCATGCTCGTTGGAATCGAGCAGGAAGACGGGCGAATTGATCCGGGGCAGCCATTTCACCGGCACGAATTTTCCGGCATCCGCGTCCCACCGGCCGATCTTCCGTGCCTTGGCCCGCGCATAGCCGTAGGTGTTCTTCTGCTGGACGATTTCCTCTCTCGTCAGTCCGTCGATGATCTGAAAAATGACGTGATGGTCGCCAATGCGGGCTTCCACCAGCCGCCCCTCCGCAAGGTCCCTGTCTTCCGTCACTTCAAAGAGCACGTAGTCGAGATTCGTATCGCTGACGACGACGCCGCACAGACGATTGATCCATTGGATCGCGGGCACGTCGTCCAGTTCTTCCGGCGTGGCGGATAGGGCAAGCGCGATACCTGTGCCCCGTGCCTCCGGCAGCTTGGCGATGCGGCTCTTGAGGCCTTCCGGCAGTCGCACGGTAAGCACGCGCAGTAGATTGCCTTCGTCGCGCCCCACGTAGTTCAGGGCGACGCCGAGCATCCACGGCCCGTTGTTATCGGCGACCACCATGGGCGTACCGCGCGGCACGCTGTTATCGCCGAGCTGCCGCACCAGCACGATTCCGGGCGACTGATAGGCTGCTATCGCGCCGACGACCTGACCGGCCTTGACAGCGCTCCATTGCTCACCGGCCCAGTCCATAAATCCCAGGACCGACTCCACCGGTCGCAGGACGACGATCACCGCCCAGGCGCTGAGAATGGCCGCAACTTCGTCCGCGCGTGTCCGGTGAAAGAGCCAGACGCACAGCAGGATGACGATCGTGAAGATCACGATCGGGCTTCCCAGCCCACGAACCGCCTTGTCAGCGAGCCGGACTAGGGGGCGAATTTCGGCACCAATCGGGGGCCTGATGAGCAGGACCAAGACCGACACAATGCAGATGGCAGCGAAGAGCGCAATAACGCCCCACAACAGCGCGGCACCGGCGCTATCTGGCGCAACGACTAGCGACCCGGCGATCAGAGCCGCCAGCGCCATGAATGCGTTCGTTGCTGCATCCGCAGGAGGCGTGAAGTGAGGATTGAGCAGGCGACTGCCGAATAGGAGACTGGCGAATCCGCTATACAGCCAGATGGCATTCTCGTTGGGTGTGAAGCCCGTCGAAACCACCAAATACTGCACCACCGCCAGCAAAGCGGCGTAAATCATCAGGCTGGTGACCCTGTGTCGCGTCTGTCGTCTTACCGCTTCCACGATGGCCCCCCTCGTGCATTTTGCCGCTATGGGAAGGTAGGATATAGCCCCCGTCGAGTCGATCACCTACATTCCGCGGTAGTGAGAGCCCGGCCGGCGGGTCGAGACAATAAGCGTGTAGTTGGCAAGCCTACTGCCAGCCATCTCCTTCGACCCCGAACTCTCCCAGTCCTAAACGCGTATAGATTCGGGCGGAGTTGGACGGCCGATTGCTATAATCTCGCGCTGAAAGCAGACGGTCGGTAAACGGCCCCAGATTAGCCGTTTGGGTGGCGGTAGATTGCAGATGTCCTTTCGAGCAGACATTTCCGCACCGATCTGATTGCTGCATTGCCGAGGTCGTACGAGTTTCAGTGACTAGAATATGGCGCGCGACGACTTGATGCACATGAGTTGTACTGACCACGATTAGAGGGACCGTGTGCAATGTGTCCCGCTATCTCGGAATGTCGGGCCTGAACGAGGAAATACACGCCAAGTCCCGGGTACGGAAAAAGCGGCCGCGATAGTTCCTACAATGAGGTTGCCCTGTCACCTGGAACTTTTCCATTCAACACGCAGTTCCTCATACTCCAGCTCAAGGAGATGAACGATGGAAAAAGATAACGCCCAGGAGATCATCGATCTGGAACGAAAGTTCTGGCGTGCAATGGTGGATAAGGACATTGAAGGGTCGATCGCAATGCTTGCCAGGGAGTCAATCGTTGCGGGCGCCCAAGGCACGGCGATGCTCAGCCATGACGATTATCGTGGCATGGCGCGGCAAGGCGAGAGCCTCTGGCAGCTGAAATCCTTTCAACTCGACGATATCAAGGTGATGTTCCCGTCCGGCGATATCGCCGTCATTGCCTATACGGTGACCGAGGATATGGACGTCGAGGGCAAGCCGCTGACCTTGAAAGCAGCCGATGCCACGACTTGGACCCGCCAGGACGGTAAGTGGCTTGCTGCCCTGCATACGGAGTCGGTGCTCGGCGATCCTTTTGGCCGAGACCGCGCGGCCTAGCAGGCTGTTGAAGAAGTATCGCGCGCGGCCTTGAGGTGGCCTCGTCGCCGTTGTGGTAGGCGAACGTGATCTCGATCGAGCCGTCGTCGAGCAATTCGGCGTGGCCGTCGCCGCTCACTTCGTCCATTTCGTCGCAACCTTCCCACGTGAAGAAGACCATCGATGGGCTGTAGCTGACATCGAGGCCGGCTTGCAAAGCACCAAATGCGATCTCGCCGTTGTTGTCGTCGCCGATGGTGATCGTGGCGGGACCGCAGAGGTTGAGATAATCGCGATCCCACAGATCGGCCTCGACAATGCGCCAGCGGCCGATCATCTGGCAGCCCGCCGGCGCGGTCATGTCGGCACCGCCAGCAGCTTCGGCAGCCGCACCAGATTGTAGGCGGCGGCAGCGAAGGTGAAGGCCCATCCGACGCGATCACGGCCGCGGAACCCGGTCTTGTCTTGGCCAGCGACCGTCTTGATCCAACCGAACGCCTCTTCGATGCGCTTGCGGATGCGCTGACTGACGGCATAGCCGCTGTGCCGGGTCGTGCGTCCGTCGATCGCTGAACTGCGGCCGTTGGTGTTCTGCGCTACGTGCGGCGTCACGTTCATCGAGCGCAACTCGTAGACGAAGTCCTCCGCATCATAGGCCTTGTCGGCGCCGAGCGTGATCGCCTGCGGCCGGTCGGCACGCGGCTCGATCATGTGCAGTGCGGCTACCCGTTCGGCATGCCCGTCGGCCAGCGTCAGGCAGGCATCGACCAGCAGGCCGTGGCGGTTCTCCATGAGCCCGTGCCCCATGAAGCACAGCTTCGTCTCCTTACCTTTGCCCTTGCGATAGAGCCTGGCTTCGGGATCGGTGGTCGAGGCATGCGTCTCGTTCGACCGCTTCTGGCCGTGGAAGTCCGCCTCCGTGTTGCGCCCGCCGTGCCCGTGCTGCGGCGGCCGCATGATCGTCATCGAGGTCTTCGAGCGGCGGCGGCGGCCGCGCGGACCGCCAGATGCGACGGCGACAAACCGGGTGCACGACCCATGACCCGGCACGGTATGGTCGAGCCTTCAGCTGCTGGCGCTCCGCCGCCGGCAACGGACACGCGTGCGCCCACGGCAATTGCTGACGCCGACGGAGGCGTGAAGAGCCGGGCGCCGGGCCGCCAACACCGCGAAAAGGCACAACGAAGCGGTCCGTTCACATCCACCCCGGGGCTTCCCAGTGGCGGTCGCGCCATCGCCGACACCGGCGGAAATCCGAAATCCCCATAGCCATCGCCAGTGGCCCGCGGGTTCCTGCATGGGAGGCTTTCGTACGCCTACCGGCACCCGAAACCCTTCATCTTCTCGGTCATTCGCCGATGTTGATGCGGCTCCTGAAAGCGGCCAGTCCGCTTCTGATACATCCCGAACTTCGGGATTTGCTTCTCGCGGTCAGCGCCAAGCGTTTCCATTGGGATCCCAACGTCCCCGAGCGCCTTCCGGGACACTCAGGCTGGCGATGATCGGCCTGAAGAAGCTTCGCAGCTCCTCCTGCAGCTGCCGAAAAGGCGGTGGCTCCATCGCTGGAGGCGACCTACGCAGGAAGCCCGCCCAGAGGCCGCGCTCTTCTGCAATGGCGGCGAAGACGTCGGTCAGGCCCACAGGCATGTCCGTCGGCATCACAGTCTCACGGCGCCGCAGCGTGCCGCCGACTGCCTCGACGACGCTTCCCAGGTCGAACGGGAAAGTGCGGGTGGTAACCCAGACGTCGTAGAAGTCCTTTATTCGGCCGTTGGTCTCCCCAAAACGGATCATCGCCTCGAACTTCTCGGCTATTACAGTCTCGGGCGGGTACATGAGGATGTTGGCCTCCGGTAGACCAGACAACAGGGATGGGAAAGTTTCCCTTTTCGGCGGCGGGTATACGTGGTCGCCGAAGCCTATGTCGATCAGCACGGTTATCACTGCGCCGGCCAGACCGGCCTTCAACTTCAGCCGCGCACCCTGATATTTGTCGGCTTCGCGCACTTCCTCGACCTGCAGCGTAGTCGGGTCGAATAGGATGCCGTCGTCTGCCAGCTCCACCTGGCAAATGCGGGTGAACAATTCCTTCAAGACCTCGGGGGCAGGGTCGCCTCGGCCGAGGAGGTCCAGGTCGCCGGTGGGCCTAAGAACATGCCTAGGCCAAGTGACGAATAGCATGGCACCTTTCAGCACATAGTGCTCTACGGCTTCTGTCTGGCTGAGACGAAACAGGAGCCGCTCAATGGCGTAGCGCGTCAGAACCCGCTGAAAGTCGTCGCCATTCGTTTTGGCGTCAGCTAGCAGACGCGCGCGGATCGATGAGGCAGGATCCTTGATGACCTTATCTTTCATTGCATGGCCTTCATGAACGGCTCCATGCGGCCGGCGACCCGGTCGATGACGGCAAACTTCATAAGTTCGCTTACGGTGGTCTTCCGCTGCCTTAGTGCGTCACGAAGGGCCTCAACCGCCACATCCTCGCCCACATGACGGCGGTGCTTGAAGCAATCAGCGACGGTTTTGGCAACGCCGTAAACCGGTACCGAGACCCCTTCGATTATCACTTGCTCAATCCCCGCCGTCAGGGCTTGGCCTGTTGCCCGGACAATCTCAAACTTTAGGCTCGTCGTTTTCGGCGTCCGATCTTTGTGCGGAATGGTCATCCAGACGGCATTCGGAAGCTGGGTCGTTAGCTCGTGGTGACGGAGCGCGCTTATGAGGCTGATTATGCCGTTAGGCACCAGCCGCGCCGCCTCCGCCAAGTTATGCTCGATATGCTCCCCAACGCGGTCGGAATCCTGGTAGAGTCCACGGCCGAGACGAACTAGGACGCCGGAGTCGGTCAGACGCTTGAGATAGACCAGCGGGATGCCGGCCGCCTTGAAGTCGCGCGCGCGCGCGATGCCTCGTGCCCGGACCAAATCGAGCGCGCGTTCGCGATAATTCATATGAAGATCAGTCATTGTGTTACCTATTGTCGGCAGAAACTCCAAAATGTCAACAAAAGAGAACAGTTGAGATATTATCGCTGAGGTCATATATTTCATATGACCATGACGAATTCCAGCCCTCCCACCGAACTCACGCCTAAGCATGTTCGCGCGGCCCGCGCCCTGCTGGCTTGGTCGCAGCAAGATCTCGCGAAGGCAGCGGGTGTCGGGACATCCACCATCGCCGACTTCGAGCGTGGCTCGCGCACGCCCGTCGCCAACAACGCGCAGGCCATCCGAACCGCTTTGGAGGGCGCGGGCATCAACTTCCTACCCACGGGTGCCGTGATCGGGCCATCCGTGCTTCCAATCGCGGGCGCGGACCCCACAGGCACCCCGGTTCGATGGGTTAGCGCACAAGACCTGTCGGATTGGGCCGATCGCATCGATGGTCCAGTTAGCCTGCCGACGTTGGTGGCCAAGCTGGTCCAAGCCGCGCCCGACCCCACCATCGAGCTTCGTTTCCCGTCTGACGAAGGGGTTCGTCACCCTGGTTGGGACGGTATAACCACTGCCGCCAAAGGCAACGCTTATGTACCCAAGGGGCGCGCGGGCTGGGAGCTCGGCGTCCAACGGCGTAACATCCAGCAGAAGGCGAGCGAGGACTACGAGAAGCGGACGGCTGCCCCGAGCCCTATCGAGCCTGCTACCTCCGCCTACATTTTTGTCACCCTGCGTCATTGGCCGCAAAAGGACGCCTGGGCCAAGGCTCGTCAGGCGGAAGGCCCCTGGCGCGAAGTTCGGGTCTATGACGCTGACGATCTGGTGCATTGGGTCGAGCAGCATCCTGCTGTCGGCCTCTGGATCGCTTCACGCCTTAACAAGCGGCCGCCGGGAACGCGGGAGCTCGATGAGATTTGGGAAGAGTGGTCGCTCGCCACCGAATGGCGGCTGACCGAGGATCTCGTGCTCGCCGACCGCAGCGAAGATTCGGCCGAAGTCCTCCGCTGGCTGCGCGGAGAGCCGTCCGTCCTTTCCCTGCAAGCGACCACGCCCGACGAGGTGGCGTCGTTCTTTCACGCCACGCTCAGCGAACTGCCGGACAATATCGCGATGGCCTATCGTGCCCGTACGCTGGTGGTGACGACGGCCGAGGCTGCCCGGGCGCTGGGCAACGCGCCAGCGCCTCTGATCCTGCTCCTCACCGAGCCTGATCCGGGCATTGCCGGCGCCCTAACTAAGCGGGGCCACTTCGTGCTCCAGGCATATGATGAGCGCATGATCGGACGTGGCGAGGTCCGAGGCCTGGCGCGCCCTTCGCGCGAAGGTATCGCTGCCGCCCTCCAAGCCGCCGGCGTGGCTGAACCACGAGCGAAGGCGCTAGCCCGCGACAGCGCGCGCAATCTCGCAGTCCTGCGTCGGCTGATCCCAGGAGCTCCCGGGCGCCTACCTTGGTGGGCGGAAGGGACTCCGCCAAAGGGGCTGCTAGCGGCGCTGCTCGCCGGCGGGTGGATCGAAACCTCCGAGGGCGACCGCGCGCGCTTGGCCGAGCTCGCTGACCAGCCCTACGACTCCATGATCGCCGATCTGGCGTCGCTTGTGAGTATTTTTGACAGCCCGCTTCAGAAGGTCGGACCGGCGTGGCGCATCGCCTCGCCGTCGGACGCTTGGATTTTGCTGGGCCACCACCTGACGCGCGCCGATCTTGACCGCTTCGACAACGTCGCTCAAGCGGTTCTGGGCGCTCCCGATCCTCGTTTCGACATGAAGCCAGACGACCGCTGGATGGCCGACATTCACGGCGTACGGCCGAGCTATTCGGCCCTGCTGCGGCATGGCGTGGGCCAAGTTCTAATCTTGCTGGCGCTCTGGGGGGACAAGATTCGAACCGCCGCGGACGCACCGCGACGCGCGGACGCGATCGTCGCGCACCTTCTTCGTAATGCTGATGCGCGACGCTGGTGGTCACTCTCTGACGACTTCCGGCTGCTCGCCGAGGCATCGCCCGACGCCTTTCTGACCGCCATTGAAGACAGTCTCGACCAGGACGACCCTCCGATCGGCGCCCTATTCGGCCACGATGACGGCGGGGTCTTCGGAACGGAGCACCTGTCCGACCTGATGTGGGCGCTGGAAGCACTGGCCTGGTCACCGGATTTGATGACTCGCGTGACCCATGTCCTAGCACGTCTCGACGCGATCGACGTCAAGCCGCGCAAGTACAGCAATGGGCCGATGAACAGCCTGAAGGAGGTTCACCTCCTGTGGAGTCCTCAGACGTACGCCACGCAGGAGCAGCGCATCCGCGCTCTCGACTTGATTCGCAAACGCGAGCCTGCGACCGCGTGGAAGCTGATGCTCAGCGTGCTGCCCAGCGGCCACGACATTTCAAGTCCGTCGCCAATGCCGCGCTGGCGCGACTTCAGCGTCGACAAGCCGGAGGTGGTGACTTGGAACTTGATCGGCCGAGGCGCGGCAAAGATCAGCGAGCGGCTGATTGCCGACGTCGGCCTCGATCCCCAGCGATGGTCTGCTCTACTGGATCGGCTTGGCGACCTTTCCCCCGACCTGAACCCGGCGCTTGCGGCGCTGGAGGCTGCCGAGACCGAGGTCACAGACACCGCCGACCGCGCTGTCTTCTGGGAGAAGCTTCGGCGCATCCTACACCACCATCGACAATTCCCTGATGCAGACTGGTCACTGTCGGAGGAAGTGCTGCAACGGCTGGAGGCGATCTACGAGCGCTTCGCACCCAAGGATTCCTTGGCGCGCGCGGCGTGGCTTTTCGAAGACTCGGTCGCTTTGCCCAAATCAACACGCGAGGGGTGGGAAGCCGAGCAGCACAATGTGGAGGTTGCGCGACAGGCGGCTGCCCAAGCCCTCTTCAATGAGGGAGGCATTCCGGCTATCCTCGGCTTGGCCCGACTGGTCAACAGCGCAGGCTACATTGGCCAGGCGCTCTACGACAGTAGCATTCCAGCCGCCGATGTAGACGCCCTGATTGAAGCAGCGGCCAGAAGCGGCGACGCGCACGAGCGCGGCGTTGCCCATGGCCTCATCATCTCAGCGTTCCGGGATCGCAAGGAGACTTGGGCGGAGGCGCTGATCGCTCAGGTGCGAGCGGAGGCCTGGGGCGACGACGCTCTCATGACTGTCCTGCGGGCCCTGCCGACCAGACGATGGACCTGGAACCAGGTCGCAGCGATCGGTGACGAGACGTTGGGGACCTACTGGCGCCTCGCACCGGTCATGTGGATGGACGGCGACAGCGATGACATCATCTACGCTATCCGCCAGCTGATTGAAGTGGGTCGGGCTCGTCACGCCCTGGTACTCGTCGGTCGTCGCGACAAAAAGGGTCGTCTGCCGTCCGCGGTATTGCTGGAGGTGTTGGAGCAGGCCGCGCGCCAACCCACCGAGAACACGGCGGATGGCAACGAAGCAACCATGTTTCAGCACTATGTCACGGAGGTCCTGACGGAGTTGGACACACGCGACGACGTGGACCGCAATGCCTTGGCGATGCTGGAATGGAATTACCTGCGCGTCCTTGAGTACTCGCGCCGCCCGCCGAAGGTGCTGCTGTCGGTTCTTTCGGAACAGCCGAAGCTGTTTATCGAGATGCTAAGCGCCGTGTTCAAGGCCAGCGCCGAAAGCGGGATAGAGGAGCCCGAGCCGTCGAATCCGGAACAGGCGCGCGCGGCGGCCCGCCAAGCCTACCGGCTGTTCGAACTCTGGAACCACATCCCGGGCAGGCGCGACGACAACACTATCGATGGCGAGGTGCTAGAGGCTTGGATCAAGGAGGCGCGCGCTCTAGCCAAGGCGGTCGGACGACAGGACATCGCCGATAGCAAGATCGGCCAGATGCTTTCCGCGTCACCCAACGGCGCCGATGGGCACTGGCCCGCGGAGCCAGTGCGCGACGCGCTAGATCTTTTTCGGAGCAAGCCTATGCTTGAGGGGTTCCGCGTCGGCAAGGCGAACAGGCGCGGCGTTACCACTCGCATGCCGGGCGACGGCGGCAATCTGGAGCGGAACGAGGCGGCGAAGTACCGGGGCTGGGCCAAGGCAATTGCTTTCGAGCATCCGTACACGGCCAAGGCACTGAACGAGCTCGCCGATGACTATGAGTGGCAAGCCAAGCGACACGATGAGGACACCGAACGGTACGACTGGTCCTACTGACTCGTGGCAGGGACCACAAGATGACTTGGCAAACCAACCATATCGCTGACTCTCGATTGTGGTGGGAAATCCGACGCTAGTCCCAAAGGAGACACTGCAACCGGGACTGAACGACAGCTTACCGACCTTTTCTGCCGTAAACTGCCAGTCTGGAGACGGCCCCTTGGTAGCCCAAACGGTTCCCATAGCGCCAGTTGAGCGCTCAAACCGACGAGGGGTCTGCAAACCGCGCCTGCTATGGGATGTCGTAAGTGGTTACGTGAGGCATCGCCCCGTACGGCGCCCTCAACCTCGCCAGCTCAAGCGCGTGCCGTCGAGCTGCTATTGATTGGGCTTTGGCGGATTCTCGAAAGGATTCGGAAGCTTGAAAGCGTCCGCACGAAGTGCAGTCGACAGCCAAATAGTCACCGGTCGCAGCGGGCCCCTTCCTGGCCCCATTTCTACAAATCGGGCAGACAATCTTGCCTGGTGCCATTTCACGGTTCCCCCGAGATCAAATGACAGCAAAGCAGATATGGCGATCACCAGCAAGCCGTGCGGACTTCACTGCAAGGTGCCGAGGCTCGAGCCTGGCTCTGCTCGCACGGCCTTAAGGCGCGAGCAGCCTGCCGGGAAAGAAGTGCGCTCGGTCTATTGGCCTGGAATGACCATTTATTGTGTCGCGTGACGTTAGTGGGCGTCCAGTCGAAGTTGCTCATCGGTGGAACAAAGCTGGAGCTGTTGAACGCCCAGCATCATGATGGTGTAGGAGACTTCGTTCGGGGTCCAACCTGCCTTTATGGCCATGTCCATCAAGCCTTGGATCGACGCTCCAATGCGAGGCGACAGTCAGAGGAATAGAAGGGGTGAGTGCTCGCACGAGTAGGCGAATTGATTACGGCTTTCCTCATTTGCCTCCCTCAATCGTCGATGCTGACAACCGCATCGTCAGTGAGGAAACCTTCGAATTGGGACAAGCTTCGGCGGTGGCAAACTGACACCACCAATCTCATCCGCGGACAATCAAAGTCCGTTCACCTAGAAGCAGGATATGAAATCATGAACGATCAAGATTCTGGCAGTACTCTCCTGCCGATGCTCGTCGCTGGCCTGGTGCTGGTGACCGTGGGCTATGCGGTGATCATGATGTTCGTGTAAACCGTCATCGGAAAGGCCGCTATCTAAGATTTGAGCGCGCCCAAGCTGTCGGTCTCCTGTCGGCGCCCGAATAGTCCTTAGAAAGTCGCTCGACTGGGCCGGCGTGCTTAAGCTTGCTCGGCGAGCCGCGGCGGATAATCCAAGTCAGGGAGTGAAAATGCCGGCGAAAGTGGATGCCATTCGAGCCGCCGCGTCACTGTGGCGAGATCGGGGGCACTCACGACATATCGCTCGTCATATCGAGCATAAAGCGTGTTGAAGAAACCCTCCAGATGAAGCGAGCTCGTCTCCTGAGGAAAACTGTCCAGCAAGTTGTTTCGTCTGGCGCCGTGCATTTCGACCAGACCAAAGCCAATTGCCTCGTATCGGCTGACGTCCTCGCGAATGCCACGCCGTCCAACAAGCTCACGTAAGGCATTGTGAAACCTGACAATTCCGGCGACGGGGTCACCGCCTTCCGTCATTGCTATATCGTTCGCAGTAAGCGTCCTGGTCCCTTCAGCAGCATCCTCCATCACGGCAGCAACAGCCGCCGCATCATCCAGCGCGGCCTCGAAATTGCGATTCGCGCGGAGCAGAACCAGATAGCCGAGGACAAGTGCCGGATAACCATGCTTGGTTCGGCGAGAATGGGTGAGGGAATGGCAGCTATTGCTGTCTGTGGGATCGACGCGCCTTTTTGCCGGCAGCTATCCCACATCAGAGGCTCGAAACCGGACTGTCGCCGGCCCCAAACAGCCCGTGGGCACGTCGGCGAAACTTGTCCGCCTCTCGCATTAGCCGGACGCGGCCCGCCAGTACTGTTGCATTGCCACCGCCTCAGGTCGAAAATGCCTTATGGAACCAGTCCGATTTCCTGAGCTCACGACACCAAGGCTCGTGCTCCGGGCGCCGAGCGAACGGGATATCCCAGCATGGTTTGCGCGCGCGACAGATGTCGAGTCCGCCTCCCTCGCCGGCGATCCCATTCCCGCAGACATAAGCGCAGGCGCGCGATGGTTCGCCCATTCGCGTCAGCTTTTCACTGACGGCAAGGCCATCAAGTGGTCGATAGACCAAGTAGGAGTATCGGAACCGACCGGGACGATAACCCTGTCTTTCGGCGCAACCGTCGCCAAGACAGCCGCATTGGGATTTGTGCTGGCACGTGGGCATTGGGGGCAGGGACTGGGCAGCGAGGCGGCGCGCGAAGTAATCCGCTACGCCTTTGAAACTCTGGCGCTTCAAAAGGTGACGGCCGAGGCGGTTGCGCGCAAAATCGCGTCGCTGCGGATTTTGGCGAAGCTCGGCTTCAAACACATCGAAAGCTACATTGATGACTCCGACGGCGAGCGCTGCGAGCGGTTTGCACTCGATGGAGACATCGGAAAGGCACTCTTGTCGAGCAACAAGATGCCGGACTGCTAGGCTTTGATCCATCCGCCAACAGCGATTGTTTGTGCTGTTTGGATCCGCAGAGAGCTCGCGGAACGTCCGCCTGCGGATGACTTCAACCTAGCTGACCGTCAGCTCACGGCCTCCACCCTGCCACTCAGCGGCGCGCCGCATGTCGTCCGTCCCGTCGCCGCTTCAGCTTCAAGCAAACCGCGATCTTGCGCGCCCCGCGAGAGCCTCTGGCAAAAAAATTTGCTTGATTGTCGGCAGGCGCACTGTTCGTTCGTCCTAGGGGAGCTCAATGAATGGAGGTGACCATGCCCAACACTGTAAAGCTGCACCGAGTCTTTGCCACGAAACCCGAAAAGATCTATCGCGCATTTCTGGAACCCGACGCGATTGCGAGTTGGCTGCCGCCCTTCGGCTTTACCTGTACAGTCCATGAGCTCGAGGCGAGGGAAGGGGGCAAGCACAGAATGTCCTTCCGAAACTTCACCACCGGGCAAAGCCATTCTTTCGGTGGCACTTATCTGAAACTCGTTCCCGGCCAGACGCTCGTCTATAGCGATGTCTTCGATGATCCGAACCTTCCGGGCGAGATGAAAGTGACGGTCACGCTAAGCGCCGTCTCCGTCGGAACCGACATGACGGTGGTTCAGGATAACGTGCCAGATCTGATCCCCCTCGAGGCATGCTACCTCGGCTGGCAAGAGTCGCTGCGCAAGCTTGCCAAACTCGTCGAACCCGAAATCACCCGATGAACTGCCGGCGAATTCTCATCCAATTGGGACAACGAGGAATTCAAAAGTGACCATCCAGCAGATTACCATCGCCACCACGATTGCGGCGCCGATCGAGCGCGTCTGGGAGGCCTACACGACACCCGCTGACATCACGCAGTGGAATTTCGCTTCCGACGACTGGTGTTGCCCAAGCGCCGAAGCTGACCTGAGGGTCGGCGGTCGCTACAAGGCGCGCATGGAAGCCAAGGACGGCAGTTTCGGTTTCGATTTCGAGGCAGTGTACGACGAGATCGAACCGTACAAGGCCATCACATTAGCGATGGGCGACAGGCGCAAGGCGCGGACGATCTTTGATGCCACCGAGAATGGCACGAAGGTGACCACGATGTTCGATGCCGAGACGCAGAATTCCATCGAGATGCAGCGCGACGGCTGGCAAGCGATCCTGAACAATTTCCGCAGTTATGTTGAGAAGTGACGCCATCCAGCGTTCGGCCGACCGACGTCATGCCGTGCGCTTCCAGGGATTCCAAGGGTCGTTTATTGCCTTCACGCGTCCCGGGAATGACTGACCGGCATCGTCCCCGATCGAGACGACCGAGGCGCGTTTCTCGCTGGGATCTGGAAAGGTGTTTCACCTGGCAAGCTGTTCTATGAGTTTGCGATTTGGACGACATTTTGGAGATTGGACATATGGCGCTCAAACGGATGGACAATGTAGGAATCGTCGTCGATGACCTCGAAGGGACGATTGATTACTTTCGCGAGCTCGGCCTCGAGCTCGAAGGGCGGGCCATGATCGAAGGAGAATGGGCCGGACGTGTCACTGGACTGGGCGATCAACGGGTCGAGATCGCCATGATGCGCACACCGGACGGCCACAGCCGGCTCGAGCTCTCCCGCTTCCTGGTGCCGGAAGTCGTCGCAGATCACCGCAACGCCCCGGTCAACGCACTTGGCTACCTCCGCGTCATGTTCACCGTGGACGACATCAACGAGACGCTTGAAAGGCTCCACCATCGCGGGGCGCAACTCGTAGGCGAAGTCGTCGAATATAAAGACGCGTATCGGCTCTGCTACATCCGCGGGCCAGGAGGGCTGCTCATCGGGCTCGCCCAAGAACTTAATTAAGCGCAATAGGCAATAACAAAGGCTGCTCTACGAGGGCGGTTGCAGCATGGCAGCTATTCCCTGACCTGGCCGAGGTAGCGGACGATGCGCTTGCGGTTCCGTAGCGAGCGCTCAGGCACAGCCGCTTAGGCCGCGTGCTGCGCCGTCGCTTCGGACCTGGCCAAGGCAATGTGCCGGACGCATATGCGAGCAAAGACTTTGAGGCACGTGGGCGGGCGATTTGCACCGACAGCCATTTCCCGTACGCGCGGGCTGCCTGCATTGTGCTAGGGGGCATTGTGCCAGGGGGCGTTGTGCTAGGGTCGCGGCTTGAAGTCGGCGGCGTCTCTCGAAACGGGGGTTTTACCCGTGCATCGAACGATGGATTATGAACCATTGGAACGCATTCGACGTCTGTTGAGGCGCGCCCGATTTGTTCGCCTCTGATGGGCGTATCGCAGATTCGTCTGGTTTTGGAGACATCGTGCAACAAAGAAGCCGTCGGGAAGCGGCCCCAAGACCGCCTGCCAACAATACGCCCTCATCTAGGCTGTTGGGGCTTCGCCGGCGCCTGAAAGGAGCCATTGCCGGCCGCGACGCAAGGGGGAGCGATTGGGTCTGAACCAGACACCCCCATTCTGCGCAGAACCCCATGGTTGGCATTGTTATCACGGGCTTCCATCTGGGTCTTGGAGGATGCGTCAAATCTTGCTCATCGCATCTTCATCGGTCGCCATCACATAGCTTTGTAGCGTCGGACCAATCGCGCGCACAATTTCCGCCTGGGACAGGTCAACCACAGGAGGCAGCCTAAGGATGTAACGGCACATTGCCAATCCGAGCAATTGGCTGGAGACCAGACCGGCACGCCTGGCTGCTGTCGCGGGATCCCCGACGGATGCCACAACCGGGCGAACTTGCGCGGCGAACACTTCCCGCATTTTTTTCGGCTGCAAACTCGTTCGAGGCCGCCGATCGCAACAACACCGCCATGCCGCAACTGCTCTCCGGCCCCTCCCATAGGTTCAGGAAATGGCGGACCAACGTCTCACCGATAGCTTGACTGTCGACCACCTGTAGCTGGGGGACATTCAGCCTGATCGAGGCAGCGCGGGCAAAGAGCTCCTCCTTGCTGCCAAAATAGCGGATCACCATCGCCGGATCGATCGAAGCCCGGTGCGCCACATCGCGCACCGTCGCGGCCTGATAGCCGAACTCCATAAAAAGTTCGCGGGCTGCCTCGAGGATTGCGGCCCGCGTTCGTTCGGACTTGGTTGGTTTCGCGGTCGGTTTGTTGGCCATGTCATTTATATGCCAACAGCTGTTGACAAATTCAATGGCATTCGTCATAAGTCAACAATCGTTGATAAAAATGATATCCAAGGAGAAATTGAAATGCTCCCCGATCATACGGACATAATCATCGTTGGGGCCGGCCCCACTGGCATGGCACTCTCGATCGCCCTGCACCAGGCTGGCGTCGATCATCTGCTGGTCGACAAGCTCGATCAGGGTCAAAACACATCGCGCGCTGGTGTCATCCATGCACACACTCTTGAGGCGCTAACCCGCTTGGGCGTGACCGACCGGATGGTTGAGCTTGGGATGAAAGTTGAACGGTTCACGGTCAGGGATCGTGACCGCGCACTATTGAACCTACGCTTCGGCAAGCTGCCGACCAATCATCCCTACCTCTTAATGCTGCCTCAGAACTTAACCGAGCAGGTGCTCGCAGAGCGCATCGCGGAGCTCGGCGGGTTTGTGCATCGAGGCTTCACCGCCACCGGCGTGCTCCAGGATGGCGACCAGGCAATTGTAACGCTCAGCAAGAATGGGGTCGAGCACAGGATATCAGCCCGCTACGTGGTTGGCGGCGACGGCGCACACAGCGTTGTGCGACAGGCGACCGGCTTCGATTTCGAAGGCGCGACCTATGAAGGTTCCTTTGTGCTGGCCGATGTGAGTCTGGAGTGGCCGCTGACCGGCAAGGAGGTCTCCCTTTTCTTTTCGCCAGCGGGAATGGTGGTTGTCGCCCCCTTGCCGGACGGGACGTTCCGCGTCGTGGCTACCATGGATGATGCGCCGGAGCAGCCTCAGATCGCTGACATCCAGCGCCTGCTGGACAGCCGCGGCCCAGAACGTGAGCGCGCCAAGGTCACCGCGCTGAACTGGAGTTCGCGTTTCCGGCTGCACCATCGTCTCGCCAGCTCCTATCGAAAGGATCGCTTATTCCTCATGGGCGACGCTGCCCATGTTCACAGCCCCGCCGGTGGCCAAGGCATGAACACTGGCTTGGTGGATGCGGTGGTACTCGGAGAACTGCTCGGCGATGTAATAAACGGCATCCGGGAAGAGGCGGCCCTCGACCTGTACGAAAGACTGCGCCGGCCTGCAGCGGAGAAGGTGCTGAGCATCGCTGGAACAATGACCGGCATGGCGACCACGCGCGGTCCAATAAGGCGCTTTCTTCGTAATATCATGCTGTCGCTTGTGGACCTCAACCCGATTGCCAGGTGGCGCATTCAGATGAACCTGTCGGGCCTGAGCCGTGCCGCTTCGGCCCAACTACCACCGGCGGCTGTCTCTGCCGCGCGTATCGACGACACCGCCGACGCGGCGCGCGTTCGATCGTTCAAAGCCGCGGCTTGAACGCGGCAATCTCCGGCAGAGATGCGATACGCCTCACCAATGCAGTCACCCTGGCGTGTGTATCGCGACGGCTCCAGCGCGTTCATTAATCACGGGCGTCCTGAGGCGCCACACAGGAAGCAGCGCCGGGCAGCTGCCCATGGCAAGCAGAGCGACTGGGCAGCATCCTAAACGGACCACCAGTGTTTGCTGTTGTGCCAAGCAGATGGTGCTCATGTTCACATACAGCAGGTCTATCGCTCCTCGTTTTAGCGGCGATGGTGAGCATCTATACGGGACGTTTCAGATACAACCTGTTGGCGGCCGCGGTTGCAAGGTTGCGGAACCCATGGGTGTTGATCAGATCATATCAGCGCCCAATAATCAGTTAGCGCAATCCGACTGCAATCACGCTATGGCATGTTGCTAAGGTACTCGGCGCGACGCCAGCGGACCTCGTCATCCACACGAACGGCCAAACCTTGCAGGAAGAAGCTGCTGCTGAGCTGAGGCCGACTTACGCATCGCCTCACGTGATCGGCAGCAAATGCGCCTCCATTGCAGCCCATAGATGCCAGCTTTGCCACTTCCATAAGGCGGACATTGCCGCGACCGCTAGACTGTCGAGCCAGAAGCGGTCGTCGAGCGGAACACCCCCGGCGCGCTCGGATAGACTGCATGTGGCAGGATCAGCCAGAGAGCCTGCAAATCACCCGTTGTGGGCCAAGCGGAAGGCAGGCTGACTACGTGGTTCGCGTCCGGGCAAAGTGATAGTCTATTTCGCCGAGGGGTGGCGCGCCGCCGGAGGAGCTTAGCTCTCTTGGTCATGCCCAACAGGGGTCAACGGTATGGTGACGCAGATTTCGAGGCACCCGCTCGTCAGCTTTTTCGCGCTCGCCTTCGCGCTGACATGGCTGTTGTTTCTGCCGTGGATGGCGAGCGGTGGCGAGGGCATACCTTGGTTCACTTTCGGCCCAGCGCTCGCCGGCTTCGCCATCGCGGCGCTAACTGAAGGCTGGGTGGGGGTGAGGCGGATCCTGGCCGCGATCGGGCGTTGGCGGGTGACACCCGTCTGGTACTTGGTGGCGATCGGGCTGCCGCTGGCATTGCAGCTTGCGGCAATGCTCGTAACCCCCATGTTCGGTGCGGCGCCGCCCAATTGGAGCTTGGTCCCACCGTTCGGCGAGATCGTCGCCTGGGTAGCGATTTTCCTGGTGTTCAGCGGCCCGCTCGGTGAGGAGCCGGGCTGGCGCGGTTATGCGCTCCCAAAAATGCTCGAGCGGCAGGGGGCACTGGCGGCGAGCCTAATGTTGGGCGTGCTCTGGGCGACGTGGCACCTGCCGCTCGGGCTGTTGGGTGACCTGACAGTCTACGGTTCGATCCACGCGGTATTCGCCGCAGTAGTATTCACCTGGCTCTGGCAGAACACCGGCAGCGCGCTGTTGGCGATCCTGATGCACGCCTCGCACCAAAATAGCGTGCGCTACCTTGGTCGGGTCTACGAGGGTGCCGACCAGGTGCAGCAGCAGTGGATCGCCGTCGCACTGTGGGCGCTTGTCGCGCTGGCGATCGTCGCAATCCACGGCCGGGAGCGCTTCGCGCCGAAGGCCGCAGCCTGAGGCTGCGCGCGGCAAGATTCGAAGCCGGTCGTTCGTTTCGGAAGCAGGTGGCCGACTAATGGGGTTTATTCACTTTTGAGGTCGGCCAACCGGCGCGCTGGCATTGCGCGGGATTTTCAGCGTATGTGCGGAGACCCAAAAGCGCGTTTCGGTCGTATGCAGGCAGGTAGCCTCGACACCAATGTCGAGTTCTACACCGCGATCCTGCTCGGCGCGCTGAAGATTCCGCGCGAGGCGTTCACACCGGTGCCCGCGGGTCAGCCTATCACGGGCTTCGTTGAACAGCGATGCCCTAAACTCGGTCCAATCCAGTCTTAGTTCGCCGGTCGCCAATTGAAGTGGAGTGACGCTTGCATTATTAGACTAGGTGTCAAAGCGGCCAATTTTGTACACAACTGAGGGTTTCCGTTGGCTAAGTCCGTTCACCAAGTCGGCGGCGAAAGCAATCCGACTCCCGCTGAATTCAAACTTCGACTGAGGCAGCCTCATTTGGAACGCCATTGCTCGGTCCGAAAAACCGTCGAGATCGTTCTCGATAGTTGGACCTTCCTGATCGTCCGGGAAGCCTTCTTTGGCGTGCGCAGCTTCGAAAAGTTCCAGCGCCGTCTTGGCATTCCGCGCCAGACGCTTTCGACGCGGCTGTCGATGCTGACCGACAACGATATTTTCGTCATCGGCGCCAGGCCGGGCGAGCGCGGCAAAAGCTATTTTCTGACCAAGCGTGGCAAGGATCTGTTTTCGACGATGCTGTCGCTGATGGAGTTCGGCGACAAATGGCTGACGCAGGGGGCTGAGCCTCCGCTGAAACTGATCCACACGACATGCGGTCACACTTGCGATCCGGTCACCGTCTGTTCGGAATGCCATGAGCCGATCAAGGCCCGCGAGGTTTCCTTTCGCGACGGCCCGGGCGCCGGCTATTCACCTTACGAGGTAAAGTTGAAAAGCCGCAGGAGCTCCGATCCTGCTCTTCTGGAGAGGGTCAGGCCGTGTTCTGTGGCGCGCAGCCTGCAGATCATCGGCGACCGCTGGAGCTTCCTGATCATTCGTGAGGGTTTTTTCGGCGTTAGGCGGTTCGACGAGATGATCGAGAAGCTCGGCATCGCCACCAATATCCTGACCGATCGCCTGACGCGGCTGGTCGAAAGCGGGGTGTTCCGCAAGGAGCGCTACGGTGCGAATGGCGATCGTTTCGAGTATCGCTTCACCGAAATGGGTCGCGATCTCTACCAGCCGATGATCGTGATGATGCGCTGGGGTGACCGCTGGCTCTCCGACGGCAAGCCGCCTCTGACGCTCAGGCATCGCCTGTGCAATTCGGATTTCGAGCCCTTGGTGGTTTGCAGCCACTGCAAGCAGCCGATCGTGGCGAATGAAACCGACTACGAACTCAGCTACACATTCGAGGAATAGGAGACGCCCTGTTTAAGGGCGTCTGCTCATTCCTTGGGAGATGCCGCAGCGCGCGATGCAAGGCGAGCGCGCAGCTCGCCATAGAGCCCACGCCGCGCCACCATCACGCAGGCGATGAAGACAAGTCCGATGATGAAGGTGATGGGCAGGCCGCTGGTCGAGAGGTAATGCTCCAGGCCGACGACGAAGGTTGCGCCCACGACGGGTCCGATGAGCGTTCCCATGCCGCCGAGCAGGGTCATGAGGATGACCTCTCCCGACATGTGCCAGGTGACGTCCGCGAGCGATGCGAGCTGGAATGCAATTGCCTTGAGCGATCCGGCAAGCCCGGAAAGGGCCGCCGAAAGCGTGTATGCAATCAGTTTGTAGCGTTCGACGTTCAGGCCGAGCGAGGTGGCGCGCTGCTCGTTTTCGCGGATCGCCGCCAATACGTGACCGAATGGGGAGTGCACGGTCCGCCAGATGACGAACAGGCCGAAGGCGGTGAAGCCGAGCACGACATAATACATCGACGTGGTGTCGCCAAGGTTGACGAGGCCGAGGAACGTGCCGCGGGGTACTGCCTGGATGCCGTCCTCGCCGCCGGTGAACGGCATCTGCACGGCCAGGAAGTAGACCATCTGCGCCAGCGCCAGCGTTATCATTGCGAAATAAATGCCGTGCCGGCGGATGGCCAGGGCGCCGAAGAAAAAGCCGAGAACGGTCGAGAATATGACACCGGAGAGGATCGCGAGCTCGAAGGGAAAACCCCACACCTTGGCGGAATGGGCGGCGATATAGGCCGCGCCGCCAAAGAATGCCGCATGGCCGAAGGAGAGCAGGCCGGCATAGCCGAGGACGAGATTGAGCGCCGACGCAAACAGCACGAAACAGAGGATCTTCACCAGGAAGAGCGGATAGACGAAGGACGGGGCGACGAGCGCTGCCGCGATCAGCAGGATAAGGAGCGCGCCCTTCAAGGAGGCGGCGGAGCGGGCCGGAGCTTTTTCGGCAACTGCGAAATTGGCCATGTCTTATCTTTCCCTGCCGAAGAGTCCGGCCGGCCGCACGAGCAGCACGAGCACCATGATGATGAACACCGCTATCGTGGACGCGGATGGAAAAAACACCTTGGTCAGCCCTTCGATGACGCCGAGCCCGAGGCCGGTCACGATGGCGCCGACGATGGACCCCATGCCGCCGATGACCACGACGGCAAAGACGACGATCAGGAGGTTGGACCCCATGCCCGGACTGACCTGATATAACGGCGCCGCGAGAGCGCCGGCAAAGCCAGCGAGACCGACGCAGAAGGCATAGGTCAGCGTCAGGAGCAGCGGGACATTGATCCCGAACGCCTGCACCAGCGACGGATTTTCCGTCGCCGCGCGCAGATATGCACCAAGCCGGGTGCGCTCGATACCGTACCAGGTGACAAAGCAGACCACGACCGAGGCCAGGATCACCCAAGCCCTGTAGGCGGGAAGGAACATGAAGCCGAGATTGTAGCCGCCGCTCAGCGAGAGTGGCAGGGGATAGGCCTTGCCGGCCGAGCCGTAGACATGGCGGAACAGGCCCTCAAGCGCGAGCGCCAGCCCGAATGTGAAAAGCAGGCTGTAGAGGTGGTCCATCCGATAGAGATGGCGAAGGAACAGGCGTTCGACGACGACGCCGAACAAGGCCACCGCCACCGGAGCGATGATCAATCCGGGCCAGTAGCCGACGCCAAGGACGCTTAGCGCGAACCACGCAGCAAAGCCGCCCAGCATGTAGAACGCGCCGTGCGCGAAGTTGATGACATTCAACATGCCGAAAATGATCGCCAGGCCGAGGCTCAGCAAGGCGTAGAACGAACCGTTGATCAGGCCGAGCAGGACTTGGCCGAGCAGCACGGCAACGGGAACGCCGAAGATCTCAGTCATGCCGCAATTCCTTCGAGATGGACAGGGAGGTCATGATCACACTCCGAGATAGATGTTGAGGCGTTCCATATTCGCGTCCAGCGCGTCATTCGCGATCTCATCGACGACGACACCCTGTTCCAAGACGTAGTGACGGTCGGCGATGGAGGCCGCAAACTGCAGGTTTTGCTCGACCAGAACGATGGTGAGACCGCGGGCCTTCAGAATTTTCAGAGCCTCGGCGATCTGATCGACGATGACCGGCGCCAGACCCTCGGTCGGCTCGTCGAGTAGGATGAAGTCTGCGCCCGTGCGCAATATGCGGGCGATGGCGAGCATCTGCTGTTCGCCGCCGGAAAGCCTAGTCCCTGATGTCCGGTCGCGGCCACGCAAATTGGGGAAGAGTTCGTAGATTTCATCGATGCTCATGCCGCCCGGCAGCGACACCGGCGGAAGCATCAGATTCTCGATGACGCTCAGCGAGGAGAAGATGCCGCGTTCTTCCGGCACGTAGCCGATGCCGAGGCGCGATACCTTGTGCGGCGCCAGCGCGAGGATGTCGGCGCCGCCGTAGAGGAGATTGCCGCGCCGCTTCCGCACAACGCCCATGATGGTGCGTAGCGTCGTGGTCTTGCCGGCGCCGTTGCGCCCGAGCAGGGTGACGATCTCGCCCTTGCCGACATGGAAGTTGACGCCATGCAGGACATGGCTTTCGCCGTACCAGCCATGCAGGTCGGATACGCTGAGACGTGAATGCGACTCACCCATGCGCACCTCCCATATAGGCCTTGCGGACTTCGCTGTTGCTGGAAACGTCGGCGTAGCTGCCCTCGGCCAGGACCTCGCCGCGCCGCAGCACGGTGATCGTGTCTGAAAGGTCGGCGACCACGCCGAGATTGTGCTCGACCATGAGGACAGTCCGCGACGCCGCCACCTTGCGAATAAGGTCGGCCGTGCGTCCGATATCCTCACGCCCCATGCCGGCCATCGGTTCGTCCAGCAGCAGGACTTTCGGATCGAGCGCCAGCGTGGTGGCCAGTTCCAGTGCGCGCTTGCGGCCATAGGGCAGCTCTGTGGCTGTCCGGTCGGCGGCATCTGCAAGGCCGACGCTTTCAAGCAGAGCCGTCGCTTCCGGATCGAAGCGCTTCAGTTTCGCTTCCGAGCGCCAGAAGGTGAAGGTGTCGCTTTCGCGCGCCTGCAACGCCACACGAACATTCTCGTGCACGCTGAGGTGTGGAAACACCGAGGAAATCTGGAACGAGCGGATGAGGCCGAGGCGCGAAATACCGGCTGGCCGCATCGAGGTTATGTCGCGGCCCTGGAAGAATATATGGCCGCTGCTCGGCGACAGGAATTTGGTGAGAAGGTTGAACAGCGTGCTCTTGCCGGCGCCGTTCGGCCCGATAAGTGCGTGGATGGTTCCGCCGCGAATCTTCAGATCCACATTGTTGACGGCGACGAATCCGCTGAATTCCCGCGTCAGTCCGCGAGCTTCGATGATGGGTTCAATTTCCGGCACGAGTCCTCCCAACCGGATTGCGTTTTTCTACGCCTGTTTCGCGTCGCCCGGCGTTCCGAATTTTTGGCTGCCGTACTTTTTCGCGCCAGGTGGCTTGACAGTTGTAAAGCACATGCCGTCTAATAATGCAAGTCGATGCCTTTCTTTTCTTGGGAGCGAATGTGCTGCCTGATAAGGCAAGATATGCGCAGGCGTCATTCTGCAACGGCAAGAAAGTCTTGTATCGCAAGTATGCAGCGAGAGAGATCGGCTCCTTGTTGCGATGGTGGAGGAAACGAAATGAGAAGAATGAAAAAACTGATCGGTGTGAGCTTCGCGATGACGCTCGCGGCAAGCACCGCTTTCATGCCGGCCGGGGCGCTGGCGCAGGATGCGAGTGCGGTCAAGGTTGGCGTCCTGACCGACATCAGCGGTCAATTCTCGCATGAATCCGGAGAAGGGGCTGTGACTGCGGTCAAGATGGCCGTCGAGGATTACGGCGGCAAGGTGCTTGGAAAGCCGGTCGAGGTCGTTGTAGCCGACCACCAGAACAAGCCGGAGGTCGCGGTGGCGACTGCCAAGGAATGGTATGAAGCGCAGGGCGTGACGATGATCGCGAACCTGATCAATTCAGGCATCGCACTTGCTGTCGCCCAGGTTGCCAAGGAAGAAAACGGTATCGCAATCGTCAACGGCTCGGGTTCTTCGCGGTTGACCGGCGACGGCTGCACTCCCAACAGCATCCACTACGCCTACGACACCTATGCGCTCGCCAATGGCACGGCCAACGAGTTGATCAAGCAAGGCAAGAAGAACTGGTATTTCCTGACTGCCGACTATGCATTCGGTCATGCGCTCGAAGCCGATGCGACCACCATCGTCAAGGCAAATGGCGGCGAGGTTTCGGGGGCGGTTCGTTACCCCATCGAGACGTCCGACCACAGTGCGTTCATGCTTCAGGCGCAGGCATCGCCCGCCGAGGTGGTTGCGATCGCGGGCTCGGGCACCACCTTCGTCAACGCCGTCAAATCGGCCGGTGAATTCGGTCTCGGCGTTTCCGGCAAGACCATCGCGGGCTTGCTTGTGTGGCTCACCGACGTTCACGCGCTCGGCCTTGAGGCCGCGCAGGGCATGATCCTGACTAACGCCTTCTACTGGGACCGGGACGACGAGACGCGTGCTTTCGCGGCCAAATTCGAAGCGAAGGTCGGCCGCAAGCCGCATATGGGCGACGCCGGCGACTATTCGTCGACCATGCATTATCTCGCGGCGGTCGACGCCGCCGGGACCACCGAAGTGCAGGCTGTGATGGCCAAGATGCGCGAGATGCCGATCAACGACTTCTTCGCCAAGGGCGGAAAGATCCGCGAGGACGGCCGCATGGTGCACGACATGTATGTCTATCAGGTCAAGACGCCCGACCAGTCGAAGGGCGAGTGGGACGTCTACAACCTGGTTTCGGTCATTCCCGGCGACCAGGCATTCCGGCCTCTCTCGGAAAGCACTTGCCCACTCGTCAAGAAATAAACGGCGCATCCTCCCGCGCGCAACGCGACGGCCTTGGCTCGATCTGCCCGGGCCGCCGACACAAGAAAAACGTCAATTCGAAAGGTGATGAGATGGAGCTCCAGGACTCAGTCAGAATCCCCAAGGACCGCGAGACGGTCTGGCGGGCGCTGAATTCTGCCGACGTCTTGCGTCAGGTCATTCCCGGCTGTCAGGAATTGGTACAGGAATCGGCCGACAGCATGACCGGGCAGATCGTCCTCAAGGTCGGGCCGATCAAGGCCAAGTTCAGCGGCGGCGTGACGTTCAGCGACGTTGTGGCGCCTGAAGGCTACACCATCACAGGCGAGGGGAAGGGCGGCATTGCCGGCTTCGCCAAGGGTACGGCGCGGGTCAGGCTGGACGCTGATGGCCCAGATGCAACGGTCCTACACTACGACGTCAACACGGATGTGGGAGGCAAGATCGCCCAACTTGGCGCGCGCCTGCTCGATTCCACCGCCAAGAAGCTTGCCAAGCAGTTTTTCGACGACTTCAACAAGATCGTCAGCGAAGGCGCGACGGCGGGAGCCGCGGCGTGAGCGATATTCTTTGCGCCATCGAGGGCGGCGTCGCGACGGTCAGATTGAACCGGCCTGCACAGCGCAATTCGGTCACCTATGCCATGTGGCGCGAAATCGGCGACATCTTCACCAAGCTCGATCATGATCGCTCCGTTCGGTCAGTCATCTTCACCGGCGCAGGTTCCGACTTTTCCGCTGGAGCCGACATAGGCGAGTTCGCTTCGACACGCGACGACAAGGCCCAGAGCGTCGCCTACGAGGAGGCGGTGGATTATGGCTGTGCGGTGATCGCCCATATGGGCAAGCCGGTCATCGCGGTTACATCAGGCTATTGCCTCGGCGGCGGCGCGCATCTGGCGATGTCGTGCGACTTCCGCTTCGCCCATGACAAGGCGATCTTCGGCATTCCGGCGGCCAGGCTGTCGATCATCTATGGCGTGCAGGCAACCCGCAAGCTGGCGGCGCTTGTCGGCCTGACCCAGGCCAAGCGCATCCTTTATTCCGCCGAACGGTTCGATGCGGCCAAAGCCCTGACAATCGGGTTCGTCGATGACGTATCGAGCGATCCGATGGCTGCAGCGCTGGATTATGCACGAAAGCTCGCAGACAGCGCGCCGCTGACGATCGCCGGCGCGAAATACATCCTGAACGGATCGGCATTCGGGACCTTCGATGAAGCGGAGGCCAACCGCCGCATCGATTTCGCCAGCGCCAGCAGCGACTACCGCGAGGGTCGCGCGGCCTTCGCCGAAAAGCGTGCTCCGCAGTTCACCGGCAAATGAAGCGGATATTGATGAGATGAAGCCGGCAGCTTTCGAATATCTTGCAGCCAAAACGCTGGACGAGGCGTTGAGCGCGCTTGCCAGCGGCGGCGACGCCAAGGTTATTGCCGGGGGGCAAAGCCTTGTTCCCATGATGAATTTCCGACTTGTGCAGCCTGAGTTTCTGGTCGACATAAACAGCATTCCTGAGCTCTCGGAAATCGAGGAGCGGGACGGAGGCCTGAAGTTAGGCGCGTTGGTGCGTCATGCGCAGTCCCTGAAGTCCCCTGAGGCCTTGCGGCATTTCCCAATCATCGCCGAGACGGTGCAGCATGTCGCGCATGTCGCCATCCGCAATCGCGGCACGATCGGGGGCAGCCTCGTCCATGCCGATCCCGCCGCCGAATGGCCGCTTCTGGTCACGCTGCTCGACGCCGAACTGGAAATACACGGACCTGACGGATTGCGTCGCGTCGCGCCGGACGAGTTCTTCATCGCACCGCTCATGACCGGGCTGGAGGATGGCGAGATTCTGACGGCAGTGCATCTTCCCTATCTTCCGGAGGGCACGGGAACCGCCTTCGAAGAGGTTTCCCAGCGTGCAGGCGATTTCGCGATCGTGTCGGCAGGCGCTATCATTGCGCTGAAAGACGGCATCGTTGCCGAGGCGCGCCTGGCGCTCGGCGGAGTGGCGGACACCGCCATCCGCGCGCGCGCGGCGGAGGAGCATCTTCTTGGCAAGACGCTCACGACGGAGTTGATGGCGCGGGCGTCGCAGCTCGCCGCCGAGGGACTTGAACCGAACGCCGATCTTCATGCCTCGTCCGAATACAGGCTCCATCTCATCCCGATCGTGGCCAGGCGGGTACTCGAACGAGCGTCGCGTCGCGCCGAAGGAGGCATTTCTTGAGCGGCAAGGTGGATATCGAACTGGCCGTCAATGGCGAAGCCGTCTTCGAGGCGGTCGAGCCGCGCACGCTCTTGTCGGATTTCCTGCGCGACACGCTCGGGTTGACCGGCACGCATGTCGGCTGCGAGCACGGAATCTGCGGCGCATGCACCGTCAGGGTAAACGGTTCAACCGCCCGCTCATGCCTAATGTTCGCAGTCCAGGCGAACGGCGCGACAATCGAGACTGTCGAGGGGCTGGGGAGCGTCGCCAAGCTTCACCGCATCCAGGAAGCTTTCCGAAAGCACCACGCGCTGCAGTGCGGCTTCTGCACGTCGGGGTTCCTGATGACTGTTCGAGACCTTCTCGAAAGCCATCCGCTGAAGACTGACGACGACATCCGGGACGGGCTGTCCGGCAATATCTGCCGCTGCACGGGATATGACCACATCGTCAAGGCGGTGCGGGAACTGGCGGACGAGCGTGACGGAGTTGCCTCATGAAGATGCATGCCTTGAGCGGGGGACGTCTCCGGATGAAAAATCGTATCTATGTCCCGGATGCCGATCGCGACGAGACAATCGAGTTGCCGGTGTCCGCGTATCTCTTCCGCCACGCTTCCGGCAATGTCCTGTTCGACACTGGCTGCCATCCGTCGGTCGAAACCGACGCTGAAGCGCGTTGGGGCGGACTGGCCAAGGTGATGACGCCGATCGGCGCGCCCAAATCAGACGTCGTCTCCAGCCTCGGTGCGATCGGCCTTTCCCCCGAGGATATCGACCTCGTGGTGAACTCGCATTTCCACCCCGACCATTGCGGCTGCAACGCGTTTTTTCGCAACGCGACCTTCATCTGCCATGAGGCGGAACTTTCCTCGGCGAAGTCGGCGGATGCTGCCGCGCAAGGATACCTGCCTGCCGAATGGGATCATCCGATGCCGGTCGAAACGGTTGCCGGCAGCCACGACATTTTCGGCGACGACAAGTTGGTGACGATTGCCTTGCCTGGCCACACGGCCGGCATGATCGGATTGCGCGCGGCTCTCGAAAAGAGCGGGGAGTTTCTCCTTGCCTCGGACGCGGTCAGCCTGAAACGGAACCTCGACAATGACGAAGTCCCGCGCAACGCCTGGAACGCCGATCTCCTGTTGAGCTCCTATGCGGAAATCCGCCGGATTGAGAAAGCCGGTGCGACGGTCCTGTGCGGCCACGACGACCAGCAGTGGCAGTCCTTGAGAAAAGGGGCCGATGCCTATGAATGACGTAGTGGACCATCGTCCAGGCGTTTCGCAGGACCATGCAGGTCCGGGCGATGACGCGCTCTCGACCTCCCGCCCGAAATATGTCGGCCAGCCGGTGCAGCGGCTCGAAGACCCGCGACTGTTGACGGGCGCTGGACGATATGTCGGCGACATCAGGCTGGATCGAATGGTGCATGCCGCGTTCCTGCGCAGCGACCAGTCGCATGCACGGATCGTTTCCATCAATGCCGACGCCGCCAAGGAAATCCCCGGGGTCCTCGGCGTCTTCACGGCGGCAGACTTCAGCGAGATCGCACCTGTCGTCGCCACCTCGAGAATGGCGAACTACCATGCGACGGCCAATCCAGCGCTGGCGATCGACAAGGTTCGCTATGTCGGCGAGCCGGTTGCGGTGGTCGTTGCCAAAAGTCGCTACGTTGCGGAAGACGCGATGGCGCTCATTGAAATCGAATATGAGCAACTGGAGGTCGTGATCGACCCTGAGGCTGCTGCAGCATCTCAAACAGCACTGCTTCATCCCGAATTCGGAACCAATGTCATCTTTGAACGCCTGTTCAAGACAGGTGAGGCAGAGGAAATGCTTGCCGCGGCTCCGTTGACCGTGAAGGGACGGTTCCGGTTTCATCGCAAGTCCCCCCTGTCCATGGAGAACCGGTCGTATCTGGCCGACTACGATCGCGGACGCGATGCATTGACGCTCTACTCGTCGACGCAGATTCCCGGGATCATACGCGATCTCTTGTCGACGCTGCTCGCAATGCCCGGAAAGCTGCGCGTTGTCGCTCCGGACGTTGGCGGCGGATTTGGCGGCAAAGGCTCGCTCTATCAGGAAGAGATCATCGTGTCGGCCCTGGCGCGCAAGCTTGGGCGTCCGGTGAAATATGTCAGCGATCGCATGGAGGATCTTGCCTCCACCAGCCAGGGTTTCGACGAACTGGTCACTGCGGAACTTGGCTTTGACGAAACCGGTCGCTTCCTGGCGCTCAACGCCGAGGTTCTGGGCGATATCGGCGCCTACTCGATCTTCCCCTGGACGGCCGCGCTCGAGCCGGTTCAGGTGGTCAGCTTCCTGCCCGGCGCATACAAGATTCCGCACTATCGTGGGCGCGTTCGCGGCGTGGCGACCTCCAAAGCCCCGACCGGACCGTATCGCGGGGTCGGCCGTCCGACCTCGGTCTTCGTGCTTGAACGGCTTGTCGATATGGCGGCCAAGAAACTCGGGATGGACCCGAAGACAATCCGCGCCCGAAACCTGGTGGGACCGGATGAATTTCCCCATCGCATTGGATCGGGCATCATCTGGGAAAGATCCGGGTTCACGGAATGCCTCGACAAAGCGTGCGAGGTGGTTGGCTACGAAGCTCTTCGCGAGAAGCAGCAGGCAGCCCGGAAAGCCGGGCGCTGGATGGGGATCGGCATCGCAAGCTATGCGGAACTGACCGGCATCGGCTCGCGCATTTCAGTGGCGCCGGGAATGCCGATCAACACCGGCAATGAATCCGCGACGGTCCGCATTGATTCGACCGGTGCGGTGACGGCCATCTTCGGAGTGGCCTCGCATGGGCAGAGCCTGGAGACCACGCTTGCGCAGATCGTCGCCGAGGAACTTGGGGTTCGGCCGCAGGATGTCGAGATCGTGCATGGCGACAGCGCCGCGACTGCCCACGGTACGGGTACCTATGCCAGTCGCAGCGCCGTAATCGGAGGCGGCGCCGCGATCCTGACGGCGAGGGTGCTCCGCGACAAGGTGAAGCGTGTCGCCTCCCATCTGCTCGAAGCTTCGGTCGAGGACATCGAAACGGGCGACGGGCGGATTTTTGTCCGCGGCACGGATCATCAGATCAGTTTTGCCGAACTGGCGCGCGCCGTATATTCGGACATGAAGACCCTGCCGCTGGACAAGCGCGAAAAGCTCGAAGCAAGCGAAAGTTTCGATCCCTATCTGGGCACGACGACCACGGCCACGCATATCGCAGTCGTCGAGGTGGACCCGGAGACCTATACCGTGAAGCTGCAGCGGTTCGTGGTCGCGGAAGACTGCGGCCGCATGATCAACCCGCTGGTCGTCGACGGACAGGTGCATGGTGGCGTCGCCCAGGGGATTGGTGCGGCGCTTCTCGAAGAGCTTGTCTATGACGGCCAGGGGCAACTGCTGACTGCGAGCCTCGTCGATTACATGGCGCCGACGGCTGTCGAAGTGCCGGACATCGAGGTCGCCCATCTGGAAACCGTCAATCCGGACAATCCGGGAGGGTTTCGTGGCATGGGCGAGGGTGGAACGATCGGCGCTCCGGCGGCAATTGCGAACGCCATCGCCGATGCGCTGTCGCACGCAGATGTCGAGATTTCGGAACTGCCCGTTACGCCGGAACGTCTGTTCCGCCTGATCGGCGCGGCCACACAGAATTCAAGCAAGGAGAATTGACATGGATTTCGGTTTGAAGGGGAAGGTCGCCCTGGTGACTGGCGGCGGCCGCGACGTCGGCGGTGACATCGCGCGTGCGCTTGCAGCCGAAGGCGCAAAGGTCGCGGTCAACTACAACCGCTCCGAAAGCGAGGCGGCAAGCGTCGTCGACAGCATCATCGCAACTGGCGGCGAAGCGCGCGCCTACAAGGCCGACGTCAGCGACAATGCGCAGGTTACCGCGATGACCGACGCGATTGTCGCCGATTGGGGCCGTATCGACATATTGGTCAACAATGCCGGCTATGTGAAATACCAGAAATTCGTCGAGTCCACGCCGGCCGACTGGAAGGCCCAGATCGATGTCTGCCTTTACGGTGCGCTCAACTGCTGTCACGCGGTTGCGCCGCACATGATCCGCCAGAATGGAGGCCGCATACTCAGCCTTGTCGGCGACAGCTCGCGCATCGGCGAGGCGAATCTGGCACTTGCCGCGGCGGCCCGCGGCGGCACGATTGCGCTCGGCAAGTCGCTCGCTCGCGAACTCGGCCGCAACAACGTCACGGTGAACGCGATTTCACTGGGCCTCGTCGAGACCGCGCATTCCGATATGGATTTCCTCGAGAAGAACCGCGAGAAGATCGTCAAGGCCTATCCGTTGCGCCGCATAGGCAAGCCGGAAGACATCGCGCCGATGGTCACGTTCCTGGCCTCTGACGCGGCATCCTGGGTGACCGGCCAGGTTATCAGCGTCAACGGCGGATTCAGCATGGTCTGATCCCCCTGGGGGATTAAGTCGATTGGGAGAAAGCGATGATCAGAACCGATCTCATAGCCCCCGTGGCCGAGCTCCTCGAGCGGCAAGCGAGCCGCTTTCCGGACAAGGTTGCGTTCGCGGACGCAGCTAAGACGCTCACCTATCGCGAACTGGACAGGGCGGTCGGAAATCTTGCCACTCAGCTGCGCGCCCGCGGGGTGAGCGAGGGCAAGACCGTTGCGCTGTGGTTGCCAAATTCGGTGGATTGGGTTGTCACATGCCTGGCGACTGTTCGCGCCGGCGGCGTTTCGGTTCCGATCAGCTTCGAGGCAACGCAGGGCGAGGTTGCCTATCGACTTGAAGATTCCGGAGCGGACGTCATCGTGACCAGCCCCGCCCGCAGCGAACTGCTGGCAAGGATATCTGCGGGCGGTCCCAATCCGACCGTCGTTCTTCTGACCGGCGAAGGCGTGGCGCAACATGGCGCGCTTTCCTTCGCCGAACTCTGTGCGGTGGCCGCATCGGGCATCCAATTGGAAGCCGACGACATCGACCGCGCTTCCTATATCATCTACACCTCGGGGACGACGGGCCGCGCCAAGGGCGTTCTCTTGACCACCCGCAGCATGCTTTGGGTGACCGCGGCCTGCTGGGCGCCGATCCTCGGCCTTGGCGAAGAAGACAGGGTGCTGTCGGCGCTGCCGTTGTTCCATTCCTATGCTCTCAACATTGCCGTGCTCGGCATCCTCGCGACAGGCGCGAGCGAATTTCTGATGGAGAAGTTTTCCACGCAGGGCGCGATGGACCTGCTCGAAAAGGGAAGTTTCACAATAGTGCCCGGCGTGCCGACCATGTTCCACTATCTGATGCAGGCCGCACAGGCATCCGGCGCCAAGCCGTTTGCGGGCGTGCGCCGCTGCGTTTCGGCCGGCGCGATCATGCCGGGCACCCTCAATCATGAATTCGAAGACTATTTCGGCATCGAACTGCTCGACGGCTATGGCATCACCGAGACGTCCACCATGGTGACCATGAACTGGCCCGGCAAGTATCGTGTTCCCGGCTCCTGCGGGTTGCCCGTGCCGGGGCTTGCCGTGCGCATCATCAGCCCTGCCACTGGGCTGGACGTTGTCACCGGCGAAGAGGGGGAACTGATCTGCCGAGGCCCGAACCTGATGATCGGCTATCACAACAAGCCACAGGAAACCGAAGCGGCGCTGAAGAACGGCTGGTATCACACCGGCGATCTCGCGCGCAGCGACAAGAGCGGTTTCCTCACGATCACCGGAAGGCTGAAGGAGATCATCATCCGCGGTGGTCAGAACATTGCGCCGGGGGAGGTGGAGGAGGCGATCCTGCCGCTCGAAGGGGTGAAGGATTGCGCGGTGGTCGGCATGTCTCACGCAACGCTGGGCGAGGTGCCTGTCGCTTTCGTGGTGGCCAGGGAGGGCCTTGCTCTTGAGGGCGAGGCCGTCATCGCCCACTGCAGGACGATCCTGTCAAGCTACAAGGTTCCGGCCTCCGTTCACATCATCGCTGAAATACCGCGCACTGGGTCGGGCAAGGTCATGCGTTTCAAATTGCGTGATCTGATCGAAAAGCCAGTCGTTTCGGCCGCCTGACCGTAGAGGAATTCGCCAATGCAAGCCTTCACCTTCAATACGACGCCCTCGATCGTCTTCGAAGCCGGTTGCGCCAAACGCTTCGGCGCGATCGCGGGCAAGCGGCTGGGCCCGACGGTGCTGTTCGTGACCGATCCCGGCCTGCGCAAGCTCGGCCTTTGCGACGCGGCCATCGCCTCGCTGGAAAGCGTCGGAGCGTCGGTTGCGATTTTCGATTCCGTCGAAGCCGATCCTTCGCTGGCGACTGTGATGAAGGCGGTGCAAGCTGGTCGTTCAGCAGGAGCTACCGGCGTCGCCGGCTTCGGCGGCGGCTCGTCGCTCGACGTGGCGAAGGTGGCCGCCCTTCTTCTGGGCTCTGACGAAGACATCGACGGCGCCTGGGGCGTGGCGCAGGCGAGAGGACCGCGCCTGCCTCTGGTGCTGGCGCCCACGACGGCAGGAACAGGCTCGGAAGTCACGCCGGTTTCGATCATTACAGTCGGTGAAGAGGAGAAGCGCGGCGTGTCCAGCGCGATCATCCTGCCAGACATTGCGGTGCTCGATCCGGAACTGACGCTGGGCCTGCCGCCGGCAATCACCGCCGCCACCGGCGTCGACGCGATGGTGCACGCCATCGAAGCTTATGCCTCGAAAAACGCCAACAACAATCCGCTGTCGAAGATGCTGACCAGACAGGCGCTGCAACTCATCGGCGCCAACATCGAAAAAGCGGTGCTTGATGGCAAGGATGTCGAGGCGAGGGGGGCGATGTTGCTCGGCTCCATGCTCGCCGGCCAGGCCTTCGCCAATTCGCCGGTGGCCGCCGTCCATGCGCTTGCCTATCCGATCGGCGGGACATTCCATGTCCCGCACGGCCTCTCGAATGCGCTGGTCCTGCCGCATGTCCTGCGCTTCAACGCGCCCGACGCCGCCCACCTCTACGCCGAGATCGCTGCGGACGCTTTCCCACGTCTCGCGCGGGAGGAGGGTGTCCAGGGACGCTGCGCGGCGTTCATCGAGGAACTGGCCTCGCTGTCGAAACGACTTGGACTACAGCCGCGCCTGCGTGATGTCGGCATCGGCGAAGAGCATCTGGAAAAGATGGCGGCGGACGCGATGAAGCAGCAGCGACTGCTGGTCAACAATCCGCGCAATGTCGCCGAGCCGGATGCGCTCGCAATCTACCGCGCGGCCTGGTGAGACGATGAGCGACCGGCCTTCACCCTCGTCGCGCAATGCATACAAGGCGTTTCGCACCATCACCACGCGCTGGATGGACAACGACATTTACGGCCACATGAACAATGTGGTGCATTATTCACTGTTCGACACAGCGGTGAATGGTTGGCTGATCGACGAGGGCGTGCTGGACATCCATGGCGGCGACCAGGTCGGGCTCGTCGTCGAAACCGGGTGCCGCTATTTTTCTGAACTCGCTTTCCCCGACACGGTGATGGCCGGTATCCGCGTCGCCAAGCTCGGAACGTCCTCCGCTCGCTATGAGGTTGGCCTGTTTCGGAACGAGGAAGAGGCACCCGCAGCCGAAGGCTTCTTCGTCCACGTCTATGTCGATCGCGAGACACGCCGTCCGAAGCCGCTCAACACTCGGCTGCGGACCGCTCTATCAGCGATTGCGGCTACATAGCGACACGCGTTGCTGGCTCGGTTGAACTTTCACTCACATGTTGGAACGGAACAAGGCATGACAAGACTCGACCTCCGCGACCCCTCGCTGCTGCGTGACCGGTGCTTCATCGATGGGGAATGGCTGGGTGAAGCCGGTGGCGAGACGATCGCTGTCAGTAATCCGGCGAGCGGCGCGGTCATCGGCACAGTTCCCAGTTTCGGCGCCGCCGAAACGCGGCGAGCCATTGAGACTGCAAATGCAGCACTCAAGCCCGGGGCAGCACGAACGGCCAAGGATCGCGCTTCCATGCTGCGCCGCTGGTTCGAACTGATCATGGCCAATCAGGAGGACCTTGCCCGGATTATGACCGCAGAGCAGGGCAAGCCCCTCGCAGAAAGCCGCGGCGAAATCTCCTATGCGGCAAGCTTCATCGAGTGGTTTGCCGAGGAGGCCAAGCGCGTCTACGGCGATACCATACCCGGCTATGCGCAGGACCGCCGGATCGTCGTTTTGAAACAGCCTGTCGGTGTCTGTGCAGCCATAACGCCGTGGAATTTTCCGGCGGCCATGATTACCCGCAAGGCCGCTCCAGCCCTTGCCGCTGGCTGCACGATGGTGGTTAAGCCTGCAAGCCAGACTCCCTTATCGGCGCTGGCGCTTTGTGTCCTGGCCGAACGGGCCGGGATTCCCAAAGGCGTACTTTCCTGCGTGACGGGTTCCGCCCGCGCAATCGGCGGCGAGATGACGTCGAACCCGCTCGTGCGCAAACTCACTTTTACGGGCTCGACCGACGTTGGAAAAGTGTTGATGCGGCAATGCACGGACACGGTGAAGAGGACATCGATGGAATTGGGCGGCAACGCGCCGTTTATCGTCTTTGACGATGCCGACGTCGATGCGGCGGTCGAAGGCGCGCTCGCCTCGAAATACCGCAATGCGGGCCAAACCTGCGTCTGCGCCAACCGGTTCTTGGTGCAGGACGGCATTCATGACGCGTTCGTCGAGAAGCTGAGCAACGCGGCCTCGGCAATGAGGGTCGGGGACGGGATGGACGATGGTGTGGAGATCGGCCCGCTCATCGACGATGCTGCCGCTGCCAAGGTCGAAGAGATGATTGCGGACGCTACGGCTAAGGGTGCGACTCTCACAACAGGGGGCAAGCGCCACGCGTTGGGCGGAACTTATTTCGAGCCGACCGTGATGTCCAATGCACGCAGCGACATGATGGTGTTTCGTGAAGAGATTTTTGGGCCAGTCGCGCAGGTCCTGCGGTTCAAAACGGAAGAAGACGCCATCCGTCTTGCAAACGACACGCAGTTCGGCCTTGCTGCCTATTTCTATGGTCGCGACATCTCGCGGGTCTGGCGTGTCGCCGAGGCGCTTGAGTTTGGCATAGTCGGCATCAACCAGGGCCTCATCTCGACGGAAGTCGCTCCGTTCGGCGGCATGAAGGAAAGCGGAAACGGCCGCGAGGGTTCGAAGTACGGGATCGAGGATTATCTGGAAATCAAATACCTCTGTTTGGGCATTTGAGATGCAAGAGATCCAAAGTCGGCCTCCGTACGTCCCTTAAGACATTTGCCCCTGAAGGGCGATGGCGAGGCAATCGCGTTTTTGGTAGCAGAGCTTTCGGTTCTGTTGCAAATTCCCAAACATCCAAAGAAAGCAAGAGCTGGCGCGCTTTTCACGCCGCTGCGATGATCTTAAACTGCTTGGCGATCACTGGGTTCGGATTGTAGGCATACCTCGCCTGTCGTTTGCGCATCATTTGGATCATCTCGATACCGTCCAGAGTTGCGGCGGCACTTGCGAATGACTGAAGCCAAGCATCGGCCGCACTCGACGTTTAATACGCCGATGGTCCTGCTCGATCCGATTATTCAAATACTGGCTCTGACGAACCCGGATCGGCTTCATCTCTCGCCGTGAGTGATCGGCGATTTGTTGCATCACAGGATACGATATCCGATGCGACATACATACTTTTGCGTGATGCAGGTCTCTTCAGCATGATGATGCCAAAGGAGGTTGGCGGCGCTGAACTTTCTCACGTCGACGCGATGCGGCTCGGCGAACGCGTGGCATGGGCGCATAGTTCTGCCGGCTGGTGCGTGATCGTGAACAACGCGGTCGGCGGTGTGATGTCGCTGTTTGTCTCAGAGAAGGGTGCCGCCGATATTTTCGCCGAGGGTCCCGATGTCATGGTTGCCGGAAACGGTGTGCCGCGAGGCTATGCGCGGCCGGTCGACGGCGGCTAACCGCATTGCGCGTGGCAAGTTTCGCAAGGTCTATGTTGGCATCTTCGGTGAATCAGCGTCCGCGGATATCGTCGTTGCGGTCATGCCAATGCGCAAAGTCCTTGCACGACTTGTTGTTGCCAACACAGCCGTCGACGAGAATGGTGTGGTGCCTGGTGCGAACCAGGTAGCTCTGGATAGGAAGAATAATCCGGCCGGTCGCAGGGGACAGCGATCGCGGCACGAGCCAATGAAGATGTGGTCTGATTGCTTCCTCGGTGCTGTCGGGGAACCATTCCGACGGTGTCCGCAAGGGTTCGCACATCTCCAGGATCCTGGTTGTCAGGACATCTCCAATGCGCCACTCATCCATCGAGGCGGCCTTTCTCTGCGGCTCCGATCGATGCCCGATTCCTGCAGGTCGGCATCAGACCAACGGCAGCTTGTGGCGGCGCAAAGCGCACCTTGCCTCGGACACGATCTCAGAAATCAACGACGGCAGCAATGACAGGGCGGTTCCGGCGCCGGGTTCCTGGCGCTGGGGGGGGGGCCAGCCACGACGGCATCGGCTTGGCGTTGGAACGTCTCTCTGCGCTGACTGTTCTGTTGATCGGAGCGAGCACGCCCCACCCAACCCTCCTCGCTCCAGCGGGGGCCTGCCGCGATCCCTCCCGGCAGGCCTTCTCACGATTAGCGGACTCGCCTTGAATTCTGCTGGTGCGCCATCTGGGGGCCCATGGAGCAAGGCGATGGATCATTCCACAACTAGGCTAGAGGACGCGCTCGCGGCGAAGAGCCATGTGCGCGAAGCTCGGGGTTTCCTCAGACAGGCATCAAGCGAGTTACTTCAGGAGATTGATTCACTCCTGGGGGTGGCAGAATTGCGCATCGACCGCCTTATCGCGTTGGTGCGCCAGGGCGTCGCATAGGTCGTGCGGTAGACGTCACTCAGGCAGGCTGCTCTTCTCGGCTGCTGCAAGTGCTGCTTGGACCAAGGAATCAATCATCTCATCTGGGTAGACCTCATCCGGGCAGAATTCTTCTGCAACAGTCCGAGCCAATTGGCGCAATGTGTCTGGAGCCGTCGTGCCTGACGCCGCTATCTGTCCCATTACCGCCTGGATGACGTCGAAGTCGAAGGCAGAAATTGGAGCTATCATAGCTTCCGTCCTCTAGTGTGGGGCGGAAGCTTGATCTGCGCGCACAGCCGGCGATGCCCATACAGTTACCGCCGATGCCGTATTCCTAGAAATCTCGATTAGCTACTCATCTTGGATTGCAAGGATAAATATACAGCTCATGGGCTGAGCACTTCGGTTATCGTCGCATGCGCTTGCAATCCTGCAAAACGAGATGCGGAATGTTGGCGTCAACGATTTCGGCCGCAATGCGCGTCGTATGCTCGATCTCGACAACCCCGAACTCGACTGGTGCCTGCTTGCGCGCGGTATGGGGGTCGAGGCAGCCCGCGTCGACACCATTGAACAATTCGCCGACATTTTTTCAGCGGCCTTGACGCGTAAGGGCCCTTTCCTCATCGAAGCGCGAATATAGAACGCAATGTCGAGTTGACGCATCGTCGCCGACCCTTGTAGCTGGCGGCTTGGCACTGCGGCGTTATTGACCGCGAACGGAGGGATCTCGCTATCGACGACCTCATGGGAGATCGGTTGGAAGCTAGCGAAAGCCGCACCAAGCAACTTATTTGACGCTTCCCGCATTGGGCCCTGGGAACCCTAAGGCGTGAGCATTCTGCCCACCGCAAAAGCTGTCGGTTATCCAACCGCTCTCACCACGACGAGCCGATCGAACCATGGATGACAGTGGGCTATGTGGCCCACTCCTACAATCTGGAGCCGAAAGCGCTGTTCAGCACGCTTGATCTCCCGACAGGTGTTTCGGACAATCCACAACGCGGAGTCCATAGATCCCGCGCACGCGCTGCTGAGGATCAACCACCGCCATGTCGTCGCTGCCCATTCGTGCAGTACCGACGGGATGGAAGATTGTCGTGGCGATATCGCCCGCGGCGCGGGCGAGTTCCCTGGGCGCCTGGATATGTGCGCCCGGCTTGAACTCCTCCAGGCGGAACTAGGCCATGGGCAAAGTTGCGCCGAACTCCTGCCCCCTTTGGTGCCTGCGGCAGGTGGACCCCGTCACGCACACACCTGGTGCGCTGCTGGCGATTTCAGGACTCGAGCCAAACTTTATCGAGCTGGATCTGGAGAAGCGGATGAGCGTGATGGTCTTTGACCTTTGGAACGAAGTGGGCAAATACCTTGCGCCAGTAGGGTTGGATGATCACCCCGGACCCCTGAAGGATCTTTTCAATGTCTTCCATGGCGCTACGCCGCTTTTCGACATCGGAGATCGAGAGCGCCTCGTTGAGCTTGGTATCGAGCTCCACGTTGGCAAACCCGGTTTCGTTCCAGGCCTCACCGCTCCGATAGGCGAGCGCCAAGATCTGAACGCCCAAGGGACGCATTGTCCACCCGGTCAACGAAAACGGATATTTTGTCCAGTCATTCCAGAATGTGGAACTGGGCAGCACCGTGCGCTTGACCTTGAAACCCGCTTCTCGCAACTGCCCCGCGATCGCGTCGGCCGTCCCCCGATGCCAGTCATCATCGCTACTGATCAGTTCGTGTTCGAAATCCATCATGCCGGCTTCCTTCATCAGGGCTGCGGCCTTTTCGAGATTCCGCTCGAGCTTCGGCAAGGGGAAATACTCGGGGTGGATTGGACAGACATGGTGGTTTTCGGCGACATTGCCGCGGCCGTTATATCCAAGCTCGAGGACCGCCGCGTTGTCGACGGCGAGCTGCATTGCATTGCGCACGCGCTGATCGTCATAAGGCTTGTTGGTCACGTTGAACCGGGCAACGGCGGTTGCGGCGGTCGGAGCTTCACTGCGGGCAAGCCCCATTGAGTCCAACACTTGAATCTGATCGCCGGTGGTTTCGAAATTGGCGTCGACTTCGCCTGCTTCGAATGCGCTGGCGAGTGCATTGGGATCGGTGCCGTAGTCAATGAACTCGACGCCGTCGAGGTAGGTCTCGCCGCCCCACCAGCCATCCCGGCGTTTGTAGACGGCGCGCACCGACGTTTCGAAGGAGACGAGTTCGAACGGTCCTGTCCCAACGGGGTGCTGTACCAGATCGGAGCCCGTTTGCTCGTAACTCCGGTGGACGATCAGTGCGGGGAAATCGGCAAAGTTCGCAATCAGCGAGATGTCCGATTTCGACAAGGACAGCTTGACCGTATGATCGTCAACCTTGGCAATGGCGTCTGTGCGCGCCTTGCCGGTTGCGGGATCGACAAGCGCGGCCATGCGCCCGGCCATGGAATTGCCGGGGGTCTTCTTGTCACACCAGCGCGTGATGTTGAAGATCGCATCCTCCGCCGTGAAGTCGTCGCCGTTGTTCCATTTCACGCCCTTGCGCAGATGCAGCACGTACTGCGTCGCATCGTCGTTGACGTCCCAGCTTTCGAGAAGCATGGGCTCGAACGTGTAGTTGGCGGTGTATTTGACAAAGGGCTCGAGAAATTGCCGGCCGAGATTGCCCATCTCGCCCCAGTCGAACGTGCGCGGATCCTTCAGTTCCTTGACGGGCATCGCAACCCTGAGCACGCCGCCTTTTTGCGGGGTCGCCGCCCGCGCAGGTACTGGCAGTGCCAGGCCCGCAAGCGCATAGGCGGTCGCCGCGCTCAGTCCCATCGTGCTGGCGATGGTCAGGAACTCGCGCCGGTCCATGCGACCGGCCTTGGCCATTCGCGCCATCTGCGCCACCGCCGCTGGTATCGGCTTCTCATCATGGTTGCGATTGGTCATTACGTGCTCCTCCCCGGGGAATGTCGCTGCCACGAATTCGTGGCGAAAGGCGATTGAGGTAACTGTTGAATGGCAGCTTGAAGCGTTCGTTCAGAACGACGCCTTGACGTGTCCGTACGGACCAAAATCCGCCTCGATCTGGTCGCCTTCCGCAACAGCTACCGCCCTTGCGAAAGCTCCGGACATGACGATGTCGCCTTTGCGGAGATAGGCGCTGGCATCGACAAGCGCGTTTGCCAGCCAGGCGACGCAGGCAGCAGGATGGCCCATCCCGATTGCCGAAACGCCCGTTTCTTCCACGATGCCATTGCGCGACAGGGCTGCGCCGACCCAGCGAACGTCAATGTTCTCTGGGCGGAAGCGCCGGTCAGAAAGGACTATGGCGGCGAAGGCCGAGTTGTCGGCGACCGTGTCGGCAACAATTCGTGGCGGAGCCATTCGATGGTCGACAAGCTCTAGGGCAGGGACGATGTAGTCCGTTGCCTGCAGCACCTCATCTATCGTTGCGCCTGGCCTGTCGAGGTCACGTCTCATCACAAAGGCCAGTTCAACCTCGATATGCGGCTTCACGAATCGTGCGGCTGGAATCTTGGAGCCGCTGTCGAAGACAGCATCTTTCAGTATCCTTCCGCGGATCGGCTCGGTCAGATTGCAGGCTATCTGGGTGGAGTGCCAGGTCAGACCGATCTTGTAACCAGCGAAGCGCAGCCCCTGCTTCTTGCGCATGTCGTTCAACAGGTTCTGGATGCCATACGCTTCATCAAGCGTCAGATCAGGATGGTCGCCGCTCAGCGGGGGCATGCTCGTCGCACTGCGTTCGGCTCTCAGGATTGCCTCTGCCGCCTTGTGCATGTCGAGGCGTCTTGGGGGCGCGGGCGTTTCAAGCATGGATGCCCCCAGTCGTATCGACAACGACCTTGCCAACCGCCTGCCCACTTTCGAGGCGGCGGAACGCGTCCGGCAGCCTGTCCAGAGTGAAGCGGTCGGGGTCGAGCAGCGGCCGAACCTTGCCATTTTCAACGAGGCCAGCCAGTTCGACGAGGATCCGGCCATGCTGCTCCCTGCCGATGCCCGAAAGCAACGGGATCAACATGAACACGACGTGGAGAGACAGCGCCTTGGCATGCATCGGCGACAGATCGTGGGTGCTTCGCGCCGCCGTGGCGACAACACGACCGTGCGGCGCAACCGCCTGCAGGGAACGGTCGAGACATTCGCCGCCGACCGTATCAATGACAACGTCGAACCCATGGCCGCCAGTCAGTCTACCGACATAGTCGGAAACCGTCTCTCGTGGGTAGAGGATCGTTTCGTCGGCACCCAGTTCGCGGGCAAGTGCTGCCTTTTCCATCGACGAGACGGTGGCTGCGACACGCGCGCCCCGTGATTTTGCCAGCTGGATGGCGATGTGACCAACACCACCGCAGCCGCCATGGACCAACACATGATCGGATGCGCCAACGGCTGCTCGCGTCATGCAGTTCCACGCCGTAATCGACACCAGCGGCAGCGCTGCCGCCTCGAGCATCGAAAGGTTGCGTGGCTTCCGTGCGAGCAAGCGAGCATCAGCGGCAATGTAGTCGGCGAAAGACCCACCAAGTCCTTTGACGCCACCTGCGCAGCCATAGATCAAATCGCCTGGTGCCAGATCCGAAACGCCTTCGCCAATGGCTTCCACCGTACCGGCAAGATCGGCGCCCAATACGGCAGGCAAGTCAGGCCCGATCGGCAGCCCTCTCAGGATGCGGACATCGACCGGGTTGACGGACGTGGCCTGCAGCCTCACCAAAACCTCTCCCGGGCCTGGCCGAGGCGTCGCAAGTTCGGCAAGATTGAAGTTCTCCGGGCCTCCGAAAGCCCCCACGACCATTGCACGCATCCACCAGTCCCAACACATTTCGTCTGTTGGGCACTTTGCCGGCAGCGGCGCATGAGAGGAAACGCATAAATCTAATGCTATCGATCTGGAACGCTTCTGGCTTATGGTGACCCTCAGACGACAGACAGGGGCCGCAATGAGATATCCCGATCTAGAAATCGATCTGCTCCGGGCGTTCACGACTGTCGCCGAAACAGGCAGCTTTACTGCCGCCGCCGACGTTGTCGGACGTTCGCAGTCTGCCGTCAGCCAAAAGATCATCCGGCTCGAAGATCTGCTCGGGCGGCCGCTTTTCAGGCGAACCAGCCGTTCCCTTGTCCTCACGGGCGAGGGGGAACGACTTCTCTCGGCGGCAAGGCGCATGCTCGAGTTCAACGATCTAGCGGTTCGCACGCTTGTCGATTCCGCAGAGGTCGAACGCCTGCGTATCGGCATTTCAGAGGATTTCGTACCGCACCATCTGCCCGCCTTGTTGTCGAAATTTGCCAGCTTGTGTCCAGCGGTGAGGCTCGAACTGATGACTGGCCTCAGTTGCAACCTCTTGGCGGCCTATGACGAGGATCGGCTGGATATCGTCATCGCCAAAAAGGATGGGCGCGCACAGCGAGGCAGGGTCATCTGGCGTGAGCCGTTGATGTGGATCTCGTCCAACCAATATGATCGCGATCCAGGTGAACCGGTGCCGCTGGTTCTCTTGCCGGCCCCGTGCACCTACCGCGGCGTGGCCATCAAGGCGCTCGATTCGGTTCGGCGCGATTGGTTTGTGGCCTGCACGACCAACAGCCTGGCGGGTGCGCGTGCAGCCGTCGCAGGTGGTTTCGGGGTGACCGTGCTGGGGAGATCGTTCGTTCAGGACGGAATGCAGGTCATCCGTCCTTCGGACCAGTGGCCTGCTCTTCCGATGACCGAGATCGTGGTCATAGGTGAGGAGAAGAGCGAGGCGCGCATCGTCCAGCCTCTCCTCTCTTTCCTCACCGACAATCTTGCCCACTGACGCCACCGCGAGGCTGGCTTTAAGGTGAACCGGACAGTCCTGCAGGGTCGACCTTGTGGAACGACTGAACAGAGTATCCCTACTCTCTGACCATCTAGGCGATGCGGCCGCTGGAATGGAGCCGAACGCAGATAACACGCCGCCTCATCATGGAAGCGGACTGTCCACTCCGGCTCCATACACGACGTTCGCGAACGCTCTGGCGAGTACGGCCCTTAGTGCAAAGCAGCCAGATGGAGCAATAGTGACTGCGACCTTTGATGCCGGGCCGGCCGCGATTGCCTATTCCCCCAAGCATACTGCTGATCCATAGTCGGCTGTCTAAGTCGACATCATTCGCCATGATCCGGCATCTTCCTGAAACAAGGCAAGGGCTGTTAGGCTTCAAAACGTCGGTGCAAACGCAAACACGGCTGTTAGACGTCTGCGTAGATTGCCTCGATCCGCACAGCTTCATCGTCGGTAAGGGCGGCGAACTCATTTTCGCGCGCACGCTTCGACAGCTTGCCCCCGTTCTGTCGCAAGAACCGGTACAGGAGGTCGAGTACCCGGTCCGGCATGTCGACCATTCCTTGCACCTGTGCCTTGAAACTATCGTACCTCCGAAGGAACGCGGTCTCAGAAGGTAGGTCGACATCGATTGCGCGCGCGACGCATTCGAACAGAAACTCTGCCTGGGGCGTCGCATCGAAATAGCGATAGAAGTCCGCCGTCTCGTTGAGGACCGCGACGTTCCCCCGGTCAGTGGGGCGCCAGCGGATGAGTGGTAAAAGACGACGTGAATAGGTTTCCAACACGCGCCGGTAGTCGGCAATCCTATCAAGAATGACGGCCGATACGGGGAAGACAAGACCGGGTGGGTTGAAGCCGCGTTCTGCCAGAACATGATGCATAAGGTAGCGGTGGAGCCGGCCGTTTCCATCCTCGAACGGATGGATGTAGACGAAGCCGAATGCGAGGACGGCCGCGGCAAGAACCGGATCGAGATCCCGCGCGGCGCCACGATCAAAAGCCGTCAGGCCGTCGATTAGAGCCGGTAAATCCTGATGCCGTGCGCTGATGTGATCGGGAATGGGTGTACCGTTCTGACGATCGTGTTCGCCAACAAACCCGCCCTGATCTCTCAATCCGAGATGTACGAAACGTGCGTCTCCGATGACAATGCCCTGCAAGCGCTCCAATTCGGCGCGGTCGATCGGGCGACGGCCCGCCTCGCCAATCGCGTGCCCCCAGCGTTGAATGCGCTCCTGGGGCGGATCGTCGCCCTCGATCTGGAAGCTCGATCGCGAATCCTTGAGCAGCAGAAACGCCGCAGTGCGGGCAAGGAGGTCTGCGGGCAGGTCGGCCACGAGATGCCGTGCTTGGTCACTGAGATTGCGTGCTACAAACCGCTCCAGCGTCGGCGTGCGAAAGATCAGCGGGCAATATGCGGGCGTACCAGGCAGATTGTTTTTCACGCGATGGCGTGACGATGTCGTCCCCTTAGTTGCCCATTGCTGGTCCGGGTCGAGGACAAGCGCGTAGCTTCCGAGCGTCGCGTCAGGCAGATCGAGCCGAGTGTCGAGCAGCCATTCGTACAGGAACCAGATCCGCCGTGCGTAGGAGCCGGTTGGAGCTGCGCGTATCAGGGCCACGATCGGCTCGGGCCCCGTGGCAAAAAACAGCGTCTTGAGAACTGCAAGGTCGAGCCCTTCATAGCGAAGCGCGAAGGTGAGATGACCGCTGACACTGGCGTCTGGCTGGTGGCGTGGGGTATAGAGCTTCCATCCGTCAGCCTCGTAGACCTTGTGCCGCGGACCGATCGCCGCCAGGTGGATCGGGATTGGCACCTCCAACTCGAAGGCGTCAATCAATGCGGCGTAACCGACTGGAATGGCCGCTTCGGGCAGTGGACGCCCGTGAAAAGCGGTTACCGCTTCTGAAAATGGCTTTCGTTGTTCGATTTCCATGAATTCCGATACCAATCTATGAAAGACACGCCAAATCGGAGTATTTCATGAAAATTGATAACTTTCTACAACATTTCATGAAATCTGTTCTAGCCGTAAACGACGGTTCCGACTATCACCGCGACGATGCCTACACCCAACCTCAACGTCCGCTCTGCACGATGACGCGCCTGAATGGACATAGCAGGCGGCCAATAACGCGCATTGTTGACGGCGAATGCGTCCAAGCCGATCGTCAGCCAAGCTTGCAGACGACCGCGAACAGCAAAAACCCAGCTAATCGGCGTTTCTGAAAGGCATGCTTGTTCCATAATTCCCGTTACGCGGCAAAATTTGTAACCGGGTGGGTTCTACCTTGAAGTGCGACTTTGCAGCGATACCAATAGGTTATCGCACGCAAGGAACCGCAGATGAAACGCACCTACTCGCAGATTGATCTCGATGAGCGGCGCAAGATCGCCCGCTGGCGTCAAGCCGGGGTCAGTGTCGATGTGATTGCCGAGAAACTCGGCCGGCATCGTTCGACGATTTTCCGTGAGCTGCGCAGGAATGTCTTCGAGGACGCGGAGATGCCGGATCTGACCGGCTACTTCTGTGTCGCCGCCGACAGCAAGGTCAAGGAGCGCCGTAGCCGATATCGCAAGCTGGCGCGTTTCCCGCGCCTGCGATCGGCGATCATCGAGCGGATCAAGCATGGCTGGTCGCCAGAGCAGATCGCCGGCCGGCTGCACCTCGAGAGAAGCCCGACGCGGGTCTGCCACGAGACGATCTACCGCTTTGCCTATTCGAGCGACGGCCAGGAGATGAAGCTTTGGCATTATCTGCCCGAGCGTCGGGCGCGGCGCCGGCCACGCCATGTGCGGCGACGTCACGGCCGAAGATTCAGCCCAGAACTCAGCAATCTGCACCGCCCGGACATCGTCCGGGAGCGCAAGCAGCTTGGCCACTGGGAGTGCAGTTCCGCAAGAAGTTCGGCAAGGCCAACATCACATCATTGGTTGAACGGGTCGGCCGATTTACGGTGTTCCTGCGCAACAACGACCGGCAGTCGAAGCCAATCATGGACGGGCTGATCGATACGTTGAGCGCCCTTCCCCATGGCGCGCGGCGTTCGATCACCTTTGATCGCGGCACCGAATTCACCGACTGGCCGTATCTCCAGGCCGGGCTCGGCGTGCAAACCTGGTTCTGCGACCCACAGTCACCGTGGCAGAAAGGGTCGGTCGAAAACACCAATCGCAGAGCCCGAAAATGGCTGCCGCGAGATCTCGATCCACTGTCGGTCAACGACAGCGACCTGAAGGGCATCTGCCACCAACTCAACACGACGCCGCGCAAATGCCTCGGCTTCAAGACGCCCGCTGAAGTGTTCCGGCAAAAGATGATGACGGCGCCGAGAACGTCAGGCTAACCTGAGCCGCTGCGAAGTCGCGCTTCGACGAGAACTCACACCGCAAGAGCAGAAGAGTTGCATGCTTCAATCTCCGGCACACCCGCCCCAAAACGCCACGGGCGGGCGGCCCAGCGGGCATGTCGGCCACGTTGTAACTTATTATCACACTCCCGTGACAGCCCCCATGGCTTTGTAATAATGTGTTATACTTCGTGACGATCCGACCCTTGAGTGAATATCAAGGCTGGAGAATGCAAAATGTTTACTCAGAACAACGAACAAATGTCTCTTTGGCAACGATGGGACCAATACACTCCTTCCAAGAAGATCTGGTTTTGGTCAGTAATTTCTGCCTCCATCTTGACAATGGTGCTTGGATTCACGGCTGGAGGATGGGTTACTGGTGGATCTGCCGGATTGATGGCTAACGTAGCGGCACGTAACGCAAGGACGGAACTCGCCGCCTCCGAATGTGTCAATAGGTTCATATCGGATAACAATGCTGAGCAGCAGCTGACCGCACTTAAGGCACTGAGTGCCTGGCAGCGCGACGACTTTGTCAGAGAAGGCGGTTGGGTGCTATTTGGGTCGGGTGAGGTAGTGGGTGCGGACGTTCGCTGTGCGGACACGCTCGCGGCAATGGACGGCATCCCGGAGCAGGAAGCAACAGCAGTACTGCCTGCCGGATGAGCGCCGCTCGCAAAATCATCAGTCGAAACCCACATCGGTTTAGTAAATGCTCAAATCGAGAATATAGCTATGAAATACTCATGGCAAACGATCGAACAAATGTTCGCATGGCTCACGATAGCAATTATGGCGATTGGAGCTGCGTATTTCTGCTACCTCTTCTTTACAAACATCACATGGTAACAGAGCTTCTGAGCAGCTGAGAACATGTAGGAACCCATAAGATCAGTTTGTCACTGCGCGGACGTACATGCGGCCATGGAAAACATCCCGAGCAGCAAGCAGCGTCAACCCGTCTATCACCGGAGGGTCGCGAAATGGGCAGGTGCTGCTATAAGGTTGGACCCGGTCAGGGGTGGCAGCAGCGTACGGGCTGGACCGATCCGCGCTTCGGGATCGACGCGACGAAACGATGCAGGATCAGTGACGAAAGCCCGGCCATCGAGCGCGTCTCCCGGAACGCGCCCAAGCACTCCGCAACCGGGATCGAGCCATCCTCGTCCAATGCCGCGAGGAGGCGGACCCGGTCTCCCAGGGGGACAGGATCAGCCGGCGTAGCGGAGAAGATCCTTGGCGTTGGCATACGTATCTCACGGTTGCTGCCAAATTCCTCCTTCCCAGAAGTAGCGACACCGAGCGGTCAACTCCTCTCATGGCGGCCGCGACTGTCGCGTCGCGTTCGGCGGGTGGCACAATGGCTTCGCAAACCTCCACTCGCTGCGAGCAATCACTTTTCCTTTCGCGCACTGATCTGGAGGTCCGGCCACTAGCTGACTAAGTATGGATCGATGGCAAGCAGGTTGAACTGACGAAGACAAAGCGGTCTGGCAGCCGGACGGCGGCGGGACGATCGAAACCGGAAGACGCAAAAGCCCGGTTCAGTGAGGTGGTGCGGCATGTACGCGAAGACGGACCGCAGACGATCTCCGATTGTTTCCTTTGAGCCCGCGCGTCAGCCGAAAGCGAAAGCGACATAAAGACTACCGACTCGCAAGTGAGGCGACATCTTGCGGCGCCAAAAGGCCGTATACAAAATTGATTACATTTTTCGCCAATCAGAACAAATTTGGGAAGATGCATAAGGCTGCTGCAGCGATCAAAGATTAAAGGCGGTGATAAGGGGAACGTCGAATAGCCGGGCCCAGGAAGCGGCGCTGGCCCTCTGAATGGCGACGATTGACGTGCCACCCGTCCACCAGCCATTGCCGGTGGCGACGACAATCTCGGGCGCATAAATCATGGACTGTAGGACGGGCCAGAGGATGAGCTGCTCGTAGCAGATAAGCGACGCAATCCGATAACCGCCCAGCTCGACCGCAGGATTGGCGAAGAAGTTCCCCCGCGCTCCGCCGCCTTGGTCGGTCCATGCAAGCCAGGGCTGCCACATGGAGACCGGAAGAGGCATGCGCTGGCGATAGAGGACGCGCGCCCCGTCGGCCGAAATCGCAACCATGACATTGTCGTATGCTTGCGCATCGACAATTGTCGCTCCAGCGATGACAGAGACTTCGCTTCCTTCCAGCCCCGCGCGCCAAAGCTTCTCTAAGGTCGGGGTCCAGAAGCCGAGCGTGCTTTCGGGAAGAACAACGACGCGCCCTTCCTCACCCGCTTCCCGCCGAACCATATTGATCAGGTCACGGTGACGTTCGAGCGAGCCGTCTCGCCCCAAGCTTTGTCCCAGTTCGAGATCGACGCCTTTCCACCCATTCGGTGGGGCGGGAGGCGTCCATGTTGCGGCGGACGATAACCAGAAAGCCCCCAGGACGATGGCCGCAGCTGGCCAGAATCGCGATGTCATCATCGCCAAGCTGGCGGCTGCCCCGGTGAGGCCCCACCATCCCCACCCCGGAAACAGAACGCCCGCCGCGGTCAACGGATGTGCCCAGCCAATGATACCGAAGGGCGGCAGTCCCAAAAGCACCGCCGCCGCCAGATAGCGCAGCGACCTCGCATTCCCCCGCTGCCCAGTCCACATCGCCGTATGCACGCCGACGAAAGAGAGCGATGCGACGATCCAAAGCAACAGACCAGGCCAAAGGTCGGATGCGTAATAGGTGGCAACGCCCTGCGGCAACCCACGGGAGGCTGCGAGGAAATATCCTAGCGATACCAGAGCCGCGATCAGGCGGGATGGCGACCAGGTCCATAGAGCTGGAAAGGCGAACGCAAGCGGCAAGCTCAACGGATCGCCGCTCCAGGCAACGCAGCCGACTAAAGCGGCAGTCGCTGTCAGCGTGATGCCGCGGACATAATCAGGGACGGAAGGTGAAGACCGGGCGAGCCCGACCGAGAAGGCCCGATGCGGGGATCGGCCCGAAATATCGGGAGTCATATGAGCTCTCTGAGGATGAGTGCAGGAAGAGGTAGCCAGGCGGCACGGTGCCTCCGGAAAAGGGGAAAATCACCCTGCCCTGACCGTCCCTGTGATGGATGCGCGAGGCAGCAAGCGGCCTGCCATCGATGCTGACATCGTCGCCGATCCAGACGCGCTGGCCGGCAACGGCCACGATAGTCTTGAGTAGCGGGGCCAGCCCACCCGGACAAAGTCCGCCACGCAGATAGCCCCGACCGAACGCCTCCATGAACATGGAGGTCGCAGGAGGGCAAATGAAGACTGTATCGCCAACGGCCACGGCGCGCTCCGTCGGCTCAATGCGCCAAAGGCCGATTGCCGCGCTTGATGTCAGGTTGAGCCTGTAGCCGCCGACCCAGCCAATCATGGCAAGTATTGTAGCGCTGACGACAGCCATGCCGAGAACGTTTGCGATGCGCCTGCGCTTCATAGCTTCCACGCCAATCCCTGGCGCTGCGCCAGTCGTAACTGCTCGACCTGCGTCAATGTCTGCGCTGTGCGCTCATGAGCAGCGATCTGCTGGGCCGCGCGCATCACCGGCCAGGCCTGACGCAGCTTCTCGCGCTTGAGAGGTCGAAGACCCTCGGCGGCCTTGTCGAAGAGAAAGCCCGAGTCCTCCCGGACTGCGTGGGTAAGCAACGTCCGCTCGCCGAAGCGTTCAGCAATGGCACGGTTGAAGCCAGCGATCTCCAGCTTCACCTCGCGATTGTCGCGGATATGGGCGAGTGCGGCTGGAAGATCGTTGCGGTCGATCGCCTCGCGGATCGTTTCCAGCACTGACCTGGCGGCCGGCGACAGCGCCGGGATTTCGATCGACAGCCGGTGACGATGTGCCTGCTCCTCCTTTTCGATCCTTTCGGCAGCAACCGCGCGCATCTGCAGATAGCGCTCGATGTCGCGCTTCAGTGCCGGCACATTGACCTCGGCAACACGGCGCGCCTCCTTGTCAGCTTTTGACGCGAGAAGGCCCGTTCGCCCTTTCAATGCTCCGAGCGATGCCGGCTCGCTGACGAGCTGAGCAAGTGTGTGTTGCGCAGCCTTGTGGTTCGTCAGAAGCGCATTGAAGTCCATTGCCCGGAAAGCGGCCTCCGGATCTGCAAAGACATAGCGGAAGCGTGTGGACATCTCCTCCCACTGCTTGGCAAGGGCCGGATCGGCGAGAAGCCTTTCCTCGACGACATCGGCCAGCGACCTGGCAAACACCGTGACACCGGCGACCATCGGTTCGGCCCTGTTGCGCATTTGCGTTGTCTGGCTTTGCAACAGGCCAAGGCGCTTGCCGTGGACACGGAACCGTTGCGCCAGGTCGGCAAGCCGCTCCTTCTGGCGCAGCATCCAGTCGAGCCGGTCGCGAACCAGGGTGCGTGCAACACGCGATATGTGCAGCCCACGGTTCTCGGCAAAGCGCAGTGCCTGCCGGTAGAGTGTGCCACGCTCGTAATCGAGCGTGGTTTCCTTGGCGTTCGTTCTAGATAGGATCGTCTCAAGCCCGCCCACTTTGGCGAAGGAACGACGCCCGTAATAGAGTGCCATGTCCTCCCGGTGCCGGGTCATTGCGACATAGGTGAGATGCCGATCCAGCGAGAGCGAAGCCAGCACCTTGACCCGGTCGACGGTCGCGCCCTGAGACTTGTGGATCGTGGTCGCATAACCATGATCGATGTTGGGATAGAAGCGCTGCTCGACTTTGACCAGCCGGCGATGCTGACCCTCGCCTATGGCCGCAACGATCCGGTTTGGTGCCGCCTCGACGACACGCCCGATCATGCCGTTCTTCACCCCGAGCGACGTCTCGTTTTTGAGGAAGACGATCTGGTCGCCAGCGTCGAACCGGCGAAGACCGTCATCAGTGCGGAAGTCATGTCCCACGCCGACGATCCCCCGCTCGACGAGCTTCTCACGCGCCAGGCTGTTGAGTGCGCGCACGTCACGCCGAAGATGGGCCAGGATGAGTGTGGTCTTTGTCGCATCGTGGTCACTGTTCCAGTCGCCGATCAGACTGTCGATCGCCTGTGCCTTGAGCTCTGACCCACGCACTCTGCCATGCTCACCATACGCCCCAATCGCCTGTGCGACGCGGCCACGCGCCAGGTCGAGAGAGGCGGCCCGCATCCATTCTTGGCGCTGGCGGTAGATGGTGTCGAGTTCGGCATAGCCGATGCGGTCAACGATCGCCCGAAACGCAGCACCTGCTTCAATCGGCTGGAGTTGCTCGGGATCACCGACCAGGACCAGCTTTGCGCCGGCCAGGGTTGCTGCTTCGACGACAAGTGCCATCTGCTTCGAGGCAACCATGCCCGCCTCGTCGAGGACAAACACCGTGCTTTTGTCGAGCATGTCCCTGCCCTGCTTCCAGCGCAGCTCCCACGACGCCAGCGTGCGGCTGACAATGCCTGCTTCCTTCTCGAGGCCTTCCGTTGCCTTGCCGGCAAGGGCAGCACCGACAACACGATAACCCGCCAGTTCCCACGCCTCGCGTGCTGCCTTCATCATCGTGGTCTTGCCCGCGCCTGCACGACCGACGACAGCAGCGATGCGTGCCTCACCCACCACATGCTCGATGGCGACACGCTGCTCCTGCGACAGCTGCGCATGACGCGCCAGCACACTGTCCAGCACCTTCTGCCGGACGCCATGTGATGTGCGTTGTGACAGCCACAGCGATTGCTTCGCCATCTTCGCTTCGATGCGGATCAGTTCACGCGTCGTGTAGCGGGAACGGATCCTTGCTCCCGTCGCAAGGTCGATGCCGTCGCGCTCGATGCGCAACGCCTCCGGGCTCTGCAGAATGCGCACCATCAGCTGCTGGAACGTGACGGCATCGTCGACATAACGATGCAGGATCTTTGCAATGTCGCGTTCATCGAAGACGCTTTTCTCCGAAGAGACGATATCGAGCACGAGCTCGGGTCGCTTCAGGATCCGGCTCGCATTCTCCTTGCGCCTCGCCTCGAGCAGCTCGATCCGCTCGAGCGACATCTCATGGCCTTCACGCGCTGACTTGCGCTGGATCGCCTTGGCGCCAACACCGATATGGGTGGTTGGCACGAGGTCGATGCCACGCTCGGCATAAGAGCGGCCATCGACACGCAGGTCGACCCCGCCGAGTGCCAGATGCTGGTTCTGGATCTCGAACCAGGCATCGCGAAGGGCCGTGAAGTCGTCCATGCCGCCGGCCCATAACTCATAGACGATCTTGCCGGCGGCGTTACGCAAGACCTCGCCGTTCTGACCAATGACGGCAACCTTCTTGGGACCAAAACCGTCCTCGGTCAGTGGTCGCAGGGTCATCATCAGATGGACATGCGGATTGCCAGGCGCATCATGATAGACCCAGTCCGCAACCATGCCCCTGGCGAGAATGTGTCGTTCGACGAAATCCCGCACCAGCGCGATGTTCTGCTCGGCAGAAAGCTCAAGCGGCAAGGCAATGGTGATGTCCTTGGCAAGCTGGGCATCGGAGCGTTTCTCGAAGGCTTCGACCTTGTTCCAGAAGGCTTCCGAAGCCCCTGCCACCGAGCAGTCGGCGATCAGGCTGCGCAGCCATTGCGGCGCATCGGGTGGCACCGAAAACGCCTCATGGAGCAGTCCCTGCTTGCGTGTGTAGTCGACCGAGCGCGCTTCGCGTTCGTACTCCATCTTCGCGCAATGCCGGTAGGCGGCCGACAGCACCGCGCTGCGGCCGTCACCGCGGCTGACGATGCTGACGGAGAAGTGCGGGACAGCCACGGTAGAGATTGCTCCTGGACAGCGAACGGACACTCGTGCGTTCGTCAGGAGCGGCTGCTGGGCAGGCCGCTGAGCAACGCGTCGCGTCAGCGACGTATAATTGCGCCCTTGGACCGCTCCTTCGGAACGGCCGGATCATCTTGCATCGCGTCGGCATCGCCGACTGCGCAATAAACGGGGATGCGCTGCGCATCCTCCCCGTTGATCCTGACCTGGTGCGCTTCGCTCAATCCAGACAATGGAAGAGGCTACCGGAATGAAAAGGCCATCATCGAAGATCAGGGACGAGATCGCCCGCCTGCAGGAGCAACTACGGCAAGCTGAAACGCGCGAGGCTGAGCGCATCGGGAGGATAGCACTTAAGGCCGGGCTCGGTGAGATCGACATCGAAGATGGCGAGTTGCTTGCGAGGTTCGAGGAATTGGCCGGCCGGTTTCGCCACGGCAACGAAAAGCCGTCCAAGAAGCCGGAAGGTGGAGCTGGCAGGTCAGATCGCCCATCAGCCGCCAAGGTCACGGCTGTCCCGGCTGCGGGCGGCGGCGGCGAGGCTTGAACGCATGTCGCGGTTTGCCACATCGGAAGCCCGCAAGAAGGACACGCGAGAGAACATCGAGCTGGGTGGCCTGATCGTGAAGGCAGGGCTCCGCTACGAGAAACGGGCGCTGTTGCTTGGCTTGCTGCTAGATGGGCGCCGACGGCTGCAAGAAGACGAAACCGAACGATCCAGGCTGGCACAGATTGGTGCGGAGGCATTCGGTCATGACGGCCAGTAAGCTTTTGCTTGCCGTCACGCCCGCAACACTGATGATCGCAAGTCTGTACTGCCCCACGGGCGCTGGTGATTGGCTGGCAGCGTTCGGAACGAACGATGGCGCTCGCCTGATACTCGGCCATGCCGTCGTCGCCTTGCCTTGCATTCTGTCGGCAACAGTTGGCATCATTTTCCTGTTCGCAGCAGCAGGTGCAGCAAACATCAAGGCCGCGGGCTGGGGCGTGGTGACGGGAAGCACTGTGGCGATTCTCATCGCAATGGTTCGTGAAACGATGAGGCTTTCCATGCTCACGGGTCACCTGCCGGTCGGACAGTCGGCGCTCTTCTATGCCGATCCGGCCACCATACTCGGCGTGCTTGTTGCTCTTTTCAGCGGCCTCTTTGGGTTTCGCGTCGCAGTGATAGGCAATGCAGCATTCGCGAGAGGAGCGCCGCGCCGTATTCGCGGCAAGCGAGCGGTGCATGGCGAAGCCGAGTGGATGAGCATGCAGGAAGCCCAACGGCTCTTTCCCGACACTGGCGGGATCGTAGTTGGAGAGCGATATCGCGTCGATCGCGACAGCGTCTCTGCAATGGCATTTCGCGCCTACAGCAAGGAGAGCTGGGGCGCAGGTGGGCGCTCACCGCTGCTCTGCTTCGACGGATCTTTCGGTTCGTGTCATGGCATGGTTTTTGCCGGCTCAGGCGGCTTCAAGACAACGTCGGTAACGATCCCCACGGCCCTCAAATGGGCAGGCAGCCTGGTGGTGCTTGATCCGTCGTCGGAGGTTGCGCCGATGGTAATCGCACATCGCCGCAGAGCGGGCCGCAATGTTGTGGTTCTCGATCCCGCCGAAGCCACGATTGGCTTCAACGCCCTTGACTGGATCGGTCGCTTTGGCAGCACGAAGGAAGAGGACATTGTCGCGGTCGCGACCTGGGTCATGACCGACAACGCACGACAAACCTCCGCGCGAGATGATTTTTTCCGCGCCTCCGCGCTGCAGCTTCTGACTGCGCTCATCGCCGATGTCTGTCTGTCAGGACATACAGGCCCCAAAAACCAGACCCTCAGGCAAGTGCGCACAAACCTTTCCGAGCCCGAGCCGAAACTGCGAGAACGTCTCACGCAAATACATCAGCAGTCGGCATCCGCGTTTGTGAAAGAGAACGTCGCGGTGTTCGTGAACATGACCCCGGAGACATTTTCCGGCGTCTACGCTAACGCCGTAAAGGAGACCCACTGGCTCTCCTATCCGAATTATGCGGCGCTGGTGTCGGGCGAGGCATTCACAACCGATGACCTGGCGAACGGTGGCACCGACCTCTTCATCGCGCTCGACCTCAAGGTTCTGGAAGCACATCCCGGCCTTGCCCGTGTCATCATCGGTGCTCTTATGAACGCAATCTACAATCGAAAAGGTGCTGTCGCAGCAAAGACACTATTCGTGCTCGATGAGGTCGCCCGGCTTGGTTATCTCAGCATCCTCGAAACAGCGCGCGATGCGGGGCGCAAATACGGCCTGACGCTCATCATGATCTTTCAGTCGATCGGACAGATGCGCGAGGCCTATGGCGGCCGGGACGCGACGAGCAAATGGTTCGAGAGCGCGTCCTGGATAAGCTTTGCGGCGATCAACGATCCTGACACCGCCGACTACATCTCAAGGCGCTGCGGCGACACCACTGTCGAGGTCGACCAGGTCAGCCGCACCAGCCAGACGTCAGGATCGTCGCGGTCGCGATCCAAGCAATTATACCGGCGACCACTAATCCTGCCCGACGAGGTCATGCGCATGCGCTCGGATGAGCAGATTGTATTTACCGCCGGCAATCCCCCGCTCCGATGCGGACGCGCAGTCTGGTTCCGGCGCGATGACATGACAGGTTGTGTCCGCCAAAACAGATTTCACTTGAACGAGGACGAAGCGTGAGCAGTACGTCTGACCGGCACTTGCCTGTACCTGTCCGTCTCAGCTGCGTCTTTCGTGGATAGAACACCGTCCTCATGTCTCGCTGTCGTGGTGGCGCACGGGAACAGAGTGGCCAGCATTTCGCATTGAAAACGTATCACCGTAATGAATCGATCAAGATGGATCGATTCAAACATGTTGTTGGACACGCCGCGCGTTCACACAGAGACTCTCGGCTATGCGCACCCCCCCAGACAACATTCATCTGCACCGCATCGACCCGGCCCTGAACATGCGCCGGTTCTACAGTCTAACCCTCCAGCCCAATCTTTTTGGCGGCGTATCGGTCATTCGGACCTGGGGGCGGATTGGAACCAACGGACAAGCCATGATCGAAACCTTCGATGAGCCCGACCAGGCAAATCGAGCCATGAGGTGTCTGGAGCACATGAAGAGGCGACGGGGATACGGAAATCCAAGTACCGGGAGAAAGTGCAGCAGTTGCACAAGGTGAAACAGTCTGCGGCTTCGCATTCCGTTGCCCGGAGCCGGCGCCAGTTGAGGGGAGGTCCCGACCGATGCGGCCGGGACCCTGGTTGGGCTCAGTCGCCCCGCCGGCCGTTCGGGCGGGACCAGATGAGGGAGAAGGCTTCGCCTTCCTCGTCGTTGAAGAGGTTCGCGTAGATCGGGGCGTTGAAGCTCGGATCGTCGAGCTTGAGGCCCAGATAGTCGCGGCCCTCATTGGAGGTCTTGGACCAGGCGGCGCCGATCTCGGCCTTATGCGGTGCACCGCATAACACCGATTATGCGTAGCGCGGGATTATGCGGAGTCGTGGGCTGGAGAGCCTGGTTTTCCGCCTGTTCCGGCGGTTTCCGCTCCGCATAATCTCATTGAACCGTTGCTGGCTACGCATTGCCTGCCTTAAGGCAGCGGCGGTTTTGGCGTATGGTCGGCCGTGACGTGAACGTTGAGAAGATAGGCAGAGGTTTTGGCCGACGAGGGTGACACTTCGGACGAAATCGCGGGTATTCGGCGGCGGTTGGCTGCTCTGGATGCGGAGCGGACGGCGCTTGCGCGCGAGCTGGAAACGCTTGAGCAGAAGCTGACATCCGATCGCCATGCCGCCGAGCGGACAGCCTTTGCCGATGCCCCTGTTACCAACAGCTCGTCATCGGCCGAGAAAATCGAATTGTTCCGCCGTCTGTTCGCTGGGCGTCCCGACGTCTTTCCGGTTCGATGGGAAAACAGAAAGACGGGAAGTTCAGGATATTCGCCTGCCTGCTCGAACGAGTGGGCGAAGGGAGTTTGCGCCAAGCCGAAGGTGAAATGTGGAGAATGCCCGCATCAGGCATTCATCCCACCGTCCGAGGACATCATCGAAAGACATCTGCGCGGCGGCGGTGCCCGCTCCGGTGACTTTGTCGCCGGGGTGTATCCATTGCTGCGAGATGAGACATGCTGGTTCCTTGCCGCCGACTTCGACAAGGAAAGCTGGGCGGATGATGCCAGGGCATTGCTCGGCACCTGTCATGCGAAAGGAATTGCCGCCGCCCTGGAGCGGTCGAGGTCAGGGAACGGCGGCCATGTCTGGATATTCTTCTCCGAGCCCGTTCCGGCAAGGACCGCCAGGCAAATGGGCTCTGCCCTGATCACCGAGACGATGGAAAAGCGCCCCGAGATCGGCTTCACATCCTATGATCGCTTCTTTCCCAATCAGGACACGATGCCCGTTGGGGGCTTTGGCAATCTGATTGCACTGCCGTTGCAGAGAAAGGCACGGGAGAGCGGCAACAGCGTTTTTGTCGACAACGATTTGCGGCCTTACGAGGACCAATGGGCGTATCTGTCGACCCTGCCCAGATTGTCGGCTGACATGGCCTTCAGGATTGCGGACGAGGCGGAGCTGTCAGGTCGGGTTCTGGGCGTCCGCATGCCGGTGGACGACGAACATGCAGACGAGCCGTGGAAGATGTCGCCGTCGCGCCGCAGCGTGCCACGGCGTATTGAGGCCGCGATACCGCACAGCATCAGGATCGTGGTCGCCGATCAGGTTTACATCGACCGGACAGACCTTCCGCCGGCCCTGATTGCGCAGCTTATTCGTCTGGCAGCTTTCCAGAACCCGGAGTTCTATCGGGCCCAGTCAATGCGGCTGCCGACATTCGGCAAGCCTCGGGTCGTCTCGTGCGCCGAGCTATATGCGCAGCATGTCGCTCTACCTCGGGGTTGCCTCGAGGAAGCAATCGATCTCATCGAAAACCATGGCGCCGTTGCCGATCTGGAAGATCTGCGTGAAATCGGCACGGCATTTCCCGCGGGCGTATCCTTCCAGGGCGAATTACGACGGCCGCAGTTGGCGGCTTTCGATGCTCTTGTCGCCCATGAGAACGGCGTGCTTGCCGCGACGACCGCCTTTGGCAAGACGGTCGTCGCGGCGGCGCTCGTTGCGCACCGTGCCCGAAACACGCTCATCCTGGTGCACAGACGGGAACTGCTCACTCAATGGGTGGAGCGTCTACGAACCTTTTTGCAGATAGATCCAAAACAGATCGGCGTTGTTGGCGGCGGGAAAAGAAAGCCGACAGGCGTCATTGATGTGGCGCTCATCCAGAGCCTGGTGCGCAAGGGTGAGGTTGCGGACATGGTCGCTGATTACGGTCACCTGATTGTCGATGAATGCCATCACCTGTCCGCAACGAGCTTCGAGCTGGTCGCCAGGCGGTCGAAGGCGCGATACGTCGTCGGCCTGTCGGCGACCGTTGCCCGGAAAGATGGGCACCATCCGATCATCTTCATGCAATGCGGTCCCGTTCGCCATAGGGTCGATGCACGGGTTCAAGCCGCGGAACGTGGTATCCGCCACCGCGCGCGCGATCGCTCCACGCAGTTTGAACTCCCGACATCGCTGGCCTCAGCCGAACGGCCGTCAATGCCTGCGATCTATGCTGCGCTGGCGCAGGACAGTGGCCGGAATGATCTGATCTTCGACGATGTACTGAAATCGCTTGAGGCCAAGCGTTCGCCCATCGTTCTGACGGAGCGGAAAGACCACCTCGATTATCTTCAGAAGAGGTTCTCGCCATTCGTGAGAAATCTCGTGGTCCTGCGTGGCGGCATGTCGGCAACCGATCGCAAGACAGCTAATGCCGCATTGAATGTCTCCGATGGTCATGAGCGGCTGATACTGGCGACAGGCCGCTATATCGGCGAAGGCTTCGACGATGCTCGTCTCGACACGCTTTTCCTGACGATGCCGATCGCCTGGAAGGGAACCCTGGCGCAGTATGTGGGCCGGCTGCATCGGGAGCATGATGGAAAGAGGGATGTTCTGGTCGTGGACTATGTCGATCAGACGGTTCCGGTCCTCGCCCGGATGGCTGGGAAGCGACGGGCGGGTTATCGCGCGCTGGGCTATGTGATCGAGTAGCGGCGCCCCGTTGTGGTGTGAGGCGCCGCGGTGTCGGTCAGCGTGACCAGATCAGCGCATACTTGCCATCGTCGCCTTCGAAGAGGTTGGCGTAGATGGGTGCGCTGAAGGACGGATCGTCGAGCTTGACCGAGTGGTAGGTCCGATCCTCCTTGGAGGTCCGGCGCCAGGCGGCACCGATCTCGACGCCGGAGACGATGACCCTCAGGTCGGGCGCCTTGTCGCTGGTATTGGCGGGATCGCTGGGGATGAGGCGCGCCTTGGCGTCGATGGCGAGGGTCTTGATGGTGCCGGTGTAGGTGCCGTCGCTGCTGAGGGTGAACGAACCGATCTGGGACATGGTGGAACTCCTGTGCTGTGTTCAAGCCCGCGACCATCGCGGCCTTGTGGCGATCGGGAGCCCCGGGACGGCCGACCCGCACCGTCAGGCCGCAGCGCATGCGAAGGACGGCGCGCGGCGATCTTGTTGTTGGGCGAGGAGCGGCGCAGCCGCGGGGAAGAAGATCGCCGTCGCGCTGTTGCGGGGAACAGGCCGGGTCGCAGACCGCATCCCGGGGCAGATCCGCCCAGAACAAGGCCCGTCGGTCGCAGGGCATCACGGCACCGGAAGAACCACCCAGACCCGGTCGTTCTCACATCGCACGACAGCACCAGGTCCAATCACTGACGTTCCGAATGACAGTCCTCTCGGATCATAGTCCCGCCTCTACATGCAAAAAGGAGGCGACATGCCGACAGGTGTTTATGTTCGTAAGAACGCGGTCGGGGACCGCTTGAAGGCGGGAATGGCCGCGGACCACGCGACGGGCTTTGCTCAATGGCTGCGTGAGCGACGGTATACGCCGCGCACCGTCATCGAAAGGATGCGGCTGCTTGCGAGCTGGACGCACTGGGCGCGCGCGGAAAGCTACACGCTCGCTGCGATCCGTGAGGCGTATGCGGCATCGTTCGCCTTGATAACAGCGGGACAGTGCCCGCGCTTCCGCGGTGACGTCAACCAAGACGCGGTCGAGACCGCCAAGCTATTCATTGCCTATCTCGAGGATCACGGCGTGTTGGCGTGCCTGCCGGCCAAACGGGTTGCGCCCCTGGTGGCTGAGTTTGCGGCTTGTGTCCGTGAGCAGCTCGGGTTGGCCGAGACGACGCTGGCCACGTATCTCGGGACGATCACTCCCTTCGTCGATGCATTGGGGGAGACACCGAGCGCCTACGACGCGGCGACGATCCGAGCCTACATGACCGGACGCGCGAAAACGGTATCGGTCTCGCGGATGAAGGGGATATCGGTCGGCATCCGGGCTTTCCTGCGCTTCCTGATCGCGACAGGACGATGCCGGCCCGGGCTCGACCACGCCATGCCCAATGTTGCGGGCTGGCGGCTAGCGTCGATCCCGCGCTTCCTGCCCGATGCCGATATCGCGCGGATCATCGGGGCGTGCGCGGGAGAGCGTCGCCTACGAGACCGGGCGATCATCCTGCTTCTGGTCCGGCTCGGACTTCGGGCGAGCGAGGTCGCACGGCTCAGCTTCGACGACATCGACTGGCGGCAGGGGAGCATTCGCCTGTTCGGCAAAGGCCGCCGCGAGGAGTTGCTGCCGCTCACCCAGGAGATCGGCGACGCTCTGCTTGCCTATATCGAACGCGGCCGGCCAATTCTGGCCGTGCCATCCCTGTTCATTACCGAATATGCGCCGCTGCGACCGATCGACCGCGTCACGGTCAAATGCCTGGTCAAGCGCGCGCTCAAACGCGGGGGTGTCGAGAGCCATTATAAAGGCGCGCATATCCTGCGGCACTCGGCGGCTACGGCGATGCTCCGCCACGGCGTCAGTCTGACCAATGTGGGCACGGTGCTGCGCCATCGATCGCCGGTGATGACGGCGCATTATGCCAAGGTCGATATCGCGCTTCTGTCGGCCATCGCCCAGCCCTGGCCGGGGAGGTCGCCATGCTGACCGACGATGCCGATCGTTACATCAAGCTGCGCCGCTCGCTCGGCTTCAAGCTCGCAAAGACGGCTCGACACCTCACCGCATTCGCGCGCTATGCGGTCGGCCGCGGCGATACCCATGTTCGCCGCGAGACCGCGATCGCCTGGGCGTCGGCCGTGTCTTCGACCCCGCGCAGTCACCAGCGGCGGCTTGGCGAGATAGCACTCTTCGCGCGCTTCCTGCGCGCCGAGGATCGCGCCCATGAAGTGCCGCACCATCATCCCAACCACAGTGCTGCAAAACGTCCCGCGCCTTATATCTACACATCCGAGGAACTGAGGCGCCTGCTCGATACCGCAGGCAATCTGCGGCGCCAGAAGCCCAGTCCGCTCAGGCGCCACATCTATGTGATGCTGATCGGACTGCTGGCGTCGACGGGCCTGCGGATATCGGAGGCTCTGAACCTGAGGGTGGACGATCTGCTGCCCGACGGCGTGCTGAACATCCGCCAGACCAAGTTCAACAAGAGCCGCCTCGTGCCGATGCATGCCAGTGTGGTCGAAGCGCTGCGGGCCTATCTTGAGGTCCGCCGGCGGTTCGCTGGGACGGACGACCATGTGTTCCTCTCGGTGGATGCCAAGCCGATGCCCCTTCGGACCGTCGAGAGCACCTTCCATGTGATCCTGCGCAAGGCTGGCGTCGGTCAGGATCGGTCGCGCAGCCCGCGTATCCACGATCTGCGCCATACCTTCGCGACCCGCGCGCTGGAGCAGTGCGCGATGGGTCGGGATGATGTGGCGCGGGACTTCGTCGCGCTCTCCACGTATCTCGGCCACGCGAGCATCCGACATACCTACTGGTATCTTGAAGCCACGCCTGACCTCATGGGCGATATCGCCGCCGCCGCCGGGGCGTTGATCGATGGGAGGCGTCCATGACGCCGATCGCTCCGCTCATCACCAGCTTCATGGGTGAGCACATGCCGCAGCAGCGTGGTTAGAGTCCGCACTCCTGCGAGGCCTATGCACACAGCTTCCGGCTGCTGTTCGTCTTCGCGGCTCGGCGCTTGCACACGCGCCCGTCTTTGCTCCAGCTCGAGCAGATCGACGCGGAGATGGTGCTCGCGTTCCTGCATCACATCGAACATGATCGCGGCAACGGCGCGGCGACCCGCAATGCACGGCTCGCCGCGATCAAGGCGTTCATGCGCTATGTCGAACTGCGGCACCCAAGCGCCCTGGAGCAGATCGCCCAGATCAACGCTATCCCCGGCAAGCGCCATGACCACAAGCTCATCCGCCACCTGACCATGGACGAGGTCCGCGCCGTGCTCGACGCGCCCGACGTGACGACACGCCTGGGGCTACGGGACCGGGCGATGCTGCACCTCTGCTTCGCCGGTGGCCTGCGCGTCTCCGAGTTGGTCGGCCTCACCCTGGAGAACGTCACGCTGCAACCCAGTCCGAGCATCCTGGTGTTCGGTAAGGGCCGGCGCGAACGCAGCCTTCCGCTCTGGAAAGAAACCGCCCGCGACCTGCGAGCCTGGCTTGCGGTACGCGGAAAGCCACCCGCGACGGAGCTGTTCGTCAACGCTCAGGGGATGGCAATGACCCGGGCCGGCTTCGAGTACATCCTCGAAAAGCATGCAAAGACGGCCGCCGCTGTATGCCCGACGCTGATCGGCCGGCCGCTGTCGCCGCATCTTATGCGGCACAGTTGTGCCGTTCTCATGCTGCAGGCCACACGCGACATCCGCAAGGTTGCGCTCTGGCTCGGCCATGCCGATATCCGCACGACCGAGGTCTACCTGCGGATGGATCCGTCCGAAAAGCTCGAGGCCGTCGAGGCGGTGCTGCCGCCGGCGCTTCGTCGCGGTCGCTTCAGGGCGCCCGACGCATTGATCGCGTCGCTGATGGCCGATGCGCATATCGTGCCGACATAAGGGGGATAGGCCGCATGAGCATCATGGCAATGCAGTCTGACCGGGTCTGGGTGGTTCTTCCGGTGCCGTGATGCCCTGCGACCGACGGGCCTTGTTCTGGGCGGATCTGCCCCGGGATGCGGTCTGCGACCCGGCCTGTTCCCCGCAACAGCGCGACGGCGATCTTCTTCCCCGCGGCTGCGCCGCTCCTCGCCCAACAACAAGATCGCCGCGCGCCGTCCTTCGCATGCGCTGCGGCCTGACGGTGCGGGTCGGCCGTCCCGGGGCTCCCGATCGCCACAAGGCCGCGATGGTCGCGGGCTTGAACACAGCACAGGAGTTCCACCATGTCCCAGATCGGTTCGTTCACCCTCAGCAGCGACGGCACCTACACCGGCACCATCAAGACCCTCGCCATCGACGCCAAGGCGCGCCTCATCCCCAGCGATCCCGCCACCACCAGCGACAAGGCGCCCGACCTGAGGGTCATCGTCTCCGGCGTCGAGATCGGTGCCGCCTGGCGCCGGACCTCCAAGGAGGATCGGACCTACCACTCGGTCAAGCTCGACGATCCGTCCTTCAGCGCACCCATCTACGCCAACCTCTTCGAAGGCGACGATGGCAAGTATGCGCTGATCTGGTCACGCTGACCGACACCGCGGCGCCTCACACCACAACGGGGCGCCGCGGCCATCAGCCCGTTATTATGCGGAGCAAAACAACGACAAAAGCCCCGGAAAACCGGGACCTCCAGCACGCGACTTCGCATAATCCTGCGCTACGCATAATCGGCGCGACCGACGAGAACGCGGTGGCTGGGGGCGTTCTCGCCGGTGGCGCGCTGATCGGGGACGATGCGCACGCCTTTGACCTGGAGGCTGAGAGTGAAGATTTCGCCGGTGAGCTCGTTGTCGCCGGTCTTTTTGAAGGTGCCAATGGTCGCCATGGTATTTCTCCGTTTTCCCGAGACCGCACCATGCGGCCTCAATGGCGATCGATGGGCCGGAGGCGACTGACGACGCATCGCCTGCGACCGCAGCAAAGCGGAGGACGGCGCAGGATCGAGTTTCTTGTTTCGCGAGGAATGACGGCCATCCCGGGGTCCCCATGCAGCTCGCTGCATGGGGTGGGTGCCGGCAGGGGAAGAAAGTCGAGACGCGCTGTTGCGGCATAGGCGGTCGAGGCGTTAGCCGTCCTTCGGCCAGATCAGCCCATGGAGAGGCCGTTTGGAGCGCTCGCTGAACGGATGACCGAGGCTGGCGACCATTTACACCTGAAACCAGCGAAAATGACATTTCCGCAAATCTCAACTTTACTCCTTGCTCTGCCGTCTGACTTACGTACCTGCGCCGCCCCCACGGAAAGCGCCGCCCCGCTCCCGTTTTGCTCGGGCGGCATGAGACGGCGTGCCGGTGCCTACGAACACCGCGCGGCTGCAGTCGCTGGCCCATTCAACGATGAAGCTACCTGCCGCACCTCACCCGTGCCTCTCAGGACAGGACGGTCCAATCGCTGTGCAAGGTCCGCCGCGTCGTGCCGCGACATCAAGCCCAGACACCGGTCGGCTTGGTCGTCGTCTGCCATTCCACCGAGCCTCAGGAAAGCAGCAATAGCGACCGCAACCACGCCGTTGATCGAGAACGCGAGGCAACTAGGGGTGTTTCGCAATGCCAGTGGGTGACCGCGGCCAAGCCATCCGCGGACTTACAGAACAGGCTACATTCCCCTGGGAACAAGTCGAGGACACGGTCGGCCTTACGCATTGGTGAGAGTAGAAGATGGCGACGCTTACGCGCCGCCGAATTTCCAGACGGGGATGCCGAGCTTCTTTGCCTTGTCGGCAAGGTTGTCGTTGATGCCGGTGCCGGGGAAGTGCATCACGCCCTTCGGCATGATGTCCAACATCTCGTCGTTTCGCTTGAAAGGCGCAGCGCGGCCACCGGGATCGTCGTCAGTCTTGGCTTTCACTGAGCGAAACCGGCCGCAGCTTGCTGGCTGCTTCACCCGATGGCGTGCAGGCGCGGTTTCAGGAAGAGTTCAACAAGCTGCTCGATTGGGAGCAGGCCATGTTGACAGCCTCTTTGGAGCGCGTGGCAGCAATGATGGGAAATCAGGATCAGGATGTGGCTGCCGTGCTGGACGGTAAGGCGCTGATCGACGACTGCAAATAGCCGCCGTCGACCTCACGGCCGTTACAGCGACGCTGTCGGCATTGTCGGCAGTTGCGGTGGCGATATCCCGCCCGGACCAAGAAGTGATCGACAACGCATCGTGGCACCGGCTTGATCTTCGATCAGACCGGACATCGCTTCAATCTGGACCGGCATGTCGCTCGAACCAAAGGCGCAACTGATCTTGCGCAGCAAACAGGCGAGCCTGCGCGGCAATCTCACCAAAACCTGACCTTGAAGTCGAACCGACCCCAAGACTGTCTTCCGGTGGTCGAGGCTCATCGTACTTGAAGTTGCGGAATAGCCCGACGTTGTCTGAGCCTGCGTCGAATATTGGCGACGGTGTGCCAGCAACTCACTGCCCGGTGCTTTGGCCGCCAATGCACCGGGCCGCGATCACACATCGTTCATCCGCATCAAACGCCCGACAGCGACGAACTCATGATCCGTACAGGGAAAGTCGCCGGTGGCAGCAAGGCATGTCGTGCTCGGGGCACATGACTGGCTCCAGATCAGGAGTGGTTCCAACTGTCGGGATCGTCGGAGTTGTTGGGAGAAAGGCCGAGTATGTCACCTTTCGTCGAGCACCCGAGCCCCAGGACAGTACGGTTGGCATAGCTGAAATAGGCGCTGACCTGATTGATTTCCAGAATTTCGCCATCGCTGAAACCCGCCGCGCGCAGGCTGATGACATCGTTTTCCGTCAGGCCCGAGGGATCCCGCGTGAGCTGGCGGGCATAGGCCATGGCCTGCTTCTCAGCCGCATCCAGCGGGGCGGCGTCCAGATCGCGCGCCTCGATTGCGGCAAGGATCGCATGGGCGCGCGCATCATCGCCCAGAATGCGCTTCAAACCGGCAAAATGATGCGCGACGCAGTAGTTGCACTCGTTCAGCGCGCTGACCCAGACACCCAGAACTTCAAGAAACCATTTTGGCAGCGTATTTCCAGAATGATGCAGCACATATTTGTAGAGCGCCATGTGCCCTTCCATCGAATGTGGGCGAAGGCTGTGCATCATCATGATGTTGTCGACATTGTCGTTCGGACCTTTGACCCGATCATAAAGCATTTTCAGCTTTCCGGTGGCATCCTCATACGCGACTGTTTCAATCCAGGGCATGGTCGATCCTTCCTTGGTTGGCAATTATGGCGGCGCCGGCTGATGAGCTGGACGACAATCATGCCGAGCGGGCTACCCGACAACCAATGCTGCGGCCTTTGGCGAGCCAGTCGGGTGGAGCGACGGCATGGCACGCGCTGGGTGTCGACAGCCAGTTCCATGAGCACGACTTGGCCGCGACGCCAGGCTGGCCATCTGTGGCCGAGAGCGGCAGCGTCGCGTGAACCGAATTCCCCCCCTGCTTTCCAAATAGCCAGGCCTCATCGCTCGATTCTTTCCCGGTTCGTCGTCGAACAGTTCCGCCAGGTCGTTTACCCCTCGTGTTGTCGCGTATTTTCGAGAAACTCGACAGCAGGCGGCAGTCCGGCTGCCGGTCGACGGATCGAGCCTACAGGTCAACCACCAACTCACCGTTCTTGGCTGCTGCTCGCGAACAACACAGCAACATTCTGTCGGCCCGCTCCTTGTTGGACAAAACAAAATCCCGGTGCTCGACATCTCCTTCGATGAGGGACACAGCGCAGACACCGCAGATCCCTTCCGCGCACTTCATGTCCACATGGATGCCGATTTCGGCCAGCATGTCCGTCGCCGTCCGATCTGCGGGCACCGACAACGTCCTGCCGCTGCGGGCCAGCGTCAGGCGGAAATCATGATTGACCCAGTCCGGCGTCTCTGGAAGCGTGAAGTATTCCCTGTGCATGGCATCGTCCGACCAGCCCTGTGACAAGGCGGCGTTGAAAACGGCGTCCATGAATGCCGGTGAGCCACAGGTATAGAGGTGGGCTCCATCCTGGTAAGGCCCGACGATGGCCTCGAGGTCGGCGCGCTGCCCCTCGGCCGAAACATGCAGATGAACCTTGTCGCGCCACGGCACCTGTTCCAGCGTGTCGAAGAAGCCAGCCAGGGCGCGACTGCGCATGCTGTAATGCAGCTCGAACGGCTTGCCGATCCGATGCAGCCGATGCGCCATGGCGATCATCGGTGTAATGCCGATGCCGCCCCCGATCAGGACGCTGCGGTTGGCACCTTCGTGAAGTGGGAAGTGGTTGATCGGACGGGAGATGAACACCTTCCTGCCGACGTCGAAGATACGGTGCATCAACTTCGAGCCGCCACGCCCCTCGTCTTCGCGCAATACTCCGACAACATAGCGGCTTCGATCGGCGGGGTCGCCGGCAAGGCTGTACTGGCGGAAATATTCGGGCGCCACCACCACGTCGATATGCGCGCCCGCTTCGAATGGCGGCAAGGGCAGGCCGTCGACCGAAACAAACTCGTAGCGCGCAATCGCATTCGACATCATCTCGACCTTGTCGAGCCGAACCTGGATGACCGGCGCAAGTTCCGTGGGCGCTGGCGGCAAAGCGACTAGGCCTTCAAGCCGCCCGTCGGCAAGGCGCGCCTTGTATTCGGCTGGCTCGAGCATGTTGCGATAAGCAGCAATCCCCTTTTCGCGGTCCAGGGGAAGCGGGAACGGATAGGGCGGCGGCGTCAGGTCGGCAGTGTAGGCGGCCAGCGTCTGATGCTCCGGATTTATGATCAAGCCAGGGTTGATGTTGCGGGAATTGATCTGGCTGGCCGGCAGATATGAGCCGTCTGCGCTGAGCTCCACATCCCACCACCACTTCTTGACCGGATTGACACTGCCATTGCCCAACCTGTCGTCCAGCCAGGCAAGGAACCGGGCTGCGCGCGGCATGTTCATCGCCGCCCAGCGGAATGGCGCCTCGACGAAAAGACCCTCCAGATTCCACGGGCAGGTTTTCATGCATCTGCCGCACATTGCCCCGCCCGCGTTGGTGACGCGATAGCGCGTGCATTTCTCGGCGTCCGATTTCCAGATCTCGTAGCCGTTGAACATCTTCTTCGGGCCGGCAGGTATCGCACCCGAGGGACATTCGCGGGCGCATTTGTTGCACGCATTGCAGAAGGCCTGGAGGCCAAAGTCGATCGGTTTGTCATGGACAAGCGGCATGTCGGTGGTCACGACACCCGATTTCAGCCGTGGACCCAGCAGCGGATTGAGGATCACGTCGCCGATTCGGCTGACCTCGCCGAGGCCTGACAGCAACAACAGCGGCGGCTGCAGCACCTCGCCGTCGACCACCGAGTGCACGCGTGCGGAATAGCCCAGCCGGCGGATCTGCTCCGCCACGACGCCGCCCAGGATCTGCGACCGAAGATAGGCGCGCATGGATTGAGCAACGGCGATCCAGTCATCGCCGCTGGAGCCCTCCATTGTCTCGTGGCCCTGGTCGATGATCGTCGAAATGGCGTTGCCGTGGTAGGGCGTGATCGGATGGCCAGCGGCGTCGTGCGAGTAGTAGGCATAGTCCGGGCAGCGCGAGATGCCGACGGCATCGCAACCGAGGAAATACAGCGCAGCCTTGACGTCATTCGCGTTCTTCTGCGGGTCCTTTGCGCTGGGCGCCACCTGCGGCGCCTTCTGGCCGTTCTGCAGCAGCATGAACGCTCCGAGCGCCCGCCGCGCGCAGTACCCGATGGGGCTCTTCAAGACATAATGTCCGCCCTTCGCCGCAGCCTGCATGCCCTTGCCCATGTCGCCGAACAAGGCACGGGCGAACATGTCGGCGCGCTTGGGGACCCTGGGGACGCGCGGCTCGTCGATGAAGGTCGTCGGCTGCTCGACGGTCTTCAGCTTCTCGAATGGCTGGGCGCCCTTGGCAAAGTCGCGCCGGGCATAGGGTGTCTTGTTCAGAGCACTCTTGTAAAAGCCCTTGCCGACCCACCAGGCGGGGCCATGCGAGCGCCACTTGTCGGCGAGGCCCCGCGCCGCCAATGGCCGGTCGATCTCCATTTCGCAGGTGGTCGTCACGGCAGCCAGGCTGTAGCGCGTGCCTACATAGGGATTGACCAGTTCCAGGCCGCCCGTGCCGTTGCGTTTCTCGACCAACCCAGCCGCAAGGGCCAGCTTGCCCAGATGCACGTCCGTGCTGGTCATCGTGTGGGCACGCGCCGGATGACCAAGAATACGCAGATAGTTGGCCAGCACGACCGCTACCTCCGCCACCCGCAAGGCGGAACGCTGGTCCGTCGTGCCGGAGATCCAGCCGCCACCGGCTTCATCGGGCGAGGGCTCGCGAGGATGCTCGACGAGGTAGACGATGGCGTAGCTGTGATCGGCAACGCTGCCGAGCTTGGCTCTGGCCGAGTCCCTCACATCGGCCATGATGGCATCGATGCCGGACGCGAACGTCTTCGTTTCGATGTTCTCGGCCCGGTTGGCAAGATCGTCGATCACGGGGTTTCGAAGCGGCCGGTCGAGCAAGGCCTGCGCCGGCAGGCGGCAGATGCCTGCCATCGTTGCATCGAAAAACATGCCCGCCGCTTTCATATGGCGGGCGCGCTCCTCCGGTGAATCGGGGATTATCGAGCGCTTCGCTGCCACCGGACCGTTGCGGATGACATCGAGCATTCCGGTGAACAACCGCAGTGGATCGGCAAGCGACTCCGTTCCAGCCATCGTCGGCGCAATCGCAGCCATGGCGGGAATGTCGTCGAAACTTGGCTGGGTATTGCTGCGCTTCAGCCTTTCGAGTGGATAGGGGCCGAGGTGAAACGGCCGGTTCTTGTAGCTGAAAAAGCGCATCTGGCGTTGCTGACCTTGTTCTCTCAGGAGAGATCAGAGGGCCGGCAGCGCACCCTCTTCACCGTCCATCATCTTGTCCAGCAGAATCTTGATCTGCTCGAATTCGTCTGCCGTTAGCTTGTTTTTGAAGTGCTCCGTCGTAAGCATCGCTTTGGGCAAGAAGGCCTCCAGCTTTCCCTGTCCCAGGTCGGTCAGTCCTATGTCACGGCCGCGCCGGTCGCCGTCTTGTCGCGTGCGCACGACCAGCCCTTGTTTCTCCATCTCCCTCAACACGCGTGAAATGGCCGTTCGGTCGACGCTGAGAAACTCAGCCATCGCCGACGGGGTGGCGACGCCGTAGAGCCCCACCATCACCAGAACGCACCACATCGAACGTGACAGGCCGACCTCGGCCAGCAGCAATTCATAGTGCCGTTCCATCAGCCGCGCGGTGCGCGACATGCGGAAGCCAAGCCCGTCACGGAGCTGATAGCTGTGATCTTCAGTCATATAGTTGTCATTGTCAATTATCTATGCTCATGTGTAACTGTTAGCCGCGAATGGCTTGGGAGGCAAACGGCCGGACGCGGTCCGAGGGCCCGCAAAATTGGGGCAACCGCCGCAAAACGCGGCGCAATGGGAGAGAGTAATGTTTTCTGGAAAGCTGTCCGTGGCCGTCATGGCCGCGGCGATGATATGTGCTGCAACCTTTGCCGAGGCGCGCGAACTGAAGCTTGCATCCTTCGTTCCGCCACAGCACCCGATGGATCGGGGTGCCATCACGCCGATGGTCGAGGCCTTCAATGCTGCAACCAATGGAACGTCGACCATCAAGATCTACCCGTCAGGCGAACTCGGCAGCGGGCCGGTGCAGCAATACAAGCGCGTGGTCACAGGCGTGGCCGACATTGTCTTCGGCATCCCCGAATACACGCCCGAGCAGTTTCCCCGCACGACGCTGATGAACCTGCCTGGGCTGTTTGACACCCCTGATGTAGGCACCACCGCCCTGTGGACCCATTATGGCCTGTTCGAACCAGACTTCGCCCAGGTCAAGATGCTCGCATTCTGGACCAACAGCCCGGCCATCTTGATCACGCGTGAAAAGCCGGTGCGCGGCATCGCTGATCTTGCAGGAATGAAGATCCGCGTGCCCGACCCGGCCGCCGCCGAGATGGCCGAAGCCTGGGGTGCCATTCCGGTTTCGACGCCGACCACCGAAGCTTACAATGCAATGAGCACCGGTGTGGTGGACGCGGTCTGGATCGGGCCGTCCGGCATTGGATCCTACAAGCTGCATGAGGTCGGCAAGTACCTCGTCACCAACCTGCCAAGCCCGCTTGCGACCTTCTATCTGGCAATGAACAAGGACAGCTGGGCTGCGCTGTCGCCCGCAGAACAAGCGGCTCTCGAAAAAGCGAGCGGACGCGAACTGTCCATGGCTGCGGCCAGCGCATTCGCCAAGGCCGGCGAAGAGGGCCTGAGCCTTGCCCGCAAGGCCGGCCTCGAGTTCATCACGCTCGATGACAAATCTACCGCAGACCTGCGCGAAAAGAGCAAGCCCGTCCTCGACGCATTGGCAGCTGACGCTTCCTCCAAGGGAGGTTTTGACGCCCAGGCGATCTTGTCCGCCGTCTCTGGTCGCTGAAGCCAGCCATCGCCATGAAACATGAATCTGGACATGAAGCCGCGCCGGTGTCCGGCGCGGTGGCTGGGATAAATCGTGCCTTGCGGCTTGTACTGGGCCTGGTCGGTGGCTGCGCGCTGTTTGCGATGATGGCCCTGTCGGTAGGGGACGCGCTGGGCCGCAGCCTTCTCAACGCGCCCGTATTCGGGGCCAACGACATCACGCAGGTGCTGCTGGTGAGCGCGGTATCGGTTTCAATTCCGCTGTGCATTCTGTCGGGCCAGGCGATCAGGATCGACATCCTGGCCGACATGATGCCATCCGCATTGGGACGGATGGTTGACCGGCTGCTGCGCGTCATCGGCGCCGCCATGATGCTTTATCTCGCCTGGCGCTGTCTGCTGAATGCCATGGAGGCATCTGGTTTCGGCGAAACGACGATGCTTTTGCGCATCTCCCACGCACCTTTCTACGTCGCGCTGGCCGTCGGGCTTGCCATGGCGGCGCTCATCTTCCTGCTTCCGATGCTCCAGAAAGGGCCTGCCCGATGAGCGCACCTGTGATTGGCCTGCTAGGGTTCGCAGGACTTTTCGTACTTATGGGAATAGGCATGCCCGTTGGCATCGCCATGCTGCTCGTCGGATTCCTGGGCATTGTCAGCCTGTCGTCGCTGAATGCTGCCGCCTACACAGTCTCCGGCCAGGCCTTCGAGATCGCGTCGATGTACGATCTTTCGGTCCTGCCGCTTTTTATCCTGATGGGCAATCTCGCATCCGCCAGCGGTCTCAGCCGAGATCTCTACACCGCTGCCTATTCCTGGTTCGGACATCGCAAGGGTGGGCTTGCCAGCGCAACTGTCGTTGGTTGCGCCGGCTTTGCGGCACTGTCGGGATCGTCGATCGCATCAGCGGTGACTATGGGCCGCGTCGCCTACCCCGAGATGCGAAGGTTCGGCTACGGAGCAAGGCTGTCGACCGGCGTGATCGCCGCCGGCGGGACCCTTGGCATCCTTATCCCGCCGTCCACCGGCTTTGTCATGTATGCCATCCTGACCGAGCAATCGATCGGGCGACTGTTCATGGCAGGCATATTGCCAGGCCTGTTGCTGGCGGCCCTGTTCCTGCTCGCCATCACCCTGATCGTTCATTTCCGGCCTGAAGAAGGCCCCGCCGGCCCACTTTCGAGCGGTCGCGAACGGCTTGATGCCTCTCGCCGAGCGCTCGGCATACTGACGATCATCGTGCTGACCATCGGCGGCATCTATGCCGGGTTCTTTACCCCCGTCGAGGCGGCCGGCGTTGGCGCGGCATTCGCCCTTGGGATGCTTGTCGTGCGAAAACAGGCGAGCCTGGCAAATCTGAACAGTGTCGTCATGGAGACGCTGCAAACGTCAGGCATGTGCTTCCTCATCCTGATCGGAGCCAGCGCGTTCTCGCCATTCATTGCGCTCTCTGAATTGCCACGCGATGCCGCGGCAATGTTTGCCGGCCTCGGCCTTGGGCCGTATGGAACGATGATCCTGCTGCTGATCGCTTATGCGATCCTCGGCATGTTCATCGAGGGACTGTCGCTTCTGGTGATAACCTTGCCGATCGTATTTCCGGTCATCATGGCGCTCGGGTTCGACCCGATCTGGTTTGGTGTCATCATGGTCGTCGTTCTTGAGATGGGGCTCATCAGCCCGCCGGTGGGGGTCAATTGCTTTGTGGTGAAAACAGTCGCGGACGACGTCAAGCTGCAGACCGTCTTTGCCGGCGTGATTCCGTTCTGGGTCGCGATGATGGTGTGCCTGGCAATCTTGGTGGCGTTTCCCCAGATCGCGCTGCTGCTGCCGAACGCCATGTTTTAGGGGATATCTGAATGTGGAGCGAGGCGGTTGCGCTTTACCTGCCGAACACCCAGGTGCCGAAGCGTGCCTGGCTGTTTCTTCTGCAGCTAGCGCCACCGCCTTCAACACACCATGATAACGGATGTTGAACTACGTGGCGCGGACCGCAGCCGCCATTCCGCCTACACCAGCGCCGAGATGATAGCGCTTCGGCGCGCGCCTCATTGAGCTCCAGCAGATGGGTTGGAATGACGCAACCTTAGCAAGGTAGCTGGGATGCTATTGATCTTCATCGGAAATCTCTTGGAAAATCGCGTGAGCGCCGGCGCGCGGATAGCTGATAATGCCCTCGAAAACGTATACTCGGGCGCATGTCGAGAAAGTCGTGCGTCTTGGCCAGGGCGAATATCGCCGAGAGCGTAAACCGCTCGGCGCTTGCGGTCGAAATGTAGAACTGCGCCGGATGCAGTCCGCTGCGGAGGACACCTTCAGCTCGGCCGCGTTTCAGAATTTGCTCGCAGCCGAGGATGCGCGCGTGAGACGAATGCACGCCATGCATGTCGTTGTTGATGAGCGAGATGCACCTCAAGCTTCCGTCAGCGAAACAATTCGCCTAGAAATTCATCAATGGCCAGTTTCGCAAGACCCCCCCGCAGGGTACCGATGCTTCGACGCTCGCGCGCCATGTGGGTTTCACCACGGTTGTGGCGCCCGCGCATCGTTTTTTGGGTAGGTGCAATCGCAATTGGCCTGATTGGCGTTCTTTTCGCCAAGATGGCCGATCAGGCGCAATACCTGTTCCAGCAATTCACATCCGCCGATGGAAGTTCTTGGTTGCCGCTGCTCATCACACCGTTGGGCTTTGTCTTTTACGCCTATATCGCCCAAGTCTTCTTCCCCGGATCACAAGGGAGCGGCATCCCTCAGGCCATCGCCGCTCGGCATCTGCGCGACGACCAGGAACGATCTCGACTTTTGTCCTTGCGCCTGGTTGTCGGCAAGGTCGCTCTGACTGTTGTCGGACTTTTCGTCGGAGCCTCTATCGGCCGCGAAGGCCCAACGGTTCAAGTCGGTGCATCAATGATGCTGCAAGTTGCGCGTTGGGGCGGAATGGCACAGGCACGCGGCCTCATTCTCGCAGGCTCCGCTGCCGGTATCGCCGCAGCGTTCAACACGCCACTGGCAGGGATCGTTTTTGCCATCGAGGAAATGGGGCGCAGTTATCAGGCGCGGACGAACGGTGTCATTTTGGCCGCAGTCATCCTTGCCGGCTTGGCTTCGCTCGGCCTCCTCGGCAATTGCACCTTGCGAAAACCCGCCAAAACCGGTCCGCGCTATCGTTCGGCGCTCCGCACGTGCCGAGATGCACTTGATGGACTGCGGCGCACAAAGGATGCCCGCAAGGCGTTCGTCGCGGCCGCAAAAGAAGTGGGCCGACGTATCTACTAGCTGGTTCGAAAAGCGAGGTGGGGATGAAATACCGGGAAGTGCAGGAGAAACTGAGAACTGTTGGCATAGTGATGTGCAAGACGGGCGGGCGCCTTCGGATCAATCACTTTTGCGGACGCCGCCTTGAAAGCGTCGATAGCTGACGCATTCGCGAAAGGCCAGGGCGTGAGTGGAGTGATAACCATGGGTGCAGACACTCACGGGCACGCCTACCATGACAAGCAGCTTGCGATCGGTCAGCATTCTGCTGCTCAGCACGTTCATAATGATGTTGGCTGTCGGACTGCAGGGAATGCTCATACCGTTGCGAGGGGCCGCCGAAGGGTGGAATCGCACCGAAATAGCCTGGATCGGCACCTTTTATGCACTCGCGTTCACAGCAGGCTGCGTCGCAACTCCTGCGCTCGTGAGACGCGTCGGCCACATCAGGGTTTTTGCTGCGTTCCAGGCGCTGCTCGGCACGTCGCTATTGCTACATGCCATGATCCCAGATCCATTGGCCTGGTGCGCCTTTCGCGCGATCGGAGGGTTTGCACTCTCGGGCGCCTACATGATCATCGAGAGCTGGCTGAACGAGCGCGTGGACAACGAGAACCGCGGCGCGATTTTCGCAGGTTACATGATCTCTTCAATGGCAGGCGTTGGCGCAGGTCAGTTCATCCTTCCGCTGGGCGAGGTCGGGACGTCTACCCTGTTCATGGTGGCGGCCGTTCTTTACAGCATGGCGATGCTGCCAATCGCATTTACCACAGCCCCATCACCTCAGCCCCTCGCCCGAGCCGCGCTTGATCTCAAGGCACTTTATTTCAAGACTCCCGCGGCCCTTGTCGGCTCGTTCGTTGCAGGCATCATTTTTGGGAACTGGACCTATTTCGGACCGCTTTACGGGCAAAGCGTTGGTCTTTCTTCTACAGGTATCGCGGGCATGATGACTGCGGCGATGGTCGGCGGGACGATCTTTCAGGTCCCGTTCGGCAGGCTGTCTGATCGGATTGACCGCCGCTACGTGATGGCGCTTGCAGGGTTTATCGGGGTTGCAGTCTCGGTTGCAATGATCGCAATCAAACCCGAGCAGCCTGCAGCAATCATTGGCGGCGTCTTTGCCTTAGGTTCAGTTCTTTTTACGATTTATGCGCTGAATGTTGCGCATGCGAGTGACAAGGCCGGCCCAGGCGAGTTCCTTCAGGTATCCGGAGGGCTGCTGATTGCTTACGGCATCGGCACGATGATTGGACCGCAGGTCGGCGGTCGGCTAATGGATGCATCGGGGCCGTCAGGCTTTTTCATGGCGATGGCCCTTCTGTATGCCATCTATGGGCTCCATGCGTTGTGGCGGTCCAGTCGCGTGCCGGCGGTCGAAAATGACAAGCGAACCGACTTCAAGGTCCTTCCCGCCAGCACCGTGCAAACGCCGGAAACTGCGGTGCTCGATGGTCGTTCGGACGACCTGTAGGTGCCAGCCCTGGGGTTCCCTTCCTCGAGCCAGTGTACGGCAGCATTCCGATCGCCTTCAGTCAAACCTTTCCAAATCATCCCAAACTTCTGGAAGGCTTGTGCGGCTTGGCTGCCAAACGGATCCGCTTACGTTCACGAAACGCCACCAAAGCGGCTTTGGTCAAAAAATAGAACACGATTGCAAAGAAAGCGCCAAGCGGAACGCCACCAACAGTCATGGGCTTAAGCAGCGGCGCCCATAGCTGCGCGACATCGAGCTGAGACAAGGCCTGCCCAAGGCGCAGAGGAGCGAGGTTCGCAGGTGTTTGACCGTAGAGGATCAGCCGTCCCAGCCCCAATGTAGCCGCCCAGATGAATGGGAAGGTAATCGGATTGCCAACGGCTGTACCAAGCGCTGAAGCGACAATGTTACCTCTGAAAGGGTATGCGACACAGGCCGCTATCAAAAAGTGAAACCCCAAAAAGGGAAGAAACGATGCGAATACGCCTGCAGCCACGCCCGCAGCGACCGCGTGCGGTGCGGCGGTCAGACGCAAGACTCGCTTTGTCAGATAGCGCGCGGAACGTAAAAACGACTTACGTGGCCAGAAGAAGCCCCGGATCCCTTCCCAAACACGAGCTCGGCTTCGTCGCTTTAAAAGCATGTTTCCCTCCGCGACAAAAGCAAACCTGGCGGGTTCCCAGTGCCTCACGCACTGTTTCAGTCGAACATATCTCGTGGGCTCATTTCGCTGCAAGCAAATGCGGGTTCCCGTTCCAGAGCTACCGCAAGCGGCGCGCCTTGGACTCAGTCGAGACGGCCTGTCAAGAAGCCCTCGAGCACAGCCTCTCATCGGCGACTGGCAGTCCTCGGTGCGGTCGCACTCGCGATCCGTCACCCCAAGCGCTGTCGCCGACGGAAAAATCCGCGCCGATGATGCGCCGCAACACGCCTCCATGGCGATCATGCAGGTCGGCATCTGCAGCCGCATCGTTCGGTGGACCACCACCGCACATTTGTCATCGACGCAGACAACGCGCAACTGTTCTTACTTATGTCAATGCCAACAACTGAAATCGTCATGGATCGGCTCCTCTTCCTTCAATGACGGATCACCATCCTCGATGTCCTCGGAAGGGCGGACCATCCCATAATCAACACTCAGCTGCCGCTCGCACTGGATCGGCAACTTGAAAGCGCCTTCGCTGATGGAAGAGCGTGACGGTCGGGCATTAGCAGCGGCTGGTGTGTCGGTCGAAGGGTATCGAAAACGTTGAACCCCAACATCGAAATTACTGGCTTTTCCCCTCTTGGAATTTCGGGTCTTCATTGCGCCACGACTGGCGGAAGAAGCCTCTTGCAGGTGGCACGTCAGCCTGGGAGGCCAAGATTTTGATACCTACGACTGTTTCCACCTATGATGAATTGATCGCCAATTTTGCTTGGGATGTTCCTAGGAAGCTGAACATCGGCTTCGACATTTGCGACCGCCACGCGACGTCCAACCCGGATGCGATAGCCCTGATCGAAGACGCCGATGGGGCTGTCAAGCGATATACCTATTCTGACTTGAAGCGCATCACCGACAATCTTGCGCATTCCTTCACCGAACTCGGCGTCAAGCGCGGTGACCGTGTGGTCGTTTCACTTGGCCAGAATGTGGAGGCTGTGTTTGTTCACATCGCCTGCTTCAAAGTGGGCGCAATTTCAGTTCCGATCGCCGGTCTCTACGCCGGTGAAGCGTTGGCATTCCGCATTTACGACTGCGAGGCGAGCCTCATCGTCACCGACCGTTCAGGTGCGGACAAGCTGCATGCCCTGGACAAGTCCAGCCCGCGTCTCGTCGTGATCCACGACGGCGCCAAGAGTAGCGAAATTGATTTCGATAATCTGATCGCCGGAAATTGCGGGGCATTCCCTATGGCGGATACAGAGTCGGATGACCCGGCAATGATCTTCTACACCTCGGGTTCGACAGGCAGCCCGAAAGGGGTGCTGCATGGTCACCGCCTTGTCATCGGACACCTGCCTTGCTTTCAGCTTGGCTTCGAAATGGCGCCACAGGATGATGACGTATTCTGGACAGCGTCGGACTGGTCGTGGCTCGGGTCCTTGGGCGATCTAGTGTTTCCGGGCCTCTATTCCGGCAAGACAGTGATTTCCACGCCCGGCCGTTTCACACCGGAACGCGCCTACAGGGTCATGGAAGAGCACAAAGTGACGTGCCCGTTTCTCGCTACGGCAGTACTGCGAAAGATGAGCAAGGAGCCGTCCCCAGCGGATGCGAGGTTTTGCATCCGCGGGATCATGACCGGGGGCGAGGCCATGCCGCCGGAGGTGTTCAAGTGGTCACAGCAGACCTTCGGTGTTCCAGTCAACGACGAATTTGGCCTTACCGAGGCCAACCAGATGTCGGTCGGCTGCGAGACGCTGTATCAGACGCCCGCCGGTTCAGTCGGCCGCATCGCACCCGGCAAAAAGGTGGTCATACTCGATCCGGCCGGCGAGATCCTCCCGGTCGGCGAGAGGGGGGAAATCGCAGTCTGGTTTGACTCGCCGGGCAACATGCTGGGCTATTGGAACCGCCCTGAGCAATCGGTCAAGAAGCTGGTTGGGGGCTGGTTTCGTACCGGAGACGAAGGCCGGATCAATGACCAGGGCTATCTCTTCTATTATGGGCGCTTGGACGATCTGATCCTCGTCAACGGGCTACGGGTGGGGCCAGAGGAGGTCGAGGCGACATTGATGACCCATCCGTCCGTAAAGGAAGCTGCAGTTGTCGGGCTGCCCGATCCCAGTTGTGGCGAGGCGGTGGTAGCCGCCCTCGTGCTGAAGGATGGCATCGAAGGAACCGATCAACTCATCGACGAGCTGAAGCGGCGGGTGAAACGCGATCTTGCTGTGCATAGCTATCCGAAGCGGATGATCTTTGTCGACGACATCCCAGTGACCACGACTGGCAAAATCCGGCGCCGGGAAGTGCGCATGGCGCTTTTAGGCGCGGAAAAATGAACTGACGGGCATGATCGAGACACCGACCCTGGGGAGTGTGGGGACGATGACAGGCTTTAAGATCGAAAAGCACGGCGAGGTTCTCGAAATTGTCCTGGATCGACCCAAGGCAAACGCGATCGATTCGACGACTAGCCGGGCGCTAACCCACGTTCTCGCCGACTTCAACGTCGATCCACGCTACCGGGCAGCCATATTCACCGCGGAAGGCCGTTTCTTCTGCACGGGCGCTGACCTTAAGGAGATGGACGCAGAGCAGAACGAGGTCGACTATGGGCCCAACGGCTTCGCAGGCCTCACCCATTTCAAGGATTTGTCGAAGCCGGTGATCGCGTCCGTCAATGGTCTGTGCGTCGGCGGTGGATTTGAACTCGTGCTTGCCTGTGATCTTGTCGTGGCAAGCGAGAACGCCCGCTTCATGCTGACGGAGGCAAAGATCGGGAACGTTCCTTATCTCGCCAGCGTGGAGCGGCTCCTGAAGAAGGTGCCGTTCAACGTCGGCTTGGAAATGCTCTACACAGCGCGAGAAATGAGCGCGGCTGAACTCCAGGCCTACGGGCTGGTAAACACTGTCGTGGCCGGAGACTGTCTGCGTTCAGCTGCTCGCCAGATTGCGGAGCGCATTATTGCATCGGGCCCACTGTCAATTGCCGCCTTGAAGCGCGCTGCTGCGACGGTCGAAGAGCTTACAGAATTCGCGCGCCCACACGGGGGTGATCGGCCTCTTGCCGATGTATTTTCATCGGTGATGATGTCACAGGATGCGAGGGAAGGAGCGCGCGCTTTCGTGGAAAAGCGCACGCCCCAATGGCAGGGGCGTTAGCGAGCCGCTTAATTGCTTAGCCTCGCGCTCTTATGACCAAGTTTTGGCGCGGTTAGCAATCGGCTCGTGTCCTTGCGATCCGATTGGCGAAGCACGTCGCCCAAAAGGGGCCCAGTTGCGGGCGCGTGTAGCAATAGAGGGAGGAATGCAATTTGAGTACGACGAAATCGGCTCTTACACGGGCGAACATCGACTACTACATATTCATACCGGCCATCCTATTTATCTTAGGTTTGGCTATTCCGATAGGCATGAATCCCGGAGCTGCCGAGGCACTCGCAGGCGACCTGATTGCGGCCATTACCAGAGGGCTGGGCTGGCTCTATTTGATTGGCGCGCTCGCGGTCTTCTTGTTTCTCTTGTGGCTGGCTCTGGGTCCTTATGGACGGATCCGTCTCGGTCGCCCCCAAGACAAGCCCGACTTCAGCAAGTTCAACTGGCTCGCGATGATGTTCTGCGCAGGCATGGGGTCATCGATCATGAACTACGCCTTTGCCGAACCGATCTATTTCATGCAGGGCCCAGCTCTCGGCTTCAAGGCAGGCAGCAATCAGGCAGCGGAATATGCCCTCATGTACTCGTTTTTCCACTGGGGGATCATCGCCTATGGCATTTATCTCCTGCCAGCTATTCCAATTGCCTACATGGTGTTTGTAAAAAGGGCCAATCTGTTCCGGTTGAGCGAGGCCTTCGTCGGCGTCCTAGGCGACAAGGCGTACGGGCCGGTCGGCAAGATCATCGACGTTCTAGTCATCTTGGGCATCATCGGCGGAACGGCGACGACGTTGGGTCTTTCGGTTCCGGTGCTGTCCACTCTGTTTTCCGGAACGTTCGGCGTGCCGAATACCTTCGGGCTTCAAGTTTTCGTGCTTGCTCTATGGACGGCGATATTCACCTGGAGCGTATACCAGGGTCTTTCCAAGGGTATTCAGGTTCTGAGCCGGATCAATGTGCTACTTGCGCTCGCGCTCCTGGCATTCGTTTTCCTAACTGGGCCGACCCTCTTCATCCTCGACCTCACAACTGACAGCCTCGGTCTCTTGGCGACAAACTTCTTCCGCATGGCCCTGTGGACCGACCCGATCGACAAGAGCGGATATCCGCAGGCGTGGACGATCTTCTACTGGGCCTGGTGGCTTGCTTATGCGCCGATGGTCGGCTTGTTCACGGCACGCATCTCGAAGGGACGCACCATTCGCGAACTGATCTTATACGCCATGGTATACGGCAGCGTCGGTTCTTGGGTCTTCTTTGCGGTATGGGGCGGCTACAGCATCTTCGCGCAGACGACTGGTGCGCTGGATTTGTCATCGATCCTGGCCGCCAATGGCATGCCCGCGACGATCCTGGCTGCGGTGCAGGCTCAGCCGCTGGGGAAAATATTCATGTTCCTCTTCTTGATCCTATTCATGGTGTTCACGGCGACGACGATGGATTCCTCAGCCTATGTACTGGCGTCTATGAGTTCCAGGCGTCTCGACGCAGATGAGGAACCATCCCGTCTCAACCGCATCACCTGGGCGGTCATTCTCGGTATCACAGCCATCGCGATGCTTATGATGGGAGGACTAAAAGCCGTGCAGTCGTCCAGCATTGTGTTGGCCACGCCGTTGGTGTTCTTGATGGCGTTGCTGGTGGTGTCACTGATGCGAATGCTAAAAGCCGACTACGGCATCGCCGTCTGTACGAGACACTTCGTGCTTCAGCCTTCGGGGGAAGTGGCTGAGGCTCCGGCGAGCGAGGCTCAGCCGTTGTCGAGCCTGCAACCAATCCCAGCGCATTGACTCCATTCCAACCAGTCCCCGTCTGGCATTGCCGGGCGGGGATCAACTCGCGTCGACATTAGAGGAGACCTCTTTAAGCCCGCGTAACGCTATAGCAAGCATGCCCGGGTCATAGTGGTTCTCCGGGTACATCAGATAAAGCGGAATATTAAACTCCGGCGCATCTACAACGGCGTGCAGCATGCCCTCGCGGATGAGGCCACGCACGGCTTTTCTCGACAGATAGGCTGCTCCTCCGTCGCGCATTATGACTTGTAGAGCCAGTTCTCCCAGACCTACCGTCAGCGCTGGCGCGAAAGATTCGCCTGAAGCCATGCTGAATTGCTGATTGAAATGTGGTCCCCAATCCACGTGGATATAGTTCTTGCGGCTCTCGAACAGTGACAGTCCCCGTATAGTCGAGAGAAGAACCAGGGGCTCGTCGGCAAACTTCTCTATGCACATTCCTGGGACAACATTGGGAACCGACGTGACAATGACATCAAAGAAGCCGTCGGATAAACTGCGCGTCATCCCTTGGGACCAATCAGCCTCGATGCGCAGGATGTAGTGAGGCGCGTTGGATCGCATCCATGATATCCACGGATAGCTGTAACGCTCCCATGCCGTTGCTTGGATGGCGATGCTGACGGCTCCTTCAAACGCATCGTCAAGCGCGGCCTCCTGCCGCCCCTGTCTCCAAGCTTGCGCCATGCGCAGCGCGTAGGGACGAAACCGCAGACCGGCTGCGGACAATCGCATGCCCGAATGCGACCGGATGAAAAGCTCTTGGTTAATCTCATCCTCAAGTTGTTTGATGCGCATGCTGACCGCCGATTGTGTCAGGTTCAGATGGTTCGCAGCCTTAATGATCGAACCTGTTTCGGCGACTTCAAGGAAGGTCACTATTCGTTGTATGTGCATGAGTCCGCAAAGTGGTTAGAGAAAAGTCGTGAGCAGCCTGCGCGTAACAAGTACATCAGTACCGAACCGATGCGGCGGTGACCGTGGTTGTAGAGGTGCTGATAGTCCTGCTTCGGCACATCATACACGCACTGATCGTTCGATGCATGTCGCGCCAAGCTTGCATGTTGATACGGTCTTTGTTGTCCGCTGCTTCATGCATCCCGGCCTGGGTTGATTATCTCGCCTTCACTTACGCGCCGATCGGCCGCAATCGCCTGGGCAAACAGGTCGCCAAGGCAGTGCTCTGTCTGCTCTTGGCAGTCGCCGCCTTTTGGCTACTTCCGCTACTCGTTCGTGGCCTCGAGAGCATTGTCTCAAGCATCCCCGGGGGAGGTTTTCTGGCTCGCCCGCTGTTCGGCCTCACCTTCGAACATTACCGGGCCGTGTGGGTGGACTACGGCCTATCGATGTGCCACACGCAAGATGGCCATGAAGGCCATCGCCCGCAAACCACATGGCCGACGCGAAAAGTCGTGGTTCCGAACCGGCCTCGACGCCCTCAGGCGATGGATCCTCAACGACCCGCAGCAAGCCATCTTCGCATGGCTGCAAAACGCTCCAAAAAGACCTCTCTCAACACCGTGAAGGCGCAGAGTCGTGTACTGTGATCGAGCGCCGGAGGCAGGCAAGGCGAAGACCTGGCTTGTCTATGGAGAGAGTGAACGTGGGAACCGTGTCGGCAAGGCACTGCGCCGAATGGTATCGAGTCCCAAGGCGCAGTTCCGATGGCGAAATCCGGAGATCAATCCATACATCTTCCGGAGCGAAATCCGCAACACCATCACGTCGCGATATCACGATGTTGCCATGGCCATGGGCCAAGGTTGAATGGAGAGCCGTATGCGCTGAAAGGTGCACGTACGGTTCGGGGAGGAGAAGCGCTTCTGCGCTTCTCACTCCACTCAAAGTCCGGGGCCAATGGATGTATCTCTATCGAGCCATCGACAGCGTCGGTGATACCGTCGAATTCTGGTTCAGCGAACACCGTGATCTGCCGGCGGCGAGGCGTTTTCTGCGCAGGGCCTTGCAGCGCCATGGCCGACCGGATCGCATTGTCATCGACGGCAGCCAGACCAACCGGGAGGCGATCCTTTCCTGCGATGCCGAGAACCGTTTGCAGGATCGGTCGCGACGAGCATTGAAGCCGAACCGTATCCGCAAGAGCCAATATTTGAACAACCGGATCGAGCAGGATCACCGGCGCATCGAGCGGAGGGGGCGGCCGATGTTGGGTTTCAAATCGTTCTCTTCGGCCGCCATCACATTGGCCGGCATCGAGATGGTTCACATGATGCGAAAGCGCCAAGGCCGCTTCGCCTTCAACCCAGCCCCTACACTCCAGGACCAGTTCGAGGCCATCGCCGCCTGAAATCCGTTAGCGGGAACGCCGCTCTCGCCTGCCTGTAAATTTGCAACACAACCAGCTCATGCGAAGGCGCCGCATCGCTCGGCGGCGATCACCTTAACGCGCTCCTCCGCGGACTTGGCGCCTTCGCGGTCCCGCGCAATTTTGGGCAGCGATAAGGCATCCGCAGCTTTGCGCGTCGCTGCCGCGACGTTCGCCATGGTCTCTTCTGCATGCGCGATGGGAAGCTCGATCGTGCGGGCAAGCGTAAGGAAATCGCGCGGCGTGAGCCGTTCGTCCTTACCGCTCAGCTTGAGCGCCATGCGATCGCTGGCGAGGCCGGGAAAGACCCGCGTCGTGACCGCGTCATAGAGCGGCGCGAACCTGACGCTTTCGAATTGCCGCGCGCCAGGCGGGACGATCTTTAAGAGCGCTAGGTTCTTGAGGTGCATGTCGCCGTCGGCGATCAGCCACGCGAACACCGCGCGGCGGAACAGGGTATCGAGATCGGCGGCGGGATCGGTGGACAGCGGCCGAAGCCCGCGCGCGACGCGCTCGATGGTGCCGTCGTACTTTGCCGACGCGGGCAGATCGAGGACCGAGCAGAAGTCCTCCAGCGCAAGGCGGCGCTGATCCGCGGCGTCTCGCCGGATGTCGAAGCGCTCAACAACAAGAGCGGGCGCCATCCCGTCGGGCATGCCGACGAGCGCTGCGTCGGGAACGATGAACCCCGCTGCCCGACCGAGTTCCAGGCAGATCCATTCGATGACCGGCAAGGCCTCGAAGCCGGCCGTACCCGCGGGCTTGAGGATATGGGTGAACGGCGCGTCGATCGCCGGGATCAGCGCGCCGTCGGACGTCAGGCACATCGGCGCCTTGATTTGTACGCCGGACAGACGCGGTGTTTCCGCGCGCTCGAAAAGCTGCGCGAGATTCTCCTCGAAGCTATGCTCCAGTTCACCCCTCGATGGACCAACATACCGTCCGGTGAATTCCCCACCCTTTGCGTACTTTGCGAGCGGCGCTTGCAAAACGTCGAGCGGCAGCGCTTCGAGCTCTTTCTTGTCGGCGACAACCGCGACATTCGACATGAACCGCTTGCCGCGCCGAATGGCATCGCGATTGTCCCGCTCGTGAAGCACTTGGGCGAGCCAGCCTTCCGGCAAGAGCGACTCCACAAAGGCGGGGAGCTTTCCGGGGGCTGTCTGGCGGACCAGCGGCGGCGCCGTATTCGCCGTTGCCTTCCAACGCCATTCGAAGCCGTCATGCGTCAGACGGCCGAGAGGCGCGCCATGCCAGGCGAGGATCCGCTCGAGCGCCGCCTTGTTTGCGGTCGCCTTTCCGAGAGCCGGTCGCATGGTCAGATAGCGCTCGGCCCCTTCCCCCTCGCGATACCAACCGTTTTCGCGAGCCAGAGCCCATACAGCGTCCGCTACCGCTTGCGGTGACCCAAACTCCTCGATCAGCCGTGCTGCCATGTCGGCACGAAGTTCGTCGGTAATGGCGCTCGCATGTTCGCTTCGGAGCCGGAAGGCTTCCAGAAACCGCTGGCGTGGTGACGACACCTCGATCCTGATCTCGCCCTGATCGTCGCCCACAATCGCCAGTGCCGTCGACGGATGAGCTGGCGCTTCGTTTTGGACGATCTCGAGCGTGCGGATTCGGGTTCGCTGATTGCGACGCCCACTCAGGAACAGTCGGCCATCAGGGGTTGGTCCAAGGAGTAGGGCTGATGCGGAGGATAAATAGGCGGTCGGATAGAGGTACTGCGCGATACGAACCGCATGCGTGAGCACCGCTGCGTCGACGTCGACGTTCGCCTGCACATAGACGCCGCGGACTAGCTGGATCAGTTCGCCCGCCGTAGCTTGTACGTGCGCGCGTCTTCGGTCGATTGTTTCACCCACCAAGAGAATGGTCACGGACGTTCTCGCATTTCAGATGCGGGAACGTCCGCATTTAAACGATCGATGTCAAGGACTTTCGCGCATTTCAGATGCGCAAAAGTTCGATATGAATGCAGTTCAAACGACCATCTGCGCCCTGAAGGCAGCAGCCCGCGCGCTACGATCCTGCAAATAGATGCGGTATCGAGAGAGAAGACCGTCGTGGTCTGCTCCTTCCCCAATCAGCTTATCCGTTTCGGCCAAAGCAAGCTCGTATGTGAGACAGCCGGACCCATCTCCCGCCCAAGATCGGCGAACTGACGCTGGCCAACGATTTTTTAGAGGACGCGCTCAGCAAAGCCGGCCTGTTGAGCGCAAAACGATGATCGACCGCGAGCACGCCTTTCCGATCGTGGGCCAGGCCAAGATGCTCGGCCTGGCCCGCAGTACGGTCTACTATAAGCCTCGGCCGGTTTCGGCCGAGGACCTGGCGCTGATGCGCCGGCTCGACGAGTTGCATCTCGATTACCCCTTCGCCGGGGCGCGGATGCTTCGGGCGCTGCTGCGGCGAGCCGGTGTCGTGGTCGGCCGCCGCCATGTCGCGACGCTGATGAAGCGCATGGGGATTTCTGCGATCTATCGGCGCCCGCACACGAGCAAGCCAGCTGCGGGCCACAAGATCTACCCGTATCTGTTGCGCGGGATGAAGATCGCACGACCGAACCATGTCTGGGCGATGGACATCAGCTACAGTGCGCCTCGCCCCAATCGGGGAGGCATATGACTGGAATGCAAAGAGAAAGGAGGATGCGAAGAATTGCCTGCCCCCTGCTGTAAGGGGGCATGAGCCCAAGCGGCGGTGACCTGTCGTCAACTGGCAGGGTGGCGTAGCCCGCAGGTAAAGGGGATTGAGGCGAAGTCGTTACGCCAAGATGGTTCCCGAGGCTGAAGTATTGGAAGGTTGAGGAACACGAACCGGTTAACCCGCATCTGAGGGCTGGAATGTCGCCTTCGCCTACACGGCTTAACAGGCGAAATGCTGATGATGACGCCTGAGATGTATGCCAGCGTCATCCCAACACGGACGAACACGTAGGCTGTCCGTGGCAGCCATGGGGAGAATGCAGCCAGACCATGGCATCGGCATCGACTTGCGGAAAGCAAGGGAAAAGATTGCGACCGGCAGCCTCGACATGGATGAGTGCGGTTTCCACAACGCGCGACCGGCTGCGTTCCGACCGGCGGCGCACCGAATCCGCCAACTCCGAGAGAGAGAGGTAGCGCTCGTCATCCGGGCGCGAGAACCACTCCGAGGAAACGCGACCGATTCGCTCACTGCGGCTGACATCCACCTTGTAGCCGCCGCTGATTTCGCGGCCGACGTCGAGAACCTGCATGTCCATGAGACCAAACTCCATGACGGGCGCCGAGAGCCTCTCTCTCGACACTCAACCCGTCACGGAACCCGGTCCGCGCTCTCACTCTCCAAGCGGGCGTCGAGGGATCTCCACCCACAGACGAGACCCGACGCCTGACAATTTCGCGCCCCCCTCTGCACCAGACATAACCGTCGCCGATGACAAGTGCCAAGGGCCAGCTCAGCCTCCTAGGCGGGCTTTCTCCGTATTGGCGGCAGGTCGGTGCAAACGCCTTCGGCAACTTCGGCAGCCATGCCGATGGTCTCGCCGAGCGTCGGATGCGGGTGGATGGTTTTGCCGATATCGACGGCATCCGCTCCCATCTCGATCGCCAGGCAGATCTCGCCGATCATGTCGCCGGCTGCCGGGCCGACGATGGCGCCGCCGATAATGCGGTGCGTCTCCTTGTCGAACACCAGCTTGGTAAGGCCGTAGTCCGCGCCATTGGCAATGGCCCGGCCTGACGCTGCCCACGGAAACTTGCCGATCTCGACTGCGCGGCCCGCTACCTTGGCCGCGTCTTCGGTTACGCCGACCCAGGCAATCTCCGGGTCGGTATAGGCGACTGACGGCACGACCTTGGCGTCCATGAAGCTCTTGAGCCCGGTTGCCGCCTCCGCGGCGACATGGCCCTGATGCACCGCCTTGTGCGCCAGCATGGGATTGCCGGTGACATCGCCGACAGCAAAGACGTTCTGGTTCTGCGTGCGCATCTGCGCATCGACTTCGATGAACCCCCTGGCGTCGAGGGTGATGCCCGCCATGACAAGTTGCAGTGCCTCGGCCGCTGGTCGCCGGCCTGCCGATTGCAGGATCAGGTCGTAGCGTCGCACGCCCGCCCCCTCGCCGCTCGTCGTCACGACAAGGGCATCGGCCTCGGCGATGACGCTTTCGACACGCGCACCCAGAAGGATCGCATCGAAGCGGTGGGCATTGCGCTTGCGCCAGACATCGACCACGTCGCGGTCGACGTCGGGCAGCAGCCTGTCGAGCTGTTCCACCACGTCGACACGCGCGCCAAGCCCGCTGTAGACGGTGGCCATCTCGAGCCCGATGATGCCGCCGCCGATGACCAGCATGCGTTCGGGAATGAAGGGCAGTTCGAGCGCGCCCGTGGAATCGACGATGCGCGGATCGACAGGCAGGAACGGCAGCTTGACCGGCACCGAGCCTGCGGCAACGATTGCCTTGGCGAAGACAATCCTGCGGTTGCCGCCGTCGAACAGCTCGACGTCGACCGAGCCGCTATCGGCGAACTTCGCCGTGCCTCTGACAACCTCGACCTTTCGCAGACGGGCCATGCCCTTCAGCCCATCGGTGAGCTTGGTGACGACGCCGGCCTTGAAGCTGCGCAGCCTGTCGAGATCGAGGGTCGGCGTGTCGAAGGCGACGCCATGGTCGGCGAGGCGCTCGGCCTCCTCCTTGACCGCGGCGACATGCAACAGCGCCTTGGAGGGAATGCAGCCGACATTGAGGCAGACACCACCGAGCGTGGCGTCGCGCTCCACCAGGATCACGCGTTGTCCGAGATCGGCGGCGCGGAAGGCAGCGGAATAGCCGCCCGGTCCGCCGCCGATCACCAGCACGTCGCAATCGGGCGCGGCACCCACGGCAGGTGATGGCGTGGCTGCTACGATCGGCTTCGCAACTGCGGCCGGCGCTTCATGAATAGCCGCAGGCTTGGCTTCGCCTCCGCCCGCTGCCGCTTCCACGATGGCGATCAGCGCGCCCTTGGAAACGCGCTGGCCGATGGCCAGTTCGACTGAAACGATGCGCCCCGCGGAGGGCGACGGCACGTCGATCGAGGCCTTGTCGGATTCGAGCACGATCAGTGTCTGGTCGAGCGCGACGTCGTCGCCCGGCTTGATGTGCACCTCGATGACGGCGACATCCTTGAAGTCACCCATTTCGGGCACCCTGATTTCGGTGATGCTCATTTTCGCCTCAAACGATCGCGCGGCGGAAATCGCCCAGAAGGGCGGCGATGTGACCAAGGAACCTGGCCGCGGCAACGCCATCGACGACGCGGTGATCCCACGACAGGGAGACCGGCATGATCAGCTTCGGCTGGAAGCCCTCGCCGTTCCAGATGGCTTCCATCGCTGAGCGACCGGCGCCGAGGATCGCCACTTCGGGCGCATTGATGATCGGTGTGAAGCCTGCCCCGCCAATGCCGCCAAGCGACGACACCGAGAAACAGCCGCCCTGCATATCGACGGCCGACAGCCCGGTACCGCGCGCCTTGTCGGCGAGCGCGCGCATTTCCGTTGCGATCTCAAGAACGCCCTTGCGGTCGCAATCGCGGATCACCGGCACCATCAACCCCTTGGGCGTGTCGGCGGCAAAGCCGATATGGACGTAGTTCTTGAGCACCAGCTCCTCGCCGTCGAGCGAGGCGTTGAAGCGTGGGTAAGCCTTGAGCGCCAGCGCCGACGCCTTAATCAGGAAGGCGACCATGGTCACCTTGGCGTCCTTGTTGGCTGCATTAAGCTCCTTGCGGAACTCCTCGAGCCCGGTCACATCGGCCTTGTCGCAGTTGGTGACATGCGGAATGGTCAACCAGTTGCGGGTGAGATTGCCGCCCGAGATCTTCTGGATGCGGGACAGCGGCTGGCGTTCGACGGGGCCAAACTTCTCGAAGTCGACCGCAGGCCAGGCCGGCAGGCCGGCGCCAATGCCGGAACCGGGCACCTGCACCGGGGAGCCTCCAGCGAGGCGCTCCTTGATATGCGCGGTGATGTCGTTGCGCAGTATCCTGCCCTTTGCGCCGGAAGGCTTGACCATGCCAAGTTCGACGCCAAGCTCACGGGCGAAGGCGCGCACCGACGGCGTCGCATGGGCTCCGACAGCGGTCTCCGTCGTGACCGCTGGCAAAGTGCTCGCCATTGCTGCTGCCGGTGCCACCTTCGCTGTCGCCGGCGGTCCTGCCCTAACGGGTGGAGTCGCGGGAGCGGCTTCGGTCTTTTTGGTTTCTGGCGTGGCTGCCGAGGGCGCCATGGCAGGCTCGTCGGCATCGATCGTCAGCAGCAGCGCGCCCTGCGACACGCGGCTGCCGATCGCCACTGCGAACTCTCTGACGGTTCCGGAAAAAGGCGCCGGAATCTCCATCGTCGCCTTGTCGGATTCGACCGTCATCAGCGGGTCTTCGACCGCCACCACGTCGCCCGGCTTCACCAGGAGTTCGACGACCGGCACATTCTTGTAGTCGCCTATGTCAGGCAACCTGACTTCCAATTGTTGGCTCATATCAACTCTTTCAGAACTGGAAATCGACGGGTCAGTGCTGCCAAGGCGCATCGATCGTGGTATCGAGCCCGTAGCGGGCAATGGCATCAGCAACCGTCTGACGCATCACCGAACCTTCGGTGGCGAGCGCTGCAAGGGCAGCCACCGCGATGTGGCGATGATCGACCTCGAAGAAGTCGCGCAACGCGGCACGCGTGTCGCTACGACCGAAGCCGTCAGTGCCGAGCGCGGTGAACGGCGCCTCGACATATGACGCAATCAGTTGCGGATAGGCGCGGACATAGTCGGTGGCAGCGATGATAGGGACCTTGCCCGGCAGGCACCCGGCGAGATGACTGACCACTGGCTCAGCGAGCGGGTTGTAACGGTTGTGTCGCTCCGCCTCCCTTGCGTCGCGCGACAGTTCGGAGAAGCTGGTGGCACTCCACACCTCTGAGGCGACGTTCCAATCGTTGGCGAGCATCTGTGCTGCCTCGATCACCTGCGGGAGGATGGTGCCGGAACCGAGCAGGCGAACGTGCCCGGCGCTCTTCTTCGGCTTGTGGCCGGCGATCCTGTAGAGCCCCTTGATGATGTCGGCCTCGACGCCTGCCGGCATCGACGGCTGGGCGTAGTTCTCGTTCATCGCAGTGACGTAATAGAACTCGTCCCTGCCCTCTTCCATCATGGCGCGGGCGCCATGGTCGAGAATGACTGCCAGCTCATAGGCGAAGGTCGGGTCATAGGCGCGGCAGTTTGGAACGGTCGACGCAACGAGAAGGCTCGATCCATCCTGGTGCTGCAAGCCTTCGCCGGCCAGCGTGGTCCGGCCTGCGGTCGCCCCGATCAGGAAGCCGCGCGAGCGCTGGTCGGCCGCTGCCCAGATCAGATCCCCGACACGCTGGAAGCCGAACATCGAATAGTAGATGTAGACCGGCAGCATGGCGAGGTTGTGCACGCTGTAGGACGTGGCGGCAGCCACCCAGGATGAGACTGCGCCCGCCTCGGTGATACCCTCTTCGAGCAGTTGCCCGTTCTTGGCTTCCTTGTAATACAGCATCGAGCCGGCATCCTCGGGCTCGTAGAGCTGGCCGACCGGCGAATAGATGCCGACCTGGCGGAACAGATTGGCCATGCCGAAGGTACGCGCTTCGTCGGCAACGATCGGCACGATGCGTGGCCCGACCTCCTTGTCCTTGATCATGTTGCCAAGCAACCTGACCGCGGCCATGGTCGTCGACATCTCCTTACCCTCGGCATTGAGGGCGAAATCGGCGTAGCTTGCCAGCGGTGGTATCGCCACCGGATCGGTCATGCGGCGCCGCGCCGGCAGGTAGCCACCAAGCGCCTCACGGCGCGATCTGAGATAGGTGAGCTCGGCGCTGTCTTCAGCCGGCTTGTAGAACGTGACCTGCTCTGCCTGCTCGTTGCTGATCGGCAGGGCGAAGCGGTCGCGGAAAGCCAGCAGAGCCTCGACGTCGAGTTTCTTTGACTGGTGTACCGTCATGCGCGACTCGCCGGCAGCGCCCATGCCAAAACCCTTCTTGGTCTTGGCCAAGATGACAGTCGGCCGGCCCTTGGTCGCCCTGGCCGCTTCGAAGGCTGCAAACAACTTGCGGAAATCGTGGCCACCGCGCTTCAGGGCGTCGATGTCGCTGTCCGACATATGGGCGACCAGCGCCTTGACCTCGGGATCCTCCTCAAAGAAATGGGCCAGGTTGTAGGCTCCGTCCTTGGCGCCGAGCGTCTGGTACTTGCCATCGACGGTGGCGGCAAATCGACGGAGCAGTGCGTGCTGGGTGTCGCGTGCAAACAGCGCGTCCCATTCCGATCCCCAAAGCACTTTGATGACGTTCCAGCCCGCACCGCGGAAGGTGCTCTCAAGTTCCTGGATGATCTGGCCATTGCCGCGCACCGGGCCGTCGAGCCGCTGCAAGTTGCAATTGATGATGAAGGTCAGGTTGTCGAGCTTTTCACGTGCCGCGATCGACAGGCCAGCGATCGATTCCGGCTCGTCCATCTCACCGTCGCCGAACACCCCCCACACATGACGGCCCTCGGTATCGGCGAGGCTCCGGTCGTTGAGGTAGCGCATGAAGCGGGCCTGGTAGACCGCGGTGATCGGACCGATGCCCATCGACCCCGTCGGCACCTGCCAGAAGTCGGGCATAAGCCACGGATGCGGGTATGAGCACAGGCCGGTGCCGCCGATCTCCTGGCGGTAGTGCTGAAGATGCTCTTCCGAAAGCCGCCCTTCGAGATAGGCGCGGGCATAGACACCCGGCGCAGAATGCGGCTGAAAGAACACGACGTCACCATCGCCCGCACCGCTATCGGCTCTGAAGAAGTGGTTGAAGCCGACCTCGAAGATCTCTGCTGCAGAGGCATAGCTGCCGATGTGGCCGCCGAGTTCGCCATAGGCCTTGTTGGCCTTCACCACCATCGCCAGCGCGTTCCAGCGGATGATCGCGGTGATGCGTTCCTCCATGCCAAGATCGCCTGGGAACGGCGGCTGCTTTTCGAGCGAAATGCTGTTGCGATAGGGTGAATACGGCAGCGGCTCATGCACGATGCCGAGTTCCTTGGCCTTGCGGTCGAGTTCTCCGAGGATGAATTCGGCCCGCGTGCCGCCCGAACTGACGAACAAGGACTCGAGCGAGGCCAGCCAGTCGGCTGTCTCCTGCGGGTCGCCGTCAAATCCGGCGCTGGCCTCACCGATGGGGGCGGACGGGGTCTTGGTGAGCATGATGGCGCTCCAGCTCCTTGAGTTTCCACTTGCGCGCGAGGATAGCGGCAAGGCTCCGGCATTTCCTGCCGAAGGTGTTGCAAATTTCAGAAAATGCAGCAGATACTGCTGCATTATATTTTTCATTCAGCAGGATCTGCTGCACATGCATCTTGATACGATAGACATGCGTATCCTCTCGGAAATCCAGGAGGACGCCAGCCTGACAAACGCCGAGCTTGCCGCACGTGTCGGGCTGTCGGCCTCCCCCTGCCTTGCCCGCGTGCGCGCACTTGACGCGGCGGGCATCATCACCCGCCGCGTCGCCCTGCTCGATCCGATGCTGCTGGGCGCTGATGTCAGCGTCTTCATCCAGGTGACACTGGAGAAGCAGACCGAGGCGTTGCTCGATGTTTTCGAGGCGGCGATGGCGGGCTTTCCCGAGGTCATGGAGTGCTATCTGATGACCGGCGATTCCGACTATCTGCTGCGCGTCGTGGTGCGGGACACGGTTGCGCTCCAGCATTTCATCGTTGACCGCCTGTCCAAGACGCGCGGCGTCGCCAACATCCGCTCGAGCTTTGCCCTCAAGCAGGTCAAGTACAAGACGGCCCTCCCGCTGGAGCAGCTTGCCAGCCCACGCGCGCGTCGATAGCGCGCGCGGTCGAGTATCTTCAGCATGCATCATCTGAATGTCGCCGTCAGTTGTGGAAACACCACCAGCAGCAGAACGAGCAAGTTGGTGCACAAGAGGTAGGGCAGGACCGCCAGGCTTACCTGCTCCAGTGTCGTTCCCTTGGGAGAAACGCCAAGCAGGACAAACAGGCCCATGCCGAACGGCGGCGTGGCAAGCCCGATTTCCAGCGAGAGCAGCATGATGATGCCGAACCAGATCGGGTCGTAGCCGAGGCCAAGCGCCAGCGGAAAGAAGATCGGCACCGTCAGCATCATGATCGATGCCGCTTCCATGAAAAGGCCGAGGAACAAAAGCACCCCGAACATCGCCGCCAGCAGGACCACCGGTGCGACGTCCAGCGAGGTTGCCCAGGAGATGAGCCCCGGCGAGGCGCCGGAGAACGCCAGCAACTGACTGAAGGTCGACGACCCCATGATGATCAGGAACAACATGCCGCTGACCTTGGCCGAACCGACGACCGCCTTCCTGAATGCAAGTACGCTGAGACTGCGGAAGCAGGCGGCAACGATGGCCACTCCGAGCACACCAAAAGCCGCGGACTCGGTTGGTGTCGCGAGACCGAGAACGATCAGCCCGACCACGAGGAAAATGACGAAAGCCATAGGCAAGAGATTGAGAGCAACCAGCCGCGCGATTTCGCCCCAGCTTGCCGGCTCGACATCATAACGCGGCGCAGCATCCGGATCGATCCGCACGGAGATGAAGATCACGGCTGCATAAAGCAGCGCAAGCACAATGCCTGGCACCAGTCCTGCAAGCAGCAACGCGCCGATGTCGAGATGGGCCAGGCTGCCGAGCAGGACAGCGAGGCCGGACGGAGGGATAATGATGGCCAGTCCGCCACAGGCAACGATCGGCCCCATCGACAGATGGTCCTTGTAACCGCGCCGCGTCATCTCCGGCAGCAGCGACGCGCCGAGCAGCGCTGTATTGGCCATGCTCGAGCCCGATAGTGCGGCAAACAGCGTGCCGCCCGACACCGTTATGTAGGAAAGCCGGCCCGGCAAGCGGCCAAACAGCTTGTCGAGCACATCGAAAATGCGGTTCGAAACGCCGGTGTGGAAAAACAGCTCGCCCATGAGAATGAAGAGCGGGATCGTCACCAATGTGAACGAGGTGATCGACGTCGTTGCATTGGCAACGAGCTGCTCCAGGCCGGCCTGGCCACCGATGAAGACCATAACGCCGACCATGTTGGCGAGCAGGAAGGCAAAGGCTACAGGCAGCGTAGAGGCCATCGACACGATGATCAGGCCGATGAGCAGCGTGCCCGAGAGGTACCAGTCCATGGTCACAGGCCTCCCCTAGCATCAAGGGTTTCTGCATTCCTCAATGGCGACAGGCCGTGACGCAGAAACTCTAGCGCACAGAGGCCGAAGCCGGCGGCCAGCGCCGCAAACAGCACCCATCGCGGGATTTCGATCGAGCGGATGTCGAGTTCGCCGCGGGCATGGACATCGATGCCCATGCGCACCGCGATGACGACCACGACAATACAGACACCGAAGCCGACAAGACTGACAACCCTGTGCAGCAGCAACTGCCCGCCGACGGGCAGTGCACGGCTGAACAATTCGATGCGGACATGGCCGTGATAACGCACGAGATATGGGGCGATCGCCATGGTCAGAAGCAGCATGGCGTATTCAGTCGCCGCACTCGTCCAGATCGGGGGCTGAAGGCCGACAGCTCGGGAGCCGACATCATAAAGGACAGACGCGCAGGTAAACACCAGCGCCGCACCCGCCAGTCCAACGCAGCATGCGTCGCTGACTTCATTGTAGGTCTTTGCAACGGAGGCCACGCTGATCTCCAGAAGTTTCAAGGTCGCGCCGCCGACGCGCCTTCGCGCCGACGGCACCCTGGGAGGATTACTTGGAGAGAGCGCGACGTAACGCGTCGGCATTGTCAGGCGCGTTGCGCGCCAGGCGCTCCCAAACGAGTTCATGGGCGAGCGCCTTGTATTTGGCCCCTGCATCAGGGCCCAGTTCGATGAACTGCACACCGGATTTGGCGATCTCGGCCGCCTCCTCGTCGGCCTGGACGCGATAGGCATCCATGGTCCGCGCCTCCTGCTCGACAGCAGCCGCGACCAAGACCTTGCGAGCCTGCTCCGGCAGGGCATCGAACTTGGCGGCGTTCATCACGATCAGCGTATCGATCTGCCATACGGCCGGGCTCACGCGTGCCTTGATGAACTTGGTGACGCCGACATCGCGGAAGTTGATGCCCGTTGCGGCAAGGCCGTTGACCATGCCCCGCTCGAAGGCGGAAAAGGTCTCGGGCGGCGCCATCATCACATTGGTGGCGCCCATGGCCTCGAACCAATCCTTGTAGGCCGAAGACGAGCGCAACTTCAGGCCGCGCAGATCCGGCACACCCTCGGGCGTCAGCTTCGGCGCTTCGGTCAGGTAGAGGTAGAAGCCGATGCCGCCGCTCATCCACCCCAGCACCTCGGCATTGAGCTTCTTGCGCCAGATACCGGACAACAGCTCGATAGCACCGGCCTTGCGGGCCTCGATCGGTGAGATCTCGGATGCCTTCAGCGCATCGGCTTCAGGCACCACACCCGAATAGTAGGAAGCGGCGCCGAACTGGATGTCGAACACACCATTGCGGATCGCCGTGTCCTGCTGGTCGGCCGGAACGACCTCCGGTCCACCGATATGGTCGATGCTGACAACGCCCTTGCCTGTCTCGTTCACGCGCTCGACGAAGCGAAGATATTCCTTCACCACCGCGTAAGAACTTGGCCAGGTCGAAACGGACTTGAGAACGACCTCGTCGGCTGCAGCCCCAAAAGGCGCCAACGCCAAGACAGCCCCAATGCAGAATCTGAGAAACTTCATCGATTTCCTCCTTCGATGTGGCCTGTAGGCACGATGTCCTCCGGCGCGCTCCGAACCCAATATCGGAGCGGGCGCCTCATCGCGTCAATGATAGCTAGTCGCATGATCGATACGTATCATCTGCGTATTATGATAATAATGTAAATACAAGTCCTGTAAATTATCATATTTTGGCATTTATATGCATCCTGTGCGGCCAGCACACCGTGATCGCGAGCCTTGGTACGCTCCCGAGGACCAAGGCTGGGTGCGGCACGCCCTCAAGGGGAACCCAACGACAAACAATCACCATGCCCAATGAAATGCCCGGCGGATGACCGTCGGCTATCCGGATCAGAGCTTTGCGTCGAGACGCAGCGAGCCCGCACACACCGTCATGGCAGGATTGGCGATGTGCCCTTGTTGCTCTCGCCTTTGCAGCAGTTGATCGCCACCTGTGTCACAGAGACTTCGAGTAATCACGCGCAGCCGACACGACATCGCTCACCATGTCTTGCCTGAGCAATTGAATCGGAGCGCGCCCTTCGAGAAGAGACGAGGGCTGGACCAGCCAGAACCAGGCAAGCCTCGGATACTCAATGTGATTAAGCACCTCCCGGATCCCCGATGCTGGCCTGCCATCTACGAACTGGGCCAGCGGGAACACGTGGCGTTGGGGCCCCTTGCGCAAGGCAACAACCTCCTTTCGCCGATACCAGCGGTGTAGGGTGGATCGCGGTATCCGCATTTTTTCATGGAGATAGGTCGCCCCAGCCACGCGGCCCGCCCAATCTTCGAGAACCATCGATTCTAGATCGCCTCGGTGTTCGCCGGGCCCCGGGCTGAGGAACGTCAACGCTTCCGGTTTGCCCGCAGGCGCGCCCGCGGCATCGGGTAGGCATTGCCCCGAGGCCTCGGAGGCGACGGCGCGGACAAATTGAGCCGCCAACTCCGCCATTTCAGATCGCATGTCGCCGATTGCCCTGAGGTCGCTCGGGGAGAGGCAGGTGAGCGCGGCGGAAACCTCGGCTGCAAGCTTCCCGGCCGCGCTTATCAGCCCGTCGCAGATTCTGACATCGTCCCCGCTGAATACCTTGCGGATCTCGATCGAGATGATTTCAGCATATCTGCCGGTGGTCATGCCTTGCAGCTGAATGTCGACATTCATTGTCACTTCCTTGGATCGATACATCGGAGAACCACAAGCCGAGGAGATAGATATGAAGAGAGGCTCGAAATCAGGTCGCCGCATCACCCCCGTTGCATGCCGCAACCATTTGCCTGATCCGGTCGGCAAATTCCTCGGGCAAGCCGGCGGTGGCAGCGGCCACATACCTGTCGGGACGAATGAGCATCAGCACCGTGCGGCCTTGCGGCATGGTCTTGCCCATAAGCCCGTCCAGTTCGCGCACAACTTCGATGTCGGCCGCAGCTTCGCGATCCGGCAACGTAGTCGAGGGCAGGATGGCGAGCGGACGCCCGACATGGAAGCCTAAACAGTGGCGACGCGCCTCGTCGAGCAGGCGCTGTGCGGCGTCGCCGAAGGCGACAAGTCGAAACCCTGGCCCCACCAGATCGTCGAGCAGCACATGCCGGCCATCCGCCGTCTCGACCAGTGGTTGCAGCACCATGCGGCCGGCAATGCTCAGCTCCCCATCGTCGGTACTGACGAAGCCTTTGGTGTAGTGAGGTTGGGGTTTGTACTTCATCTGCGCGAAATAGGCTTGCACGCTCGGAATGAGGCTGCTGACCCGGAATGCGGTCTGCACAAGCCAGGCATTGAGTCGCGACGACGGTACCATCACCCCGCCCGAGCGCACTGCGAGCTTAATCAGCGCCGCCGCATGCGGCCGCCTTTCGGCCTGATACGACTTCAGCAATCCCGGCCCAATTTCTCCCTTGACCACCGAGGCGAGCTTCCAGGCGATGTTGTGTGCATCACGAACGCCGCTGTTCATGCCCTGACCGGCAAATGGCGGCGACAGATGCGCGGCGTCGCCGGCGAGGTAGACGCGGTCGGTGTTCCAGCGGTCGGCAATACGAGCATGGAAAGTATAGATCTGGCGACGCACCACCGGTTGGTCGGCATCCGGTCCATGGGCCGAGAGCAGCCCATGGATCGCCTCGTCGCTGGTCATAGACCCGTCATTTTCATGATCATGCAGGAGGAATTCGTAGCGGCGAATGCCACGCGGCCCTGGCAAGGTGATGAAAGGGCGCGCCGGATCGCACATGATGCGGGTCTGGCGCAGCCGCTCGCGGGTTGAGGCGAGGTCGACGATCAGCCAACGCTGCTTGTAGGTCGAGCCGTCGAATGTCGCGCCGACATGCCTGCGCGCCATCGAACGCGCACCATCGCTGCCGACCATGTAGGCCGCCTGCACAGCAGCATCGCGGCCGTCGGCATCCTTGAGGCTGAGCACGACGCCATCGGCTCGTTCGTCGATCTCTTCGCAACTGTGCGAAAACAGCGTCTCGACATTGGAATAGCGCTCGAGGCCTCGCCTCAACGTCGCCTCGAGCAACGGCTGTGAAAACGCGTTGCGCTTGGGGAAGCCGTAGTCGCGGCTGCTGGGCGCAACGGCAAGAAATCGCGTTCCCCGGGCCGAGTAATAATAGGAGCCGTAGTCCTGGGCGACGTCCTTGAGCACCTCGCCGACCAGTCCGGTTGCCTGCATCGAGCGCAGGGACTCATCATCGATCGACACGGCCCGCGGCTCGGTAACGGTCGAGGCATTGCGCTCGATCAGGACGACACGGACGCCAGCCTGTCCAAGCAGATTGGCGATGGTGAGACCTGTTGGCCCGGCGCCAAGCACCGCGATGTCGCACTGATAATCGGCCATCTCCGCCTTCCTCCAATTGCTTCCTCGTGGCCGCAAGGCATGCGTCCATATTTCCCGTGGGCCTCGCCCACGAAATCCCGCCTTTTGCGGTCGAGTATTGCTATGCGCGCAGCTTTATCCCGCAGCGCTCTGACCAATGATCTCGGTCACTTCCGAGCGTCGCAATTGTTCAGTCAGCAGACTGGCCGACGACACCAGCAGGAGCACCAGTCGGCGCTCCAGATCCTCGTTGTTGATCTTGTCCTCGAGAATCAGGCTGATGCTTGCCGCCAGTCCCATTTCCGGCACCGAAATCGGTGCAGCGATGGCAATCAGCGCCGGATCGATCTCGCCGTAGGAGATATGGTAGCCCTGCTTACGGATGAAGGTGAACAGATCGCCCTTCTGGCTGAGCTGGGCCGCCTCTGCCGAACCGTTGCCACTTCCGCTTGCAAGCAGCTTCTTGCGCTGCTGCGCTGGAAGCTGTGCCAGTATCACCTTCGAGGTCGACCCCCTGGTCAGCGGTATCGGCCGGCCGCGTTCGAACAGGCTCCACTTGAACTCGACATTCTTTGCCGCCTCATGGTCGATGCACATTACCATGTCATTGCAGAGCCGCGACAGCAGCGCGACGCACGGAACCCGCGCCTGCAGAACGATCTCGTGCAGAAGCGAACTTCCGGCGCGCACCACCGGGTCGGTATTGCGCGCCAGCCTGTCATAACGCGGAAACGCAGAACCCAGCCGATAGCGAGCCCCGGTTGCCGGTTCTAGGAACGAGGCTTTCACCAGGTCCCGGACGATCCGATAGACCGTGCTGGCCGGCATATCCAAGGCGATCGCCATATCCTGGACGGACCAGACATCGGCGGTTTCGCTGTACAGGGCCAGCACCGCAACAAACCGATCCAATCCTGACATGACTATCCTTTCGGCAGTTCCTCTGCGATTTCATTGCGTAATTGGCCGACTTTATCAATCTCGACTTCAACGACATCGCCAGGTTTCATGTAGAGAGGCGGCGTGCGCTTGAAGCCGACACCACCCGGCGTTCCGGTGACGAGCACGTCGCCAGGCGACAGTGCAGTGAAGATCGAGACGTATGCGATCAGGTCCTCGACTGAAAACAGCAACTCCTCGAGCTTCGCCTGCTGGACCACGTCGCCATTGAGACGGGTCTCTATCTTGAGAGTGTCAAGCGCGCCAACTTCATCGGGTGTCACCAGTTCCGGCCCGAACGCACCGGTAGCAGGGAAGTTCTTGCCTGGCATGAACTGGTGCGTGTGGTTCTGGAAATCGCGCAGCGACGCGTCGTTGAAGCAGGAGTAGCCTGCAATGAAGGAACTTGCCTCCTCCTTGGGGATGCGAAAGCCGCTGCGGCCAATGACCACCGCCAGTTCGCCCTCAAAATCGAGCGCCTCCGAAACAGACGGCCGGCGGATCGCCCCGCCATGGCCGATCAACGTGTCGGCAAAGCGCGCGAACAACGTCGGATAGGTCTGCTTCGGCCGCCCAGTCTCCAGTCGATGGCCTTCATAGTTCAGGCCTACGCAGATAATCTTGCCCGGTACGGTGATCGTCGGCAGATAGGCGATATCGCCGGTCGCATAGTCGGCGAACGCGTTTGTAGCTACTGACGACACAAGGCCTAGTTCCAACGCCTTGAGATAACACTTCAGGTCGGGAAGAACGGAGCCGATACGGGCGCCAAGGTCGTGGACGCCCCGATCGGCAGCGATGCCGTAGCTCGCCTTGCCTTCGGCTTCGAAGGATAGGTAACGCATGGTGCTCTCCTCAGGCCCGCATCAGTCCGTCGCCCCACATATTGAGCGTCCGCTCGACGTGAGGCCACTCGCGAACCGGCCGGTCGTAGACAACCTCGAGCTCGGCTGAAACTTCGATCCAGTTGCCATCCGGATCGACGATGAAGATGAAGATGTTGTTGCCCGGAGCATGACGGCCCGGGCCCCACATCAGCTTGATCTGACGGTCGGCGAAGCGATCGCACCAATCGCGGATCGTGGTGAAATCGCCCGCTTCATAGGAGTGGTGATCGATGCCCGAACGGTCGCGATGGAGGAAGCAGGCCAGAGTGTGATGCTCGTGGTTCGAGCGCATGAAGCAGGTCATCACTTCACCGTCGTCGCTCCGTACACGGTCCGATACGGCAAATCCCAGCATGCCGGCATAGAACCGCTCGATGGCACCGATGTCCTGCGAGGCAAGCGTCAAATGCTGGATGGGACCATTGATCCCGCCCTTGACCTCGTCGACCGCCTTGGCCAGCCCGAACACCACCTGGTTTCCATCCGGATCGCGGACCACGAAGGCCCCGGGGCCAAGCAGCGGCGTTGAGAAGGTGCGTGGATCTAGCCCCTCCTGGAGAGCACGCTCATGGATCCGGCGCAGTCCAATCGCGTCGCGGCAAGCAAAGGCGCAATGCGCCAGCTTCTTGGCCGGCCCCTTGCTGATCAACACGCGGCGGCGCGAACCCAGGCAAATGATAACGTCACCGTCACGTTCGATTACCGGCATGTCCATGGTGTCGCTGTAAAACTGCGCCAGGGCGTCCGGATCCGGGCTGTGAAGGTGGATGTGGTGCAGGTAGGCACCGGCCTCAACAGTGGTAAGCGTCATATCGATCTCCTATGCCTTCATAATGATAATTATGTGCAATATGTCAATTGCAAATTCTCAATATTTGATTATTTGATGACCTACACTGCCGATTGATAATCGATATGAGCTCGCGATCATGGCGTGGCGGCCTGGCGATCCGCGTTGCGGCCGAGCTGCGCGGCAAACCAGGAAGCGAGTACCGGCAGGATGAGGGACGAGGCCATGAAGATCGGGGCGGCGCCCCATCTGTCGAAGACCACCGCCGCAACGGCCACGCCAGCCGTCTGTCCAAAGAACAGCGACGACGCATAGATCGCCACTGCGGTACCCCGCGCCTCGGGCGCCATCTGCGTGGCGCTCACCTGCAAGGTGTTGTGCAGCATGTAAAAACCCAAGCCCATGGCTACACTCAGAACCGGCGCGAGCCAAATGGTGGGCAGGGCACTGAACACGCCAAACGCGATGGAAAGCACGAGCCCGCCCCGCCGCGCCAACCCCGCCGGCCCCATCCAGTCGAGCAGCCGCTGCGAACTCACTGAGAAGATAAGGCCGCCCAAGCCAAAGACGGCGACGACCAGCCCCGCGCTGCCGACATTGAGGTCGAACTCCAACTGGAGGTAGCTTGCCAGGAACGCCATCGCCCCGAATACGGCAAAGCCCTCGACAAAAACCGCCGCAAGAACCGTCCGCACCCAGCGATCGCGAAGCAGACCACCCATTCGCTTGAAGAGGGCCACTGGGCCGAGTCTATCCGTGCTGGCTTTGGCCTCGGATTTTCGACGTAACCACAGCTCGACCAGCATCACCGCGCCGACGGCAAACTGCAGGCAGGCAATGACCAGGAAAACGCTTCGCCAGCCCATGAATTCGCCGAGCACACCGCCAATGGCCTGCCCGAAGACCACGCCGAGGATCTGTCCTGGCAGGAAGCGGGCGAGCACGTTCTGGCGCTGCTCGAAATCAACGGCGTCGCCAATCCACGCCAGAGCCATCGGCATAATGGCCGCTGCCGTGGCGCCCGACGCCAGGCGCGCGAGGGTCAGCGCATCGATCGAAACAGCATAGACGCAGAGCAATGCCCCAAAGCCCGAAAGCAGCGTTGCGACGGTCGCGGTGCGGAACTTGCCGAAGCGGTCGCCGATCACGCCACCGACGAGCTGAAACATGCCGTAGGTGATGGAGAACGCGATCACCACATTGGCTGCGACGCCGGTGGTGACACCGAACTCACCGCCGATGGCCGGCAGAAGCGGATCGGCGACACGAATGGAAGCAGCGCTGGCAAAGGCGGCGAGCGAGAGAAGCATGACGGCGCGCCAAGGTATCGGCGCACGCGCCAAGTCGCGCGCAGGCCTGGTCTGTTCGACAAGCATGGCTGATATCCGAGCTGGAACTATCGCCCGGCAGGCCGCCGCCGCGAGGCATTGTGAAAGCTCAAAAGCGGCGGCTATCTGGTGCGGGATGGTGGCTCCCCATCAGCCGCGATCGCCAGCGGGTCTGCTACCCGGCGAAAGCTTCGGCAAAGAAGCCACGCATCGCGTCCCAGGAACGGCGGTCGGCCTTTTCATGGTAACTGACACCGGGAATACCTGCCCGATCGGCGTATATGTTGGTGAAGCTGTGCTCGGCCCCGCCATAGACATTGACCTGCCAGTCGACATCGGCGTTGCGCATTTCTTCCTGGAACGCGGAGACCTGGGCATCGGGAACGATGCCGTCCCCACCGCCGGTGCAGACGAGCACCTTGGCCTTCACCCCACCCTTTTGCGCCGGCTCAACGGCATCGAGATTGCCATGGAAACAGACCACGCCGCTGAGATCGGCGCCGTCGCGGGCGAGCTCCAAAACAGAGATGCCACCAAGGCAGAAGCCGATCGCACCCAATCGAGAGGAATCGACCTCGGGGTGGTTGGCAAGCTGGTCGAGACCGGCGCGCAGGCGATCACGAAAACTGCGCGAATTTGCACGCATTTCGCCGACGATCGGCAGCGCCTCGGTCAGCGCCTTGGGCTGGAACCTGTCGCCGAAAAGATCGATGGCAAGTCCGACATAACCGAGCTCCGCCAGCCGGCGGGCCCGCTCCTTGGGCTGTTCACCCAGGCCCCACAAATCGTGGATCACCAGGACGCCGGGACGCTTGCCGGTCAGTGTCTCATCATGGGCGACATATGCGCCGAAACTCTGCCCCGCATGGTTGTAGTCGAAATCCTCGGTTCGCATGGCACATGCTCCTCAGTTGGAATGTGAACTGGCCGGTGAGAGGCCGGACAGGTGAACCCGGCCTCCCGATTTCAGCTTAAGCCGCAAGCAGCTGAAGCGCCTCGGAAGCCTTCATGCCTTCGCGCAGGCCCTTCTGGCCAGCGAGATCGTTGAACGCCGAGATGATGCCATCCTCGTAGGTGCTTAGGCCGTCGCCAATCCGCGCCGACATGGTCGACACAGCGGCGGCAGGTACGCCGATAGCGTTGCAAGCCGGCAAGCCGCCAATACCGGTGTGGTTCTTGGCCATGCCGGCATCGTTGCCTATCCAGCCCTTGACCTTCCACTTCTTCACCAGATCGGCTGCGATGGCGCCGGAATGCGCACCCCAGGCGATGACGTCATTGGTGTGGTCATCTTCCGGCCGAAGGTTGGTCAGCGCAGAGGACGCAAAGATGCGGCTGCTGCCAACCCTTCCCTTCTCGAACACCTTCTTGTCGAACGGCACGGCTACATCGCTCGGCTTGCCAGGTGCGGCGGCAAGCAACAGCTTGGCCGCCTCGGTCACATTCTGGCCGGGCTTGACGCCGAGCGCCAGCGCCTGGGCGTTTGCGTGGCTGATGACACCGGCAGCCATTGAGCGCCCGTTCGAAATCGAAGCCGACATGCACTCCACCGCGGCGACCGGAAAGTTGTGCTTTTCACCGAGGTACAATGCACTGATACCGGCGTCCTCCTTACCAACACCGGCATTGTGCGCGATCATCGCCTTCACGCCAGTCTTGATCGCATGCGGCAGAGTGGCGGCACCGCAATAAGATCCGGCAATGATCACGTCGTTGGAGGTGATGCTTTTGTCGTAGATGTAGAGCAGCGAATCCATGGCCACGACGTTGCCGTTCGAGCTCTTGTAGATGGCCTCGACCGCCTTCAGGCCAATCGGCGCGGGATCGGGATCGGTTCCCATGGCCTGGGCTAATGCCTTGTCCTTGTATGTGAGCAGCGAGACGGCGAGTAAGGCGGAGCTGCCCAGGAATATGCGACGGTTCATAGCGTTTCCCCTTGATGCATCACTTCTGGACCTTGGCACACTTTGCCGGCCCGGTGAACTTTCGGTAATTCTCATAATTAGGTAATCTGATGCCAAGTCAACATACAATTATCAAATTATGGTATTTCCTTTACAATTATTGCGCCGCATCGTTATGACCGCTGCGGCGCAGCATTCATGCGGACGGCCTCTCGACGAGTTCCACCCGCCCGCCATCCGGAACCTCGACGAATGCGATGCGGACGCCGGGCCGAACCTGTTTTGGCTCGACGAGAAATTGGACCTGCATGCGTCGCAGATCGGCGATCACAGAATCGAAAGCACTCGTCGCAAGGGCAAAGTGCTCAAGGCCGATGCGGCCGTGAGCAACCTCGCCCGGCGGTGCCTGTTCGATGTAGATCAGCTGTCCTGCCAGCCGAATGACGACCCGCAGGCCATTTGCCGTATCGCTGGCAAGGACCCTCTGCGCGGCGAACATATCGACATAGGCCTGGGCGGTGGCTTCCGGTGCCCTGCTCCAGCAATGGAGGTGATCCAGCATGAACATCGCAGCTTACCGCAGCACACAGGTAATCACGTTCCAGGAGCCCGGGCCGCCAGTCATTTGAGATCCGCCACAACTTCGAGCGCCGCCAGCGGTGCTGCTGTTTGTCCGGCAAGCTCGAAGTCGAGTTCATTCGGACTGACCAGAACGCAGTCCTCGTCGGCATAAACCCACTGCCCCGGACTGAACAGGGCTCCACCGAAATTGATGACACCATTGCCGACGCCTGAGACGGGGTTCCAACCCCTCCGCGCCGTAGCACCCAGTGCCTTGACGCCAATCTCGAGCTGATTGATGGCGCACGTGTCGCGCACAGCCCCGTAGAGTACGATGCCGGCCCAATTGTTCTGAACGGCGACGCCGGCGATCCGGTCACCCAACACGCCGACTTTCAGAGAGCCTCCGCCGTCAACGACCAGCACCCGGCCGTGGCCTTCGGCCTTGAGCGCATTGAGGACTGGCAAATGGTCCTCATGGGTCCAGACGGTCGCGCATTGCCCGTAAAAGCGCTTGCGACGGCCGAAGCTTCGAAACTGCAACTCGCAAACATGCAAGTTCTGGTGATAGTGATCGTAGAGATCGGCGGTGGTCCCCATCATCGTCATGTCGCTTTCAGTTGGAGAGATGGTCTTTGACTTCGCTGCTAGCCGAAAGGCGGGTGGCCAGCGCCAGACCTGCACGGCTAATGGGTTTGCGGCCGAGCACGTCGGATATTTCAGCACCGGCCTTGACGAGCGCATCGAGGTCGATGCCGGTTGCGATGCCAAGCCCGTCAAGCATGTAGACCAGGTCTTCGGTCGCCAGATTGCCGGCCGCACCCGGTGAATAGGGGCATCCGCCAAGTCCGGAGACGGAGCTGTCCACCACCGATATGCCGAGCTCAAGGCAGGCGAGTGTGTTAACCAGGGCCTGGCCAAACGTGTCATGGAAATGGACTGCAATCCGATCAATCGGAACTGCAGCGACGGCTGCCCTCGCCATCGCCAGTGCGCGGCCAGGTGAGGCGGCGCCCGTGGTGTCGCACATCGAAACCTCGTAGCATCCCATGTCGGCCAGGCCGGCGGCGAGTTCAGCTGCCTTCCCTGGCTCGACCCACCCTTCATAAGGGCAGTGGACGGCACAGGAGACATAACCTCTCACCCGCATGCCGCTGGCCAGTGCCGCAGCTGTCACCTCGGCAAACCGGGCAAGGCTCTCTGCGCGCGAGGCGTTAAGATTGGCGCGCGAAAAAAGCTCGGTCGCCGCAGCGAAGACGGCCACCGTGCGCGCGCCGGCCGCCTTGGCCAGTTCCAGACCACGCAGGTTAGGAACCAGAACCGGCATCTCGACGGCATCACTGGACCGAAAATGGGTTACGACACGATCGGTATCGGCCATCTGCGGCACCCAGCGCGGCGACACGAAGCTGCCGGCCTCGACTGTCCCAAGCCCTGCGGCAACGAGGCTTTCGATCAAAGACAGCTTGGCCGCCAGAGGGACGACGGCCCGCTCGTTCTGGAGGCCGTCACGCGGGCCGACCTCCACGATCCTGACCGCGTTGGGCAACGCCCCGCCAGAGGCGCCAGGAATGCCGCTTTCGGTCATGTCACCCCGTCCTGCCGCAGCCGCGCAACCTGTTCGGCGGAATAGCCGAGCCGGCGGGATAGGATGTCGTCGGTGTCCGCCCCAAGTTCGGGGCCAGTCCAGCGGATTCTACCCGGCGTCGCCGACAGCTTGGGAAAGACCCCTTGCATCGTTACGCTCCCAAGCGTCGCATCCGGCACTTCCAGTACGGCCTCGCGCGCCCTGAAATGCGGATCTCGAGCGACCGCCCGCGCATCGTTGACCGGACCGGCAGGGATACCATGCTCGTCCATCAGGCTAAGCAGGTCCGGGAGTGTCTTGGTCGCCGTCCAGGCGGCAATGATCTCGTCGAGTTCATGCTGATACCTGCCGCGCGACGCATGGCTGGAAAAGCGTTCATCGATGGCCAGTTCTGCAGCATCCATCGCCATGGCCAGCTTGCTGAACAGTCCGTCTGCATTCGCGGCAATCAGTACCGGCCGGCCATCCGCCGTCGGATAAAGGTTAGAGGGAGCGATGCCCGGAAGAATCGGGCCTGTACGCTGGCGGATCGCGCCAGTTTCTGCGAATTCGGCGATGACACTTTCGATGACACCCAGCACGCTCTCGGCAATCGAGACGTCGACGTCTTGGCCCCCGCCTTTTCTGCCTGGTCGGGCAACGAGTGCTGCCAGCACGCCGATGGCCGCATAGAGCCCAGCGAGCGAGTCGCCGATCGAAATGCCGACACGCGCAGGCATCCTGTCGGGATGGCCGGTGAGGCTCCTCAGGCCGCTTGCCGCCTCGGCGACAGCGCCGAAGCCGGCCTTGTCGCTGTAAGGACCGGTCTGACCGAAGCCCGAGACACGAGCAACGATGAGCCTATCGTTTTCCTGCCGCAGATCTCCAGGGGCTAGGCCCCAGCGCTCCAGAGTGCCAGGCCGGAAATTCTCAATCAGCACGTCGGCATCACGGGCAAGCTCGCGGACGATCCGCTGGCCCTCGGGCTTGCGCAGGTCGAGCGTGATGGAGCGCTTGTTGCGACCGATGACCGACCACCACAACGATCGTCCGTTCGTGGCCTTGACCGCGCCCCATTGGCGCATCGCATCACCAACGATCGGCGGCTCAACCTTGATCACCTCCGCCCCCAAATCGGCCAGCATCTGTCCGCAGAAGGGGCCAGCGATGAACGAACCGAGTTCGATTACCCTGACATGAGAAAGCGGTCCGTCAGGCATTACCGGCACCTGGCCGCATGCCGATGCCGACCGCCCATCATTGATGCGCGCGTTCATCGCATTAGTCCTCCAAAACTGATTGCCGCAGCCTCCACCCGCCATTGTGACCGGCATTATCCGCCGATCTTGGCTCCCTGCTCCTCGTAGAAGCGAATGGCGCCGGCATGGAATGGCAGCGCCGTTTCGCTACACAGCACCTGGGCGCTGATCGGAGAGGTCAGCGGGCTGAATGGTCCAGGATACATGCCTTCGACTTCGGAGGCATGCTGCACGATCGCCTGGGTGACGAGATAAGCGTAGCGTTCGGGCAAGTCGCGGCGGCAGTACAGGCACCAGCCGCTGAAGTCGATGCAGGCCACATCGTGGTCCTGCAGGCGGAATTTGCCAGCCGGCAACGTGGCCGACTTGGCACCGTACTTTGCTTCAAGCCGCTTCAGGACCGTATCGTCGACCGACAGGAACTGCATGTCGACGGCATCGGTCATGTCCTTCCACGGCTTGGTCATGATCGCCTCGTCGAAGATCGCGTCGAGTTCGCCATCGCGAAGCTTCTGGATACGGCTCTTCTGCTTGACGTGTACCGCCAGCGCCTCGATCGGGGCTCGGTCGGAATCGATGACCTGTCCGCCCCAGGACTCGATATCGGCAAGGCAGAAGCCGTATTCTTCCAGCACCTTGTCGATGATCCAGCCGCCGGGATGATCCATGCCACGCGGCGGAATGCCCACGCGCAGCGGGATCTTGCGGTCGCGGATATCCTCAATCCGCGTAACACCCAGATCCTTGCGGACCATCATCGTCGAAACATCGTGGTGCGGCAGAACTGCCAGCGCCACGAGATCAAGCTCATGATTGGACGCGACCTTGCCTTCGCTGATTGCCTTCACCAGCCACGGCGGTGAGGATATGCCAGTATGATAGACGCCGCGATGGACCAGTTCGGGTCCCTCAAAGCACATCTGGCCGGCATGCTTGGTGTGGGTCGAGATCGTCGACCCCTTTGGCAGCGGGCTATGATACCCGTTCAGGCCATGCGCCAGAACCGCGCCGAGCCGCAGCCAGTTGAAACCAGGTGTCAGCATCTTGAATTCGACCGGATGGTCGTCGTCGAGAATAATCACGGTAACCTCTACTCGTCTTGCATGTTCAACTGGTGCGCGCTGCGCAAGCGCCTATCAGGCTGCGTTGCCGGGCACGTTCGGCCAGTCGTGGACGAGATCCCGCCACTTCATGATGCCCACCCCCGGAGCGCCCATCATCAGCGACTTGTCCTCGGGATAGGGCTCCCAGGTGCAGATCTCGAGCTTATGGCCCTCCGGGGTCATGAAGTAGAAGGTGGTGCAGTCGATGCCACGATGACGGTAGGGGCCAGATACCGGGATGATCTTCTTCAGACGCTCGAAATTGGCTTCGAGGTCCTTTGCCGAAACCTTGAATGCGACGTGCGGGGCGATGTTTTCATCGTCCTTGCTTACGGTCATCTCACCTTCGGGAACTTCCGTGCACTGAAACAGCACGTTGCCAACGCGGATAAAGATATGAGGGACCCGGCCCATATTGCGGTCGGTTTCGTCGAAGCCGGCATAATAATAGGGCACGCCACCCAACACTTCGCGCACGAAGCGCTCCATCACGGCGATGTTGCGCGTCGGCAGGGCGAAATGATCGATACCATTGAGCCCGAATGCATTTTCAGCGCTCTTGTCCCGTTCGCCGGGCGCCATGGTCCTGTTTTGTAGACCGATCTCAGTTGTTGACACGTTGGTTTCCTCCTTTAGCTGAGAACTTGTTCGGCATCCCTGCCGCGCCGAAGCAATCGACCGATGCGCGCCGCGCGCCTGCCCAATGCCCTCGCCGCGACCAGATCCGCCTCGCTTGGCCGTACCCGAACGCCCTGGACCTTGGAGGTCGCTGTGGCGCCATAAGGCGAGCCGGCATCTTCAAATATCGCCGCCGTGTAGCCCGGCGAGGCCATCACCATGCCCAGATGAGTCATTGCCACGGCCAGCGACATCAGCGTCATCTCGTGGCCGCCATGCGGCGTCGACGCCGTGGTGAAGGCAGCCCCTACCTTGTCTTCGAACGCCCCGGCCCGCCACAGCGTGCTCAGCCCATCGATGAAGCATTTCATTTCCGCCGACATCGTTCCCATCCGCGTTGGGCAGCCGAACATCACCACGTCGGCAGCGACGACATCATTTGCAGATGCGACCGGGCAAGTCTGGATTGCCGCGAACTTGGCGCCGATGCGGGGATCCTCCAGGAGCAGGTGTTCGTCACGCAGTTCGGGCACGCGACGCAACGTGACTTCGGTGCCCGGCGAAAGCACCGCGCCGGCTGCTACCGCTTTAGCGAGACAATGCGTATTTCCACTCCACGAGTGGAACAGCACGAGCACGCGAAGTCCCTCTTGCCCCACAAGAGTGGTATCGCCGCCGGCAATGGGCTCGTTCTTCATTTCCATTCTATTCTCATAATATGGAAATTTTGCAATGTCTATAATATTCGTATTATCGTTTTTAAGCGAAACCATCTGTCTCGTCCTGTCGCATTGCCCACCGGCTTGGCGGCTGATTGTCCTCATCACGAACCTGCTGCCCTGGCTGGCAAGCACAGCAGAGTCGTCAACGAACTCAAGCAATTGCCGGCGCACATCTTCATCATCGGTGATCGCAACCATCGCGAGCCGGCAGATACCGTCATGGTGCAAGCTAAAAGCCATCGACGTCAGATCTGTGAGAAAGCGCCGTACAGTTTTCCGAGGCGCCGCATTCGGCCCTGTCCACTGTCCACTCGCTAAAGTGCCGTGCGCGGAGGGAAAACACTCGCTCCAACGATTCAACATCGCGGTTAGAAAAACCAAAAAAGAGCAGCGCATAAGGCGTAGACATCGGCGCGCCCGCCAGGACGGGCATCTCCGGGACGGTGTCGAAGCAAATTCGCGCCCGCTCGATCGGTCAACAAGGTGACCTAAGGAGGTTCAGCATAGCGCCGCGCGAGCGGGAACCGGGACAGATCACCTCCGACGAGCGGTCAATTTGTCAGTGTGATCTTGGCGCCGGCTTTGGCTTAGTGACGACGGCTGTGAGCAGCTCTACGTCACGATGCCAGCTCATGGATTCTCACACCCGGAACGACCTCGCGGGCAATCTCGCAGAGGTGCTGATGGTGCGTAAGGTAGATTACCTGGCCCGTCCTCGCCATTTCGCCAAATAGCCTGAATACTTCCTCCGACCTGACATGATCGAAAGTTTCCATGATGTCGTCAGCGATGAACGGCACTGAGGAGCGGACTTGCGCGAACTCGTAATATCCAGCCAGTCTCAGCGCGAGATAGAGTTGAAAGCGAGCGCCCTTCGAGAGTGCATCGGTCACCTTGGATTGCCCGTCACGTTGCATTGCTATGAGGATTTCTCCACCCTTTACGGGTTGGGTCGTCAGGCCGCTGTACTGCCCCCTCGTCATCAGCGCAAAAGCATCCGAGGCGCGTGCCATCATGCTTGAACGATGGCGTTCACGGTAAAGGCGCAGCGCGTTTTTTGCAGCCATGACACCCAGTTTCAGTTCGATGAACCTTACCGCCTTTTCTTCGATGTCGAGTAGTATGGTCCGGCGTTCGGCATCGATACGAGCAACCGCACTGTCTCCACCGATCGCCTCCAGTCTGTCGGCCGCCCGCGTCACCCTAACGAGCTGTGCCTGGATGCGTTCGTCGAAATCAGCAAGCCGCCGCTCGATTTCGGCCTTTTCGATTTCCAGGGAATCCAAGGCCAGGCCGTACAAGGCCGCCATTGCCTGACCAGTGTTATCAACTGCGATCTCGATGCAGAGCTTCTCCTCGAGTTCGATCACCTGACGACCCAAGCGGTCCCGCTCGCGCAGCTGTTCGTCACGCTCGATAACTTCTGCGAGCGTATCTACAGCGAAGATCTCAAGCACCTCGCTCTTTTCTTGATCGTGGGACATTGCCTCTTGCTCAAGGCTTTCCTTGATATCGTTCAAACGCTCCAATTCGATGAGTAGGCTCGCCTTGTTCTCCCTTGCACGATCGGCGAGCTCCAGGCGCTGTTGAAAGGCCACCACGAGCTGCGCCGGATCGTCATCATCGACACCATGATTCACTTCAACTGCAGCAGCTGCGACGTCAACGATGAAGCTCTCCCGGTCTGCTTGCATCTTGTCGATGCGCAGTTGCAATGCCTCGCGATCCTGAAGACATCTAGATAGAAGAGCCAACTGGTCGAGGACGCTTCCAAGACCCGGCATCGAAACGCTGCCCTCGAGCCATGTCCCCCTGATCGTCTCGGCAACGGCAAGAAGCCACTCCTGCTCGTGCCGTTCCGCCAGTTCGACTGCGCGCCGTCGGTTTGCTAGCTCCTCTTCCTTGGCAGCTACTGTCCGGAACGCTTCGGCCCGCTCGGCATCGATCCTGGTTTGGCGCGCCAAGAACTGGTCGGCTACGGCCATTGCCGTCTCCAGACTATCTCCGGCGTTCGGTCCGATGCCGACGCCCTCCAGCGCCCCAGCCAGCGCGAGCAATGTGACCGCTCCGTCATCACTCGCACGCTCGGCCCTCTTGCGGGCGAGGTCGATCTTCGACCAGGCCTCGAGAGCGTCATTGCGAGCTGCAGCGTGATCCTCGACCTGTTCTATCAGACGCTCGGCTGGGACGTCCGGCTTGTGGGCAAGCAGATCGCCTGCTGCAGCCACCACCTCCGCCAGCAACGCTTCACTATCAAGGCGGTTCGCGTCAATGGCGGCATGCGCTCGGGTAAGGACAGCCTCGGTTTCAGCGAGTCTCTGCCTCGCTGCGCGCAATTCAGCAAGCACTTGCGCATTGGTCAGTCGGCCAACCCCAGCAGCGTCGTCGCGTGCAAGGGCCAAAGCAAACTGATCGGCCGTTTCACCAACCAACACGCTTCTGTGCCTTTGCCAGGCCTCGTCGCGATCGCGACGGATCGCTGCGGCCGTCTCGTCATCCGGAACGTCTGCGGAGGAACGAAAGGCGTCAAGCCGACCCAATAGCAATGCTTTCAGGTCTTCATGCTCGGCAATACGCGTGGCAAGCACGGCCTTCGCCTTGGCAAGCTCGGCCGAACGCCCTTTCCACGCGTTGACTTGTGAAGTGCTCGGAACGGAGACCGCAGACAGTGACCGAGCGTCCCCCTCCCATGGATGCAGGCGGCGCAATGCGGTCTCGCACAAGGCGGCGTTTTCATCCTCGATCTCGCGCGCCGCCCGGATTTCGCGAAGGTGGCCGCTTTCCCTGGCCTTCGAAAGCGACGCCATCACCCGCGCTCTGGCTGGAGCTGGCACGGCCGGCTCCTCGCCAACACGCTCCCGTGCGGCCTGTAGGGCGTCGAATGAGGCCGTTGCCTCATCGCGTGCGACACGCAGACTGGTTGCGACGCCCGATCGCTGTTCGAGCAGGTGGCGCAGCGCCCCGACAATCGCCGCAGGTACAAGCAACTTTTCGGCATCTGTTTCAGACGACCGGCCAAGGGCTGATAGGCAGCTCGCCACCGCATTGTCGAGGATCTGCAATTCGGTTTTCCGTGCCGGCAAATCGAGGCCAGCCGAAATGTAACGCGCCTTGGCGTCTGCCATGGCGTGCACCCGTTCCGACACAGCAAGTATTTGTTCGTCCAGCTGGATTGATCGTATCCTGCCATGAACTCTTTCGAGCTCGTCAGCAATCGCGGACTGCCTCGTCCTGAGGCTTGCGTCGTGGTCGATCATCACTGCGACGCAGCCCGTCCACTTGAGGGCAGGCGCGACAAGGTCCGGCAGTTCTGCCAGACGCGCTTTCTTCTGCTCTATCTCTCTCAGTATCGGGAATGCGTGCAGAAGCCTCGAAATCGTCCCCAGCCGACCGGTCAGGGCAGCCCGTTCAGACACACTGCGATCATATTGTTCCTTGGCGTCACGACGCTCGGATTCCAGGCTCTCGTAGGTCGATGCGAGTGTGTCTATCTCCTCGCGCGCAGCCTTCAGTTCGGCAAGGCGCTTCTTGAGGAGCGCAATCTCGGTATTCTGGGCCTGCCTGCGGTGGATTTTGTCCGCATCCGTCTCGAGAGCGCCAAGGGTGTCACTGGCATGACCAAGTCCGGCACTGGCCGTAAACAGCAGCTTGCCCAGATCTCCGCGCGATTCCAGTATCGCCCTCCCACCGGCTTCCAGCGTCTCGTCATCGAGCGAGAACATGGTGGTGTAGGCATCGCGGGAAAGACCTGCGAGATGAGCGGAAAGCGCAACTTCGCTAACCGGTTGGCCGACTTCATTGAACAACGAATTGTTGCGCTGTTTGGTGCGGGCGAAAACCTGCTCCTCGCCAGAAAGTTCGATCACCCCGCCAACACGCATGGCGCCATACTCATGCAGGAAATTGTAACGGCTGCGCTCCTCGATCCCGAACAGTAGATCGAGATAGCCTGACAGTGCTGTCGACTTGCCGGCCTCGTTGAGCCCGAAGACGATATGAAGGTCGCGCCCTTGTTCCGGCCTTCGCCCGAAATCGATCGTCACGTCGGTGAACTTGCCGTAACGGACCAGATCAAGGCGCCTGAGCCTCATTGCGCGCCACCTGCCTTGAGACGGGCTGTCACCAGCTCGGCGCCACCAGTAAGCACCCGGTCGAGAAACTCCTCCAACGCTGTTTCATCCTTTCCCGCGAAACCGCGTGCGTCGGGTGGCAGATCTGCGAGCGTCCTCATCACGAGCGCCTTCGCTTCCTCGCGAAAGGCTTGGGACCTGATGTCGGCGCCCATGGTTTGGGCAAGCTCGAATATCGGGTCGGCAGCGCCGTCAGATGTCTGAGAACTGTTGTTCGACAGCGCAAGTTCGAGCTTTTCCACCCAGATATCGCCAATGTGTTCACCGAGCTGTTCGGCCTCAGCCAGCAGCAGATCCCTGTCGCGGATAATGCTCCATGACAGTGGCGATGAACCCATAAGCCTGAGACGGATCACGGCATGGCGCGACCTCGCAGTCATTCTGACCTTTTCCAAGGCAATCCGAATGCGCCTCACGGCTTCCGCCCACTCCACTGTTTCCGTCAAGTCGACGTCCACACGCTCGAACTGAGCAATGCTTACCGCCCTCTCCTCGATCTCGATCGAACGGTCGTCTCGGACGGTCACCAGCGTAACCGACTTCTCTCCGGCCTCGTTGATGTCCCTGCCCTGCGGCATTCCCGGCATCACAATCGTAGCTGTGCCGGGATAGACCTTGCGGACATGGACATGGCCGAGCGCCCAATAATCGAAACCATGCCGCTGCAAGTCGGCTACGCTGCACGGAGCGTAGACATCGTGGCCGGGAGAACCGGCAAGGCTGGTGTGCATGATGCCGATATTGACTACACTTTCCCGGGCAGCCGCATATTTGGGAAGAAGGCTCTCGGGCGCCTTTGAGCTGGCAAAGCTCAAGCCATGGAAGGCGACGTCAAGCCCACCAGCTGTCTGGAGCACTGTCTGAGCCCTGCCGCCAAATATGGTCACGGTTTCAGGAAAGGTGAGCTGCTTGGATATCCGCGACAGTGCGTCATGATTGCCGCGGATCTTGTAGACCATGACGCCGGCCTGATGAAGGCGCATCATCTGGGTGGCCAGAAAGCGTGCAGTCTTCATCGACGTCTGATCGCCATCATAAAGATCGCCGGCGATAATGAGTGCATCGACCTGCTCCGAAAGGCAGAGGTCGACGATTGCGACAAAGGCCTGCCGGCTCGCATCGCCAACAAGCTCAGCAAGCTCGGCATTCCGCAGCGCCAGCGAACGCAACGGCGAGTCGAGATGAACATCGGCCGTGTGAACAAATCGAAACGCCATGCAGGTCTCCAGCCACAGAAGGCGAGCATGTCTGCGGCGACTATTGATATGGCGCACCGAAACAGCTTCCGCTGCGAGTGGACGCAACGCTGCTTATTGCGTTGGAAAAGCAGCTTGTCAAAATTCAGGCAGGGCCGGGCGGAAGAATATCAACCTAGTACCATAAACGCTGGCCCAGCCTGCAAATTGGCTGAAGCTATCCGATCGCGGATTGCGTTGTTCAACTGTGTGAGGCCGTAGCCATCGCACCGGCGATGAGCCGGACCCGGTGGCTGATCGCTGCCATGGTTGAAGTCATGAGTTGATCAGGAAAATTGCCTGGCAGCGAATTGACGACAGCTTGTGCCTGACGCTCAGCGTTCGCCTGAATGTCTTCGAAGATTGCCTTCATCGTCGGGGTGCCGACACCCGCGATATCCGCCGTCTGCATGAAATGACGGGGCACGATGTCATGAATTGCGTAGTGACGGTTTTTTCCGACCGACATTGCGAGCTTGAATTTCTTGCGGGAGACCTGACCCTGGTCAAGGCTCGGCTGTGCGGTCAGGACGTCGTAAAGCGGTGTCATGCGGAACCGTCCGCCGGGCCCTAGGAAGATGCTGAAGTTCTTCGCGTGACCATCGGTCGCTCCTAGTAGCCAGAATATGATACTGGCGCGCATGAAAGTAGCGATGTCGGTTTCTGGCGTATCGCTGCCTTTCAGCAGGTTGATGATCTCCCGCATCCCGGGCCCACCGTCGGACTGGTATTTTCGGGTGGGCGGGATCGATAGAGCCTGGCACGTGTCCTCTTGGGGCAGCCGGAGCAATCGTCCTTCCTTTGTCCAAAGACGGTCAAAGCGTTCGACGATGAGCGTCCGACGTCCGCCAAAATCCGCGATCTCTGCTTTTGCGGCTGGGACCCCGAGCGCTTCTAGCAGCTTCAGGCAAAGATACTCATTCTCGACGCTGTTGGATAGATCGATGCCGTTGGGGAGCTGCCCGATCTGCGGTTTGAGAATGTGGGTGGTGGCAGTGGTGCCGGTGGGTTTGAACCACTGTCCGTCCTTGCGCAGCAGCGCTGTCTTTTCCTGTGCGCCGGCAATCGAGATGCGGAAATCTTCATCCTCGCCCATGCCGAGCGGTGCTGCGTGGAGGTTCTTGACGATACCGGCGATGTCGTCGTCACTGACCGGCTTTCCATCGGTGCCACCGGCAGCGCCGGGGTCGAGGCCGTCGGGCAGAAATTGCAAGGCGCCCACACAGTCATGGCCAAGGGCGGTCAGCAGACTAAAAGCGTCGGTACCGTCGGCGCCGACGCGCTCGGCGACACGCTTGCGGATATGGTCGCCATCCGGCAGCAGATTGTCGAATACATTGATGACCGCGGTGCCTATGTATCGGTCTTCGCGCAGCGGCAGGGACAGTGAGACGGGAAATGTGCCACCCCAGTCCAGCCAGTCTCTTCCATATTGAAAGTCGATCGCGCCTGTCGCCTCGCGGCGCAAAACGCCGACATGGCGACCGTTCAGGAAAACATTGAGAGGGACGTGAGCTCGCTTCCGTGCCATCAGAATAGGTTCTCGATGTCGCTGGCGCTGCCCTGGCTGCGTGGCCGGACGACGATCTCCAGGTTCAGGGCTGACAATACTTCCATTACGGTGTGCAACTGGACGGCGGGTTCCCCAGCCTCGAGTCGCGAAATCGTGCCTTGCCGCAGATGGATTTGGTCTCCCAGTGCGCCCTGGCTCAGTCGCGCCTGCTTGCGGACGCGGCGTAAGATGGCGCCGAGTTGCTTTTCCGTGCGGGCAATCTGTTCGTTCAAGGCAGCCTCCATGCCTCTGTATACGCGATAGCGTATATATCGTCAGCATACGCGAATGCGCTTAATTCTATACTATACGCGAGATCGTATAAAAGATGCAAACGCGGATAATCATGCCGAGTCGGGTCGCGCCCACAGGGCAGGCCAAGTTGGCATAATTGGCTTCGATTAGACGACGCCTGCCCGCACCCAAAACTCTTCCCGAAAGCTTCGCGGTATGCCGCCACTCGGGTTGCCAGATACGGTGGCGGTTCACGGAGAAGCCCATCCCGATTGGGAAGACTGGCTCTCGAACACCGGGGAGACGCCTGGCTCGTGGTGGCCGGAATAGACCGATTGGCTCGATGGGCATTCCGCGCCTCCGGCCAAAGTTGGGGAACACGGTTTCAGAGCGATCGGTTCGGCGCCCGGCACATATGTGTTCGAGAAGTGAAAGATGCTGCGGCGATTTTTGATCGCGATCAAGGTTGGTTCGTCGCTGTCCTGCTTGGATGCGGGTCGTCAAACGCATCTGAAGGAGGCATTCATGTTTACCAGCAACGCCGGCCCTTTAGACCGCGGCATCAGGATCGTTGTGGGGCTCGTGGTCCTGTCGCTTCTTTTTATCTATCCGACGAGCGACTGGCGCTATGCGAGCCTGCTCGGTCTCGTCCCGCTGCTAACCGGACTTGCCGGCACGTGTCCGCTCTACAGCATGCTCGGCCTTTCGACCTGCCCTACGCAGCGCGGCTGAGTGGCCTGACTGGAGAGGTTCCGCAGGCAAGCATGTCATCCGGCCGGCTTGAACGAATCGCGGCACCTCGATGCTCGACCGTCAGAACGGATGCGGACTGACTTCGGCGGAAGCTGCCCAGCGTCCCTGCCGCACCTCAGACGCCGGAACTGTCTTCCCGCATGTTCCGGTTCGGAAACGATGCCAGCATTGTGGGCCGTTAGTGAGTCCGAAGTCGACGTCCGGGTCCAGAAGATGGGCTAACTTGTCTGCTTTGCCAGACGTACAATGGGTGAGATGAAGCACCAGGCAATTCCACTTCTCGATCGCCTTCTGTGCGATCTCAGCATGCTTGCCGGGGTGGACCGTCCAGTCCTGCCAAGCTTGGAATAGGCTGACCGGGGAGATTCCAAGGGTCAGCCTTGGACGTTTTCATCCGCTTCATCGCTGCGGTCGGGCACGAAGGCTAGCCCGTACCCGAAGAGGCGACCAACCCTCATAATCGTCTCATAGGTCGGGTTGGCGTTCCCGTTTTCCATCTCGGCGACCTGTCGGCGGGTCAGTCCGATCAAGGCAGCAAACTCCTCTTGAGACTTTCCAAAGGTCATGCGGATCTCCTTAAGGTCATCCGGAAACCGCAAACGACCCGCCGCTGCTTTTTCGCCGAGCGCCTTTCGACGTGCCCTAACCTCTTCTTTGCTTGGCCTGCTGAATCTCGCCATATCTACCTCACCGCCCGGCGCAGGGCCTCAACCACGTCGCTGCACCTCACTGTTGCTTGCTCTACTGCCTCAGCAAGCGCACCTTCCTCGATCGCGATGGATGGCGCAGCTTCAAGAGCGGCGGCAAAGGCCACGAGCCCTTCGGCCAGCGCCGTTCCGTCAACCCCGTCACCGGAGACGGCGTCGCATACACGCGACCAATCAGGCGCGTAATCGGAGCCTTTGTCTTGCATGCAACGCCATTTAGTTGAGCGTGCGATCACGTCATCCGCCAGCTTCATCGGCGCGAAGTCGTAAAGGGGAGAGAGCCTCGCTGCGCCGTCGGAATATTTGGACATTGCAGTGTTACGGCCATGGTTATCGGGATTTCCCATGGCTAGGTTGGTTGCATCTCGTTTGAGATACTCGAGCACATCAGCCTGCGGATCCGCGGAATAGGCCTTCAAGATTTCCACGTAACGTTCGTGAGCATCGATGTGACCGAAATCTGACACGCCGACTGCGGACGTCATGCTCTCCTGGCCAACCCTAGCTGTGCGCCCACGTTCGTCCACGTATCTGTCGAAACGTGGGATTATCATTGTTCCGTTTCCGGCTGTCGACGGCGCGTGGACATGCAGCCCGATGCGGGCGGCCACCTGCGAGTAAACAGCCTCCGTTTTAAGAATGAGCCCGTCAATGTCGCCGCCGCGCTTTAGCTTGACGATGAGGTGTTCGACGGCCTCATCATCAGCCACCAGAGGGTCGGGATAGTACAGTCCGTCCTTAGCAAGCGTCAGCGCAACCTTTGGCCACTCGCCTTGAAGGCCACTAGAACCGGAGGCGATCATGGCGTTCTTGTCGACGACTTCCACGAACAGATCCGTGCGATCGAGGATGTCGTCAAGGGCTAGCCCCGTGCGAACAACGCCTTGGAGTCGTTTGGCTTCCTGTTCGGCTGCTTCCTTGATCCTGACATTGCCGATCGTGCTGCCCCCGGATCGCATCAGTAACGGTAGGTCCGAGGCACGGCTGTCTGGTGGAAGTCCGAGTGCCTTGGCGAGCCTGATACGCGCATGGCCTTGTGGGAGGAGGTCAAGCAGGAACGGAGGCCAGCGCGGAGTGCGCTTATCCGCCAAGCTTAAAGGATATTTGAAAGAGACGGCCCGGAAATCCGTGACGGGGCGTTCATTTGCGAATTCGACCGCACCTTTTTCAGCGAAGTAATCGACATCGTAACTGACGGTCGCTCCGGCGAGGAAACCAGCGTCGGGCTGCTCAAAAGAAACTTCTGCAGCGTCGAACCAGCGGTCACCCAGAAACGTCTGAAGCGTGATGATCATGAAACAACCCTCATGATGGGTTATATAATCGTGATAATACCAATTAACAACCCATCAAAAGGATCATAATCGGAGAGCCCATATCGGGGGTCACGCTTTTCACTCCGGCAGCGTTTTGTGTCCTAGGGGTGCCTCCGCGGTATCCGGCCTGCAATCCATGTGCCACTGCTTCTTCCGGTTATTGGCTTGCGAAAACCAGACCCATCAGCTTGCTGAACATCGTCACGGCATCATCGGTGAGCTTCTGGCCGAGCTTAATAATCTGCGCCACGATCAAGGCGCGCCGGCGACTGGCGTTGAAGTCATTGGCCAGCCAGGCCGCCGTGGCGTTGCCGTCACGAATCATCTGGTCCCACCGTCCCGAGGGAACACGCAGCTGCAAACTCGGGTCGATCTCAAGCGTCCGCAGGAATGCAACCCGTTCAATCAGCCCGACCAGGTTTTATCCAGGGGACAAACAGATGTACGCGCTTCGTTCCACCTTAACGTGTCTGGGAAAGCAAGTCTTGTTCCGACCCAGGTTGGCGAAGCGGCCTGTTTGGAAGCACTGCGAGCCCTTAGCTTGCGTCAAAAGAGCTCGCGAAATCCGCTTGGCAAGGATTTGCCGATGCAATGACCAGAAACATCGAATTTTCGCTCGTCGGTGCTTCACCCTAGACTGGTCTTGCTCAACGGGACCCGTTCTAATGTCCGCAACCTTGCCGACCTACCCGCTTCCAAGGTGTATGTACCGGCTGCCGGAGGTGGTGGGCGACGGCCTGCCGGCTGGCCATGCCCTGCGCGGCTCCGTATTGGTGCTCGGCAATTTTGACGGTTTCCATCTTGGTCATCAGGCGCTGGCTCGAATGGCGAACGAACTCGCCGCCGGTCACCCGATGGCTGTTATGTCCTGCGAACCTCATCCCCGCAGCTTCTTTTCGCAGGACCAAGCTCCGTTCCGGTTGGCCACGCCCACAGCCAAACGCCTCGAGCTCGGAGTGCGCCATGTCATCGCTGGCCCCGATTTCAGGTTCGGCCACAATCGAGCCGGAGACATGGCACTGCTGGCTGAACTGGGCGCCGACCGGGGCATAAGAGTCAGCGTTGCGCCTGACGTCACACATGCCGGCGTCCGCATCTCGTCGACTCTGATTCGATCGGCGATCGAAGCCGGCGACGTCTCCGGCGCCGTCCGGCTGATGGGCACCGGGACGCTATATCGGCCGGGCCGCGGCCGGTGGCAAGCCTCTGCGCATGAGATCGGTGCCGACGGCGCTTTCCGGCCCCTCGGGCCGCATTGCCTTCCCGCCCCCCGGCAGATGTGGCGGCTGGAAGGGCAGGTCGGGCGGCGCAGGAACGGACGTCCGTTTGCCGCATAGCACGATTGGGACGGCTGCGGCCTGATCCGCGGCCCGCCTGGCGATCGGCCCATCCCCCTTTCCGTCAAAATTCATAACCAAGCGCGGGAAATTGCCCGTCAACTGAAAGGACAACCATGACCATCTTGCACTTACCTGCCACAGGCTACGTGACCATGCCCTGGAAGAACGGCACGGGCTCGACAGAGGAGATCTGCCTGCTGCCGAAAGGCGCTTCGCGCGATGCCTTCGAGCTGAGGGTTAGTCGGGCGACGATTTCATCTCCAGACGTTTTCTCGTCCTTTGCCGGGGCGGAGCGAACGATCACGCTGATCGAGGGTCATGGGCTAACCCTGCAATTTGACGACCATGCGGTGGAGATAGCGGTCGGCCAACCCCACAGTTTTGATTCAGGCCTGACACCGGTCGGCGTTCCCAAGGGCGGTCAGGTACGCGTGCTCAACGTCATGGATACCTGGCAGCTTGGCATGGCTGAAATCCTTTCAGAAGAGACGTTGTTGCAGCACGAGCCACAAGGGCCGGCAGTTGTGTTCGCCTTGCGCGGGGATTCGAAATTGTCGGACAGACTGCACGGTATCAGCCTCGCTGAAGGCGATTGCGCCCTGCTGGACTCTCCCGTTCGGTTCGTCCCGCACCCCGGCTCCACCGTCCTTTTGGTGCCGCTCCGGACGACAGGCGCCTGAACAAAAGAGCGAGGCAGACCCACTTGGCCTGCCTCGCTATCGGTCACCGGGTCGTCGAACCTTTCTTGAAAACGTCCTGGCAGCATTCGATGAAACGCCGCGCGACGCCGGAAAGTGTCTCGTTCTTCCGGTGCGCGATGACGATGGAGGATGGATCCTGCTGTCCGACCAGAGGGCGCGCAATCAGCTTCATGCCGTCATAGGTCATGTCGGTCGCCGGCTTGGTGGCGAGCAGGGCATAGCCGAGACCGTGGCCAACGAGACCACGCTGGCGCTTGCGTCAGCCTCGCGAGCTTCGATAATTCCGAGATCAACCGCAGCTACCGCATGATGACTTCCCACTATGGCGTCGGTGTTTTTCCGGCGTGGCCGCGGCGCCCGAAGGATAAGGTCGCGAACGGCGCTTCGCCCAGAGCTGCATCCTCGGCCGCTTGCCGGCAAAACGTTCTTCTCGCTCACAGAAGCCAATGCCGCGCTCGCAAGTCTGCCAGCCCGATAGCGGCCAAGCCAGCGATAGGCCGTCCGTTCCGAAATCCCGGCCGAACCGGCAGCTCGCCGCACGCTCCAGCCCTGTTTAATCCGGCGCACCAAAAGCACTCGACCTGAAGGCGTCAGACGCGCATTCTTATGGACGTTCATTCGAGGAGCTCCACTGAAGGTTGGTTGGCTTCGCAACCCCAGCTTCTCAGTCCCTCCTCGAATGAACAACCTTCATAGCTTCGACAGCTAGACCGGTAACACCCCTCCTTAATAAGTCTCGCGAGCATCTTGTAGGGAGCAGCCCGGCATCCTCGAGGGCTTCAACGTCGGACCCTTAGGGGCGACGGCCATTTCCTGTTATTATGGAACTCGGCGGCAATTTCAGATGGATCGCCAGCACTAGCGGGAAGCCGACATGAGCATCAGAAGCCTCCGCAGGGACTATATTACGAAGCCGCTCTTCAGATGGGCGGGCACTGTCATGCCGCCGATCTCGGAAACCGAGCGCGACGCGATCGACGCCGGCACTGTGTGGTGGGACGGAGACCTCTTCAGCGGAAACCCCGACTGGAACCAGCTTCTCGCCATGCCGCCGGCCACGCTGACAGCGCAAGAGCAGGCGTTCATGGACGGCCCGGTGCGTCAGCTTTGCGCGATGGTCGACGACTGGAAGATCACATGGGAAGACTGCGACCTGCCCAAAGAGGTCTGGGACTTCATGCGCCGGGAAAAGTTCTTCGGCATGATCATCCCGAAGAAGTTTGGCGGGCTTGGCTTCTCCAACACCATGCATTCGGAGGTGGTGCGAACGGTCTCCTCGGCGAGCGTGGTGGCAGGCGTCACAGTCATGGTGCCGAACTCGCTCGGACCCGGAGAACTGCTGATGCATTTTGGCACCGACGAACAGCGCGACCATTGGCTGCCGCGCCTCGCGGACGGCTCGGAAATCCCGTGCTTCGGCCTGACGTCGGAGGACGCCGGCTCGGATGCAGCGGCGATGACCGACAGCGGTGTGGTCGAGCGCGGCAAGCACGAGGGGCGGGAGGTGCTCGGCATCCGTCTCAATTTCCACAAGCGCTATATCACGCTCGGTCCCGTCGCCACCGTGATGGGCCTTGCCTTCAAGATGTACGATCCCGATAAACTGCTCGGGCGCGGCGAGGAACTCGGCATCACGGTCGCGCTGCTGCCGACTGGAACACCCGGCGTCAGCCATGGCGAGCGGCACATTCCGCAATTCACGCATTTCCAGAACGGTCCGCTTTACGGCAAGGACGTGTTCATTCCGCTCGACTGGATTCTTGGCGGCGAAAAGCAGATAGGCGAAGGCTGGAAGATGCTGATGACGGCGCTTGCCGCCGGGCGCGGCATCTCGCTGCCCTCGCAGTCGGCGGCCTCGGCTGCCATGTGCGCGCGGGCGACAGGAGCCTATGCCCGAGTGCGTAGCCAGTTCAATGTGCCGATAGGCATGTTCGAGGGCGTTCGCGAGCATCTCGCCGATCTGGCTGCCAACGCCTATCTGATCGACGCCGCGCGACGCCTGACTGTCGCCGCACTCGATGAGGGCCACAGGCCATCCGTCATCTCGGCCATCATGAAGTTCCATGCCACCGATCGGATGCGCAACTCGATCGAAAAGGCGATGGACATCCACGGCGGCAAGGCGATCATCGACGGTCCGAAGAACTATTTGGGCGGCCAGTATCGCTCGGTGCCGATCGGGATCACCGTTGAAGGCGCGAACATCCTGACCCGCAATTTGATGATCTTCGGCCAGGGTGCGATCCGCTCGCACCCCTACATTCTGAAAGAGCTGCTGGCCCTGTCTGACGAGGACAACGCGAAGGGACTCGATGAGTTTGACCAGAACATTTGGAAGCACGCCGGGCATGCGGTCGGGAACGTGTTCCGTTCGTTCCTTCGCGGCTGGAGCGGTGGCCTTGTTGGACCGGCGCCGGACTATGCAGCACTGCCGCTGCACTGGCGCGCGCTGTCGCGATATTCTGCCGCCTTCGCTATGCTTTCGGATCTTTCGCTTCTCACGCTTGGTGGCGCGCTGAAGCGCAAGGAGATGATCTCCGCGCGTCTCGGCGACATCCTATCGGAACTCTATCTGCTCGGCGCGGTCCTCAAGCGCTACGAGGACGAAGGCAGGCAGGTCGCCGACCGACCGATCGTCGATTACATCATGATCCAAGGTGCGGAGCGCATCGGCGTCGCCTTCGACGGCGTGCTCGACAACCTTCCTGCGCGCTGGGCCGCCTGGCTGGTGCGGTTTGCAGCTTTCCCGTTCGGTATCGCGCACCGCACTCCGTCCGACGAGTGCACCAACGCGGTGGCAGAGATCCTGCTGTCGCCCTCGGCGCAACGCGACCGGCTGACCCCGGATCTCTACGGCGGCGAAGGACGCGACGACCACGCGCTCGCCCATCTCGAAGAGGCGTTCCGATTGATGGTCGATGTGGATCCCATCGAGAGGAAAATGCGGGACGCCAAGATAAGAGATGCTGGGGAGGCGCTCGAGCGCGGCATCATCGGCGAGGAAGAATTTAATCGGCTGTCGCGCGCGAAGGAGGCAGTGGATCGCGTTGTTGCAGTGGACGCATTTCCCATGGAGGAAGTCTCGCCGATCGCCGGGCAGCATCGGAAACCGCAGTTTAAGAAGCAACGTGCTGCGAAGGGCCGTCGCGAGGCAGCCGAATGATGGCAATGCCCCCGCACACAGAGCGGCGACGACGGCATCGCCTGGCTGATCCTCGACCGGCCGGACGAGAGCGTCAACACGCTGTCCGTCGTCCGGGAACTGGACGAGATGCTCACCGAGATAGAGCGCCTGTCGCCAAAAGGATTGGAGATCCGCTCGTCCAAGAAATGCGGCTTCGCCGCTGGCGCGGACATCCGTGCGTTTCAGGGCGTCACCGACGCGGCCGAAATCAAGACCGTATGACGGACGCCCACCGGACATCATGCGAACGACTTCGGTCTTGAGCTCGCCGAGGTGTGTCTTGGGCTGGTGTTGGGTAAGATAGCTGTTCGGGATATGGATCGGCCCAACCAGTTACCAGTGCATTGGCTTTCCGCTAGATCGTTAAGGAGTGTCCAGAAATGATCAATGGCGACGTAATGGCGTTGTTCGCGACGATATGGGTCGCTGTCTTGGTGGTAGCCGTCGTTTGCCTCATCGGTGCCAGATCAGAGTAGGTTAGCTCTACGTGTGGGCTGCGTGCCCGCTACTTGGCGCGCCGCGCCGGGTGATGATGAGAACTATGTCTACGCCATAGCTCTCCACAGCCTCCTTAATCGCTATTTCGGACGCCAGTCCTCCGGATTAAAGCCGTTCGAGCGCCAGAGCGATCCCCTGACCGCCGCCGATACAAGGGGTGACGATACCTTTGGAGATTCCGTCGGGCTTCATCGAATAGAGAAGCCGTGTCGTGAGGATTGCTTCGGTGGCACCGATCGGGTGACCGTGCGCGATGGCGTCTCCCTCGACCGATCCGCCATAGGCGTCGGTGCGGATATTGGCACCGTCCTTGGCGAACTGATCGAGCAGGTAACCGTTGGCGCCATGGATCTCGACACCGTCGAAGCCCGCGGCAATCGCGTTCGCGGCTGCTTTGCGGAAGTCCTCAACGATGGCCGGCAGTTCGTCCAGTTCGAGTGCGCGCGGCTCCGAGACATCGACGAAGCCACTATTGGCAAACGTCTTGGTTGCGGCCCGGATCGCCGAGGGTGCAACCGGCGCCGCCCCGTCCTCCTGGAGGTCGACGTGCGAGACGCGGCCGACATGCCAGAGCTGCAGGAAAATCCGCCCGCCCTTGGCGTGCACGGCGGTGGTGACCTTGCGCCAGCCGTCGATCTGGACCTGCGAGTAGATGCCGGGCGTGTTTTGGTAACCCTGTCCCTGCCGCGAGATCTGCGTGGCCTCGGAGATCGGCAGGCCGGCCGAAGCGCGCTGGCCGTAATACTCGGCCGCGAGATCGCCCGGAACGAAGCCCGCGCCCGCCCGATTGCGCGTCAGGGGCGCCATCACGATACGATTGGAGAGGATTAGCGAGCCGAGAGTATAGGGCTCAAACAGCGTTTTATTCGTCATGGATCACCTGTGCTGATCTCCGCAGCGGCGGATTGTTGTCGAGATGCCGGTTGGTGCTCAGGTGACCGTGCGGTACCGCTCGGCGGGAAGTTCGTTCCGATAATTCGGAAGCATGGCCTGGCGCGCGGCCTGAAGCGCGTCCCACTGCCCGGCATCGGGAAGCGGCGGGATGGTGACCGGCTCGCGGCGGTCGAAGCCGACCAGCGCCGCATCGACCAGATCGGCCACCTCCATCACGTTGGAGAGCGCGTTGACGTCGGCGCCGACGTGATCCCAGATTTCCGTACGCGTGGTGGCGGGAAGCACAGCCGTAGACGCCCTTCGGCCCGAGCTCGAGGCTGAGACCCTGCGAGAGGAACAGCACGAAGGCTTTGGTCGCGCCGTAGACCGTCATGCCGAACTCGGGCGCCAGGCCGACCACGGAGCCGATGTTGACGATCGCTCCCTCGCCAGCCTTCGCAAGACGTGGGGCGATGGCGCTGGCAAGCCGCAGAACTGCGGTCGTGTTGAGCGCAACCAGCCGCGCGGCGTTGTCGGCGCCCTGCTCGATGAAGCTTCCTCCGATGGCCGTTCCGGCATTGTTGACGAGGATCCCGATGCGGGCGTCGTCGCGCAGCCGCGTCTCTACCGTTGCAAGCTCGTCGGCCTTGGTGAGATCGGCCTGGATGATGTCGATCGCCACGCCAGTCTCCTGTTGCAGGCGAGCCGACATCGCGTCCATTCGTGCCATGTCGCGGGCAACCAGCACCGAGACAGCTATCCATCTCAGTCGGCGGCGAAACAAAGATCGCATTGCGGGCGCGTGCCGCCGATCCATTTCTGTTCGAAGTTCGCTTGGACTCTTCGAACCGCCGCACTCGCTTTGCAGTAGCCGCGCGTGCATCTCACGGATCACGCGCAGCGACAGTGGAACATCTCCAAGCCGCCCCAGTCCATCATCATCGCATCGACGTGGTTTGAACTTCATAGATATCGTCAATCGGCTGGCCGGCTTTTCCGCCTCATCGCTTGGGGCGCCTAGCTCGCGCCAAGCTGCCGATTTCATCGCCTTCGATCGCCGCCATTTCAGTTGCCTGGATCGGGTATCTTCATTGCGTGACCGCACGCCTTGCAATAGACCGCGTCGGGGTCATGGCGCTGTAAGGCGCACTGAGGACAGGGGAAAAACACTTTCTCCGGCCGGAAAATAGATTGCGCCAGTCTGACAAACAACGAAATCCCCACGATCATCGTGACGATCGCCGTGAGCTTGCCCGCCACGCCAGGCAGGACGATGTCGCCAAAGCCAGTGGTTGTGACGGTTGCTACGGTGAAATACAGCGCGTCGACATACTCCGCCAAGCCCGCGCCTGTCCTAAAGAAGAAGCTATAGACAAATCCCGTGGCGATGAACAAGAACGTCAGCAGGTTGACAACGGCGTGGATCGGCTCGCGCCAGTTGGCGATACCCCACGAGTGTAATGGGCGCCACAGAAAGCCGCTGCGAGACAGCGACCATAGCCTGAGGATGCGTAGAAAGCCTAAGTTGGCGAAGGTTGCGGGCAGAAGCAGTGTACCTAGGATGAATAGGTCCACCCAAACCGTGGGTTGCCTTAGTCGACGTGGAATATCACTTGATGCCAGGAGGCGTGCCGCAATATCCAAAAATAGTATCGCAGCGATGGAATAGTCGATCCATAGAAATGTCGACAGTTTCTGCAATACAGGCGTTGCGATGAAGAAGGCTATAATTGCGAGATCGACAAGCACGACCGTTGCCTGGAAGGCACGGGCCTTTTTGCTGTGACCATTGTAGAGAATTCTCAATCGGTCGCGAAATTCAGAAGAATTGTTGGCGTTGTTGTACGTCATTCGTGGCAAACCAATCGCCCCTCTCGGCTGCGGAAATCCGCACGTCGTCTATAGCGAGGAACCTGACGCTGAATTGAAAGTCCGTATCAGGCAAAAACGCGCACGTCAGATTTTACATCTCAGTTCCTTTGCTCGTAGCACCCAACCAGCCATTACGATATGCCGATGATTGGTGCGCGCCGATAAGACTGTGGACCGGTTGGCCGTGGTCACATTGCTCTCGCTATCAGGGATCGACGGCCCCGGTTTCGCGGGAGCGCGACGTAAAGGCTTGCAATACGGTCACTATTGCGAGCAGCGAGAGGCCGATTGCGGTCGAATATAATTCAGGCGCCACGAGCAGGAGCGCGGAGGCAACGAGTGCCCCGCGTGCAGGTAAACCAAGCGGTCTCAACAGATAGGCCGAAAAAGCTGCCGATAGCGCCGTGATCCCCAGCACTGCGCCGCTCGTCGCCAGGAAGAAGCTTTGCCAGGAGAAATCCTTCACGACGATCAGCATCGATGGCGAGAACACGAAAACGAAGGGTACAAGGATCTTGCCTATACCAAGTCGGAAGGCCGTGTTGCCGGCCTTGAAGGGATTGGCGTTGGCGATCCCTGCCGCAGCATAGGCAGCGAGCGCAACCGGCGGCGTGATATCTGCCAAAACCCCGTAGTAAAAAACGAAGAAATGCGCCACCAGCGGCTCGACATTCAGGAAGACCAGGATCGGCGCGGATACAGTGACCATGATCAGATAGTTTGCCGTCGTTGGGATTCCGCAGCCCATCAAAATGCACACGACGCCGGTCAGGACTAACGAAAATAGCAGCGTAAGTGATGTCAAAGACATCAGACCGAAGGGGATCAACGGCTGAATAGTAGAAGCCCAAGCGGCGGCGTTTGACGTGACGATGTAGGAGACTTTGAAGCTTACGCCAGTCAGCGTCACTACTCCGATGACGATGCCGACGGTGGCTGCGGCAGCGCCTACTGCCAGCGCGTACTTGGCGCCGATCACGAAGGCCTCGAACACGTCGCGAGGCGTCAGGCGTTGGCGCGGATTGAGCAAACCGATCACAACGCAGGAAGTGATCCCCCAGAACGCTGCGAGATAGGGGGTATTGCCGTTGAGCAATACGGCAACCAGGACAAATAGTGGTATGACCGTTGGCCAGTCGTGTTTCAGCACCTCCCAGACTTTTGGAAGTTCGTCAGGACTTAGACCGCGCAGGCCCTGGCGCTTCGCCTCGAAGTGCACCTGCAGCAGAACGCCGAGGAAATGCATCGATGCCGGGACAATGGCTGCGATGAGGATGTCAGTATAAGGAATACCGAGAAACTCAACCATCAGGAAGGCGGCTGCGCCCATGATCGGCGGCGTGATCTGGCCACCGGTGCTGGATGCTGCCTCGACCGCGGCGGCAAAATGCCGTGGATAGCCGATTCGGATCATAGCCGGAATGGTGAGCGAACCGGTAGTCACCGTGTTGGCGATGGAAGAGCCCGAGATCGAGCCGAGCAATGCCGAGGAGAGCACCGACACTTTCGCCGGACCGCCCGAAAAGCGGCCGGCGAGCGCGGACGCCAGATCGATGAAGAGTTTGCCCAGGCCCATGCGGGTGGCCAGTACGCCGAACAGGACAAAGTGGAACACGTAGGTTGCCACGACGCCTACCGGCAGGCCGTATATGCCCTGGCTGGTCAGGTAGAGGTGGTTGACCACTGTCGACCAGTCAGCACCGGAATGCACGAGAAGCCCGGGCGCTGAGCGGCCGAAAACCGCATAGAGCATGAAGATGACGGCAATGATCGGCAGCGGCCACCCCATCGCGCGACGGGTCGCCTCCAAGAGCACGACAATCAGGATAGTTCCCATCACCACATCAATATTCAGCGGATTGCCAATGCGGAAGGCGAGGTCGTGGAAGACGAAAGGCACATAGAGGGTCGACACCACTGCGGCGGCAGCCAGCAGCCAGTCAATCACAGGCAGGCCAGCAGGGCGAAGAAGGGACGAAACGTAGAGCGTCTTTTGGCCCTTTGACGACGCTGCGAAAACCAGAAAGATCAACGCCAGCACGAACGCCATATGCACACCACGATGCGTGACCTCTCGCAGCAAGCCGAAGCCGGCGGTGTAGTAGTGGAACATAGACAGTGAAAAGAGCAGTCCGGCGGTTAGCCAAGAAGCCACCGGCCCGAGCGGACGAAAGCGCACTTCAGGATCAAACTTTTCCTCAAGCTCGCGTACCGCAGTCTCGTCAAATTCGATCTGCTCGCTGCTCATCGGGCGCCTCGGGTACCAAAGAAGAGGACCGGGTGGGGTAGCTGCCCGGTCCTCTTAGCGTGGTAGTGCAGCTTACTTCAGAACGCCTGCTTCTTTGTAATAGCGCTCGGCGCCTGGATGAAGCGGAATGCCGATTCCGTCGAGCGCCGTCTCGAGCGTGATCGACTTACCCTTGGCATGGCCGCTATCAAGTAGAGCGCGCGAGTTCTTATTCCACAACGCCTTGGTGATCTCGTAGACGAGATCATCCTTCTGGTCGGTACTCGTGATCCACTGAGCGCCGACGCTTACTGTGTCAGTATCCGTGTCGACGCCCTTGTATGTGCCAGCCGGAACGACATGCTTGGCGAAGAACTGGTATTTGCCCAATAACCCTTCCGCTTCGGTTCCGGTGATGGGCACCAAAGTGATCGACAGGCTGGTCGCGAGTTCTGTGATCGCGCCGGCGGGGAAACCGCCGACGAAGAAAAAGGCATCCATATTGCCGTCGCGCATTAAGTCCGCCGCTTGATTGGGCTTGAGGAATTCGGCCTCGACGTCCGACTCCGACAGGCCATATGCTTCAAGGATAAGTCTCGCATCGACCAACGTGCCCGAGCCCGGCTCGTCCAGCGAAACCTTCTTGCCCTTAAGATCGGCGACCGATTGGATTCCGGCGTCGGCGCGAGCTACCAGATGAATGCTCTCGGGATAGAGATTGGCAATCGCGCGAACTTTATCGACGGCGCCCTTGTCAGCAAAGATGCCTGTGCCGGTATACGCCCAGTAGGCGACGTCCGATTGAGAAAAGCCCGATTCCAGCGAGCCGCCGTTAATACCATTGACATTGGCGACAGAGCCATTCGAAGCAACAGCCGTTGCGACGAGCCCCGGAACGCCACAGCTTCCTCCCTCCTCGCAAGCGCGAGAGCCTGGCGGATTTGAAATGGCATTGGCGATCAGGCCGCCGATCGGGAAATAGGTTCCCGCTGTGCCTCCGGTGGCAATGCGGAAAAACTGTATATCCTGCGCGCCCGATACACCGATTGCCAGTGCAGACGCCAGGCAAGCTGCGGCAGTAAACTGGATGAACCGTTCGAACATTTTTTCGTCCTTTCCGGATCTGTGGAAACAAATGCCAGGCAAACGTAATGCCCATTCAACCCGACAGTCGCCATAATGTCGAGTCGTGGCGCCGTGCGCCGCCTCCAGTAAGCGTCGAAGTGCTGCCAGCAAGCGTGTTGATTAGGCCAACTGAGCTTCAGAGGCCACTCATGTTCGCTACTTGTGCTTTATGGAAGGTCGTAGGTTGTAACCAACGGTGGCGTACGAAATGGGGCTCAGAGCTTTGCGCGCTCCAGGGCGCGACGCTTTTCTGCAATCGACTGCTTGGGGAAGAATTCCTTTGCGGTATCTGACAAGGGATAGCGACCGCACCCCTCACAGGCGTGCTCGGGCTGCCGCTCGGTCTCGGCAAGGCGAACCTGTCCGGCAGCCGCCCAGTGACTTCGCTGAGAGAGCGCCGCGACGGCGACGCGCGCCATGGCTCATCGGCTTCGATCGAATCCCATTGTTGCTGCCTTCCACGCCTGGCTTGAAGTGCAACTCCAGCACATCTCCGCAGCACGCTTGCTGAAGCGATCCGCTATGGGCTGTCGCGCTGGATCGGACTGACCCGCTGCCTCCGCGCCTTCCCCAAACGCGGCGTTGCCGTAACGGCTCCTGCACGCAAGTTGATTTCGTCTCCGCTGGTTCGGGCCAAATATCGGCATCAACGAAGATCCCGTCACCAGCTCGGCGCAGACGTGGCTGGCACTCTCCTAGAGTCCCGATCATTGCCCACAAGATACGCACGAGGTACATAGCCTGTATCGGCGGCAGCACGGAACACGTCATGAAATCACGCAACCTGCGTGCCCTTGAGGCCTTCGAGGCTGTGTCACGACATTTGTCATTGACTGCTGCGGCCGCCGAGTTGGGGGTCACGCAAAGCGCGATAAGCCATCAGTTGCGGCACCTGACCGAAGAACTCGGTGAGAAATTGCTTCATCGAGCTGGCCGCAAGGTAGATCTCACGCCCGCAGGGAACCGCCTCGCTGTCCAGCTAAGAACGGCATTCGCGCAGATTGACAGGTCTATTGACGAGACGCTCGGCACACATCGCAAAACGGTGCGCCTTGCGGTCTGCAGTTGCTTTGCCCCAGGGTGGCTGATCAGAAGGCTCGGCGATTTTTACGCAGACCGTCCGGGCTTCAGCCTACAACTTAGGATGTATGCCCAGGACCCTGCCCTTACTGATGAAGTCGCTGATGCTTTTGTGACGACATTTCCGAGCGCTCAGGGCTACTTTGCACTGAAGTTGCGCAACGAGAACCTGATAGCCGTGCGCCCTCGAAGAAGCGACACCTCACAAGCCCTGCCGCTAGTAACGACCTCGTTTCCACCCGCAGAAATCCTGGGGGCAGACTGGGCACGATATTGCCGTTTTGCAGGTCTGGATTTCGACCTCATGCATGCCGGGTACTGGCTTGAGGCAACACATTATGTGCTTGCCCTCGAAATGGCCAGGCAGGGTCTCGGCGTAGCCCTGGTGCCGGACTTCCTGGCAGAGGAGGCGCTTCTGTCCGAACAGGTGCAACTAGAATGCGCTATGGGAATGCCGACAAACGAGGACTATTACCTCTGCATCAAGAGCGCCCGTCGGGCAGAGCCTGCCTTGCGTGAACTGGAACTCTGGTTCCGGTCGCAGATCCCCTCTTCACCGCTTCAAGAAGCGGCAACGCAACTGGCGTAGCCCGGAGCCAGCGGCGGGAACGGTCGGGCACGCGGGTGAGACCGAGCTCGGTTCCGGCGTAGATCCAGCTGCCGCCCATGCCTGTGGCGACATCGACCGAGGCCAAGGCTGTTAGATTTCGTTCACGGGCATCGTTCAGCTGGGATAGCGGAAACGGTGTTGTCTTGTTCGGCTGAGACATGAGAACGAAATAGGAACAAATGCCTTGTGAAGTCAATTCACTTCACGGTAACTTACGGGCAGGTGCTCCGGACCGCGAATGCCGGCTACAAGTCCATGGGGTCGAGCATGTCTGGTGTGTCGTTCTTCGTTGAAGCCGTTTTTCCGCGCGATCTTGGACATGCCCCCCCTAGAGTGGCCAGACCAGAAGGATCATCGGTATGCCCACTAACACGACAAGCACCTCAAGCGGCACACCCATGCGCCAATAATCGCCAAAGCGGAATCCGCCCGGCCCCAGGATCAGCGTGTTGTTCTGGTGTCCGATCGGGGTCAGGAATGCGCAGGATGACCCAACCGCCACAGCCATCAGGAACGGATCGGTGCCGACCCCCAGCTGCGAAGCAGCACCAAGCGCGATCGGACACATTACCGCTGCCGTTGCTGCATTGTTCATGAAGTCGGACAGGATCATCGTGACCACCAGAATTGCCGTCAAAGCCAGGACCGCAGATTGCCCGGCAAAACCCTCGAGCATCGCCGTGGCAACGATATCTGCTGCGCCAGTTGAGGCCATGGCAGCCGCCACCGGAATGAGCGCCGCAAGCAGGGTGACGACAGACCAGTCGATGGCATCGTACAGGCGTCGTGCGGGCAGCACCCCGGCAACCACCACCGCAACGACCCCGCCTGCAAACGAAATGGCAGCCGGAACCAATCCGAAGGCCGCACCTGCAACGGCGACCAGCATAATCGCCGACGCGTAGACTGCCTTGGCCCGATCGGGAATTCGCAAAGGTCTTTCAGCGAGCGGGATGCATCCGAACCGGTTGGCGAAGTCCGAAATGGCATCGATTGTTCCCTGCATCAGAAGAACGTCCCCGGCCATGATCGGCAGGGACCGCAGGCGTTCAGGAGATCGCTGCCCCTGCCTCGCCAATGCTAGCAGATTGATGCCGTAGGCCGTGCGCAGGTTGATGTCACTGGCGGATCGGCCAACGATATCGGCCAGCGGACGGACGGCCAGTTCAGTCAATACCACCTCATCGGATTGCAGCGCCGCCAGCCGCCTTGGCTTCTGCTGGTCTCCGTCGGCCCCTTCCGCCGAAGCGGCTTCTTCGCTGTTGCTTCCCTCTTTCACGTCTTCCTCGAGCTTGAGTTCGAGCAGTGATAGCGCCTTCGACAGCGCCTCCGGTTCGGCCTCTATGATCAGGATGTCGCCGGCCCGCACTTCGCGGTAAGGATTTGGCGCCGGGATCCGCAACTCGTTGCGGATCAGCCCGACGACCTGCGCATCGGCATCGTTCAAGGCCGTCTCAAGGTCCCGAAGCGACATGCCGGCGGCCTTGGAAGCCTCAGGCACCCGCGCCTCCGTCAGATATGCTCCCGCCTCGAAGCTGTCGGTGCCCTTGCGTTCGCGAGCGGGAACCATGCGCCAGCCGATCAGCGCGAGAAAGACCAACCCGGCCGCAGCCACAGGGATGCCGACCGGCGCGAAATCGAACATGGAGAAACTCGTCCCGGACCCGCTCGCACGGAAGCCAGAAACGATGAGGTTGGGCGGCGTTCCAATCAGGGTCGTCATACCGCCGAGGATCGATCCGAAAGCCAGGGGCATGAGCACCCTGCCCGGTGGAAGGTCCAGGCGCCTGGCAACCTGTATGGCGATCGGCATCAACAGGGCCAGCGCGCCAACATTGTTCATGAAGCCGGACAGAACAGCTGCCAGTCCGGTGAGCGACGCTATGGTTGCCGTTCGGCCCGTGGCCGTTGGGAGGATGAACCGGGCGAGTGCATCGACGACGCCCGTTGCCTGCAAGGCACCGCTCAAGACCAGAACGCATGCGACAGTAATGACGGCTGGATGGCCAAACCCCGCGAAGGCTGCCTCACTCGGGACAAGGCCAGCGGCGACACAGGCAAGAAGAGCTGACAGGGCTACAACGTCATGCCGAATTCGCCCCCAGAGGAACGCTGTCACGGTTGCACAAAGGATTACGACAATCGTGACCTGGTCTTGTGTCATTTGCCCGCGCCCCACGCTTGGCGATGTTGGACGGACACTGAAGACGCGTCAAGGCGACTGGATCAATCACAAGGAACTTGCACGTTGTAACACATCTTCACGTTCCCGTGATGAATGCCCCACGGATTGATACATTGTGCTATAATTCGTGAAGCTCGATCTGAAAGAAAACAAAAATGCAGAAGGAGCCCGTCATGAACGAAGCAAACAATGAAAAAATTGATTTCTGGAACTGGCTGTATGATTACAGTCCGACGAAGAAATTTATGGCCTGGTCGATGATATTGACGGCCATTGCTACGATAATACTCGGATTTACGGCCGGCGGCTGGGTCACAGGCGGCTCAGCGCGTTTAATGGCTGCCGTTGCAGCCCGTGATGCACGAGCAGAACTCGCCGCTTCCGAATGCGTCCATCGCTTCATCGCCGATAGCGATGCCACCCAGAAGCTGACCGAACTCAAGACGCTCAGTGCCTGGCAGCAGGACGACTTCGTCAAGGATGGCGGCTGGGCTCGATTTGGCGCTGAAGACATACAGGGAGCGGACGTAATGTGCGCCGCCACTCTTGCAGCCATGGACGGCATCCCCGCCCAAGAGGCAGCGGCATCGACCACCGCCGACGGCTAGGCACGCAGAATGGACCAATGAGATGGTTTACAAGAGTTTTGATCCACCTGTTGTCATTGCCCGCAGGGATTCGGCCGGCAGGCGAACGATCGGTTCGGCCTGGGAAGCTTTGGAATGGCTGGCGCAGAGAAAGCCAGCCAAATCCGGGCCGCGCTACCGCTCGGCGCTTCGCACATGCCGGGATGCGCTCGACGGCCTGCGTCGCACCAGGGATGCCCGCAGGGCATTTGTCGCCGCCGTGAAAGAAGCCGGACGGCGCATCTACTAGACTGCAAAGAAACGAGGTGGGGATGAAGTACCGTGAAGTGCAGGAGACGTTGAGGACAATTGGCATCGTTATGAGCAAGAAGGACGGCAGGATCCGGGTTAATCACTTCGGCGGCACGCCGGAAACGGCCCGTTTCGCCGGCTGCCCAAAGGAGGCGCTAAGACTGGGGCTGTCGATGGCACAGCCGGAGCAATTGCCCCCGGAATGGTGCGCCGAACGGCGGAAAATCTTGGATAAGACTTCGGGAAATGGGTCGGCAGTGGCGATTTCCTGAAGCTGCCGCCCGGGCTGGGAGGAACGCCCGGGCGGCATTCCGTCGGGCGGAAGCAGGACAATACGGGACGCAGCAATGCGCCAGGTCGCAGCGGGGTGTCGACCGATTGATTTGGCTCTGCCGCGAAAGTGTCGGCGGCTTCTGAATTCACGCAAGAGGTCAGGTCGTCCTAGTGTTCGCGGCAAGTATGCAAACAGCCCTCGGAGAGCTAGCTGAGCAAGGGCTCGCCGACGACATTGACGCGACCTCGAGTCTCGTCGGTTCGGCGAAGTTAGGTCACGGAAGAATTTGTGCCAGGAATACAAAATGGGCCGGCGCACCGTGAGCAAGTGCACCAACTACAGCGAAGATCGTAAAGCACACAAAATATAGCTCAGTGCGCTCTTCTTCTGGGTCCCGCTTTGGCGAATTGTAATCAGTTGGCATTTGGATGCTCCATATTTCGAATTGATGCTTGGGACCTGCCCCGGCAGCCGAACAGCAGTTTCGCCATTATCGAGTCAGGTTTGCTTCGTCACGGACAGTAGCGCTTGATGAGGACTACTGCTTCGCTTCAACCCCGGTCGAGTTTTTGATCGAACTCATATTCCTGCGGTTGGGCAGGCTCTCCGCCGCCTTCGACGATCAGGACGATTCGTGGTCATGATCTGCTCCCGGTTGACCTCCTTTATCAACGCAAGAACCAGTGGCCCGATCCTGGACGGCACGGTTTTGTGATCGATGAAGCGTCTTCATGCCCCCTCATTTGCTGGCGAGGCGCATCCAATGCCAAGGGTGGATTAGTGGCGACCGGGATATCCGCACCTTCGGGGGATGCTGGGTGGCTACATAGGCGCGATAGGGCGGAGATACAGCTTCGTCGACACCCCGTCAGGATACCTAGGTGTCGAAGCTATGAAGGTTGTTCATTCGAGGAGGGACTGAGAAGCTGGGGTTGCGAAGCCAACCAACCTTCAGTGGAGCTCCCCGAATGAACGTCCATAAGAATGCGCGTCTGACGCCGTCAGGTCGAGTGCTTTTGGTGCAACGAATTGAACAGGGCTGGAGCGTGCGGCGTGGTGCCGGTTCGGCCGGGGTTTCGGAACGAACGGCTTATCGCTGGCTCGACCGCTACCGGGCCGGCGACCGGGTTCTGCACGATCGCAGTTCAGCGCCGCACCGCTGCCGGCATCGGCTGGCAGCCATGCAGGTGTCGCGGATCGAGCAGTTGCGGCGCCAGCGCATGACCGGGCCGGCGATTGCCCGGTCCTTGGGCCTGGCGCGCTCGACGGTAGGCTTGGTGCTGCGCCGGCTGGGACTGAACCGGCTGGCCTGGCTCGATCCCCGGCCCCCGGTGTTGCGCTACGAACGGCAGCGGCCGGGCGAACTGATCCATATCGACATCAAGACCTTGGGCCGTATCGACGGCGTTGGCCACCGGATCACGGGCCAGCACCAAGGCCATCATCGCGCCCGAGGCATCGGCTACGAACACCTGCATGTCGCCATCGACGATGCGTCCCGCCTCGCCTATGTCGAACTGCTGCCAAGCCTGGGCCGGGATGATGCCACCGGGTTCCTCAACCGGGCACTGGCCTGGTACGCCAGGCTGGGCGCCAGGGTTGAGCGGGTGATGACCGACAACGGCTCGGCGTATCGCTCCAAACTGTTCGCCCAGGCACTCCAAGGTGCCGGTGCCCGACACATCCGCACAAGGCCCTACACCCCGCGCACCAACGGCAAGGCCGAGCGCTTCATCCAGACTTCGCTGCGCGAATGGGCCTATGCCAGGCCATACGCCTCATCGAACGAACGCGCCAAGGCCATTCACCAATGGGCAACCAACTACAACCTGGCACGCCCACACTCGGCCCTTGGAGGCATCAGCCCGTTCCAAAGACTGAACAACCTTCTTGGAAACGACACCTAGGCATGACAGGTGACGACTACTGAACGACCTCCGGCCAGTTCCTGTCTGCGCGGGCAATGTTGCCCACCGTGTCCTTGTGCCATTTCGAAAGGACGCTTCTGGAGTGCTGGAAGTAGAGCTTGCCATCGACGATGGCCCACGCGTTCGGGTCGCCTGATGCTGTCGCACCCTGGCTGACTGCGTAAGCGCAGTAGCCGCCATACTGGGGCAGATACTGCGTCGGTGACTTCGAGAAACGAGGTCGATTGGCAGCGTTGGCGAAGCGGTAGACGATACCTTCATGTACGGCTGTGTGCGCCGCCGTCCCATTAACAGGCCGACCGTCGACAAAATAGGCAACCACGTCATGACCTCCGGCCCCGATACCGGGCAGTTGGCCTGTGTAAACCATGGGTTCCTCAGCATGAGCTTCCTTGGCCCATGGGGTGAACGAGGTAGCAACGGCAAATGGAATGGCAGCGAAGGTCAATACGAAATAGCGTCTTTCCAACTCAGGCACTCCTTCCAACCGCAGTTCAGTCCGACGACGAAGCGCACAATCCCCTGGGTTCGATCCCTTCGGGCAAATCGCCATCGAGTATCGATGGGATCTGCTTCGAGGGGCATGGAACCGACCCATATGAACAGAAGACACAGCAGTCTCCGGCCCGCGGACGCATGACTGTTGCGCAGCCCTGGCATTCGTAGATCACCTGACAAGCATCAAGCGCCATCGACTCGGTCATGCTGTATCTGCACCGCGGACATGTTATGATGCTGGTCAGGACAGTCATGCGATCGTCCTCGTGGCGGTGTCGATCAGCTTAGCTCGCTGAGGGAAGCCCGCGTGGGATGTCTATCGAAGCCGAACCAATGATCGAGTGATATCCGCCCAGGGCCCCACGCCATGATGCCGAGCGCCATCGCCGCCCAGGTGATGTGCAGAGGCCAACCGTCCGGCACCGTCAGTTGTACTACGGCCGTCATGATCAGCAACCCGAACGCGGCGAACCGCGTGCCCAGGCCTAGCACGAGCAAGATCGGAAGCACGATCTCGGCCGCGCCCGCGGCAAATGCCATGACAGCAGGAGCAGGGAAGTCGTACGGGCCGCCCGGCAGATGCAGCTTGAACTCTGCGCTGAACAACAGGACCGCGACTTCGTTCAGCTGCAAGAAACCGTCCCATTTGTTGATGCCGGATCGCCAGAAGGGTACGGCAAGCCCGAGGCGCAGGACCAATTGTGCCAGCCAGGGAGCGGCAATTGTTCGGACTCCTCTATCGGCGAAGCGCATGAGGCCTGCTCCCAATCCTCCGGCTATCGACGCGTCAGGCATCAGAGTCTTCCTCCGCCGCGATCGTGGAGAATGCACCCGCCTCAAGCATTCCGGCGATGGCGAGGGCGAGGTCGAAATCGGGATCGGCGGCGAACGCCGCGTCGGCAGCTGCGCCAAGCGCGGCTCCCTCGACAAGACGGTCCAGGAACGCTGCTGCGCCGGGAGCAATGCGGGCCACGACCACCTCGAGCGCCGGCCGGGTTACCAGCGCGATCTCCGGCCCGGTCGCATCGATAGCCCCGACCGGGCGGTCGACGCGGTTGGCCGCAAAAATGCTGACTGCCGGAAAGGACGAACGCAGGATTCGGGTCGCCGGATGTGCCTCGAACCGCGTGCTTTCAAGCGCGTCGAGTGGTACGCTGGCAAGCTGCTCCGGTCGAAGAGGTGCCGCGTCGGCCGCATGATAGGCATCGAGCCAGGCGCGTTCAATTCGAGCCACGTCGGCCAGCCACGGCATCTGCCGAGCATACTCGTAGCCGTCGATGAATGCGGGGAAACCACGGCCGTACTCGAACAGCAGCGGCGACGTCGGCGGTGCCGCCCGGACGTGCGATCTCGCCATGGCGCGGAAGAAGTCCGGTCCGGTAATGCGAAGGACGGCCGGGAACGCCGCTGAAAGCGCGTCGATCAGGCTGACGGTGACGTTGTTGCGATAAACGTTGTAGCGCCTTTCGACACCGCTGCCGTTCGGTCCGGCGACGACGGCGGGCGTGGCGCGTGCGGGGTGGAGCAGTGCCGACGCGAAATCGGCTGCGTAGGAGGCCTCTAGCTTCCGAAGCTCAAGCCGTTCTTCGGGCGGGCGCATGGGCTATCCCCGATTTGAGTGGCTGCAGGTGGCGATCAAGTATCTGTTGTGCCGCCATGGCTTCGGCTCGCAGCACTGGCCAATCCGGGATGGCGCTGTCCCATTCGACAAGCGTTGGAACAGGTCCGATACCGCCAATCACCGTCTCAAACAGTTTCCACACCGGATCGGCCACGGGGCCATCGTGACTGTCGATGACAAGAGTACGGCCTTCGTCGTCGGCCTGCCGGGAGTGGCCAGCGAGATGGATCTCGCCAACGTGCTTGAGCGGGAAGTCGTTCAGGTAGCCGATTGCCGAATAGCCTTGGTTGGTAGCCGACACGAAAACGTTGTTGAGGTCCAGCAGCAGGCCGCACCCCGTCCGCCTCACGAGTTCGCGGATGAACTCGGTCTCGGCCAGCGTCGACTCCTTGAAGACCACATAGGTCGAGGGGTTTTCGAGAAGGATAGGCCGGCCGATTCTCTCCTGAACCTGGTCGATGTGGTCAGAAACGCTGTCGAGCGTAGCTTGCGTGTAGGGTAGCGGAAGCAGGTCGTTGTAGTATGTCGTGGCATGGGTGGACCAGGCGAGATGCTCAGAAACCAGGGCTGGCTCGTAGCGGTCGATCAGCGTCTTGAACCTGTTCAGGTGGGCTTGGTCGAGCGGTTGCGGACCGCCGATCGACATGCAAACGCCATGGAGCGACAGCGGGTAGTTGTTGCGGATCTGCTCAAGTGCATGGTGGGGTGGGCCGCCAGCACCCATGTAGTTCTCGGCGTGCACCTCAAAGAAAATCTGCTGAATGCCGCCGGCGACAATGCCGGCAAGATGCTCATGCTTGAAGCTGGTGCCCGCAAGGCCATCGATCGGATGCGCCGGGAACCGTTCCGTTCCGGTGCGACGCGAGGTTCTGCCTCCGCCGTCCATCGTTCCCTCACTGTCCCGGCGCATAGGCCGCCTTAAGACGGAACGTCGCGTGTCAGGGCCTCGGGTGACCCCATGCGATCTCCCGGTAGTTTCATCGAGGCACAGGTGCCGCCATCGACAAATTTCCAGGCGTTACCCTGATAGTCGACAGTCGAAGTGCCTTGGCAGGTCGTGCCCGGTCCGGCTGCGCAGTCATTCTGGCCCTTCAGCGCAACGCCGAAGCACTTCTCCATGCCCTTGTCCATCGCAGTTTTTACCTGTGCTTCCGTAAGCGGCGCTGCACCTGCCAACGATGAGAGCGCGGTGGCGACGGCACTGGCTAGGAAGGCGGTGCCTATGGTCGATCTTGCAGTCATGACTCTCCTCCGATGCTTGCACGGCGCGCGAACGCGGGCCGCATTGGCAATTCGCGCCGAAGCCGACAGCTGTTACCGAAGCCCATGTCACAAGCTCGTGATCCCAGCGGCCGCATTTGGATGGGAGTCCAGAGCTTGATAAAGGCTCACCACTGTGTCTCGTGGCAGCAGGCTGAGCCGCAGCCTTTCGCGCCGTCCCGTCTGCACCGAAGGTTCTACGCCTGACGTGGCGGGCCGCAACTTCTCCTTTGTTTGCGACGGCTGTCAGGACTTCGCCCTCCGCCAATGCAGCCATCAGGCTGCTGTCCGGCTACGCGCGTAGGAAGTATGGCGCACCCTGGATTCGCTTCAAAGAAGGAACATATTCTCTACCCAAGCGTTTTCATGTCGGAGCGGGTACCTTGTGTCCCCACACGCCCCACCGCTCCAGCAGCGGGCCTGTCGTGACCCCCTCCGGCAGGCCTTTCGCTTGTAAGCTATGGCCTCTCCTCCGAAGGAGGCGGCGTAGCATTTCCACCATCACCCCCGCGAGCGTTTCATGCAGTTGGAATAGCCCAGGACGCTAAAGTTCGGCTTCTACATATACACGTTGGCTACCGCCGCTTCCGAAGCGTCGGTCGGCCCCATCTCGACGACGTCTTCACGGTCCAACGATGCGTTCCGGTGATCAGCAGCCCCTGATGGCATCTCTTGACTGGGCTGCTCACGATTGCCATTTTTTGGTTGCCGCTACGTAAGCGGAAGCAAGCGCTTGCTCAAAAACGTCTAAGAAACGGGAGGAAGTGATGATCGTTCAAACATTCGAGCATTCTGTACATGTCAAGGATGCACACAATGTCATCCGGGACATCAGCAGCATCGAGGATGCGCTGCAATTCTTGGCCCAATGGCCGGAACATCGGCGTGGCTCGATCTACGACGTAGCTTCCCGCGCTTGCTGTTTCGCACGCGACGATCGCGTTCCCATAGATGTCGCACGGAGTGCATTCGCTAGCTTCGCGCGCTCGGCCGGGATCCTGCGGCACACACCAGTGCCAATAGAGCCGTGGATGATCGTGCCCAAACGCGGCCCTGGCATGCCTCTCTGAAGCTTGAAGGCCCTGCCTCTGAGGAAGAAGTGATGCTCTTCGCGTGCTGAATGACCGTCTGCCGCGATTAGAAGCTGCCTAAAGCTGCACGCTCTCGAAACCCCGTGGAGGTGGCGTATGGTTACTGCGCTCCTCTATCGGGACGTTATCCATTCAACGAAGATGCTGTAGGCGATTACGAACAGCTTTGGTGGAATATCCCGAAAAATACAATGGCGAATATTAAACCCAGAGAGCCGAACATCCGAACAATACTGGCACGTTGGTTGACTTGCCGAGCGTGTAGACCCTCAGAACATAGTCGATGCTGCTGGAGAGCAGCATGCGACCTTGAGACCTGATCGATTGATTTCCCGCGTTGGTCGGCTAGGCCGTGTGGACTCTTGGGATTCCCATGAGCGACCAAATCAGATTCATATGTGGACGCCCCTGATTGGCAATGGCTTTTGGTGAGCTTCTGATCGGTCGCTTTCATATGTCCGGCCTGTTTGTGCGGAGCAGTTTCCGCTGGCCCTGATGGAAATCCGCGAACGAGATCCCTGATCAAGCTGGCGCATTCGAGACGCATTGAATCACACGGGGTGTTCTCGTTCTTGGTCGATCATCTCGCATCACGTTCTGCCGTCACCAATTCCTGTGTTTGCCTGTAGCGGCTGGCGGCCGTCAGCAGGCGCTGATCCGATATGGGCTGAACTGCTGCCCGCGGGCGAGAAGAGCCCAGGCGATCCGCGCGGTCTTGTTGGCGAGAGCGACCGAGACCAGCCGCACCGGTTTCTTCGCCAGCAACGATTGCAGCCACTGGGCTCCTGGCGTCTGCTTGCCCCGGTTGTGACGGATCACGGCCGTAGCGCCGACGACAAGCAGCCGGCGAAGATAGCGGTCTCCCTGCTTCGAGATGCCGCCGAGACGTTGTCGGTCACCGCTCGAGTTCTGTTTGGGGACGAGGCCGAGCCAGGCTGCGAACTGGCGCCCGGAGCGGAACTGGCCGGGTTCGCTGACGGTGGCCACGATCGCCGTCGCGGTGATCACGCCGATGCCAGGAACGGCCGCCAGGCGCCGGCTCGCTTCGTTCTGGCGATGCCATTCGTGCAAGACCTTGTCGAGCTTCCGGAGTTCGTCTTCCAGTTCGAGGAGCCGGCGAACCAGCGTCGTCATCGCCACCTGCGCCATCTCAGGAAGCATAGTCTGTGGATCATGCTCGTCGAAGACGGCACGCATCAGCTTTATGAGGTTCACCACACCCGGGTTACAGACCAGTCCGAACTCCGCCAGATGCGCCCGCAGGGCGTTTGCAGCCATGGTGCGCTGGCGCACGACCAAGGCTCGGGTCCGATGAACCATCAGGATGCTTTGCTGTTCTGGCGTCTTGACTGGAACGAAGCGCATGGTCGGGCGCCGGACGGCTTCGCAGATCGCCTCGGCATCCGCGGCGTCGTTCTTGCCCCGCTTCACGTAGGCTTTGACATAGGCGGGCGGCATCAGCTTGACCTCATGCCCCAGCACCGCCAGGGCTCGCGCCCAATGATGCGCCGTCGCACAGGCTTCCATGCCGATCAGACAGTTCGGAAGCTTGGAGAAGAAATTGATCATCTGCTTCCTGAGCAGCCTCTTCACCACGACGACGGTGCCGTCATCGGCAATGCCATGAACCTGGAATACGCTTTTGGCCAAGTCGAGCCCAATCGTTGTAACCTTCATGTAAACGCTCCTTCCTCGGTGGTTCCGATCATCAACGGCCACCTTAAGGCACATCGATGCCGGCGCGAGGGGGCGTCCACCTCATCAAGGCTGTCTTTTGGAGGTAGCCATGGGGGTTCTGGATCGTCTGATCCTTCGGGATGATCAGTGGGAGCGGATGTCGCCCCACATCATTGGCGACAAGTGCACACGCGGCTCATCGGGCCGCGACAAGTTCCACACGAGACTACGAACGGAAAAAATTCGGGAATGTTCCCTGCTTTCGTTTGGCCACTGCAGGTCGCCTATCAACTGGAAGCTCGACCTGGTGCCATCCCTAAAGGACTTCCTGCACGGGGCAGCTTCGGCCTGTTCGCTGATACAATTCCATCAGCGCATCGGGTGGTGTAGGAGGATCTGCAAAGAGCGTCCGTTACAAGGACCACGCGAAAGCCTCCGTCGATCGCACCAAGCACGGTCGCCAGGACGCATACGTCAGTTTCCCCGCCAGTAATAACGAGAGCGTTGATCTCCGAATCCTTCGGCAATGCATCGAGCCGCCCTTCCGTCCAAGGTGAACCACAAGGCGGCGATGGCCATCGGGCTCCGGATCACTCCCGGGTTACGGCAATTGAACTAAGGGCCCGCCGTCGAGCAACATCGCACACGAGGACTGACGTCTAGATCGGCCACACCAACAGCAGCATTGGAACCGAGATGAGGACAATCAAGGCCGACAATGGAAGGCCAAGTCTCGGATAATCCGAAAAGCGATAGCCCCCAGGCCCCAGAACGAGGGTATTGCACTGGTGACCGATTGGGGTCAGGAAATCACACCCGGCGCCGATCGCGACCGCCATCAGGAATGCTTCTGGCCGATACTCAAGGCCTTGGGCGAATGCCACCGCTATCGGCGCCATGACAAGCACGGTCGCTGCGTTGTTCAGGAAAGGAGTCACGGCCATCGCCGACACGACGATGAGTGCCAAGGCGCCATATGGCGGCAACGCTGTTCCCACTCCTGTCAGCCACCCCGCTATGACATCGGTTGCACCTGTGCTGCGCAAGGAATCGCTTACAGGGATCAGAGCCGCCAGCATGACCAAGATGGGACCGTCGACCGCCGTGTAGACCTCGCGAATGGGTATGACCTTGAGGAACACCATCATAGCGGCGGCCGCGAAAAACGCGACCGGAACCGGGACTAAGCTAGCTGCTGTAGCGGCCATTGCCGCAATGAGTATAACGACCGGGATAATCCCTTGACGACCACTGCCAAGGTGGATGGGCCGCTCCGCCAGCGGAAGGCAGCCCAATTCACGCAGGATCCGAGGCAATGCCTGCCGATTTCCCTGAAGCATGATTACGTCGCCAGGACGCAGGCTCAGGGTGCCCAGACGCTCCTGCAAACGTTCACCCTTGCGGCTGATGGCCAGAAGATTGACGTTGAAGCGATCGTACAGCGCCAGGCGTTGCGCAGACCAGCCAACCAGGCTTGAATTTTCGCCGACAACCGCTTCAATCGCTTCGGCCTCCAATCCCCTGCCTTCAAAGAACGCCGGGTCGCGATCGCCCGTGACGCTCAGCTTTGCTTGGGCCACCAATCGGTCGAGGGATTCGTGATCGCCCTCGATAAGAAGGATGTCTCCCTCCTTCAGCACTGCGTCAGGGAACGGTGTAACTCGAAGACCATCCGAACGCATGATCGACGTGACGACAGCATCCTGATCCGACAGCCTCAACAACTCCCCGACGGTCTTGCCGAGAACAATCGAGCCTTTGTCGACCTTGGCTTCGGTCACGTAATCCTGGATGTCGAGCGCTTCATGCATGGACATGCCCCCATGCGTTCTCTCCGGCAGAAGCCAGTAAAACGAGATGAGGAAAACTGCGCCCGCAGTAGCGAGGCTTGCGCCTATAGGCGTGAAATCAAACATTGTGAATGCGGCGCCGGTGATTTCTTCGCGCATTCGAGAGACAACGACATTGGGTGACGTTCCGATCTGTGTCATCAGTCCGCCCATCAGCGAGCCGAATGCCATCGGCATCAGGAAAACCGATGGCGAAACTTTGGAACGGCGGGCAAACTGGAACGCGATCGGCATCATGATCGCCAAGGCGCCAATGTTCTTGACGAAGGCGGAGAGGACCGTAACCACGATCACCAAGAGTGCTAGCTGGGCGCGTATCGAACTGACATTCGGTGCCCACCGTCGGATCGACCATTCCATGATGCCTGAGCGGGCAATTCCTGCGCTAACCAACAGCGCACTGCCAACGATGATAACGATGTCGTCACTGAACCCGCTGAAAGCGGTCCGGAAAGGTACGATCCCCACCGCGAGGGCAGCCAAGAGCGCTCCGACCGCGACGAGATCGTAACGAAAGCGATCCCACACGAACGCAGCCATCATCAGAGCAATGATTCCTAGCGCCAGGCCTTGCTCTGCAGTCATGCCGAACACGCACTCATGGCCAATACAGTCGATGGCTAGGCATTGGTGGACGTCTTCGTTGCCATGGTGCCGCCGGCTCCATCCAGAGCCTGTCATCGAGGGCGATACTGCAGGCGCTCATCAGGACTCCGCCCCTGCCGCTTTGGAGTCAGTAGTATTACCAGACGCGAGCAACGCGCCAACGGGAGACAAGTTCCCGGGCCGACGCGAACGACAGGAGAGCGCCTCGAGCACATGGTGTATCCGTCTGATTCCGATTTCGCCTCCAACGGCCCCGAAAAATCCTGGAAGACTCCCACGCGCCAAAAGAGATCACTGGCGCAGAGCAGGCAAAACGCGAAAGCCCCGCCATCTTGCGATGACGGGGCCTATTGTCTGCCGCGGTACTCAATACATGCCCGCAGATGCTCAGGATGCATCGTCGACAGTTAATATTGGCCCACCCTTAAAAGCCTAGCCACCCTTCGGCAGAGGGGACGTCAAAATTCTAGGCAGGCCCGACCAGCCAATTGCTGCCTCCGATGGCGCCCAAACCGGATTGCCCAAGTACTGGCCATTTCCAGATGCTTGAGGTTCGGACGCTAAAAAAGCAACCAAGCGGTTGCGTTCAATGCGCCCGCCCAATACCGTACTGGCAACCAAGAGGTTGCCAAATGCCAATCCATAAAGATCAAGACCGAATTGAAAAAACGGTCGATCTCGCTGCGCCCGTCGCGCGGGTGTGGCGAGCCCTCACTGATCCAAGTGAATTTGGAGTGTGGTTTCGAGTCCGACTCGATAACGGATTCGCCGTTGGAGAGACGACAACGGGGACGATGACTTATCCCGGGCATGAGCATGTGAAATGGGTGTCGGTAACAGAAGCTATGGACTATGAGCGTTTGTTTTCTTTTTCTTGGTCTCCTTCAGCCGTGGATCCGGATACGGAGTATGGTGAGAAGGCGAAAGTGCTGGTCGAATTTCGTCTGAACCCAATCGAGTCCGGCACACGGCTCGTCATCACAGAATCCGGCTTTCAACAATTTCCAGAATCAAAGCGGTTGGAAATCCTGCGTTCAAGCTCTGAGGGTTGGGACACGCAGGTCGATAACGTGAAATCTCATGCTGAAAGCTAGCGACGGTATTGAATCAGCACCAGTATTTTCGGCGTTGGGAGATGTCACCCGCCTGGAGCTCGTTTCCCGGCTGAGCGATGGACAGCAACATTCGATTACGGAACTTGCGGAGGGCCTGAAGCTGACGCGTCAGGGGGTGACAAAGCACCTGCGAGTTCTGAAGCAGGCTGGCATTGTCCACTCAAAGCGCATCGGAAGAGAAACACGGTTCACTATCAAGCCTGATCCAATCTCGAAAGCCAGAGACTTCTTGGCCCGCGCCTCGCTTCAATGGGACCAAAACATTGGAAGATTGAAGGCGTTCGTTGAGGAATAATTCCAGGAAATACCCTCCCGCAAAGGCGACCGTCGCGGATCAACTACGCTACGTTAATGGGTCGGGAGCGTAGTCAGCGCGCCCGATTTGGGATCCAATCGCTGAGCGGGTGTAGGATCGGCCTACCATCCCCAATAATTGGGCATTTGACCGCCGTGAACTTGCCTCCCAGGGGTGTTGATTTGCGCTGAGAGCTGACCCGGGATGGCGGGAAATTATCACTGAGAATTGACCCATGTTTCAATCATCCCCTGCATGGTTTCAGCGGGGGCTCTGGAGTGATCGACATGGCGTTACTGAGCGTAATCCGACGCTGGCATTTTCGAGAGCAGATATCGATCCGGGAGATTTGCCGCAGGACTGGCCTATCCCGGAATACGATCCGCAAATACCTGCGCCTGGACGGCGTGGAGCCGAAGTTCAAGGTCCCGGAGCGGCCGAGTAAACTTGATCCATTTGCGGATCGGTTATCGGCCTGGCTGAAGACAGAAACGAAAAAGAGCCGCAAGCAGAAGCGGACGATGAAGCAGTTACATGCCGATCTGGTGAGCCTCGGCTATGACGGTTCCTACTGCCGTGTTGCCGCCTTTGCTCGAGAATGGAAGGTGGACCGGCAGAGAGAACTCCAGACAACAGGACGCGGCACGTTCGTCCCACTGGCATTTGAGCCAGGTGAAGCCTTCCAGTTCGACTGGTCTGAGGATTGGGCGATTATCGGTAACGAGCGCACCAAGTTGCAGGTGGCGCATACGAAGCTGAGAAGTCAGGCGCGCTTTCGTCGTCCGGGCCTATCTCCTGCAGACGCACGAGATGCTGTTCGATGCGCACAATCATGCATTCCGCGTCTTTGGCGGCATCCCTAGCCGAGGCATCTACGACAACATGCGCACGGCGATCGACAGGGTTGGCCGTGGCAAGGAGCGCGACGTCAACGTCCGCTTCCTGGCGATGGCCAGTCACTATCTGTTTGAGTCCGAGTTCTGCAATCCTGCATCCGGCTGGGAGAAGGGACAGGTCGAGAAGAACGTTCGGGACGCGCGTCATCGCTTCTTTCAACCGATTCCGCGCTTTCCATCACTGGAAGCGCTGAATGATTGGCTTGAGCTTCGATGCAAGGAATTCTGGGCAAGGACCCCACACGGTCAGATGCGTGGCACCATTGCCGACATCTGGGCCGATGAAGCTCCAGCTCTCATGCCTGTTTCCAGGTCGTTCGATGGGTTTGTCGAATATACGAAACGGGTCACCCCAACCTGCCTCGTGCATCTGGAGCGCAATCGCTATAGCGTCCCGGCGTCACGACACGAAAGTGGTGAATCTGTCCGACTTTTGAGAACGTATGAAGAACTCACACCGACTTGGCGGTAGATGCTGCTGATTTTTCGGCTTTGAGAGCCTCGTAGAGCGCGGTCTTTCCGATCTTTACGCGGGCGGCGGCTTCGCGGACATTCAGCCCGGCAGCCAGATGCTGCCGGGCCTTTGCGAGCTTCTCCGGTGTTACAACCGCCTGGCGGCCTCCCCGTCGACCCCGTTCCTCTGCTGCCTGTAGTCCGGCGCGAGTTCTTTCCCGGATGAGATCGCGTTCGAACTGGGCCAGCGCCCCGAACAGATGGAAGACCAGGCGACCGCCAGATGTCGTGGTGTCGATGTTTTCGGTGATAGAGCGGAAGCCGACACCTTTGGATTCCAGCTCGGTGACGATCTCGATCAGGTGGTTCATCGATCGGCCCAGGCGGTCGAGCTTCCAGACCGTAAGCGTATCGCCGTCTCGCGCATAGCGCACGGCCTCAGTCAGCCCCGGCCGATCGGTTTTCACACCCGATGCCTTGTCTTCGAACAGTTTCTCGCAGCCCGCCTTGCGCAGGGCATCGAGTTGCAGCGCCGTATCCTGGTCGCCGGTGGATACCCGTGCGTAGCCGATCGAGCTCATGAGGTGTGATTTGTCCGCCTTCTCATTGAAGTCGGACAATGTCCGGTTTGCCGTCGAATGGCAAGGTTTACGGACGAAATCTGTGGAAGCTGCGAAACGACCGCTTGCCGGACAGGCATTTTCCCCTTCGGTGCAGCGTCTGCAACGAGAGGGAGGGTGATGAATGGCTCGAAGAGCATTGCTGGGCGAAACATGGTGGAGCCAGGTAACCACGATCCCGGATGAGGATAGGGAGATCGCCAAGCACTACACGCTGGACCAGTCGGATCTCGATCTGGTCATGCGACAGAACAAGGCGTCGAACCGGCTGGGACTTGCCTGCGTTTTGGCGATGTTGCGATTTCCAGGCCGACCACTCGCGGATGGTGAGATCCTGCCTTCCGGCGTCTTGCGATTCCTGGCGCGGCAGATCGGTGCCGATCATCGCGAGATCGCCCGATATTTCGATCGTCCGCAGACACGCCGCGAGCACCTCGCCCTGTTGTTCGAGAAAATGAATATGCGCCCATTTGCGTCTTCGGACGTGCGGGCACTGACCGGCTGGCTGACGCCTGCGGCGCAAACCCTGCGCCGGGCCGATGTTCTGGCGGATATGGTTGTCGAGGAATTGAGACGTCGGCGAATTCTCCTGCCGCCGCGCGGAGCACTCGAAGCCATCATCCATGTTGCAATCCGGCGTGGCATCCGCATCGCTCACCGGGCCCTGGCTGGCGGGCTTTCGGAAGGCCAGAAGCATGACCTCGACAAACTTCTCGACCCGCGTGCGGGAACGAATGTGACCATCCTTGCGTGGGCGAGAACACCGGCATTGTCACCTACCGCCATCAATCTCGACAGGATAGCCGAACGCGTTCAGATTCTTCGGTCACTGAACATGCCAATGGGATTGATGGAGCGCATTCCGGCCAAGGTTTTTGACGAACTCGCCGCGGAAGGGACGCGGATGAGCGCGCAGCATTTGCGCGACCTCAATCCTGAACGCCGGCACGCCGTGCTGGCGGCAACAGTCCTGCATCTTTCCCGCCATCTGACCGATTGCGCAATCGACGTGTTCAAGAAGCTGATCGGCGCCATGACGCGGCGAGCCGACAATCAGGCGACCGCCCGCATCACCCGCTCCGTCCGGGAGGTTCAAAAGCCGCTGAAGGACGTTTCGAAAGTTTGCCACGCGATCATCGAGGCCAGGCAGAAGGGCGAGGATATCGGCAGGTCGATCGAAGCGGTCATTCAATGGCCGACCTTCACGACCAATGTCCAGGCGGTCGACACGCTGATTGCCCCCGACAGCATCGATGGCAAAATCGAAATGCTCCAGCGCTATCCAACGATCCGGAAAATGGCGCCGGAGTTCCTGTCGACGTTTGTGTTTCGTGGCCACGCGGTGGCGGCGAATCTCCTGCGCGCGCTATCCATGGTCGCTGATCTGTACCGCAAAGGGAAAAGAGCAATACCCGACAGGGCTCCCATATCCTTTGCACCGAGAGGCTGGATGCCTCTCATCCTGCAGGATGGCAAGATCGATCGCAGGGCCTATGAACTGTGCCTGTTCAGCGAATTGAAACGCCGCCTCAACGCCGGCGATGTCTGGGTGGAGGGTGCCAAACGTTTCCAGTCCTTCGAGAGCTTCCTCATTCCGGAGCCGACATTCGAGTTGATGCGCGAGGAAGGTCCGCTTCCAGTCGCCGTCGATACCGATGTAGAAACCTATCTGAAGCAGCAGCGTCAGACTTTGAACGATGGATTGAGCGAGCTTTCCCGCCTGGCGGAAGCTGGTGAGCTCGACGATGTCGAATTGGCCGGTGCGGGTTTCAGCGTCACGCCGCACAAGGCCATGTTTCCGGACATCGCGAAATCGCTGAAACCGAAGGTAGAAAACCGCCTGCCTGCCGTCCGCATCACCGACCTGCTGCTTGAGGTGGACGCTCGCACAGGATTTTCCAACGCGTTCACCCATCTGCGCACCGGGCGCACAGCCGACAACAAGCTTGCCCTGCTTACCGCCGTTCTGGCGGACGGCATCAATCTCGGACTCACCAGAATGGCGGATGTTTCCCCCGGGCTGACGATGCGCCAGCTCGCCTGGGCGCACGACTGGCATATCCGGGAGGAGGGCCACGCCGGCGCTCATGCCATTCTTGTTAATGCCCAGAGGCAATTGCCTCTCGCGAAATTGTGGGGCGACGGAACCACCTCATCCTCGGACGGGCAGTATTTTCCGGCGGGAGGGCACGCCGAGGCGATCGGCGACCTCAACGCCCGCTATGGCCCTAACCCCGGCGCCAAATTCTATCGCTTCACCTCCGACCAGTATGGCGCGTTCCATATCATCGCAATGAACGCCAATGCGAGCGAGGCCATCTACGTTCTCGACGGTCTGCTCTATCATGGCAGCGACCTCGCCATCGAAACCCATTATGTCGACACCGGCGGGGTCAGCGACATGAGTTTCGCTCTTTGCCATCTTGTAGGGTTCCAGCTCGTGCCCCGGTTGCGCGGCCTCAAGGATCGCCGGCTCTATCTATTCCCGGGCGACACGCCTCCCGAAAACCTCGCACCGCTCGTCGGCGAACCCATCAACGTCGAGCGGATCAAGGCAAACTGGGATGACATCCTGCGTCTCGTTACCACTATCCGTTCCGGCCAGGTGCGACCTTCGACCTTGCTGGCGAAACTGTCCGCATTCCCGCGCCAAAACGGACTGGCGCTCGCCTTGCGCGATATCGGACGCATCAATCGATCCATCTTCCTACCCCAATGGTGGCAGAATCCCGAAATGCGCAGGAACGCCACTGCCGGCCTTAACAAGAGCGAGGCCCAGAACACCTTGGCCCGGGCGCTGTTCTTCAACCGGCTCGGAGAACTGCGGGACAGAACCTTCGAGAGCCAGTTCTACAGAGCGTCCGGGCTGAACCTGCTCATCAACGCCATCGTCTACTGGAATACGCTCTATCTCGAACCGACTTTCGCCGAGCTCAATCGCGAAGGCATTGCGACGCCGGCCGACGTGATCAAGCACATTACGCCTCTCGGATGGCAGCATATCAGCCTCACCGGCGATTACATCTGGACTCCGACTGACAGCCCCGAACTCAGGCCGCTTCGGCGCGAGACGTCCATGCTGGTCTCTTGATCACTGTATGTTCTCAAATGTCGGGCAGATTCACCACTTTCGTGTCGTGACGCCAACGACGTCTACCCAACCGCCATCCGCCTCGCGATCCTTTTTTCGCATGAGCAACTTCACGATGCGCTGGCGCTTCTTGCGGCTGAGTTCGAGGCGAAGGCGGAAAGCTTTGCCGATATACTGAAGCTCGGCCGTACGCAATTGCAGGATGCGGTGCCCATGACGCTAGGACAGGAGTTCGGGGCGTTCGCTATCACGTTGCGCGAGGACGTCACCCGGCTTAGGGAAATAGTATCGCTCTTTCGGGAAGTGAACCTCGGCGGAACCGCGATCGGAACCGGAATAAATACGAGTTCCGAATACCAGGCTGCCGCGCTTGAAGAACTTCGCAAGATCACTGGCCTTCCGCTTGAGTCCGCCGGCAACCTGATCGAAGCCTGCTGGGACACTGGGGCCTTCGTGCTCTTCTCGGGAATGCTGAAGAGAACCGCCACAAAGCTGTCAAAGATCTGCAACGACCTTCGGCTCCTTTCCAGCGGGCCGCGCGGTGGTCTCAACGAAATCAATCTGCCCGCTCTACAGCCCGGTTCGTCGATCATGCCGGGCAAGGTCAATCCGGTCGTTCCCGAGGTAGTCAATCAGGTGGCATATCAGATCATCGGCTACGACTTGACGATCACGCTTGCCTCGGAGGCCGGACAGCTACAGCTAAACGTCATGGAGCCGGTCATCACCTATAATGCGCTGCATTCGATCGAGCTGCTTTCCAATGCGATCGACACGCTACGCACCCGATGCGTCGCTGGCATCTCAGCGAATCCAGAGACCTGCCGCAGGCATCTTGAAGCCAGCACGGCAGTGGCCACCGCGCTGACGCCGGTGATCGGTTATGAGCGCGCGGTCGATTTGGCCAAGCAGGTTCTGGCTACAGGCAAGACTCTTCGAGACATTCTTTCGCAGCAGGACGATCTCTCAGAGGATTTGATCGCACAAATCTCGAATTTGCACCTTTTGGTGCGACCGACTCGGTCCACGATAGCCTGAGACGGGCATCCCCTTTCTAGGAAGGCTCAAGGGAACTCCTGCCAACTGCCGGAACGCGAGCGTTTCCAAGATGGCACTGGGGGCCGTACCAAGACCAGTTCCAGTCGATGGAATCTAACGCTTAGCGCAGGGTCTAGAGCGGTTAACAGCTCCTGTCGGTCGATGGAAACGCCGTTCTTGGACCTCCGGCAAGCAGCGATCGGGAGGAGCGGTTTTGGTGCAGACGCGGCATGGATTCTCTCAGCCCTGATTTGTGCGCGAGAGAGGGCCAGGAAATGCTCAACGGGTTGCGCGAGGATGCAGTGGCGGGTCGGCTAAATTCCTGCCGACTGCTGGCCTAATCGTCGTTACTGCAGCCAAAGGGGGAGAGCGTTCATCGTCGCATCCTTCCACGTGCTCGATGGCATCTCGCACTCCACCACGGGCCGCGACAGCGAGGATGACTTCCAGCATTTGTTCGAAGATTTCGACCTCAACCAACTGAACTATTTGCGACCGTTCTGAGATCAGCATCGCGCGGCTATGGAAGAGGGCTGTTATGCAGGCTTGCGCGCCATAGTCTGGCGATAAAACTTTCGACCAGGGGTGTGGTAGATGCGCTCGCCATCAGCACTGATATTTCCTTTGATGTCACACGACGATGAGCCCAGGAGTGTGAAGCTCGGGCTCGGCGCCACAGCAGTTGGCGCGATGTCGTCAGTGTAGTTTGCCCGCGAGTCCAATGGTTTCTGAAACTGTCCCTGCCAGGTGCCGCGCTTGGCATCTTTTGCCGCGACTTGGTGGCCAGCATATTCGAGCCCCGAATATTGCGCCCAATAGAGTGCGTGGCCGCTCTCGACCAGCCAACCGGCAACCGATTGGCGGTCGGCACGAATGCAGTTGCCGACAAAGCGGCCATATTGATCCCACCCGACGAACGCGCACTTGACCGGACGAGACTTTGCTAAGAATTGGTCGAGCGCCGTCTCTATGTCGAGCTTTCAAGTAGATCGGTCTCGGCGCCCCGGTGCGTGAAGATGGTCAACAACCAAAACAACGCTATCGCAGCTGGTGTCGCCATTGCGGCAGTTGGCGCAGCGGTGGCGGTCTGCGCCAACAACGATTGCGGGGGTGGAGGAAGCTATCGCCCAATCTATTACCAAGGTGCTGATTGGGACGCCTTCTACAATCAGTACGGTCAAATTGTCTGGGTTTGCCGGGAGGTCGCGTCCGGTCGCTTTACCTTAGACACCAACTGGGTATTGTCACGGTAACGGCTTGTTCGGACCGGCCGCGATAGACGCACACGCATGAACACCTCGTCCATCAGCTACAAGCGCCATCGTTTTCCGCCCCAAATCATCGCCAATGCGGTATGGCTCTACTTTCGCTTTCCGCTGAGCCTGCGCTTGGTCGAGGAACTGCTACTGGAGCGCGGCATTGTCGTTTCCTATGAGACAATCCGCCGATGGGGACTGAAATTCGGCCCGGACTATGCTCGCCGGCTCCAAAGGAAGCGTCCAGGCCCGAACGATACCTGGCATCTGGATGAAGTCGTCATCGGCATCGCAGGTAAGAGGCATTGGCTTTGGCGGGCCGTCGATCAGGATGGATATGTCCTTGACGAGATCGTCCAGAACCGCCGCAACACCAAGGCTGCCAAGCGATTGCTGATGCGCCTGTTGAAGAAACAGGGTGCCGCGCCCAAGCGCATGATCACAGACAAGTTGCGATCCCATGGAGCAGCCAGGCGACAAGTGATGCCGGCCGTCGAGCACCGGTCGCACAAGAGGCTCAACAATCGAGCCGAGAATTCGCATCTGCCGCTGCGAAAACGTGAAAGGACGATGCAGGGTTTCCGATCGCCAGGAAGCCTCCAGCGCTTCGTCTCGATCTTCTCGGCTCTTCGCAATCTATTCGTCCCGCCCCGCTCAAAACGCTCTGCTCTCGCCATCTACATTCACCGCCTGCAAGCGATGGCGGAGTGGAACGTCGCGGCTGGGAAACTCGCGTGAATTGAGCATCACCGGATCAGCGCAATCATTTTCAGATAACGTGACAACACCCTTCTCGGGTCTCCATTCACGCGGCAACGCGCATGCGACGTTAACTTTTCAACCGCGATTTGTATCGCGCAATCGTGTTTTTTCCCTTGTCGATGTTCGCACGATTCTTCAGCCGTCGACTTTTGCTCCATTGTCTTCATCGTCGCCCTCCCCGCCAGCCAGCCCGGCCGGAATGTCGCCGGCCAACAGCCTCTCTTTCGACAGCAACCCGGCGTCCTCAAGCGCCTCGAATTCCGGCAGGTCGCGTAGCGTGTCGAAGCCGAAGTGGGAGAGGAACGCCTTGGTCGTCACATAAGTATAGGGCGCGCCAGGCTGCGGCGAGCGCGGTCCCGACGCGATAAGATCCTGCGAGCGCAGAACCCCGATCAGATCGCGCGATACCTCCTTGCCAAAGAACGACGATAGCTCGCCGCGGGTGATCGGCTGGAAGTAGGCAATGCCCATCAGCACCAGCGCTTCCGATTGAGTCAGCTCTTTTTCGCCCTCGCGGCCTTGCTGGCCGAAGGCGGCCTGGATGGCGTCGCCAAAAACCTTTTTGGTCCGATGCTGCCAGCCGCCGGCGACCGACACCAGCTCGTAGGGCCGCCCGGCGAGCTCGGCGCGAATGTCGTCGATGATCAGCTCGATGTTGCAGCTTTTGCCAACCACTCCCGCGAGCACACTACGTGTGACCGGCGTGCTGGCGGCAAAGATTACCGCCTCGACGCGCCCCATCCATTCACGCCAACGCAGTTCCGGCGGCAGGTGCTCGAGCTCGCGGTCGAACAGCCCGAGCTGCTCGTTTTGCCCTTTGCGCGCGGCGAATCCGACCATCGCTACAGCCCATACAGCCGGAAGGAGGAACGACCCGACAGCTCTCGCACCGCCTCGAATGTTTGTAGCCGCTCGAACAGCCGGCGCGCCCCGAACCGCGACAGGGTTTTGGTGGTCAGCGAGCCGGGCACGGCATCGTCGTCGAGCAACTTTTTGATCGCGTCACCAGCCCCTTTGGCGCGCAGTTTTGGCATCACTGCCGCAAGCCGCTCGGCGCGCCGCGACAGCTCACCAGCCAATCCACAAGCGTCGGCTGCGCCCTGGACCAGCGCCAGGCACACCGCCCTTTCAAATCCTTCCCCTCCCGGTCGGATGCGTGTTCCTGCCGCGCGCGGTCCTTGCGTACGAAAGGCGGGGCCAAAAGCGTGCGCCATCAGCAGCGGCGCCGGCCGTGGCCAGCGCAGTTTTTGCGCCAGCACCAGATCGGCGCACCACCAGGCCAGCAATTCTGCGCCAGGCGACAGGGCAACAATCTGGCTGGCGATCGCCGCGGCGACAAACGGCGCCGCCCGGCCGGAGCGGACCAGGTCGTTAATCGTTCCCGGGAGATCGGCAAAGGCGTCGTCCCAGCGCAGACCGAGCAGCACGACCACTTCGGCCAGCCGCGCAGTGTCGATCACCGCCGACCGGGCCGCGAGCTGCCGCCACGCGGCCAAAATGGTGCCGGCGGGACCGGGATCACCGGCGGCAGAGCGCAGATACCAGGCGTCACGGAGCGCACTCTCATCTTCGCTCCGACCGGCGAGGCGCACGGCGGCGGCGGCGCATTTCAGCGCCAGCCGCTGGCGCCAGGCGCCGGCCCAGGGCGGTTCGGAACGCACCAGAGTGTCGAGCGACGTCAAGGCGGCGCCGGCAAAGAAAGCGGCGTCGGTTTTGTGGTCGACCGGCCCGCCCGGCAATGCCCAAGACGGCAAACGCAGCGGCGGAGACGAAGCGGCAGGCCGTGGGTCGGTTCGAATCATGCGTGCTATGGTAAACGGGGCGTGCGCTTTATGCTATCTCTCTCTCCTAAAACCGCACAGCCTGTCATACGCCAATCATGAACGATAATCTTGCCTTATCATTCATTTGATGGCCTACTGCCGAAATGGCCTCTCACGTCGCGCAAAATCCGGAAAACCATAGCAAACTGCGTTCGCCTCGACGAGAGAGCACCTCTGAAAACGCCGTTCCGGGTCAAAATCGCCGTCATGACGATGTTTCCGTCGATGACCTGCCCGACATCGTCGATGTCGTGATGGCCATGGGCCGGCAGGCGGAGGCGGCCATCGAGCCCGGCGCTGTCGTCGGTGCCGACGGCGGAGGCACCTCCCCTGCCCTCGCGTCCGACGACGTCTCGCCCGTCCGCCGCCATCCGGGCCAGCTCGATGAGCTGGCCGAGCGTGCGCGCGGTTATGTCAAGGCGGCCAGTTCCGCCAACACCCGGCGCGCCTACGCCGCCGACTGGAAGCACTTTTCCGACTGGGCCCGGCGCCAGGGTTTTGCCACCATGCCGCCGGATCCCGAGACCGTCGGGCTCTACATCACCGCGCTCGCTTCCGGCGCCGGCATCGGCGACAAAAAATCCGTGTCGACCATCGAACGACGGCTCGCGTCCCTGAGCTGGAACTATGCCCAGCGCGGGACAGAAAAGCTCGACCGGAAACACCGTGCCATCGCGACCGTCATGGCCGGCATCCGCAATGCCCACGCCCGCCCTCCCCGGCAGAAGGAAGCGCTCCTGCCCGAAGATCTGATCGCCATGCTGGAGACGCTCGACAGGGGGACCCTGCGCGGCCTGAGAGATCGGGCGATGCTGCTGCTCGGTTTCACCGGAGCGCTGCGCCGCTCCGAGATCGTTGGCCTCGATTGCGGCCGCGATCAGACCCAGGATTCTTCGGGCTGGATCGACTTTTTTCCCAAAGGCCTGCTGGTGACGTTGCGCGGAAAAACCGGCTGGCGCGAGGTCGAGATCGGCCGTGGATCGGCCGACTCCACCTGCCCTGTCGTGGCCCTGGAGACCTGGCTGAACCTTGCCCGCATTTCCCATGGCCCACTGTTTCGCCGCGTGACCGGTCAAGGCAAAAAGGTCGGCACCGAGCGGCTCAACGACCAGGAAATCGCCCGTCTGGTCAAACGTACCGCCCTTGCCGCCGGCGTCCGCGGCGATCTGACCGAGTCCGAACGGACCGGGCTTTTTGCCGGCCATTCGCTGCGTGCTGGCCTTGCCTCTTCGGCCGAGGTCGAGGAGCGCTACGTGCAGAAGCAGCTCGGCCATGCCAGTGCAGAAATGACCCGCACGTACCAGCGCCGCCGCGACCGCTTCCGCGTCAACCTCACCAAAGCGAGCGGACTCTGATTGAGGGAACGGCCCTCCTCGCCCGCTTAAGCGGCGCGAGCGTCCATATCAGTTTGGTATGACCACAGCATCAGCGATCCCCTCCCCTATTGCGCCGCAATTCAGCTCCACCCGCAAGTAGCCGCTGTGAGCTCCCTCTGCAGCACTCCATACCCTGCTATCAGCGACATTTACCTTGCATTTATGGAGCAGGGCTCCATAAATGCAAGGATGATTATCCGCAGAATTACCCCTGAAGTCCTCGAAATGCTCGACACGTCGCCGGCCGTTGCGCTGCTGGGACCCCGCCAAGTCGGCAAGACCACGCTTGCGCTGGAAATCGGCGAGACGAGGCCTTCAATTTATCTGGACCTCGAATCTGATGCCGACCGCGCCAAGCTGATCGAGCCCGAACTCTATCTCACAAGACATGAAGACAAACTCGTCATCCTCGACGAAGTCCACCGGCTCCCAGGGCTGTTTCAGAATCTGCGCGGCCTAATCGACCGCGGTCGCCGTGCTGGCTTGCGGACCGGACGTTTCCTGTTGCTCGGATCGGCCTCCATCGATCTGATGAAGCAATCGAGCGAGACGCTTGCCGGCCGCATTGCCTATCTAGAAATGCACCCGCTCGATGGCCTGGAGGTTGCCCCACGGGATCTTTCCTCCCTTTGGGTGCGTGGGGGGTTTCCTGAAAGCTTCCTTGCGCCTAATGACCGAGCCAGCCTGCGCTGGCGACAGGGTTTCATCCGCTCCTATCTGGAGCGCGACATACCTATGCTGGGGCCTCGCATTCCAGCTGAAACCCTGCGCCGCTTCTGGACAATGCTCGCCCACCACCAATCTGGCTTGCTCAATGCCGCGGAATTTGCCCGGGCACTGGGCATCGATGGCAAGACGGTCGCTTCATATCTCGACCTTCTTGTCGATCTGCTGCTCGTCCGCCGCCTCGAGCCCTGGTACTCCAATGTTTCCAAACGTTTGGTCAAATCGCCCAAGATCTACGTCCGCGACAGCGGCCTCACTCATGCACTGCTGGGTCTCGGCACACAGGAACAGCTTCTGGGTCATCCTGTCGCCGGCGGCAGTTGGGAAGGTTTCGTCATCGAGACCCTGTCGGCAGCAGTTCCCGAAGGCACTGGCATAAATTTCTACCGCACATCGGCCGGCGCCGAAATCGACGTCCTTCTCACCTTGCCAGGCGCAGCCGTGTGGGCGATCGAAATCAAACGCAGCCTGTCACCGAAGGTCGAGAAAGGTTTCCATTTAGCAGCCGAAGACATCAGGCCAGACCGCCGCATCCTCATCTACCCCGGCACGGAGACCTATCCGCTGCCCCACGACGTCGAGGCGATGCCGTTGACCGTGGTCGCAGCTGAGCTCGCAAAGCTGCACTGATCTATCCCGCTTTGGCCTGGGCCCCTCCCCTGCCGCGCAGCAGCGCCATGAGCACCGGCCCGATCGAGAATTCGCCGGCCCGCGCTTTCGCCGTCAGGCTGCGCAGATAGCCGCCCGGGCTGGAAATGGCCTCGCCCTTCTGCAGCATCGCCGCCACCATGATCGCGGCATCCACCGCCCCCATCGCCTCGCAGGCCTGGTTCCAGGCATCCGGGCTGACGCCGAGGGCGCCGCGCACCAGATTTGCCGTTTCCACCAGATCCGCCCAGCCCGAAATGCCGTTTCGTGCGTAGTCGGCAATGTCAGGGCAGGCACGCAGCACCATGCCAAGCGGATAACCCGTTGGCGGCTGGCTCCTGGTTTCAGGTTTCACCGCAGCGGCCGTCCCTTGGCCTTTTTCGAGGCCTGGTTCAAATTCATGGGGGTGTGTATTTGAATTCAGTATGTGGCGCTCGGAATGAGACTCATTGGCGCTTGTTTCTTCAGTTTTTACGTGACTTTCCAGCGCCTTGCGTACCTCCTGGGCAAGCGCAGCCAGATCGGCGGCAATCGGTTCGAGCTCGAGCCGGCTCGCCGTGCGTGGAATAGCCGCCACTATGTCACGATAACTGAGATGCAGGCGTGGCCAATCAGCCGCAATGCCCTCCTCGAGGCCGAATGCGATCATCTTGGCGATGTCACGACGCAGGATGGTGATGCGCTCGCGGACGAGCAGAAGCGACCGCCGCTCAGCCCTCACTGCCTCGGCCATGCGCTCGAATTCTTCGGCACGGGCCAGAAGCGGCGTCAGGTCGAAGCCAAAGGCCTGCTCGATCGCACCGTCAAAGCCTTTGCGGGCATAGCGCTTGCCATTGGGGCTGTCGCGGCGCACCACCAGGCCGCAGTCGACGAGCACCGAGAGATGCCGCCTGAGCGTCGCCGGCGCCATGCCATGCGCCCTCAGCGCCAGCTGGGCATTGGACGGAAATACCACCAGCCCCTCCCCTTCCACGAGATCCGTGTCGGGATGGAAGCTCAGCAGCGCGTTGAGAACAGCAAGGGCGCGATCGCTGGCGCCAAGCAATTGCTTGGCCTCGCAGACGGCACGGAACACCTGCCATTTGTTGGAGCTGGCGCCAGGCGCGCAGCTGTCGGCCGCCATCTGACCTGCCACCATGGCAAGCGACAACGACCGCCGCCCAAAGGGCGTCGCCGAGATATGCGGATCCATAATTTCCCTGCCTTTCAAAGAGGCAAAAGAAATCTGCTCACCAGTTAGGTGCCGTGACTCTTGACACTGATTCGGGGAAATGCGATTCTCTAGTTCTTCACGCTATGAGAAGGGCTTCCACGACGGCAACGTTTTTGGGGGCCTTTTTCTTTTGCGGTATGTCTCCGTTTTCTACTTTTCTGCCCGCCTGAAAGCCTCGTAGAGGCTGTCCAGCTGGTCCGTGATGAAATCAGCAAAGCGCGGGCCGTCCGCGGCCTCAACAGCAATCAACGCCTTCTTCGGTGTCTTCTTCACCGACACGCAAACCGATTTGTCGCCGGCGGCCCAGACATTGGGCGCTGCGGACACCTTGGCTTTCTTGGGTGCTCTCTGAGACTTCAGGAAACCCAGAAGGGCGTTGAAGGCCTCATCGCTCGCATTTCCTGTCGCAAACTCCTCCGTAGCAACGAACGCGACGGCTTTAGCGGCATTGGCCGGGACCTGCACGATCTTCTTGAGTTCTTCCCACCGATCGCGCCCAACGCCCTTTGCAGCACCCACTGCCTCGAGGATTGCCTCGGGAACGGTTTCTGCAACCGAACTCATACGAGAGAGTAGCGTATCGTCGATGGTCAGGGCGGATTTAACGACATCCTTTGTCATGCCGCTGTCGAGAAGCTTTCGCGCGAAAAGAGCCTTTTCGATGAACGACAAATCGGCGCGGGCCGTATTCTCCTGCCCCTGGGCGAGGACATGCTCGATATCAGCCAATGGCTTCACCACCGCTCGCACGCTCGTGCCAAGATCCCTGGCAACCTTCGCGCGACGATGCCCGAACACGATCATGTATCGCTGTGTGTCATCAGGATGCGGCCGGACCAGGATTGGAGTCGATTGCCCCGAACGCCGAATTGCATCGCGCAGCTGCTGGTATTCTTCGTCGTTGTCGCCAATGCGATCAGCAACAAACGACCCATCAAGCAATGCCGGATCAAGCGATACAACCGTTTCGCCATCAATCATCCGCAGCGAGTTCTCGGCCAATTCGTCCAATGACTGGATCATGGAACGAGAGGCGCCGCGCATTGCATACTGCGAGCGAGCTTCCGAAGCCGAATGGGCCGTTTCACTCTTGTCGCCAGCCATTGACGCAGCCACACTTGCCAGAAGATGCTTTCTAGCCATTGCCGCCTCCGAAACTCCAGCTCATCAATTTGATTTCACGCAGAAAAACGGCGTTCTGCACGGCTGTCAAAATTGTCATCTGCGTCCCCATGCCTGGTGGACGAGCCCGGTGATTTCAGAGTTCACCAGGTTGAGGCTTTCCATTGCCCGGTCGTAGGTCGAACGCGTAAACTGGCTCTTCTCTACTTCGTACAATGTCTGCTTGGTTATGCCCGCATCCGAGATGGCGGTGGATTTCAGCATCTGGTTCTTGAGCATCCGTTTGTTAAACAGTGCCTGCAGAAACCCGACCATCTGAGCCTGTGGTCCATCGGTCGGTTCGTAGCGCGTGACGAGGTAGCGGAACCACTTCAGCTTGACCCCTGCCCCTGCCCCCTTGATGGACTGTAAGATGCCTCCGAGCATCAGCAGAAACTGGCTCATCGACATGATGTCGAGCATCTGCGGATGGACGGTGATGAGCACTGACGTCGAAGCCGTCAATGCCGTCAGCGTGAGATAGCCCAGCTGCGGCGGGCAATCGATGACCACCACGTCATACCGATCGTCGACCTCCTTGAGGGCATTGGAGATCCGGGTGAAGAACAGCTTGCCTTCAGTGGAGTTCTTGCTGGTCGCAGCCAGCGGTGTTTCGTATTCGTATTCTTGCAGCTCGAGGTTCGCGGGCACGATATCGAGCCCAGGGAAGTTGGTCGGCCGGATCACGTCCTTGATTGACTTCCGTTCGCCGTCATAGCGAAGCGCCTCATAGAGAGACGGGTTCTTGTCGAGTTCTGGCTGTATGCCATGGAGAGCTGACAGAGAGGCCTGAGGGTCAAGATCGACGGCAAGCACGCGATGTCCGGTGAGAGCCAGATGCTGCGCTAGATGTGCTGCGGTCGTAGTCTTTCCGCTGCCACCTTTGAAATTGACGACGGAGATGACCTGCAGCGCCTCACTCTGACGGCGATGCGGAACATAACGCTTGAAGTCGGTGCGGCCATGCTTGTCGAGGTATTGCCTCAGTTCGAGCATCTGCTGCGCCGTATAGGAGCGGCGGCCAGACGGGGAAACCTCAGGCGCAGGCCCCTTCCCTTCCAGGTGAAGCTTCTTGATATGGTTCTGAGTGACACCGATAAAGTCCGCGACTTCAACCGACGAAAACTGCCGTAGCCCTTTCAAGGCATTTGGGGGATATTGCTCCAGACGGAGCATGTTGAGTTTGTCTGAGATGAGTTCCCCTTGTTCGAGAATCTCCTCATCAAAGTCGAACTCGACGTCGTGGTTGGGTACCAAATTCAT
>NZ_AP017987.1:0-519431 GCF_030294925.1 Aminobacter sp. Y103A | reverse complement strand
GTCTTTAGTCCCCTCTCGCCCACCAGCGCATGCGTAAGCGACGCACCGTCAGGCTTCGTTAAGATTTATGCGCCGATTCGCTGCAGAATCCGAATCCGGGTTACGCCTTCGCACATTTTAACGTGCCGGAGCGTGGATAACGGTTTTCTGAGGCGGTTACGCTGGACGCATCGAATTACGACCAATTAGCGTAACAAGGGTGCTGGAGAGGGCGAGTCGAGTCAACTTGTTTATAGTTAACGGAAATTAACCATTGTGACGGAGGCGTAACGGCGACGGTCGAGGACCGTTTCGGTCCCGGCATATCGTCGTTGACAGCTGTCAACCGACGGAGCTGTAGCCGCGCTTGACCTTGGACACCACCAAACGGCGCATCGCCTCCTGCGCTTGGGCAACGTTGGCAAAGAGATCGAGACGCCTCCGGCCCAGCGTACCTATGCGGCCCCATTCGCGCACCAGCACCGCGTCGCCAAACAGCGAACGCTCAACCGACAGGCAATAGAACCGCGCCATGTTACGGCTCGGATCACGACGCTGGAGGTGCAGGATGGGGCTCGGTTTGTACATGGACGGCAGAATCGCGCGCGGCGAACCCACCGTCCAATGAAACTCCTGAATCGATCAGCCGTGGTCGATTCAGGCTGTTGATGGGACCAGGCTCGTCAGGCCGCCTGCCCTACGGCCGTGGCCTGATCAAATGCGGCGAGCAGTTTGAGCTTACGCTTTTCGTAACGCTCGACGGCAGCCAGCTTGATGTGGCCATAGCCGCGGACGGTCTCGGCCAGGCTGGCGATCTCTGTCGCCATTGCCAGGTTTGAAGCCGACAGGCGGGCGGCAAGCGCCTCGACCAGCGTGAAGTAGTCCGCCGCCAGTTTGCGTTCCATCTTGCGCTCGGCGGTGCGGCCGAATGGATCGAAGCGGGTGCCACGCAGGCTCTTGAGGCGAGCCAGCACGGCAAAGGCCGGCTCGATCCAGCGGCTGCCGATGGCGATCTTGGCGGGATGGCCGGTGCGCGGATCGGTACGGGTCAGCATCGGCGGCGCGAGATTGTACTGGAGCTTGAAGTCGCCTTCGAACTGCTCGGCGAGCTTTTGCCGGAAGGCCGGATCGCGATGCAGCCGCGCTACCTCGTATTCGTCCTTATAGGCCATCAGCTTGAATGCGGCCTTGGCAACGGCCGTCGCGAACATAGCCTGCCCCGGAGCCACTCTCGCCTCGGCTTGCCGCGCCTTGTCGACAAGCGTCCGATAGCGCTCGGCATATCCCGCGTCCTGATACCCGGTGAGGAACACGACGCGCTGCGCGACGATCTCATCAAGCGACTTGGCTTCGGGCGCCGAAGCGGGTGCCGTCCCAGCCTGCCGGCTGACGAAGTCCATGTCGTCGACGGAACGCCGGCCCCAGGCAAAGGCAGCGCGGTTCATGGCGACGCCGGCGCCGTTGAGGTCAATCGCCTTCTCGATCGCTTCGCGCCCGATCGGCACCAGGCCCTTCTGCCAGGCATGGCCGAGCAGGAACATGTTGGCGGCGAGCGCATCGCCGAACAGCGCGGTTGCCAGCTTCATTGCGGGAAGCGTGGTGAACGCGTCCTCGCCCCCGGCAGTGCGCAGCCGCCGCAGCGTCGCGCTTTCGCGGAAGTCGATCGTCGTGTCCTTGACGAAGGACGCCGTCGGGGCGAAGTGGTCGTCGACCACGGCCCTGGTACGGCCCTTGCCGAAAGTGGCGACGGCATTCTGCGATGCAGCGACCACGAGATCGAAGCCGAGCACCAGGTCGGCCTCGCCAGGGCCGATGCGGGCTGCGTTGAGCATCTCAGGCTGTCGCGCCAGGCGAATGTGCGAGACGACGGCACCATTCTTCTGTGCCAGGCCGGTCTGGTCGAGCGTCACCAGTGACAGGCCGTCGAGATGGGCTGCCTGTGACAGGATGGCACTGACGGTGATGACGCCTGTGCCGCCGATGCCAGTAAGCAGCAGGCTGTAGGGCGCATCGCCCAACCTGGGCAGGCTGGGCTCGGCCAGGCCGGCGTCGACGCCGCCGGCAGCCTTGGCGCGCGGCTTTCGCAGGCGCCCGCCTTCGACGGTGACAAAACTCGGGCAAAAGCCCTTGGTGCAGCTGAGGTCGGTGTTGCAGCTCGACTGGTTGATGGCGCGCTTGCGGCCAAACTCGGTCTCGCGCGGCTCGATGGAGATGCAGTTCGAGACCGCCGAGCAATCACCGCAGCCTTCGCAGACCAGTTCGTTGATGAAGGCACGCCTGGGCGAGACGGCATAGGTGCCACGCTTGCGCCGGCGGCGCTTTTCGGCGGCGCAGACCTGGTCATAGACCAGCACGGTGACACCTTCGACGTCGCGCAGCTCACGCTGTACCTCGTCGAGCTCGTCGCGATGCCGCACATCGACCGCACGCGGCAGCAGGCCGGCCAGCAATTGCGGCCTCTCGGAGACGACGACGACCCGCTTGGCACCCTCGGCGAGCACCTGGCCGACGATCGACGGCACCGACAATTCGCCGTCGTGGCGCTGGCCACCGGTCATGGCGACCGCATCGTTGTAGAGGATCTTGTAGGTGGCGTTGACCTTGGCGGCGATGCCGGCGCGGATGGCCAGCAGACCGGAATGGAAATAAGTGCCGTCGCCCATGTTGACGAAGATGTGCTTCTCGTCGGTGAAGGGGGAAAGGCCGATCCAAGAGCCGCCTTCGCCACCCATCTGGGTGAAGGTCGAGGTGTCGCGCTCCATGCCGATCACCATCATGTGGCAACCGATACCGGTGGAGGCGCGGCTGCCCTTGGGCAGAACCGTCGATGTCGAATGCGGGCACCCTGAGCAGAAATAGGGTTCGCGGTTGAGCAGACCCGGTTCGGCAGGGGAGGGGGCTCCAACCGTTGACAGCTGTACGGCGCGGGCCGCGAGGCCTGCGTCATCAGTGCCCAGCCATTGCAGGATGGCACGTGCCACCGAGAGCGCGCCAATCTCGCCGATCGAGGGCAGGAGTGGAGAGCCGTCCGGCCCGGTCTTGCCGAAGACTTGCGGCCGGCGGTCGCCCGGCTGGTTGAACAGCTGCGACTTGATCTGCTCCTCGATGACCGGACGCTTTTCTTCGACGACGAGGATCTGCTCCAGCCCGTCGGCAAATTCGCGCAGGCCCTCCGGCTCCAGCGGCCAGACCATGCCAACCTTGTAAAGGCGGATGCCAAGCTCGGCGGCGCGGCTCTCGTCGATGCCGAGCAGTGCCAGTGCACCCTTGAGGTCGAGCCAGGATTTGCCGGTCGAGACAATGCCGAGCCGTGCAGCAGGGGAGGGCCAGACCTGACGGTCGAGGCGATTGGCACGGGCGAAGGCGAGCACCGCGGCAAGCTTGGTCTCGAGCCGCCGTTCCATCGCTTGCTGTCCGTCGGGCCAGCGCATCGACAGGCCGTCGGCGGGGAGAGGCATGTCTGGCGTGACGATCTCCAGCCGGGTCGGATCGAGGTCGACAGTTGCCGAGCACTCAACGATCTCGGTCTGGCATTTGAAGCCGACCCAAGCACCGGAATAGCGGCTCATCGCCCAGCCAAGCAGACCGTAGTCGATATATTCACTGATGCCGGCCGGCGACAGAAGCGGCACCATGGCCGAGATCAGGTTGTGCTCGCTCTGGTGGGGCAGGGTCGACGACACCGCGCCATGGTCGTCGCCGACGAGCAACAGCACGCCGCCATGCTTGCTGGTGCCGACGGCATTGGCGTGGCGGATGACATCCATGGTGCGGTCGACGCCCGGGCCCTTGCCGTACCACATGGAAAAGACGCCGTCGTAGCGCGCGCCGGGGAACATGCCGGTCTGCTGCGTGCCCCACACCGCGGTCGCCGCCATGTCCTCATTGAGACCGGGCTGGAAGACGATATGGCTTTCCTTGAGATGTTTCCGGGCGCTGGCCATCTCGCGATCGAAGCCGGCTAATGGAGAGCCGCGATAGCCCGAGACGTAACCTGCGGTGTTGAGCCCGACGGCCAGATCCCGCTGGCGTTGGACCATCGGCAGGCGCACCAGCGCCTGCGTGCCCGAAACCAGGATGCGGCCGCGTTCGAGCGTGTAGCGCTCGTCGAGCGCCGAGGGCATGTCGACCGGGCGGGCGCCATTTTCAGGAGAAGTCACAGCTGTCATTGCGGCACTCAGACGTTGGGCAGGGCAGGGGGCATGTCGAAGATGCGGCCCGGATTGAGAATGTTGTTGGGGTCGAGCGCGGCCTTCAGGCGGCGCATCGCCGCGAGCTCGGCCGGCGCGCGCGTCAGATGAAGATAGGCCTTCTTGTCCAATCCGATGCCATGCTCTGCCGAGATCGAGCCGCCGCTTTTCGCGACGCAATCGAACACCGCGCCGGCGACCTGGTCGGGCCTGTCGGTTCGCACGACGTAATGCAGGTTACCGTCGCCGAGATGGCCGAAGAGATAATCCCGCGCCGCCGGGTCGACCTGCCGCTGGGCCGCGCGCGCCATATCGAGGAAGGCGCCCATTTCAGGCAGCGGCAGGCTGACATCGAGGCTGAGCATCGCATCTTCGGCGAACAGGAAGCGATTGACGTCATCGCGCAGCGTCCACAGCGCATGAAACTCGCGATCCGACTGCGAGACCACGACGTCCTCGACCAGTCCGTCCTCGATTGCCTGCGACAAAGTCTCGATGAAGGCCTCCTCGTCGGTTCCCGGGCTCATGCCCTGGATATCGGCGAGCACGTAGACCGGTGTCGACAGGGCGACCGGCGCGGTGAAGCCGAGCGCTGCGACCATGTCACCCATCAGCGGCGCCAAGATGACCTCGAAGCCTGACAGCAGGTTGCCGAGGCGGGCGCGCAGGAATGTGAGCAGGCCGAAGGCCGCGCCCAGCGACGGCAAGGAGCAGAAGGCCGCGGACTGCGTCACGGGCCTGGGATGCAGCCTGAGGCAGGCGCGGGTGACGACGCCGAGCGTGCCTTCGCTGCCAATGAAAAGCTGGCCGAGATCGTAGCCCGAATTGTCCTTGGCGAGCCCCTTGAGCGAGGACAGAACACTGCCATCGGCGAGCACGGCCTCAAGCCCCAGCACCTGGGCGCGGAAGCTGCCATAGCGCAGAACGCGAATGCCGCCGGCATTGGTGGCGATGTTGCCGCCGATGGTGGCGGTGCCGCGTGCGCCGATGTCGACGCCGAAGACGAGGCCCGCAGTGTCGGCCTTTTCCTGCACGAGTTGCAGCGGCACGCCTGCATCGGCAACGATGGTTCCGGCCGTCGGCTCGACCTCCCGCAAGGTGGTCATGCGCTCGAGCGACAACACTGCCTCGCCTGCCAGCACCCTCGCCCCGCCCGACAGTCCGGTGCGGCCGCCCTGGACGACCAGCGGCAGGCGCGCGTCGTTGCAGACCTTCAGGATCTCGGCGACCTCGTCGGTGCCGCGTGGCCGCAGCACAAGCTCCGGCCGGGCGCCCCGCTCACCGGCAAGATCGTCGCTGTAGCGTGGATCGATGGCGTCGCCTACCAGGATGGCGGCCTTGTCGAGCCGTGCCTGGAGGAGGGAGAGAACCTGATCGCTCTTGGGTGTCATGGCGCCTGGATGGCCCGGAGGAAGCCATTTCCGGGCGCTGTCTCGGTCAAGCTTATTTCGCTTGCAATATTTGTCAAACCTATATTGTTTATCTTCATATCGAAACGGAGGCGGCCGCAAGGCAGCACCGACGGAGGGCGAATGCCGATCGAATATCAGGACGTGGTTCGCACTGGCGTGGCCCGGCAGGTCGCCGACAAGATCCGCGCGGCCATTCTCGACGGCCGCCTGCAGATCGACGAACGCCTGCCGACCGAAGAAGACCTCGCCAAGAGCTTCGGCATATCGCGCCCGACGGTGCGCGAGGCGCTGAAGCGGCTTGCGGCACAGAACCTGATACGCTCGCAGCGTGGGCCGACCGGTGGCACCTTCGTCAGCCGCCCCGATCCGGAGGGCCTGTCATCGGCGATCACGGGGGCCGCGACATTGCTTGTCGGCGTCGGCGCCTTCGACATCGACGAGATCATAAGCGCGCGGCTGGAAACGGAAGCAATCTGCTGCCGGCTTGCCTGCGAGCGACGCAGCGACGCCGACCTTGCCGCGATGCGCGCCGAGATCACGCTGCAGCGTTCCAAGCTGCTCAGCGACGAGGATTTTTGCGCCTCAGACGTGCGCTTCCACCGCGCCGTTGTACAGGCGGCGGGCAACGGCCCGCTCAGCCTGATGATGTACACGGTGGTCGAGGCGTTCATGCCGATCACCAACATGATCGTTTCGCATGTGCGCGAGCGCAGCACAGTCGCCGATTTCCATGAAAAGCTTGCTGGCGCCATCGAGGCGCGTGACGCAAGCGATGCCACCGCCGTGCTGTCGGAGTTGCTCGCCTATGTTCGCGACAGCTATGCGCTCAGCCTGACACGGCGCGCAGAACGCGAGGCCAAGCGCGGCTAAGCCGGAGATTACCCCATGACTTCCTGGAGACTTTCATGAGCGAGACTTTTACGGCGTTGATGCTTGAAGACGTCGACGGCAAGCCGCGCGCCGGCTTCCGCGAGATCACCAAAGCCGACCTGCCAGACAACGACGTGCTGGTCGAGGTCGCCTATTCAAGCCTCAACTACAAGGATGGCCTCGCCATTTCGGGCAAGGGCCGTATCGCGCGCCGCCTGCCGATGGTCGCAGGCATCGATATTGCCGGCACTGTCGTCGAGTCGCGCTCACCGGCATGGAAGGCGGGCGACAAGGTCGTGGCCAATGGCTGGGGCATGTCGGAAACGGAGTGGGGTGCCTACACACGCTTTCAGCGGCTGAAGCCGGAATGGCTGATCCGCCTCCCTGAGGCCTTCACCATGGAACAGGCGATGGCAATCGGCACCGCGGGTTACACTGCGGCGCTGTGCGTCGACGCGCTCGAAGACTGGGGCAAGATCCAGCCCGGCAAGGGCGAGGTGCTGGTGACGGGTGCTGCTGGCGGCGTCGGCTCGACAGCAGTCAGCCTGTTGTCCTCCAAGGGTTATGCCGTCGTTGCCTCGACCGGCCGGGCCGAGACGCATGACTATCTCCGCTCGCTGGGCGCAACTGCCTTCCTCGACCGGGCAGAACTCGCCGGTGAGGTCAGGCCGCTGCAGAAGGAGCGCTGGAGCGGTGCCGTCGACAGCGTCGGTTCGACCACGCTCGCCAACGCGCTGGCGCAGACTGTTTATGGCGGCGCTGTCGCGGCCTGTGGGCTGGCCGGCGGCCACGACCTGCCCGGCACCGTGATGCCGCACATCCTGCGCAGCGTGACGCTGATCGGTGTCGATTCCGTATTCGCGCCGCAGGCGAAGCGGGAGCGCGCCTGGCGCACGCTGGCCGACCATCTCGACCGCACCAAGCTTGCGGCAATGACCGAGACCCACAAGATGAGCGAACTGCCTGACCTCGCCAAACGCATCGTCGCCGGCCTGGTCCGCGGCCGCGTCGTCATCGAAATCGCCTGAGGGGAGGGGAGACCATGAGCACTGACGTCGTTATCTGGGAGAAGGACGCCGAGGATGCGTTCGTCACCCTGACGCTCAACCGCCCCGACAAGATGAACGCCATGAACCAGGAGCTCGGCGACGCGCTCGAGGCGGCGATCGCCCGGGCGGTCAAGGATCCCGAGATCCGCGCCGTCATCATCACCGGCGCCGGGCGCGCCTTCACCGCCGGCTTCGACCTCGGCGGCGAGGACTTCGAGATGGATGCGGAAGCCTGGCGCGAGGACATCGGCGCCAACATGCGCCGCATGAAGCTCATTCGCGAGGCGCCGATCCCGATCATTGCCGCCGTCAACGGCTATTGTCTAGCCGGCGGGCTAGAGCTGATGATGTGCTGCGACATGACTGTCGCCGCCGAGGACGCGATGCTGGGTGAGCCGGAAGTTCGCCATGTCTCGGCGCCACCGACGCTGATGCTGCCGTGGACGGTGCCGATGATCCATGCCCGCCACCTGATGTACACAGGCGACCTGATCGACGGCCGCGAGGCCGCGCGCATCCATCTGGTCAACAAGGCCGTCCCGCGTGACCAATTGAGGGTGGAAGCCGAAAAGCTGGCGCGCAAATGTGCGCGCATGCCGGGTGCCGCGATCAAGTTCGCCAAGGCAGCGCTCAACCACCAGCAGCAGACGGCCGGTCTCGAGAGCTCCTGGACTTACAATCGCGAAACCACCGCGATCCTGCATGCCTCGGAAGAGGGTCGCTACTGGATGCGGCTGCTCAAGGAGCATTCACTGAAGGAATTCCTCGACATCCGCGAAAAGCCGTTCCGCGATCTGGACTAGGCTTTCAAGGCGTCAGGCGCCCACGGGTGCCTGACCGCCACCTGCCTGAAGCGCCTCGAACAGGTCGGCGTGGTTGCGCAGATAGCGCGACTGGACGATTTGGCCTTTGTCCGACTGCTCGCCCTTGCTGCGATCGGCCGGCGCAGTTGCGAGATCGAAACGGGCTATCGCGGTCGACCCCGAGGGATTGGCGGCGTTCCAGGCGGCAATGCGCGCGCTGAGTTCGTTGGGACGAGCCTTGCCCGCCGGCGAGGGAAACACCAGCGCCACGAGGCGGTCACGGTTCTCGCCCGAAATGACGATGTCGTCGGCAAGCGGCGCACATTGCGCCAGAAGGCCGGCGCGCAGCGGCCCGGTGCGCACCTTGACCCCGCTCGACAGCTTGAAATCCTCGGCGAGACGGCCATCGAAGCCGAACACGGCAACACCGTCCGAGCGCAGGCGCAGAACGGCGGCGTCGCCGCTGCGATAGAAGCCATGCTCGTCCATCGGCAGGTCAATTCGTCGGCCCTCGATCAGATAGCAGGGCGCGATGTTGGGACCAGAGACGCGCAGCTCACTGCGGCCGTCGATGTCGACAAGCGCCACGCTGTGACCGGGCAGGGGGTGGCCAAGCTCACCCGGACGCTCGAGCGGCGCCGGCGACAGCGTGATCGTCGAAGCCGCTTCGGTCGCGCCATAACCTGAGAGAATCTGGAAATCGCCATGGCTGTCGCGAAAGGCGGCGAGACGGCGCCACAAATCGGCATCGATACCTGCGCCGGCAAAGAAGATGGCGCGCAGATTCCGCGTCAGGGCAAGAGCGCCGGCATCGTCGTTTTCCAGCCGGTCGAGCAGGAGCCTCAGCCCGAGCGGAACGGCGATGTGCATGGTCGGGCAGACATCGGCCATCAGCTTTGCCGTTGCCTCGATCGTCGCGGGGCCGGGTGCGGCGTCGACATGCATCGCGCCGCCGTTCCAGATCACCTTGAAGATGTTGTCGAGGCCGCCGAAGACGTGGTGCCATGGCAGCCAGTCGACGAGCACGGGCGGCGTTTCCACGACGAACGGCCACATCGCTGCGATGGCGGCCTGGTTGGACGAAACCATGCCTCGCGTGATCGGCACGCCCTTGGGCGCACCGGTGCTGCCGGAGGTGAAGAAGATCGCGGCCCAGTCATCCGGCGACACTGGCTCGTCCACTCCGGGCGTGGCCATGTCGCTGCCATCGGCTGCAAGGTCGTTGAGCGAAACGGCGTCCATGCCCTGGATGGCCGGATGGCCTGACGGCGCCACGATCAGCCGGGGCCTGGCGTTTTCGAGAAACGAGCTTGTCGCTTCGGTTTCAACGCCATCGCGGAAAGGAAGGGAGGCAGCGCCGCATGGACGAAGCCGCCGGACAGGCAAGCGAGCTTGAGCACCAGCGCATCGATGCCGGCCGGAGCCAATGTCGCCACGCAATCGCCCTTGCGCAGGCCATAGCGGCCCGTCAGCACCTGCCGCAGGGCACGGGCGCGGGCAAGTGCCTCGCCATAGCTGATCGACCGCCTGGCGCCTTCCCGCGGCTCTGACAACAGCACCTTGTCAGGCTGCTCCTTCGCCCATCTGGCAAGCCGCACCAGAATATCAGGCAGCTCGTCTGGCAGGGGGATCGAACTGCTGTAGACGCGGCGCCCATCGGAAAGCTGTTGTTCGACCAGCTTCTGCCCCGGCGCCACGTGCTGTCCCATCAGGCTTCCTGCCGCTGGGCGCCGTCACCCTGGCGCGCCGACAGCGCCTTTTCGTAGACGCTGGACTGATAGGCAATGAGCTCCTCGAAGGCCGCCGTGGCAGCCGAGGCGTCGCGGGCGCGCAGCGCTTCCAGGATATCGGCGTGCAGCGAGACGACGCGGCCGCGTTCGCGGAAGCGGAAGGAGATCATGTTGGTTGCCGGAATCAGCGAGTCGTTGACGACCAGCATGATGAAACGCAGCTCGTTGTTGCCGGTGGCCTGGGCAATGGCGTGGTGGAAGGCGACGTCGAGGCGGCAAAATTCCTCGTCGGAAATGTCGTCGCGCTCGAACGCCTCCAGCGTCGCCTCGATCGTTTCTAGATCTTCCGTAGTGGCGCGTTCGGCGGCGAGCTGGACGCAGGTGCGGCCGAGCAACAACCGCGCCTCAACGATCTCGTTGAGCCCGAATACGCCGAGCCCGACGAACCATGTGGTCATCTCCTGCAGCATCTGGCTGGCGGCGGTGAGCGAAGGCGCATTGACGAAGACGCCGCCATTGGGGCCGCGCTTCGAGCGCACCAGCTTCTTCGCCGCGAGAATCTTGAGCGCCTCGCGCACCGTCGGCTGCGAGACGCCGAAGCGCTGCGCGATCTCGGCTTCGGACGGCAGCCGCGCCTCGACGCTGAGCGTGCCCTGCACGATCTCCTGCTGCAGCGACGTCGCGATCTGATGTGCCAGGCTCTTGGTCGCCTGGACTGCCTGCTTGGCGTCCTCCATGCCCTTATGCTCTCCCTCGTTGGCCGCTTCTTATTATTTCAATATTACAATATCTAAATTGTTGACCGCCTGGTCCAAAAATGCAAGCCTTCGATCCAACAGGGCTGCGCTTTCGACCCGCGACGCAAGCCACCATAAGAACTTCAGTGGGAACATGGGAGATAATTTCCGATGAAGCTGACTAGGCGTGAATTCGCCGTCGGTATGACGACGGCTATTGCCTCGATGACCCTGCCACGGCTTGCCGCGGCGCAATCGCCACTGGTCGTTCCGACCTATGGCGGGCTATGGGCCAAATTCTGGGAAGAGAAGCTCTTGCCCGGCCTCACGGCCGCAACAGGCATCCAGCCGCAGCTCGACGTCGGGCTCGGCAAGGATTTCGTCGCCAAGATCCGCGCCGGCGGCGGTCGGTCGCCCTACAGCATCTTCATGGGCAACGAAAACATAGCCGCCGTGCTGCGTGCCGAGGGCTTCTTCGAGCCTTTCGACCTCGCCAAGGTGCCGAATGCGGCAAAGACCTTCCCGCAATTCGTCAACAAGGACGCCAAAGGAATCCGCGCCATCGTCTCACCGATCGGACTCGCTTACCGCACCGACCTGGTGAAGACGGCGCCTACCTCCTGGCACGACCTCTGGGACAATCCCGAGTTCAAGGGCAAGACCGGGCTCTACCAGATCGGCAACACCGGTGCGGTCCTCTTCCTACGCCTGGTCGCCGAATTGTTCGGCAGCGGCCCGGACGATTTCGACACCGCATTTGCCAAGATCAAGGAACTGCTGCCCTTCACGCAGGCTTCATGGAGCGGCGAGGTGGCAACGGCACTGATCCGCGGCGACGCCATCATCGCGCCGGTCGACTGGACCGAGATCATGACGCTGCAGGACAAGGGGGCACCGGTGGCCATCGTCGCCCCCAAGGAAGGGGTGCTCGCCTTCGAGCAGTCGTTCAACCTGGTCGCGACCGGGGCCGAGAAGGACGCCGCGCACGCCTATCTGAACTACATCCTCGACGCCAAGGTCCAGCAGGACATGGCCAAGGCCTTCTACACCTCTCCGAGCAACAGCGAGTCTTCCGTCGACGACGCGATGAAGGCGCGCACGCCGATCGTCGGCCCGCGCATGGCCGAGATCAAGAGCTACGACTGGGACAGCTACGTCGACAAGGCGGCAGACATTGCCGACCGCTGGAACCGGGAGATGGCGTAAAGCCACCCCGCCATCGCATCGACGTAATGGCCGGGAGGGATGCCCCCACCTCCCGGCCGAGAACCCCGCGAGGACGCCGGATGACCGCACTGACCATCGACCGTATCAACAAGCGGTATGGAAACCTGCACATCCTGAAGGACATATCGATCCCGATCGCCCAGGGCGAGTTTGTCTCGCTGCTCGGCCCCAGCGGCTGCGGCAAGACAACGACGCTGCGCTGCATCGCCGGCTTCGAGCGGCCCGACGATGGCCGCATCCTGTTTGGCAACCGCGACGTGACACGCGCCTTGCCGGAGCAGCGCGACATCGGCATGGTGTTCCAGTCCTACGCGCTTTTTCCGCACATGACGGTGGCCGAGAATCTGAGCTTCGGGCTCGAGGTGCGCAAGGTCTCCTTGCCCGACCGCCAACGGCGCATTGCCGACGTGCTCGCGATGGTGCGCCTCGAAGGCTACGACAAGCGCTATCCGCGCGAGCTTTCCGGCGGCCAGCAGCAGCGCGTGGCGCTTGCCCGCGCGCTGGTCATCGAGCCGTCGGTGCTTTTGCTCGACGAGCCGCTGGCCAATCTCGACGCCACCTTGCGCGACGAGATGCGCTTCTTCATTCGTGACCTGCAGCAGCGCGTCGGCATCACCAGCATCTATGTCACCCACGACCAGGCCGAGGCGATGGTGATGTCGGACAAGATCGTCGTGATGAGCGCCGGCGCGATCTCGCAGTTCGGCTCGCCGCGCGACATCTATGAGCGGCCGGCGTCGCAATCGGTTGCCGGCTTCATCGGCCGGTCGAACACCATTGCGGGCAAGATCGCCGAAGCGCTTGGCCCGGACAGCTACAAGGTCGACACGCCATGCGGCAGCATCGGCACGACGGGCCCGGCGGGGCTCGCCAAGGGGGCTGAGGTCAAGATCATGATCCGGCCGGAAAACATCGACACCCGCAGGCAAGGGACAGGGGAGACGGGTGACAATGACAACGTGCTCGCCGGATCGGTGATCAACTCGGTCTATCAGGGCAGTGCCAACCAGCTGGCCGTCAGGCTCACCAGCGGCGACCGCATGATCGTCGACGTCAATGGCCGCAACCCGCTCGACATTGGCGAGCAGGTCGCCTTGCGTTTTGCCGCACGCGACAGCTGGGTCCTCGCATCATGAGCGCGGTCGAGGCGGCACCTCGCGTGGACAGCCGGGGCAACCGTGGCAGTGCTGCCTGGATGGTGGTGCCGGCGCTGGTGCTGCTGATCGGTTTCTTCGCGCTGCCATACCTGACGATCATCACCATGAGCCTGCGCGAGGCATCGACCCGCGCCGTCTATGGCGACGGCTTCACGCTGGCGCATTACACGACGGCGCTCGGTGATTTCTACATCTGGGGCATCCTCGGACGCACCTTGCTGATCGGCGCGACCGTCACCGTCATTTCGCTGCTGCTGGGCTATCCGGTCGCCTATCACCTCGCCAAGTCGCGCTCGCGCTGGACCAGCCTGCTCTACATCTTCGTGCTGTCGCCGCTGCTGGTCGGGCTGGTCGTCAGGACCTTTGCCTGGATGATCATCCTGTCCAACAACGGCGTCGCCAACCAGGCGCTCAAGGCGGCCGGCCTGATCGACTTCCCGCTGCAGCTGATGAACAATTCGCTCGGCGTCACCATCGCGCTGACGCATGTGTTCCTGCCCTTCATCATCCTGCCTTTGCTCGGCAATTTGCAGGCGATCAGTCCCGACCTTGCCATGGCGTCGCGCTCGCTCGGCGCCTCGCGCATGCGCACCTTCTGGAAGGTGACGTTGCCGCTCAGCATGCCCGGCATCCAGGCCGGCACGATCCTGGTGTTCGTGCTGTCGATCAGCGCCTATGTCACGCCCGCCATGCTTGGCGGCACCGGCGGCCGCACCATGTCGGTGCTGGTGGTGCAATACCTTGTCGACAACTTCCGCTGGCCGGCGGGGGCGGCACTGGCCATCATCATGGCGGCGGTGGCGGTCATCTTCGTCGGGCTCTATCTCAGGCTCACGGCGCGCGCGATGCGGAGACTGCCATGACAGGTTCGTCGAACGGCGTCGAAAAGACCATCTGGGACCGCCTGTTCACCGCGCTGGTCACGGCGATCTACATCTTCCTGATGTTCCCGATCGTGCTGGTCGTGCTGTTGTCGTTCAACTCGGGCGAGTTCCTGGCGTTCCCGCTCGAGGGCTTTTCGCTGCGCTGGTTCGAGGCGCTGTTTTCCAACAAGCGCTTCCTCGATGCCACGCTCTACTCGATCCAGATCGCCGCGACATCGACGGTCGTCAATGGCGTGATCGGCACACTGGCGGCGATCTACGTTGCCCGCCACGCAACGATGGCCCGCGACTACATCCGCCTGATCATGACCGCACCGCTGCTGGTGCCGGAGATTCTGACGGCGATCGCGCTGCTGTTCTATTTCTACGAAATCCGGATCGGCACCGACTATTCGATCGGCATCCAGATCGGCCACATCGTCGTCACCTTCCCCTATGTCTTCCTCAACGTGTCGTCGGCGCTGTTCAACTTCGACCGTTCGCAGGAAGAGGCGGCGCGCAGCCTCGGTGCCGGCGGCTGGATGACCTTCCGGCGCGTGACGCTGCCGGCGATCAAGCCTGGCATCATCACCGGCTGCCTTTTTGCCTTCGTCATCTCCTTCGACATCTTCAACATTTCGCTTTTGCTGAAGTCGCTCGGCAAGAACACGCTGCCGCTCGAACTGTTCGACTACCTGCGCTTCAACTTCGATCCGACCGCAGCGGCCATCGCCTCGCTCAGCATCTTCATGACCTTTGCCGCGATCCTGATCATCGACCGCACGGTCGGGCTGCGTTCGCTTCGGTTCTGATCGTGGCGGGTGAAGCACGAAGCGATATCGAGTGCCCGTTCTGCCGCCGCGATTTCTGTGACAGGGCCGGTGCTGCTCGCTTGACAATTCAGCGGCCATAAAAATACATTTCAATATCAGAATTGGTTCTGACGTGAACGCCGACGGCAAGAAGCGCACTTCATCGAGGGGAGGGCGGTCACGGGGACGAAGCCAGGGGCAGCCGCCGCCGGCCATCTCAGCATCATGAGGAGGAACAAAGTGCATCATTTTTCGCTTCTGCGCGGCGCAACGTTGGCCGCAACGGCTGCAACCGCCCTGGTGACTTTTGCCGGCGCGCTGACCGCCGCCGAACTGCCGAAATCGGCCGAGGTCAAGGACACCGGCAAGCTGATCATCGCCAACACCCTCGAATACGCGCCGTTCGAATTCATCGACGAAAACGGCAAGCAGGTCGGCATCAACATCGAGCTGGCCCAGGAAACCGCCAAGCTGCTCGGCGCCGAGCTTGAAGTCACCCGCATTCCCTTCCCCTCGATGGTGCCGGGCCTCGCCGCCGGCCGCTTCAAGGTCGCGTGGGAAACCTTCGCCGCCACCGACGAGCGCCTGAAGCAGGTCGACTTCGTGATGTTCATCAAGTCAGGCATCGTTGCGTCTACGACCGCCGACAAAGCCTCGCAGTTCCAGGGCGAGAACAATCTCTGCGGCAAGCGGGTCGGCGTCATCGGCGGCGCGGTGTCGGACTTCATCGCCGACCGTCTGAGCGCCGAGTGTAAGGAAAAAGGCCTGCCGGAGATTGCCAAGAGCATCTTCCCGGAGGGTAAGGACATCATCCAGGCCGCGCTCTCCGATCGTATCGATGCCCGCCTCGACGACGCTACCGCATCGGGCTATTTCGAGGTGACCAGCAAGGGGCAGATGGTGGTCGTTCCGGGTCTCTACGACGTCGCACCGCTCGGCATCGCCATCCCCAAGGGTGACAAGGAAACGGCCGACATGCTGGCCGCCGGCGTCAACGAGCTGATCAAGAACGGCACCTACAAGACGATCATGGCCAAGTACGGCATGACCAGCGCCATGATCGACGAAGCCTATATCGTCGACAGCGCCGACAAGATCCGCAAGTAATACGAAAGGCCGGCGAGGGACATGGAACCTTCGCCGGCCATCAGCACTGCTGGGAGGGCGGCTGAATGGACCGGGCCGAAACGCAAACGCCGCCGCCGGAGGCGCTGACAGTCGTGCCGCTGCGCCACTATGGCCTGTGGGTCGGCACAGCGATCACGCTGGCTATCCTCGGACTGATCCTCAAGGCGCTGGCCACCAATCCCGCCTTCGACTGGCCGACAGTCGGAAAGTACCTGTTCCACCCCTCGATCATGCGCGGCCTCGGCCAGACGCTGGTACTGACCGTCACCATCATGGTGCTGGCGATCGTCATCGGCACCATCGTCGCCATCATGCGGCTGTCGCCGAGCCGCATCCTGAACGCCTTTGCCAGCGCCTACATCTGGTTCTTCCGCGGCGCACCGGCGCTGATCCAGCTGATCTTCTGGTTCAACCTGGCACTGGTGGTGCGCGAGTTCTCGCTGACGCTGCCCTTCATCGGCACGCTGTTCACGGTCAAGACCAACGATTTCATGACACCTTTCGTGGCGGCCGTCATCGCGCTGTCGCTGCATGAAGCCGGCTACATGGCCGAGATCGTGCGCGCCGGCATCAACTCGGTGGCTTCAGGCCAGACCGAGGCTGCCGGCAGTCTCGGCATGAACCACCGGCTGATCCTGCGCCGCATCACGCTGCCCCAGGCAATGCGCTTCATCGTGCCGCCGACCGGCAACGAAACGATCAACCTTCTGAAGACGACATCGCTGGTCACCATCATCGCCGTCAACGATTTGCTCTATGCCGCGCAGAGCATCTATGCGCGCACCTTCGAGACCATCCCGCTGCTGATCGTCGTGGCTTTCTGGTATCTGTTCGTCGTCACCATCCTGTCGATCTGCCAGCACTACATCGAGCAATATTACGGTAGAAGCGACCTGCAGCAGGGCGCGTCCTTCGGCGACACGCTGAAACGCGCCTTCAAGTTCGGACGGGTGGCACAGCCAGCATGACATCGAAAGCAGAAAACCAGGCCCGCTTCGGCGTTCCCGACAATTCGATGGTGTTCGCACGCGGCGTGCGCAAGTCCTTCGGCGCAGTCGAAGTGCTGAAAGGCATCGACCTCAACGTGCCGACCGGCTCTGTCGCCTGTGTCATCGGACCGTCGGGTTCGGGCAAGAGCACCTTCCTGCGCTGCATCAACCATCTCGAAGAGGTCAGCGGCGGCGTGCTCCTGGTCGACGGCGAATTCGTCGGCTACGACCTGCGCCACGGCAAGCTCTACGAGGTCAACAACAAGCTTTTGTGCCAACGCCGTGCCGACATCGGCATGGTATTCCAGTCCTTCAACCTGTTCTCGCATATGACCGCACTGGAGAATTTGATCGAAGCGCCGATCATGGTGAAGGGCATGTCCAAGGCCGAAGCCAAGGACAAGGCCCATGCGCTGCTCGAGCGCGTCGGGCTATCGGCCAAGGCAGACGCCTATCCGCGCCAGCTTTCCGGCGGACAGCAGCAGCGCGTCGCGATCGCGCGAGCATTGGCGATGAACCCAAAGGTGTTGCTGTTCGACGAGCCGACCTCGGCGCTCGATCCGGAGCTCGTCGGCGAGGTACTGGTGGTCATGCGCGACCTGGCCGAGAGCGGCATGACCATGGTCGTCGTCACCCACGAGATCGGCTTCGCCCGCGAGGTCGGGGACCAGCTGATCTTCATGGATCGCGGCGTCGTCGAGGAGCGCGGCGAACCGCGCGAAATGATCGCCAACCCGCAATCGCCGCGCACGCGCGAGTTCCTGTCCCACGTGCTGTAAGGCGACGGGCTGACCAGATATGTGGCGGTGCTGATACGCTTGGCGCATGGCGCCCGATGCTGACAAGAAGCGGCTCAAAGGCCGCTTTTTGTTGTCGTGGCACAGCCGGCTAAAAGACTGCCAAGTATTTAAGCAGCGAAACAATACCGATAATGATCACAATTATCTGCGCAATCTGCCGCATCTTGGCGTCGATCGGCAGGCGCTGAACCAGATAAAGCACAAGTATGATCACCAGGAACGTGATCAGGATACCGATGAGCACGGATGAAGCCATGTGGTTCTCCTATGGGAACTGAATGGAATGGGGCCGGCTGGTGGCGCTGTGATCGTTCAATACCAGCGGCCACCCTGATCGTTTGAGCCTTTCGCGATCGCAAAGCCGATTATGAACCCGACCAAACCTGCCAAACCAATCACGGCACCGGTCGTGGCCGGATTCTCGCGGGCGGCCTCGGAGACAGATTGGGCTTGCGAGCGAAGCTGCCGGGCCGCTCGCGACGTCCGCATCGACGCCCCCTCAATGACGCCGTGCGCCGTGTCGGTTGCTTCCGCGACAAGGTCCAGGCTGCGGTCGGTAAGGGATTTGTTGATTTTGGCGATCTCCTTGCGCAGCTCGGAGATCTGCTTTTCGACCGACTTTTGGATGCCGTCGATACCAGGAACCTCGGTTTTGGGGGTGTCAGCCATGATTTTTCCTTCTGCAACCAGATGGCAACGGTGCAGACAGGAATTTGTTCCGTGGCCGGTCGACCGCAACGGGTCACCCCGACGCCCCTCCAAAAGAGAGCCGCGCAACGGCTCTCCCAGCTTCGTCGTGAAAAATCAGACGCCCGTGACGAGCCGCCGCTGCGAAGCCTGGTAGACGAGCGAGGTCCAGCTGTTGCTCGATGCGAGGTGGCAATAGACCAGCCCGAGCGCGCCCGATCTGCGCAAATCGAGAAAGGCTTCGTCGGAGAGCTTGTTGAATGCCGGCTCGTCGATGACCTGGAAATCGGTGACGTTGAGCACTTCACCGCCTTCGAGCGTGACCGTGCTCTGGCGCGGCGCAAACAGGCCGTGGGCGTCGATCTTTTCCACCATCGCGCGGGTGGCATTGAAATCGATCTGGAACTGGTTGCAGAAGGCGAGCGCCTGCTTGCTTGCCTCGCTGGCTTCCGCCGCATTGAAGAACGGTGCGACCTTGCCGGCGCTGGAGGATACCTCGGTGACGCGCTCGCTGGCGCGGTCGACGCACAAGGTCAGCCGGCCGGTGCCCGTTCCGGAGTCGTCGGCGAGGATAAAGGGGTAGCGGCGGACATAGGCCGGGATGTAATGCGGCTCGAGCCACTTGCCGCTGGCCTCGACGAAGAGGTTCTCGTTCTGGCGCAGCCCGGTGATAATGACGGGCGCCTTGGTGGCCCCGATAAAGACAATCGGATAGGAGCGCATCGCCGCCGGCATTTCGGATGCCACCACCGGGATGGCATGCGCCTCGCGGGCGAAGGAAAAATCACTGCGCGCCGTCAGGCCGAGCGAGCCATGCCGTGCCGGGTTGAGCGCCTCGGGCCTGGAATAGAACAGCGGCAGGCCGGCGGCCGCGGCACCTTCCACGGCTTTGGTTTCGGTCGTCGGTTCAGTCATCGGTCAAGTCCTTCCGGCGGCTCGGATCGCGTGGCGACTGCGCGATCGTCTTGATATTTGCTTCATAGAGTTGGCAATGTCGTGAAACTGTACTGCGACTATGGACAGGACACTGGCAAGCAGCAAGATTGGGTGCTTCTCGGATTGTGCACTAGTGGGCGGACCAGATGATTTCGGCTTCGGATTTTGAAAGCTCTGTCGGGCAGACCTTCACCGTCGACGCCGGCGGCACGCAGTTGCGGCTCGAATTGCATGCGGTGCGCCCACTGTCCTCGAGCGCGCGCCCGGGCGGCGGCTTTTCGCTGCAGTTCAAGGGGCCGCGCAATGCTGCCCTGCAGCAGGCAACGTACCGCTTTGTCGGCGCCGATTTCGCCGACGACATCTTCATCGTGCCAGTGTCGGCCGACGCGACTGCCGTGTTCTACGAGGCCGTGTTCAACTGAACGCGTCATGACGGCTGCGAGCCGGGCGGAAACGCCGCCATCAGGTCGTAGACGCCCTTGTCTTCGACGACGGTGAAACCCAGCCTGAGATAGAGCCGCTTTGCCGGATTGTTCTTTTCGACGTGGATCGAGGCGCGCTTGCCCGCCGCGAAAGCCTCGTCGAGCGCGTCGCCCAGCACGGCGGTGCCGTAGCCCTGGCCGCAGGCCTCGGGCACGAAAGCGACATCGACGATACGATGCTCATCCTGCCAGCGCGCGACATAGAGCCTGCCGATGGGACGGCCCGCGTGATCGATGACGAGCCGCTCGGCACCGGGATAATGCTTGATGTAGTGGTAGTGTTGAGCGGCAAACTGCTGTGCCAGGAACGATTGTTTCTGGCCCTCCGACCATCCCGTCGGCTCGAGCTCCTGCCATCGCGACGAGGCATACAGCGCCGACAGGAACGGCAGGTCCTGATCGCCAGCCGGCCGGAAACTCAGCCTGGCCTGGCGAGAACGACGCCAGGACGACAGACTTCCCGCCGAGACGGTCTCGGCCTTGCCCCTCAGAATTGCAGTCATCAGACCGGCGGCGTCAGGTCACGCACCACCGAGAAGCGGCGGATGCCGCCGTCGGCCAGTTGATCCCAGTCGAGGTCCCATTCCGTGCTGTCGAACGCTGTCTGGCGCTTGGCCCACAGGCCGCCTCCGGCCGGAGATCTCGTCGCATGGCTGAACAGCATCAGCCGGCCATCCGCGTTGTAGTCGAGCTTGAATTCGACATTGCTGTCGGAACTGGAAAAATCGCGCCAACCGGTCCAGTTCTGCGTGCGCGCGCTGTTCTGCGCATTGAACTGATGAACGAAACTTCGGTCGCTGCCGACAAGGACTATGTCGTTGTCGCCCTGGATGCCGCTGGCGAGCGTGTAGATGGGCGTGCGCGAGAAGCCCGGTGTCGCCCATGGCGTCCACGTATCCGATCCCGCCGGCTGCTGCCTGGTGTGGACCACCTGGCCATTGCTGGTCAGGCCGAAGAAATTGAGTCCGCCGCCGGGCCCCAGCACCGGTGACATTCCCACAAACGTGCCTGTCGTCGGCGTGTTCATCATCACCCAGGGCGTCCACTGGCCGACAGCGGTCGTGCGCGCCACCGATTGCTGGCAGCGGTAGAGATTGAGGCCCGAATTGATGCCGAAAAGGACGATGCGGCCATCGCCCTGACGCTTGGCTGATATGGCAACGACGCTGCCCGGTATCTGCTGCCAGTCGCTCCACGGCTTGTCAGGTGGTGCCAGCTCCTGGACGGTTATGGTGATCGGCTTGTCGGTGCCGGGCGGCGTGACGGTGACCGTCTTCTCCACGACCTTGGGCGGGTTCTCCCGTATCCACCAGATCTGGCCATTGGCGGTGACGACAAAGATCTCAATCAGACCGTCGGCATCCCGTGCCATCGACATGCTCTGATAGCCCGTTGCGCCCGGTACCGCGCCGATGTTGACCGGCGGGTTCCATTTCTCGATCGGCCCAACCTGGTTGGCGTCTTCGGTGATGAAGACGAGTTGCGGGCCGCCGGACGGCTGTGCCACCACTGCGACCCGGCCATCGCGCGTCAAGCCTGTCGCCATGATGGCGTAGGTGCCCGGCGCGACAGGCGACCAAGCCTTGGCCCAGGGGCCATTGGGACCGTTCTGCGCCTTCTGCACGAGCTGACTGTTGCCATCGATGGCGATGACCATCAGCCGTGACAGCTCGAAAAACTTCACGCCAGGCGGCAGGTGGCGCAAGGCCGGTCCACTCGACCGTTTCGCGCGCACGGCCAAGGCTTTGACGGGCGTTGTTGCTTTCGCCGTCGAGGCAGACGCCTTGGCAAGGGCCGTTTTCTTCGTGGCCGAAGCAAGCGCGGCTTTCGCCTTCGATGCGGGCGCCGACTTGGCCGCCGCCTTCTTCACTACCGGCGTCGACGTTGCCTTTGCGGTTGGTGCCTTGGCTGCAACAGGCTTCTTGGCGGTTGCGTTCTTGCCGGCGCTATCACGCGCCGTCGACTTTGGAGCTGCTTTCTTGGCCATGATGTTGGTCCTGCGTGGCTCGAAATTCATTAGCCTCTGGGCGGGAAGACGCCCTGCAGCGCGATACAGAAATAGCAGGTGAGATAGGGCTGCAGATTGTTGTGTGCTGCGTCGCCACCGGCGGGTGCGAGAGCATTGGCATTCATGCTTGTCAGATTGGCTGAGACATTGGTCTGGTAAAGCTTGCCGCCAACCGAGGTGGCCACGGTAATGTCTGCCGTCAGCGAACCTTGCGTGCCATCCTCGTTTGTCACCATCAAGCTATGCGAATGCGTCGGGATCTCGGATTCGAGCAGGGTCACCGTCTCTTCCCCGCCTGTTTCGCCGAGATCGTGCAGCGACAGCCCCGGTCCCTGGCCGGGGTGCATCGGCGTTCGTCCCTGCAGATCGGGCAGGGCGAAATTGGACTTGCCATTGCCGCCATAGGTCGTGCCAAGCAGCGAGAACAGGGCGGTGTTCTGCGACAGCGGCAACAACTGGCCGTCGCACCACGCCCACCCCCTGGGCGCGAAGTTGAAGGGAAAAATACGGATTTCGGCGACGAAGGGGTCGGCCATTGCTTCCTCTCAGGTCGGCGACGGGAAGATTCCAAAAAGCGAGATGATGAAATTGATGCAGAGATAGGGCTGGAAGTTGGCGTGCGGCTGGCTGCCGCCGACCGATCCCACCGCGGCTTGCGCCATAGCTACAGTCACCGTCTCCGGAGCGTAGGGTGTGATCACAGTCGAGCTGGCCAGGACGTTACCCTCGGGTGCCGGCTGAGCGCCATTGACTGTCGAGCCGAGCAAGGGATGGGAGTGCGCGGGTATCTGGCCGATGGTCAGCGTGATCTCCTCGGCGCCGCCGGTCTCGGCCAGGATAAATCCATTGCCGTGGTGCAGCGGCACCCGGCCGCGCAGATCGGGCAGCGCGAACGTGCTCTCACCGTCGCCGCCATAGGTCGTACCGATGAGGTTGAACAGCGTCTCGTTCTCGGAGATCGGCAGCAGCTGACCTTCGCAGAACATCCATCCCGCCGGCGCGAAATTGCCGGCAAACATGCGAACCTCGCCAACATAGGGCTGTGCCATGGCTTTGCCTCCTCAGGTCGGCGAAGGGAAGATGCCCTGGAGGGCGATACAGAAGCTGAGCGTCAGGAACGGCTGCATGTTGAGATGCGCCTGGCTGCCGCCGACGTTGCTGATGCTGCCGGCTTTCAAAGCCACCAAACTCTGCGCGCTCGCCGAGTAGGTGTTGCCCGGGTCCTTGGCAAACACCGTGCCGTTGGTGTTCTGCGGTCGCGGATTGACGGCGTCACCTTGCGAACTGGACCCGCTGAGAACATGGGTGTGAGTGGGTATTTCGGAGATCGACAGCGTATGCGCCGGCTCACCACCACGTTCACCCAGCGTATGGTTGGAGCCGACATGGATCGGCAGCCGACCGCGATAGTCCGGCAGGGCAAAATTCACCCGGCCATCGCCGCCGAACGTCGTGCCCAGAAGAGAAAACAATCCCTGGTTCTGGTTTATCGGAAGAAGCTGTCCATTGCACAATGCCCAGCCTCTGGGCGCAAACGCAAAGGACATGATGCGAATTTCTGATAGAAATGGTTCCGCCATGATCGCCCCTCAACCCATTTCAATCTAGAATCAAGAATTAGAACTGTCTACTAAAACAACTATTATATCAACTACTGAAATTATATTTCAAGACATCTTAGACACTATTCACCCAATCCGGACCATCCGAGCAAGAGATGAATGCCGGTCAAGGCAGCGGTGGTGGCGCCGCCCCGAAGGTGATTGTCCCTCCAATGCTAAGATCCGCCAGGGTGAGCCCGTTCAGCGTTGCGAGATCAGCCGCGCTGAGCTGAACCAGATTGAACGTTCCACCAGCCAGCTGGCGAAGCCGGATCTCGGTCCCGTCGCCGGCTTGGCCAGCGACATTGGCAAACGTGTTGCCATGAATGGTCGCGTTCATGATGCCTGGGGCCGTGCTGTTGTTCTGCTGGATGGTGATGCCGCGACTGTTGTCTACATCGGAAATAATGTTGTTCCGGACCGTGACGTTCTGGGTGCGGGTAAACGCCTGGCCGACGATGCCCTGGTTGACATTGATCGCCGCGAAATTGGCAAGTTCGCGCACTGTGTTATTTTCGATCAATACCGTAACCGCATTTGCAGTTGTGGTACTGCCCTCGTTCTGGACACGAATACCGAAGCCGAGATCGGCACCCGATCCTGTGACACCTGCCGTGCCGATGATGTTGTTGCGGAAGGTTCCGGTGACCGCTCCTGTGCTCGACGCACCAACAAAAAGATTGAGACCATGTGCACGATTGCCGGTGGCGGTGACGCCATTGATGTCGAAATCGAGATTGCCGCCATTTGCCGACGACACGCTCACGGCGACGTTGTTGTTGGTGAACGTGCCGCCATTGACGTTGGCCGTCATCAACCCACCGGTGCCCGAATGGTCGATATGCAGACCCGTCGCCGTGTCCGGCGCGGCGCCGGTGTAGCTGCCGCCACTCGCATTCAGCGTCATGTTGGCCGTGCCCAGGCCCAGGAAGTTGACGAGATTGCCATGGGCTCCGCCGACCGGGCCGTTGCTGCTGATGGTGTTGTTGGTCAGACGGAAATCGCTGAGCGTGCCGGCCGTGTTCGTTATCTGGATTTCGAACTCGTGGTTGTTGCTGATCACCGAGTCGATGATTCCGGTGTCGTTCGTGCCACCAAATGGGGTGCCGGTCAGCTCGTAAACATTGATGCCGGATTCGTCGGTCCCAGCGTCATTGCCGTTGCCGCTGATGTTGAACCGCTCGATCAGCAGCCCGTTGATCGTGGAACCACCGATGCCGCTGCCAAGGTTGTTGGTGATGTTCATCCGGGCGAGCCGCACCTGCGCGGTGTTGTTCAGGCTGATGCCGTCTCCGCTCGAATTCTGGATGATACCGCCCGAGCCGTTGTTGCTGCCGCCGCCGTCGCCGGTCACCGTCAGGCCGCCAAGAGCACCCGTGGTGTTGAGCACGATGCCGTTGGCGGCACCGTTGGACGAAATGCTGCGGAAGGTCAGGTCGTTTGCACTGATGGTCGTGCTGGTGACGGTGAGCGCCGTACCGGTCGTCGAAGCGATCGTGTTGTTCGAGCCCTGGACGCCGACCGTGCCGCCGCCAGTGGCGCTGAAACCGGCGCCTGACGTCGTGGAGATGGCCAACCCGCCACCGGTGAAATTGATGGTCGTGCCGGTGTTGCTGGCGAGGCTGACTGCCGTGTTTGCGCCCGTCGTCAGGGTCTTGGTCGAACCTGAGAAGTTGATCGTGCCACCGCTGTTGCCGGTGACCGAGATGCCATTGGCCACACCGCCCGTCGCGCTGAGGCTGCCGGACAGGGTCAGCGTGCCGCCGGTGCGGCCGGCGATGCTGACGACATTGCCGGCCGTCGTCTTGGCGATGGTGCCGGCATAGTCGACATTGGCAGATCCGCCGCCGACGAGGAACGCGGCACCCGAGGCACCGGAGAGCGCGCCCGAGCCCAGATTGACCGTGCCGCTGACATTGGACAGGCCAACATTGTTGGTACCGCCGGTCGAGTTGACCGCGGTGAAGGTGGCGTTGGCGGCAACGCCGTTGAGCAAGATCGCCTGTGCCGAGATGGCATTGATCGTGCCGGTGGTGACGTTGACCGTGCCGCCATTGCTGACCGAGAAGCCGGTCGTGCCGCTGCTTGCGATATCGAGGTTGGCGAAGCTGATCGTCGAGGCCTGACCGTTGTTGTTGATCGCAACGGCAGTGCCGGTCATTGCAGTCGTGGTGCCGAGGTCGACGGTTCCGGTGAAGCTCACCGCGCTTGCCGCCGTGGCGCCCGAGACGCTGATGCCGCTCGCCGCGCCATTGGCCACGACCGTGCCGCCGAAGCTGAAGCTACCGCCGGTGCGGTTGGCGATCGTCACGGCGGTGCCCGAGCTGTTGGCAATGGAGCTTGCCGCATCGAAGCTGATCGCGGCATTGCCGCCGGTTATGGCAAGGGCGTTGGCGCCGCCGATGTCGACATTGGTGGCAGTGATCGTGCCGGCCGGGCCGGAAACGCCGCCGAAGGAGATGCCGCCGGTACCAGCGCCGGTGATCGAGATGTTGCCGAGCGTCGTCGTGCCGCTGGCGTTGCGGATGTCGAAGGCGATGCCGGTCGCGCCGGCGCTGGTGACGTTGCTGATCGTGGTGTTGGACGCATTGAGGATGGCATCGGAGCCGTTGGACGAGAACACCACGTTGTTGATCGTTGTGCTTGCGGACGGCGTGATCTCGATGCCGGCGGTCAGGAAATTCCTGATCGTCATGTTCGAAATCATGGTACCGGAAGCACCGAAGCCATTGTCCTTGATGCCGCGCGCCGCAGTTGCCGGGCTGCCGTCGAGGATGAAGCCGTCGATGATGTTGCCGCTGGCGCCGAGCGTGATGACATTGCTGCCGGCGCTCGTGGTCAGCGTCGCGGCACCACTGCCGACGGCGGCGATGCTGATCGTGTTGCTGGCGAGCTGGATCGTGCTCGGCACCGTCATCGCCAGGTTGATCGCACCATTGCCGAAGCCGCGCACCTGCGTGCCGGCAGCAAGATTGAGCGTGTTGTCGGCGTTGGTGCCGGCAGCCGTGATGACGCTACCGTTGTTGATCAGGACGATGATGTCGTTAACGCCCGCGACCACCTCGGCCTCTGCCAGCGTCATCGGGTTGGCGCCGTCGATGCCCGACCCGTTGCCGCCGCCGATGGCGCCGTCCGAATCCACGAAATAGACCTTGCCGATGCCGAAGCCGAGGCCAGGGCTCGCCTGGAAGTCGACGTCCTGGAAGTCGTAGCTGCCGGCGACCGGCGCGCTGCTGGCGTCGATCGCCACATTGGCGCCGATCGTCGACAGCTTGTCGGTGGCAGACTCGCCGTCGCCATAGGTGAAGGCAAGGTTGGTCGAGCTGTTGAGGTAGATACCGGTATTGACGCCTGCAATGCTCGAGCTGTTGCCGCCGACGACGGCATCGCCGAGCCGCACGGTCTGGCCGCCTATGGCACCGCGCAGGTCGACGCCGATCGAGGTGCCCGCCGCGCCCGAATTGGTCACGTCGAAGTCGTTGGCCGTGACAGCGGCGTTGATGGTGGCGCCATTGAGGTCGAAGGCAACCGCCGAGCCGTTCAGGCCGATGTCCAGGTCGTTGAAGGAGACCGCAGTCCCCAGCGTGCCGGAGATGTCGACACCACGGACGGTGATGCCCTGGAGGTTGACGGTGCCCAGCGCGATGGCGCCACCGCCGCTCGAACTTACATTGTTCAGCACAATGCCCGTGGCCGCGCCGTTCGCTGAAACCGTCGCAAAATTCAGGCCTGCCGCGCCGACGGTGGCGCCGTCGAGGCTCAGAGCCGTGCCAGTCGTCGTGGTGATCGTGTTTGCGTTGACGCCGGTGCCGACACTGATGGTGCCGCCGCCGCTGGCGCTGAAGCCGCTGCCGCTGGTGGCACTGATCGCCAGCCCGCCATTGCTGAAATTGATCGTCGCGCCGGCATTGTTGGTCAGGTTGACGGCGTTCGCGATGCCAGAGGTCAGGATCTTCGTCGCGCCCGAGAAGTCGATGGTGCCGCCGCTGTTGCTGTTCGCGGCGACACCGGCCGCGTTCAGATCGCCCGACAGCGTAACCGTGCCCGACGTGACGCCCTGGACATTGGCCGCCAGACCGCTTGTCGAGGCGATCGCCGAATTGATGTCGACAGCGACTGCACCGACGCCGCCGGTGACGGTGACACCCGTGCCGGATCCGGTGTTGATCGTGTTGCCCGCGCCGGAGACGGCGACGCTCGCGGTGCCGCCGGTGCCGTTGACACTGATGCCGGTGCCCGTCGTGGTGTCGATGTCGAGGCCGCCATTGATGAAGCTGACCGCCGTCGGCGAGAACACACGCACGGCGTTGAAGGTGCCAGTGTTGAGGGTCTTCTGCGTGCCGGAGAAGACGACGCTGCCGCCGCTGCCGCCATTGACCTCGACGCCGCGCAGCGCCTGGGTGATGTTGCCTGAGATGGTGACGGTTCCACCCGAACGACCGGTGATCGACGCACCCAGACCGACGCTCGAGATCGATGCGGCGCTGCTGATCGTTCCGCTGCCGCCAACGGCCAGGAATGCCGTCCCAGCCGCGTTCGTGGAGGTCAGGCTGCTCGATGCGTGCTGGATCGAGACCGCCAGATTGCCTGTCGTGTCGTTGAGGTCGACGGCATTCATGCCGGTGGTGACGTTCAGCGGCCCGGTAAAGTCGACGGTCAGCCCGGCGCCGGTGTTCCTGATGTAGACGCCATTGTCGTCGGCCCCGCCTGTGATGGTGGTCGAACCGGCGAAGGTGTAGGTGCCCGTCGTGCCGCCACCGATGCTGATGCCGTAGGCGGTTCCGACCGTGGCGGCATCCGGTGACAGGGTCACCGTCCCGCCGAAGCGGACGGCGCCGGAGCCGGCATTGATGTCAATGCCGCCACCGCTGAGATAGCCGTTGGCGCTGACATTGTTGAACTCGGCCGCGCCGGCAGCACCGTTGCTGAAATTGGCGCCGTTGATGACCAGCGCACGCCCATTCGTCGTGGCGATGTTTCTGGTCGCAGCACCCGACAGCACGACATTGCCGTAGGTGGCATTGAAGCCGACCCCAGCATTGTTCTGGATGTCGAGACCACCGGCGAAAGTCAGCGTATCGGTACTGCCGGCGGAGCGCTGCCACTTGACGCCGCCCTGGCCGGCATTGGTGATCCCGACGGTCCCGGCGAAGGTCACCGAAACGCCGTTGGTGACGTTGTCGAGCTGGATTGCGTTGACCGTGGTATTGGCGATGGTGACCGGGCCGTTGAACTGGACCGTCGGCGAGGCGATCAGGTTAAGCAGCTTGATGCCGTTCTGGCCGCCGGTCACATTGATAGAACCGAACTGTGCCGGGCCCGCAGCACCATTGGTGAGCGCAACATTCGAGACGTCCAGTGCCGGACCATTGACATTGAACGCGTTGCTGGCGCTGGCGAAGAACAGCTCGCCGCCAGTGGCTGCCGCGCTGTTGGCGGAGATGCCGCCGACACCGTTCGTGCCGGTGAAGCTGGTGGCGCCGGAGAAGCCAATCTTGTTGGTGCTGTTGACCAGCAGATACGCGCCGTTGAAGAAGCTGCCGGCCGTTCCGCCGCCCGCGATGTCGACCGTCGCCGTGCCGAAATCAAGCGTGCTTCCGGAACCGTCGAGAGCGTTGGCGTAGATGCCGAGTGCGACATTGCCGCCAAAGAGCACGTTCGTTGCCTGCTGGACGGCAATGTTCGTCGTGTCGAACTTCAGATTGCCGGAGATCGTATCGTCCAGCAAAAGACCAAAGCCGCCAACACGGTTGGCCGCGGTGCCGGCGACGAAGGCACCGCCATCGACCTGGTCGATGCCGGCGGTCGCCGCGTTGGCGTCAAAGACCACGCCCCCAAGAATGAAGCCGCCGACTTCGCCATTGTTGCCCAGCAGCGTGACGTCGGAGAAGGCACTGACCTTCAGGACTCCCGCCCCCACCGCACCATCGACGACGCCGATGTTGCCGCCGGTCGCCGACAGGATCAGGTCCGACAGCGCGATCTCGCCATTGGCAACACCGTCGGTCAGCGACAGCGCGCCACCACCGCCACCAGCGATCATGGCGCGGCTGAGCATCAACTTGGTGATGTCGCTGCCCTGGATGCCGATGCCTGAGGCACCGGTGTTGGCGATAATGACGTTGTCGATGCTCGCCGTGCCGGTGAAGCTGATCGTGTTGCCGTTGGCGGTGGTCAACGTCGGAAGCACGGTGTCGATGCCGCTGGGTGCATCGATGATCGTCGACGAGCTGATGCCGCTGAAGCTGAAGGCATTGCCAAGGCCACCGCCGACGGCGCCGAGCGGCGCCGTGTCGATGGATTCGCCTGCCTTAAGTCCGATCACCACCTGGCCATCGGCCAGGTTGAAGGTGTTGTTGCCGGCACCGACCTGCTGCGCCAGCATCATGTCGATGAAGTCGCTGGTGCCGTTTACCGACGTGTCGATGAAGACGATGACGTCGGCGCCCGAGGCTTCCGCGCCCTCGATAGATCCCGGATTTGCTGCCGTGCCGTTGCCGGTGCCGTTCTGGTCGACGTAATAGACCGTCGGCCCTTGCGCCTCCGAGATATCGCCGACGAAACCGCCATTGGCGCCGTCGACGTCCTTGAAATTGTAAGTTCCGGCGACGGGGAAGGCGCCAGTCGAGGCCATGATGTCGACGGCCTTCACCGTCGACAGCTTGTCGACTGACCCCTCGCCATCGCCATAAATGAAGTTGACGGCCGTCGTGCTGGTGAATTGAAAGCCGATCGCCGGTCCGTTCCCGCTGCCGCCGATGGTGGCAGCGGTCGTGTTGCCGGGCGCGCCCGCGTCGCCGAGCTGGATGGTACCCGTGCCGGTGGTGTTGGACAAATCCACTGCCGTCGTGCCGAGCGAACTGTCGCTGCTCAGGTCGAAGTCAGTGGCGGTGAAGTTCCCGTTCATCACCGCATTGGCGAAGCTGATGCCGGTAGCACCATTGCCGGACATGGCGATGCCGAGGCTGGCGAAGGACACCGTACCCGCATTGGTCCCGGACACGCTGACACCGGTCTGGCCCAGCCCTACGTTGGTCACACTGGTAGCGCCGAATGCAACGGTGCCGGTGTTGTTGCCGAGACCGATGCCGGTCGCGGCGTCACTGACCGTGACGGAATCGAAAGTGGCGCTGCCGGCGACATTGGTCACCAGCAAGCCGGTCCCGGTTGTGTTGGAAATCGACAGCGGCGCGCTGGCGTTGAAGGTCGCACCGGTGCCGAGCCCGGCCATCGTCACCGTTCCGCCGCCGCTCGCGGTCAGCGCCGAGCCGGTGAAGCTGATCGTGCCGCCGGTCGGCGCAGTCGTCGCGCCGATGGTCAACAGGTTGCCGAAGCTGGTCGAGGTGACAGGACCGGTGAACGCAACCGAGCCGCCTGTGATGCCGTCGATCTTGACGGCATTGCCCCCCAGGACGGCCGAGCTCGAGATCGAGGCTCCGATGGTGATCGCAGCGCTGCCGCCCGAAACGACGACGCCGTCGCCGGAGCCGCCATTGGTGATGGTACCGCCGATCGAGATCGTACCGGTGTTGTTGGTCAGGCTGACGTCGGCGCCGGCGACATTGGACGTGACCAGGTTGTTGACGTTGATGGTGGCGGCACTGCCCTGGACGGCGAAGCCCGGACCCGTTCCGCCAACCATTGCGATGGTGGTCGTACCACCAAAGGTATAGGTGCCGCTCTGAACATTTGTCAGCCGGATGGCGTCGCCCATGGCACGGCTGATGTTGACGGTACCGAAGGTGACGTTGCCGCCGCTGGTGTTCTCGATGAGGATGCCGGTCGGCACTGTGCCACCGGAGCCGTCGACGGTCACGCTGGCGAAACTGATTCCGCCAGTGCCAATCGTCAGGCCGGTGCCGCCGAGCTGGATGCCGCGTTCCGTCACGCCGGCGCCGGTGCTGATGGTGTTGCCGGCCGCCGTCACCGACACCGTGCCGCCATCGATGGCCCTGAAACCGAAGCCGCCATCCGTGGTCAGGCTGAGGGCACCAGTGAAATTGATCGTGCCGCCGGCATTGCTGGTGAGGTCGATGGCATTGGCCACGCCGGTACTGGCGGTGATTGCACCTCCGAATGTCGCGCTGCCTCCGGTCATGGAGCTGACGCGCACAGCGCTTGCCGCGCTGCTGTGGTTGATGGTGCCGTCATAGGTCAGGTCGGGCGTCGAGCTATCTATGTTGAACGCCATGCCCGCACTGTTGGCAATCGAGCTCGCCGCGTCGAAGCTCATCGTGCCGGTGGAGCCGCCGGCGATGCTGATACCGGTGAATGCGCCCGAAATGTCGAGATTGGCGAAGGTCGCCGTGCCGCTGTAATTGTTGAACGACAGCGCGGTGCCACTGACGCTGCCGATCGTATTGGCGCCGGTGAAGGTAACGGTGGCAGCCGTGTTGGCCAGCAGGATGCCGGTCTGGGCAGACTGGATGGCAAGATTCTGCACGCCGATCGCGCCAGCAGCACCCGTCAGGTCGAGTCCGGTAACAGCGCTGGCGATCGTGACGCCGGCAACATTGAGGCCCGAGATGCTCGTCCCGTCGATGGCAGCACCCGAGCCGCCATTGCTGACGGTGAGGTTCTGGACGAGGTTGCCATTGGCGAGGTTGATGGCGCTGCCGGCAGCGTTGTTGAGAACCGCGCCACCATGGCCGAAGGGATCCACCTGGGTCGCGCCGGTGACGACATTGGCGCCGGTGACGTTGGCAGGCGGCGCTCCCAGGTCGACCGTCGCGCCATTGGCGAAGGACACCACCGACTGGCCGTTGGCAAGCGTGAAGCCATCGGCGTCGGTGTTGATGAGATCGAGTGCCGAAGACTTGACGAAGACAAAGATCGTGTTGGCGTCAGTAGTCAGGTCGTCGGCGGCGGCGGCGTTGATGAGGTCGTTGACGCTCGAACCGGTGCCCGAACCGGTGTTGGACGATCCGACGAAAATCAGATTGGCCGTGTCGAACAGTTGCGGACCGACCAGAGCGGTCGTGCCGAAGGCATAGGTGCCACTGCCGGCTAGAAGCCCGCGCATATCGAGCGAGGCGACAGAGCCGGTGATCGAGCCGCCGCCAAACGAGAAAGTGATGTTCGCAGTCGCGCCGATCGCCCCATTGGGGCCCATCTGGACACCGGTGCCGACGCCCGAAATAACGCCGCTGCCGATAGTGACGGTGCCGCCCGAGGTGCCGGAGAGGTCGATACCCGTCGAGGTGCCGCCGGTTCCGGCAATATCGAGCGTCGTTGCCGTGAAGGTCGAGCTGCTGCCCGACAGGTCGAGCCCTGTTCCGGTAGCCGAGACGCCGGTAACGTCGATGTTCTGGAAACTGATCGTTCCGTTGACGCCCTGGACGTCGATGCCATTGGCGCTTGGCTGGCTGATCGCCACGTCGGCGAAGCTGACTGCGCCCGAGTTGCCGTCGAGCAGGATGCCGCTTCCGCCGGCATTGCTGATCGTGACTGCGCCCGCGAAGCCGACCATCGCCGAGCTGCTGACGATCGAGATACCGTGGCTGGTGGTGTTGGAAATCGTCGTCGTGCCGGAAACGGCGAAGCTTCCGGAAACGCCGTTGAGGTTGATGCCGGTCGCGCCACCGGTCTGGCTCAGGCTGCTCAGCGTGACATCGAGGCCGAGGCCTGTGGCGTCGAAACCGGAAGATGCGTTGCCGGAGATGGTTCCGCCGTCGATCGTCAGCAGACCCGCCGACGAGCCGGTGGCAACGACGCCGCTGGAGCCGTTGCCCGTCGCGTTGAGCGTGTCGAAACTGTAGCTGCCGGAGCCACTGCCGATCAGCAATCCACTACCCGTATTGCCGGTAAGCGTGGTCGTGCCGGTAAAGGCGTAGGTGCCACCACCCTGGAGCGAGAGACCGGCACCGCCATTGCCCGACGACGTCAGGTTGGAACCCGTGACACTGCTGGCACCCGCGAGCAGTACACCATTGAGGTCGGCACCCGAAATCGTCAGCCCCGTCAGTGCGACGTTGGTGACGTTGTTGCCATAGATGCCGTTGCCGCCGCCTGCATTGGACAAGTTGAAGTCGAGCAGCGACGTGTTGTTGGCCAATGTGACCGTGTCGCCGCCACCGGTGTTTGTTAGCGTCGCGGCGCCGCCGGCGTCCGATATGGTGGTGCTGTGCTGGACGTTGGCGCCGGTCACGTTGATCGGCACGCCGCCGAGCGAGAACTGTCGTCCGTTGCCGAAGGAAGCAAGCGTCTGGCCGGCACTGAGCGAGAAGCCGTCGGCGTCGTTGATGTCCGTGCCACGATTGACCAGCACGAAGATCGCCGTGCCGTCGGTGTTGGCATCGGCGGTGGCGATCGAGGCCAGGTCCAGCAGCGACGAGCCTGTGCCCGAACCGGTGGCCGAGGCGCCGACGAAGATCAGATTCTGGGCGTCGAAGAGCTGCGGCCCGACGAAGGTCGTCGATCCAAAGGCATAGCTACCGAGCGTCTGGTTGAGGCCGCGCGCGTCGAGCGACGCAGTGACGCCCGAGATCGAGCCGCCGCCGAATGTGAACTGGGCATTTGCAGAATTGACCAGCGAGCCGGAGATGCCGAGGCGGACGCCGGTGCCGACATTGGCAATGACGCCGCCATTGGTGATGACGATCGTCGAGCCGCCGACGGTCTGGGCCAGATCGATGCCGATCGATCCGGCGCCGGTACCTGTGATGTCGACCGACTGGGCGGTGAAATTCGTCTTGCTGCCGGAGAGATCGAGACCGGTGCCGAGGCCCAGACCCGAAATGACGATGTTGCCGGCAACGACAGTGGCATTGACGCCGGCAAAGGAGATGCCGTCGCCGCCCGGATTGGTGATGCTGATGTCGCCGAAACGGATCGACGCCGGCGAATTGACGATGTCGATCGCCGGGCCAGACGTGTTCGAGATCGTCGTCTGGCCGGTGACGGTGAAGCTGCCGGCGAGGTTGTCGAGCACCACGCCCGACGTGCCGCCGGTATGGCTGATCGAATTCAGGGTCACATGGGCCGTGATCGGGTCGATGAAGACGGCGATGCCGCCATTGCCCGAAACGGTGCCGCCTGTGGTTGTGAAGCTGCCCGCAACGGAGGTGCCGGCGACGTAGATGCCGGCGTCCGCATTGTCCTGCGCATTCAGGATGGCGAAGCTGTAGGTGCCCTGGCCTGATATATCCAGGCCATCGTCGCCATTGTCCTGCAGCAGCGTGGTGCCGGTGAAATTGTAGGTGCCGTTGCCTACGATGTGCAGGCCATCGAGGCCATTGCCGGTCGAGGTGAAGTTGGAACCCTTGATGCCGGTCGACGTGCCGGTGAAGTTGGCGCCATGGCCGCCGGCGCCGCTCACGGTCACGCTGGTCAGGGTGGCGCCGTTGACGTTGTTGCCGAAGATGCCGTCGGCACCGCCTGTGATGGTGATGCCCCGGAGCGTGTTGCCGTTGCCGAGCGTAATGACGTTGTTGCCGGCGTTTGTGCCGGCGATAGTGCCGTTGCTGCCGCCGAGATTGTAGGAACCGGTGCCGCCGCCGAACAGCTGGGCGGTGACGCTCTCACCACCGCCGATGACCGTCTGGCCGTTGGCCAGTGTCACGCCCGCCGTCAGCAGGTTGCCGCTGCCGCCAAGCACGACGACAAAACCGTTGGCGCCCGCATCAGTGACGGCATCATCCAGGGTCGTAGGATCGCCTAACGTACCGAGGCCGAGCGTGTTGGCGCCGTCGGCGAAGAAGAATTTGCCGAACGCCGTGCCCGTGGCGGCGTTTATCGCCACCCGCGTCGACGAGCCGACGAGCTTTTCGCCACCCTCGATACGGACACCGATGTCACCGCGGACGCGCTCGTTGACCCGCTTGCGCAAGCCTTCGCCGACCGCATGGACCGGCTCCGGTCCCTCGGCGTCACCCTGGGCCTCGCCCCCCGGATTGAACGGGATCGTCAGCCTGACGCTGCCGGCGAACTGCGTATCGTCGCGATTGTCGTTGCGCACCTCGCCGGCGAAGGCGAGGGACGCGCCGCTGCCGAAGACGTCGCCGATCTGATATTCGAAGCCGGCCTTGCCGCCGGTGATGCCGTCGTCGTCGCCGTCGGGGTCGCCGAAATGGTAGGCGCCGATGGAGAGCCGAAGCGCATGGTTCTCGGGCAGCTCGACCGGCACCTGCGCGCCGATCTCACCCTCGATGCCCCATGCGGCATAATTGCGCCGGTCGATGACCGATATCTGCTCGAGCAGTTGGTTGCCGACCATCGACAGACTGGATCTGGTCGATTGTTCTGCCCGGTCTCCGCTGATCGGCAGGAAGACGTTCACATGCGCGTCGAAATTGGTCGTAATCGCTTCGAGACCCAGCGTGGCGCCGGTGAACTGGTGTCCGTCCTGTCGCTGGGTGTTGATGTAGGCATAGCCGCCAAGCATCAGGTCCGGATTGACGATCCGGCGGATGCCGATGCCGAAGTCCTGGCCAAAACCGTCCTCGAAGTCGTGCTTGGCCCTGACATCGAGGAACAGGACCGATTCGGCCGTCTGCTTGAGCGGAACGAAACCTTCGAGCGCCGCGGTGGCGCCGTCATTGTTGGCGCCGATGATGGCGCGCACTTGCGGCTGCCACAGCCCGCCTTCCTCGGCAAAGGCCGCCATGCCCGACAAGGCCAACGCGATCGTTGATAGGGCGGACGTCCGCAACAAGCCCCGAGCGCTGCGCGACAGCCTATACTCGACCGAAACTTGCGTCGCGGTCGCGGGCGGTACATTAGACACTGCTTGTCTTGCGTTTCCGGGCAGGAACAAACGCGAATGCATAGATCATCCATCCAAGGGGGGCGTTCTTGGTTGCTGCGATTGATCTGCCAATGCCCGGCACTTGCAAGGGGAGTCTTTGCTACCAACGCGTGTACACACACAAAAAACAAAGATGTTGCCGTCAAGCAACACCTAATATGATTGTTTGCGCATAAGTTTCGCGCAGTTCACCAAGTCGATTTCCCAGAAAAGGCAAGCAATATGCGCTCCACGTTCACGCGAACAACAAAGCCAGGTCGCATCATCAACATGATGGCCGCCGCAATCGGACTGTTGTTTGCCGGCAGCGCGTTTGCGCAGGAAGCCAAGCCAGTCGAAGCCAAGCCGGCCGACGCCAACCCCTGGGCGGTCAACTGCGCCAGCGGTGCGACGATCAACGAACTACAATGCCAGGTGTCGCAGAACCTGACCGAGTCGAAGACAGGTCAACGCGTGTTGACGGTCACTATTCGCAAGGAAAACGACAAAGGCGGCCTGGCCATGCTGCTTGCGCTGCCGCACGGCCTGTTCCTGCCCTCCGGCGCGTCCTACCAGATCGACCAGGGTGAGAAGGTGACCGTCGCGATTCAGACGAGCGACCAGAACGGCGCCTATGCCGCGGCACCGCTGACGCCGGAATTGATCACGGCAATGAAGGCAGGCACCAATCTGAACGTTGGCATGGAATCGGTCACGCGCAAGGCGGTGGCGATCCCGGTGTCGCTGGCGGGCTTCACCGCCGCGATCGAAAAGCTGCAGGCCATCAAGTAGCGCGAGCAAGGACGGGGCGGTTCACCCCGCCCTGTCTTTCAACCAGGCCTGCGATCACTCCTGATCGTCATTCGTCTGCGCGTGGTCACGGCGACCGGCCATGATCTCGCGCTTGCCGACATGGTTCGGCGCGCCGACGAGGCCTTCCTTTTCCATGCGCTCGACCAAAGATGCAGCACGGTTGTAGCCGATGCCGAGGCGGCGCTGGATATAGGAAGTCGAGCACTTCTTGTCGCGCTGCACCACCTTCACCGCCTCGTCATACATTGCATCGCCGTCCTCGGCAGCGACCGAGCCCTTGTCGAAGACCGGGCTGTCATCGACGTCCGGCACCTCGTCCTCCTCGTCGGCGGTGACGGTCTCGAGATACTCGGGACGTCCCTGTGCCTTGAGGTGATTGACGACATGCTCGACCTCGGCGTCCGAGACGAACGGGCCGTGGACGCGGGCGATGCGGCCGCCTCCGGCCATGTGCAACATATCCCCCTGGCCGAGCAGTTGTTCGGCGCCTTGCTCACCAAGGATGGTGCGGCTGTCGATCTTGGACGTCACCTGGAACGAGATGCGGGTCGGGAAGTTGGCCTTGATGGTGCCGGTGATGACGTCGACCGAGGGTCGCTGGGTTGCCATGATCAGATGTATGCCGGCGGCACGTGCCATCTGCGCCAGGCGCTGGATCGCACCTTCGATCTCCTTGCCGGCGACCATCATCAGGTCGGCCATCTCGTCGACGATGACGACGATATAGGGCATCGGGGCAAGGTCGATTTCCTGCTCCTCGAACAGCGGCACGCCGGTGCCCTTCTCGAAGCCGGTCTGCACCTGCATCACCACCGTTTCGCCCTTGTCGCGGGCGATCGCGGCACGCTCGTTGTAGCCGTCGATGTTACGCACGCCGAGCCGCGCCATCTTGCGGTAGCGATCCTCCATCTCGCGCACTGCCCATTTGAGTGCCGTGACAGCCTTCTTCGGATCGGTGACGACAGGCGTCAGCAGATGCGGGATGCCGTCATAGATGGAGAGCTCCAGCATCTTCGGGTCGACCATGATCAGGCGGCACTCTTCCGGCTTCAGCCGATAGAGCAGCGACAGGATCATGGTGTTGATGGCGACAGACTTGCCCGAGCCGGTGGTGCCTGCGACGAGCAGATGGGGCATCTTGGCGAGTTCGGCGATGACCGGCTCGCCGCCGATCGTCTTGCCGAGGCAGAGCGCCAGCTTGCAGGCGGTGTTGCGGAAGCCGTCCGATTCGATCAGCTCGCGGAAATAGACCGTCTCGCGTGTCTCATTGGGCAGTTCGATGCCGATGACGTTGCGGCCGGGGATGACCGCGACACGCGCGGAGATCGCGCTCATCGAGCGAGCGATGTCGTCGGCAAGGCCGATCACGCGCGACGATTTCACGCCCGGCGCCGGCTCGAATTCGTAGAGCGTCACAACAGGGCCCGGGCGAACATGGATGATCTCGCCACGCACGCCAAAGTCCTCGAGAACGCTTTCCAGCAGGTCGGCGTTCTGCTCCAGCCGCTCCTGCGACATGTAGAAGCCCTGGCCTGCCGGCGGCAGCTGCAACAACTCCTCTGAGGGCAATTCGTAGGTATCGCCGGTGGTCGCCGGCACGATCTTGCCCATCAGAGGCAATGGCGACACCGCGCGAAGGGGAGCCGTCGGCTCGGCGATGGTGACTGGTTCTGGCGTGCCAGCGACGACCGACGCGCGCTCAGCGCGTTCGGCAATCGTGGGAGCTTCGATCTTCACCTCATTGGAGTTGGCAGGCGCTGCAGGCGCTGTGTTGACCTGTTGGGTCGGAATGCACTCGATGACCCTGAACAGCGCCGTGATTTCGGCTGCGGCAATCTCGGCCTGCCTGGCGACAACAGGTACCGGCGCAACTCGCACCGGCACCGGCGCGGGGCGGGCGGTAGCAACCGCGGCTACCGGTGACGGACCGTCCGATGTGCTCGGCGCCATCAGCTCGAAAAATGCGTGATCGGAAAGATAGGACCACCGAGCCTTCTTGGGCTGGGCCGCCGCATATTCACCGGCGCCGGCCAGCTTGGCTGCGGCTTGCACTGGCGGGTTGGCGGAGTTCACTGCTGCAACGGGCTGTCGTACGGGCGAGGGCGCCTGTGGAACCGGCGCGGCAATCCTGCTTGCGATTTGCGCCTGCAAGGCCTCGATGACCTGGGCCCCTGTCGTCACGGTCGCCGGTCTTGCCGGAACCGCGACAGGTGCGACAACTGTCGCGCGCTCGGCCGTCAGCGGCTGCAGGCCGGCGGCGTTCGCCTGGGCTTCATTGTGGGCGGCCTCCGCCGCTTCATATGCCTGGCGCTTGGCGGCATCGTAATCCGGCGTGCGGGTGAAGCGCACATTGGGCGCGAGGAAGAAATAATCCTGCCAGCCGGGGCCATCGGCCGGCGAAGCCACATGCGTTCCGTCTGCCTTGCTTTCCGGGCGATTCTGGCCGTCATCGTGCGAGACTTGGTTCGAAAAATTCACTCGAGGCAAACGCGTGCTTCCCATGCTCAAGACTCGCTGATGAAACGTCCCCCGAGCAATAGGAAGCCAGTGGTTAACAGTTCCTTCCAGCTTCCTGCTTTGTGATCTGGAAGCGGCAATTCGCGACCACCGCATCACGCCATGCTGTGATTGTTAGATGAGTGTACGGCAATCGCTGACACCAATGGATGGTTGTGGAGTTCGCACGCCGAGTGTTTGCAAGCCCTTGTTCCGCTGTGCTAACTTTACGTCATGCGGTAAGGAGATGCGGACTTGTACCGCTTTTGGAATTGGTTTGGGTATCCGAAGGCTGGGGACAAAAGAGGCGGAGGGCAGGGGCCCTCGAACCTCTCGATGGCCCGCGATGCCCGCCTTTCAGGTTTCCTCGCCAACACCACCGATCTCGTATCGTTTTATGACCACGAATTCCGGCTGACCGACTGCTCGGCCCGACTGAAAAGCATTCGCGGAAACGCCATGACCCCGGGCGCGGTGGCGTGGGAGATCTATCCGAACTTTGGCGAAAACGAGCTTCGCGCGGCAATGCAGCTCGCCGCGCGCGATGGCTCGTCGACGCGAATCAAGCTCAAGGCGCTGTCGGGCCAGCCGGCGGGAGTGGTTTTCTGTTTCGGAATGGCCGACGGCGTCGGCATCATCGAGACAGCGGAAACCGGTCATGACGGCCGCGCTGCCACCGAGGAAGCCGATCGCGTCAAACTTCTGCAGCATCAGGCGACACATGATGCGCTGACCGGATTGCAGAACCGCCGCCGCTTCAGCGAGCGCCTGGACGAGGTTCTGGCGGAAAGCGGCGATTCCCGGGACAAGTCGGCGCTGCTGCAGATTGATCTCGACGACTTCAAGTCGGTCAACGACACGCTTGGCCATGGCACTGGCGACACCTTGCTGCAGCTGGCGGCAAATCGAATCCGCGGCGCGCTCCAGGACGGCGATGCGGCCTACAGATATGCCGGCGACGAGTTCGCGGTGATCCAGGCCAACAAGCAGCAGCCCATGGCGGCCGAACGGCTGGCTCAGGCGATCGTCGATTCCTTCAAGGCGCCCTTCGTCATCAACGACATCCCGCTGTTTGTCGGCGCGAGTGTCGGTATCGCCTTCGGCCCGCAGCACGGCGCGGAGAGCGAGGAGCTCATGAAGGCGGCCGACATCGCTCTCTACGCCGCCAAGCGCGACGGCCGTGGCTGCGCCCGCACCTTCAATCGCTCGATGATGCTGCTTCTGGAGCAACGGGAGAACCTTAGGCGAAGCCTGCGTATGGCCCTGGAACGGCAGGAACTCTATCTCGAATATCAGCCACTCATCCGCCCGCCATCGACGGTAGTCGGGTTCGAGGCGCTGCTGCGATGGCACCATCCCGAGGTTGGCCTCATCCCGCCCAACGTCTTCATTCCGATCGCCGAGGCCGATGGCCTGATGGACGACATCGGCCGTTGGGTGCTCGAGGAGGCCTGCCGCCAGGCGATGACCTGGCCATCGTCCATGAACGTCGCGGTCAACCTGTCGCCGGCGCAGTTCCTGAGTGGCTCGCTCACCGACACCGTGGCGCACATCATCGACAAGGTCGGCATCCGCGCCGACCGCATCGAGCTCGAAATCACCGAAACGGTGCTGCTGGAGCAGACAGTCGACAACCTCGACACGCTGAACACGCTGAACGTCCTGGGGATCCGGATTTCCCTCGACGACTTCGGCACGCACTACTCGTCGCTGAGCTATCTCAAGAATTTCCCGTTCGACACGCTGAAGATCGACCAGTATTTCATCAAGGACCTGGTAGCCGACCGCAAGAGCCAGGCCATCGTCCGGTCCGTCATGAGCCTGGCACACGGCCTGGGTATCAGCGTCACCGCGGAAGGGGTCGAAACGGCCGGCCAGGCAAACTGGCTGATCGAAGAGGGCTGCGATTGCTTGCAGGGCAACTTCCTGGGGCGGCCGATGGGGGCGGACGCGACGGGTGAGTTTGCGGACCGCCCGCCGGCGGAACAGAAGGCGCCGCAAGAACAAGACCGATCATGACGACAGGCAACACCCTGCAAGCTTGCCTCGACGGGGCAAGCGAAGAAGGCCATACATACGCATAGTGTGACGGCGCACCGACTTCGGGCCGGACACCGCAGATAAGCCGAGCAACCCTGTTGCACGGCCAGAACGGTAAGAGGGTGACATGCCTACGAAAGATGCGAATGCGGAACCAAGTTTTCGCACGATGATCCAGGTCGACATGGAGATCGCATCTTTCCTTTCGAATTGGGCGCATTGCGACTACATTTCGAGTTACCTTGCGCGTACTATCAGCCATAACAGACCAGACTCCGTTCTTTTCTCCAATCTCTTTTCGTCCGCACTGAATGAATTGCTGGAGGTCACTTTCAGGACGCGTCATTCTGGGGGAGCACTCGAGTGCAGGCTGTCTCGCTTGGGCGAGACTGACCGAATCGAGTTGACGTTTGCCTGCAGCCGGGAAGAGCACACCTTCCTGGAGGCTGCCATTGCGCGGGTTCAGGGTGCCGACCGGCAGGCACGTTACCTGAGTTCGCTTTCAGGCGATGTCGCGCCTAGCCGCGACATGATGCTTCTCGAACTGACCGTCAACTACAACGCCACGCTTCGGCTTGAAGAGGTTGATGGCGATACGGTCACAATCGTTGTCGACCTCCCGCTCGGGGGCCTGGCAAATTGACTGCGCACCCTGCCCCTTCCAGTATTTCAGGGCGCTTCAAGGCGCATTTCGACCTGAACAACCAGGAATTCTCGCTTGCCGGGTCGGTACGCCCGCAAACGATTGACGAGCTGGCGCCCAGCCTGGGCCTGCTGAAAGAATCCATCGAAAGCGTCCGCGGCGTGCTTTACATCAACGTCAGACGCCTCGCGCAGATGAACAACACTGCGTTCCATGCCTTTTCACGCGTCATCATCGACGCCTGCCGGGTCAGGCCGGACCTGAGATTTGTCGTCATTACCTCCAGCGTCGTCGGCTGGACGACGCGCAAATTCGGCCGTCTCAGCAAGATCGAGCCGGGTATCACCGTCGAGGAATATGACAGCGAGTTCTACCCCGGCCAGAGCTTCCTAGAAGAGGGTGGGTTCATTCCCATCCTGCGGACCCAGACCAAGATGACCTGGCGTCACGAACGCTCTATCTTGCCGCGTCACGGCATGCGGCCGGGCATCGTCATGGCCGACATCTGCTGCGGCATCGGTGATTTCGCGGTGCTGGTGCAGAAGGAATTCGAGCCGTCGCGGATCGTCGCCCTCGACCATTCCAAGTCGAGCCTGGCCTACGCCAGGAAGGTCGCTACGGAGTTCGACATCACCGGCATCGAATACACCTATGGCGACGCCTCCGAGATGTTGCTCGACGACGACCAGTTCGACCTCGTCACCTGCCGGCACTCACTGCAGATCTTCAATCGTCCTGCGCAAATCCTCAAGGAGCTGTTCCGGATCTGCAAGCCGGGTGGCCGGGTCTACATCACCAACGAGAAGAACTCGCACTGCCTGGGCGAACCACGCGGCGAAAGCATCCGCTGGACCTACAACGAGGTAGCCAAACTGTTCGAACATTTCGACATGGACGTCGAGCTCGGGCCCAAGAGCCGGCGCTATCTGGCGGATGCTGGCTTCGACGACATCCGCGTCGAACAGTTCATGGTCACCAATCTCGACGGCGATCCGAAGGACTTTGCCGACATGATCGCGGCATGGGAAGACGTCTATGCCGGCGACATGGCCGTCAAGCGCGGCGATTCCAGCGAGTTCATCAAGCAGTTCAGGCAAGGGTTCAAGGACCACATCTCGGCCGCCCTCCACCCGAAGGGGTATGCCGGTTGGCCAATCTGGGCTGCCTCAGGGCAGAAGCCACTATGAGCACGGACATGCAGGACACCCCTCGTTTCGGACTGCATTCCTTCCGCGCGAAGTTCGTGCTGGTGGTGGGCGGAGCAGTGCTGTTCGACCTGCTGATGAGCGGCGGCCTGGCGCTGTGGAACGTGCAGCGGCTGTCCCAGGACGCGACCTCCGAGGTCGGCGCCGGCCTGACGACGGCAAACCAGGAGTATATCCGCTCCTATGCCGAGTCGACGGCGTCGCGGGTCGACCTGTTGCTCGACCGGGTCCATGCCGACGTCAAGACGCTTGCCGGCGTCATACAAGGGCAGATCGACGACCCTGACCGGCAGAAGCAGGTCGGCGCCACGCTGGCAAACCAGGCCGCAGCCTCGGTGAATGTGGTCTATGACACCAAGGGACAGTGGGCGCAGAACTTGCCAGGCGCACCTTCCGTGGTCAGCGTCTGGGGTTACCTGCTTGGCCCCGACCACAAGCCGCTGCCGGCGGTCCAGGATGAGATTGAAAACAGCGCGGTGCTCGACCTCGTCGCGCCGAGCCTGCTGACCAGCGGTTCGTCAAAGCTGCAGATGTATTACATTGGCCCAAAGGAGCGCCCGATCTTCAGGACGGCGCCTTATACGGACCAGGCCCAGACCTTCGATCGCCTCTATCCCGGCCACAACAATTCGGAATTCTGGGAGTTCTTTTTCCCCGGCATCTATGGCTCGTGGCAGAAATGGGCGCTCGATCCGGCGTCGCGTTTCATCCCTGACAACGACATCACCCAGACCGCGCCCTATACCGACGCGATCACCGGCAAGCTGATCGTCAGCTTTTTCCATCCGCTGTGGACGCGCGACCGCACGGGCGTGGCAGGTGCCGCCGGCGCCGATATCACCCTCGACCAGCTCGCCGAGATCGTAGAGAACGTCAAGATCGCCGAAACGGGTTTCGGCTTCCTCACGATGCCGAACGGCAATGTGGTCGCCATCAACGCGAAGAGCGAAGCGACGATCGGGCTGGTTTCCTCGAATGAACAGGGTACGGGCGGGGTTACCGGCCTCGAGCGCTCTCTGCGTACCAGCACCCAACCTGCGATCGCAACCCTCGACCTCGACAGCAGCAATGACGGTGCGATTCAGCATGTCCTCTTGCAGAAGGACGGGGAGGACGTCCCTTACATTGTCGTGCTGAAGGGGCTGAAGCCGACAAACCTATGGACCACCGGGCCTATCGAAAAACAGGCGATGTCGGTCGGCATCGTCGTGCCCGAGCGCGAGATCTATGCTGCGCTGTTTGCAGCGCAGGACAGCATTTCGAAGGCGACGAACCGGATCCTGCTTTATCAGCTCCTGGCCATCATCGTTTCACTGATGATCGTGTTTGCCGCAGTGTTTGGCTTGTCCAAGCGCATCACGGCAGGCCTCAGCGCGCTTGCAGCTGGCGCCAGGAGGCTGCAGGCAAAGGATTATTCCGTCCGCGTCAACATCCCGTCCAAGGATGAGGTGGGCGAGGTCGGTGTGGCCTTCAACCGCATGGCCGAGCAGATCAGCTTCCACACAGAGAACCTCGAGCAGCTGGTTGACGCGCGCACCAGGGATCTCGAAGACGCCAATGTCGAAATCTCGACGCTCAACGAAAAGCTGCGCAGCGAAAATGTGCGGCTCGGCGCCGAACTCGACGTCGCGCGCCAGATTCAGATGATGGTGCTGCCCAAGCCACGCGAACTGGCGCTGATCCCGGGCATCGAGATCGCGGCCTACATGCGGCCGGCAGACGAGGTCGGCGGCGACTATTACGACGTCCTACAGGATGGGCACCGCCTGAAGATCGGCATTGGCGACGTCACTGGACACGGCCTCGAGAGTGGCGTGCTGATGCTGATGGTGCAGTCGGTGGCACGCGCGCTGCAGGAGACCGGCGAGGACAATCCCCGCCAGTTCCTCGACCGCTTGAACCGCGCCATCTTCAAGAACCTGGAGCGCACCAACTCCGACAAGCACCTGTCACTGGCCTTCCTCGACTATGAAGACGAGCGCCTGGTTCTGTCGGGTCAGCATGAAGAGGTGCTTGTCGTCCGCGACGGCGGCAAGGTCGAACGGATCGACACGCTCGACCTGGGCTTGCCGGTTGGCCTCGAACGGGACATCTCGCCGTTTGTCGCCACTCGCAACATCCCGTTCAGCAGCGGCGACGTCATCATTCTTCACACCGACGGCGTGACCGAGGCTGAAGGAACGGGCGGCAAACTGTTCGGCCTCGACCGGCTCAGCGAAAGTGCACGCTCGCGCTACGGTAGCAGCGCGGAAGAGATCAAGAGCGGAATTGTCGACGACCTGATGGCGTATATCGGCACACGGAAGATACACGACGACATTACACTCGTCGTCATGAGGCACAGGTGAGCACATGACAACTATGTATGGACCGGCCGACATTGCGATGGGCATGCGGGACAACATCAGCCGCGTCAGGTTGTTTGACGGGCCGCTGGACCTGAAATGGCACCACTGCGCAACGACTTCGGACTTCATCGCTGATCTTTTCGCGCTGCCCTTCCACGCGTCGCGAAACGACTACAAGGAAGTGCGCCACAGCATTGGATACCTCGTCAACGAGCTGATCGAGAATGCCGTGAAGTTTCGCGAGCCGGGCGAGATCATCGTCGAAGCATCGATGGACTCAAACAATTTCAAGGTGAAGGTTTCCAACGTCGTGGCAGACAAGACCGCGATAACGTTTCAGAAGCTTCTCTCCCAGATTACCATAGGAGATCCGGGAGACCTTTTGATCCAGCAGATCGAGGCGAATGCAGCTGATCCCGATGCTACCGGCTCGGGGCTTGGATTGCTGACGCTGATGAGCGACTATGGCGCCAGACTGGCATGGATCTTCAGCCCGGTTGAGTCCAGCAACCGAGTGCACGTCGAGACCTATGCCACGATCCCGATCTCGCAGGCTCACTAGGAAAGAATGAAGGCGCACATGGAAGTAAGAACCGATGACTATCGCGTCTGGACCGAAAACAGCGATGTCTATTTCGACGGCTCCATGCGGCTTGCCGGCTCCGAAGCCTATGCGCCGGTGCTGGCTGTCATGACCGCCATTCTGGCTGAAAAGCCTGAGACGATGACACTCAACTTGACCGACCTCGAGTTTCTCAACTCATCCGGCATCAACCTTTTGGCCAAGTTCACCATCGAGGTGCGCAAACACCCAGATGTGCAACTCGTCGTGCGCGGCAGCTCCGAGATCCCATGGCAGTCGAAGTCGCTGCCGAACCTGAAGAAGCTGCATCCGGCGCTGGTCCTGCAGATCGATTGAACGAACACCATCCAGCCTCCGCAACGCCGGACAGCAGAAAAAGCCGCGGCATCGATGCCGCGGCTTTTTCGTTTCGACTGACGTCATCCGATCAGTTGACCGCTGCAATATTGCCCAGACGAATGAACAGGGTTTCGCCCGAAGAGTCGTCGACGCCGTCATTGTCGGTGACGACAAAGGCCTCACCCGACGTATCGATGGCAAAACCTTCGACCTTGTCGACGACGTAGCCGTTGGTCGCGGCCTTGAGATCCGGCACCAGGTCGCGCACCAGCGTCTTCGCCACCACCGGCAGTTCACCGCCGAGCTTGGCCGGCTTGAAGCCATCGAGCGCGACCGAATAGAGACGCTTGTTGACAGCTTCCTGGCCGATCAGATTGTCGCGTTCGATGATGAACAGCTTGCCGTCATGGGCGGTGATTTCCGACAGGCCGACCCAGCCCTTCTCGGTCTTGTCGAGGGGATAGCGGACCGCCGACCATTCCTTGTCCGTGGGCTTGTAGGCCAGGAGCTTGACCTGGCCCTTGGGGTCGTCTGCCCATTCGCGCTGGATCGCCATGACCAGGGTCAGGTCGTCGCCTTCGCCAAGCGTGGTGATGCCTTCGAGGCCGAAGCGGGTCTCGTGCGCCAGCAGCTCGGCCGGGAACGCGATCTCTTCCTTGATCTCACCCTTGGCGTTGACGTTGAAGATGGCGTGCGGGGTCAGCTTGTCGGTACGGCCTTCGGAAGCGAGCCAGAAGCCGCCCTTGCCATCCGGTGCCAGGCCTTCGAGATCAAGCTTCTGCGCCGGCTTGCCGTCACGCGTGACGACGGTCGTTGCGGTGATCAGGGCAGGGGTCTTGGTGGTATCGACGGTGAAGATCGCCGGCGCCGAGCGGTAGACCGAATCCGACACCGCATAAAGCTTGCCGGCTTCCTTTGGATCGGCGGCGAGGCCGGAGAGCGCGCCCCAGCCGAGCGGGGTGCCGTCCTCCTTGAGAGCTGCCACGATTTGCGGATAATTGGCGGCGCCTTCGCCGAGCTCATAAACCATGACATGCGAACGGACGAGGCCGTCCTCGACGAGATCAGTCTCGTTGGCGGTGACCAGCAGGTTGCGCTGCGGGATGGCGACGAGGCCCTCGGGGCCGACACCCGAGGGCAGGAGTTGGACGAATTCCGGCGTCTCGCCGGTGTCCTTGTAGACGCCGACCAGCGACGCCCGCTCGGCGGCAACGAAGATGTACTTCTCATCGCCGAACTGAGCGAACTCCAGGCCTTCCGGCTCGATACCCTTCTTGTTACGGCCGTCGGGATAGTGGCCGGCAGCAGCTGCCTGGTATTCGAAGGATGGACCGGACTCGTAGAGCACTTCGCCTGACTTGGAGAAGATGGTGAAGCCGCGCGCACCGCCCTTGTAGTCGCCTTCATTGGCAACGACGAGACGATCATTGTCGAGCCACTTCACCGCATCGGGTTCGCGCACAGCGTTCTCGACCTTGCCGGTGAAGCTCAGAGCACCGTCCTTCTTGGTGTCGACGTTTTCGAGCGTCACTTCGCCCGCCGAAAAATGCGAGACGATCTTGCCCGAGGCTGCATCCACGATCGCGATGTGGTTGTTTTCCTGCAGCGTGACGGCGATCTCTCCAGCTTCGTTGAAGGCGACGAATTCCGGCTCCGGATCTTCCGGCGCAACCGCTGCGATACCGGTCAGGTCGACCGTCCTGATCGACGCACAGTCGGCTGTACCGTCCTTCAACGAGACGATCTTCAGATTGCCGGCCGGCAGCTGCGGCAGCGCACCTTCGTTCAGCTCTTCGTCGCGCTCGTTTTCGATCGCAATGGCGAGGAACTTGCCATCCTTGCTCAGCGCCACCGAGTCCGGCTGGCCGCCAAGATCGCAGGAGGTGTCGATTGCCTTGGAGGCGAGGTCGATAATGGTCAGGTTGCCCGAAGGCTCCTGCTTGGTCTTCGATGTGTTGACGCCGGCGAAGACCTTGCCGCCCAGGACCGTGACGGAAGTCGGCTCGCCTTCGATCTTGACGATACCGGCAGCCTTCGGCGCCTTGGCGTCGGTGATGTCGATGAAGCCGACGGCGCCGAGCGGACTGTCGGAGTAGACCAGCGTCATGCCGTCTTCGGTCGCGGCGATGATCTCCGACGAGGTCAGAGTCGCGGCGTCGACGCCAGCCGGCAGATTGGTTGCGACCGGGAAGGTGGCGATCCGGTTGAACGCCTGGTCGGCATAAGCGGGGAAGGCTGCGGACGCCGCCAGCGCGGACGTCAAAAGCAGGAGCTTGCGTGACATGGGAAACCTCTTTGCCTGAACGGAATTGCGGTCCTCGTTTGGGGCAATGAGATTTCAGCGCGATGACAACAGCATGATGGTTTCATGACAGGTGCGACGAGCGCCGAACGATGGGGAGGGGGTATTGCATTGCCGCGAAAGACCTCCCGGGCGACGAGCGCCGCCCGGGAGTCTTTGCAGGTCAGGATGGGGTCGACCACTGGCCGCCCTTGTAGAGGCGGGTGGCGGTGTTGGTCGAGGTGAGGTCGATCTCGGTGGACATGGAGCGAGCCGAACTGAACATCGTCGAGGTGGCGATGTCCTGCTGGAACCACACCATCACGGTATCGATCGGGGTCAGCGTCACCGAGCCCTGAACCATGCCGCTGGGCGCCACGTAGAGCGGCGTCGTCTGCTGGACACCGTTCAGCGTCGAGATCTGGCTCAGCGCCGGGTGGATCAGGCCGAACTGGTTCTGCATGGAGACACCGGTGACTGGACCGCCGGTCGCCGGCGGCTGCAGGATACCGTTCGCGTCGAGCAGGCACTGCTGGCCGAGGCCGAGCGCCCGCTGGTTGGTTGTCGCCGTGACCGTCACCGTGTCGGCGAAGACATTGGTGCCGAACAGCGAGAATTGAGGCGTCCACGAGAAGGCAGTGCTGTAGACATATTTGGTCAGCGACTGCCAGACGACGTTGTAGCTGCCGCCGTCGCTGCCGGAGGCGACCTTCTTGGCAAAGCACATGGCGTAGTTGTTGGTCTTGAGCGTGGCCAGGTCATCGAGATCGACAAGGATTGTCACTGCCTTGGACACCGCGTCCAGGGCCGCGTAGAAGCTCGCCAGGCTCTGCCGTGCGACATCCCGTTCGTAGGTCTCCACCTCGTCGGCCGCCGCCGCGCTGAAGGTCGCGTTCTTGCCGTTAACCGCAGTGCAATTGCACAGGTCGCCGGTCACCGACTGGCCTTGCCTGATGTCGTAGGTGTTTCCGCTGGTGACGGACCCTGACGACAAGGTAACCGTGAACGGCTCGTCGGTGCTGACGGTGCCGTCACCATTGGCGATCTTCGTCCATGTATTCCCGACCTTCTTGTAGATGTGTAGCTTCGCCATTTTGGCCTCCTGGAACTATGGTTGACAAAAATCAGACACAACAGAAATCGCCGCGAAGCGCGCTCCCACGAAACTCTTGGAACTCCAAGAATATTTCGTAGTATTTTAAGTAACCTTCCGCCACGCCGCTAAATATAATCTGTCGCAATTTCGGAGACCCGTCCTCCGGCTGGCGTCCCAAAAACATGTCTGTCTGTCCCAGCAAGCTCTGCTGGCTCTCCACCGCGAGGCGCCTGTGGGTAGGTCACCCAGCCATCAACTCTTTGAGCCAATGCTCCAGCTGATTACCGCCCGGTGCGGGAGAGGCGACCGCGAGCCATTCAGCATCGCCGCGCTTGCTGGCAGCGCGTGCAGCACGGGGCGAACTGCCGAAGGCGTCGTGGAAGATCCGGCTGAAATGAGCCTCATTCCTGAAGCCGAGATCGTAGGCGATGTCGCCGATACGCCTATGGCGAAGGGCCGGGCTGCAGATGTCGAGCAGCGCGCGGCGAAGGCGGCGACGGCTGATGTAGTGCCTGACGCCGCCAGATGTCTCGAACAACCGATAGAGTTGGCTTCGCGAAATGAGGAACGCTGAGGCCACTTCTTCGGGCGCCAGGTCCGGCTGATGCAGCCGCTCTTCGATGTAACCTCGGATGGACCGCATGAGACCGCCGTGAGACGTCGTCGTGGGCGCCGGATACGAGACGGCGCCGATGCCCAGGCATGTGTCGGCCAGGTTCGCCGTCACCCGAGCGAGCGCCACCGCCTCGTGGAGCCATAGCCGTGGCGCCGTCTGGCACAAGGTCACGATGTGCTGCCCAAGCAGACCGCCAACCGGGGTGTCCCGCAACAGAATGCGGCCATGCTGCCTGTCCAGTTCGCCGGTGGTCGGCGACAGGAGCGATCGCGGCAACACAAGGCTTACGCTTTCGCTGGCATAGGCGACGAAATCGAGCGGGCTTGCCAGGTCGACGATCCCGACATCGAGATGGTTCAGTCGCCTGTTCTCGCCGGCGCGCCTGAGATGGCCGCCGCCCTGGCTGCAGACATGGATGAAAAGATGATCCAAGTCATCGCGCAGGGTCCAGGCATCGGAGCGCGAGTAACGCACGGCATCGCTCTTTCCGTGCAGAACCAGCGCCAAGCCTAGGTGGTAAACGGTCAGCGAGGCGAAAAAACCATGCTCTCGCCGATGAAACGGCCGCGTCACCCTGAACAGCGACGCCAGAAGCTGTTGCCAAGATTTAAAGCTATCAGAGTCCGTATCACCTGAGACTGAATAATTGAGAGTCTGTACTTTTGAGCCATTCGTACCGGTCTGTTGCATCTCGGGAAATATACTTGACACGACCACACCGCACCCCCATGCGACCTACGGAGGTGATCAATTATCAAACTATCATCTATTCACGAAGTTGCTTTTAAGATGCACATAAATTTAAGTATATATATACAATATATCTCGGCAGGTTCGGTCATGACAGCAAGACCAGACGCAGGCCATGTCGCCTGGCGATATCGAGATCCAGCCGCGGTCCAGGCATCAGCTCCACCAGATCAGGGACCGCTGACGCGGCGCCGCTCCACAACCGAAGCGCAACGCCAAGCTTCACGGCCGTGTGGGCGTGGGCACGCTGTTCCATGCCATCAGGGCCGATCCTAACCGGGCAAACCTTCGCGCCCCGAAGGAGCTCGGCGAAGAGGGATCGACGTGCATTGGCCCAAGCATCAATGCCACTGGATCGGCAGAAAAGGTTTGACAACAACCGACAAAAGCCTAGCCTCTAAAATATGGAATATATTCCATTACACTGGAAGTCTGGGAGGACTGGCATTATGACGATGAGACTGGCTGTTGTTTCTGCGTTGGCCGCGCTTTCAACCGCATCTGCGGCTTATGCGGAGCCAACCAAAGGTGGCATTATCAATGTCGCGACGGTTGGAGAGCCACCAACGCTCGACGCGATGATTACGTCGACAGATCTCGTCGGCATGATCAGCCAGCACATCTTCGAGACGCTCTTTACCTTCGACAAGAACTGGAATGTCGCGCCGCTGCTGGCGGAGAGCTTGCCCGAGGTGAGCGACGATGGGACCGTGTACACCATCAAGCTGCGCCAGGGCGTCGTCTTCCACGACGACACCCAGTTCGACGCCGCAGACGTCGTCGCTTCCCTGGACCGCTGGATGAAGCTCGCAGGCCGGGGTAAGCAGATCGCTCCGACCGTCAAGCAGATCGAGGCTGTCGATCAGTCGACAATTCGTATCACCCTGACCAAGCCCTATTCAGCACTGCCGGCTCTGCTTGCATTCAACAATTCCGCCGCGATCATGCTGCCCAGCGAAAAGCAGACAGACCCGATGGTCGAGGTCATCGGCACCGGCCCCTATCAGCTCAAGGAGCGCAAGCCGGATCAATACATCCAGCTGACGCGCTTTGACAAATACAAGCCGCGCGCCGAGGAAGGCTCCGGTTATGCTGGTGCGAGGATCGCTTATCTCGACGAGATCAGGTTCGTTCCGGCACCGGACGCCTCCACCCGTCTCGAAGGGGCCATTGCGGGGCAATTTGCATATACGGACTCGCTGCCCGTCGAACAAATGGGCCGGCTCGCCGACAGCAAGTCAGAGGCGGTTCTGTTGCAGAACTCCGGTTGGCTGATGATGCGCATGAATGCCAAGCAAGGCGTTCTTGCTGACGTAAAGGTGAGAAAGGCCGTGCAGGCGGCCCTCAGCGAAAGCGATATGCTCGCTGCCGCCTTTGGCGACCCGAAATTCTTTGCTGTCGAGGGCGCAATGTATCCGGAGGGATACCAATGGCATAGCAACGTCGGTGTTGAGGGCAACTATGATGTCGGCGATGCCGATGCAGCAAAGAAGCTGCTCACCGACGCCGGGCTGACGACGCCGACGCCGCTGCGGATTCTGACCAGCCGCCAGTACGAGTTTCATTACAAGATGGCGCTGGTCGCTGCAGAATACCTGAAGCTCGCTGGTTTCGACGTGAAAATGGAGGTCGTCGATTGGGCGACCTTGACCCAGCGCATCCTGAATCCTGAATTGTGGGACATCTTCATCACGCACAGCCCGTTCTTGGCTGAGCCGGCGCTGATCAATATCTTTTCTCCAACGGCGGTCGGCTGGTGGAGCACGCCAGAAATTGCGGATGCGATGACGGCGCTGACAGGCACCGCCGATCCGGCGAAGCGCGTTGCTGCTTTTGGCACCGTGCAGTCGCTGATCATGGAGCAAGCGCCAATAATCAAGGTTGGAAATTTTAGCGCACTTTCGGCCAAGGCGCCCGGATTGAAGGGTTTCTGGCCGTCTCCTTGGGCCTCGTTCTGGAACGTGTCGCTGGAGAAGTAAGGGACCGCCTGTCCCCGTTCCTCACGGGGACAGGCTTCTTGTCGCGGAATATTAGCGGAACATCAAATGTCTGTTTCTCAGCGTTCGGGATCGCTCGGATCAACCGAAGTCGCATTGCTTGATGCATGTATCTCCGAGGCAGCATCGCCCGACGGCCCCGGCGTCGCCGTAGCTGTTCTGCACAAGGGCCGCCCTGTCTATCAACGGGCGAGGGGGCTTGCCAGCCTGGCCCATCGACTGCCGCTGACGGACCGCTCGGTTGTGCGAATAGCGTCCCAAAGCAAGCAGTTCACCGTGCTGATGATCCTCATGCTGGAGAGTGAGGGCAAGCTTTCGCTCGAAGACGACATACGAGATCACTTTCCATGGCTGCCCGATTGGGGCAGCCGGGTGACGCTTGGCCATCTGGCATCGAACACCAGCGGCATTCGCGACATCCTGGATTCGATGATCATGGCTGGTATTCCAATCACCGCGCCGTCCTCCAGGTCGGCTGCAAAGGCAATCGTCGCACGGCAACAGGGGCTCAATTTCGAGCCCCTGACAGACCTCCTCTACAGCAATTCCAACTTTCGCCTGCTGTCTGAACTGATCGAGAAGGTAACAGGCAAGAGTTTCAACGAGGCGCTTGAGCACTACATCAGCGGTCCCCTCGGGATGACTGATACGCAACTGATGGTGAGAGATGACGAAATCCGTCCCCGTCTGGCGGATCATCACCGGCGTGGGCCACAGGGCCAATGGCTCAAATCTGCCTGGGGCATTGCGATCGGCGGGGAAGGCGGCCTGGTGTCGACCCTGGCGGACATGATCATCTGGCAGCAAAACCTGCGGGAGCCAAAGGTCGGCACAGCCGAGATGATCGAGCGCATGGGAAAGCCCTATGTAACGATCAACGGCGTCGCGTCGCCCTATGGACTAGGCCTCGTCAACACATGCCACAAGGGCGCTCCGCTCGTCGGCCATGGCGGCTGGATCGCCGGCTCGCGTTCGGAATCGTTCCGCAACCTGTCGGAGGACATCTCCATCATCGTCTTGTCCAATCACGATGATTTTTCATCGTTTGGGCTCGCGCGCGACGTGCTCGACATCGTGCTTGGCCGCAGCCCTGGCGGCCTGCTCTCGCCGGAAGGCATTGCATCCCTCGAGACCCGTTACGGGTTCTGGCGATCCGACGATGGCGGCCGCGTCTTTGGTCTCGAGGAGTCGGGCGGACTGCCAGCAATCGTCGGCAGCATGGGCGTCTCGGCACTGGAGGAACCGGAAGTGGGTAAGTTCCATGCCCGTGGTTCGCTGCCGGCATTTGTCTTTTGGTTGGAAGCGGACGGATCCATACGAACCGAAACGTTCGGCCGTTCAAGGCGCTATCGACGGGTGGAAGCATCAAGGCAAACCGGGAGCGACCCGTCAGGCACGTACAGCAGCACAGAGAGCGGTTTGACCGCAAGCATCGGAAATGTTGACGGCCGCTGGAGCATGCGCGTGACATCGCCTTTTGGCACGGCACGGCTTTCGCTCGATGCATGCGATGCGGACATGTATCTCGCTCGCCCGAGCGAAACCGACATCCACGACCAATGGCGTATCGCGCCCTGGGTGCTGCCGTGGCTCTACAGTGTTCGCATCAGGAGCGACGCGATCGTGCTCAACAGCGATCGCGGTCGTGACGTGGTGCTCACCAGGCTGCCCTAGACACGCGCCGGACGCCTCGCAATGGCAGGCGGCGTGGCCGAATGTCCGTCAGCGGCCATCACCCTGGCAACAGCAATTGCCGCGTAATCTATCTTATGGAACTTGCCAGACGACATTGCGACAGGTAACTACTTGCGCCTCACTCGGGAAGCCCCGCCTTGCAGAAACCGTCGACGAAATGCGCAAGCGTGGCGGCGTCGCGGAACGGCTCAGTCGCGGCCCAGTGGCGGGTGGTGTAGTCGGGGTTGCCGACAAGAAACAGTTCGGCTTCCGCACGTGCCTCGTCGAGCCTGCCCAGCTGGGCCAAGCTTGCCGCCAGGAAACGGCGCGAGCTCGTGCGATAGGTCTCGTCCTTGAGCAGCGTCTCGGCGGCAGCCTCGTAGTCCCGGGCCGCATACTGCGCCTGGCCAAGCACCAGATAATACCAGCCTGCCGGAAACGGGTTGAGCCGGAACGCCTTGTGGATGTGAGCGAGGCCATCTTCGATCCGTCCTGCAAGGATCGCGATGTCGGAGAGTGCAGCCCAGGTGTCGGCTTCGTTCGGGTCGAGCTCGATCGCCCTGGCGAACTCCGCATCGGCCTCGGCGAAGCTTTTGTCGTAGGCCAGCAGATATGCCAGCACCCAGCAGCAGCCGGCGTCGCCGGGATCGAGCGCCACAGCCTTGCGCGCCAGGTCCAAAGCGTCCTTGCGGCCGGCTTCCGCCGGTCCGCCGCTGTGCACCCATCCCATCCAATGGTTCATGGCGAGCCAGCGATGGGCCTCGGCGTAACCGGGATCGAGCGAGATCGCGCGCGACAACATCAGATGCGCTTCACGCGCCGCTTGCGGTGAATCGTCCATCAGCTTGCGTGCCCGGACGCACAGATCATAGGCCTCGAGGTTTTTGGGCCGGACGCGCGGTGGCGGGGTGCGCAACCGGCCAAGCAACGCCTCGACGATCTTGCCCGTGACCTCGTCCTGCACGGCGAAGATATCTTCCAGGCTGCGGTCGAAGCGCTCCGCCCAGAGATGATCGCCGCTCACGGCATCGACCAGTTGGACGTTGATGCGCACCCGCCCGGCAGCGCGCCGGGCACTGCCCTCGAGCAGGTAGCGCACACCGAGCTCGCTTGCGATCGTGCGAACATCCATCGCCCTCCCCTTGTAGGCAAAGGACGAGTTGCGCGCGATGACGAACAGGCCTGGAACCCTGGACAGGTCAGTGATCAGGTCTTCGGTCAGGCCGTCCGCGAAAGCCCCCTGCTCTGAACCGTCGCCGACATTGACGAAAGGCAACACGGCAATCGACGGCCTGTCGGGCAGCGGCAAGGGTTTTCGCCCGGCTTCGCCAAGCTGCTCGACCCTGCCCAGGAAGCGGTAGCCGACGCGCGGGACCGTGGAGATCCATTCGCCACCGTCGGCCTTAGGACCGAGCATTTTCCTGAGCTGCGCGATCTGGACGGTGAGATTGCCCTCCTCAACGGTTGTACCGGGCCAGGCCGCGTCCATCAACTCGGCCTTGCCGAGGATCGCGCGCGACCGCCCGACCAGCGCTGCAAGCAGCTTCATCCCGCGATGGCTGACGGCTACGGGATCGTCGTTCCGGAGCAGCGTTCCGGCATCCGGATCAAGCAAGAACGGACCAAAGGCGAAACGCACTCCCATGCAGCGCATCTATAGCCGGTTTGGAAGTTTTTGGAACTATTTGGCGGGACTTAAGGACGACGCCGTTCGTCTTCTGCAGAAGTCATCCTCATCCAGGTCGAAGCTCCAGCAACCAGACGGAGGGTGGCATGAACGATATTTGCATGGACACATCTGCCTCCCCTCGAGCGAGATGGGCGGCCCTGCCAGGCACCATAGCCAACTGGCGCTGGCGGATACGCTTCCGCTGGGAACTCGAGCAGAAATTGAGATCCGATTCCCACTTGATCGAGGATATTGGCCTGACGGCACCACAGGTCGAGGCTGAGATCGCCAAGCACTTCTGGCAGGCGTGAAGAAGACCGATGACACCTGACCGCCAATACCCCGAACACCTGCAGAGGAGCCGAGAGTGGCTTGCCGTAGCGCGACATCGAGGCGAGAGGTCCCATGGGAAGCGATGGCCGGTGTCATCGCCACCGTCACGGTGTTTGCGGTGGCACAGGGGCTGACCTATCCACTGCTCAGTTTCATCCTCGAACGCCAAGGAACAGAGCCGAGCCTGATCGGCCTGTCGGCGGCGATGACGCCGCTGGGCTTCATCGCCTCTTCGCCTGTCATACCCGCGCTGACGCAGCGCATCGGCGCGGGACGGCTTGCGATCCTGTGCTCGATGCTGGCGGCAACGACGCTGATGGCGATCGCCTTGATGCAGGACGTCTGGGCCTGGATGCCGCTGCGCTTCCTGCTCGGCTTCTTCGCCAATCCGCTTTACGTGATCAGCGAAACCTGGCTGCTGGCGATCACGCCGGCATCGCGCCGTGGGCGCATCATGGGCCTCTACTCGTCGATCGTCTCAGGCGGCTTCGCCATCGGCCCGCTATCCCTGGGCTTCGTCGGCACCGATGGCTGGCCGCCCTTCATGGTCGGCATCGTGGCATTCCTTGTCTGCGGCACAATCGTGCTTGCTGTCATACAACGCATGCCAAAGATGGCGCATAACGGCGACGCAGCTTCGATCGGCGGCTTCGTCGCGCTTGCGCCGCTGTTGTTGTTTGCGGTCTTCACCGCCGCAGCCTTCGAGCAGACATTGATCTCCCTGTTTGCGGTGTATGGCGCTGCACTTGGCAGCGCCGAGGGCAGGATCGCTTCGCTGATCACCTGCTTCATCGCAGGAAACGCCCTGCTGCAGATATTGCTCGGACGGCTGGCCGAGCAGTTTGGCGCGGCGCGGACCATGCTGCTCTGTGCGCTGGGGTCCCTGGCCGGCTGCCTGCTTTTGCCGCTGGTCTTCGACGCGTGGCTGATCTGGCCGATGCTGTTTCTATGGGGCGGCGCATCGTTCGGGATCTACACCATGGCGCTGATCCAGCTCGGCGAACGCTTCGCCGGCCAGGCCCTGATCGCCGGCAATGCAGGCTTCGCACTGGCCTGGGGCGTTGGCGGCATCGCGGGCTCGCCCGCGACCGGCCTCACCATGCAACTGATCGGACATCAGGGCCTGCCATTGGCACTGGGCCTGATGAGCGGTGCGTTGGCGCTGTTTCTGCTGTTGGCCCGACGGAGACTGTGACCTCGGTACGAACCGCACGCGCCTCGATGTCGACCTATAGCGTCTTCAGAAAACCCTCGGCAAGGCGCGTCTCGCCGAACCAGTTGATACGGTTGATGGTGATGTAGCCGGCGTCGATGGTGCTGTTCTCATCACCCTCGACTGTTGTTCTTTCACGGCCGCGGGGCACCACGAGCACGGTGCGGTCGCCATCCTGTTCGACGACCTCGGAGCGCCGGGCGATCTTGTCGCGACCGATGCTTGGCTGGCGGATTTCGGCCGGCAGCGACGACGGCAGGTTGATGCTGAGCCAATGGCCCTCCAGCACCCAATCAGCCCGCCTGCGCCAGAGGTCGGCGATCAGGCCGCCGAGCCAGGCATCATTGCCGGCACGGATTTCCGGCGACTTGACCTGCGAGAAGCCGATCGCCGGCACGTCCCAGAAGCTCGCCTCGCGGGCAATGCCAAGCGTACCGGAGTAGGCGAGATCCTCGGCGACGTTGCGGCCGTCATTGATGCCGCCGAGCACGAGGTCGGGCCTGCCGTCGCCGGCAAGCAGCCAGGTCATGGCGGTCACGACGCAGTCTGCCGGGCGACCCGAGCACGAGTACCAGCGCTCGGCGGTACGACGCATGGTGAGCGGCTCGGCCATGGTCAGCGAGGCCCCCGCGGCGGTGTGTTTGCGTTCAGGCGCCACGACCCAGACATCGTCGCTGATGGTCTCTGCCGCTGCCGCCAGGCGGGCAAGGCCCGGCGAAGCGATGCCGTCGTCGTTGCAGATCAGGATTCTCATGGCGGACCTCAGGCAGCGAGAGTGTAGCTGTCGCCGGTGCGCAGGCCTGTGCGCAGCGACGGCATGTGGGGCGCAAGCTCGGCGAGCATACCGGGCGGGCAAGAATGGCCAAAAGCAGTCGGGCGTCCAGCGCCTTCCCAGATGGCCAGGCTTCCCGACAATGTCGGGTGCGTCGGCATGCGTATCCAGTCGGCGCGACCCGCAGCATGCAGCACATCGCCCGGCGAACCGGCCGGCAGGTGGCCAGAGAGCAGGATGGGATAGCGGGCAGCGTCCGCCAGCGGCAGAAGCATCGCCGACGGCCCGGCCTTGCCCATGCCGTCGTCGGCGAGCAACGGGCAGGCCGGCAAGGCATCGCCGTCATGCCAGTCAATGGCTGTGGCCAGACGCTGCCGCAACTGGGGGACCATCGTCGGATGAAGAGCCGCCCTCGCCTCGATCTGGACGGCGAGCGATGCCCGCATGCTGGCATGGATGGCAAAGGGGCCATCGAGAATGGCCATCAGCTCGAGCGAGCGACCGGAAAGCGGCGTCGGCAGCAGGCAGCCGCCGGGCCGGGCTGCGACCCATTCGGCGATGGCTTGCGCACGTGCCGTACCGCTGACCGGATCGGCGCCATAGGACGCATCGAACACAAGAAGGTCGCAACGCGGCATCGAATCCATGACGAACACGCTGCTGTCAGGCACGACGTCGGCGGAATAGACGACCTTGCGGCTGCCGTCATCGACGGCGAACCAGACACCGCCGACGACATGGCCGGAGCGGCCCGTCGCTATCGTCAGCCCGCCGATGGTCAGGCTGTCGCCGGGCTCAAAAAGTTCTATCCGTTCCTCGGCAAGCGGAAAGCGCTTGAAATCATCCGGCTCGGCATAGGCATCGAGCGTTGCGGAAGCTTCCTCCCGCGTCTCGGCCGTCATCAAGATACGGCCACGATAGCCTTGCGCCAGCAACCAGCTCAGCGCCCCGACATGGTCCTCGTGGGCGTGGGAAATCAGCACTGCATCAATGTCGCCGACGTCGGCAGGAAGCACCGGGTAGTATTCCGCGCCGGAAGCGCCGACTTTGATGCCGGCGTCGAGCAGGATGCGTCGGTCGCCGCCTGACACGGCAACACTGGTGCGTCCCTTCTCACCGAAACCACCGCAGAGGTCGATGCGCATGCTCATGCCGAGGCACCGCCCGGGATGAGCCAGCCGGAAGCGATGCGGACGCGGGCCCTGGCGCCGGCCTCGAAGGGATTGGGATCGGGTTGTTCGAAGTGCAGCACGACCGAAGGATCGGCATCGGGGGCGAATTCGATGCGTGCCACGCCGCCCTTGTAGACCGCGCGCCTGACCGTGCCGTCGATGCCCGGCTCGTCCGGGGCGGCCGCCGAGATTTCAGGCCCCCGGCAGCAAATTTTGGCTTCGGCGCGTCGCATCTCGTCAGGACGGCAGCGGACCACGACCTCCTGGCCGAGCACATCGACCTTGACGTGGCCGCCTTCGGCCGGGATCAGCACCTTGGCCGGGAGGACGATGCCTTCTGATATGAATGACGCGACCATCTCGTTGGCCGGCTCACGATAGAGATCGCGGGGAGCCGCGAGCTGGGCCAGGCGGCCATTGTCCATGACGGCGATGCGGTCGGCCAGCGCCATCGCTTCGGCCTGGTCGTGGGTAATGTAGACGATCGTCGTGCCGGTGCGCTTGTGGAAGGCGGCGAACTCGTCCTCCATGGCCGCGCGCAGGTGGACGTCGAGATTGGCCAGCGGCTCGTCGAACAGCACCAGCGACGGTGCCGCCACCAGGCAGCGGGCGAGCGCGACGCGCTGGCGCTGGCCACCCGATAGATTGGCGGGGCGGCGGTCGCCAAAACCCTTGAGGTCGACCAGCGCCATGGCATCCTCGACCCGGCGCTTGCGGGTCTCTGCATCGACCTTGGCGACCTTCAGCGAATAGCCGATGTTTTCGGCAACCGTCATGTGCGGCCACAAAGCGTAATTCTGGAAGACGATGCCGACCCGCCGCTTTTCCGGCGGAACACAGCCTTGCGCGGTCGAGACGATTTCGCGGCCGATGCGGATGTCGCCCGATGTGACGTTCTCGAAACCGGCGACGAGCCGCAGAAGCGTGGTCTTGCCGCAACCCGACGGCCCGAGAACAGCGAGGAACTCGCCGTCCCTGACGTCGATGGAGACATCCTTGACGGCGTCGAAATCACCGAAGGTCTTGGTAACGCCGTTGATGGTCAGTCCCGCCATGGGAGCACTCCGCTGGGTAGGTGGGCGGCAAGCAGATTTGCCAGCAGCATAAGGACGAAGGTAATCGCCACCGTGATCGCCGAAATCGCCGACGCGTAGTTGGAATCGCCGCCTTGCTCGAAAGAGAACATCAGCACACCGATAGTCTCGGAACCTGATGACCACAGCAGCGCCGAGACGGTCAGCTCGCTGAGTGCGGTCATGAAGATGAGCAGACCGCCGGCAAGGGCCGCCGGTGCGACGAGCGGGAAGATGATGGTGCGCATGCGGGTGAACAGGCTGGCACCTGCGACCCGCGCCGCCTCCTCGAGCGCACGGTCGATCTGGTGGTAGCCGGAGATCGTCGGCCTGAGCGCCAGGACCAGGAAGCGTGCGAGATAGGCGTAAAGGATGATCCAGACGGTGTTGTAGATCTGGATGCCGGTGAACGGAATCGGCTTGAGGAACATCAGCAAGGACGCAATCGCCAGCACCACGCCCGGCAGGGCATAGGGCAACTCGACTGCGAGGTTCAGATACTTGACCCACTTCTTGCCGCTCCAGGCAACGAGATAGGCGACCGGGATGGCGACCAGCACGGCGAAGGCGGCTGCGGAGAGAGACAGTGCGAAACTGTTGAGGAAAGCGCGCCTGGCGGCGCTATATTCGAACAGCACGAAGCGATAATTGTCGAGCGTGGCGGTGGCGGCGGTGAGCGGGATGCCATAGCCGGGCACCAGCGACGAAAGCAGCAAGCCGAACAGCGGCAGCACCAGAATCAGCACGATCAGGCACCACATCACGACCTGCACCGGCACCCGCCACTTGCCAAGCTCGTAGGGTTCGGCAGCAAGCGATGTCGAGCTGATACGGTAGTCGCGGCGCCGGCTCATCATTTCCTGGGCGAGGATGCCCGCCATGGCGATGAGGCCGATCAGCACCGACAGGAAGGCGGCGTCGCCGAGCACGGCCGGGCCGCCGCCGGCGAGGCGCTGATAGATCAGCGTCGGCAGCACGAGATAGTTGGCCGGGATGCCGAGAAAGGCAGGAATGCCGAAATTGCCGACGCAGGAGACGAAGGCAAGTGCAGCGGCGGCAACGACCGACGGCGTCATCAACGGCAGCACGATGGTGCGCAGCACTGTGAACCAGCCGGCGCCGCTGGCGCGGGCGGCCTCGACCAGCTCGCGCGGCAGCTTGCGCAGGCCGGCGCGCACGAGCAGAAAGACCAGCGGGCCATACTGCACGCCGAGCAGCAGGATGATGCCCTCCGGCGAATAGAGCGGATTGCGGCTGCCGAGCGGGGGCGCGATGCCGAGCATCTTGAGCAGCGGGCTGGCCGGCCCGAACAGCTGCAGCCAGGCAAGAGCCGTCACCTGCGGCGCGATCATCAACGGCATGACGTAGCAGAGCACGAAGGCGCTGCGTCCCCGGACGTCGGTGAGGGTGACGAGCAGCGCGACGGAGGTGCCCAGGATCACGGCGAGAGCTGTGCCGAAGAAGCCAACCACGAGCGTGTTGCCGGTGGCGACCCAGGTCGTCGCATTGGTCAGTCCGGCGCTGATCGCTGCGGTGGACAGCGTCCCGCCGGGAGCAAAGATCTCCTGGATCAGGCGCAGCATCGGCAGGATGGACAGCAGCACGATGAGTGCGGCAACCACCACCGTCATGGCCCATTCCTGGCCGCGACCTTGTTTCAGCCTGACAGACATTTTTCGGGTTCCGGAAAGCAGGGCGGCACTCGCTAACAAGGATGCCGCGCGATACTGGCACATCGGCCAGTTCAAATCTGGAGAAAGGACCCGGAAGGCCGATCGGCCTTCCGGGTCGGACGATCAGCCGCCGAACAGGCCGGAGAACTTCGCCTTGTCGGCTTCGATCTTCTCGACGATCGCCTTGACGTCGAAGTTCATGACCTTGACCTCCACGCCTTCGGGCAGCCAGGCGGGCCGGCCGACGGAAGGCTTGGCCGGCAGGTAGCCCTGCTCGAGTGCCAGCTTCTGGCCATCGTCGGACAGGATGAAGTCGACGAACTGCTTGGCGCCCGCGACGTTCTTTGCCGTCGAAAGAATGGCCACCGGCTCAGTGACGGCAGGTACGCCCTCGGACGGGAAAACGAACTCGACCGGCGAGCCCTTGGCCTTGGCATTCATCGCCATGAAGTCGACCAGGATGCCATAGGGCTTCTCGCCGCTGGCCACGGACTTCAGCACGGCACCGTTGCCGCGAACCGAGATCGTGTTGTTGGCCTTCAGCTTGTCGAAATAGTCCCAGCCATAGTCGGCATTGCCGGTAAAGCCGGAGAGCAGGTAGGCGGCGGCGCCGGAATAGAGCGGGCTCGGCATAACGAGGCCGTCGGCGTAAGCCGGCTTGGCAAGATCGGCCCAATGCTCGGGCTTCTCGGCAGCTGCGGTGTTGTAGGCAATGCCGGTCGTGATCAGCTTGGAGCCGAAGTAAGTCTTGTCGACGTCATAGGAGTCCGCTGCGAAGCCATCGAGCTTGGCCTCGGCATAGGCCATCAGGCGAGAGTCCTTCTTCAGCAGTTCCATCGAGACCGCATCGGCGATCAGCAGCACGTCCGGCTGCGGGCTGTTTGCGGCAAACTCGGCGGCGAGCTTGGCGAGGATATCGCTGGTGCCCGAACGGTAGACCTGCACGTCGACGTCCGGATGGACCTTCTTGAAGGCCTCGACGGTCTTGGTCGCATCAGCTTCCGGCTGCGACGTATAAAGGGTCAACGTTTCAGCGCTGGCAGCGCCGGCGAAGAGCGCCACGGCCAGGGCGAGCTGGCTTGCGGCCAGCCTGGCGAATGTCGTTTTCATGAAACCTCCTGTTGTGTCCACACATGGCAAGTCGGCTTCAGATCCGCGTGCCACGACCTCCCTACACAGCGCGTTTGACACTTGGGTGACGGAACGCTGACACATTTATGATATGATCATTTGTTGCGTGTCAAATACAAATGATCATGCTGCATTGCGAAATTTGGAGCATGAAAACAGGCTTCGGAACCGGCATCCGGCCCTTGCGCCAGACTGCAGAACAGCCATTCTCCAGAATCGTTGTGGCGCCGAGGGGGAGACCGGACAAGGAATGCGCACGAAGCAGGAAATGTCGGTCGAGCCGGGTGCCGCCATGGTCTCGTCCGACCTCGCGGTGAAGACGGCATGGCTCTATTATGTCGAGGGCCTGACCCAGGAACAGATCGCCGACAAGCTGAAGGTCAGCCGGGTCAAGGTGATGCGCACTCTCGCCGCCTGCACCGCCGACGGCGTGGTGGTAACGACGATCAACGCCCAGACCGCCAGGCAGGTCGAGCTCGAGCGGGCGTTGGAAAAGCGCTGGGGGCTCGACGCCGCGATCGTGGTGCCGACACCTTCGGCCGACGAACATCTGGAACGGGCGATCGGCCATTCGGTGGCGCTTTATCTCGACCAGCAGATGCAGGACGGCATGACGCTGGCGATCGGCGGCGGGGCGACGCTTCACTCCAGCATCGGCTTTCTCAACCGCCGGCAGCTCAAGAACGCGAGCGTTGTCGCCCTGGTTGGCAGCCTGCCGCACTCACAATGGGTCAACCCGTCGGCGGTGGCGGCAAAGGTTGCGGAGACGCTTGGCGTCGACAGCTACCAGATCACCGCGCCGGTCATCGCCCACAGCCGCGAGCTGCGAGACCTGTTGTGGGCCCAGCCGGAACTGCTCGACGTGCGCAAACGCGCGGCAAAGGCCGATGTCGCTCTTCTGACCGTTGGAGAGATGTCGGCAAACGCCACCATCTTCCGCCACGGCATCGTGCCGCAATCCTTCGTCGCCCCGCTCAAGGCCAAGGGCGCGGTTGCCAATATGTTATGCTACTTCATCGATGCCGAAGGCAAGATGGTCGACCACGAGGTCAATGACAGGGTCATGGCGATCGATCTCGAGGCCGTCAGCGCCGTGCCGAACCTGGTCCTTGCCGCCGGCGGCAAGCGCAAGATCCCGGCCATTCGCGCCGCCCTTGGAGCCGTCAACGCCAATGTGCTGATTACCGACAGCGACAGCGCCGCAGCGCTGACCTAGCTGTCCTGAGACCTCCGGACAGCGGTTTAGAGCAGCCCTCTTTCGCGCAGAAAGTCCTCGATGCCGACATGGGTCATGGCCTCGAATTCGGCGATGGCCTCGGCCATCTTCCGGCGCTGCGCGGCAAGCAAGGTGAAGACCTGGCGCATTTCACCGGAGACGCCGAACCGGCCCCAACGCTCGGCAATATGGCCGGGAAGGCCGATATCGGCACAGAAGGCTTCCAGGCTGCCATAGCCGAGTTCCGTGACAAAAGCCCTCGCCGCCTCGGGCGACATACGCTCTTCGACAGCATGGTCATGCAGGCGCTGCGCGATAAGCCTGACGTCGGAAGGCGACGCCCTCATGACCTTGCTGACCAGGGAGCGGACATTCTCCGGGTTGAAATCAGGCATGGGACCTCCAATTGTGGCAAAGCTATCCGGTTCGTCCGGCGGCTCGTCGAGCAAGCCGCCATTCGCGATCATGCAGGCCACACCAAGGGATGACAAGCACGGCAGGCATTTGTAGCTCAGGGCGCTTCGATCATCCGTCTTGCGCTGTGTTCATCGGTGATCAGCACCGTCGGCTTGACCAGCTTCATGGCGCCGAGCAGCGCGTCGATCTTGTCTGAGCCACCCGAAGTCAGGATGCGCAGCGGCGCACGCAGGATGCGGTCGACATCGACCGACATGCCGAGCTGGTTGATGGGATGGTCGACAAGCTTGCCGGCGCGGTCGAAGAAATGGAACAGAAGATCGCCGACCGCGCCCTTGGCAGCCAGCTTTTCGCGCTCGGCCTCGGTCAGGAAGCCGCCGCGATAAAAGGTCGAGGCCGAAGCGATGTCGCCGACGCTGACCAGCACCGCATCAAGCGAATCGGCCAGCGCAAATACTTCGGACAGGCCGCAGCGCTCGATCAGCGCACGCTTGGTCTCGATGCTGTCGACGACGGCAGGCGCCGGAATGAGATAACCGTCGCCCTGGAAGGCCTGGGCGAAGCGCCAGGCGAATTCGGCCGGGTTGGTACGGCGTGCGACGCCGACGCCGCCGAGCAGCGAGATGACGCGGAAATCATTGAGTGGTTTGCCGCTGATGTAGGGCAAGGTGCCGGTCAGCGTGCGGCCCCAGCCGACGCCGACGGACATGCCCGACTTCATCGCTTCGGATAGATAAGCGCCGGTTGCCGCTCCAATCGTCGGGATCGGATCAGCGCCCTCCCCGGAGAGCGGTGCGACGATCGCCCGCTGGACGCCGAACTTCTGCTCCAGCGCCCGCTCCTGGCGGACGATATCGGACAGGTCACCTTCGATGGCGATCTTGATCTCGTTGCGCAGGCGCGCCTCGGCCAGCATGCGCACCACGGTGACGCGGCCGACGCCGAGAACCTCGGCGATGTCGTTCTGGGTCATCTGTTCGATGAAGTACATCCAGGCCGCGCGAACCCGCAGCCGGTCAGCCCGGCTGTCGGTGGGGGAACCCTCGACATCCTGAGGTGTCTCGGCGGTACGCGATCTTCCACCCGACCCTTTGACACCTTTGCTCACGCCGCTCCCCCCGTTTCAGTTCACATCACTTTTCAAGGAACCGCGGCAAGGTCAAGCGGCGAGGTGTCGCGATTGATTTGCACCCCGCGCAAAACAGTGCTGCAATGCCCCGAGGCTGCGGCTTCGTGACGGAGCCGCCACGGCAGCAGGGAATGCGCAAGATGCTGAGGAGTCTTTCGGAAGATGTTGTCGTCAACATCAAGGATCGCCTCCGCGACATGCGCCATCTCGTCCGCTCCAGCCGCCACGACAATCCCGGCGGACCGCGCAGGCCACAAATGGCCGAGCCGTTTGCCCCGCCACCTGAAATCGAGCGCCTGCTGGGTCGCGCTGCAAGCGTTGTCGATGACACGCTGACCGTCGCCGAGACGGTGTCGCGCACGCTGCTGCCGATGGTGCGCACCGGTGACAGCGCCCGGCTGCATGGCTTCGACACCTATTTCGCCACCGGGCGCTCGGCCACGGTCGAGGGCGAGCGCTTGTTTCGCCGCGACCTTTATGCAGCTTTCAAGGCCATGCCGCGAAAGGCAGTCGGCGATGGATTGCCGCTTCACGAAGCAGGTTTCAGTCAGGCGCATCTGGCCGTCCGCAAGAAGCATGGCGGTTTGCTCACCGCCATGCACATCGCGAGCCCGGAGAGCCGGCTTGAAGCTGTCGCTGCCGTTGCCGCCGCAACGTTTGTCGAACTGCTTGCCTGCCAACCCCGGTCTGGCGACGAGGCTATGGTCCCTGCTCTCGTGCCGCTTGCGCCCATGGTGCTTGCCGCGGCCATCTTGACGTTGTCGCCATCGGGTATGAGCGACGCCGACCTGCTGGAAGCCACCGGCATGGCGGTCGACGCGCGCCGCGAGCGCATCTTGCGCGCACTCGACGGTGCCAACCCGGCCAACGAGCTTGGCGCCATCTTCCGGGTGCTGCTCGCGCATCTGCCCTGAGCCGGCTAGGCGCCGAGCTCGGCTATCCGTTTCTTGGCACGCTGGATCGAGGCCGGGCTCATCGAGAGCTCGGTCAAGCCCATGCGCAGGAACTCTGGGATCAGGTCCGGCCGCCCGGCGGCCTCGCCGCACATGCCGACCATGATGCCCGCCGCTACCCCTGCCCTTGCCGTCATCTCGATCGCCGACATGACAGCGACATTGGTCACGTCGTTGAGCTTGGCGACCGTCGGGTTCAGTCGATCGGCGGCCATGATGTATTGGGTCAGGTCGTTGGTGCCGATAGAGAAGAAGGCGACTTCTTTCGCCAGCGCAGGCGCAATCAGAACCGCAGCCGGCGTCTCGATCATGACGCCAAGCTGAAATTCGCCGAAGGTTACCTTCTCCGCCGCAAGTTCGGCCTTGCAGGTTTCGATCAGCGCACGCGTCGCGCGCACTTCCGACACGTCGGCGACCATCGGCAGCATCACCTTGACGTTGCCATGGACGGCTGCGCGCAACAGCGCTCGCAGCTGCGGCTTGAAGATGTCGGGCCGGTCGAGGCACATGCGAATGCCGCGCCAGCCGAGGAACGGGTTCTCCTCCTGAGGGAACTCGATACCCGAAATCGGTTTGTCGCCGCCGATGTCGAGCGTGCGCACGATAACGGGATAAGGCGTGAAGGCCTTGGCAAGAGCCGCATAGGTCTCGGCCTGCATGTCTTCCGAAGGCAGGTGCATGTGACGCATGAACAGCAGTTCGGTACGGAACAGACCGACGCCCATCGCACCCGCTTCGCGGGCGGCGTCGATCTCTTCGAGTGAGCCGATATTGGCGGCCACTTCGATGATCGTGCCGTCGGCACGGCGCGGGGTGGTATCGCGGAATGCCTTCAGCGCTTCACGCTCGCGTGCGGCCTCGTCGATGCGGGTGCGGAAGCGGTCGAGCACCGGGCCCTCGGGATCGGCCACGACATGACCGCGATGGCCATCGAGCGCGATCTCGCGTGCCTTGGCGAGGTCATGCACCTGCGCGCCCATGCCGAGAACCGCCGGAATGCCATGGGCGCGGGCGATGATGGCGATGTGGGATGTAGCTCCGCCATGGCCGCAGACGATGCCGCCGATGCGCTTCAGCGGTGCGCGTGCCAGGTCCCAGGCGCCGATGTCCTCGGCGATCAGGATCGCCCTCTCGGGAATGTCGTCGAGGCTGATGTCGGCCTGGCCGAGCAGCGCCAGGCAGATCTGGCGACCGACCGCCTGAACGTCATCGGCGCGGGCGTTGAGGTAAGGATCGTCGACCTGGCCGAACTGGGCCGCAATCTTGGCGGCGGCGCCGATGACCGAGGTGACCGCGTCGCTGCCGGTGTTGATGGTGGCGACCACTTCGTCGCGCAGCTCGTCGTCAGCGGCTATGTCGCGCAGCGCGGCGATGATGCCACGATCATTTGCCGACAGCGTGTCCGATGCCAGCGAGGCGTTCATGCGCGCCTGCACGGCCTCGACAGCCTCGGCGAAGCGAACGAGTTCGGCGTTGATGTCGCCAACCGAAAGCGTGCGGCGCTCCGGCTTGATCTCGGGCGGGAAGTGGGCGAAGGCGGTGCCGACGGCATAGCCCTCGCTGGCAGCCACGCCCTTCAGGGCGCCTGATATCTCTTCCTCGAATGCCGCGGGCTTGGTCGGTTCGATCTTGAGCGTCACGCCCGCGGCGGCGGCGGCATCAGGCTCGCCCGGCGCCTGTTCCTCGGCCAGACCGGCGAGCGGGTTCTCGAGATAGCCGACCAGCGCTTCCACTGCCTCGATCTCGTCAGCACCTTTGGTGCGGATCGTGACTTCGTCGTTTTCCTTGACGGCGAGCAGCATCAGCTTGACCGCGCTCTTGGCGCTGGCCGACTTGCCGTCCTTGATGATCTCGACCTCGCTTTCGAAGCTCTTGGCGAGCTTGACGAAACGGGTGGCGGGCCGGGCATGCAACCCTTCATGCACTCTGACGATCGTCGAGCGTTCCATAGGCAGGTCTCTTGTTCCAGGTCAGTATAGCGGCGTAACGCGCGGCAATCAGCGGCCGATGGTAATGGCTGCGCCGGCCTTGAGAGCTCCGACGAGCACTTCGCCCTCGACCACCGAGGCGCAGATTTCGCCCGGCCGCTCGGCGGCATCGGCGCCGTTGAAATTGATGACCACGTGGCCGATCTCGCGCACCTTGTTCCAGGCACTGTCGCCCATGGCGGTGATGGTGCCCTCGAGTTCGCCGATGGCAATGGCGGCGCCGACGACTGGGGCCGCGTCGCTCGGCCCGACTTCAGCCTTGTGCAGCACCGACACCTCGGCCAGCTCAGGCGGAGCACCGTCGGCGAACAGGATCAGCACGCCGCCTTCGGCCAGCTCTGCCACTTCCGGTCCGATTGCCGTTATGAGCGTCTTGAGATGAACCGACATGATCGAAGCCTTTTTCTGGGCCCGGGCTGGAATGCTGTCCGGGCGTACCTGTTTTGCCGGCTTGGCCGGCCGATGAAATGCCCGGCGACGACAAGCGCCGCCGGCAAGGATCTTAGAATACGACCAGGCTGACCGCCCAGGCGATGAGCACCGAGACCGGGCCCATGATCTGGCGGCTGATCAGAACGGCGGGAACGCCGATCTCGATGGTCTTGGGCTTGGCCTCGCCGAGCGCCAGGCCGACCGGCACGAAGTCGCAACCGACCTGGGTGTTGTAGGCAAACAGCGCCGGAAGCGCCATTGCCGGCGAGATCGTGCCGTTGGCGATCTGCGGGCCGATGATCGCCACGCCGATGACCTGGGCGATGACCGCGCCTGGCCCGAGGATGGGCGACAGGAACGGCAGGCCGCAGATGGCCGAGATGACCAGCAGGCCAACGATGTTGTTGGCCAGCGGTCCCATCGGCTGGGCGAGCACGTCGCCAATGCCGGTATAGAGGATCAGGCCGATCAGCATCGTCACGAACGCCATGAACGGCAGCACGTTGCGGACGACCTGGTCGATGGTGCGGCGGCCGGCATTGAAGAAGATACCGACGACACGCCCCATGACGCGGCCGATGCTGGCGACGAGGTTGATGAACCCGCCGTCGTTGGACGCTGCGGGGGCGGTGGTGTTTGTCGCCGTCGCGAACGAGGCGTTGTTCGCGTTGGAGGCAGAGCCTGCCGATGTCACGGCTTCCGAACCGTCGGCCATGGTGATGTCGCTTTCCTTGACGCCCGACACGTAGATGTCTTCGGTGATGAACTGGGCGAGCGGGCCCGCCTGTCCCACCGGGGTGAGGTTGACGGTGGGGATGCGTTTGCGCGGATACACCCCGCAACGCGCGGTGCCGCCACAATCGACGACCACCACCGCCATCTCGCCTTCGACCGGCGGCGACTTGAAGCCATCCACGGCTTCAGCACCGGTCATCTCGGCGATGCGGGCAGCGACAGGGTGGATGCCGCCGCCGGTGACGGAGACGACCTTGTTGCGCTGGTCCGTCGGCTGGACGACCAGGGGACCGCCCCAGCCGCTCTTGCCGCGGGAAATCTTGACTGCCTTGTAAGACTTGGCCATGTGCCCCTCCCCGCCCTTACAGCTCGACGCCCTGGCGGCGTGCCATGATGGCGGTGATGCGCTCGGTCAGCATGCCCTTGAGCAGGATGACGACGAGGCCGACGATGGCGTACCAGATGGCCACCTGGATGTGATAGCCGCCGGGAACAACGCCCTTCTTCTCAAGCTCGAGCAGAGCCACGAGGATGCCGCCCCAGACGAAGTATTCGCCCGGATTGATGTGCGGGAACAGGCCGAGGGGCGGATGCACGTAGGACACGGCCGCGTCATAGAAGGCGGGCTTGTGCTTTTCTTCCAGGAAAGAGCCGAAGGTGTAGGCCATCGGGTTGGTCAGGAAGAACACCGAGATCAGCGGCAAAACGGTGTAGCGGGTCAACGCGATGCGCCCGGCGCCACGGGCGATGCCGTGAACCCTCTCCTCGCCGACGAGCTCGGTCAGCGCGTAGAAGGCAGTCATCAGCACGACGAGCGTCGGGATGATGCCGGTGACGAAACCGGCGAAGACCTCACCGCCCTTCTGGAAGATGCCGATAAAGTATTTGCCGATGCTGGTGAGCCAGCCGAGCTGTTCCTCCTGAGCAACGGTGTTGAGCTTTTCCTTGAACTGCTCGACGGTCAGGTCGCCGCTCGCCTGGGCGAGCACGACGAGATCGTTCGTCGCTCCCTTGACGGCGAGCTTGCCGTGAATTGCAGCATCCGTGGCCATTGAACCCGCGACATGCAGGTTCTGGACGGCCATGTCGGCGTGCTGCGCCAACATAGATAGGACTGACATTTCTCCTCCTTGATATCCTCACCCTAGGGACCGCGCCCGAAAGGTGCCGCCCCTACATACCCACTGGCTTGAGGCCGGCGAGGCCGGGCCCCTTTGGCTCGAGCCGCGCGCGGTCGACTTGTTCGACAGCCTTCTTCACGGCTTCCGCCACACCGGCTTCCCCCTCTCCCAGTACAGCGGGATTGGACCGGAGTTGATCGAGGGAAATTCCCTCCAGATTTTCATGACGCTTGAATTTGGCGAAGACGGAGCGCCCGGTCATGGTCAGCAGCCGCTGGACCTTGAGGTCCGGCGTGACCACGATCAGCGCGATCGTTCCCTTGCCCAGGCGGCCGCGGCAATTGCCGGCGCCGACATAGCCATCCTGGTACTTCGCCGTGATGCCCTTGAAGACATCGGCGTAGTGCCGCATCTGGATCCACACGCCGAGCGACTGCAGCGCCCAGACGACGCCCAGAAGCAGCAGTCCCCACTGCCAGATTGCCATAAGGCTCTTCCTCCCGAAGTCCTCCGGAGCGGCGACATGCTGAGCCGCTCACATATCAATCAAAGAACATTTGTCTTTATGAATGTCAATATGTATAACTTTGGACACCCCGCACGATGGTTCCGATCCACAGCGGCATTTGGCATTTTGCCTGCCGATGGTATCTTCGGACAGGGCAGGAGCACTGCGACGATGGACCTGATCTTCAAGAACGAACTGGCGCTGGTGCCCGACCTCCGTCACAGGCTCAGGCAATTGCGCTGGTTCCGCACGACCTTCCGCAACAGCGCGCGTGCCATCACCGCCCGCTATGGCATCCGCTTCGACATCGACGAGAAGAAACTGACGCGCATCTTCCTCGACTGGGTCGAGATCGTAAACGCCCAAAAATCATATGCACAGCTCGACCGCGCCGACTTCATCGTCTACGCCGCCGGCCTCGCCCTCAAGGAGCTGATCAGGCAGGCGCCGGTGCGGATCGACGATGCGCGGCCTCCCGAGGCGTCGACACCGGCGCAGGCCATTCCCGACATCGTAAGGTTCTGGCCGGAGGGCTTCGTCTACACCAACTTCTGCGTCTGCTCGATTGCCGTGCTGTTCGAGCAGGAGTTTGGCGAAGCCCCTGCCCTCGACGCATGCGCCGACGACCTCAGGACCTGGTGGTCCTACAAGGAGAATACGGCCGAGATGCCGAGCTATGCCGTTGCCTATCTCGACCGCTTCCTCGGCGCCGAGCCCAACTGGCTCGCGCCCGACCTGCCGGAAGAGCGCAGCGCCATGCAGCGTGCGCTGCAGGCGTCGCCACGACCCGAGGCGATCGGCCGGGATTAGATCTTCCACCATCGCGGCTGCAACGCGGCGCGACCGCAGCAGCCTGCTTTCGACAAACGGCGGCCTGTGCGCCGCAAAGCTTCCTGGAGTTCGACTTGCCCAAAGACAGCCTGGTGATTTTCGATTGCGACGGCGTGCTGGTCGACAGCGAACCGCTGGCCGCCCTTGCCTATGTGCGCGCCTATGCCAGGAACGGCCTCGAGATCGAGGCAGAGGTCATCTCGCATTGCGTCGGCATGAAGCAGGCCGACATCATCGCCAAGATCCACCAGCTCACCGGCCATTTGCTGCCCGACGACGCGACCGACGATATCTGGGGCGAGACCAAGGCGCTGTTCACCGAGCAGCTGGCCTCGACGCTCGACATCGCCGCTTTCCTGTCGAAGCTCGAAACCGCCCGTTGCGTCGCCTCGTCCTCGTCGGTCGAGCGCATCAACCACAGCCTCGAAGTCACCGGCCTCGCCCATTATTTCGGTCCATCGATCTTCAGTTCGTCGATGGTCAAGAACGGCAAACCGGCGCCCGACATCTTCCTCTTTGCCGCCGAGAAGATGGGTTTTGCGCCCGAGCGCTCGGTGGTCATCGAGGACTCGCGCTACGGCGTGCAGGGCGCTGTCGCTGCCGGCATGACGGCCATCGGCTACGTCGGCGGCGGCCACACCCATGACGGCCACGGCCCGGAGCTTATGGCGGCGGGCGCATCAGCCGTCTGCGCCAGCTGGGACGAGATCTCGGCCGAGCTGCTCAAGCGCGGCTTCGTCTGACGACAAACCACCTTTCCCGTTGTTGCCGCTACTTGATGCGGGCATAGTCGCGCATCACCGCGACCAGCTGGTCATGCGGCATCGCCTGGATGCGGAAACGATCGAAGGCGGTGCCGCCGGCGTCCTCGGCCGCCAGCATCGCATTGACCACGGCTTCCTCCACGCTGTCGACGGTCGCGGCATAGACCGGATCCAGCTTCTCGTCATTGACGATTTCGAGGTTCAGCCTGGCCGGCGCATGGTGGGCCATGGGTTGCGGGTTGGCGGTCGAGAAGGCCAGGAAGATGTCGCCTGAATTGTTGCCCCCTGGTGTGCCGCCACGGCCGATGCCTATGGCGGCGCGGCGCGCCAGCCGCTGCAGCTGATGTGGCGCCATCGGCAGGTCGGTGGCGACGACGACGATGATCGACCCGCGTTCGGCGAGCTGGCTCTGGGGCGTGCCGTCGCGCATATGCTCGCCGACGGGCACGCCCCTGATCGTCAGCCAGTCACGCTGGCCATGGTTGGCCTGGACGAGCGTGCCGATCCTGTGCTCGCGGCCGCCGAATTCGACGATACGCGACGACGTGCCGGTCCCACCCTTGAAGCCGTAGGTGACCATACCGGTGCCGCCGCCACAGTTGCCTTCCTGGACCGGCCCCGATGACAGGCTGTCGAGGGCGGCCCTGACGTCCGCTTCGGTCAATGGCAGGCCGTTGATGTCGTTCAGCACGCCGTCATAGGTCTCTGCAATGACAGGCATGATCCAGAGGAAGTTGTCGGTGTCATAGGTCGAGGCATAGCGCTCCAGCATCCATTTCACGGTCGCGTGGTGGGCCATGCCGACGGCATGGGTATTGGTGATGACGACGGGACCGAGGAAGTAGCCGCCATCCTCGATCCAGTGCGTGCCGGTCATCTCCCCGTTGCCATTGAAGCGGTGCACACCTGCATAAACCGGGACGGGCGTCGGCGAGGCCGCATGCGGCAGGATAGCGGTTACGCCGGTGCGCACCGGGCGCTTGCGGCCGGGCCTCGGTACATCTTCGAAAATTGTCCTGAACCCGACGCCAATGCCCTCGACATCGGTGATGGCATTAAACGGGCCGGGCCGGCCCGGAAACGGCAGGCCGAGGTCGCGGGCCCGGGCTTTGGTGGCGGGAGATTTCGGTTTGGTCATCAGGATCATTTCTGCCGGGAGCGCAGGTAGAGGCCAAGCGAGGCCACGACGAAGGAGAAGGTGAGCATCATCACCGCAATCGCATTGATCTCGGGTTTGATGCCGCGGCGAAGCATGGCGAAGATGAACATCGGCAGCGTCGTCACATCGACGCCGGCGATGAAGTAGGTGATCACCAGGTCGTCCATCGAAATGATGAAGGCAAGCAGCGCGCCGCCGATGATGCCTGGCAGCAACTGCGGGAACACAACCTTGCGGAATGTCACCCACTCGTTGGCGCCGAGATCGGCGGAGGCGTTTTCGAGCGTGCGGTCCATGCCGGCAAGACGCGCCGACACGACGATGAAGACATAGGAGATCAGGAAGGTGCACTGGCCGATGATGATCGTTTTCAGGCCGAGCGTGATCCCCGAATTGACGAAGAAGATCAGCAAGGCGATGCCGAGCACGATGTCGGGCATCAGCATCGGCATGAACATCACAGTGCGATAGAAGCGCTTGCCGAAGAAGGCGAAGCGGTAGAGCGCAATGGCAATGGCGGTCCCGAACACGGTCGCGATTATGGTGGTGGAGGTCGCGATGATCAGGCTGTTCCAGACCGCCTGGACGAGTTGGTCGGTCGATTCGATGTAAAGGGCATTCTCCGAGATCGTCGTCTTGAAGCCGAGGACCTGAGCGTACCACTCGGTGGTGAAGCCGCTCCACGTCATCATGTTCACGGGATTGGAGTTGAACGAGTAGACGGCGATCAGCACCAGGGGGATGTAGATGAAGGCGAAGAACAGCATGGTGTAGGCAATCAGCCCACCGCGGAAGAGAAAGCGGGTAATCTTCATCTGCAGCCCCTCAATTTGTGGCGTCAGCGCCGCGGCGACCGGACGCGACGACATGGATGAAGAGCAGCACCAGCATCACGCTCATCACCATCATCGCCAAGGCCGACCCGAAGGGCCAGTTGCGGGCAGACAGGAACTGCTGCTCGATGAGATTTCCCAGCATCATCACCTTGGCGCCACCAAGAACCGCAGGAACGACGAAGTTCCCAAGCGCCGGGATGAAGACGATGATGGCACCACCGGCAATGCCAGGCGCGGTCAGCGGCAGGATGATGCGGACAAAAGTCCGGACCGGGCCCGCGCCGAGGTCGAGCGACGCGCGTACCAGCGTCCAGTCGAGCTTTTCGACGCTGGCATAGATCGGCATGAACATGAACGGAATGAAGATGTAGACCATGCCGAGCACAATGGCGCCATCGGTGTAGATCAGCTCGAGCGGTCGCGTGATGACGCCTGTCGCGAGCAACGCCTCGTTGACGATGCCAGTCTGGCGCAGGATGAGCACCCAGATGAACAATCGCACGATCAGGCTGGTGAAGAAGGGCAGTGTGATCAGGAAGAGGCAGAAATTCCTCCAGCGCTCAGACAGCCGCGCAATGCAGAAGGCTGCGGGATAACAGACGACCATGGTGGCGATGACGGTGAAGCCCGCGATCTTGAGCGAGCGCAGGAAGATCGAGAGGTAGACCGGGTCGAAGACCTCGAATGCCGGGTCGGCGAAACCGAGGATGCGGCCATAATTATGCGGATAGTAGGTCCACTCCACGCCCCCATAGAGGCCGGGGGCGAGAAAGCTGGTGACGATCATGATCGCCAGCGGGCCCAGGAAAAAGACAGCTAGGAAAAGCGTCACCGGGGCGAGCAGCAGCGCCAGCTGAACGCGGCGGCGACCAGCGAGAGACATCTCAGATGCCATCGGCGTCGCACCTGATGAGATGAACAGCGGACGGGTCGTAGGACAGCCGTGCCTTCTTTGCCTGTTCGACCTCGCCGACGAAGCTGCGCCGTCCGGCCGGAATTTCGGCAACAACCTTGCGGCCTTCGACGGTATGACCGAACAGCTCGAATGACGAGCCGACGAAGACGATCTGCTCGACCTCGACGTCCAGGAAAGGATAGTCCCGTCCCTCCCCCGTAATGAAGAACTGTTCGGGGCGGATCAAGGCCTTAGCCTTGCCTGACACTTTCCCAAGCGACGGCTGATGGCGGATCGCGAGGCCATCGCCGGTCAGCAACCATCCGTTGTCCAGTTGGCCTTCGAAGAGATTGCTGGCGCCGACGAAGGTGGCGACGAAACTGTTGGCCGGGCGATCATAAATGCTGCGCGGGGTATCGAGCTGTTGGATGCGTCCGCCTGACAGAACGGCGACGCGGTCCGACATCGTCAGCGCTTCCTGCTGGTCATGGGTGACGAAGATGAACGAGATGCCGAGCTCGCTTTGCAGCGTCTTCAGCTCGATCTGCATCGACTGGCGCAGGTTCTTGTCCAGTGCCGACAGCGGCTCGTCGAGAAGCAACAGCTTTGGCCGGGCAATGATGGCACGGGCGAGCGCCACGCGCTGCTGCTGGCCGCCGGAAAGCTGGCGTGGCCGGCGGCCCTCCATGCCGGAGAGTCCGACCATGTCGAGTGCAGCGGCGACCTGCTTGTGGCGTTCAGATTTGGAGACGCCCGCAACCTCAAGCGCGTAGCCCGTATTCTCGCCGACGGTCATGTGCGGAAACAGCGCATAGTTCTGGAAGACGGTGTTCACGGGCCGGCGATAGGGCGGGCGTGTCGTCATGTCGACACCGTCGATCAGAATGCGGCCGGCATCGAGCTCGACAAAACCGCTGATCGCCTGCAGCAAGGTCGTCTTGCCGCAACCCGAAGGGCCGAGAAGCGTCAGGAACTCGTTGCGATCGACATCGAGGTCGATCTTGTCGAGCGCGACCACGCTTTGACCTTCCGGCGTGGGGAAGGTCTTTGCCGCTCCCTCCAGCCGGACAATGGAATCTCGCATCTGCCGTTCCCCGAATTGTTATTCAAATAACTCTTGTGCGATTTCGAGATTTGGATACCATTTGATCATCCAAGTCAACGGCCACCAGAAGCCGGAGCCGGAACACGCGAAGCCGGCCTGCAATGGGCAGATAACCACACAGAGGAGAATTCGATGAGGATCATGAACCATGCCCTCGCGGGCGCCCGCCCGACCAGGCGAAGCCTGCTGACGCAAGTCGCCGCACTATCGATTGCGGCCGCCATGACGACGATCGCGCCGGCCAGCGCTGCCGAGCTCAACATCTACAACTGGGGCGAATACATCAATCCGGCGGTGCTGAAGAAATTCGAGGACGAGACCCAGATCAAGGTCAACCTGTCGACCTACTCCTCGAACGAAGAGATGCTGGCGAAAATCCAGGGCGGCGCCACCGGCTACGACATCGTCTTCCCGTCGGTGCACATGCAAGACATCATGGCCAAGCTCGACCTGCTCGAGAAGACCGACATCAACACCTATGAAGGCTTCAAGAACATCGACCCGGCCTTCATGCGCGCCAAGAGTGACCCCAAGGGCGAGTATTGCCTGCCCTACGCATTCGGCTCGGTCGGCATCTTCTACAACCGCAAGATCCTCGGCAAGGACATCACCGGCTGGAAGGACCTGATCGCCACGGTCGAGGCCAAGGGCCTCAAATTCACCCTGCTCGACGACATGCGCGAGGTGCTCGCAGTCGGTCTCATCCTCAACGGCCACAAGGTCAACTCGACCGACCCCAACGAACTGCAGCAGGCCGCCGACACGATCATCGCGATGAAGCCCGATGTCGCCGCCTTCACCTATGACACGCGCCCGATGGTGCAGTCGGGCGACGTCGCAGCGGGGCATTTCTTCGTGGGCGCCATGGTCGACGTGTTCGGCAACACTGCCGACCTCGGCTATGTCATCCCGGAAGAAGGTGCCACCATGTACCAGGAGGACATCTGCGTCCTCAAGACCGCGCCCAACAAGGAAAACGCGCTCAAATTCATGCAGTTCTACACCCGTCCGGAGGTCGCCGCGCTCAATGTTTCCCAGCAGACCAACGGCACCGCGAACGTCCCGGCGCGGCAATTGACCCCCGACAACATCAAGAATAGCAAGGAGATCAATCCTTCGCCCGAAACGATGCAGCGGCTGCAGATTTTCGAGGATCTGGGACCTGGCCTGCGCCAGCTTGACCGGGTCTGGACCAAGGTGAAGACAGCCCAATAGCTGCCTGAAAGGCGGTTGGCCGGAGAGGACATGGCGCAGCGAATCCTGAAGCTCGTGCAAGGCGAGGAGCTGAGGCGGTCAAAATCCGACAAGCTGATCGCCAACTACATCGAGCGCAACCTGGCGGAAATCCCGTTCGAGACGGCGCGATCCATTGCCACCCGTCTCGAACTGTCGCCGATGACCGTCGGCCGCTACCTCCGCCGCATGGGCTTCGACGGACTCGACCAGTTGAAGCATGAGTTGCGACGCGGCAGTTCCAACCCTGCCTGGCAGGTCAAGGGCCCGGTCGACCGTTTCCGGGAGGACATCCGCGAGGGCAAGCTTCTTGCCGGGCTCATCCAGCAGCAGATCGACAATCTTGGACGGATCTATGAACTGACGGCGGCACCCGAGTGGCAGCAGACGATCGACGCGCTGGTTTCGGCAAGCGAGGTCTATGTCGCCGCCTACCAGAATGTCCGCGGCATCGCCCAATATTTCGCCAGCCAGCTGTCCTACACGCGCCCGCGTGTGCAGTTCGTAGACGGCCTGAACGGCACCTATTCCGAACTGCTCGATGGCTCGGTCGAAGGCCGTGTGCTGTTCCTGCACGACGTCAGGCGCTTTGCCGCCAAGGCGCGCCCACTTGCCATGGAAGCGCGGCGCATGGGCGTGAAGGTCGTTCTGCTGACCGACGAGTTCTGCCCCTGGGGGCCGGAGGTGTCAGACATCTGCCTCGTCGTGCCCGGTTCGCACGGTCCGCTCTGGGACGGCTCGGCAACAATCGTCGCGGTGATGGACCTGATGCTCAGCAACATCATCGTGCTGCTTGGCGACGAGGTCGGCGAACGTGTCGACCTGCTGACCCGGCTGCAGAACACGTTTGGCGACTTTGAGAGCTGATCCAGTCGCATACAAAATCCCCACATACGTCGCGTGGGGATCTCGAAAGCATTAGGCCCGCGCCATCTCCAGGAGGATCCTGAGCACCTGCGCACGCCGCTCGACCTGCGGCATGTGGCCGGTGGCCTGGAAGACATGCAGCGCAATTTCGCCGGGCAACCCCTGCGACTGACTTGCCGGGATGATCCGGTCGTTGGCGCCGACAATGACACGAACCGGAATGCGCAAGGCTGCCAACAGCCCCCTGATGTCGAAGGTCTGGGTGCCATCAGCGAAGAAGCGGTCCGATATCCCGCCTTGTGCAGCACGCAGTTCGCTGTCGCCCGCCTGCGCCAGCGTGGCGTTGACGAAAGGCTTTGATAGAACCTGCTCGTCTGATACCAGTTGGCGAAGCCATGGCATCAGGCTTGCCTCGCTCTTTGCCCGCACGAAACCCTGCAGGAAGGCACCGTTGATCTCGGGGCCGAGGCCGGCCGGCGCGATCAGCGCCAGTGCACGGACATCGGCATGGCCGCGCGCGGCAACGGTTGCCGCCACGGCTCCACCGAAGGAATGGCCGACAAGCAGAATCGGGCCAAGGCCAAGCGATGCCAGCGTCGCCTCGACATCCGCAGCGATGGCGTCGAGGTCGGCAGGTGTCTGGCGCGGCGAGCCGCCATGTCCGGGCAGGTCGAGCGCCAGCAGCGGTGCATCGACCGGACCGGCCGCCAGCATCGGCCGCCAGCTGTTGAGGTCGGCGCCGAAGCCGTGGATCAGAACGATCGGACGCCCTTCACCCTGTCGCAGCCAGGCAAAGTTCAGCGGTGCCGCGCCAGCGGACCGCTGTGGCGCCGGCCGCGGCTGGGAGGATGCCGGCGGCCTGGAAATGATCCGGTCGGGCCAAAGCGCGGCTTTCGCCTCAAGCTTAGGCGCCGTCATGGCGCTTTCGACGTCCTTGCGCATGATGCGGCCCTTGGGGCCGGATCCTGCGATGGTGTCGAGCGCGAGCCCGGCTTCCGCCGCGAGACGGCGTGCGAGCGGCGTGGCGCGCGTGCCGTTCAATGACATGGACGGGGCGACGGTCTTCACCCGGGCGAGCTCTGCCGGAGACACCGGGGCGATCGCTGCCGCGGCAGCCGGCGCAGCAGGAACCAAATCCTGCACAGGCTTGGCTTCGGCTGCTGCGTCCTTGGCCGGCTTGCCGGCTTCGCCCTCGGCGTAGATCCAGGCAACGGCTTCGCCGACCGGGATGTCTATACCTTCCTTGCCTGTGATGTCGCGGATGGTGCCCGAGGCTGGGGCGTCGATTTCCATCGCCGCCTTGTCGGTCTCGATCTCGAACAGCAGGTCGCCCTTCTTGACCGCAGCACCTTCGTCGACATACCAGCGCGAGATGCGCCCGGTCGCCATGTCCATGTCGACCTTGGGCAGGATTACTTCGACCGGCATGGTCTAGCGGCTCCCCGTGGCGAGGCTGCGCGCGGCGGCCAGGATGTCGGGCACTTGCGGCACGGTCGCCTTTTCCAGTTCCGGATTGTAGGGGATCGGCGTCTCGGCGCCGCCGAGGCGGACGATCGGCGCATCGAGGAAGTCGAAGGCCTCGCTCTCGGCGATCATGGCGCTGACTTCAGCTCCAACGCCAAGGGTCTTCACGCCTTCATAGACGCAGAGCAGGCGCGACGTCTTCTTGACACTCTCGATGACGGTTTCCTTGTCCATCGGCCTGATGGTGCGCAGGTCGACGACCTCGACGTCGATGCCTTCGGCTTCGAGCGTCTTGGCGGCTTCGAGCGCCTTGTGCACCATGATCGAGGTGGCGACGATGGTCAGGTCGCGGCCCTCGCGGCGGATCTCGGCCTTGCCGATCGGCACGGTGTAATAGCCCTCGGGCACCGGGCCCTTGGTCTTGTAGAGCAGCTTGTGCTCGAAGATCATCACCGGATCCGGATCGGCAACGGCCGCGAGCAGCATGCCCTTGGCGTCGTATGGCGTCGCCGGTTGGATGACCTTCAAGCCGGGCACATGGCCGAGCCAGGCTTCGAGGCTCTGGCTGTGCTGGGCTGCAGCACCCGTGCCCGAACCTGCCGGAAAGCGCATGACCACGGGCACCGACACCGCGCCGCCGAGCATGTAGCGCATCTTGGCGGCCTGGTTGACGATCTGCTCCATGGCGAGCGTGGCGAAGTCGGAGAACTGGAACTCGAAGATAGGCCGGAGGCCTGTCACGGCGGCACCTACGGCAACGCCGGCGCCACCAAGTTCCGAGATCGGCGTATCGATGACACGGTCGGCGCCAAAACGCTCGACAAGGTCGCCCGTCACCTGGAAGGCGCCGCCATAGACGCCGATGTCCTCGCCCATCAGGAAGACGCGTTCATCGGTCTCCATGGCAATCGCCATGGCTTCCTGGATCGCCTGGGCATAGCTCAGCTCGCGCACGGCCTGATCCATCACACAGTCTCCGTGTAGACGTAGCGTTCGAGATTGCGGATCTCGGGCGACGGGCTCGCCTTGGCAAACTCGATGCCGTCGGCAATCTCCTTGGCGACCGCCTCGCGGATGGCCTCGATACCTGCCTGGTCGATGACACCGAATTCCATCAGTTCATTCTCATAGCGGACGATCGGATCGCGGTTGGTCATCCAGTCCTCGATCTCTTCCTTGGTCCGGTAGCGGTTACGGTCGCTCTTGGAGTGGCCGCGATGGCGATAGGTCTTGGACTCGATCAGCGTCGGCCCCTCCCCTGCCCTTGCACGGCGAACGGCCTCGTGGCTGGCTTCGGCGACGTCGGACAGCACGTTGCCGTCGACGATCACACCCGGCATCGAATAGGCGGCGGCGCGGTCGGCGACATTCGGCACCGCGGTCGAGCGCGCCATCGAGGTCGACATGCCGTAGCCGTTGTTTTCGCAGACGAAGATGACCGGTAGCTTCCACAGCGAGGCCATGTTGAGCGCCTCGTGGAAGGCGCCCTCATTGTTGGCGCCGTCGCCGAAGAAGGAGATGACGACGCGATCAGATTTCAGGCGCTTGGCGGTGAGTGCCGCACCCACGGCGATCGGAATGCCGCCGCCAACGATGCCATTGGCACCGAGATTACCCGTCGTCACGTCGGCGATGTGCATCGAGCCGCCGCGGCCGCGGCAATAGCCGGTCGTTTTGCCAAAGAACTCGGCGAACATCTTCGACACTTCAGCACCCTTGGCAATGCAGTGACCATGGCCGCGGTGCGTCGAGGTGATCTGGTCGTCATTGGTGAGCGGCATGCAGATGCCCATGGCGCTCGCCTCCTGGCCGATGGACAGGTGCATCGTGCCGTGGATCAGGCCACGCATGTAGGATTCTTCCGCGCCCTCTTCGAACTGGCGGATGAGATACATCTTGTGCAGGGCCTGCTTCAGCCGCTCGGCACTGTATTCCCGGTAGATGAAGGGCAGGTTCACGCCCGTCGGCAGGTCCTTGGTCTTAAGCTGGGCCACGATTATGCCTCCGCCCCGTAGACCAGCCGGTCCTGTCGTGCGCGCAGCTCGGCGATCTTGGAGCCTGGCGCGACTGACGCATTGGCCGTGGTGATCAGCTCGCCCTTTTTGATCGGGGCCGTCACCGTGCCGCCCTGCAGCAGGCCGCAAGGGATGGCTTTTGCGGCACGCGCCTCACCCGCCGTCATGATCCAGGCGCGGTAGGTGTATTCGCCGATGGCATCGAGCGCGTCGCCGGGCGCAAGATCCTTCTTGGCCACCGCACAGACGTCGGCCACCGGCTTGGCCAGCGGCACCATGTCGGCCTTGCCGTAAAGCACCACACGGGCACAGGTCAGCGGCACCTCGAGCGAGGTCAGGTGATAGGGCCGGTGGAAGGTGAAATACGGGCCATGGCCCATCTTCAAATCTTCCATGCGCTCGCGGATGCGCGGATGCGACATGTCGGCGATGACGAACACGCCGGGGGCAACCCCCTTGCCGATCGAATAGTCGACGACGCCGACCTTGGAGAGAACACCGCCGTCCTTCTCCGGGACCAGCACCTTGTTGAGCTCCGGCAAGGTCGCGGCCGGGCCGTGCATGCCGGCCTTGTCCGGCACCAGACCGGTGGCATTGGCGATCGCCGCCATCTCGACCATGGTCTTGGAGCCGTCGACGAACTCGACAAGCATACGCACGTTCATGTTGCGGCGGGCCGCTTCCTCGGCATAGTCGTGCGGCACCGCGTCGATGTTGAGCGGGTTGTTCTTGCCCTTGCCGGCAGCGACGATGGTGTGGCCCATCGCCGAGACGAACTCGATCAGCTCCATGCAGGACGACGGCTCGTCGCCGGCGCCGAGCGAATAGGTGACGCCAAGCCTGTCGGCCTCTGACTTGAGATAGGCACCGATGGTGACGTCGGCCTCGACATTCATCATCACCAGATGCTTGCCATGCTCCATGGCGCGCAGGCCGATCTCGGCGCCGACGGCAGGAACGCCCGTCGCATCGATGACGACGTCGATCAGGCCGCTGTTGAGGATCAGGTCGGCATCATTGGTGACCGCGACCTTGCCGGCCTCGATCGCCTCGTTCAGCGCCGAACCGGAGGCAACTTCGCGGGCGTGACCCTTCTCCTGATAGGCGATGTCGACGGCGCGATGCGCGTTGGGCAGGTTGAGCTCGGAGATCGCGCCGACCTCGATGCCGGGCATGTGCGCCACCCGCGCCACAATGTCGGTGCCCATCTCGCCCGAGCCGATCAGGCCAATGCGGATCGGCTTGCCGGACTTGCCGCGCTCGGCAAGATCCCGCGCCAAGCCGACAGGGGCTACGTTGATGGTCATCCGATGGTTCCTCCCGAGCACGCTCTGCAATTGCGCCCAGAGGTAATGAACATATGTATTTGTGTCAATACGAATGTCCATGCTTCATGGCATCGATGCGCCGTCGCTCGCGAGCCTTTCTTTCGGTGGCGCCGTGATCATGAGCATCCGCCGGCCGCATCGGCTCGAGATCCGCCAGCAGATTGTTGCAGCTTTATTGTTGGCTGTGGGCTACGACTTGGGAACAGAGTTCGACGGAGTATCGGCCAATTGAGCGTCGCATTTGCCAAGGAAGAAAGTGCTGAGGCGGCATCGGAAACCATTCTGCCGGCACGCCCTATCTCCGATCGGATCAACCTCGTCACGCAGGCGGGCCTTCAGATGCTGAAGGATGATCTGGCCCGCGCCCAGCAAGCACTCGAGGCCGCGAATTTGCTTGAAGACGTCAATGAACGGCGACGGCAGTCGGCGGTTCCGATGCGGGACGTGCGCTATTTTGCTGAACGCGTGCGTACGGCCCAGCTCATGCCGGCGCCGACCTCGAACGAGGTGGTTGCGTTTGGCCACACCGTCACCTTCGAGCGTGACGATGGCCGCACCCAGAGCTTCCGCATCGTCGGCGAGGACGAGGCCAACCCGTCTCGAGCCTCCATCTCGCATGGTTCGCCGGTCGCCTTGGCGCTGATCGGCAAGGCCGTCGGCGACATCGTCATGCTGGGGCAGCGCGAGCTTGAGATTCTGTCGATTTCCTAACCCGACACGGCTGCCATCTACGACGACCGGAGTGAGGCGCGCCTAACCACTGCCCCTTGGCCTGACCGCCGCCAGATACCCGGCAGCGGTTAGAATCTTGGCTGGCATGCGACCAACCGAACGATGCCTTTAGTTGGCCGGCAGAACGAGCGGCACAGGGGGCGCAGCCTCAGACACTGGTTCGATCACCACACTTGCTTCCGCTGTCTCGCTTGGCAAGGTGGCCTTGACCTCGTCGATCTTGCCGTAAGCGTCGCCGACGCCAAGGACATCCTTGGCCCAATCCATGACCTCGTCATTCAAATAGGCGTCGCCATATTCAGCGACGCGATTGGGATTGGCTGCGGCGAGCAGCGCCTCCTTGAGGTCGTCTTCGCTGGTGCCGTCGGCCGCGGCATCGGCCGCCGCTTGGGCGTCTGCAAGCTCCTCTTCAGCCTTGGCCAAATCATCTGCGGCCGCAAGTGCATCAGACAGCGCTGCCTTCTCCGCCTCGAATGCGGCTAGGTCGGCCGGATCGACCGGCGGCTCCAGCGCATCCAGCGCGTCGAGGCGGGCCTGAAGTGCATCTGCGGTCGGATCTGCAATTGGCGCACCGCCGTCAAAAGGCACGATGACTGCTGCGGCCGCGTCCAACGCAGCTTGCAACTGGGCGGCCTTTTCGGCTGCTGCTGCTGCAGCTTCGCCCGCCAGCTCGGCCTTGGCAGAATTCAGGACATACTCCCTGACAAGCGCCATCCGCGGAGACTGCGAGTTCAGATAGGCGTGGTAGTTTCGATTAAGCGAGTTGAGACCCGCCAGACGCGCATTGAGGTTCTTTTCCTTGACAGGCTTTGTCCCTGGCACAGCCACGGAGGCGGGCAGAACATTGGCCGTCAAAGCTTTGGGATTCTGCTTGGCCTTGGCGGTTCTCGGCGCCTTGCGCTTGTTGTTAACAGCCACCGACTTCTTGGTCTGGCCGCCGCCGAAGATCGACGTCAACAACCCGCCAACAGAGGCCGGCTGGACACCCCCGCTCGATTTGGTTTTACCGGCGGCCGATGCAGACTTGCCGTTGGACGAGCCACTGCTCTTGCCACCACTATTGCCCCGATCGCCGCCACCACCATTGCCGCCGCCACCGCCGTTGCCACCGCCATTCTCGCTCTTGGCGAACGCTGAAGTCTGGGCGAAACCGCCGACTGACCCGATGTCAAACTTGATCGGCAATGCGCTGATGGCGAGCGCGGATGCCGCGCTGACAAGTAGCTTCCTGCTATTGGTCACCGGATGTTCTCCCTCTCTCGGTGCAGAATTCGAATCAAGCCCGACTCCACATTAGGATTCCGCGATATGCGTGCCAGCCAACTCGTGTTGCAGCCTGAAATGTCCGGTACGCGCCATCAGCGTGCCAGCGAACTCCGTTGCCGTTCCGCCTTGTTGCACAGGCAAACGAGGTCGCGCACGCCTGCGACGCCGGTCATCATCAGCAGCAAGGGCTGTCCTGATCGCGGAATTGCATGCCCGACCCTCGCCAGAATTTGCGATACATTAGGGCATGCTGACATTTCAGGATCTGTTGCCGGAACCGTTAAAATGCCGACTACATGTTGAACAATCGGCTTGGAAGGCTATGCCTTCGTTAGGCGTTCAGGGTGGGCCTGTCGTCGCTGTCGTCGCTGTCGTCCGACATGTCGATGAATTCGACGCGGTTGCGGCCGCGGGCCTTTGCTTCGGTAAGACGACCGTCGGCCTTGCGGAACATCTCGTCAAACTCGAACTGATCGTCGAACAGGACTGCTCCCACGCTGACCGTCAGCGGGCAGTTGCGGCCTCCCGGCTCGAGCACGGTATCGGAAATGGAGCCACGAATGCGTTCGGCAACACGCTCGGCATTCTCCTTGCTGGCGCCGGGCAGGAAGACCCCGAACTCCTCGCCGCCGATGCGGCCGACGAGATCGCCGCCACGCACCGACGATTTGATTGCACCGGCAACGATCTTGAGAACCTCGTCGCCCCAGGCATGGCCAAATCTGGCATTGATCGCGCGGAAGTCGTCGATGTCGACGACCAGCAAGGCGCCCTGGCGGCTGGAGGGCGAATTGCGAAAGGCGTCGATCAGACTGGCGAACACGCTACCGTTCAGGCATGAGGTAAGGGCATCGACCGAAGACAGGCGGCTGACTTCGGATTTCAGCGCGCCAAACTTGCGCCGTTCGTTGGCGATGATCGTAAGAAGCGGTGCAGCAACAAAACCAGCAACGACGCCGGCGCCGATCACGCCGCGCCAGAATGCGCCGTCGGCCTGGCCCTGAAACAGCAGTGCCGCGGCGCCCGCCGCGACGACGACGCAAGCAGCCGTGCCAAGACCGGCATAGCGCGCCACCGCCCCAGAATCGCCAGCCGTATTACCCGTACCAGAAGTGTCCACGCCAGATCCCTCCGCTCCCATGGTCGAATCGATCTACCTGTGGAGAATGAAACATTCCTTGTGCGATTTCGAACAGTTTGACGAAACCGGTCGAAAGTCTCGTCATTTTGGCATGATAGCAGCCTCCATCGTCGGTTTGAATGGCCCGGCAGTCTCAATCTGGCGGCCCGAACACGCCCATTCTTGCCTTGCGTGCCACGGCCTCGGCCTTCTCGTACCCGCCGCCTGGCCGCGCATAGGCCCAGCCATTGGCAACCAGCCAGGCACCGACATCCTGTTTGCCAAGCCTGCATGCGGCCGCAACCGGCTGCCTCTCGGCCGGCGAAAACACCTGACACAGCGGTGCGCGGCCTCGCAACCAGTAGCGGAAGGCGAGCCTGGCACGTTCGCCACAGCGCCATGCCACGCCTGCGAAGTCGCATGACTGGTCCGGTCCGACAGGCTCGGTCCCGGCGACGAAAATGGTATGGCCCATCGCCTCGAACGAAGCGGATGAGGTCACGACCGGACGGTACAGCACGGTGCCCTCCCAATCGTCGGGCCTGACCGGTTTCGGAGGTGCGGCAAGCCCGAGTTCGCCGAGCGGCGGCCGCGCCTCGATACGTTCCAGTCCAAGCTCCGCGACCTCGGGCGGCGCAACAATGTCGGGTGCGATCGCGCGCGCGGCGGCAAGCTCCGTCTGACCCGATCCTCTTTTGAGGACCCGAGCTGGATGGAGTACCGCTTCAGCCGGCCCCTCGTCGCTGAAAACAGGCTGCAGTGGCAGGCTTGGCGCCGACGCGACCACGAAAGCGACAGCGCCGATGGCTGCCGCGGCTGCGATCTTTATCAGCACGGGACGCACCGGCTTCATGCGTCGCACCCTACTCCGCGCCAGATGAGCAGCGTTTCGACCAAATTCGACTGGCTCCTGTTTCGACACAAGAAGGCCATGGATCGCGGTAGAGCGCCAGTCACCTAGGCTGCAAGTGAAAAACTTCGATAAAATTTGATCTAAAATATCGCTTCAATATTATAGGAGAATTGTCCTAGTTCCTTTCCGATAATTTGATACGCCGTTGCTATCGTTCATCAAAATAGGTGGACGTGATGAAAGCAACGACGGCCAATTTTGCAAGATACCTGACCACAAGCTTCGCAGCGGCAGCATTCCTCGCTGCTGCCGCCCAAGGCGCCACGGCAAGTCAGGCTCACCTTGCTGAAGCAACCGTCTCGATTGAGACGCGCATGCCCCAGCTTCTTGGTGGTTTGATGCTGGCGGAACCTCTGGCAGTCGTTGCGGCCAAGCCCTTCCAGTTCGGACCGGACTTCGACGGCTACGGGCTCGTTGCGCGAACCGCAGTTGATCAAGCGGAAACGCCGGCCGGCGTCGACCCGATGAAGACAGCGGCCATCATCCCGGGCGTCTTCGGTTCCGTCGCAATTCCGATGCGCAACTTCCCGGTGGCAGGCCGGTGGGCCAAGGTCTATCGCGACATAAGTGGCTGCACCGAAACCTCATGCGGCAAGAATGGCGCAGCACTTTTCGGACTTGCCGCGGACAGCCGCGACAGGAAATTTCTCGACAAGCTTGCCGTCGTGAACCGCGCCGTCAACACCATGATCGCCTATCGCAAGGACCAAGGCGTTTATGGCAATCTTGACTACTGGGCGAAGCCCTCCGAAATACTGTCGCGCGGTGCCGGCGACTGTGAAGACTTTGCCATTCTAAAGATGTCGGCACTGATCAAGGCGGGTGTTCCGGCACAAAGCATGTCGCTGGTGGTTCTCCAGGACGCGAGTCGGGGTGTATTCCACGCGGTGTTGTCCGTTGCCACCCAGAGTGGAACTTTCATCCTCGACAATCTGAGCAACCAGGTCCTGCGTGACGAGGCGCTCAAGAGCTATGTCCCTCTCTACTCGTTCAGCACCGACCGTGCATGGATCCATGGTGCGCGACCGGGGATGGGGCAGATCGCGTCCGCCAGCAACAATTTTTCTGCGATAGCGCCCGGTGAAGGTCCTCTACACCAATAATCTGGTCGCAGCAGAAAAATACAGACCCGACGGCCTGACTGCGATTCGGCATCAGGCCGCCGCCGCAATCCGAGGCTGAATATGAGCTTGCCTTGTGTGGTCACGCGAGGAGAACACAACCTCAGCGTTAGCCCGCCAAATGTATTTTAGGCGCAGGAAATGTAGCATTTTTGCATCACGGCGGCGACAAATGGCTCAAATGCGATCGAATCGATGCCAAAGTAACCAAAACACTGTCGATTTCAGTTCTCTTCTGGATAATTGCATTCAGTTGGGTACGATTGGGGTCTCGAACGCTCTGCGTCGGGATGGGAGTGGGAGATACTTTATGCCGAAGCGTTTTGGGCAACTTGCGGCGCGGCTCACCATAATGCTTGCCGCGACCATGCTGTCGGGCACGGGTGCAAATGCGCTGACGCTCAAGGAAGCAATGGCCGTCGCCGTCGAATCCAATCCGGAAATCGGCCAGGCCATCGAGAACCGCGAAGCAATCGAATTCGAGCTCAGGCAGGCGAAGGGGCTCTACCTCCCAAGCGTCGACCTCGAAGCCTCAACCGGCGTGCGCCGCCTCGACAACCCGTCACGGCGCCTCAACGGCGTCGAAGACGACGAGCTCTATCCGTCCGAAGCCGGCTTGGTCGTCACCCAGAAGCTTTTCGACAATGGCGCCCGGCGCGCCGAACTGACCCGCCAGGCCTCACGCGTCGACGGCGCATCCTTCCGCGTTCTCGAACGTTCCGAATTCATCGGCCTGTCGGTCGTCCAGGACTATCTCGAATATCTGCTGCAGGCGCAGATCGTGGGCGACGCCAAGCGGAACCTCGGTTTCCATCAGTCGATCCTCGGCGACATTCGCGAGGGCATCCAGGGTGGCGCACTGACCGACGCCGACCGCCAGCAGGCCGAGGAGCGCCTCTACGCCGCCAAGGCCCGTGTGCAGGAAGCCTCGGAAGAGCTTGAAGCGGCAAAGATCCGATTCTTCAAGACCGTCGGCAAGCCGCTGACCAACCCGTCCAAGCCGGGTTCCGTCGCCAAGGCCCTGCCCCGCTCGCTCGATGATGCGCTCGGCCTTGCGCGCCGCAACAATCCGCGCGTCCACATGGCCAACAGCGATATCGACGCGGCGGCTTCGCTCGTTGACGCCGCCCGCGCCAAATACGGCCCCGAGGTCGTCGCCGAAGGTCGCGCCCGGATCGGCAATGACATTGATGGCGCCGAAGACGAAACCAACGATCTGCAGGCCCGGCTGGTGTTGCGCTGGAACCTTTATCGCGGCGGCATCGACAAGGCCAACGAGCAGGAGCAGATCCGGCGCGTCAGCGAACAGCGGCTCGCCCTGCACCAGGTGCAGCGCGAGATCGAGGAGGCGGTGCGGATTTCATGGGACCGCCGCTTCCGCCAGGCTGACTTGGCCAAGACGCTGCGCCAGCAATCAATCGCCAACGACCGGCTGGTCACCTCCTATCGCGAGCAGTTCAAGGTCGGCCAGCGCTCGCTGCTCGACGTGCTGGATGCGCAGAACACGCGCTTCAACACTGCGACGCTTTCCAACACCGCCGCATTTGCGTCGCTCTTTGCCGAGTATCGCCTGCTGGCAGCAACTGGCCAGTTGCTCAAGACGATGAACCTTGCGCCGGCAAAGCAGGCTGACGCCTATGCCCGAACGGAGTTCAACGTGCCGGCGACAGCCGACACCGAGACCTATGCGCGGACACCTTCGCAGCAGGCAAACGACATGCCTTTTGATCTCTTGGCCCCAGTCAGAAAGAAGTAGGGCGTCTGACGGCAGACCCCGTCCGTCATGAATCAGCAGGCGCATATCCAGACCCCGGTCGAAGCGTTCAAGTCCTGCTTTTCGGCTGTGGCCGCGTTCCTGGGCAGGCCGAGCGCCGAAACAGTGCTGTTCGCCGGCGTGCCGTTCTCGGAAGAGCGGATCGAGGTCCAGGAAATCAGGCACCTTGCCGAACGGATCGGCCTTGAAACGATCGAGTTCGCGCATCGCGACTTCATGCGTGGCCGCTTCGACCTGCCGGCCATCATCTTTCGTCCCAATCGCCTGCCGATCGCGGTACTGGCCGAACAAGGCGACGGCGCGGAGTTCCTGACCGGTCCGCAGGAAGACGGCCGCACATCGATATCGCGCGCCGAACTGGCATCCGTTCCGATATTGGGCGGCGTCGGCTTCTCCATCACCTACGCCAACACCGCCGAGGACATGAGTGTCGGCAACGCGGCAAGGATCGAGCGGCCGCACTGGCTGTTCGGAACGCTGGGTGCGTTCTGGCGTTCCTATTCCCGCGTGGCCCTGGCTGCGATCTTCATCAACCTTCTCGCCATCGCGTCGCCCATCTTCACAATGAACGTCTATGACCGCATTCTGCCCAACAAGGCGATCTCATCGCTTTGGGTCCTGGCGATTGGCGTGTCGACCGCAATCCTGTTCGACCTTTTGCTCAAGACGGCGCGCGCGGCACTCATCGACCATGCCGGACGCAAGGCCGACCTGCGCATTTCCTATATGCTGTTCGAGAAGGTGCTCAACACTTCGCTCAGCGCTCGCCCGGCATCCACCGGCGAGTATGCCAATCGGGTTACGCAATACGAATTCGTCCGCGAGTTCTTCACCTCCAACACCGTCAGCACCTTCATCGACACCGCCTTCGTCTTCATCTTCCTGCTGGTGATCTACGCCATATCAGGATGGCTGGTGATTATTCCGATTATCGCCTTCGTAGCCGCGGTCGTCATCGGGCTTATTGCCCAGCAGCGCATCGGCAAGCGTGTTGCCGCTTCCATGAATGAGGCTTCGCAACGTCAGGCGTTGCTGGTCGAGTCGATATCCACGGTCGAGACGATCAAATCGCTGCGTGCCGAGGCCTATCTGCTGCGGAAATGGCGCGAACATTCCAAGAATGCGGCCAATACATCCGAAAAGATCAAGCAGCTTTCGGCTGCCGCAGCCAACATGACGCAGTTCGTCCAGCAATTGGTGACTGTAGCGCTGGTGGTGGCTGGTGCCTACGCATTCGACAACGGATCGATTTCCACCGGAGCCATTATCGCCGCGGTCATGCTCTCGGGTCGTGCGGTTGCGCCGCTCGGGCAACTGGCGATGACGATTTCCCGCTTCCGCCAGGCAATGTTGTCACTGCGGGTGCTGAACTCCATCATGCAGCAGCCCGAGGACCGGCCCGACACCGTCGGCTTCGTCAATCGTCCGATCCGGGTCGGGGCACTTACTTTGCGCAATGTCGGCTTCGTTTACCCCGGCACAGAGGCGGAGGTGCTGACGGGCGTCAACCTGTCGATCAATCCAGGCGAGCGGATCGGCATCATCGGCCGCATCGGCTCCGGCAAGACGACCTTCGGCCGGCTGGTCGGACGGCTGTTCCTGCCAACCACCGGCGAGCTGCTGCTCGACGGCATCGATGTACGCCAGTATCACCCCTCGGAGGTTCGCGCTGCCGTTGGCATCGTCGCCCAGGCCGGCGACCTCTTCTCCGGCACCATCAAGGACAATCTTCTGATGGCGCGCCCGGAGGCCACAGACGAGGAGATCATCCTCGCAGCCAAGGCCGCCGGCGTCGACGAGTTCGTTTCACGCCATCCGCGCGGCTACGACATGAATGTCGGCGAACGTGGCACCAATCTGTCCGGTGGGCAGCGACAGGCCGTGGCGATCGCACGGCTGTTGCTGACCAAGCCGAAGATCGTCTTCCTCGATGAGCCGTCGGGGTCGATGGACCTGGCCTCCGAGCGTCTGCTCATCAAGCAGCTCAAGGTCGCCTTCGACGACAAGACCACGCTGATCATATCCACTCACCGCTACAGTATGCTCGAAATCGTCGACCGTCTTATCGTGGTGGAACAAGGACGTGTCGTTGCCGATGGCCCCAAGGAGAAAGTCATTCAGGCGCTGCAGAAGCCTGCCGGCTGAGATTTTGCAGGATTGAGGGGTTATTATATTGGCCATGTTCAATATAATGGAGTTCTAATGATATCGAGGGAAGACAGGCCGCCATTGTTTGCATCGGCTGTGGTGCTGATCATCGCGGCCCTGTTTGCAGCGTTTGTGGTCTGGGCTTCATTCGCCGAGATCGACGAGATCGCACGCGGCGAAGGCAAGGTCATCCCGGCCTCCAAGACCCAGATCGTGCAGGCAAGCGAGGCCGGCGTGGTCCAGGAGATCGCCGTCAAGATTGGCCAGGTGGTCAAGAAGAACGACCTCATCATCCGGCTCGACAATACCGTCAGCACCTCGAGCCTCGGCGAGCAGCAAGCCAAGGCGCGCACGCTCAGTGCCCGCATCGCCCGTCTCAAGCAGGAGCAGGAAGGCCGGATCGGCGAGCCGCTCGCTTGCCCCGAAAGCCTTGTGAAGGCAGCCCCCGAGATTTGCGAGAACGAGCAGAAGCTGCTGGTGGCACGCCGGCAAAACTTCGAAACCAAGCTCAATGTGCTGAAGTCGCGGCTGGACCAGCGCGAGAAGGAGCTGAACGAGGCCAAGGTCAATGTCCAGCGCCTGACGGAGAGCCTTGGCGTCAGCGACAGGGAAGCCGAGCTCGTTACCTCCATGGTCAAACGCAACCTGATGGCCAAGACCGAGCAGATCCGCGTCGACCGCGAGCAGACGGAGATACGCGGTCAGCTCAACCTCGCCGACGAGACTATCAAGCGAACCGGCGCTGCGATCGTCGAAGCGAAATTGCAGGTCGACGAGTTCGGGCTGCAATTGCAGCAAGAAGCGCTCGACGAACTGACCCAGGCGCTGGCCGAGCTCTCGGTCGTGGAAGAAACGATCCGCGGCGCCAGCGACCGGGTCGCCCGCACCGACATCCGCTCGCCGGTGGATGGCATCGTCAACACGCTTGACGTCAACACGCTGGGTGCCTTCGTCCAGCCCGGCGCCGTGGTGGCCGGCATCGTGCCGACCTCCGAGACCCTGCTCGTCGAAGCCCGCGTGTCGCCGCGCGACGTCGCCTTCATTCGCCCGGACCAGAAGGCGCTGATCAAGGTCTCGGCCTATGATTTCTCGATTTTCGGCGGGCTCGACGGCAAGGTGCAGAACATCACCGCCGACAGCCTCGTCGACCAGAATACCGGCGAACCCTACTATCAAGTCCGGGTCTCGACCGATCGCTCGGCGCTGGAGCGGGATGGCAAGTCCTATTCCATCATTCCCGGCATGATCAGTACGGTCGAGATCATCACCGGGCGAAAGACAATCCTGAGTTACCTGCTGAAACCCATCAACAAGGCGCGCGACGAGGCGCTCCATGAACGATAATAGCGGAGCGTTGCCCGGTGGAGGCGCACTCCACATCTACTCGGCCGACGATCTGACTTCGGATTTTCGGGTTGTCGTGCGCCAGGGCACGCGGCGCGGCATCAAGCTCGAGCGCGTGTTTTGGTCAACGCTGAAACAGCTCGCTGAAGACAAGCACCTGACGCTCGGCGAAATGGTCGACGAGATCGAACTTTCCAACACGCAGACCGGCAATCTGACCTCGGCCATCCGTGTCGCCTGCCTGCGCTGGATGACCGATCAAAGCACAGCACTGGCCAAGCTGGCCTCGCTCCGGACCATCAACGCGATCCTGGGCGCCTGCCCGGCACCGGCCTTCGCATTGTCGTCGACAAAGAAAATCCTGACCTTCAATCCGGCCTTCCAGAACCTGGTCAAGCGGCATTTGCCCGTCGGGTTTGGCGAAGAAGCCCGCCGCGACCTCAGGCTGTCCCTCGACCTGAACGTCGCCGACATCTTCGCCAAGCTGGACGCCAACTATGGCGTGCCGATCGCCAGCGGTTTCGTCATCGCCACCGCCGAGCGGCGTTATCGCGGCCAGCTCAACATCGTCCGCGCCCCGGTCAAGTCGCCGGATCTGCTGCTTTCCTTTGTCGTCAACGGATAGTTGCAGCCAAGACTCCTGGCTTCAACAGGATACTTTGCTCGATACTCACGGCACCTAGCCGAAGTCTGTTCGGAACGGTGTTCCGAACGCATCTCACTTCGCTAAATTAACCACCCGTTAAGTTTTCATGTTCGCCCGCATAAGGGGATATGCAGCTTTGCGCACGCCCCCGTTGCATTCCCCCAAATCTCGCTGCTCTGCTACGGCAAGCAAGAAATATGGGGATGGGCTATGGCAAACTCCGTTGACCAGGGAATTCTTTCGGCTTCCGCAACCGGCAGCGACGCGCTGCCGGAACAGGCAGCGCCGTTGTCGGAGGCACAGCTCCTGGCGCAAGCGACCGAGCCTGCAGCCAAGGCAGACCCTGTTCCCGTCGATGCCGGCTCCGGCCAGCCCATCCAGGCCGCACAACCCAATGCCGCGCCACCCGCGCCGGCCACGTCCGCCGAGTACACTGCCGACGCCTCCAACGTCGTCCACCTGCCTGCCAACATCTCTGTCGACAACATCAAGGTCGACGGCAAGAACCTGATCCTCGAGCAGGCCGACGGCACCGAAATCGTCATCAAGGACGCTGCTTCCAACGTGCCGACCTTCATGCTCGGCGACGTCGAGCTCCCACGTGTCGCCCTGATCGCTGCGCTTGAAGCCGGCGGTGTCGACGTCGCTTTTGGTCCTGACGGATCGATTTCGGTCGGACCTGGTTCGACCAACAGCTCCGGCGGCAATTTTGAAACGCCGGTGGGCGGCATCGGCAATGGCTTCGACCTCTCCGCCTTGCTGCCGCCAACGGCGTTGCAGTTTCCGCAATATGAAAACCGCGAACTATATGCCGGCCTTGAAGAAAGGGACACCGAACCGACGATCGACGTCGGGACCGGGTTCTTTGTCGATGAAGAGGCGCTTTCTGACGGCTCTAACCCGACAAGCAACGCCGAGCAGGCATCGGGCTCGTTCAACATTTCTTCCGGAAATGACATCGGCAGCCTGGTTATCAACGGCGTCGACGTCACAAATGGCGGCCAGGTCGCCGGCACCTACGGCACACTGACCGTTACCGGCGATCCGCAAAGCGGATATAGCTGGACCTACGTCCTCAACGACAACACCTTGGACCACCTCGACAAAACGTCGACCGGTACCGCCGAAGGCATCTTCGACAGCTTCAACGTCGTGGTTACCGACACTGACGGCGATCCAGCTTCGGCCACGCTCAACATTGACGTCCTGGACGACGGCCCCACGCTCAGCGTTCAGGCAAACACGGCAACGTCCGGCGGCCTCGTCATCGAGTTGGACGAAACCGTTGGCCCGGACCGTTACAATATCAGCGAGGTCGAGAGCGGCACCAACAACAACACCGACGATGCAGCACCGGCCCTGGCGCAGAACGCTACGGCTCTGGTTGGCGGCCTTGCGTCGTTGTTTTCTGTTGGCGGTGTCTACGGCGCCGATGGCGCGGGCCAAACCGTCGGGTCGTTCTCGTTTTCAGGCATTCCGAACACCGGCCTTGCGACCAACCTGTCGGCGACCGACGGCGGCGCGATCACGCTGTTCCTGGAAGGCGGCGAGATCGTCGGCCGCGACACCCAGAACAACATGGTGCTCAAGATCGCCATCGTTGGTGCGCCCGGCTCCGAGCAGCTGCAAACGACGCTTTATGAAGCGCTCGACCATGGCCAGGATTCCAACCAGTTCGATTCCAGCCAGATTCTGAAGTTGGCCGGCGACGGCAAGATCGAGCTGCAGTACGAGGTCACCCGTATCGACGGCGACGGCGACAGCATCACCCAGACGGCATCCGTGCCGCTGGCCGACAGCCAGGGCTCCGGCTTCGTCTTCGACGACGACGGTCCCAGCCTGACGGTTGCCGCCAATGAGGGTGCTGCCGCACAGCTTGCCGCCGAACTCGACGAAACCGTCGGCGCCGATCGCTACAATACCGGCGAGGTCGAAAGCGGTACCAACACCAACACCGACGACGCCATTGGCGTTCTGGCGCAGGTCTCGAGCAATGTGACCGGCGGCCTGACACAGCTCTTCACCGTCGGCGGCGACTTCGGCTCGGACGGCCCGGGCAAAGTCACCAGCTCGCTGAGCTTCATCGGCATTCCGGACGCAGGCCTTGCCACCAACCTGTCAGCGACCGACGGCGGCGCGATCACGCTGTTCCTGGAGGGCGGCGAGATCATCGGCCGCGACACAGACAACAACATGGTGCTCAAGATCGCCATCGTTGGTGCGCCCGGCTCCGAGCAGCTGCAGACGACGCTTTATGAAGCGCTCGACCATGGCCAGGATTCCAACCAGTTCGATTCCAGCCAGATTCTGAAGTTGGCCGGCGACGGCAAGATCGAGCTGCAGTACGAGGTCACCCGAACCGACGGCGACGGCGACAGCATCATCCAGACGGCATCCGTGCCGCTGGCCGACAGCCAGGGCTCCGGCTTCGTCTTCGACGACGACGGTCCGAAGCTCGCAGGCAAGGCCCAGCTCATCGCAACTGTCGACGAAGACGGGCTTGGCAACAGCCAATCCACAGGCAATGCGGACGCCGGCAAAACAGGCGAAGTGACCGGGACCAACCTGGCCGTCGCCACAGGCAATGCCGGTGCGCTGCTGTCGCTTGTTGATTTCGGCCAGGATGGACCTCACCCGACGACAGCGTTCGGTTTGGTCACCCAGACCACTCCGGTGGACTCCGGGTTCAATTCGAAAGGCGGCGATGTCGTCATCGTTTCCGACGGAACGACCTTGACGGGTTATGTCAACGTCGGCAGCGGCGCAGGATTTGATTCTGGAACCGACCGGGCTGTCTTCACGCTCGTGGTGGGCGGCGATGGCTCCTATGTCTTTACCTTGATCGACCAGATCGACCACCCTGCCCTGACCGGAGAGCCGGGTGACGACGCCGAAAACCTACTCACCGACAGCGGCATCGACCTCTCGTCGTTCGTCGTGGCAATGGATGGCGACGGAGACACCATCGGTCTGGGTGCCGGCTCGTTCCAGGTCCAGGTGCTCGACGATATCCCGACGATCGTCGCTCGCGACGCCGATTCGACGACGACCACGACGACGGAAACGATCGTCTACACGCTGCAGGCGGGGAATACCGACGTTCGCGGCATGGACGGCACCGGCAACCATGACATCAAGCTGACCGGCATCGACATCAACGAAGGCGACAATTCCGTCAACACCACGGGCACCAAGATCGGCGTCGGCGACGGCCAGATTATCGACGGCTATGAAACCCATCCGAAGACAAGTGGTCCCGAAATCCTGACAATGGATTTCGTCAACAACTTGTCCATCACGCCCAACAATCCCAACCCGCCGATTGTCACCGATGGCGGCTCGTACGACGTCAGTTCGGTCACCTTCAGTATCGATGTTGCCGAAGCAAAGGGGATCGAGTCCGCCATCCTGTTTATCGGCGCCAAGGATGGCGGTGCATTCGAGGCTCTCACCGTCAAGATAAACGGGGTCTCGGTCGTGGGCACACCCGTCTTCGAAGGGGGTGTCCAGGTCGGCTATGCCTTCTCAAGTGTACCTGACGGTGCAACCGTCGAGGTTACCGGCAACACGCCCTTCGACCAGCTCAGGGTTGGCAACTACAACGGCTTCACCTTCGACTCGACCGCGGGCGGGGCGGACACCACGCTCACTGGCGGCAATCCATTCAAGATCTATGGGATCGAGGCGAAGGTCACCATCACGACCACGGTGACCGAGGTGTTCCGTGTCAGCCACGACGAGTCGGCCGGCGTCAATCCCGGCAGCGATCCGAATCCAGCCAACGATGTCGCCCTGGTGCCTCACCCGGCGCTGATCGATGGCGCCTTCGGTTATGCCAAGTCGTCGGCATCCGTACTGACGCTGTTCCAGAATGTTTCCGTCGGCGCGGACGATGACGCCACCTTTGCCTATGCGATCACCGACGCCAATGGCAACGCGCTCAGCAATGTCGATTCCGGGCTGAAGAGCCTCGACGGCACAGCGATCATGCTCTCCACCGACGGAAACGGTGTCCTTGTCGGCACTGCTGGCGGCGAACCCGTCTTCAAAGTCTATGTCGACGGCGATGGCGCCGTCTGGATCGCGCAATACAAGCCGATCGCACATGCAACTGACGGTTCGAGCGCGGCCGCCTTCGATGACATCGCGACAATCGCGGCTGAGCTTCACGTCAAGGCGACGATCACCGACTTCGATGGCGATTCGACATCGGCGGTTTCCGATGTGGCGCTTGCCATCGACTTCCAGGACGACGGTCCCGTTGCCCATGACGACCAGAACTCGGTAACGGAGGACGGCCCTGTTTCGGCCAGCGGCAACGTTGTCACGGATGCACCGGGAGCAGACGCCACCGGTACGGATGGCTTTGGTTCGATCGCGTGGGACGGCGCTGCGGGAACTGTTGTTGCAGGCACCTACGGCCAACTCACCGTCGGCGTGGACGGCAGCTACACCTACACGCTCTACACGCAGGCACAAAATCCTGCAGGCTATGCAGCCGTGCAGGGGCTTTCCGTCAACGAGACGCTTGCCGAGTCGTTTGACTACACTTTGACCGATGGTGACGGCGACAGCTCGCCGGCAACGCTGACGATCACCATCAATGGTGCTGACGACGGCGTGACAATTGGCGGGCTGACCCCGAGCGCTGACGGCGGCGACGCCGTCGTCGATGAAAAGGGTTTGCCGCCACGCTCCGGGGAACCGGCTGGTTCCGGCGAGGCGTCCCCCAACCCGAACGACAATTCGGACACGTCGGAGACGACCACCGGCAATTTCAACTTCACGTCGCCTGATGGGCTGCAGTCGCTGACGATCGCAGGGACGGTGATCAGCTACGCCCAGCTCGCCGCCTCCGGCAGCACCCCCATCACCATCGCCGGTGGCCCGGCATACGGCACGCTGATCATCAACGGCTTCACCGGCAGCCAGGCCGGTGGCACGGTTCAGTACCGCTTCACCCTGACCGACAATCTGGCCAGCCACTCCGACACCGACCCGAGCGGGGATGGCGATTCGGATCGCGGCGCCGCCGATCAGCTGTTCGCCGATTATCTGATCTCGGTCACCGACGCCGACGGCAGCTCGGCGCCTGGAACCCTGTCGATCGCAATCAACGATGACGGCCCGACAGCCAACAACGACGGCCCTGTGACGCCGGCAGAAGACACTGCGGTGACCTTCAGCGTTGTGGGCAACGACGTGTTCGGTGCCGACGGCGTCGACCTGGCGACGGGCGTGGTCAAGGCCACCGATCCGACCAAGGGCGCGGTCGTCTACAATGGCGACGGCACCTTCACCTACACCCCGACTGCCGGCCAGACCGGATCGGACAGCTTCACCTACACCATCACCGACAAGGACGGCGACAGCTCGACGGCGACGGTGACGATCACGCTGGCCGCCGACTCGACACCCTCGGTGTCTTCGACCACGAACCTGGTCGTCGACGAAGACGGCTTTGCCAATGCCGCGGTCGACACCGCGACGGCACGCGCCGACGAGACCGACTCGACCGAGAGCCTGACCCAGTCGGGCTCGGCGGTGGTCAACTTCGGCAACGACGTTCCTGCCAACCTTGCCGCCTCGATCGCGCTGGTCGACACGGCCGGCCTCGACGGGCAGCTGCAGACACTGGCCGGCAATGCCGTCAACTTCGGCCTCGAGGGCGGTGCCCTGGTCGGCCGTGACAGCGTCACCAATGTCGAAGTGATCCGCATTGCGGTCACCGGCGCGGTGGCCGGACCTGGCGCGGGCGATGTCACCTACAGCTACTCCACGACCCTGTCGCAGCCGCTCAAGCACACCGCCGGCTCCATCGAGAACAACGCGGTGCTGTCCGGCGTCACCTTCCAGGCGACCGACAAGGATGGTGACCCCGTCCAGGGCACCTTCAGCGTCACCGTCGTCGACGACGTGCCCCAGGCCAACAACGACGGCCCTGTGACGCCGGCAGAAGACACTGCGGTGACCTTCAGCGTTGTGGGCAACGACGTGTTCGGTGCCGACGGCGTCGACCTGGCGACGGGCGTGGTCAAGGCCACCGATCCGACCAAGGGCGCGGTCGTCTACAATGGCGACGGCACCTTCACCTACACCCCGACTGCCGGCCAGACCGGATCGGACAGCTTCACCTACACCATCACCGACAAGGACGGCGACAGCTCGACGGCGACGGTGACGATCACGCTGGCCGCCGACTCGACACCCTCGGTGTCTTCGACCACGAACCTGGTCGTCGACGAAGACGGCTTTGCCAATGCCGCGGTTGACACCGCGACGGCACGCGCCGACGAGACCGACTCGACCGAGAGCCTGACCCAGTCGGGCTCGGCGGTGGTCAACTTCGGCAACGACGTTCCTGCCAACCTTGCCGCCTCGATCGCGCTGGTCGACACGGCCGGCCTCGACGGGCAGCTGCAGACACTGGCCGGCAATGCCGTCAACTTCGGCCTCGAGGGCGGTGCCCTGGTCGGACGCGACAGCGTCACCAATGTCGAAGTGATCCGCATTGCGGTCACCGGCGCGGTGGCCGGACCTGGCGCGGGCGATGTCACCTACAGCTACTCCACGACCCTGTCGCAGCCGCTCAAGCACACCGCCGGCTCCATCGAGAACAACGCGGTGCTGTCCGGTGTCACCTTCCAGGCGACCGACAAGGATGGTGACCCCGTCCAGGGCACCTTCAGCGTCACCGTCGTCGACGACGTGCCGCAGGCCAACAACGACGGCCCTGTGACGCCGGCAGAAGACACTGCGGTGACCTTCAGCGTTGTGGGCAACGACGTGTTCGGTGCCGACGGCGTCGACCTGGCGACGGGCGTGGTCAAGGCCACCGATCCGACCAAGGGCGCGGTCGTCTACAATGGCGACGGCACCTTCACCTACACCCCGACTGCCGGCCAGACCGGATCGGACAGCTTCACCTACACCATCACCGACAAGGACGGCGACAGCTCGACGGCGACGGTGACGATCACGCTGGCCGCCGACTCGACACCCTCGGTGTCTTCGACCACGAACCTGGTCGTCGACGAAGACGGCTTTGCCAATGCCGCGGTTGACACCGCGACGGCACGCGCCGACGAGACCGACTCGACCGAGAGCCTGACCCAGTCGGGCTCGGCGGTGGTCAACTTCGGCAACGACGTTCCTGCCAACCTTGCCGCCTCGATCGCGCTGGTCGACACGGCCGGCCTCGACGGGCAGCTGCAGACACTGGCCGGCAATGCCGTCAACTTCGGCCTCGAGGGCGGTGCCCTGGTCGGACGCGACAGCGTCACCAATGTCGAAGTGATCCGCATTGCGGTCACCGGCGCGGTGGCCGGACCTGGCGCGGGCGATGTCACCTACAGCTACTCCACGACCCTGTCGCAGCCGCTCAAGCACACCGCCGGCTCCATCGAGAACAACGCGGTGCTGTCCGGTGTCACCTTCCAGGCGACCGACAAGGATGGTGACCCCGTCCAGGGCACCTTCAGCGTCACCGTCGTCGACGACGTGCCGCAGGCCAACAACGACGGCCCTGTGACGCCGGCAGAAGACACTGCGGTGACCTTCAGCGTTGTGGGCAACGACGTGTTCGGTGCCGACGGCGTCGACCTGGCGACGGGCGTGGTCAAGGCCACCGATCCGACCAAGGGCGCGGTCGTCTACAATGGCGACGGCACCTTCACCTACACCCCGACTGCCGGCCAGACCGGATCGGACAGCTTCACCTACACCATCACCGACAAGGACGGCGACAGCTCGACGGCGACGGTGACGATCACGCTGGCCGCCGACTCGACACCCTCGGTGTCTTCGACCACGAACCTGGTCGTCGACGAAGACGGCTTTGCCAATGCCGCGGTCGACACCGCGACGGCACGCGCCGACGAGACCGACTCGACCGAGAGCCTGACCCAGTCGGGCTCGGCGGTGGTCAACTTCGGCAACGACGTTCCTGCCAACCTTGCCGCCTCGATCGCGCTGGTCGACACGGCCGGCCTCGACGGGCAGCTGCAGACACTGGCCGGCAATGCCGTCAACTTCGGCCTCGAGGGCGGTGCCCTGGTCGGACGCGACAGCGTCACCAATGTCGAAGTGATCCGCATTGCGGTCACCGGCGCGGTGGCCGGACCTGGCGCGGGCGATGTCACCTACAGCTACTCCACGACCCTGTCGCAGCCGCTCAAGCACACCGCCGGCTCCATCGAGAACAACGCGGTGCTGTCCGGTGTCACCTTCCAGGCGACCGACAAGGATGGTGACCCCGTCCAGGGCACCTTCAGCGTCACCGTCGTCGACGACGTGCCGCAGGCCAACAACGACGGCCCTGTGACGCCGGCAGAAGACACTGCGGTGACCTTCAGCGTTGTGGGCAACGACGTGTTCGGTGCCGACGGCGTCGACCTGGCGACGGGCGTGGTCAAGGCCACCGATCCGACCAAGGGCGCGGTCGTCTACAATGGCGACGGCACCTTCACCTACACCCCGACTGCCGGCCAGACCGGATCGGACAGCTTCACCTACACCATCACCGACAAGGACGGCGACAGCTCGACGGCGACGGTGACGATCACGCTGGCCGCCGACTCGACACCCTCGGTGTCTTCGACCACGAACCTGGTCGTCGACGAAGACGGCTTTGCCAATGCCGCGGTCGACACCGCGACGGCACGCGCCGACGAGACCGACTCGACCGAGAGCCTGACCCAGTCGGGCTCGGCGGTGGTCAACTTCGGCAACGACGTTCCTGCCAACCTTGCCGCCTCGATCGCGCTGGTCGACACGGCCGGCCTCGACGGGCAGCTGCAGACACTGGCCGGCAATGCCGTCAACTTCGGCCTCGAGGGCGGTGCCCTGGTCGGACGCGACAGCGTCACCAATGTCGAAGTGATCCGCATTGCGGTCACCGGCGCGGTGGCCGGACCTGGCGCGGGCGATGTCACCTACAGCTACTCCACGACCCTGTCGCAGCCGCTCAAGCACACCGCCGGCTCCATCGAGAACAACGCGGTGCTGTCCGGTGTCACCTTCCAGGCGACCGACAAGGATGGTGACCCCGTCCAGGGCACCTTCAGCGTCACCGTCGTCGACGACGTGCCGCAGGCCAACAACGACGGCCCTGTGACGCCGGCAGAAGACACTGCGGTGACCTTCAGCGTTGTGGGCAACGACGTGTTCGGTGCCGACGGCGTCGACCTGGCGACGGGCGTGGTCAAGGCCACCGATCCGACCAAGGGCGCGGTCGTCTACAATGGCGACGGCACCTTCACCTACACCCCGACTGCCGGCCAGACCGGATCGGACAGCTTCACCTACACCATCACCGACAAGGACGGCGACAGCTCGACGGCGACGGTGACGATCACGCTGGCCGCCGACTCGACACCCTCGGTGTCTTCGACCACGAACCTGGTCGTCGACGAAGACGGCTTTGCCAATGCCGCGGTCGACACCGCGACGGCACGCGCCGACGAGACCGACTCGACCGAGAGCCTGACCCAGTCGGGCTCGGCGGTGGTCAACTTCGGCAACGACGTTCCTGCCAACCTTGCCGCCTCGATCGCGCTGGTCGACACGGCCGGCCTCGACGGGCAGCTGCAGACACTGGCCGGCAATGCCGTCAACTTCGGCCTCGAGGGCGGTGCCCTGGTCGGCCGTGACAGCGTCACCAATGTCGAAGTGATCCGCATTGCGGTCACCGGCGCGGTGGCCGGACCTGGCGCGGGCGATGTCACCTACAGCTACTCCACGACCCTGTCGCAGCCGCTCAAGCACACCGCCGGCTCCATCGAGAACAACGCGGTGCTGTCCGGTGTCACCTTCCAGGCGACCGACAAGGATGGTGACCCCGTCCAGGGCACCTTCAGCGTCACCGTCGTCGACGACGTGCCGCAGGCCAACAACGACGGCCCTGTGACGCCGGCAGAAGACACTGCGGTGACCTTCAGCGTTGTGGGCAACGACGTGTTCGGTGCCGACGGCGTCGACCTGGCGACGGGCGTGGTCAAGGCCACCGATCCGACCAAGGGCGCGGTCGTCTACAATGGCGACGGCACCTTCACCTACACCCCGACTGCCGGCCAGACCGGATCGGACAGCTTCACCTACACCATCACCGACAAGGACGGCGACAGCTCGACGGCGACGGTGACGATCACGCTGGCCGCCGACTCGACACCCTCGGTGTCTTCGACCACGAACCTGGTCGTCGACGAAGACGGCTTTGCCAATGCCGCGGTCGACACCGCGACGGCACGCGCCGACGAGACCGACTCGACCGAGAGCCTGACCCAGTCGGGCTCGGCGGTGGTCAACTTCGGCAACGACGTTCCTGCCAACCTTGCCGCCTCGATCGCGCTGGTCGACACGGCCGGCCTCGACGGGCAGCTGCAGACACTGGCCGGCAATGCCGTCAACTTCGGCCTCGAGGGCGGTGCCCTGGTCGGACGCGACAGCGTCACCAATGTCGAAGTGATCCGCATTGCGGTCACCGGCGCGGTGGCCGGACCTGGCGCGGGCGATGTCACCTACAGCTACTCCACGACCCTGTCGCAGCCGCTCAAGCACACCGCCGGCTCCATCGAGAACAACGCGGTGCTGTCCGGCGTCACCTTCCAGGCGACCGACAAGGATGGTGACCCCGTCCAGGGCACCTTCAGCGTCACCGTCGTCGACGACGTGCCCCAGGCCAACAACGACGGCCCTGTGACGCCGGCAGAAGACACTGCGGTGACCTTCAGCGTTGTGGGCAACGACGTGTTCGGTGCCGACGGCGTCGACCTGGCGACGGGCGTGGTCAAGGCCACCGATCCGACCAAGGGCGCGGTCGTCTACAATGGCGACGGCACCTTCACCTACACCCCGACTGCCGGCCAGACCGGATCGGACAGCTTCACCTACACCATCACCGACAAGGACGGCGACAGCTCGACGGCGACGGTGACGATCACGCTGGCCGCCGACTCGACACCCTCGGTGTCTTCGACCACGAACCTGGTCGTCGACGAAGACGGCTTTGCCAATGCCGCGGTCGACACCGCGACGGCACGCGCCGACGAGACCGACTCGACCGAGAGCCTGACCCAGTCGGGCTCGGCGGTGGTCAACTTCGGCAACGACGTTCCTGCCAACCTTGCCGCCTCGATCGCGCTGGTCGACACGGCCGGCCTCGACGGGCAGCTGCAGACACTGGCCGGCAATGCCGTCAACTTCGGCCTCGAGGGCGGTGCCCTGGTCGGCCGTGACAGCGTCACCAATGTCGAGGTGATCCGCATTGCGGTCACCGGCGCGGTGGCCGGACCTGGCGCAGGCGACGTGACCTACAGCTACTCGACGACGCTGTCGCAACCGATCAAGCACACTGCCGGCGGCATCGAGAACAGCGCGGTGCTGACCGGTGTCACCTTCCAGGCGACCGACAAGGATGGTGACCCTGTGCAGGGCACCTTCAGCGTCACCGTCGTCGACGACGTGCCCCAGGCTAATGCGACTTCCGCAGCGACCGTCCTTGACGACGAGGCACAGCCTGGCGGCATCACTGCCAACGAGGCGCCCGGAGACGTTGATGCGCCGGAAGCGGTGAAGATTGCCACCGGCACGCTCAACATAACGCCGGGTGCCGACGGGTTGGCCTCGGTTGCTTTTTCGGCGAGCGTATCTGCTGCTGGCGAAGCCGGAGCAGTCTCGCCGTTACAGGCGATTTATGTGGATCCCGTTACCAAGCTGCCTACCCTTGAGACGATCAGCACCAGTTGGACTGCCGATGGGACGGGTGGCGGGACACTTACGGGCACCAGCGCACACTATCCGGCCGGATCGCCGGCCTTTACCCTCAAGGTCGAGGCGGACGGCGACTACACTTTCACGCTCAATGCACCTCTGTCGCATCCGCTTTCCGACGATGTCGGAGGCTCCACACTTACTGCCTATGAAGACAACCTGACCCTTACGTTCAACTACACCGCCACGGACCGTGACGGCGATACGTCCAGCTCCACATTGAGCTTAACAGTCGACGACGATACGCCGAATGCCGTCAACGACACGGCTGTTGTCGATGAGGGCACGATTCCGAGCGTCAACGTTGTGCTGGTCATCGATACTTCCGGTAGCATGGACGATGACGATCTCGATCCAGGCCCGGGCGTATTGACCCGTTTGGACCTCGCCAAGGCGGCAGCTCTCAACCTGCTGAACTCAGCTGGTGTCAACATCAACCAGGTAATGGTTGTCGAGTTCTACAATGGCACGACAGTCAATACGCCAATATGGGGCACTTGGAGCAACGCAGCCGACAGAGCCGACATCGAGTCGTTCATCAACAGCCGTGTTGCAGGCGGCGGCACAAGTTACGATGCCGCGACGGCTGCCGTTCGCGCGAATTGGGGAACGGGGCCCTCTGAGGCCGATTTCACCAATGTCTACTTCCTGTCGGACGGCAATCCCGATCCGAACTCCGCCGGACTTGACGCCACGGAGCAGGGAGTCTGGGAGAGCTTCCTGGTCAATCCGGACAACAATGCGGCGACAAATGACGCCATCGACAACGTCTACGCCGTCGGCATTGGCAATGGCATCACGACAGGCCCGCTCGAGCCGATCTCATGGTCGAACGGCAATGCGAACTTCCCGCCGATTATCATTACGGAAGCCACCCAGCTCAGCCAGACGCTGACGAATACACTGCCAAGTGCGGTGACAGGCAACGTGCTTGCGAATGATGGGGTTCCGGCCAACGCGTTTGGTGCTGACGGCGGCTTTATCAAGACAATCGTCGTCGATGGTGTCACCTACACCTACAATCCGGCCAACGGCACGATTACGGCGTCCGCTTCCGATCCAGGCCTGATTTCGAACACCGGCACACAGATCAAGATACAGACCGACCTGGGTGGCGTGTTCGTCTTCAACTTCGCCAACAATGGCTCAAATCAGGCAGGAGCCTGGGGCTACACAGCGCCGACCGGCGTCACCAGCGACAAGCACGAGCTCTTCACCTACACGCTGGTGGATGGCGACGGTGACGGCGATTCGGCCACGCTGGATATCACCGTCCAGAACGTGAACAAGGTTCCGACTGGCGGCAGCGTAGCTGCGCAGCTCGATGACGAAGGACTGTCCGGAGGCAACGCAGGCGGCACCGGCGACATCGTTGTCCCGGCTCAAAGCGACAACAACGAGGCCACGTTCAGCGGCACGCTGACAGGAACCGGCGGTGATGGCGCATTGACCTACAGCTTCTCCAACCTGAACACGACCACGCAGGCGGTCGGAACGGAGACAGTGCAATACGGCTGGAACGCTACGACCAACATGCTGACGGCAACCATTGCTTCAGGTGCGCGAGCTGGCCAGACTCTGTTCACCGTCGCATTGAACCCAGCGACCGGCGCTTACGACCTGGTTCTCCTCAGGCCGGTCATGCATGCGACCGGTGGCAATGAGCAGAGCATCATTGTCAATCTGGACTACAAGGTTGCGGATTCCGATGCCGATGTTTCGGCGACGGATACGGGAACGGGCCAGCTTGCCATCACCTTCAATGACGACATGCCGGAGGCGTTTTCTGCCCAGTCGATGCGAATCGAGAATATTACCAATGCGACCGGCAGTGGCGCTCTCAATTTCTTCGAGAGCATCGGAGCGGATGGCGGATCGGTCGTCTTTACGGGCACCAACAACTCCAACCTGCAGACGACTGGCAGCACAAACATTACTTCGGGCGGCATACAGGTTAAGCTCTATGGCTTTGGCACTGACATGCTCGTTGCCAAGACGGGAGCCGATGCCGCTGGCAATGGCGGCACGACGGTCTTCACGGTCAAGCTTTCGCCTAACGCGACTGTAGAGGCCCAGGACGCGTATACGGTAAAATTCTTCAAGCCACTCGACGATGGCTCAGGCCAGACCATCAATCCAAGCAACTACACCGACAACTCGTCACAAAACTACAAGGTCTTCAACGGTGCGAACGATCGCGACGTGATCATTTCGGCCAATGACGCAGGCAGTGTTGCGCGCGTAAATGGCAGCAATAATGGTGGTCTGTACACGGACTTCGGCGTCGGAAGCGGGACGACAATTGCATCCGGTGAAAAACTACGATTCGATTTCGCAACCGGTGCTGGCGTAAGCGGTGGAGGCAACAACAGCATCAGCCCTGCATCGCTGAATCATTACCTCGTAAATGGATTTACCTTTACGCTTCAAAATTCCGGCACTTCAACACTTCTGATAACTGCCATCGACGCGGACAACGACACTACGTTTACCGACGACACGACAACGGTACCGGTGTTTGAAGTTTACAAGAATGGTGTCTTGACTTCATTCACCGTCTCCGGCGGAGGCATCCTTGTCTCAGGTGTAAACGGAGACGTTTTTGCCATCGTAGGCGCCAATGGCTACGACCGCATTGAGCTCGGCTATAGCAGCGGAGCAAATTTCACGGTCGCGAACGTTGGATTTACGGAGTTCAACGTTGGCAATCCGCTCGCCATGAACTTCAATGTAACAGCGACCGACGCGGACGGGGATACGGCTGCCGGCACGATCGGCATCACCACGGCCCCGCTGTCAGCTACAGTTGCCGGAACCAGCAGTGGAGAAACAATCGTAGCTGGTAGTGGTACCGACACGATCAACGCAGGTTCTGGCGACGATTGGCTGATCGGTGGGTCGGGTGCCGACACGCTGAATGGCCAAGGTGATACCGACACTGCCGTTTACCGAGATTCGGCCGCAGGCGTGACTGTGACCGTGAATGGTTCGGGCACAGGCGGTGACGCCCAGGGCGACACCTTGTCGGGCATAGAGAACCTGATGGGGTCCAACTTCGCCGACGCGCTGACAGGCGACGGCAGCCCCAACATTCTCTATGGCCTTGATGGCGACGACATCCTCAGCGGCGCAGGCGGGGCCGACATCCTCGACGGCGGTTCGGGTGCCGATCGCATGTCGGGGGGTATCGGTGGCGATACATTTGTCATCAGTGCCGACGCAATCGGCGCCATCAACGACGTGATCACCGATTTCAATCCAGGCCAAGGTGATCAGATCGACCTGAGCGAACTGCTGTCCGGGATTGCGCCCGGTACCGACCTCGAGACCACGGGCTATGTCAGCATCGTCCAGAATGGCGCAAATGCCGAGTTGCAGGTCGACGTTGACGGCGGCGGCAACAACTTCCAGACGGTCGCCGTGCTGGAGAACTACACCGCCGTCAACGAAGCCGTGAAGGTGCTGTATGAAGATAATGCAGGCACCAAGCACCAGGATAACATATGATGCCTGGACAAGGGCTTAGGGTGGGTGTGACGCGATGACGGTCAAGGGGCCGGACGCAACGGTTGGCGTCGGTGACAGCATCTCGCTGGAATCGGCGGTCGATCTCAGCACGTGGCACGCCGAGGCGCTTCTCGACATGCCGATGCTTGCGCCCAGCCCTGTCCATGTGGACGCGCTTCAAGGCCTGGGCGAAATCCTTGCGGATTCGCTGGTTGTCGAGCCGGTCGACATTTCGGACCTGCTGCCAAGCGTCCAAGAGCCGGACTCTCATGTCGTGCTGGTGCCTATGCTGGAAGACGCCACGGCGCCAACCGGCGAGGCCGGCGACCTGATCGATCTGCCCGACGCGTTTTTCATGCCAACCGTAACCCTGGCGTCATTGCTGGACGACAGCGACAAGGGGCATATTGCTTTGTGAACAGGGGATGCGGTCCGGGCAACCGGATCGCCATGATGTCAGCAGGCCGGCAACAACTGCTTCCGGCGAGGAGAGGAACGATCGATGCTGTTTGAAGGTTTGAAGCGGTCAGCCATTGGCGGCCTGTGCGTACTTGCCTTTGCCGGGCAGGTGGCTGCGGCGGATCTGATCGACGTGCCGACGGCAAGCTACTGCCGCCTGGCGACGACGTCGGATATGGCGCTGAACGAGAACATCGGCGAGGTGAAGACAGAGGTGGTGCGCATGATGGACGAGGCTGTGGCTGCGGCAAACAGCTCGCAATGGCTCGATTCCTCGCGCCCGGTCTTCGTCTGGGCGTCGGAAGCGAAGGTCGCCTGCGGCAAGGCCTATGGCTACCTCAAGACAAATTATCGCGACGAGGACTACCTCAACAAATGCGAGTGCTTCCACAGCCGCATGGTGGAGTACATGAACTAGCCTGGCAGCGGCCGCCCTTGGCATGTGGTGGTCGTGGATGGGCCTTGGCACCGCACCATGAGACAGCGTGTCGTCACGGTACTCCTGGCAAATCTCGCGCTATCGGCAGCAGCCGTCGCTGCGGTGCCGGAGCAAATGCGGCCACATGCTGATAGGCCGATCACTGTCGCGGCGTGCACCGACCTCGGCACCGAGGCCGGCAAGGATGCATTCCGTGCCCTCGCCACCTGCGAAGCCAGGGCAAAAGAACTGCCCGCAGAGTTTGCGCTTGCGGTGATGGAAATCGAGAGCTTTTACGATCCCGAGGCACGTGGCGGCGATGGCGAGGTCGGGCTCATGCAGGTGATGCCTGCGACCGCCCGGCTGATGGGTTTTCGCGGCACAGTCGATGAACTCGCCGACCCCCGGACCAACATATCCCTTGGCGTGCGATATCTCGCCGGTGCATTCCGGCTGGCAGAAGGCGATCTCTGCACGACTGTGATGAAGTACCGCGCCGGCCACGCCGAGACGCGGTTTTCGGCCCTTTCAGTGCGCTATTGCCTCAGGGCCCGGGCGATCCTCGAGCGCGACGGCTTCAAGGTCACCGGCACGGTGCCGGAGGCGACATTTGGTTTCGCGGCCGTGGCTGGGTTGGGCGAGGTCAATGCCAGAGGTTCGGCAGCAACCAAAGGTGTCTGCGTCAGGCGGTCCTTCGTGCCTGGCCCACGCTACATGCGCTGTGTCGAGTACCGACCGGCAGCGCAGGCGCGCCATATCCGCAGCCTGCGCGCCAAGTTGTTCGGTGGCTAACACCAATGGCACACCTCGGACGACTGCAGGAGTGTCAGGTTGTGCCCAACACGGCCACGGTGATCGGACGCTTGTCCACCCGGCCAACTGACCGGTGAATTTTGCAACAGGTGGCGGAACAATTGCTGATCTGTTCAACGGTCCCTCGCGAAATGACGTGGACATTCCCCCACGCGATAAGCAGGTTGATGGTCGGAGTGCGAGTTTGCGCTCCTGGGGAGGAATGATGAGGGAACCTGAACGGCTGGGGCGTGCCGCATTGCTGGCACTCGCCTTGGCGCTGCCGCTTGGCCTTGGCGCATGCCAATCCGACACCAGCACCGAAGACGTCCTCGGCTCCGCGTCCGACGGCCAGATCGGCCCGCAGAATACTTCAGCTGCAAAATCAGGACCTGCGAAATCGGGCGAAAGCCTGGGCAAGGGACCGATCAAGGTGTCGATGCTGCTGCCCTTGTCGGCAGGCGGGACCGCCGGCGACCGCGGCCGCAAGATGCGCGACGCCGCTGCGCTGGCCATGGCCGACCTCGGCAATGACCTATTGACCTTGAACATCGAGGATACCGGTGGCGACGAAACGCGTGCTCGGACCCTGACGACGGGGGCGCTTGCTTCGGGTGCCAAGCTGGTCATCGGTCCCTCCGAGCAAGGCGCGGTGCGCCAGCTGGCAGCCGTCTCGGGCGCCAACAGGCCACTCGTGCTGGCGCTCGCCGACAACTACGCCGGCGCACCGGGCGTCTATTCGGTGCGGCTCAACGAGGCCGACAGCGCCGCGGCTGGTGCTGCGGCCATTGCCGCCAAGGGCGCGCGCAAGTTCGTGCTGTTCATGGCCGAAGGCGATGCCGGCAAGGTTATCGAAAAACGCGTCGCAAACAGTCTCAGCATCTATGGTGCGTCACTGGCGGTGGCGCTGCCTTTCGGTCCAGCCGGTGGCGGTTCGGACAAGGCAGTTGCAGACATGATGGCACTTGTCGACGATCCACAGGCCATCGTCATCGCCAGCGGCAGCGCCAATCCGGCGCCGCTTGTCTCGGCGCTGAAGGCCAAGGGCGTGCTCGGCAAGAACGTTTCGCTTGTCGGCTCCACTCGCTGGCTCGAGCACGGCATAAGCGACCCAGCACTGCAGGGCGCCTACATCGCCACCCTCGACGCGGCCGAGATCGGGCCGATCGCCGACCGCTTCCGCAAGACCTACAATTACGAACCTGACATCAACGTCGCCTATGGCTACGACACGGTTGCCCTGGCCGCCGGCATTGCCAGCGCCATGGGTCCGAAGGGCTTCACCAAGAAGGTGATCGAAAACCCGACCGGCTTCCGTGGATCGACCGGCATCTTCCGCTTCCGCGACGACGGCGCCGGCGAACGTGCAATGCCCTTCTTTCGCATCGAAAACGGCAAGCTGAAGCAGATCGAGAAATCGACGTCAGGGTTCTGACAGCTCATTCGATCCAGTCTTGAGCTCCTATTGCAGTGTCTGGCCGCCGTCGGCGAGCAGGGTCTGGCCGGTGATCCACCCGCTCAATGGCGAGGCGAGGAACAGGACTACGTTTGCGATGTCTCCGGGCGTGCCGAAGCGGCCAAAGGGAAAACTCGCCTGCGTCCTGTCGTAGAGCGCCGGGTTCTGAACCCGGCATTTGTCCCACCATCCGCCAGGAAATTCCAGGGAGCCCGGGGCAACGCAGTTGACGCGAATGCCCTTGCCGGCAAGGGCTGCGGCCTGCGACCGGGTGAAATGCATGATCGCCGCCTTTGCCGCCCCATAGGCCGGTGTGGTCGGGGCGGGGCCGAAAGCAGTGCGCGAGGAGATGTTGACGATGGCCGCATTGGTTCCCTGCTCCAGGTAGCGTTGCGCGGCCGATGATGCGCGAACGGTGGCGAGTACGTCGACGCTGAGGCTTGCGGCCCAGTCCTGTTCGGTGTCGGAACTGGCCTTGCCGGTGGCGTTGTTGACCAGGATGTCGATGCCGCCAAGCCTCGCAGCAGCGTCCTCGACATAGGCCATGATCGAAGCGTGCTCGGCGAGGTCACACAAGGCCGCGTGGGCGATGACACCGTGCAGCGATCCTCTCTCGGGCATCGTCCAGGTCGCCTTTGCCGCGGGCGCAGATCGACACCGAGGCCCCAGCCTCGGCGAAGGCAAGCGCGGTGTGGAGGCCAAGCCCCCTGCTGCCGCCGGCGATGACGACATGGCGCCCGCTCAGATTGAGCTCGAACATATGAAACCCTCCCGCATTCCCGCCGGCGAACTTATCTGCAATATTTTCATGCTCAAGGAGAAAATTTCCTTGCATGATCCCTTGGCATCGCCATGGTGGGGCGGGTGTGAACGCCCGACGAAGCCATATTCCATCGCCAGCTTTTGGCAGTTGCCGAGGTTGCGCGATGGCCAGCCACGGAAGGGAAAGCTGTGGTCTGATGGCACGGAGGCGCCTGGCGAATGAGTGGAAACAACGACAGTGGAACAGGCGAGTTGGCAAACTCGGACATACGGAAAATGACCACCAAAGAACCGGATGAACTGGCGACACTGGAGGCGGATGGGGCTGTCCGCGAAATCAACCGGACTGCGCGCAGGGCTTCGGGCCGCAAGCCGAGCCGCAAGACCGAAGGCGTGCAGGAAAAGATCCTCGACGCTGCCGCCAAGGTGTTTGCCCAGAAGGGCTATCAGCTTACCAAGCTCAGTGAAATTTCCGACGCGATCGATCTGCATGTGACGGCGCTGCGCTATCACTTCCCGACAAAGGACGTGCTGGTCGAGGAAATGATCAACAGCCTGACCCGGGAGCTGCATATGAGGCTCCTGGCCACGCTGCAGCAACTGCCGCCGGAAACGTGCTATCGCGAGCGCATCGAGGCAGCGGCGATCACCTATCTCAACACGACGCTGCAGAAGCTCGACTACATCGCTGCGCATGGCAATGTCATCAATCAGGTTCCAGAGGATGTGCGCGAGCGGCATTTCGGCCTTTTGAACGAGACCAACAGGATCTGGCGCGACCTGATGGCAGCCGCTTCCGAGGCAGGCGAATTGCGGCCCGGCATCAATGTGTCGCTTGCCAACCAGGTGCTGCAGGGAACACTGATCTGGACCCGCGAATGGTACCGTCCGGGGGGGCTCACGCCGACCGAGCTCGCGCTGCAGATCCTCGATATCCTGTTCGATGGGATCGCGCCGCGTTAGGCACTGCTGTCAACGTGCAGCGGCCTCTGGCGAGAAATGGGTTTCGAACTTGCCATCGAGCCCCTTGAAGTCTTGTGCATCCTGAGGTGGCGGCAACTGGGCCGAGATGACAGGCCATTTCGCTGAATACTGCCTGTTCAGCGCCAGCCACTTTTCCGCCAGCGGGTCGGTATCGGCGAGGATCGCATCGGCCGGGCACTCCGGTTCGCATACGCCGCAGTCGATACAAACCTCAGGATCGATAACCAGCATGTTCTCGCCTTCGTGGAAGCAGTCCACCGGGCAGACAGCCACACAGTCGGTGAATTTGCACCGTACGCAGGCGTCGGTCACCACATAAGTCATTTTCGTCCCTCCAAAGCCGTGGCGGGAAGCTAGCGAACATTTTTTGTACTTCAACATGAAATTTCATGTTCAAGGAGAAAAAAGTCTTGCACCCTGAACCGGAAGTGCGTAGCTCTAGGGTCACGAGCAACCGGGAGGGGTTACTTGGAACTCGATCTTTTCATTTCCGGCATTGGCGGGCAGGGCATCCAGCTCATCGGCAAGTCGCTGGCGCTCGCCGCCATCAAGGATAGCCGGCATGTGATGCTCGCCGGCGAGTATGGCGGCCACATGCGCGGCGGCAGCTCGATCGGCACCGTCGTCATCGGCGCGAAGCCCTTGAAGGCGCTGCCTATCCTTCCGCATGCCGGCTCAGCCATCGCGATGTCGCATCTGTTCTGGGAGCGTGTCGGTTCGCGTCTGCGGCCGGGTTCGTTCGTGCTGGCCGAAGAGACCATCGCGGCCGACCTGCCCGATATGGAAAAGCACAGGCTTGTGAAGCTGCCTGCCACGGCGATCGCCACCGAGCTGGGAAGCCGCATGGCCGCTGGCATGGTGATGCTCGGCGCCTTCGCGGCGCTCACCGGTGCCGTGGAAATCGACAGCGCTGTGGCTGCAATGGCCGAACAGATCCCATCCTATCGCCGCCAGCACATCGAAGCCAACGAGCGGGCGATACGTGCTGGTGCAGCCTCAGTCACGCCGATGGCCTTCGCCGTCGACCTCGACGCACGGGAGGTCGCATGAGACAGGTCACGCGCGGCACGCTCGTCATCGATGCCGACCGCTGCAAAGGTTGCGAACTCTGTATCGTTGCCTGTCCGCCGAGGGTCCTGACCATGTCCAGGACAGGTAACGCCACCGGCTATCTCTATCCCGAACTTGCTCCCGGCTGCACCGGCTGCACCGCCTGTCAGCAGGTGTGCCCCGATTTTGTCTTCGAAGTCTACAAGTACCACGAGCCGATCGTTTCGGGCTCCGACGCCGAAAGGATGCAGTGATGACGATGCGCCTGATGGATGGAAGCGAGGCGATCGTCGAGGCGGCGATCCAGGCTGGCCTGCGCTTTTATGCTGGCTATCCGATGTCGCCGGCGACCGAGCTGCTCGAATACATGGCCGAGAAACTGCCGCACCATGAAGGGGTCTGCATCAATGCGGCGACGGAGATAGAAGGCATCAACATGGCACTGGGTGCTGCAGCCGGTGGTTTTCGCGCCGCCAGCGGCTCCTGCGGCCAGGGCCTGGCGCTGATGCAGGAGGCGATCGCGGAGGCCGCGCTCAACGAGACGCCGATCGTCATCTTCAACATGGCCCGCAACCAGCAGGATTATTTCCAAGCGACACGCGGCGGCGGTTGGGGTGACTACCGCACCATCACGCTGGCGCCAAAGGATCTGCATGAGGCGGTCGAGCACGCGCAACTCGCCTTCCACCTCGCCGACAAGTACCGCGTGCCTGTCATCTTCATGGGCGACAATCTGCTCGCCCGCACCCAGATGGGAACGACGCTGCCGCAGCTTGACCTCGAGCCGCTGCCGCCCAAGGACTGGCAGCTCGACGGCACTTCGGGTGGCACCGGCAAGTCGCGCCAGATCTGGACCTTCGGTTGTGGCAAGACCAACGACCCCGGTCCCGGCCCGAGCAAGCACTGGGAGCGCATCGCCGCCAAGTTCGACGCCATCGCCGAAGTCGAGGCGCGCCATGAAGAAGGCTTCACGGACGACGCTGAAACGCTCGTCGTCGCCTTCGGCTCTGGCGGCAAGTTCGTCGAGCATGTGGTGCGCGAGATGCGCGCCGACGGCCACAAGGTGGGCTACTTCCGCCCTGTTACACTGTGGCCTTATCCGGGCGAAGCGCTCGAGCGGGCGTCGCAGGGCTGCAAGTGCGTGCTGGTGTTCGAGCTCAATGCCGGCCAGATGATCGATGACGTCAGGCTCAACGTGCACGACCGCAAGCTGGTCAAGGCTATCGGCGGCGTCAGCTTCGATGAGTCCGGCCTGAACCTCGGCCCCCTCATGGATGCGACCGTGATCCGCGAGCGCATCGAGCTAGCCATCCACGGAGCCAGCAAATGAGCATCGTCATGACCACGCGCCCGCCCGAGGCGCCCAGCAACAAGGTGGCTTCGTTCAAGCCGACGCTGCTGCAGACCGAGGAACATCATCTTTGCCCAGGCTGCGGCGAGCCGGTGGCCATCCGCCTAGTGCTCGAGGTCATCGAGGAACTCGGCCTAGCTCAAAAGAACGTATCGATCATCGGCCATGGTTGTTACGGCTCGTTCATCATGACGATGGATGTCGACTCCACGCTTTGCCTGCACGGACGCGCACCCGCGGTTGCGACCGGCCTCAAGCGCATGCGTCCGGAGGTCGCCGTATGGACGTTGCAAGGCGATGGCGACATGACCAGCGAGGGTCTCGCCGAAATACTGCATGCGACGGCACGCGGTGAAAACATCACCTGCATCCTGCTGAACAACGGCGTGTTCGGCGACACCGGCGGCCAGATGACGGCATCCTCCGTCATCGGCCAGCGCACCAAGAACACGCTCGAAGGCCGCGATGCCGCCTATCACGGCTATCCCATCGTCATCGGCGATATGGTGGCGGCGATGCCGGGATCGGCCTTCGTGGCGCGCGGCTCGGTGCACAACGCCGCCTCGATCGCGGCGACGCGGCGACTGATCCGCAAGGGCTTCCAGCGACAGATGGAAAAGAAGGGGCTCAGCCTCGTCGAGATCCTGACCATGTGCCCGACCGGCTGGTTCGTGCCGGCATCTGGTGGCGCGGACTACATGATGGAGTCGCTCGGCAAGACCTACCCGCTGGGCGAAATCAAGGACATTGCGGCTACGGAACAGGCATGATGCAACGGCACGTCCATCGCATACTCGATCTTGCTGTCAGCTCGACGCCGAATGCGCTCGCAGCGTCGCTCGATGAACACACTGTCACGTTCGCCGAGGTCGATGGCGCTGCCAATGCGATGGCAAGGGTCCTCCAATCCCTCGGCATCAAGCGTGGCAGCCGCATTCTGTTTCAGGCCGAAATGACACTCGATCATCTGGCTTTTTATTTCGCCAGCCAGCGACTGGGGGCCGCCTTCGTGCCGCTGAACCCGGCGCTGTCGCAAGATGAGCTGTTGCCGATTGCCGACTACATCCGGCCAGACCTTCTCGTGCTCGATCCGTTGCGGCAGCACGGCCATCGCTTCTCCTCAGCCTGCGCCGATGTTCCGGTGGCGATCCTCGGCGCTGGCGCCGCGGCAACTGCGGGCGTGAACCTTGATGCTCTCGCCAGCAGGGCCAGTTGCGACCGACTTCCCGACCTTGGCGTCGAGGAAGAGGACAGCCACGCGATCTTCCTGACCAGCGGCAGCACGGGCCGGCCGAAGGGCGTGGTGCTGTCACATAAGGCAAGTTGGCTGCGCTCCTATCTCGGCGCTTCGCGTTTCGTCACGTCAGGTGGCCGTGGCGAACTGATGACGTTCCCGATGTTCCATTGGGCCGGCTGGAACTACCTGATGGAGAACTGGGCGCATCGGCGCGCTGTGCACTTCGTCAGCCGTCCCGAAGGCGACATGCTTGCCCGCGCCATAGACCGCTGGAAACCGGCTTTTCTCTACTGCATTCCGGCTGTCTGGGAGCGGCTGCTCGCCTCCAACGTCGCTTTCGACGCTACGGTGGTGCGCTCGGCGGCGTCAGGCACGTCGCGCTTCGACCCCGTGCTGATGGACCGCATCCGTGCCCGCTTTCCGCGCGCCTATCGCGCTGCAATGTACGGCTCCACCGAGTTTGGCGCGGCACTTGGCCTCAACGATTCCGAGATCGATCGCAAGCCCGGCAGTGTAGGCCTGCCCCTGCCTGGCAACGAGACGCGCATTGTCGATGGCGAGTTGCAATTGCGCTCACTCAGCATGATGGACGGCTATTTCGAATTGCCCGATCAGACTGCCGAGGTGTTCGTCGACGGCTGGTATCGCAGCGGCGATGTCGCCGAGACGGATGACGAAGGCTTCCTGACCATCACGGGTCGCCGCCGCGAGGTCATCCGCTCGGGTGGCGAGACGGTTGCACCTGCCGAGGTGGAGCTCGCGCTCGCCGGCTGCCCGGGCATCCGTTCGGTCGCCGTTGTTGGTTTGCCGGACCCCGTATGGGGCGAACTGGTCTGTGCTGCCGTCGTACTCGACCGCCCGGGCGAATGCCCGAGCCTGGAGGCCGTGCGCAGCCATCTCGGCCAGTCGCTGGCGACCTTCAAGCATCCGCGCCGCATCGTGGCTGTCGACGAACTGCCAAAGACGCCGGCCACCGGACAGATCATGCGCTCGCGCGTGAGGGAGTTGGTTCTGCAGATCCACTGACCGCATTCATCCGGGGAGGAGGAAGCCCCGGTCTTTTGGGAGGAAGACATGCGATTGAACAGAAGACATTTTCTGACGACCTCGGCAGCGGGCGTCGGCGCGCTGGCTATGCCTGGCATCTTGCGCGCGCAGCAGGGAGAAGCTGTACGCATAGGCCTGATCACCACGTTGAGCGGCCCGGGCCAGCTCTACGGCAACTATATCAAGGATGGTTGCGAGATTGCGGTCGAGCGCCTCAATGCTGCCGGCGGCGTCAATGGCGCGAAGATCGAGCTGGTGGTGCGTGACGACAAGAACTCGCCCGAAGGTGCCGTCACTGCTTTCCGCGAACTGACCGGCAACGGCATCAAGCTGTTCGCCCAGGGCACCTTCACCGCCAACCTGCTCGGCACCTTGCCGCTGCTCGAGGAAGCTGACGTCACCATGGTGATGGTCGGGGCATCGGCGCTCGCACTGACCCATGAAGCCTTCAATCCGCGCGCCTTCCGCCTCGGGTTTTCGTCGCCGATGTGCTTCGGCGGCTATGGCACCCTGATGGCCCAGAAGCACCCGGAGATCGAGAAGTGGGCGACGCTGCGCTCCGACGTCACCGCGCTTGCCGACATCACCAACGCCTTCACCAAGGGGCTGGAGGCGGAAACCGAAAAAGCCGGTCGCAAGGTCGAGGTGCTCGACCCGGTGCTGGTGCCCTATGGCGGGGCCGACTTCCGCAACCAGATTTCCAACATCATCGGGTCGGGCGCGCCGGGGCTGTTCAACGTCCTGCAGGGCGCCGACGCCATCAGCTACTACAAGCAGGCTCGCACCTTCGGTCTCGACGAGAAGTTCAAGGTGCTGTGCGACAGTGCCAACGAGTTCGCCATCGCCAAAGCCATGGGCGCCAACACGCCTGCATCGCTGTGGAGCTGGACCGGCTGGTATCCGGCTGCCAACAAGGGCAACCCGGTCAGCGGCGAGGTCCACAAGGCCTACATCAAGCTGCGCGGCGACGAATATCCGAACTGGTACATCGGCGTTTCGCACGACAGCATCCTGACGATCGCCAATGCCGTCGCCAAGGCGGGTTCGCTCGACGCGGCCAAGCTGATCCCGACCATCGAGACCGAGACGCCGCAAGGGGCGCTGGGCAAGATCCAGTTCCGCAAGGAAGACCACGGCTTTGCCGGTGACCTGACCTACATCCGCTTCGGCCGCGACGACAAGAATGCCAATGGCTGGAGCGTGTTCGAGACGGCGCAGCTTCCGGGCGCGGAGTTCCTAGAGAAGGCAACTCCTGGCTCCAAGCTCAACTAGAGGCGGAAAATCAGATGTTCACGCTGGTCAACGGTCTCACGACCGGGATGGCCGTGTTCCTCGTCGCCGCGGGTCTGACCCTCGTCTTCGGGATCATGCGCATCCTCAACTTCGCCCATGGCGCCTTCTTCATGATCGGCGCCTATGTCGCGAGCTCGCTCGTCGGCTCGGCTCCGCGTTCGGTCCTGGCGCTGGTTGCCGCGGCCGTCGTTGCGGCGCTGGTGGTGGGCGTCCTCGGGATCGTTGTCCAGCGTTTCGTCCTTCGGCGCATTCAGCATGTCGACGAACACTACATGCTGATCGCTACCTTCGCGGTGATGCTTGTCTGTGTGGGCTTCGTGAAGCTTGTCTGGGGACTGGAATTCCTGTCGGTCGATCCGCCGCCCGGCATCGATACCGGTGTCGACATCTTCGGTCTGTTCGTGCCGTCCTTTTCGCTGTTCATCATCGGCTCCGGCATCGTCGTTTTCCTGGTACTCGACTTCGTCATTCATCGGGCCTGGGCCGGCAAGATGATCACCGCGATCGCCCGTGACGGCTGGATGGCCGAATTGCTGGGCATCAACGTTCCGGCGGGCATCATGGCGGCGGTTGGCGGCAGCTTTGCCCTTGCCGGGCTTGCCGGCGGACTGCTGCTGCCCAATCAGACGCTGTCGCCGGCGCTCGGTGACACCTTCCTGCTGCTCGCCTTCATCACCGTTGTCATCGGCGGGCTGGGCAATGTCCGCGGCGCCTTTATCGCCGCCATCCTGCTCGGCCTGATCGACGGCCTCAACACAATGTTCCTGCCGGCCTATCCGGGCGTTGCCGTCTATGTCGGCATGGTCGCCTTCCTGCTGATGTGGCCGAACGGCATACTCGGGGAGAGCCGGCTATGAACCGCACCATTTCGGGCGCTCTGCTCGCTGTCCTTGCGGCAGCGCTTGTCCTTCTGCCCTTCTGGGCCAATTCCGGGCTTGTGTTCCTCACTGGCACGACGATGGTTGTCGCCGTCTTCGCACTCTCCTGGAACCTGCTGTTCGGTTATGCCGGCCTGGCCAGCTTCGGCAGCGGTGGGCTGTTTTCCATCGGCGCCTATACGATGGCAGTGACACTGCGCGGCGGGTATGAAGGGCAGTTCCTGCTGCTGATCGCCCTGTCGACGGCCATTGGCGGAGCGGTGGCGTTTGCCATCGGTGTCGTGGCGCTCAGGCGGTCGACCGGCATCTTCCTGGCCATCCTGACGCTGGCGCTGGCCGAGCTGCTGCGCATCACGCTCGCCAAGATCCATTGGCTGGGTGCGGAGGACGGCATCCCGAGCATTGTCCGGCCGAAGGCCTCCATCGGCGTTGCTACTGTCGATCTCGCCCAAGGCAACCACTATTACTGGTTCCTGTGCGTCGCCTGCGCTCTTCTGGTGGCCCTGTGCTGGTGGATCGCCCACGGTCGCTTCGGTCGCACGTTGCGCACGATCCGGCTGGACACCGAACGCGCCGCGTTCATGGGCGTCGATACTCATCGCTACCGCCTGGTCGCATTCACCATTTCAGGGGCGATTGCCGCCTGTGCGGGCTCGCTCTTCGCGCCCTGGGCCCAGATCGTCACGCCTGACATCGGCAACATGATGCGCTCGACGCAACCGATACTGTTCACCCTTCTTGGCGGTGCTTCGTCCTTCTGGGGGCCGATGATCGGTGCCTTCCTGTTCTCCGCAATCGAGTTCTCGACGCGCACCCTGGTCGGTATCCAGGAGATCATCACCGGCGGCATCCTGCTTGGTGTCGTACTGCTGTTTCCCACTGGCGTGGCCGGTGCCTGGAACGCGCTGGTCGCCCGTCTTGCTGATCCATATCGGGCCGAGGCGAAGGCCACAGCGACGACCCTCCGGCCGGTGAAGGAGTAGGCGTTATGATCCGGCTGCATTCCGTCGACAAGAGTTACGGCGCGCTCAAGGTACTGCACGGCATCGAGGCGGAGATTCTGGAAGGTGAGACCTTCGCCATCATCGGCCCCAATGGCGCCGGCAAGACGACACTGTTCAAGGTCATGACTGGCGAAGTCGGCTGCGAGGCGGGCACCGTCGAGTTCCTCGGCAAGGATGTAACGAAGGAACCGGCATACCGCCGCACACGCGCGGGCATGGGCCGCACCTTCCAGATGGCGCGCATCTTCAAGGAAATGACTGCTGAGGAGAACATCGTCGTTGCCATCGAGGCGCGCGCCAAGAACATGGGACAGCGGGACACCCCCTGGTATCAGGTCAGACCGTCGCGCGCGACCGTGGACGAGGCCGGTGAAATCCTGGCCAGGCTGTCGCTCGAGCGCAAGGCAAGGATTGCCGCCGCCCAACTGTCGCATGGCGACAAGAAGCGCCTGGAACTTGGCATCACGCTCGCCGGGCGGCCCAAGGTTCTGATGCTCGACGAACCCACCGCAGGCATGTCGCCCAGCGAACGCGTTGGCGTGACCGAGCTGATCCGCAGCATCAGTGGCAAGGGCAGCGGCCTGACCGTCATCATGACCGAGCACGACATGGGCGTCATCTTCGGGCTGGCCGACCGTATCATGGTGATGAACCAGGGCCGCAAGATCGCGGAAGGCAGCATCGATGATATCCGCGCCGACCCTGTGGTGCGCGACGTCTACCTCGGCAAGGAGGCGCATCATGCTTGAGGCGAACCGTATCAACGCCTTCTATGGCAGCAGCCACATCCTGCACGGCGTCGAACTCGATGTTCCTGTCCTCGGCCGGGTGGCCGTGATCGGCCGCAATGGCGCGGGCAAGTCGACGCTCTTGAAGTCGATCATGAATGCCGGCCCGACCGTCGACGGCGAGGTCCGCTGGGAGGGCCGGTCGCTCAAGGGCCTGCCGGCGTTCAAGCGGGCACGGCTCGGCCTGCAGTTGGTACCGGAGGACCGACGTATCTACCAGCATCTGACGGTGCGCGAGAACATCAGGATGGCTGCCTATGCAACCGCGCCCGGCCGTACGCCCATTCCTGCTCAGGAGATCGTCGACCGCTTCCCGATGCTGCAGCCGATCAGCGAACGCGGCGGCGGCCAGATCAGCGGCGGCCAGCAGCAGATGGTGGCGATTGCCAGGGCAATCGCCTGCCGCCCGCGGTTGCTTCTGCTGGACGAGCCGACCGAGGGGCTGGCACCGGCGATCGTCGAGCAGCTTGCCATCAGCGTGCGTGAACTGTGCGAGGCCGAGCAGGCGGCGCTACTGTTGTGCGAACAGAACATCTGGTTTGCCAGGCAGACAACCGACACGGTGCTGGTGATGGACACCGGCCGCATCGCCTTCCGCGGCAGTTGGCAGGAGTTTGACGCCGACCCTGACATCAAGCAACGGCACCTGGCCGTCTAGCCGAGTACCCACCCACACGTCCACCGTCCAAACGGACCTGAACCCTTAGCGAGGAGCACGGGGAATGAGCAACCTTACCCAACAGCAGGTGTTGAGCGTGCATCACTGGACCGACACACTTTTCTCCTTCACCACGACACGCGATCCGGCGTTCCGCTTCGAGAATGGCCAGTTCGCCATGATCGGGCTGGAGGTGGATGGCAAGCCGCTGCTGCGGGCCTACAGCGTGGTCAGCCCAAATCATGACGAGACGCTCGAGTTCCTGTCGATCAAGGTGCAGAATGGCCCGCTGACCTCGCGGCTCCAGCACCTCACTGTTGGCGACAGCATCGTGGTCGGCCGCAAGGCGACAGGTACGCTGCTGCTTGCCAATCTCGCGCCAGGCCGCAATCTCTACTTGTTCGGTACGGGCACGGGGCTGGCTCCTTTCATGAGCCTCATCCGCGACCCTGAAACCTTTGAACGCTATGAGCATGTCGTGCTGGTGCATGGTTGCCGGCAAACAGACGAACTGGCCTACAAACAACAGATCACCGAGGAATTCCCGGCCAACGAGTATTTCGGCGAATTGCTGTCGGAAAAGCTGATCTACTACCCCACCGTGACGCGGGAACCCTTCCGCAACCGCGGCCGGATCACTGACCTCGTCCGCGCGAGCACACTTGTGTCAGACATCGGCCTGCCGGAGATTTCAGCAGAAAATGACCGAGCAATGCTTTGCGGCAGCCCTGCTTTCATCGCTGACATGCGCGAGATCCTCGAAGGGCTCGGTATGCGTGAGGGCAACAGCTCGATACCTGGCGACTACGTCGTCGAGAAGGCTTTTGCAGAGAGAGCTTAGTTGGGCTGCGATGCGGCGGCAGCGAGACAGTCGCTGCCTCAACGGTCGAGAAATGGAGTTCTCGACGATCATAAGGGATGCACGCCCCCGCAGGAATGAGGGCAGGTGTAACAGTACCTCGTCGATTTCGCCCGGTTGTCCGCCCCGGCATCTCTACTGCGCCTCGATCTGGCGTCTACGCCAGGTTGAAGGCGCTTCGCCGCAGCGGCGGCGGAAAAAGCGCGAGAAATAAGCCGGGTCGCCGAAGCCGGTCTCAAAGGCGATGTCCTCGACCGGCCGGATGGTGAACATCAAGAGCCGCTTGGCTTCGAGCAAACGCCGCTCCAGCACCACGTCCTTGACCGACATGCCCAGCACCTGGCGCGCGGCCTTGTCGAGCAGGTGCGGGGTCGTCGCCAGTGCCGCGACATAGTCGTCGACAAGCCAGGCTTCGCGATAATGCGCTTCGACGGCTCCGCGCAACGCCGTCGCAAGAACGACAGCGGGTGATCCTACCGCCTGCGGCTGACTGTGGTTGAGCCGCGCGATGTAACACAGCGCTGAGGCCGCCAGTTCAGGCATCAGCTTTCCGGCCATTGGCGCGTCGTCGCGATACTCGGAGGCCAATGTTTCGACGACCGTTGCAAGCCGGCGCCAGCTGTCGCTTTCGCCCTGGCCGGCGACGAAAACCGGCGTGTCGAGCGACAGCTGAAGCTGCCGTGCCAGATCCTTGAGCATGTCGTCGGCTATGGAAACCACTGTCGCGTCGGCATCAGGCTCGACGTCGAAACCATGGACGATACTGCTGGGAACGAAACTGACCGCTGGCGCGGAAAAGTCCCATGACGTGTCTTCGATCCGGTAGTGGCCACTACCCTGGGTCCACAATGTGATCTGGCCCATATGCGGGTGTCGATGCGCTCGAACCTTGCCGAAATGGATGTCTTTTCTGTCGCTTACAGCCTCGACATGGAGAAAGCCGACTTCGAGGAGGCGGCTCGGCTCGCCATAGACGAAAAAGCTCGGAATGTTGGGATCGGATTGCATTCCGGAAAAAGTACAAGCGAATTTGGCAACCTGTCCATCCCCTGCCCGCTCCTTTCGCGCTAGGTTCGGGCATCATCAGGGGAGGACAGCGTGCGTTCCGAAGATTTCCGCCAAGACAAGACCAGGCCATTCACAGGCGCTGAATATCTCGAAAGCCTGAAGGACGGGCGCGAGGTCTATATCAATGGCGAACGCGTGGCCGACGTCACCTCGCATCCGGCGATGCGCAACTCGGCCCGCTCGCTGGCCCGGCTCTATGATGCGCTGCACGACCCCAAGCGCAAGGACAGCCTGACGTCCCCGACCGACACCGGTTCGGGCGGCTTCACCCACAAATACTTCCGCGTCGCGCGCTCGTCGCAGGAGCTTGTCGCCCAGCAGGGCGCGATCGCCGAATGGGCGCGCATGTCTTATGGCTGGATGGGGCGGACTGCCGACTACAAGGCGGCGTTGATGAACACGCTCGGCGCCAATGCCGACTGGTACGGCCCGTTCAAGGACAACGCACTGTCGTGGCATAAGCGAGCGCAGGAATCCGTCCTGTTCATGAACCACGCCATCGTCAACCCGCCGATCGACCGCCACAAACCGGCCGACGCGGTCAAGGATGTGTTCGTGCACATCACCAGGGAAACCGACGCCGGCATCTATGTCTCGGGCGCCAAGGTGGTGGCGACATCGTCGGCACTGACGCATTACAATTTCCTGGCCCAGAGTTCGGCCACGGTCACCGAGGATCCTTCGCTGTCGGTGATGTTCATCGTTCCGATGAACGCGCCCGGCATCAAGATGTTCTGCCGTGTCTCCTACGAGCAGACGGCCAACACAGTCGGTACACCCTTCGACTATCCGCTGTCGTCGCGCTTCGACGAGAACGACGCGATCCTGGTGCTGGACAATGTCTTCATCCCCTGGGAGGACGTGCTGGTGCTGCGCGACGCACCGAAGATTCTGTCGTTCCATCCCGCTTCCGGCTTCATGCATGGCTACTGCTTCCAGGGTTGCACGCGCTTTGCCGTCAAGCTCGATTTCCTCGCCGGCCTGCTGGCCAAGGCGCTGCGCGCCACCGGCGGCGATGCCTTCCGCGGCAACCAGGCAGCGCTGGGCGAGGTCATCGCGCTCAGGCACATGTTCTGGAGCTTCTCAAATGCCATGGCCTACAACCCGATCCCATGGGCGAATGGTGCCGTGCTTCCCAATCTCGAGGCCGCGCTATCCTACCGGACCTTCATGTCGGAGGCCTATCCACGCGTGATCGAGACGGTCCGCAAGGTCATCGCCTCGGGCCTGATTTACCTCCCCTCCTCCGCCGCCGATTTCGACAATCCCGACATCAATCCCTACCTCGCCAAGTATGTTCGCGGCTCCAACGACATGGGCCATGTCGAGCGGATCAAGATCATGAAGCTTCTGTGGGATGCGACCGGTACCGAGTTCGGCGGCCGTCACGCGCTCTACGAGCTGAACTACGCCGGCGCGCCCGAAGAGGTCCGTCTGCAGGTGCTGAAGGGTGCCGAGCGCGGCGGTCGCCTGAAGGCGATGGAAAAACTCGTCGACACCTGCATGGCCGACTACGACCAGAACGGCTGGACCGGTGATACCTGGCTGCCGCCGCTTCGCGGCTGACGGCCAAGGGAGGAGAAAAGCCATGCCGGACGTTCTCACGAAGGTCGAGTTCCGCAACGCCATGGCCAGGGTCTGCGCCCCGGTCAACATCGTCTCCACCGACGGTGAAGCCGGTCGCGGTGGCTTCACCGCAACTGCCATGTGCAGCGTTTCTGACGAGCCGCCGACCATTCTGGTCTGCATGAACGGGCGTTCGGCACAGTGCGACATGTTCCTCACCAACCGGCGCTTCTGCATCAATGTGCTTACGCAGGAACATGCACACCTGGCCGGCAAATTCGCGGGCACGACACAGGACATGGATGAACGTTACGCCGCCGCCGACTGGCTCGTCATGGGCTCCGGTTCGCCGGCGCTGACCGACGCCATCGTCAATCTCGACTGTGAACTGGAGACTGTGCACCGCGTCGGCACCCACAACGTGATGATCGGGCGCGTGACCGAGGTTCGGCAGCGCAACGACGGCAACGCGCTGCTCTATGTCGATCGCAACTATGCCCACCCATCGGCGCCTCTCGGCAGTTTCGGCGGCTGAGCCGATCGTATGGAAATGAAGAAAGGGCGGCTCAAGGCCGCCCTTTCTGCTGCCGGCTTTCGGTCGCCAGACTATCCGGCAGCGATCGCCGGAACCTGATCGGCGTAGTGACAAGCCGACTGGCGGCCAGCCGCTACCTGCCGGAGTGCGGGCACTTCACTGCGGCACTTGTCCTGCGCCATCGGGCAGCGCGTGTGGAAAAGGCAACCGTCTGGCGGATTGACCGGACTGGGCAACTCGCCTTTGAGCACGAAACGCTTGCGGGACGCCGCGCGGTCAGGATCGGGATCGGGCGCAGATGAGAGCAGCGCCAGCGTATAGGGATGCAACGGCCGCTCGTAGAGCGGGCCGACCCCCGCGATCTCGACGATACGTCCGAGATACATCACCGCGACGCGGTGCGAGATATGGCGAACCACCGACAGGTCATGGGCGATGAACAGATAGGACAGGCCGAGATCGCGCTGCAGGTCCTGCAGGAGATTGATGACCTGGGCCTGCACCGAAACGTCGAGCGCCGACACCGGTTCGTCGCAGATGATCAGCTTCGGCCGCAATGCGAGCGCCCGCGCGATGCTGATGCGTTGGCGCTGCCCACCGGAAAACTCGCGGGGGTAACGGTAGTAGTGCTCCGGGTTGAGCCCGACCCGGCGCATCAGTTCCTGAACCGCAGCTTGACGGCCTTCGGCCGGTGTCATGCCCTGAATCAGGAACGGCGCGCCGATGATATCGCCGACCGTCTGGCGTGGATTGAGCGACGAATACGGATCCTGGAACACCATCTGGATGTCGCGCCGCAGCGCGCGCAGATCGGCCCCCTGGATGTGCGACATGTCGCGGCCCTGAAAGCTGACCCGGCCGCTGGAGACATCGAGCAGCCGGGCGATCAGGCGTCCCGTCGTCGACTTGCCGCAGCCGGATTCGCCGACGAGGCTAAGCGTTTCGCCCGGCGCGACATCGAAGGACACGCCGTCGACAGCGCGGACCGATCGCGCCTGCCCGCCGAACAGACCGGTGGACAGCGGAAAGTGCTTGCTCAGCTTTTCGACCTTGAGCAAAGGGGCAGCGTGTTGCGACGCTGACGATGGCGCGTTCATGGCTGGACCTCGGATGCTGAGGGCTGGCGTGGATTGGAACGGGCGGCGGCCCGGCCGGTATCCGTAAGATGGCAGCGGATGGAATGGCCGGCAGCGATGTCGGTCGGCAATGGCGCCTGGCTGGCGCACAGCCCGTCAGGCACAGAGGCTGCATGGCCACATCGCTTCCGGAAAGCACAGCCTTCGGCAAGGCCGGCAAGCGAGGGCGGCGACCCCGGGATCGCCGTCAGCCGGTCGCGCTGGTGGTCCAGCCGTGGAATGGATTCGAGCAGACCCCAGGTGTAGGGGTGCGAAGGCCGATAGAAGACGTCGCGCACTGTGCCGGTTTCGACGGCGCGTCCGGCATACATCACCACCACCTCGTCGGCGACTTCCGCGACGACACCCAGATCGTGGGTGATCATGATGATCGCCGACCCGAACTCGCGCTGGAGATCCTTGAGCAGATCGAGGATCTGGGCCTGAACGGTGACGTCGAGTGCCGTCGTCGGCTCGTCGGCGATCAGCAATTCGGGGTCACAGCACAAGGCCATGGCAATCATAACGCGCTGGCGCTGGCCGCCGGAAAGCTGGTGCGGATAGCTGTCGAAGGCGCGTTGGGTATCGGCTATGCCGACACGCGCCAGCATGTCGAGTGTGCGCTGCCGGGCTGCTTTGCGCGACACACTGCGATGCGTGCGATAGGCCTCGACTATCTGTTCGCCGACCTTGTGATAGGGGTGCATAGCGGTCAGCGGATCCTGGAAGATCATCGCCATACGGTTGCCGCGCAGCCGTCGCAGCGTCGATTCCGAAGCGCCCACCACCTGGGCATCGCCAATGGCGATCTCGCCGCTGATGCGCGCTGCCTTGCCGTGCAGGCCAAGCATCGCAAGGCTTGCCGCCGTCTTACCCGATCCGGACTCGCCAACGATGGCAAGCGTCTTGCCGCGCTCGATCGAGAAGGACAGTCCATCGACGGCGCGGACCAAGCCCTCCTCCGCCGGGAAATGCACCTTCAAATCGCGAACAGAAACGAACATGTCGTCCTCTATTGCTCCAGTGTGGTTTGGAACAAGCGCCCTGCGCCTTCGGCACGGGGATCAACCCCGGCGCGACTGACAGTCGCCCACAAGCCGGCCAGCGGCGAGGTGATGACGGGAATGCCAGCTTCAGCCTCGATTGTGCGTACCGCAGCACGGGTCGCGAGCCCGCCACACGAAATCAACACTGCCTCGGCGTCGGGCGCGGATGCAAAGGCGCGGCGTCCGAGATCCGTGACGTCGTCCTCCGGCACCTGGTGAACCGCATCGACCGACGCGATGCCAAGGTGCTCCAGCGACAACACTTCAATTCCCGCCGCTTCCAGGAAGCGCTGCAGTGAAGCATTGACGTCATCGCGATATGCAGTGGCGACCGCGAGCCGACGTACGCCAAGGGCCGTCGCCGCTTCCAGAATTGCGGTGCTCATGGTCAGCGCAGGAACGCCGGCGCGCACCGCGATCTCGTTTTCCAGCACCGCGTTGAAATCGGGGCCGCGATAAAAGCTGAGCGAGGTGCCCATCAGCGAGACCACACTTGCGCCACGGGCCGCAAGGCGCACGGCAGCAGCGCCGACCGTCTCGATGACCGAGTCGTAGCCGTTGCTGGACAGTTCGGTGAGGCCAAGCCCTTCGGCCAGGAAACTGTATTGTGGGTAGATCGTGGCCGCATCGGGCGGCACGGCACCGGACGCCGGCGGGACGATCAGGCCGAGTTGCGGGCGGTTCAGCATGACCGCCCCGAGAGACCGCGAATGTCGCGCAATACCAGAAACATGAACAACTCCACTGGATGATGTCAGCCGAGGCGGACGCGGGGGTCGCGCACGGCCTGAAGGATGTCGACGCACAGATTGGCAACGACGACGAAGAACGCGGCGATCAGCACGGTGCCCATGATGACTGGAAGGTCGCCGCTCTCGACCGCCTGCACGGCAAGCGAGCCGACGCCGTTGAGACCCCAGATGCGCTCGGTGATGATCGTGCCGCCGAGCAGGCCGCCGAGATCGAGACCGACAAGCGTCATCACGGGTGTCATCGCCGGCGGCAAAGCGTGCTTGTACATGACGCGCTGTTCGCCGAGGCCCTTGGCCCGCGCCGTGCGGACATAGTCCTGATTGAGCGTCTCAAGCATCGAGCCGCGGGCAATTCGGGTGTAGGTACCGGTGCCGACGACCGCCAGGGTTGCCCATGGCAGGATCATGTGGCGCAGCCATTCCAGCGGATCGCGGGTGATCGGAACGAACCCACCCGAGGGAAAGAGCGGAAATCCTGCATTGGTGAGCTGGAAGAACAGGACATAGAACAACAGCGTGCCGACCACGAAGGTCGGAAACGACATGCCGGCAAGTGCCGCCATGGTGATCAGGCGGTCGGCGGCCTGGCCGGAACGCCGAGCCGAAAAGATGCCGGCCGGAATGGCGATCACAAGCCAGACGGCAACCGAGCCCAGCGCAAGCGAGATGGTGGCAGGCATGCGCCGTACGATGGTTGCCAACACCTCCTCCTGATTGACGAAGGACATGCCGAGATCGAAGTGGAGCAGCGCCCACATGTAGCGCAGATATTGCACGTAGACCGGCTGATCGAGCCCGAGCCGGGCACGGACCATGGCAACCTGGTCGGCTGTGGCGAACTCGCCGGCGAAGTTGAGCGCGGGGTCGCCCGGCGTGGCCAGGAAAAACAGGATGAAGACGGCGAGCGTGATCAGCCAGAGCGTAAGCAATCCGAACAGGAGCCGGCGCAGCAAGAACCTCAACATGACAAATCCTATCTGCTGCGCTGGGCCGTCGGGTCGAGCGCGTCGCGCAGGCCGTCGCCCAGGACGTTGAAAGCCAGCGTCGCGGCGAGCAGGAACAGGCTCGGAAACAGGATCGACCACCAGGCAACAGCATAGTTGGTCTGGTTTTCGGCAATGATGCCGCCCCAGGTGGCCGTCGGCGGCGGCACGCCGAGGCCGAGGAAACTCAGGGACGCCTCGAGCACGATGACCTGCGGGATCAGCAGGCTGCCATAGACGATGACCTGGCCTGCGATGTTGGGCAGGATCTCGCGCACCATGATGTGGGTGTCGGAGGCGCCGAGCATGCGTGCCGCGTCGACAAATTCGCCGCTCTTGGTCGCCACCACGAGGTTGCGCACGACGCGCGCCACTGGCCCCCAGGTGAAGAAGACGATGGTGCCCATCATGATGCCGAAGCTCGCGCCATAGACGGAGACAAGCGCCACCGCGGTGATGAGCAACGGCAGGCCGAGGACCACGTCGACGAAGCCGGACAAGAGTGTGTCGATGAGGCCCCCGCGATAACCCGCCAGCATGCCGATGACCACGCCGATGACGATGGCTGTCAGCGCGCAGGCGATGGCGACGAAGACGGTCACCTGGGTGCCGACCACCAGCCGAACGAACAGGTCCCGGCCGACGACGTCGGTGCCGAGCAGGAAGAGCGACCCCGGCGGCAGAGGCACCCCGCCGGCGGTCAGGCCCGTGTCGCGGAACTGTTCGTTGGGCCCATGTCCGACCAGGGCCACGATCAGTGGCGCGAAAACGGCCATCAGCACAAGCAGCAGGATAACGGCACTTGCCGCCATCGCAGCCTTGTCGCGCAGCAACTGTCGCATGACGCGCTGCCGTGTGCTGAGCACTGGCGCGGCCGGCGGCCGCGATGTGGCTGTGGTATCGGACATGGGCATTTCCAACGAGACGGGTCAGTCCTTGGCGGTTCAGTCCCTGGTCAGGGGCGTGGCGTGGTTCGGCGGCAGATCGAACTCATGGCCGGCGACGCCAAAACCGGCGAGCGCCGCGACGATGGCCTCGCCATGCTTTTCGACCAGCGCCACAGCGCCGACATTGTCCTCGAGCTGGCCGATGCGGCTGGCACCGAACAGCAGCGACGCCGTCTGCGGGTTGGCGATGCAGAAGGCGATCGCCAGCTGTGCCATGGAGCAGCCAAAGCCCTCCGCAACCTCGCGTAGCTTCGGCACAAGCGCGATGATCTCTTCGCGGACATTGCCTGGGTCGCGCCCGAGCACGCGCTCGCGGACCAGGTTGCCGGCCAGGATGCCGCCTTCGAGACTGTCGGAAGCGTGGATCGCAATGCCAGTCTCGGCACGCAGCTGGGTGTACTCCTCGGACTCGACGATGTGGCGGCGGGCGATGTTGTATTTCAGCTGGACGATTTGTGGTGTCGGCAGGCCTTCGGCGACGCAGGTTTCGTGCGCGATGCGCAGATCCTTGGCCGACCAGTTCAGGCCACCCCAGGCGCGCGCTTTGCCCGAGGTGACGAAGCCGGCATTCAGACGCGCGGTTGCCGCCGGATCGTCTCGGCCCGGACGCATGCCGTAGCACATGATGACATCGAGATAGTCGGTGTCGAGGCGGAACAGCAGCTCGTCGAGTTGGTGCTCCAGCGTCGGCTCGTCATTGTCGTACCACCAGACCTTGTCCATGATCATGATCTGGTCGCGTTTCAGGCCGGCATCGCGCAGGGCGCGCGCGAGCACCACTTCGGTGTGCGGGGCCGTGCGATAGTGGGCGACGTCGAAGAGATTGATGCCGAGCTCCGCAGCACGCCGCACGAGATTGACGACGTCGCGATACTCCATCCGCGAATAGGTTTGGTAGGACCCTAGCGACAAGACCGAGGTCTTGAGGTCCGATGTTCCGATCTGACGATACTGCACTTCAGGCTCCGGGCATTTGGATGAGAGGGGGACGGGGCGGCGGTTGGCGCCGCCCGCGCAGGCTTGCTTATTCGTCGATCCAGACCAGAGTCGGATCGACGTTGTTGAACAGCAGGTTGACGGTGGTGCCGCGCATGCGCTCGGAAGCGTAGAGCGAGATCTTGCCGGTGATCAGCGGCACGACGGGCGCATCCGCCATGATCGCGCGGTCAGCCTGTGCCCAAGACTCGGCAGCGACCGCTTCGTCGGTCGCCGTCAGCGCCTTGTCGATCAGCGCATTGACCGCCGGATTGTTGTAGCAGGTCCAGTTGCTGGTGCTCTTCTCGCAGGCCTCGCCATGGAACATCGGCACGATCATGGTGCGGGCGGAATCGCCGACCCAGTCGGCGCGCAGCGAGGTCATGCCAAGGTCCCAGGCGCCGGCATTGGTTGCCTGGCGGTTCTGGTACATCTGCGACATCACCGTGCGCGACGGCCCCGGCTGCATGATCAGCTTGATGCCGGCCTTGGCGAGGTCAGCTTGAAGTGCGGCGGAGTAGAGATCGTAACGGCCGCCGGCGGCATAGCTGTATTTGAGCTCGATGCCATCGGGGAAGCCCGCTTCGGCAAGCAGCTGCTTGGCCTTTTCGGGATCGCCCTTGCTTTCCGGCGTCGGGTAGGGGTCATACGGCTTGTGACCGATGACGTTCGCCGTCAGAAGCTGACCGATCGGCTGCTTGACGGCTGGACCGCCGCCGACCTGGACGATCGCCGACTTGTTGACCGCGTAATTCAGCGCCTGACGAACGCGTATGTCGGCCAGCGCCTTGTTGTTGTTCGGCGATGCCAGGTTGATGACGAGGACCGGATTGATCGCGCCGTCGGCGAACTGCAGCAACTGCGTATCGCCTGGATTGGTCATGATGCGGGTCAGGTCGGCGGTGGCGATCGACAGGTCGAAATAGCCATCGATATCGCCGGCTTCGATCATACGCTGGGTCTTGCCGGCATCGGGTGTCCCGAAAGCAACTTCGATGCGGTCGACATAGGCCTTGTGGATCGGATCGGCAGCCGCGTTCCAGCTCTCGCTGCGCGCAAGCGAGATGCTCTCGTTCAGGATGTAGTCTTCGATCACATAGGGACCGGAGCTGACATAGTTACGGCGCAGCTCAGGCGAATTGGGCAGGTGGTCGAGCATCTCCAGAGCCACCGGCGCAGAAGAGACGAGTGCCAGGATCGAGGCGAAGTCGGCGGTTGGCCGTTCGAGCGTGATCTTGAGCGTGCGTTCGTCCTCGGCCGTCAACCCTTCGACATCGGTGCCCTCGACATAGTCGCGAATGGCCGCGACATCGGCAGGCACCTTGGCGAAGCCAGCGCAATAATCGGCGAAACCCTTGATGACGCCGATGTAATAGGTCGGCGTGCCGGTCGGCTGGACCGGGTTGCACAGGCGCTTGAAGCCGCGGATTGCATCGGCTGCGGTGATCTGGCGCGGCGTCTCGGTGTTCCATGTCGCACCTTCGCGAATGGTCAGTCGATAGACGAGCCCCCCTTCCTCGGCCACCGGCACGGCTTCGGCCAGATCGGCGACCGGCTGCGCGGCAACCTTCGGGTCGGCATCGGTCGGGAACGCCACGAGGGTACGTGTCAGGGCGCGGTGCAGGAATACGGCGGCCGTGCGCGCGGATACCGGATCGAAGCCGGCGACGTCACCCGATCCAACGAGCTTGAATGTGCCGCCCGACTTGGGCTCCGCGGCCACGGCCTGGCCGGCCAGGCAGAGCGCCACAGCAGCGGCACCCAGCATCCACCTGCCGGCTGATACGATCTTCATCCTCATGTTTCCTCCCCTGTCAGCATGCCGGGCAACGATGCATTCGTCTTGTTCCGGCGAATTTAGAGTTTGCTTTCTGTGCCGTATTTCGGTACGATGTTCCAAATTACGGCATGATTGCTATTTCAGGCTTGGGAGGATGTCAAGGCATGAACAGCGTGAGGAAGGCTCTTGTGGTGCTGGAAACCGTTGCCGACCTGCAGCCGGTCGGGGTCAGCGAACTCGCCGTCCACCTCAAGCAGCCGAAATCATCGGTTCAGCGCGCGCTTGAAACGCTGCACGAGGCGGCTTGGATCCGGCCGGCCAGTGGAGAGCGCACACGATGGGAACTGACGTTCCGGGCCAGCCGCCTCGCCCGCAAGGCGGGCAACCATTTCGGCCTGCGCGAAGCGGCCTTGCCGGTGATGGAACAGCTTCGGCGCGAAACCGGCGAAACCATCCATCTCGCGGTTCTGGACGAATCCGAAATCGTGCTGATCGAGCGTCTGGAAAGCCCGCATGCGGTGCGCCATGTCGAACCGCTCGGCGGTCGCGCTCCGGTGCTGGTCACCGCAACCGGCAAGGCCATGCTGGCGCAGATGCCGGAAGCGGACATCGAACGGATCTATAGCGAAGCGGTCAAGGCAGACAGCCAGGCAAGTGCCGTGTCAGCCGCGTTGCCGCTTGGCGAGCTGCTCGTCGAACTGCGCGGCATCGCCTCGCGCGGCTACGCCACCACCGCGTCGTGGCGCGACGGCGTGTTTGCAACGGGCGCCGCCATCAGCGGGCCGGACCGGCGACCTATTGCTGCGATCAGCATCTCAACGCCGGCTGCCCGCGCCACCGCCGAAGCCCGCACCGCGCATGCCGAGCTTATCGTCGCCGCCGTCAGCCAGATCGCCGAGCATTTGAACTGATATGTGCGACAGCGCTCAGTCGTATCGGGTTATGCATTCTCGTAGGCACCGAGCAAATGTTCCACTTCCGATCGTAGCCGGGCTTGCAATTCAAATGCGGGCTGGACCAATGGAGCGAGCACCTCGGGGGCATCGACGCCGACCAGATCGAGCACCGATTTCAGTGGCCCGGGGTTGGTTTCGGCGAAAGCCAGGTTGATCAGGGGAATGAGCTTCCGGTGCAGCAGTAGTGCCTCTTGGGTCCGGCCTTGGGACACGAGATCGAACATCCGCCGCCAGGTTCGCGGCAGAAGGCTTGCGGTCACGACGATACCGCCATTCGCCCCGGCCGCGACATGCAAGGGAAACAGGCTGTCCTCGCCACTGAGAACGGCGAACTCTTTGTCGACACCGGCGACCACTCGCAAGAAATGATACATGTCGGTGTTGCACACCTTCATGCCGATGATGCGCTCATGCCGCGACAGCAGATGCGTCACCTCGGGGTCCAGCGCGATGCGGGTGCGGTAGGGAATCTCATATAGCAGGATCGGCAGCGGGGATTCATCCGCGAAACGCAGGAAGTAGTCGCATAGGCCTGCCTGAGTCGGATTGGTGTAATAGGGCGTCACGACCAGAAGCGCATCGACGCCGGCGGAGGCAAAGTCGTACGCTGCCGCAAGAGCATCGTGATAGCCGGGGTCGAGCACTCCGGCGATGACAGGCACCCTGCCCGCAACGCACTCGGCGCAGGCCGATGCAATGCGAATGCGCGCCGCGCGCGACAAGGCCCCGTACTCCCCGGTTCCGCCGAGGGGCAACAGACCGTCGACGCCTCCGGCCAGCAGATGGCCGACAAGCTTTGCAGCGGCCTGCTCGTCCACGCTCCCGTCCGCTCGTACCGGCGTCGGAATGGCTGGCAGGATGCCTTTCAATCGGGAGGCGTTGAGCACGAAGTGAGCCTTGGACGAGAGTCAAATGCCTGGGGCGAACCCGCCTACTCAAGGGTGACGCGGCAGCTTAGGCGGCGATGTAGGGTGCCGGATCCACGGCGTGGCGGGCCAGCGGATGCACGTTCACCTGGATCATCCAGGGGAATGCCGGCAGTCCGGAGATGATGTCGTGCAGCTCGGTGGCATCCTTGGCCCGCCACAAGCCCCAGTTCTCGAACCGCGCCGGCACGCGCCACATCCGCACGAGGTGGCCTTGCTTGATCAGCTCGGCGGCGTGCGCCCGTTCATCGACGATAATCCGGTCCCTGAGCTCGGGCTCCATGTTCTCGGACCATTTGAGCGTGATATTGACTAGGAATTCCATGTAGCGTCCCTGACGTTTCTGTGGGTGGCGTTGGCGATGTCGGCAAGCACGGCCGCGGCCGTATTGTGGCCGGGAATGCCGGTTACGTAGCCGCCGGGCCAGGTGCCCGAGGCACTGAGATAGAGGCCTTCCAGCGGCGTTCGGTAATCATTGGCCGCGACATGAGGGCGGGCGCCGAACAGGTTGTTGGGCAGCATGTCGCCGTGCGTGATGTTGGCGCCGACAAGACCCAGTTCGTGCTCAAGATCGACCGGGCTCAGGAAATGATGGCCGATGATCCGATCCTGAAGATCTGGCATCAGCCTGCCCAGCACGTCGATGCAGCGGCGGCCGAAGACTTCCTTTTCGGTGTCCCAACTGCCCTGTCGCAGATCATGCGGCGCATGCCATACATTTACGCTCATGATGTGTTTTCCGGCCGGTGCGAGGCCCGGCGACGAAACTGTCGGCATCAGCCCCCACATGATCGGCTCGTCGGACGGCACGCCGCGCAGCCCGTCGAGTACCGCGTCCTCGATATGGGCAAGCGACGAGGCGATGCGGAACTGCGTGCCGGCAACCTGCGCCGAGTTCATCCCATCCGGCAGGCCGCGATAGCGAGGTAAACCGTCCAGCGCGAGGAACATCTTGAAGGCGGAGCCGCGCATTGGCACCGCCGCAACCTCGCGCCGCATCTCGGCACCGACGGCATCGTCATCCAGCATGTCGGCAAACAGCGTCCGCGGATTGATTGCCGAGATGATCCGTCGCGCGCGGAACTCCCGCCCCGAACTTGTCACGACGCCGACCGCACGACCATACTCGTGCAGCACGGAGGCGACCCGCGTGTTGGTGTGAACCTCGCCCCCATGCGCAAGCAGCACGCTTTGGAGAGCGTCTATGATAGCGCCCATGCCGCCGATCGGCAGGCCGGTAGACCCGCGCAACGCGGTCCGCCTCGGATCGTTGGCGTCTAGCACCGGTGAAGAGGCAAGCGAGATCGGCCGCATCATCAGCCCGATCGCAGTGCCCGGCGCAGATGGCGGCGTCAATGTGGCGTTGAGCGCTACCATGCCGAGCAGCGCTTTGGCCTGCTCGGAACGGAGATTTTCATCAAGCAGTTCACGCAGGCTGCCGAGGAACACCTGCTCGAACAGACGCTCGTGTGCTTTCGGGACATGACGCGCCACCTCTGCCAGGCTGCGCGACGGCTCGAACACCGAAACCCCGAGATGGCGCCCGAGCTCTTCGAGGCGTGACAGCAGGCTGTTGTAGCGAGCAGCCTCGCCCGGAGCAAAAGCGTCGAGCTGGGTGGCGACCGCCTCGCGGTCGCGCCAGCCGATGAAGCAACCTTCCGGAAACACATGGACGACATTCGGGTCGGTGCGATGAAAGCGCAGTCCGTGGCCTTCCAGGTCGAGATCACGGAGAATGCGTGGCTCGAAGGATCCGGGCGAATTGGTGATCGCGCTGCGATAGCCGGGCAGGAACTCGATGGCGCCACATGGACCGCCAAGAATGTGCCTTGCCTCAAGCACCGCGACCTTCAGGCCGGCCTTCGCCAGATAGCCGGCAGCGACGAGGCCATTGTGGCCTCCACCAACAACGATGACGTCCAGACCGGCGCCCGAATCCTTCGAAACCATCATGTCCTCACTGCAGCGGCGAGAAGCTCTCGCGGAAGAGGCGTACCCAGTTGCCTCCAGCGATCTTCGCGACCTCCTCTGACGAAAAGCCGCGCTTCTCCAGCGCCTCAATCAAGGCCGGGAAATCGACCGGCGACTTGAACCAGTCCGGCCAGCTCGAGAACCCCTTGATCGGAACAGCACTTTCACGGGCCCAGCGGCCGGCGCGCCACCACTTGATCTCGCTGACCGGCCAGCCGTCATAGAAATCGGTACCGATGCCGACGGCGTCGACGCCGATGGTTTCGACAGTCCAGGCGACCATCTCGGTGAAGGTTTCGAGCGTGCAGTTCGAGCCGTCACGCATGATCTTCGGATACATCGACAGGCCGAGCACGCCGTTACGCTCGGCAAGACGCTTGATCAGCTCGGTCGACTTGTTGCGACGGTTGAGCTCGATGTCAGTGCCGACGAAGGCCGAGGGATTGGCATGGGTAATGGCGATCGGGCGCGAGGAGTATTCGATCGCATCGCGCGACGAACGTTCGGTGCAGTGCGACACGTCGATCAGCATGCCGAGGCGATTCATCTCGGCAATGACGTTTCGGCCGAAGAACTGCGAGACGCCGTTTTCGTCCGGCTCCCAGCAACCCGAGGCGATACGGTTCTGCACGTTGTAGGTCAGCTGGGCGATGCGCACACCGAGCTTGTGGAAAATCTCGATCAACTCGATGTCGTCTTCGAAGGGCGAAGTGTCCTGGAAGCCGTAGATGATGGCCGTGCGACCCGATGCGGCAATGGCCTCGATTTCGTCAGCGGTCGTCGCGAGGGCGATCAGGTCGGCGTTGTTTTCGAGCAGTCGGTTCCACTCGCCGATGGCCGAAAGTGTCTCGCGCGCAGATTCCCAGATCGCCAGCGTCACATGCACGCAGCCGACGCGGCCCTTTTGCCACTCCAGAAAGCGTGCGCGCTCCGGCTTGTTGAACTGCAAGGCGTCGACGATGATAGGGGCTCGAAGCCGCGCGCTCTGATGGTCCATTTTGCTGTCCTTTCAGTGACGTTGTTCTAGTAGGCGAAGGGGTCGAGCGCGGCTGCGTAGTCGGTGACGACCGATTTGATCTGCGTGAATTCATCAAGGGCTTCGGGCCCGTTCTCCCGGCCAAGCCCTGACTGCTTGTAGCCGCCGAACGGGATCTTGACGTCGATGGCACGGTAGGTGTTGACCCAAACCGTCCCAGCCTTGAGCTTGCGGCTGACCCGTCTGGCGCGGCGCATATCGGTGGTCCAGAAGCCTGCTGCGAGACCAAACTCGCTGCTATTGGCGAGTGCCACCGCTTCCTCTTCCGTCTTGAAGGTCTGGACGGTGACCACGGGGCCGAACACCTCCTCGCGCACGACCCGCATGTCTGGTGTCACGTCAACGATGACAGTCGGCGCATACCAGCAGCCGTTCGCCAAGTCGCCCGGCATCTCGGGCGACTTGCCACCGACAAGCACGCGTCCGCCTTCGGCCACAGCACCGCTGACAAACCCTGCGATCCGAGCGAGATGCTGTGCCGAGGCAACAGGCCCCACATGTGTGTCCGCCACCTTGGGATCGCCGATGCGCAGGCGCCCGATCGAGGCCTTGTAGCGCTCGAGGAACTCGTCGGCGATCGAGGCGTGTAGCAGCAGACGGGAGCCGGCGACGCAGGTCTGCCCTGTTGCCGAGAAAGCGCCTTGGGTTGCGGCAACGACGGCCGAACCTATGTCGGCGTCCTCGAACACGATATGGGCCGACTTGCCGCCAGCTTCGCAGACGAACTGTTTCATCGCGCCGACAACCTTGCCACCCAACTGCCGCGCGGCTGCCGTACTGCCGGTGAAGGTGACCATTGCCGTCTCATGATGCAGGGCCAGCGCTTCGCCGATCGCGGCATCGCCGATCACGACGTTGACGACGCCCTTTGGAAAGCCCGCCTCGATGGCCAGCGCGGCGAGACGTATGCTTGATGCCGGCGCTTCTGCCGGTGGCTTGAGAATAACGACATTGCCTGCCGCAAGTGCCGGCGCCAGCTTCCACGAACCCAGCGATAGCGCCCCGTTGAACGGCGTGATCGCGACGACGATTCCCAGCGGCTCGCGTTCGATGCGAGCCTCGACGCTGCGGCCGATCTCCCGAACCAGCCCGTCATGCGTCTCCGCGAGGCTGGCGTAATAATGATACCAGCGCGACGTCGCGCGCATCTCGCCAAAGGTCGCCCGGTGCGGCTTGCCATTGGCCAGGCTTTCAAGGCTGCCGAGCTCTTCGGCATGGGCGGCGACGAGGTCACCCAGCCGGCGCAGCATTACGGCCCGTTCAGCACCGGTGAGGTCCGCCCAGCGGCCCGAATCCCGTGCCACGACTGCACTCGCCATGGCAGCATCGGCAGCGGCTGGATCGAGCTGCGCGTGAGCCCAAATCCGGCCTGTGGCCGGATCGACGAGTGGCAGTGAAGTAGCGGCCGCCGACAACGAATTGCCATCGACGAAGGAGGCGTAAAAGACCGGCATGGCCGAAGCTGCCTGTTCGGTATGAGTTGTTGTCCTGGTGTCCATCACGCGGTCACTCCTGCGATGCCGGCGCCAAGCGCGCGGCGGACTGTCATGTTCTGCATGTGATGGCAGGCAGCGAGATGCCCGTGTTCCACTTCACGCAGCAGTGGTTCGGTTCTGCGGCACTCTTCGGTCGCGAACTGGCACGACTTGTGGAAGCGGCAGCCACTCGGCGGCGCGATCGGGTTTGGCGGTTCGGCGCGGATTTCGACACGCGCCCGGTTGCGCTCGACACGCGGGTTGGGAACCGGCACCGCCGACAGCAGCGCATGGGTGTAGGGATGATGCGGCGCCGCAAACAGGCGATCTCGTCCCGCCACTTCCATGACCTTGCCGCCATAGAGGACGACGACCTGGTTCGACACGTGGCGGACGACGCTGAGATCGTGGGTGATGAACAGGTAGGTCAGGTTGCGCTTCTTCTGCAAGTCCATCAGCAGGTTCAGGATCTGCCCCTGGATGCTGACATCGAGCGCCGACACCACCTCATCGAGCACGATGAACTCCGGCTGCACGGCCAGCGCACGGGCAATCGCCACGCGTTGCCGCTGCCCGCCCGACAGTTCGAGCGGATAGCGCGCGGCGAGTTCCGGCCTCAGGCCGACGCTGTCGAGCAACTCGCGGACGACCGTGCCGCAGTCCGCCTTGGACGCGATGCGATGATAGACAAGAGCCTCCCGCAAGGTCGCGCCGATTGTCATGCGCGGGTTGAGGCTGGCGTAGGGATCCTGGAACACCAGTTGCCCGACGCGTGGCAATGCGCCTCGTTCCGCCTTGAGTGCCGCCAGGTCGCGGCCAAAGATGCTTACCGAGCCGCTGGTTGCCGGTGCCAGTCCGAGCAGCGCCCGCCCGGTCGTGGACTTGCCGCTGCCGCTTTCACCGACAAGGCCAACCGTCGAGCCGGCAGGGATTTCGAACGACACGCCATCGACGGCGCGGATCGCGCCCGTCGGCCGTCGCAGGAAGCCGCCACGGATCGGAAATTGGACGCGGAGGTCTTCGACCCTGATGGCCGGCTTGGTGACGAGACTTTTCATGAAAGCGCCCCCGATGCCGAGACGCCGCGTGCTTCAGGCGTTGCGGTCCTGGCCCATGGATCGACAGAGCAGCGGATGAGATGTCCAGCACCCGCGTCCTTGGCCTCGAGTGCAGGCAGTTGCTCGCGGCAAAGCGGCTGCACAAGGCGGCAACGCGGATGGAAAGCGCAGCCCGCCGGCGCGCGACGAGGATCCGGCGGCAACCCGGCAATCGGTGTCAGACGCTTGTCGGCCGGCTCGTCGAGCTTGGGAATCGCCTCGAGCAACGCACGCGTGTAGGGATGGCGCGGTTCGCTGAAGATCGCGTCCGTCGACCCGGCCTCCACGACACGCCCCGCATACATCACCGCCACCTGGTCGGCGACGCCGGCAACGACGCCGAGATCATGGGTGATGATGACAAGTGCCATGCCAAGGTCGCGACGCAGCCGGTCGATCAGGCGCAGGATCTGGGCTTGGATGGTGACATCGAGTGCTGTGGTCGGCTCGTCGGCAATCAGCACCTTCGGGTTGCCGCTGATCGCCGTTGCGATCAGCACGCGCTGGCGCATGCCACCCGACAGTTCGTGCGGATAGGCGCCGAGCCGCGCTGCCGCACCCGGAATGCCGACGAGGTCGAGCAGCTCGATGCAGCGCTCGCGCGCGGCCGCCCGGCTCATACCGTCATAATGGATCATCGGCTCGGCCATCTGGGTGCCGATTGTCATCGACGGATTGAGTGCCGACAGCGCATCCTGGGAAATCAGCGCCATGCCCTTGCCGCGTAGGCCGCGGAGTTGGCGTGCCGACAGCCTGGCCAAGTCCTGGCCCTCGAATGTCACCTTGCCGGCGCTGATGCGGCCGCTCGACGGCAACAGGCCAAGCACCGCCAGCATAGTCTGGCTCTTGCCGCAACCGGATTCGCCGACGATGCCGAGCGCTTCGCCGCGGCCGACGGCAAAGGAGACGTCGTTGACGACATGGATCGGGCGGGATGCGCTGCCGTAGCTGACGCGCAGGTCGCTGACCTCCAGCACCGGCGCCGGGCGTAGTGCATCCATGGGCGTTGAAATGGCGTTCATCGGATCAAGCCAGTTTGATCTTGGGGTTGAAGTAGGCGTACAGGATGTCGATCGTGAAATTGATCAGCACGAAGGCGACGGCGAGCAGGAGAATGCCGCCCTGGATCAGCGGGATGTCCCGCGTCGAGATCGCCTGGTACATGGCAAGTCCGATTCCCGGCCACGAGAACACGGTCTCAGTCATGACCGCCCCGCTGAGCAGGAAGCCCATCTGCATTCCGATGACCGTGATGACGGCCGGCATGGCGTTGGGCAGGGCGTGGAAGAAGACGATGCGCCATTCGCCGATGCCACGGCTGCGGGCAGTGCGGACATAGTCGCTGCCAATGACGTCGAGCAGTGACGACCTCGTCATGCGGGCAATGGCGGCGAGAGACCAGGCCGCAAGCGTCAGCGTCGGCAGCAGCATATGCGCAAGCAGATTGACTAGACCGCCGTCACCGGAGGTCATGCCGCTGACGGGCAGCAACCGAAGCTGGAGACCGAAGGCCAGGATCAGCAGCAGGCCAAGCCAGAAGGACGGCATGCTGTTGAGAAACAGCACGACGACAGTCAGCGCGCGATCGCGCAGCGATCCGGGCTTGAGGGCCGCGAACGTGCCTGCGGCAACGCCGAGCACCGAGGCAAGCACGATTGCCGCAAAGGCGAGCAATGCCGTATTCATCATGCGCGAGGCAAGCACCTCGGAAACCGGCTTGGAGAAGGTCAACGACTGGCCGAAATCACCCTGCACCAGGTTCTGCAAGTAGAGCAGGTATTGGCCGACCGCAGAGCGATCGAGACCCAGCGCCTGGCGCAATTGCGCCCTCGCCTCCTCCGATGCACCCGGCCCAAGCAAAATGTCAGTCGGGTCACCGGGAATGATCTGCGACAGCAGGAACGTTGCCAGCGTGACACCGAATATCACGGGGATCGTCTGCAAGGCGCGACGTGCGATAAAGGACAGCATCTCGGTTTCCTAAGCTCAGTCGCGGTCGCGCTTCATGCGCGGATCGAGCAGGTCTCTTGCGGCGTCGCCCAGAAGGTTGAAGCCGATGGCAAGCAGGGCGATGGCAATGCCCGGGATTGTGGCGACGTGGGCGGCAGTGGCGAGCGCCATGCGGCCGCCGCCAAGCATCTGTCCCCAGTCGGGCGTCGGCGGCTGAGGGCCGAGGCCAAGGAAGCTCAGGCTTGCTGCCAGAATGACGTTTCGCCCGGTCTGTAGCGTGCCATAGATCAGCACCGGAGCGAGTACGTTTGGCAGTACGTGGCGCAGGGCAATCCGGAGATGGCCATAGCCAAGCGCTGTCGCCGCCTCGACATAGAGCTCTTCCTTGACGCCAAGGACGACGCCGCGAACGATCCTGCCGAAGGCCGGGATGGTGACGACGATCATCGCGATGATCATCGAGGACAGGCCAGGCCCGAGCGCGGCACTGATGCCCAGCGCCAGCAAAATGCCTGGGAAGGCGAACATCACGTCGAAGATGCGCATGACGATGCTGTCCCAGACACCGCCGGCATAACCGGCGAACAGCCCGACCGCACCACCGATGACCAACGCAATGACTGTGGGGACGACAGCGACCAGCAATGCCAGCCTCGCGCCGTAGATCAGCCGGCTCAATATGTCGCGGCCGAGCTCGTCGGTGCCAAGGAGGTATCCTGGCGAGAGCGGGGGAAGATAGCGCGCAATCGGATTGGCGCGGAACGCGTCATGCGGCGCAATGAGGTCGGCGAACACGGCCACGAACACCATGACACCCAGTATGGCCAGGCCTGTCACCAGCGTCCCGTTCCGGAACAGCCGGCCGAAGCCTGCCGAGCGCGTGGTGTCCTCGCCTGCAGTTGCTGCTGCCTCTGACATCGCTATCCTCCCCAAGCGCTGTCTAGGCGACGGACCAGAGCTTCCCGAGATTGGGAATCTGGTCGCGAAGGCCGAGATAACGCAGCGCACGCCACAGCGTCGCCTGGTTGCTGGAGATCACCGGCACGCCGGTGTCCATCTCAAGATAGTGGATCATCTCGAAGGTACGGTAGGTACCGCAGGAAATCAGGATCGCGTCGGCGTCGCCGGCTTCCTTGAACACTTGCCGGCCGAGGCGGTAGGCGCTGTCGGAATCGTGAAGGCTAGCCTCGAACGGATCGGTGATCTGGAGACCGCCCATGGCACGGACCTGAAAGCCCTGTGCTTCCATATAGCTCGTCATCGCCGCGTTGACCTCGTCGGAATAGATGGTTCCAACGGCGACCTTGCGGGCATTGACCGCCTTGAGGGCGTCCATCATCGATGCCATCATGGTGATTGCCGGAATACCAGTTTCCTTCTCGATCTCTGCGACGACCTGTTCGTCATGACCGGGGCCACGCAAGAAGGTGCCGGGTGCGCCGCACTGCACGATCAGGTCGACCTTTGCGGTCGCAAGCTGGCGCGATGCCTCCAGAACCTGGCTCATCATCACCCGCAACCCGGCGTCATCGACGCGTGGGACGATGGTGCGGGCATCGGCGAAGGCGACACCGACAGGTGCAACCGAGCGCCACTCTTCGGCCCCTTCAATGGACGTCGCGGGACGCATCTGGCCAATCCTGGCTCGCCAACCTAACATCATGTGAAAACTCTCCCTTTGGTAATTCAATGTGCCGAAATCGAAGCGCGACCCTGGAACGGGTTCGTGATGATGTCCGGGTCGCGCCCCGACAGATGGGTTCGAGCCCCGCCCTTGGTGGTCGGGGCAGAGATGGGCTCAGTCGACCGAGACCTGCGAGAAGTCGATGTAGACCGACGATGCAGGCTCGATACCCTTGATGTTGCTGCGGATGACCCGCGGCAAACGATCCTGGTAGAGGAACACGTAAGGGGCATCCTCCGCTACCTTTGCGGCGGCATCGACGTAGAGGCCGGCACGCTTGGTCTCGTCGCGCTCGCTGCGGGCGGCAGCCAGCTTGGCGTCGACGTCGTCGTTCTTGTACCAGCCACGATTGACGCCCTTGGGCGGCTGCTGCGAACTGGCAAACAAGCGCTCGAAGACATAGGCGCTACCCGCACCGGTGACCCAGCCATTGTAGGAACCGTGCACGTCGTTGGCGTAACCCGGCCGCTCGGTCGAGATCATTGTCGTAAATTCGAGCAGCTGCGGCTGGAGGTCGACGCCGACGGCGGCCAGATCCTGCTGGACGAGCGCCATCAATTGCGGCGACAGCCCGAAGCCCGGTCCGTTGTTTGGGGCCAGCACCTTGAGCGTGACGGGCTGCTTGACGCCAATCTCGGCCAGCAGTGCCTTCGCCTTTTCCGGGTCGTAATTGTATTCCTTGACGGTGCCTGCCGCCAACGCGGTTATCTCGTTGCCGGTCGGCACCGGCCCGCCACGCGGCACAGCCTGACCACCGAACAACGCGGCGATGAAGTCGCGATTGACGGCGTAGTTCAAGGCCTGGCGAAAGCGCACGTCCTTGGTGTGCTCGGCGTTCATGTTCAGACGGATGAAATAGAAGTTCGCTGCGTCGGTATACTGCACCTTGAGATCGGCCTCGGCCGAAAGCTGCGTCACCTGCTCGGCGCTGGCGCTCGGGATGACGTCGACGACACCGGTCTGCATGGCGATGGCGAGTGCCGTCGGATCGGTCACCGCCTTGAAGACGAGCTTGTCGACCTTCGGTACACCTCGCCAATAGGCATCATTCCTGTCCAGTGTCAGGACCTGGCCCTGGTCCAGCGTACCCAACTTGAACGGGCCGGTGCCGACCGGATTGAAGCCGAGCTCGTCACCCTTGTATTTTGCCATCGCGGCAGGCGAGATGATCGACATGCTGCGATCGCTGAGCAGGCGCGGCAGCCCGGAAAACGGCTCTTTCAGAACCAGGGCGAAAGTCTCGCCGTCGACCACCTTGGTGCTGGCGATCCAGCGCGTCAGGAACGCCATGGTGCTGGAAGCGCGCTCGTCGAAAACAGGCGATTCCTTGTTCAGAAGCCTGTCAAAATTGGCCTGCACGGCCTGCGCGTCGAACGGCGTGCCATCGTGGAACGTCACGCCCTTGCGCAGCTTGAGGGTATAGGTCAGGCCATCTTCGGAAACGCTCCAGGACTCGGCCAAGCCGGACGCGATATCAGGCACGCCGGCGCCGCCCTTGGACAGGTCTTCCCGGATCAGCGTATCAAAAATCGCGCCCGCAATCCGAAGCCCGACACTGCCGGTGGTGCGCTGCGGGTCTAGCGGCGGCAGCGCAGCCTCCGATCCGACGGTAACCGTTGCTGCAAAGGCCGGCGCCTGGGCCGACACCATCGCTGCACCCAGCGCGATCAGCGCAATGCCTGCCGCATGCGCCTTGTTCTTCAAACGAAACATGTTGTTCCTCCCCAATTCCATCTCGGTCTCCCCAGCTCGATTGTTCTTGTCGTTGTTAGCGCAGGCGCGGCCTCCTTCCGACCGATCCAAGCGTCTTTGCCTGCAAGTCCAAGGCCACTATCAAACAGGGCGATTGGATATTCAAATCTGAAAAACTCGTCTATTGATTAGCAATACTTATTTATCAGGATGGACGAATCAGCATGGCCAGCCCGCCTCGAAATTCCCCCATCTACACAGTCAGCATTCGGCACATCCGCTCTTTCTTGAGCGTCTGCAGGTACAAGAGCTTCACTCGCGCCGCAGTCGACCTGCATGTCTCGCAACCGGCTCTGACCATGGCGATACGACAGCTCGAAGACATGGTCGGCGCGAGCCTGTTCGACCGGACGACCCGCAATGTGACGCTGACTCCAGAGGCGAGCGATTTCCTGCCCATCGCCGAGAAGATCGTCGGCGACTTCGACATAGCCATCCAGGATATCCGGGCGACGGCGCACCAGCGCCGCCAGCGTGTTGCCATCGCCTCGGTCTACTCCATCGCCACCAAAGTGCTGCCGGACATTGTCAAGGATATGGCCGACCGCAATCCAGACATTCATGTGCGTGTGCGTGACGGCAACTCGTCTGATGTCCGCCGCAGGGTGCGCCAGAATGAGGTCGACTTCGGTGTCGGCAGCAAGGAACGCGAGGACGCGGAGCTCGAATTCACACCGCTGTTTCGCGACCAGCTCGGGCTTCTGGCACGTTACGACCATCCCCTGGCGCAAACAGGAGCCCCGGTGCGATGGGCAGACCTCGCCGGATGGGATTTCATCGGCTTGACCATCGATACGGCAACCGCGCCGCTGCTCGAACAGATACCCGAGCTGCCCGAGACGATCCGGCTGCCGCGCTACGAGGTTTCCAACAATTCAACGCTGTGGGCGATGATCGAAACGGGATTGGGCGTTACGACAACTCCTGCCCTGTCCGCCCCGAAAGCCGACAGCCCCCTGCGCTTCTGCCAGCTTGTCGAGCCAACGGTCTGGCGCGACGTCAGCATCATCAAGCGCCGCGGCAGAATCTTGCCGCCGGCGTCAATCGAGATCATCCGGATGATCAAGACGGCGCTACGCGCTGCCGCAAAGGACAATATCATCGAACCGGCAAATGAGGGCACGGCTTAACGCCGTCAATCCTCGGACGTGAGTGCTTTGTCTATTCGAAGCGGCAGGCCGTGCATGCCAATTCCGCGTCGACCCAGGAACGATCGTTCGTTCCCGCCAGTATTTTCGCCATGACCGCATCCTCATCGGCCTTCTTTGCCGCTGCCAAGGCATGGATGGCGATGGCGTCACGATGCGGTACTGCGAGGATGCCGTCATCGTCGCCGATGACGAGATCGCCCGGACAAACGACCATGCCGTCGATGGAAACCTCGACGTTGATCTCGCCCGGGCCGTTGCGATAGGGCCCGCGGTGGGTCACGCCTGCCGCATGGATGGGAAAGCTGGCCTCGCCAATCGCCTTGCTGTCGCGGATGGCGCCATTGATGATGATGCCGGTGACACCCCGGTTTGCTGCATGAGCTGCCATCATCTCGCCGATGATGGCGTTGGTCAGGTCGCCGCCGGCGTCGACAACCAGCACGTCACCCGGCTCGGCAAGATCGATGGCCTTGTGCACCATGAGGTTGTCGCCCGGTCGCGTCTTCACGGTCAGCGCCGGACCGGCGAAGCCGCCGCCGGCATGCATGGGCCTGATGCCGCTGCCGCCGGCTGCCATGCGCGACATGCAATCGCTGACGATTGCCACCGGAAGCTTCCGGAACAACGCAACCGTTGCGTCATCCACCTTGTGCCGGCGCTGCAGCACCCTGAACCCCCAACCACGCATCTCTTCGGTCATTCTTTCCCCCTCAGACAAAAACGCCGGCCACTGCAGGTCGGCGTTGGTGTTCTTTCGATTACGGCCCTTTGGACGGCGCCGTCGGTTCGTCCTTCAGCAGCCCACCGACCGCGCAGTCCTCACGCTGCATCTCCCAAAAGGTGATGTAGACGGACTGCGGTCCCATGCCGCCAAGTGTGTTGACCAAGGCCTCGGTCACCGCCTTGGCCGCTGCCGCCTTTTGCTCGCGCGTGCGGCCGGGAAAGAGTTCGATTCTTACGAAAGGCATGCCGTGCTCCTGCTGCTACCAGATTGTTCGGGAGGGACCGACCCGAGATCGCGTCGGTAGTATTCGGCCAGTTCGGCACGAAATTCGGCTATCGCCAGATTCATGTGCGCCTGATCCCAGCCATTGCTGCGGCCGAGCGCATCGGCGGCGGACTGAACCATTTGCTCGTCGAAATGAGCTGCCCAGGCTTGCCCACCGCGACGGAAAACCACGTCGGCGATAGTTCGGGCATGTTCCACGGCAAATCTTGGGGCGTCGGCAGCGCCACGTTTCGGATCAAGCAGGTCGAGGCGCTCACCTTTGGCCGAGCGAGATGCCTTGAAGCGCCTGGCAACCAGCCTCCGTAAGGATTGGGCGGTCTGACGCGAGGTCGCGACTGTTCCGCCTGTCACCGAAACAAGCCCGGGCAGGCCGTCGGCCGCGTGGTCATGAATGACTCGCCCGGGCGAACCCCTGCTGCCCGGCCGGACACCCGCAATGGCATAGCGCACATCGGCCCTGCCCAGGCCCGCGCCGGGCAACAGCGCATTCGTACGCGCGAGCAGATTCTCAATTTCGTCTTCAGTCGCTACGGCATCCGAGGGATCGCCGGTGAATTTGCTGTTGGTTGCACCGATCAGGTGCAGCCCCTGGCTAGGGATGCAGACAAATGCCCCCTTGTCTGTCGCCGCCACCAAACCGTGGTCCTGGAAGCGTTCGGGCAGCGCAACGGCGATCTGCACACCCTTGCTCGCCGCGATACGCTGGGGGGCGGTCGAAGATGCCGTTTGCGTGACTTTGTCGATCCAGGGTCCGGCAAGATTGAGAACGAGCCGGACTGCAACAGTTGCCTTGGTGCCGTCAATCTCGTCGCGCAGGGCCACTGTCCAGCCACCGTCTGAAGACTGGAACATGGTTTCGACGGCGGTGTAGTTGCGAACGCAGGCGCCCAGTTGTTCCGCCGCCATCGCCTGGTCGACGCAGATGCGTTCCGGCCAGTCGAAAACATAATCACAAAAGGTCACGGCACCGGTGAAGTCTTGGCGCTGGCGCAACCAATCGGTAAACGGCAGGTCCGCGAGTTCATGGGCCTTCAGCCGCCTGTAATCGAGCGGGAAGCCACCCGTTCCGAGCAGTGACAGCAGCACCGCCGCCATGTCTATCTGCCACCCGCCGACGCTGCCGCGAAAGAGTGGCATGGCGATAGTCACCGGCCGTACCCGCGCAGGCATCACCGAAGCGAACTCGGCACGTGCGGCAAGCTGTTCGCGGGCACTCTTCAACAGCTTCAGCCGGTCCGGCAACTGGGACAGATGCTGCCACAAGGACTTGCCAGCAGCGCCTTCGAGCGATCGGAAGCCACAGTGCAGCATGCGGCTAGAGCGACTGGTGGTGCCGCTGCCAAAATCCGACTTGTCAACGAGCAAGACCAGATAGCCGGCCCTCGCCAACGCTTCCGCCGTTGCCGAACCATTGGCACCGGCACCGACGATGAGGACATCGAAGCTCCGCCCTTCGAGCAGTTCGACAGATGGTTCGCTCATGGTCCGCCAACTTTCCAGCGCCGGTCGCTTGTTTCGAACACGTCAGAGGCATGCTGGCAGCGCTCGCGTCAGCGAGATTGAGAGTTTTCAGGTGATGAAAACTGGCCGTGGGAAACATGCGCTACCCACAGGTTGTCTTGCCGCCAACCGCACGCCCCTCATGCAGTGAAAGAGTCTTAGCAATGCTGGGGATTGATCGACAAATAGCAATTTCTGGATTATTTATCAGGAACCCTGATTAATCTGATTGTCGCGGACCAGAAGATCGGTCGAGGCTTGGATCGGGACGGCTAGGCTGCCGCCGCCCGCAGTTTGCTCGGCAGGACCTTGAAGTGATCGCGGAAGCTTTTCGAGAAATGCGATGACGAAACGAAGCCGCAGGCAACCGCGACGTCCATGATCGGCATCGCCGTCAGCTCGATCAGCTGGCGCGCCTTGGCAAGCCGCAGGCCGAGATAATGCTGCCACGGCGTTGTCGCGAGATGGCGTTCGAACAGCCGTTCGATCTGGCGGCGCGACAGCGAAACCCGCTCCGAGATCTCCTCGAGCGACAGCGGCTCTTCGATGTACTTTTCCATAAGCTGGATGATGCGCAACAGCTTCTTGCCGGTGTTGCCGTAGCGCAGGCCGGGTGGCACCGACTGGCAGGCCGCGCCATCACGCCAGCGGTCGGCTGTGACGTGTTGGCAGATGCTGCGCGCCAGCTCGGTGCCGCAGCGCTCCTGCACGATGTCGATGGCGAGGTCGAAGGCCGCCAACTCACCGGCGCAGGTGATGATCTGGCCATCACGCACGAACAGCGCATCGTCGATGGCGAGGTCGTAAAAGGTCTCGGACAGCGCCGCCATCTTGCCCCAGTGGATGGTGCAACGGGCGTCACCGAGCAATCCAGCGTCGGCCAGCAGCCAGGTTGCGGTGCCCAAGGCATAGATCGGGAGTTGGGCGTGGCCGACACGGCGCAGGCAGGCGCGCAGTTCCTGCGAGCCGTGCCGTTCCACACCTTCCCCGGCGCAGATCGCCAATGCCCCCTGCGGCTCGAACGGCAGCGCCCTGGCCGCCTCGGCGAAGCTGCCGGAAACCTCAACCGAAATGCCGCTGGCGCTCGCCACCGAGCGGCCGTCGAGGCTGACGAGCTTCCAGCGGAACAGCTCGGCACCGGCGAGGGAATTCGCGAGCCGCAACGGTTCGACCAGTGACGACAGGCAGAGCTGGGAAAAGCCCTGCAAGAGCAGGATGGAGAACGCGGCAGATGCCTGCGCCACCTGGGATCGCGGCACCGGACGCTGGAAACCCACGCCCGGCCAGCGGGCTGCCACATCGAAGTCCGTGTGCTTGCTTGGCGCGTTCATGTGGCCCTCCCGGCGCATGCGGCAAGGCAGGAGTTCGACTTTTCCCAGGCCAAAACCGTCGAGGCACAAATTGGCGCAAAATAGCACAAAATGCAACATTGCGATTCTTGGCAGCGTCACTCCAGGCAGTCCTGGTTAACTGCCCGACAGCTGCCACGGGCGCAGTCACGCTCAACAGCCAGTCACGGAAAGCCGTCACCTTCGGTGACCTGGCTTTCTGCGGCGTGGCAAGGAACCAGTGGATTCTCAAGGGTGAGGAGGTGGACCTCAAGGAAATCGAGGTCAAGGCCTTCGGCCGCCGCAGCCGGGCGACGGTCGTCGAGCGCTGCGCCCACGACTAGCCAGAGCGCCGCGCGTCCGAACAGACATATGCGGCGTTCTGATGTGGCGCCACACTCCACATGCCACACATTGCAACATCTGCTTGCCATAACAGGAGCAATGCCGCCACATAGAGTGCATGTCCGACTCGCAGAACCACAGGGCGCTCGCGCCGCGCCGCCACGATGAGATCCTGAGGCGGCTGGCCACCGACGGATCGGTCGGCATCACCGAGCTCGCCGCCTTCTTCGACGTGTCGCGCGAGACCATCAGGCGCGACATGAAGTTCCTGGCCGAGCGCGGCCAGCTCGACCTCGTCCATGGCGGCGCAACCCTGTTCGAGGCGACCGAGCCGGCCCTGACCCTGCGCAGTCAGGAGAATGCCGGCGGCAAGGCGGCAATCGGCAGGGCTGCCGCAGCGCTGGTCGAGGACGGCATGGTGGTGTTCCTCGATTCCGGCACGACCACGCTCGCCGTGGCCCATGCGCTGACAGGCAAACAGAACCTGACCATCTGCACCACCAGCCTGACGATCGCTTTGCACATGTGCCGCCAGCCGCATGTGCGCGTGCACATGCTGGGCGGCGAGATCGACCCGTCGGAGGAGGCTGCCGTCGGCGTCGACGCGCTCGAAGCCATCGGCCGCTTCCGCATCGACGTCGCCTTTCTCGGTGGCGGCGCGTTGTCGCCCGACGGCGAGATCACCGACTTCACCCGCAACGGCGCCGAACAGCGCTCGCGCATGGCAGCCACCGCGGCCCGCGCCTATTTCGTGCTCGACAGCTCCAAGTTTGGCCGGCTGACGCCGCTGCGCATCCAGCGCTTCGAACTCGCCGCCGGCGTCATCGTCGACGCTCCTCCGCCCGCAGCGATGATCGAGGCGCTGGAGCGCAAGGGGCCGAAGGTGATCGTCGGGGAATAGATGGCGAAGCGCGGCGCCACGTCGCTCCGCCTTTTGCGTGAACGTCAAGTCAGCTTCCGCCGCCGCTCCAGTTCCGCCTCTGTCGGCGTCTCGAACTCGAACGAGCCGGTGACGATATCGCCGTCGCAGACATATTTGTTGACGGTCACGCCCGTGCCGGAAACCTTGGACGACACCAGTTTCAGCTTCGACGGCAGCGCCGCGTCGCCGAACAGGCGCTTGCCCTTGCCGAGCACCAGCGGAAAGATCGAGACGTTGAGCTCGTCGACGAGGTCGCTGGCGAGCAGGGTCTTGAGGAAATCGGTCGAACCCTGGGTGAGGAGGTCCGGCCCGTCTTCGGCCTTCAGCTTGCGCACGGCAGCTACCGCATCCGGGCCGAGCGAATGACTGTTCTGCCAGCCGAGCTTCAGCTCGGGGTTGCGTGTCGCCACATATTTGTTGATGCGGTCGAACAGCGGGCCGATCGGGTCGTCGGCGTCGACATAAGGCCAGTGCGCGGCGAAGATGTCCCAGGTCTTGCGCCCGAGCAGAAGGTCGAAGGGCCTGGCGAACATCCCACCCACCGCCTCGGTCATGGTCTCGTCGAAATAGGGCGCGGCCCAGCCGCCAAATGTGAAGCCGCCGATCGGATCCTCGTCCGGTCCGCCCGGCGCCTGCATGATGCCGTCGAGGCTCATGAATGCACCCACCACGATCTTTCTCATGTCATTCTCCTTCATCGCCCCTGCCGGCTTTACGTCTTCAAGACGTTCGGCGGCGGCGCGTTCCGACAGCGCCGCGAAAATTTCTGCCAGCCGCGCCACGCAGCCGCAAGGTCGCCATCAGGCGCGTGATCTAATGTGGCTATTTGTTGCATTTTGTGTTGCATTTTGTTGCGATCAAGATATGGTGACAAGCATCACCTTTGGGAGGTTCTTTCATCATGGCGCAGCAATTCCCGACGCAGGCACGCGTCGTCATCATCGGCGGTGGCATCATCGGCTGCTCGGTCGCCTATCACCTGACAAAACTCGGCTGGACCGATGTCGTGCTGCTCGAGCAGGGCCAGCTGAGTGGCGGTACCACCTGGCACGCCGCCGGCCTCGTCGGGCAACTGCGCAGCCACGCCAACATGACCAGCCTGATCAAATACTCGACCCAGCTCTACAGCGAACTCGAGGCCGAGACCGGGCTTGCGACGGGCTGGAAAAACTGCGGTTCGCTGTCGGTGGCACGCAGCGCCGACCGCATGACCGTGCTGAAGCGCACCGCCGCCTCGGCCCGCGCGCAGGGCGTTGACATCGAGGTGATTTCGGCCAGGGAAGCGCAAGAGAAATGGCCGGTGATGGCCATCGACGATCTGGTCGGCGCGGTCTGGCTGCCGGGCGACGGCAAGGCCAACCCGACCGACCTGACCCAGTCGCTGGCCAAGGGCGCGCGCAACCGCGGCGCGCGGGTCATCGAGCGTGTCCGCGTCACCGGCATCCAGACCAAAGACGGCCGGGCGACAGGTGTTTCCACCGACAAGGGAGACATCGCAGCCGAAATCGTGGTCAACTGCGCCGGACAGTGGGCGCGCAAGGTTGGCGCGATGTGCGGCGTGACGGTGCCGCTGCATTCGGCAGAGCACATGTACATCGTCACTGGCAAGATCGCGGGTGTGCATCCGGACCTGCCGGTGCTGCGTGACCCCGACGGCTACATCTATTTCAAGGAAGAGGTCGGCGGCTTGGTCATGGGCGGCTTCGAACCCGAGGCCAAGCCGTGGGGCATGAAGGGCATTCCTGACGATTTCGAGTTCGCGCTTCTGCCCGACGACTGGGACCAGTTCGAGATCCTGATGCAGAACGCGCTTATCCGCGTGCCGCAGCTGGAAACCTCAGAGGTCAAGAAATTCTACAACGGGCCCGAAAGCTTCACCGCCGACAACAACTTCATCCTCGGCGAGGCACCGGAACTGAAGAATTTCTACGTTGGCGCCGGTTTCAATTCGATGGGCATCGCCAGTGCCGGCGGCGCCGGCCGGGCGCTGGCCGAGTGGATCGTCAATGGTGCAGCGACCATGGACCTGTGGCCGGTCGATATCAGGCGCTTTGCCGGCTTCAACAACAATCCGCGCTGGCTGCACGACCGCGTCAAGGAAACGCTCGGCCTGCACTACGCCATGCCCTGGCCGAACCGAGAGCTCGACACCGCCCGTCCCTTCCGTCGCTCCGCGCTGTACGACCGGCTCGCCGCGAAGGGCGCCTGCTTCGGCTCCAAGATGGGCTGGGAGCGCGCCAACTGGTTCGCCGCCCAAGGTGAGAAGCCCGAGACGCAATACGCCTTCGGCAAGCAGAACTGGCATGAGGCGGTGAAGCGCGAGATGAAGGCCACCCGCGAGGCATCAGGCATTTTCGACCAGACCTCGTTTGCCAAGATTTTGGTGCAGGGCCGCGACGCAGCGCGAGTGCTCAACCGCATCTGCGCAGCCGATATCGACGTCGAGATCGGTCGCTCGATCTACACCGGCCTGCTCAACGAGCGCGGCGGCTATGAGAGCGATCTTACCGTGATGCGTCTCGGCCGCGACAAGTTCTTGCTCGTCACCGGCTCGGCCCAGGCGGTGCACGATGCCGACTGGATTTCAAAGAACGTCCCCGAGGACGCGCATGTAACGCTGACCGACGTCACCTCGTCTTATGCCGTGCTGGCGCTGATGGGACCACGCTCGCGCGACATCCTGGCCAAGCTGACTTCGGCCGATCTTTCCAATACCGGCTTCCCCTTTGCCACCATCCGCGAGATCGACATCGGCTATGCCACCGCCTACGCCAACCGCATGACCTATGTCGGCGAGCTTGGCTGGGAGCTGATCGTGCCGACCGAATTCGCCATCGGCGTCTATGAGGCGCTGCACGAAGCGGGCCGCGAGCATGGCCTTGCCGACTGCGGCTACTATGCGCTGGAAGCGCTGCGTATCGAGAAGGGCTTCCGCGCCTGGAGCCGCGAGCTGACGCCCGATATCACCCCGTACGAGGCCGGCCTCGCCTTCGCCGTGTCGATGGACAAGCCTAACGGCTTCATCGGCAAGGAGGCGCTGGTCGCCGCCAAGGCCAAGGGCAAGCTCACCCGCCGCATCGTACAATTCACGGTGGACGATGCGGCACCCATGCTCTGGGGCGGTGAACTGATCCTGCGCGACGGCAAACCAGTCGGCGAAGTGCGCTCGGCTGCTTACGGCCACACGCTCGGCCGCTCGGTGGCGCTCGGCCTGCTGCACAACGAGGCCGGCATCGACAAGGACTTCATCGAAAGCGGCCGCTTCGAGATCGACCTTGCCGGTGAACGCTACACGGCAACGGCTCATCTCAAGGCGCCCTACGATCCCAAATCCGAGCGCGTGAAGGCCGACAGCACGGAACTGCACGAAGCTGCCTGATCATTCCCAGACCCCTCCCCCGACTGCCCCTCCCGCCGCGGGAGGGGCTTTTCTTTTGCGTCAGGCTTCCGCCAGCTTCAGCATGGCGATGCCGGCAAGCACGACAATGACGCCACCCAGCTTCAACGGCCCAAGCGTCTCGCCGAACAACACGACGCCCATAATGACCGTGCCGGCTGCGCCAAGACCGGTCCACACCGCATAGGCGGTGCCGACGGGCAGGACCTGAATTACCTTGCCAAGCAGATAGACGAAGGCTGCCAGCAGAAGCACCGAGACCACCGTCCAACCGGGCCGAGTGTAGCCTTCGGCATGTTTCATCGACACCGCCCAGGCAACGTCGAGCACGCCCGCCACCACCAGAAGCGCCCAGGCAAGTCCCTGGCCCATGGTCAGGCCGCGAGCTTCATGCCTTCGGCCCGCATCGCGTCGCGCACCTTGGGCCGCGCGCCGACACGATCCATGTAGGCGCGCAGTTGCGGGAACGCGGAGAGGTCGACCTTGGCATAGGCGGACCAGCCGACAATGGTGAAGAGATAGGCGTCAGCGGCGGTGAAGGTCTCGCCCATCAGATAGAGGCCGCTGCGCTCCAGATGGCGTTCGACATAAGCCAGACGTTCGGTGATCTTGCCGCGCGCCACCTCCTGCGCCTGAACGCCATATTCGGGGTGGAACAGCCACGGGCTGTACATCTTGTGCAGTTCGGTGGCTACGAAGTTGAGCCAAGACTGCAACTGGTAACGCTCGCGCGTGCCGGCCGCCGGTGCCAGCCCGATTTCCGGCTTAAGATCGGCAAGATACTGCACGATCGCTGCCCCCTCGGTGAGGAGCGAGCCGTCGTCGAGTTCGAGCACCGGCACATAGGCGTTCGGGTTCACCGTGGTGAAGTCATTTCCGGCGCCGGTGACATGCGGCTTCCTGAAGATGTCGACGCGCTCGATGTCGAGTGGAATGCCGGCCTCCAGCGCCACGATGTGTGGCGAGAGCGAGCAGGTCCCGGTGGCATAGTAGAGTTTCATGGTCTGTCCTCTTGGGTTCTGACCTGACGGTCGTTGCTTCAGGGGACAATCTAGAGCTTGCGATCTGGCAACGCTCATTGGCATTTTGCCAACCACGCTTGCATGACTGCAAAGATACGAAGTGCTAGAACATCTGCATGGAAGACTGGAATGAACTCAGGCTGGTGCTCGCCGTGGCCCGTGCTGGCAGCCTCACCTCAGCCGCAGCATTGCTCGGCATCGACCACTCGACGGTGTTTCGCAGGCTCAACGGGCTCGAACAGAAGCTGGCGGTGCGGGTGTTCGAGCGCCTGCCCGGCGGCATCTACCAACTGACACCGGCAGGCGAGCGCATGGCGGCGGCTGCCGAGCGCATGGAGGACGAGGCGCTGGCGCTGGCACGCGACATCGCTGGCGCCGATGGCCGCCTGTCCGGGCGGCTGCGCGTCACCTCGTCGGAAACGCTCGCCTACTCCAGGCTGACCAAGCATCTGGCCGGGTTCCGCGCCGTGCATCCCGGCATCGTTGTCGAACTGGCCATCGAGAACCGTGTTCTCAGCCTGTCGCGTCGCGAGGCCGACGTGGCGCTCAGGCCGATCCGGCCCAGGGAAGGCGACCTCTGGGGCCGCAAGCTTGCCGGCGTCGCCTGGACCTTCTTTGCCTCGCCGGCTTATCTCGACGCCCATGATGGCGCGATCCGCGACACAGCGGCGCTCGGACCGCATGCCCTTGTCGGCTGGGAGGAGACGGCGGGTGGCATCACGGCCGCAGACTGGCTGGACCGCAACGTTCCGGCCGAACGTTTCGTCTACCGCACCAACAGCCTGGTCAACCAGTCGGTGGCGGCCCGGGCCGGCATCGGCCTGGCACTCCTGCCTTGTTATCTCGGCGACGGCGAGCCGGGGTTGGTGCGCGCGCTGGCCCGGCCGATCGAAGAACTCGCCGGCGAACTCTGGATCGTCACCCATCAGGACCTCAAGGGCACGGCGCGTGTCCGTGCCTTCTTCGACGTCGTCGGCGAGGGATTGGCTCGCGAGCGCGAGCTTTTCGAAGGCATACGCATGTGATCGGCTGCCGTCCTGCCAAGACGGCGACCGGACAGCTTTTGACACTTGCAGTCAGCATCAAACAATGGCTCGCTTGTCCGCAATCGGAAGGTGCGGAAGAAGAGAGGAACAACCATGCTGTATGCCATCCTGGCCTATCACGCCGAGGGCGTTGTCGAATCCTGGACCGAGGAAGAAGACGCCGCACTTATGGAGGACCTGCTTGAGGTCAATGATCGTCTCGTCGGCGAAAAGCATCTGGGACCGGCAGCGCGCCTCGGGCCAACCGAAAGCGCGGTCACACTGCGGGGAAAGGGACTTGGACTGGTCACCGACGGTCCGTTCGCCGAGACGAAGGAGCAGCTTCTCGGTTTCTACGTGGTGGACTATCCCAGCATGGACGGCGCGGTGGCCGCGGCACGCGAGCTGCGTTCCGCCAACCCGACCGCGGTTTACGAAATACGGCCGATCTTGCTCTATGTTCCCGGCGCTGCGATCGCCGTCGACGGCTAGCAGGCATTCTCCTCCGGTTCCGCCTCAGGCCTGCGCTGTCAGGCATTCGGTGATCGTCTGACGTCCGGCTCCCGCCATGGTCTGCAGGGCACGGCGCACACCCGGCGTCTGCATGTCTCCCGCGCCAAGGACCCGGGCAACGAGGCATGCGCTCAGGGCCAAAAGCTGGAGGAAGGTTGATGCCGTTTTCATAGCCATCGCCAGTCAATAGCGACCTGCCCGAAGCCCGGAGGCTTCGGCACATGGTTCGGTTGCTTGGGTCTGCGAATGTTCGGATGGCGGCCGATTGCCGATCTGATCCGAAGTCAGATAATTCCTAGCATGAAATCTTGTTTCACACCAGAGAAAATTTTTGCAAAGTGTTGAACCTGGAACCGCCAGATCGCTAAGACCATGCCTGGGCCGGTGAGCCAATCGTCCGAACAAGAACTGCAACCGATATGGCAAACAGCAGATAGGCAAGCGCCGCCTCCTGGGCGCCTATGGGTAGCCCCACCAGCAGTAGCGTGTCGTTGCCACCAGGGATAAGCACTGCCCCGCTTCCCATCAGCGTCCCTCCGACGAGGCGGCGAAGCGCGCCGCGGAGGCTTGGCCATTTGATCCTGGTGCGGCCTCTCTCCAACCAGCGACTGCCAACGCTGCCGGCAAACATTGCCACGGTAATGGCTATGGATGCCAATGGAAGCGATTGAGCATGCGACAGCGCGATGGACCAGCCAGGTTTGAGCAAGACGATCGTGGCGTAGGCCACGCCAGTGGTCAGCATGGCGCATGTCATCTTGAGATATGCCGTGACGTTGTTTCGCTGGATCACAAAACGGAGGAGGGCAAAACCGACCAGCATCGACAGGGTGACTGGCGCGGCAACCTGAAGAGACATTGACGACGTCATCACTGCGGGCAACAGATTTGCAAGGCTTGCTACAGTCGAGACCGCATACATGCCAAGGAATGTGAAGCCGAACTGGGTATCGCCATTGCCAAGATGGCCGACGCTGCCGAAAGCGCAGGCGCCGTTCACGAAAGCCCCGACGCCGAAGATCACGCCGCCGGTTGCGGTGTAGGCCAACGCCGACCAATGCGCCTGCGGTCCGGACGTCATTTGCCAGGCCGCGTAGGTGAGCGCGCCCCAGAGCGTGCATTCGAAGAATGCTACGAAACGCGCCGGTTTGCGCTCCTGGATCAGTTCGGTGATCGCGATCACCGCGCAGGTCGAGCCACGGTTAAGGGCAAAACCGAGCGAAAAGGCCAGCGACAGCAGCAGCAGCGAGAGGACGATGATCTCCAAGACGGGCAGGCCTCCCAGGCTGGTGGGCAAGACAGCCTAGCACAGGTCGCTAGCGATGCTCATCCCGTAGCCATCGACCTAGCGATATCGAGGAAGACCCGCACCAGCTTGCCGCCGCTGCGCTCCTTGAGGCAGATCAGTGCTTCGTCCATCAGCATTTCGGGCGCAGCGATCGGGATCTGGACCAGTCGGACGTCCTGTCCGAACTCTGCCGCCGATACGAAGCCGACACCGGCGCCCGAGGCGACGATCTCGCGCACCGCCTCGCGGCCTTCCGCCTCGATCGCCGGCTTGAATTCGTAACCCTCCTTCGAAGCGAGGTCCTCCAGCTTGGCGCGGGTTTTCGAGCCGCGTTCGCGCATCACCAGCGGCAGCAAGGACAGTTCGTGCAGCGACAGCGACTTGGCTGTCGCCAGCGGATGATCGGTCGAGACGAATGCTATGATCGGCGTCGAATTGAGCTTGACGATCTCGAAATCGCGGCCGGTCGGAATTTCGCCGAGCACGCCGATATCGGCTTCGTAGCTGTAGAGGCTGGAAATGACCGTCTCGGTATTGCCAGCGCGGACCGAGACCTGGATACCGGGATATTTCTGGCGGAATTGGCCGAGAATGTGCAGCAGATGGTGGGCGGCGTCCGCGACGATGCGCAGCGTGCCTGAGCGCAGCGCGCGGGATTCCGACAAGAGCTCGAGTGCTTGCTGTTCCGTGTCGAACATGCGCCGCGTGATTTCGAGCAGTTGGAGGCCCGACGCCGTCGGCGTCACCTGCTTCTTGTGACGGTTGAACAGGAGCACGTCATACTCTTCCTCCAGCTTGCGCACCTGGTCGGAGATGGCCGGCTGGGTGAGAAACAGCATCTCGGCGGCGCGCGAAAAACCGCCGCACACCGCGACATAGTGGAAAGCCCTGAGCTGCACGTAGCGCATGTCTGATCCCTGATATCAGAGCAGACTAGCAATAAACTGGAGCGATAGAAACATCGAAACTAACGATTTGATTTATGGCCTGACATGCCGAGGATAGGGCAGGCGCCACCCTTGCGCGCCGCGCGTTGGGAGGCACGGCACCATGCATCTTCTGTATATCCTGCTGCAGCTGGCAGGCGCCATCATGCTTCTGCTGTGGGCCGTGCGCATGGTGCGCACCGGCGTCGAGCGCGCCCATGGCGTATTTCTACGCGAGGCGCTGCGTGGCGCCACCAAAGGCCGGGTGCGTGCGGCGGCTGCCGGCACCGTGCTTGCCGTCATGTTGCAGAGTGCGACGGCCGTTGCAGTGCTCGCCGCGGGTTTCGCTGCAACCGGCGTGATGACCGTCTCCGGCGGGCTTGCCGTCATGCTGGGCGCCGATGTCGGCTCTGCGCTGGTGGTGCAGGCGCTGTCTTTCGACCTCAGCTGGCTGGTGCCGTTGCTGCTGTTCGCCGGCGCCACGATGTTCCTCAAGGTCGAGGCCCGGATCGTCAAGCAGACCGGGCGCACGCTGCTCGGCATCGCCTTCATCCTGATCTCGCTGCGTATGGTCGGCGAAGCGACCGCACCGATGCGTCACAGCGCCTTGCTGCCGATGGCGATCGACTATCTGCGCGGCGATCCGGTGACGGCCTTCGGCGCAGCTGCCCTGTTCACCTGGCTGATCCACTCCAGTGTCGCCTCGGTGCTCTTGTTCATGTCGATGGCAGCCCAAGGCGTGCTGCCGGCAGAGGTGGCGCTGCCGATGATCCTCGGCGTCAATCTCGGCGCCGGGCTCGTCGCCGTCGGCTTGACCCGTGGCCAGGCAATCGATTCCAGACGCATCCCGCTGGGCAACCTGATCTTCCGAGCAACGGCAGCGGTCGCAATTCTGGTTGGCTTGCAGGCGGCTACTCTGCCGATGGCTTGGTTCGGCGAGACGGCCGCCCGGCAGGTGGTCAACATGCACCTCGCCTTCAACCTCGCTTTGCTGGTTGCCTGCCTTCCTTTCACGGCTGTCATGGAGAAGCTGGCGCGGCTGATCCTGCCCGACGCGCCGGCAGCCGAAGAAACATTCGACCTGATGTCGCGGCGCAAGAGCGCGCTCGACCGCACCGTCATCAAGATGCCTGGCGTGGCGCTGGCGAGCGCCACCCGCGAGGTGCTGCGCATGGCCGAAACGGTGGAGATCATGCTGCGGCCTGTCATGGAGCTGTTCGAAAGCGGCGACAAGGCACGCGTGGCACAGTTGCGTCGGCTCGACGAGGAGGTCAACCGCGCCCACACCGACATCAAGCTCTACATCGCCGAGGTCAATCGCGGCACGATGAGCCAGGACGAGGCGCGGCGCGGCATCGAACTGACCGACCTCGCCATCAATCTCGAACATGCCGGCGACATCATCGCCAAGAACCTTTTGGTACTGGCCGAGGAGAAGAGCGACAAGAGGCTGAGCTTCTCGAGGGAAGGCTGGTCGGAGCTGACGGCCCTGCATGACCGGGTTCTGGCCAACATGCAGATTGCCATGAACGTTCTGGTGTCGGGCGACCTCGAAGCGGCGCGCCAGCTGGTGGTCGAGAAGGAACGCATGCGCAAGCTTGAGCGCGACAGCCATGAACGCCACCTGAAGCGCCTGCAATCGGGTACGGTGCAGAGCATCGAGACCAGCGACATCCATCTCGAAGCGGTGCGGGCGCTGAAGGAATTCAACTCGCTGCTGGTATCCGTCGCCTACCCGATCCTGACCCAGAGCGGCGACCTCTTGGAAAGCCGGCTGGCCAAGACGGCCTGAGCGAATTTGCCCGTGTCATCCAAACATCATTACCCAGACTTATCATTGGATACGAAATAACGATTGTACATATGGATCAGGGGATTCCAAGGTGAGCCATAGGCAATCTCAGGATGACGGCGAGGAGACGAAAATGCTGTCCGAACATAAGCTTGCGGCTCAGGCCACCTTCCCTGCTCCGGCCCCCCTCCCTGCTCCGGCATTGGGTGAACCCTATTTGCTCACCCCCGGGCCGTTGACCACCTCCTATGCCGTCAAGCAAGCGATGCTGCGCGACTGGGGCTCATGGGACGGCGACTTCCGGGCGATGACATCAGAGATGCGCCAGCGGCTGCTCGCCATGCTCGGCGACGGAAACGGCGAGTTCGATTGCGTGCCGATGCAAGGCAGCGGCAGCTTCGCCGTCGAGGCGATGCTCGGCTCGTTCGTGCCGCGTGACGGCAAGGCGCTGGTGCTGGTCAATGGCGCCTACGGCCAGCGCATCGTCCAGACGCTCGGCTATCTCGGCCGCGACCACGTCGCCATCGACAAGGGCGACTACATGCCGCCGCGCGGTGATGAGGTGGCTGCAGCCCTCGACGCCGACCCTGCCATCACCCACGTCATCCTGGTCCATTGCGAGACCAGCTCCGGCATCCTCAACCCGGTCGCCGAGATCTCCGAGACCGTCTACGCCAAGGGCCGCAAGTTCCTGGTCGACTCGATGAGCGCCTTTGGTGCCATCCCGCTCGAAGTCGGCGACGTGCGCTACGAGGCCATGGTGTCTTCCGCCAACAAATGCATCGAGGGCGTACCCGGCTTCGGCTTCATCATCGCCCGCAAGAGTGAGCTCGAAGCCGCAAAGGGCCGCAGCCACTCGCTCAGCCTCGACGTGCATGCCCAGTGGGCGCACATGAACAAGACCGGCCAGTGGCGCTACACTCCGCCGACGCATGTGGTTGCTGCCTTCCTCGAGGCGCTGCGCCAACACGAGGCCGAAGGCGGTGTCGCCGGCCGCGGCGCCCGCTACACCAGGAATCGCGACGTCATGGTGGCTGGCATGCGCGAACTCGGCTTCGAGACGCTGCTCAAGGACCGCTGGCTGTCGCCGATCATCGTCACCTTCTTCTGCCCGGCCCATCCGGACTTCGCCTTCGACCGCTTCTATGAGCTGATGAAGGAAAAGGGCTTCATCATCTATCCGGGCAAGCTGACCGTGGTGGACAGCTTCCGCGTCGGCTGCATCGGGCGGATGGACGAGCATGTCATGCGCAAGGTCGTCGAGGCCGCCGGCCAGTCCCTGCGTCAGATGGGCGTCGACACCGCTGCTCCCCCCGCAGCCGCCATCGCCGAGCGCGCCAAGCTCGCCGCCTGATAACAAGAAGATCACAAAGGACCCCTCCCAATGAACAAGATGACCACGATCAACGTCAGCGCCAACGGCCGCAACTACGAATGGCCGCGCGTGCCGGCAATCGCCATCTGTCTCGACGGCTGCGAGCCGGCCTATCTCGACGAAGCGATCAAGGCGGGCCTGATGCCGAACCTGGTGAAGATCCGCGCCAACGGCACCGAGCGTACCGCCCACAGCGTCATTCCGAGCTTCACCAACCCCAACAACCTGTCGATCGCCACCGGCCGTCCGCCGGCAGTGCACGGCATCTGCGGCAACTACCTCTACGAGCGCGAGACCGGCAAGGAAGTGATGATGAACGACCCGCGCTTCCTGCGCGCGCCGACCGTCTTCCAGGCCTTCTACGATGCCGGCGCCCGCGTCGCCGTGGTCACCGCCAAGGACAAGCTGCGGGCGCTTCTCGGCAGCGGCCTGAAGTTCGACGACGGCCGCGCCATCTGCTTCTCGTCTGAGAAGTCCGATGTCTCGACAAAGGCCGAACACGGCATCGACAATGCGTCGGCCTGGCTCGGCAAGCCGGTGCCTGAGGTCTATTCGGCCGAACTGTCGGAGTTCGTCTTTGCCGCCGGCGTCAAGCTGCTGAAGGAATTCAAGCCTGACGTGATGTACCTGACAACGACCGACTATGTGCAGCACAAATATGCACCCGGCGTGCCACAGGCCAACGCCTTCTACGAGATGTTCGACAAGTATCTCGGCGAACTCGACGCGCTCGGTGCTGCCATCGTCATCACCGCCGATCACGGCATGAAGCCCAAGCACAAGGCCGACGGCACCCCTGACGTGGTCTATGTCCAGGACCTGCTCGACGAGTGGCTCGGCAAGGACGCAGCGCGCGTCATCCTGCCGATCACCGATCCTTATGTCGTCCATCACGGCGCGCTCGGCTCGTTTGCCACCGCCTACCTGCCCGAGGGTGCAGACCAGGCCGGCATCATGAAGCGCCTCGCCGCCATCGAGGGCATCGACGTCGTCATCGACAACGCCACGGCCTGCGAACGCTTCGAACTGCCCTCCGACCGCATCGGCGACATCGTTCTGGTGTCCACCGAAAACAAGACCATCGGCACCAGCGAACACCGCCACGACCTCGCAGCCCTCAACGAGCCGCTGCGATCGCATGGCGGCCTGACCGAGCAGGCAGTGCCGTTCATCGTCAACCGCAAGCTTGAGACGCTGCCCAACGAGCCGGTTCTGCGCAACTTCGATGCGTTCTATTATGCCGCGCTTGCCGCAGCACAGGCCTGAGGGAGGACCAACCATGGTCAAGGCTGAAACGACGTTCAAGGTGCGCCACGAGCCGATGCGCATCGCCGGACGCAAGGTCGATGCCGACGGCGTCGTCAACGTCCACTATCCCTACACCGATGCCGTCATCGGCACGGTACCCGCGGGCCGTGCCGAGCACGCCCGCCAGGCCTTCGAAATCGCGGCCAACTACAAGCCGAAGCTGACGCGCTACGAGCGTCAGCAGATCCTGTTCCGCACGGCCGAAGCGCTTGCCGCGCGCAAGGAAGAGATCTCCGACATCATCACGCTGGAGCTCGGCATCTCCAAGGCCGACTCCCTCTATGAGGTCGGCCGCGCCTATGACGTGTTCACGCTGTCGGCGCAGATGTGCATCCAGGATGACGGCCAGATCTTTTCCTGTGATCTGACGCCACATGGAAAAGCGCGGAAAATCTTCACCACCCGCGAGCCGCTGCGGGCGATCTCGGCGATCACCCCCTTCAACCACCCGCTCAACATGGTGGCACACAAGGTGGCACCGGCAATCGCCACCAACAACTGCGTCGTCGTCAAGCCGACGGAACTCACGCCGATGACGGCGCTGATCCTCGCCGACATCCTCTACGAGGCCGGCCTGCCGCCTGAGATGCTGTCTGTCGTGACCGGCATGCCCGCCGACATCGGCGCCGAGATGATCACCAATGACAACATTGAGCTGATCACCTTCACCGGCGGCGTGCCCGTCGGCAAGCTGATCTCCCGCACCGCCGGCTACAAGCGCCAGGTGCTGGAACTCGGCGGCAACGACCCGCTGATCATCCTCAACGACCTGTCGGACGACGATCTCGCCAAGGCGGCCGATCTCGCCGTGGCAGGTGCCACCAAGAACTCGGGCCAGCGCTGCACGGCGGTGAAGCACATCCTGTGCCAGGAAAGCGTCGCCGACCGCTTCGTGCCGATGGTGCTCGAGCGGGCGAAGAAGATCAGGTTCGGCGATCCGATGGACCGCTCGACCGATCTCGGCACCGTGGTGCACGAGAAGGCCGCCGCACTCTTCGAAAAGCGCGTCTACATGGCCGCCGAACAGGGTGCTGAAGTGCTCTACGACCCCGGCCGCAAGGGCGCGCTGTTGCCGCCCATCGTCATCGACCGCGTGCCGCATACGTCCGAGCTGGTGATGGAAGAGACCTTCGGGCCGATCATCCCGATCGTGCGCGCGCCCGACAATGACGACGAGCTGATCGCACTGTCCAACTCCACCGCCTTCGGCCTGTCGTCGGGTGTCTGCACCAACGACTTCCGCCGCATGCAGAAATACATCGCCGGCCTGCAGGTCGGCACGGTGAATATCTGGGAGGTCCCGGGATATCGCATCGAGATGTCGCCATTTGGCGGGATCAAGGACTCGGGCAATGGCTACAAGGAAGGCGTCATCGAAGCGATGAAGAGCTTCACCAACGTCAAGACCTTCTCTTTGCCGTGGGCCTGAGCCTTGTCTTGAGCCGGCAAATCAGATGAGTGTCGATGAGGGAGCCTGGTGCTCCCTCATTTGCTTGGAGGGGAAATGCTGTTGCCTAACGCCGGCTCGTACTCGACCGGGACACTACCCTTGCCTGCGACCTTCCTGAAAGCCTGAACGCATGTCCGGCTTTGCCCTTACCATCGTGCTGGTGGCAGCCTTGCTGCATGCGAGCTGGAACGCCGTCGTCAAGGCCGCAACCGACCGTGCCGTCGTCCTGGCAGCAGTGTCCGCCACCCATGCCACGCTCGGGCTCGTGTTGGTGTTCTTCGCCACGCCACCGTCGCAAGCGAGCTGGATCTACATCTTCCTGTCGACGGTCGTCCACTACGGCTACTACGTCTTCCTGTTCCAGTCGTACCGGCTGGGTGATCTCAGCCAGGTCTATCCCATCGCCCGCGGACTGGCCCCGGCGCTTGTCGCTTTCGGTGCCTATGTGATGATCGGCGAGACTCTGCCGCCCTTAGGCTGGGTCGGGCTTGGCGCGATTACCTTCGGCATTGCCTTCCTCGCCTTCCAGCGCGGCGCAGCCCATGCCGATCCGCGCGCCGTCGGCGCTGCCGCCATCAACGGCGTGCTGATCGCCTCCTATTCGGTCATCGACGGCATCGGCGTGCGCCTGTCCGACAGCCCGTTCGGCTATATGGGCTGGCTGTTCCTGCTCGAATTTCCCGTCACGCTGTTCGTGCTGTTCCGACGCCGCGGCGCAACCCACAAGATCGATCGCAAGACGGTCACGCTCGGCCTCGTCGGCGGCCTGGGCGCCGTCTCCGCCTACGGCCTCGTCATCTACGCCAAGACGATCGCGCCCTTGGGGGCTGTTTCGGCCGTGCGTGAATCGAGCGTCATCATCGCAGCCCTCATCGGCCTGTTCATATTCGGCGAGCAACCGTGGCAGGCCCGCATCTTTTCAGCCGTCATCGTTGCCGGCGGGGTGATCGCACTCGCCTTCTCAGGCTGACAGGCCGGCAAGCTTTTGCGTTTCGGTGCAAAAACCAACGCCCGTGCACAAGCATGCGGCAGCCTTGTCACATGCCTGTCGCAACCCTGTGCATCACATAAGCTCAGCCTACCAGATCATAAAAAGAATAGATTTTACTTATTGACCGCCCGTTCCCACTATCGACCATGGACGAGGCGCAAACGGGCACAGCCAAAACGCGGCCCGACAAACCTCTCCCAATCAGAACGTGCCTAAGCGATTCAAATGGGAGCCACTTCAATGAACCAGAAGAAAACCTTCGCGCTTGCCGCCTTTGCGACGATGCTGATGTCATCGGCGGCCTGGGCGGAGACGGAGCTCACAGTCTACACGGCCATCGAGGCCGAAGACCTCAAGCGTTATGCCGAGACGTTCAACCAGGACCATCCCGACATCAAGCTGAACTTCATCCGCGACTCCACCGGCGTCATCACCGCCAAGCTGCTCGCCGAGAAGGACAATCCGCAGGCCGACGTGGTCTGGGGCCTCGCCGCCACCTCGCTTCTGGTTCTCAAGTCCGAGGGCATGCTGGAAGCCTACGCGCCCAAGGGAGCCGACCAGCTGAAGCCCAATTTCGTCGACAGCGACAATCCGCCGAGCTGGGTCGGCATGGACGCCTGGGCAGCCTCGATCTGCTTCAACACCATCGAAGGCCAGAAGCTTGGCCTGACCGCGCCGAAGAGCTGGAAGGACCTCACCAAGCCTGAATACAAAGGCCATGTGGTGATGCCAAACCCGGCGTCATCAGGCACCGGCTACCTCGACGTATCGAGCTGGCTGCAGCTGTTCGGCGACAAGGACGGCTGGACCTATATGGACGGCCTGCACCAGAACGTTGCCGCCTACACGCATTCGGGCTCCAAGCCGTGCAAGATGGCAGCCGCAGGCGAGACGGTAATCGGCATTTCCTTCGAGTTCCGCGCCGCCAAGTCGAAGGCAGAGGGTGCGCCCATCGACATCATCATCCCCGAAGAAGGCATCGGCTGGGACATGGAAGCGTCGGCAATCGTGGCCGGCACGTCCAAGGAAGAGGCTGCCAAGACCTTGCTCGACTGGTCGGTCTCGAAGAAGGCAAACGAGATGTACAATGTCGGCTATGCGGTCGTCGCCATGCCCGGCGTCGCCAAGCCGGTTGAGCACCTGCCGGCCGACATCGAGGCCAGGATGATCAAGAACGACTTCGAGTGGGCGGCCAACAACCGCAACGCCATCCTCGAGGAATGGACCAAGCGCTACGACTCGAAGTCCGAGCCGAAGAGCTGACCTCCATCAGCCACCCTCGACAAGCGGGCGTCGCCTCGGGCTGCGCCCGCCCCTTGCCCCCAAGCCGGATGGTTACGATGAGACACGAAACCCTCGCCGGGCAGCCGCGAATTCCGACTGAAGTGAGCGCCATGACCGCCGCCAGCCCGAACGTGAAGCCTGCCTATCTCAGAATCGCAAACGTCTGGAAAGCCTTCGGCGAATTCCATGCGCTGAAGGACATATCGCTCGACATCAGCGAGGGAGAGTTCGTCTGCTTCCTCGGCCCGTCGGGTTGCGGCAAGACCACGCTTTTGCGTGCCATCGCCGGCCTCGACCTGCAGACCCGCGGCTCGATCCAACAGGGCGGGCGCGACATCTCGACCCTGCCGCCGTCGCAGCGCGATTACGGCATCGTCTTCCAGTCCTACGCGCTGTTCCCCAACCTGACGATCGCCAGGAATATCGCCTTCGGCCTCGAAAACACCAAGCGCCCGCGTGCCGAGATCGAGGCTCGCGTCACCGAGTTGCTCAAGCTTGTCGGCCTGCCCGACCAGGGCAACAAGTACCCGGCCCAGCTTTCCGGCGGCCAGCAGCAACGCATTGCTCTTGCCCGCGCCATTGCCATTTCGCCCGGCCTGCTGCTGCTCGACGAACCGCTGTCGGCACTCGACGCCAAGGTGCGCACCCATCTGCGCCATGAGATCAAGGAATTGCAGCGCAAGCTCGGCGTCACCACCATCATGGTCACCCATGACCAGGAGGAGGCGCTGTCGATGGCCGACCGCATCGTGGTGATGAACCACGGCGTCATCGAACAGATCGGCACGCCGACCGAGATTTACCGCCACCCGGCGACTCTCTTCGTCGCCGACTTCATCGGCGAGGCCAACAAGTTCGAGGCCAGGGCGTCGAACAACGCCGTCGGCATCGGCGCGGCGAGCTTCAGCTGCGCTGCCCATGATTTCGACGACGGTACGCCGGTCATCGCCGCGATCCGGCCGGAAGACGTCATCCCCCACGCCAGCGGCTCTCTCGCCAACGGTGCGACCGCCAACGCCATCGACGTCACCATCAGCGAGATGGAATTCCTGGGGTCGTTCTGGCGCACCCGGCTGCACGGCCACGCGCTCGGCAATGAAACGTTGATTGCAGATTTCTCGATCAATGCCGCGCGCCGCCTGTCGCTGGTGCAAGGCGTGGCGCTGACGGTCGAACTGCCGGCCGAACGGCTGCTGATCTACCCTAGGGGTGCCTGACATGGCGATGGCTCTCGACTCTGCCCTTCCCGTCGGCCGCAGCCTCCGCCTCAGGCTCGACCGCGACGAGTTGATCAAGCGCGGCCTGATGGTCGTGATCGCGCTTTATCTGGTGGTGGGGCTGGCAGCCCCCCTGGCGATCATGCTGTCCAAATCGTTCTCGACCTACAGCTTCAACCTCGCCAATTTCGAGTTCCAGGTCAGCGACAAGGACGGCAACTGGGGCCAACCTGTCACCGCGGCAGCGCTGAACGAGAAACTCGATGCGGTACCGCCGGCCAAGCTCGCCACCAACTCCGACGGGCGGCTGCAGGCGACGAGCTTCTTCCCCGACTTCAGCTTCCGCAGCCCGGTGAAGTACAAGATTCGTGGCACGACTTCTGACGCAACCTATCTCGTCGGCCTCAAGCCGCAGACCGGAACGGAATGGCAGGAACTCACCTCCAACGACTTCCGCCGCGTGATGCTCAGGCCGTCACGGGCGCTCGGACTTGAGAACTACGCCGCCTACTTCTCGACGCCGACGCTGTTCCGCTCGATCGAGAACTCGGTGTTCATCGCACTCGTCAGCACCATCATCACCGTCGGGCTAGCCTTCGGTTTCGCTTATGCGCGGAACCGCAGCTGCATGCGCTTCAAGGGTGTTTTCAAGCTTGTTGCCATGGTGCCGATCCTGGTGCCGTCGCTGCTTCCCGGCATTGCCCTGATCTACCTGTTCGGCAACCAGGGCATGCTCAAGGATCTGCTGATGGGGGCCTCGATCTACGGCCCGCTCGGCATCGTCGTCGGCTCGATCTTCTTCGCCTTCCCGCATGCGATGATCATCATCTCGACGGCGCTGGCGATCTCCGACCAGCGCCACTACGAAGCGGCCGCCTCGCTGCGCGCCAGTCGTTGGCGCACCTTCTGGACGGTGACCATTCCCGGCGCCCGCTACGGCCTGATCTCGGCAGCCTTCGTCGTCTTCACCCTTGTCATCACCGATTTCGGCCTGCCCAAGGTCATTGGCGGTCAGTACAATGTGCTTGCCGTCGACATCTACAAGCAGGTCATCGGCCAGCAAAACTTCGAGATGGGCGCGGTCGTCTCGGTCATCCTGCTCGTCCCTGCCATCGCCGCCTTTATCGTCGACCGCATGGTGACCAAGAAGCAGGTGGCGCTGCTGTCAGCGCGCTCGGTGCCCTACCAGCCCAAGCCGAACCGCGGATTCGACACGCTTTGCCTCGCCTGGTGTTCGCTGATCGCCGTCTTCATCCTCGGCATCATGGCGACCAGCCAGTTCGCGGCACTGGTCAAGCTCTGGCCCTACGACCTCAGCCTCGGTCTCAAGCATTTCGCCTTCGACCGCATGGATGGCGGCGGCTGGGGTTCGTACTACAACTCGATCCGGCTGGCGGCGCTGACGGCGGTCATCGGAACGGTCATCATCTTCGTCGGCGCCTATATGGTCGAGAAGACCGACGGCTTCCGCGCCGGCCGCACGGCGTTCCAGTTCCTCGCCATGCTGCCGATGGCAGTGCCGGGCATGGTGCTCGGCCTCGCCTACATCTTCTTCTTCAACGATCCGGCCAACCCGCTGCATGCCATCTACGGCACCATGACCATTCTGGTGGTCTGCACCATCACCCACTTCTACACGGTGGGACACCTTACGGCGCTGACCGCGCTCAAGCAGATCGACCAGGAGTTCGAGCCGGTGGCGGCTTCGCTCAAGCAGCCCTTCTACAAGCTGTTTGCGCGCGTCACCGTGCCTGTCTGCCTGCCGGCCATCCTCGACATCTCGATCTACATATTCGTCAACGCCATGACGACCGTGTCGGCGGTGGTGTTCCTCTATTCCAAGGACACGACGCTGGCTTCGGTGGCGGTGCTCAACATGGACGACGCCGGCGATGTGGCACCGGCGGCCGCAATGGCGATGATGATCTTCTACACCAATGCCGCCGCACGCCTGATCCACCTGTTCCTGTCGCGGGTTCTGATCAAGCGGACGCAGGCGTGGCGGATGCGCTGAGCCTCAGCCTTTGGCGCGATCCGGATGGGCTTTGGCGAAGGCCTCGAGGCCTTCGCAGCGGGCGGAAATCTCCAGCAGCCGCTTCAGGCCCGAAATGTCGACGTTCCAGCGCCGGGCATTGTAGACCTGCGGCACCAAGCAGATGTCAGCCATGGTTGGATTATCGCCATGGCAGAAGGCGCCAGTAGCCGGGTGGTCGAGTAGCTTTTCGAAGGCTGCCATACCATCGCCGATGAACTTCCGCATCCAGGCGTCGCGCGCCGCCTCGCCATTCGGGACCAACCGCATCAGCTCGGCGATCACACCGGTGTTGCAGACAGCGTGGATTTCCATGGCGATGGCAAAGGACAGCTGGCGCACGCGCTGGCGGCCGAGCGGATCGGAGGGCAGGAAACCGGCATGGCGGGTCTCATCGAGATATTCGATGATCGCCAGCGACTGGGTGAAGGCGTGGCCATCGATGTCGAGCACCGGCACCAGCCCCTGCGGATTGCGTGCCAGATGCTCGGGCGACTTCTGCGCCTTGGCCAGCAGGTCGACAGATACTGGCCGATACGCCTGACCCAGTATGTTGAGTGCGATGCGTACCCGGTAACTCGCCGACGAACGCCAGTAGTCGAACAGGACTGTCTCGCTCATCAACCTCAGGCCTTTTCGTATTTCGTCACGGTCTGCTCGATGGCACCAAAGATCGAGTGACCTGTCTTGTCGTGCATCTCGATGCGGACCTGGTCGCCGAACCTGAGGAACGGCGTCTTCGCCGCCCCCGTGTCGATGGTTTCGATGGTGCGGATCTCGGCGATGCAGGAATAACCCGCGCCGCCTTCGGCGACAGGCTTGCCCGGTCCACTGTCGAGCTTGTTTGACACGGTGCCCGAACCGATGATGGTTCCCGCAACCAGAGGCCTGGTCTTGGCAGCATGCGCCACCAGCTGGCCGAAGTCGAAGGTCATGTCTTTGCCGGCATTGGCGCGGCCGAACGGCTGCCCGTTAATGCTGGTCAGCAGCGGCAGGTGCAGCTTGCCGTCGCGCCAGGCGTCGCCGAGTTCATCGGGCGAAACGGCGACCGGCGAGAACGCCGTTGACGGCTTGGACTGGAAGAAGCCGAAGCCCTTGGCGAGCTCGGCAGGGATCAGGCCGCGCAGCGACACGTCGTTGACCAGCATGACCAGGCGGATGGCATCGCGCGCCTCATCTGATGTTGCCCCCATCGCCACGTCGTCGACGATGACTGCGATTTCGCCCTCGAAGTCGATGCCCCAGGCTTCGTCGGCCATGACGATCGGGTCGCGTGGGCCGAGGAACGAGTCCGAGCCGCCCTGATACATCAGGGGATCGGTCCAGAAGCTCGCGGGCATCTCGGCGCCCCGCGCCTTCCTGACCAGCTCGACATGGTTCACATAGGCTGAGCCGTCGGCCCACTGATAGGCGCGCGGCAGCGGCGAGGTGGCATCGTGCTCATGAAAGCGCATGGTCGGCTGCGAGCCGGTCTCGATGCCCTCGGCGACATTGGCGAGGCGCGGACCGACATGGGCCCAGTCGTCAAGTGCCGCCTGCAAGGTGCGGGCGATGTGGCCGACTTCCGAACAGCGTGTCAGGTCGCGGGAGACCACGACAAGGCGGCCGTCACGGGTGGAATCCTTCAGCGTGGCGAGCTTCATCTACGTCCTCACTTGATGCTTCACTTGATACCGGGCGTGCCGTCGAACTTGCGCTCGAGACCGTCCCAGCAGTCGATGTAATTGTCCTGCAGCGTCTCCAGTTCGGCGGCGAACTTGGTCAGCTGCTGGGGGAAACGCGTCTCGAACATGAAGGCCATGGTGTGGTCGAGCTTGACCGGCTTGAGCTCGCCGTTGGACGCCTTCTCGAAACCCATCGCATCAGGCCCATGCGGCAGCATCATGTTGTGCAGGCTCATGCCGCCGGGCACGAAGCCCTCCTCCTTGGCGTCGTACTGGCCATGAATGAGGCCCATGAACTCGCTCATGATGTTGCGGTGATACCAGGGCGGCCGGAAGCTGTGCTCGGCCACCAGCCAGCGCGGCGGGAAGATGACGAAGTCGACATTGGCGGTCCCTGCTTCTTCGGTCGGCGCCGTCAGCACTGTAAAGATTGACGGGTCCGGATGGTCGAACAGGATCGCGCCGACAGGCGAGAATGTCCTGAGGTCGTATTTGAACGGCGCATAGTTGCCGTGCCAGGCGACGACGTCGAGCGGCGAGTGGCCGATCTCGGTGATATAGAACTTGCCGCACCATTTGACGTGCACGCGGCAGGGCGTTTCCTTGTCCTCATAGGCGGCGACGGGCGTCTTGAAATCGCGCGGGTTGGCAAGGCAGTTGGCGCCGATCGGGCCGCGATCCGGCAGTGTGAACTTGGCGCCATAGTTTTCGCAGACATAGCCGCGGTGGAAAGCGGCATCGCCCAGGCGCGAAACCTTGAACATCATGCCGCGCGGCACGAGGCAGATCTCCGACGGCTCGACGTCGATGACGCCCATTTCGGTAAAGACGCGGATGGTGCCCACCTGCGGCACGATCATCAGCTCGCCATCGGCGTTGAAGAAGTAGTCGTCGACCATGTCGCCGTTGAAGATGTAGGCATGCGCCGCCATGCCGACCTGGGTCATCGCATCACCCGCCGTCGTCATGGTGCGGATGCCTTCGATGAAGTTCAGCTTGTCCTTCGGCTCCGGCAATGGGTTCCAGCGCAGCTGGCCGAGCGGCAAGGAATGGTCGTCGAGGCAAGGTGCAGTCTTCCAGTGCGGATAGCTGGCATTGGAAAAGCGCTTGGTGTGCCGAACGCTCGGTCGGATGCGGTAGAGCCAGGAACGCTCGTTGGTGCCGCGCGGGGCGGTGAAAGGCGAACCCGACAGCTGCTCGGCATAGAGGCCATAATTGCACTTCTGCGGACTGTTCTGGCCTTGCGGCAGCGCGCCCGGCAATGCCTCGGTCTCGAAATCATTGCCAAAGCCCGGCATATAGCCGGTGGCAGTCGCGAGTGACGCTTGTTTGGTGGCCTTGTCCAGCATGTCTTGCACCTCCCTGGCGGACGTGAGAACGTCGAGATGGTTGCAAGTGTAACCGTCGATTTTGTAACTATCAAAGGATTGAGATGCCGGACGCATTCGATCTGGAGAGCTTTTTGCCCTATCGGCTGAACCGGGCGGCGGAGCTGATCAGCCTGAGCTTTTCCAGGGAATACAAGCAGCGCTTCCAGATGACGCGGCCCGAATGGCGAGCGCTCGCCGCCTTGGGCAGCGTCGGCAGCATGACCGCGACCGAGATCGGCACGCATTCCAACATGCACAAGACCAAGGTCAGCCGCGCCGTCGCCGCACTCGAGGAGCGCCGCTGGCTGAAGCGCCGGGAGAACGAGACCGACCGGCGGGTCGAACATTTGGAACTGACGGCAGCCGGCCAGAAAGCCTATCGCGAAATCGCTGACCTCGCCCACACCTATCAGGCAACCCTTGAAAAGGCGCTCGGCACGGGTGCCATCGAGCGCATCGAAGCAGGACTGGCCGATGTCGAGCGGGCGCTGTTGGCCAAGCGGCGTTAGTCCGCTCCCCACAAGGGGGCGGGAGGGCGCCCGCGTCGCGCTTTGCGCGCCCTACCCGATCGGCAGCGGCCCGAACTGCTTCAGCGTGTTCAGCACGATCGCTGTCTTCACATGCTGTACGGAATCATGTGGCAACAGAACCTCGTTGACGAAGCGCGACAGGTCCGACAATCCCCGCACCACGACCTTGATGTGGTAGTCCATCTCGCCGGTCAGCGAATAGGCCTCGAGCACCTCTGGCAGGTCGTTGACCAGGCGGGCGAAACGCTGGGCGTTGTCGCGATTGTGGGTAGCAAGCGTCACCGAGATCACCACCAGCAGATCGAGCCCCAGTCGCTCGCGGTCGAGCATGGCCTGATAGCCGCGGATGAAGCCCTCCGCCTCCAGCCGGGCACGCCGACGCGAGCACTGCGAAGCTGACAGCGCGATCTTCTCCGACAGTTCGTTGTTGGTCAGCCGCCCGTCGAGCTGCAGCGCGCGCAGGATCTTGAGGTCGAATTGGTCAAGCACCTCATTCATTGCATACACCTCCACATCCATGCACGTTCCGCGCATAGATCGACCCATAGGAGGCCAGAATGCAAGCACATTGCATGGAATCGAGGGCACAATATGCACTACCGAGTTTTGAGGAGGAATTTCTATGGGTCCGTTCCCGCACGATGCGCCCCCGGCCAGGATCAGCGACGACAACCCCGCCGGCACCGACGGCTTCGAATTCGTCGAATTCGCCCATCCCGAACCCGAGAAGCTGGAAGAGCTTTTCGCCCGCATGGGCTACCAGCCTGTGGCTCGCCACAAGACGAAGAAGATCACCGTCTGGCGCCAGGGCGACATCAACTACATCATCAACGCCGAGCCGGGCAGCCATGCCATGCGCTTCGTCGATGAGCACGGCCCCTGCGCTGCCTCGATGGCTTGGCGCGTGGTCGATGCCAAGCACGCCTTCGACCACGCGGTGTCGAAGGGCGCTACCCCCTACACCGGCACGGACAAGGCGCTCGACGTGCCGGCCATCGTCGGCATCGGCGGCTCGCTGCTCTATTTCGTCGACAAATACGGCACCAAGGGCTCGGCCTATGAAGCTGAATTCGACTGGCTCGGCGAAGCCGATCCGAAGCCTGCGGGCGTCGGGTTCTATTTCCTCGACCACCTGACCCACAATGTCTATCGCGGCAACATGGACAAGTGGTGGGACTTCTACCGCGAGCTGTTCGGCTTCAAGCAGATCCATTTCTTCAACATCGACGGCCGCATCACCGGTCTCGTCAGCCGTGCCATCACCTCGCCCTGCGGCAAGATCCGCATTCCGCTGAACGAGTCGAAAGACGACACCAGCCAGATCGAGGAATATCTGAGGAAGTACAAGGGCGAAGGCATCCAGCACATCGCGGTCGGCACTGACGACATCTATGCCGCCACCGACCGGATCGCCGACAAGGGCCTGAAATTCATGCCCGGCCCGCCCGACACCTATTACGAGATGTCGCGCAACCGCGTGCATGGCCATGACGAGCCGCTCGACAAGATGAAGAAGCACGGCATCCTGATCGACGGCGAAGGCGTGGTCGACGGCGGCATGACCAAGATTCTGCTGCAGATCTTCTCGAAGACCGTGATCGGGCCGATCTTCTTCGAGTTCATCCAGCGCAAGGGCGACGAGGGCTTCGGCGAAGGCAACTTCCGCGCACTGTTCGAATCCATCGAGGAAGACCAGATCCGCCGCGGCGTGATCTCCCAATCTGCCGCCTGACCGGCAGATTCAAACAGGCCTCTGGTGGGGCGGGTTGCACGCAGGGCAACCCGCCTTTTTTTTTCGCCGCCAGCTTGATCCAGCGCAAGGAACGCTGCCGCCCCGCCTGCAACAGTTGCAAAGGGTGAGGGTGTCTCGTGAATGTGGGAGATAGCAGCAATGAATACGATGCCGCAGTCGTACGAGCTCTGGCGAACAGTCGTGCTCCGCTTCAAGGACTGGCGCCAGCGGCGTGCCGCGGTGTTGGAGATCAGCCAACTCGGCAATGACGGCGAACGCATGCTGGCAGAGTGCGGGCTATCGCGGTCGGACTTCAGGCAGGCCATGCGTCTTGCCTTCGCCTCAAAGATCCTGCTGCCCGAGGCCATCAAGTCCAAGGGTATCGACGCAGAGACTTTCGAGAACCGCTACCCGGAATGGAACCGCGACATGCGCCGGACCTGCATGATGTGCCCGGCACGACGCGTCTGCAGCGACCGGCTGGAAACCAGAGATTTCGAGGCATCCTATCGGGATTTCTGCCCCAACGCCGGCAATCTCGACGCCTTGGCCGGCCGCGGCGATTGCAGGCTGGCGAGCTGAAGAGTCAGACCTTCGGAGCCATGAACCAGCGTATCCGCGCCCGTCGATAGGCATCCGGTATCGACAGCGCCCAGACGAACAGGCCGCCGGCATGGCGGCCAAGGAACGATGTTTCCGGCGTCGTAGTGACGTAGGACAGCACGGAAAACAAAACGACAAAGAAGGCGAAGGCGAGCCCGCGCGTCGCGTCGCGTACCGCGACGTGGCCGGCACCGGGCAGCACGACAGCCAAGGCCAGAACGACATAAGGATTGATCGTTTTTGTCATGGAACCCTCAAGCCGCTTGATAGACGGGAGCGACGATGTCGTCTTCGACCAGCAAGGCGCTCAGCGTTTCAGCTTCGTCGATGGCCAGTGCCACCAAGTCAGCGGGAATCGCCGTCAGCGGAAAACGCACCTGCCTCAGCACCTTGTGCGCACCAGGCTCGCCCTGTGCGGCCTGGCGGATGATACGGGTGCCACGCGGCGTGATGACGGCTTCCTTGACCTTCGGGTCGGCAAACAGGCTGCGGAACAGCGCCGAGACGCGCTCCACCTGCCATGCCGTTGCACGGCCATCGCCGCGCATCAGCAGCGAGGCGTCAGTCTGCGCCGGTGATAGCCATTCCGGCATGTCATGGACCAGAGAGTAGTATTCCGCGCCTGTCGGCCGGGCGAGCGCGCCGATTGTCGGCCTGTTGCGCTCCCCGCTTTCGCTGAGCGTCACCCTGAGCCACAGCTGCGGCAGTCGCCGCGTGACCATCGTGTCGGCAATGAGTTCGATCTTGGCCCGGCGGCCATCTCTGGTCTCGCCGACCAGGACCGGGAACTGGTCGTGGCCGAAGGTAACCTTCGAATTCTGGAGCAGCCTGGCCGCGTCATCGAGCAGCCTCCTGCGTTCGGCGAGGGCGCCGCGATGGTCACGGACCGCGCGCGTGCCGATCCAGCCGCAGGAAACTGCGACGAAGGCAGCGAAGGCAAGCGTGGTGAGCATCGGCAACGCCTTGTTTTTTGGAAGATGGCGGCGCGGAGATCCGCGCCGCCATGCCTGGTCAGTAACCCTGCGGCTTCGGCCAGGGCATGGTGAACTGGTCGCCGCGGCGCACGAACTGGTAGCGCCGGAAATGGAACCAGAGCGACGCCACGATGTAGAAACACATCATCGCGCTGAGCTGCGTGCCATAGCCGAGGAACACCGCGAAGTAGGCCGTCGAGCACAGGATCAAGAGCACGATGGTCGGCAGCGGGTGGAACGGATGGACATAACCGCGCTTGATCGTGTCGAGCGGCCACTTGTTGCGGAACATCACCATGTTGAAGGTCATGAAGGTGTAGCCGAGCAGGCCCGACAGGATCGAGAAGGTCACGACCTGGTCGAGCGGTGCGCCGAGCGCGAAGATCAACGCGATCGGAACAAGGAAGACGATGGAACGGTAAGGCGTGCGGTAGACTGGGTGCACGGCACCGAACCAGCTCGGCAGGTAGCGGTCGCGGCCCATCGAGAACCAGGCGCGCGAGGCATCGTTGATGCAGCCGTTTGCCGATGCAAGCGTTGCAAAGGTGGTGCCGACAAACAGCAGGATCATCAGGGTAGTGCTGCCGGTGACGCGCGCTGCATCGAACAACGGCGTGCCGGCCTGTCCGAGATATTCCCACGGAATGAGGCCCGAGCAGACATACCAGGTCATGGTCGCGGCGATCAGCAGCGTCATGATGCCGGCCATGGTGCCGTAAGGCAGCGACCGCGCCGGCGAGCGCACTTCCTCTGCGGCCTGGCAGGTGCCTTCGATGCCGAGGTAGTACCAGAGGCCGAAATGCAGTGACGCGACGATGCCGACCCAACCGTAAGGCAGCGGATCGGAGGTCACGGCCGAGAAGTCGAGCGGCACACTGGAGGCGCCGAACTGTACCGAGATGAACAGCGTGATGATCGCAAGGAAGGCAATCGCCGTGATGATCAGGTTGAAGGTCAACGTCGCCAGCACGCCGCGATAGTTGAGCCATGCCAGAAACATGATAGCGAGGATGATGAAGGGTTGCTGGTTGAGGCCACTATGCCCCTGCATGCCGGCCACCGTGTCGAGCAGGAAGCCGACAGTGATCGCGTTGGCCGCTTCCAGCATGGTGTAGGCCATGACCAGGAACAGGCCTACATTGAAGGCCATCAGCGGGCCGACGATATGCTTGGCCTGCGCGTACTGGCCGCCGGCCGCGGCGACCGTCGAGGTCACCTCGGAGTCGATCATGGCGACGCAGGTATAGAGCAGGCCGGCCACCCAGCAGGCGATCAGGCCGGCGATCATGCCACCTTTGCCGACCGAGAAGTTCCAGCCCATATATTCGCCGACGAGAACGATGCCGACGCCCAGCGCCCAGATATGGGCGGGGCCGAGCACGCGCAGCAGCTGGAGCCGTTCGGGCTCGGCTGCGGTTGAAGTCACATTTGCCATCGTCGTCCCCTCAGATCTCGTGGCGTTCTGCGGTCGCCTCGATCTCGCCTTCGCGAGAGGAGATCAGCAGCTCGTTGTCATAGGTGCTGTCGATGCGGACGAGGTCGATGAGCATCAGGACGCCAAACAGCGCGGAGAGCGCCCAGGCCGCGTATTCCAGAATGTTCCAGATATCCATTGTGGCCTCCCCTAGCGCTTCTTGTCGCCGAAGCGCTCGTCGATGACTTCGCGGTATTCCTTGTCGGACAACCGCACGACCATGACGAAGTAACCGATGACCAGCACGACCATGACGATCAGCGCGCTCCAGCTGAAGCTGTAGTCGAAGCGGGCGGTGATGATGTCATTGGCGGCCGCCGGATCGGTGATGCCGAGGGCAGCCCATTGCTGCTGCTCGGCGGCGTTCTGGCCGAGCGCTTCCCAGGTCGGATTGGCGATCGGATTGGGCACTTTGACGGCGCCCGCCAGACCCAGATAGAGCGGAACGTAGAGCGCGCCGATGGTCAGGACGAGCAAGGTCACGACGTCGAAAATCTGGCCGGCGAGACTCTGTGTCGGAGGTTTGTAAGCCATTGAGCGCTCCTCAGCCGCGCCGACGACGCATCTCGTCGAGATGCTTGAGGTCGAGGCCATAGATGAAGTGTTTGTCTTCGACATAGTGGCGCAGCATGGCGACGATGGCCGCCGTGTTGAAGATCAGGACCAGCCCGCAGGCGATGGACAGGATGATGCGGATTTCCGGCAGCGCGATGTAGGACCACACACTGAACAGGGCAAACAACATGGTGCACCACAGCACCACGACAAATGCCACGAGGCCCGCTCGATCACGCCCGTGCATCTTGTCGATGCGCTGTTCGAGAGTCGCGTCCCCGCGTTGCTGACTTAAAGTCGCTTCCATTTTTCCTCCTGCACCACGGCCGTTTTCGGCTTCATTCTGGTTTGCTTCTGCGGGAAATTAATTTCCCCTGAGGAATGTCTGGCAAAGTTAATTTCCTGTCAAGTGACGACCGCGCGCACTTGTCGCACCACGACTTTCGACGAAACCCAATGTCATTGAATCGATTGGATTTTGTTGGCCCGACGCGGTGTCGGAAATTTTACGCCAGAGGTCGCTAACGGGCGGTCCGCATTGCCCAAACGGGCGGGAGCGTCCCTGCACGTTATGTTTTCGCAGAGTGAGCGGCAAAGAGAGTCGGCTGACGTTCGCGGCAACCTCAAACGCCAGCGGCGGCAGCCAGCATGTGAAGCCGGTTGCTGCCAATCACCATGGGAAGGTGGGGATCAGGCGCCTGATTTGACCGAGACCAGAACGAAGCTTGCAGGCCCTTCCTTCTTCGTCTTGTCTGTGACCAGCAGATAGAGATCGCCACCAAGGCCGGTCAGTCCTTCGAAGTTGTCAGTGAGCAACTGGCTGACCCCCGGGTCGAGATTTTCGACAGCGCAAACATTGGCCTCGCCGCATGTATTCGGATCGAAAACCCTGAGGCGGCCGATGCTTGGCGCGCCCTTCTGTTGGCGCGTCCGTTCAATCAGCAGCAGGCGACCTTCCGGCATCGGCTCGATTGCCTTGAGGTTGCTGCGCTTGGGCTGGAAGGTAGCGAAGCTCCAGCGCCTGCCGTCGAGGCCATGGATGGTGTGGGTGTCGCCCGGCTCGCTCAGCAACGCCTCCTCCGGTGCAGTGACCACACCAAGCGAACCCGCGATTGCCACCGCTTCGAGGCGGCTGTTGGCCTCGCTGTACTTTGCCGCATCGGCCAGTGCTTCCGGCAGTTGCAGCGCACCGAGCACGGTGCCGTCGGGCTTGAAGCGATGGATAGCCGGCCCATCCTCGAAGGCGACGAGAAGTTGGGTGTCGCCCTGCTTGCCGTTGTTGCCATTGCTGACGGCCAGCCCCTCGGCGTTGACGACCTGTGGGGCCATGCCTGCCCTCAACGGCACCGACTGGACGGGCTCCAGATTGGCGATCCTGCCGTCCGCGATCTCGAGCCGGAAGTGATGCAGCACGCCGTCGTCGGAGACGGCGTAAAGCAGCTTCTCGTCGGCATCCCAGGCCAGGCCGGACAGTTCGTTGATCGATTGGCCGTCCGGCGCGGTTGCCGGAGCAGGCCTGCTGTCCAGCACTGCAAGTTCGGACGAACCTGCCATGACGGGGGCCGCGAGCACGAGGGCTGAAGCGCCGAGCAGCGCGGCGGTAAAGTGCTTGATCATGTCTCTCACTCCTATTGGATGTTTGGCTGGTGCAGGGCTGGACGATCGGTCACGCTGCCAAGCTTGCGCAGCGCCGGCAGGAAGCGGTTGTGCTTGGTGCCGGGGTTCAGCAGCGCGGTGGCGACGCAATATTTCGAGCAGCGCTTGGTCGGGTGCTGGTGCAGCGCCCTGAGGATGCCGTCGGCAACGCCATTGCCATTTGCCGACTTGGTTTCGAGGATGAACAGGTTGGGGTCGACGGCACGACGCGCGCCGCCGGCAAAGAACTCGAGACCGGTGTCGATGGTCATGCGTTCGCCGCCCTGCCGGGCCACCAGCGTCATGCGGCGGTAGCGCATGTCGAGGACACGGGACAGTTGATGTGGGAAGGTCTGGCCGTATTGCGCGTGGTAGACCTTGTCGATGAAGGTCACTGCCTCGTCGTCGAGTTTGCCGAAGCTCTCGACGTCGAGGTCGAGGCGCTTCTTGACGGTCATGCCGCGCTTGTCCTTGAGCTTCACTTCCAGAAAGCATAGCCCCGCCTCGACATAGCGCCGGATGCGCACCTTGGCCCGCTGCCGCCGGCCCTGGTGGTGGTCGAAATAGCTGCGGCGCCCGGCGTCGTCGAAGTAGCAGGTCTCGTAAGTGAAGGCGCGCCGGCCTTCGATCTCCAACATGTCGAAGACCTCGGTGAAAGTGCCGGCGGCCTGCATCAGCACGGTGCCGTCGACAACATATTTGTTGTCCAGCCGCTCCAGCATGGCGGCCTTGCCGTTCAGAGCCTTCAGGCTGATCGGCGCGAAGCCGCCTGCGATCAGCACGTCAGTGCTTGCGATAATGGACATTGAGCTTCGCCATTTCCGTGATGTAGTCGAGCTGCAGCACCTGGTAGGACAGCACGTCGACGCCCAGCCGCTGGGACAGCTCGCAGCGCATGGCAGCGGGGTCCGACAGCAGCGCGACATTGATCTTGTCGAGCGACACCTTGGTACCGCTGACCGACTGCAGCATGCGGGGATGATCGACGACGAAGGCACCGACGAGCACCAAGGCAACCGTCACCGCCACGAAGGGCAAGGTCGTGCCCTGGACCGAGCAGATGACGGCAATCGCCACGCTGCCGAAGAAGTAGGTCATTTCGGTCTTCGACAGTGGCTCCGATCGGAGCGTGAACAGCGCCAGGATGGCGAACAGTCCGAAGCCGGCGGCAACCCCAAACTGCACGGTCGACAGCACGGTCAGCACGGCAAAGACGAAGATGTTGAATAGCGCCGCGGCGGTGACCAGTTCCTTGTCGCGATAGCGACGGTAATACATGCCGAACAGCAGTGCCGACATGCCGGTCAGGTTGATGCAGAAGCGAGCGAGTTCGGCCGCGAAGGGCGTCTGTAGCAACTGCGCGATCATTGCCCTCTCCCCGTCGTGGAAGAAGGCCTTCGTAGTGCCTGACAAGGCGAGCAAGGGATTGGCATTTGCGGTTCTCCTGAATTGCGCCGCCGAGCGGCTACGTCAGGAAGAACGGGCGTTGCGAGAACCTATTCCATCGCCGGCAAACTATTTTCAATCTCGGCGCGGAACCTGCAAATCGGCATGAAAACAGTATGATACGAGACGCCTCTCGCGCGTCGCCTGCGGCTCAGCTCCGACAGATCGTTCGCGCATTGAGCAGGCCCCAGCCAAACACCGGATCCTTGCCGGGCTTGCCGAGATCCTCGGCACCCTGGCGCAAAAGCGTCTCGACCTCGCCGGCCTTGAGCTCAGGATTGGCGGCCTTGACCATCGCCACTGCCGCCGTGACAAAAGGTGCGGCAAAGGACGTGCCGGTCTTTGATGAGGCGCCCTTGACCGAGGCCGCCGTCCAGACCTGAACGCCGGGTGCTGCGATGTCGATATGATCGCCGGCTCCGGCCCGCCGGTAGGGATTCTTGCGCCGGTCGATCGCCGTTACGGCAATCACAGGCTCGTAGGCGCCGGGGTAGAGCGGGGCGGCGCGCGGGCCGCCATTGCCGGCGGCTGCGACCAGCACGATGTCGCGCATTGCCGCCGCTTCGACCGTTCGTTCCAGCAGAAGGTTAGCCGGACCCGTCAGGCTCATGTTGATGACGAGCACCCCCTTGCCCGCCAGCAGGTTGATCGCCCGCACAAGATCGTAGACGGCGGACCGGTCGTCATTGCCATTGCGCTGGAAAGCATCCACCGCAACGAGTTCGCCGCCGGGCACGAGGCCCGGCGTTCGGCTTTCCGCCGAGCCTACGAGAAGGGCTGCCACCGCGGTGCCGTGCTGGCGCCCGGACTCAGGCAGGTCACCAGCCGCCAGTCGGATCGTCTCGATCCGCCCGCCGGCAAAGGCGAGATGTTCCTCATTGATCGCCGTGTCGATGAGGCCGATCCGCGTCGATGCCGTGCAGCGATCCGGCATGTCAGATGCCTCCGGCCAGCCGACGACATGGCGCGCCAGGCATTGTTCCGCGCCACAAGCTTCGGCACGGTCCTGGTCGGGGCGGTAGAAATGGTTGAAGTCGACGACCGCATCGGGTGCCGTGGCCGCTACCTCGGCACGCGCCGCTTCGAGCGTCGTGCCGTTGGGAACAGTGAGCTTGACGATTTCGGCTCCAACGAGCGGAACATCGGCCCGGTCGCTGATGCCGTAGCCCGCGGCGGTCAGGCGCGTGATCGAGGCCTGATCGAGGCCGATTGCCACGATCTCCCGTGGCGCCTCGCGCACAAGCGCGGGCGCTGTGCGGACCACCTTGCGTCGTGGCTCAGGCTTGCCGAAGAGATCGGAGAGATTACGCCCCTTCCCCGTTCCCGGCGAGCTGGAATCCCTGCTCTCCGAGCGGCTTCCGCCGCCATCATCATCGTCGTCATCGGCCAGCGCAATCCCGCCGCCGAAAACCTCTCCCCGCATGGGAGTGACCACGGACGCGCCAAAGGTCGCGCCGCCCAGCGCCACCGCGAACACAAGCGCAAGGGAACCTGACGGGCGCTTCAGCTTCATGGTTTGTCCTTTCCCCGGCGATATGGCGCGCTGATGGCAATTGTTAGCGATCCACATAAGCCTTTCGTCATCCCATATCATTTTGACTACATTTGTGCATTTTGAGCCCAACGGACGGGAGACCGGTTTATTCCATCACCTCGCCGATTTCCGCGGGAGAGACAGGATAGGACTGCATGAAGGGTGACGATGTTTCGGTCAGCGATCGGCTGATCGCTTTCCTACCCAATCTGCGTCGGTTCGCCATCTCGCTGTGCCGGTCGCGTGATCTAGCCGACGACCTCGTGCAGGCGGCATGCGAACGAGCGCTCGCCAGCCAGGACCGGTTCGAAGCGGGCACCCGCTTCGATGCATGGATGTTCCGCATCCTGCGCAACCTGTGGATCGACCAGGTGCGCCGGACCAAGACGGCCGGCCCGCGCGAGGATATCGACGACCGCAACGACATCGTCGGCGTAAGCGGCGAGCATGACGCCGAAGCCCGGCTGACGCTGCAAAGCGTGGCCGCGGCAATCGACGAGCTTGTTGACGATCAGCGCGAGGTCTTGCTGCTCGTCTGCGTCGAAGACCTGTCCTACAAGGAGGCGGCCGAGGTGCTGGGCATCCCCATTGGTACAGTGATGAGCAGGCTTGCCCGGGCCCGCAAGAATCTTGCAGAGGCGGCTGGAATAAACGCCGCAACCGACCGTTCACCGGGTAAAGGTGGGAAGGCATGAACAGGCGCGATTTCGACGACGAAACACTGATGGCCTTCGCCGACGGCGAACTCGACGCCGAAACCACGGCGGCGATCGAGGAGGCTATGGGCAGCGACGATGCGCTCATTGTCCGCATCGCCACCTTCCTGGAAAGCCGCGCCAAAGCGTCAGCGGCGCTGAAGCCGCTGATCGACGAGCCGGTTCCCGAGGCGCTGACGCAGTCGGTGCAGAAGATGATCGATGAGGCGCGCATGCGCGAAAACGCAACTGCTGAACCAATCCAGCAGCCTGCGACAGACAACGTCGTGACCTTCCAGCCGAAGGCAACACCGAGCAAGGTCGGCTCGAGCTGGACGCTGCCGCTCGCGGCATCGCTTGCCGCCGTCATCGTCGGCGCCGGCGGCTATCTCGCCGGCAAGGCAGGCATGCCAGTTGCGGACGGCCTTGTCCTTGCTGGGATTACCGACCCGGCGATGATCAGAACGCTCAATGCAACGCCGTCAGGTAGCGATGTGACTGTCGGCGACACGACTGTACGGCTCGTTTCCAGTTTCCGTGATGGCGCCGGCGCGCTCTGCCGCGAGTTCGAGCTTCACCGCGCGTCAGGCTCGTCCCTCGTCTCGGTCGTTTGCCGCGCCGGCCAGCAGTGGGACGTAAGGCTTGCCGTGGCGGCACCGGCTGCCGGACAGGATTATGCTCCGGCCGGGGCTTCGGAAACTGTCGATGCCTATCTGTCCACGACCCAGGCCGGGGCGCCGCTCTCGGAGGCTGAAGAAAAACAGGCCCTCGGCTTGCCCTGAACGGCTCTATCGGGTGCCCGTCTGCGGGCCGCGCTTGCGTTCGCTGGCATAAAGCGCGACTGCCATGGCGCGGTTGCGCACGCCCAGCTTGTCGTAGAGATTCTTCAGGTGATACTTGACCGTGTTCTCGGAGATTCCGGTCCGCGTCGCGATCTGCAGGTTGGTCCAGCCGTCGGCCAGCACGCCGAGCAGCTCGAGTTCGCGCGTCGTCAGTCGCGACAGCGGCGTCTCGTTGATCTTGGCGACATCGATGTAGGGGATACAGATGCGGCCATTGGCGACCGCAAGCAGCGTGTCGAACAGGATGCAGGGATCGTCGAACTGATAGCAGAAACCCTGCACGCCCAGGCGCACACATTGCTTGAGGATGCCGACGTCGTGGTCGTTGGAAAAGATCACCATGCGCGCGGTGAGCTGTCGGCGCTGCAACTCGGTGAGAACCTCGCTGGCATCCATGTCGGACAGCTTCCAGGCAACGATCGCGACATCGAATGCCGGCTCAGCCGAGGCCACCGCCCTGATGAAGGCATCGCCGCTCTGCACCCCCTCGACGAAGGCGAAGCGCTCGTCGCGGCTGATCATGTCGCGCAAAGCCGAAATCACCAGCGGGTTGCGCTCGGCGATCAGGACATTGAGCTTCTTGTGTTGCGCCATCAGCCAGCCATCAACATCGTACCTTGGCGCATTCCAATCGAATTCGCCAAGGTGCGCCCGCTCTGCAGCGACAGATTTCAGTCGTAGATTCGGAATCGGCTGACCAAATCGTGCGTTTCCTCACGAACGGCAGCTTCGATCTTGGCGTTGCCTTCCTCGCCATTGGCCGCAAGCCCGTCGATGACGGCCATCGTCATGCGGCCGACCTGGCGGAACTCCTCATTGAGGAAGCCGCGCGTCGTGCATGCCGGTGTGCCCAGGCGAACGCCTGAGGTGACCATCGGCCCCTGCGGATCGAACGGAATGCCGTTCTTGTTGCAGGTGATGTGGGCGCGACCCAGAGCAGCTTCCACCGCTTTGCCGGTGAGGTTCTTGCGCCTGAGATCGACGAGCATCAGATGCGTGTCGGTGCCACCGGAGACGATGTCGACGCCACCGTCCTGGAGCGATTCGGCCAGCGCCTTGGCGTTCGAGACGACATTGGCGGCATAGACCTTGAAATCAGGCGTCAGCGCTTCGCCGAAGGCGACCGCCTTGGCAGCGATGACATGCATCAGCGGACCGCCCTGGAGACCCGGGAACACCGCCGAATTGATCTTCTTGCCGATCTCTTCGTCATTGGACAGCACCATGCCGCCGCGCGGACCGCGCAGCGTCTTGTGCGTGGTCGTCGTCACGACATGGGCGTGTTCGAGCGGGTTGGGATGCACGCCACCGGCCACCAGGCCAGCGAAATGCGCCATGTCGACGAACAGCTTGGCGCCGACCTCGTCAGCGATCTCGCGGAATGCCTTGAAGTCGATGATGCGCGGATAGGCAGAACCGCCGGCGAGGATCACCTTGGGCTGATGCTTCTTGGCGAGATCACGGACCTCATCCATATCGATGCGATGGGTGTCGGTCTTAACGCCATAGGAGACGACATTGAACCACTTGCCCGACTGATTGACCGGCGCGCCATGGGTCAAGTGACCGCCAGCGGCGAGGTTCAGGCCGAGGAACGTATCGCCCGGCTGCATCAGGGCCATGAACACCGACTGGTTTGCCTGGCTGCCGGAGTTGGGCTGTACGTTGGCGAAACTGCAGCTGAACATCGCCTTGGCGCGTTCCCGCGCCAGATCCTCGACCTCGTCGACATACTGGCAGCCGCCATAGTAGCGGCGGCCCGGATAGCCCTCGGCATATTTGTTGGTCAACACCGAGCCTTGTGCTTCGAGCACCGCCCTGGAGACGATGTTCTCCGAGGCGATCAGTTCGATCTCGTCGCGCTGGCGCTGAAGCTCGCGCCCCATCGCATCGCTGACAGCGGGGTCTGCCTGGGCGACGCCCGTGCGGAAGAAGTTGCGGGCACTGCCGATGCCGGGTCTTGTCGGGATATTCATGGGCTCCTCCTAGCGGCGCCTGAGACGCCTGAAATCTGGGTCATCCGGTCCAGCCGAGACCGGCGGAAATGCAATTGATGGAAAGCAGAAGCGCATTGACGGCCCGCTTCGGGTTGACGGTCGCGTCGTCCTGGGCGCGCACCTCGCGCAGCAGTTGCACCTGCAGCCGATGGATCGAGTCCATCTGCGGGCGGATGCGGTCGAAATGGCGCTTGAAGGCCGGAAAGCGCTCGGACAATTTCAGGCCGCCATTGACCTCGGAGATCATCCGCCTGGTCAGCGCATACTCAGCCGAGATCTTGGCATAGATGCGCTCGCCGACCTCGCGGTCCTGGACCAGCCCGGCATAGAGCTTTCCGATGTCCATGTCGGATTGGTAGAGACCCTTGTCGACCTCGTCGATGACCAGCCTGAAGAAGCGCGAGCGCTCGAACATCTGCCTGAGCAGATCCAGGCCGGCATCGCCGCGGACATTGACGAAGGAGTTCAGCGCACTGCCGATGCCGTACCAGTTGGTCAGCAGGTGGCGGTTCTGGCTCCAGGCGAACACCCAAGGGATGGCACGAAGATCGGAGATGTCGCGGGCGCCGAAGCGGCGGGCTGGACGCGAGCCGATCTTGAGCAGCGCCAGCTCCTCGACCGGGCTCGCCTGATTGAAGTAGTCGATGAAGCCCGGCTCGTTGATCAGCCCCGAATAGGACGCCTGGGACATGCCGGTGAGCGCTTCCAGAGCCTCGCTGAACTCCGGAATGTCCTTGAGTTCGGCCTCGTTCTGCGACTTGACGCTGTGGGCGAAGACGCTCGCGGCGAGGATCTCAAGCTGATAGAGCCCGGTGCCGCGATTGGCGAACTTGGACGACACCACCTCGCCCTGCTCGGTGACGCGCATCGCGCCGCCAATGGTCCCCGCCGGCTGGGCGGCGATCGCCCTGCCCGTCGGCGCACCGCCGCGGCTGACCGAACCGCCGCGGCCATGGAAGAAGCTGATCTTGACCTTGCGCTTGATGCCAAGTGCCGTGATGCGCCGCTGTGCCTTGTTGAGCTCCCAGTTGGAAGCGAGGAACCCGCCGTCCTTGTTTGAGTCGGAATAGCCGAGCATCACCTCCTGGCGGTTGCCGAAGTCACGAACCGACCGGCGAACGATCGAGACGCCGAACAGCTGATCGAGAATGTCTGGCGCGGCACGCAGATCGGCGATGGTTTCGAACAGCGGAACGACACGCAGCGCGATGGTGCCACTGCCATCCATGGCCGTTGCAAGGCCGGAGTATTGTGCCAGCAGATAGACGGCGAGCAGATCGTCGCTCGACCGGGTCATCGACAGGATGAAGGCACCGACAGCGCCACCATTCAAGCCGGCCGAAGCCTTGCGGATGACGTCGAACAGATCGAGCAGCTCCTGCGCTTCCTCCGACAGCGCCAGCCTGTCAACCTCCAGCTGCTCGCCGGAGTTGAGCGCCGCCCTGATACGCTGCGTCCATTGCGGCGTGTCGGGTGCCGGTGCCGCGGCCGGGTCGGCGAGCTTGAACAGCTCTGCCAGCACACGGTTCACCACCGTCGAATTCTGGCGGATGTCGAGCGAAACGGTACGGAAGCCGAAAGTCTCCACCTGCTGGCGCAGCGGTCGGACGAAGCGTCTGGCGATGAGCTTGCCGCCAAGCTGGGTCAGCACGTTTTCAAGCTCACGCAGGTCGGTCTTGAAGCCTTCCGATCGGGTATAAGGCTTGGCAGAGGCTGCGCCGCGCATTGCCTCCAGCCGGTCGAGCATGGCACCGGCGAACTGGCGCAGCGGCTCGTCGGGATTGCGCGCCACGATCTCCGAGGCATTGCCGGAGCGATGCAGCGCATGCCCAAGCGCCTTGATGAAGGTATCGGGAATGTCGACGACATTGGCGCTGATGCTGAGCACGGTGACCAGCTTGCGCACCTGGCCGATGTACCAGCCGACGATCGCCTGGCGGCACTCGTTGAGCGCATAGGCCGTGATCTTTGCCGTGACGTTCGGATTGCCGTCGCGGTCGCCACCGATCCACGAGGCGTACCGCATGAAGGACGGCACCTTGATATCGTATTCGGGATAGTGACGGGCCAGCGCCTCTTCGACGCTGTCATAGAGCTTGGGCGTCGCTTCGAAGATCACTTCGCGGAAGAAGTGCAGGCCCCAGGCGATCTCGCGCTCGACCGACGGGCGCTCGAGCCGCAGTTCGCCCGACATCCACAACAGCTCGATCTCACTCTTGAGATCGTCGATCAGCTGTTCGCGTTCACGCGGCGCCCAACGTTGCTGCTCGAGCTCGGTCAGCTTGCGGTAGATGCGGCGGTGGATTTCGAGAACCGTGACGCGCTTGGCCTCGGTCGGATGCGCCGTCATCGTCGGGCCGACGCAGAGCTCTTCGAGGGTAGTCTGGATCTGCTCGGCCGGGTAGCCGCCGGCTGCTATTTCGCCCATCACATTGGCAAAAGAGCCGATGACCTCGTCGGCCCCGCCCATCTGTTCGAGTTCGCGACGCGAGCGCATCGCCAGAAGTTCATTGGCGATGGCAACAAGCTGGAACCAGATGCCGGTGGCCTGCAGCGCGGCAATGCGTTGCCCGCTTTCGAGCGCATCAAGGCTCACGCGGCCGGTAAGAACCTCCGCCATATCGGGCTCGCGTTCGCTGACGACTGAAAGCAGCACCCTGAACAGCAGGCTGCGCACGTCTTCGCGAAAGCTGAGTGGTCTGCTCTCCTCCAAGCGACACCCATTCATCTCGAGTTGTTTCCCCGTGCCGTTTCGTTGAGCCGGCTGTCGGGAAAGATGCAGTTTTCCTAACTGACAGCAGACAGTTTTTGTGCCGGCTTGAAAACGCCCCGGACGGGTAGATTTCCCATTCGTTCGGGTGGTGCCGAAACTGGCCGAACGATGATCTCCAAGCCCAGATTGGACTATCGCCGCAAGCACACGATCAGGATGTTGGCGTGGATTGGTCCAGCGCGTTTTGCAGTGGACGCGATTTAACTCATGTGCAAATATGTTGCATATAAGGCAAGTACGGGAGGCGCGTGAAAGTGAGGTCCACTACCCTGATCCGCATCGCCGCAGCACGATCCAAACGAGATTGAAGAGGAACATGCACATGCAGAAAGTGCTGCCGGAACTGTATGAAGGCCACGCGCCCATCACCCTCCACAACGCGTTCCATGACGCGCTCGAAGCGCTTGAGGAATGGAAGGAAGGCAATGAAGAGCCTCTCGTAGCCGTCGACGGCTACAACGTCCCCATCAGCCACATCTTCGCGCGCATGAGCGCGTGCACCGACCTGTTGCCGCTGCGCACCCGCGACGTGCTCGAAACCATTGTCGACAAGGGTTCGTTCCGCGCTTCGGGAGGCTCGCTTTATGCCGATGGCGCCAAGCTGGTGATGCCGATCTGCGTCGAGCGGCTGACACTGTCGCTGCTGCGTCCGACAGCCTCGTTGATCGAGCTGCGCAAGGCCTGCGAGGCCTGATCCAATCCTCTCCGAACGACCTTTTGCCGCGAACGCTCCAGCGTTTGCGGCAACATCATTTTTCGCGACTGAGTTACAGCCTGCCCTCGCGAACCAGCGAGCCAAGCGAAAAAAGCCCCGCTCGCTGGAACAGGGCTTTGTATCTCCTGGAACGTTTGGCGCGTCAGGCCGCCCGGGCGCTCGCCGCCTCGACGCCATATTCCAGCGACGAGTCCACGATGGTGTGCCACAGGCTGTCGGCAAAGCTGGTGAACACCAGCATGTTGTAGACAGGATGCCCGTCAGCGCCATTTGCGTCGCGCCACAAGTTGACTGCCGTGTGGTCGACCGACGTGTTCGCCGCTGCGCCGACCGGAAAGGCCAGGTCATGCAGATCGAGCGACGAGAATTTGGCGATGGCGTCGCGGCCACGTGGGCCTGAAACCCGGATCAAGCAGCGGCCATCCGACTGGTCGGACAAAGATGCTGATCCGGCAAAGACCTGCACCATGGCCGCAAGCTGCGACGCCTCGTCGGTCCGGGGCGCAATGACCGTGAACTGATCGGGGCCCGACCAGATCAGCGTCGCCGTCTTGCCGGTGACAGCCTTGGGCGTAGCCGGCGCCTCGATGCCGAACAGCTTCTTGGCGGCTTTGGCCGTCTCTGCTGCCTTGCCGCGCCGGGCCATGACCTGCACCAGCACGATATCGCGCACTTCATTGAGCGTCACGCCGGCATGTGCGCCGGCGGCGCCATGGCGGCCGGGAACAAGCGCCTTCTGCAACGGCGATTGGGTGTTCCAGAGATAATCAACCACGCTGGCGCGCTCCTTCTGGATCGTAGAAGACTGGGTTGCAGATTTCGGCTTCGTAGTCTTCGCTGCGCAACGGGTCGTGGATGCGCACGACTTCGCCGAAACGCTCGCGGCCGCGTTCGACCAGGCCAAGGCCGATCCACTGTTCCAGCATCGGCGAATAGCAGACCGAGGTGACGTAGCCCTGGTCGGTTTCCGGACCGGGGATCGCGCCCTTGGGAACGACATGGGCGCCGGAGCGCAGGCGACGCTTCTGGTCGAGCGGCTTGATGCCGACGACGACCTGGCGGTCAGGTGCCGTCAGTGCTTCGCGACCGGCCATGACGCGGCCGATGAAGTCCTTCTTCTTCGACATCATCTTGCCGAGGCCGAGATCGTCGGCGGTCGTGGTGCCGTTGAGCTCGGGGCCGGCGACGTGGCCCTTTTCGATGCGCATCACACCCAGGGCTTCGGTGCCATAGGGCGTGACGCCCAGGTCGCGGCCGGCGATCATCAGGTTCTGCGCCATGGCAGCGCCATAACGAGCCGGGACTGAAATTTCGAAGGCGATTTCACCTGAGAACGAGATGCGGAACAAGCGGGCAGTGACGCCGCCGCGCAGCTTGACCTCGCGGGCGCCCATGAAGGGGAAACCTTCGTTGGACATGTCCTCGGACGGATCGACAAGTTCCTGGAGCAGCTTGCGGGTGTTGGGCCCAGCAATCGAGAACTGCGCCCACTGGTCCGAAGCCGACGACAGTTGCACGTCGAGTTCAGGCCAGAGCACCTGGCGGCAAAATTCGAGATGCGCCATCACAGGGCCGGCCTTGGCCGTGGTCGTGGTCAGGAAGTAGTGGTCTTCGGCGATACGCGAGGTCGTGCCGTCGTCCATGACAATGCCGTCCTCGCGCAGCATCAGGCCGTAACGCGCCTTGCCCACGGCAAGCGACGAAAAGGCATTGATATAGACGCGGTCGAGGAAGGTGCCGGCGTCCGCACCGCGGACATCGACCTTGCCGAGGGTGGAGACGTCGCAGAAGCCGACGCCGTTGCGCACGGCCAGCACTTCGCGGGTCACCGACTCCAGCCAGTCCTTTTCGCCCGGCTGCGGATACCACTGCGCGCGCTTCCACAGGCCGGTGTCGACGAAAACAGCGCCCCGGGCAGCAGCCCAGCGATGCGACGGCGTCAGGCGCCAGGCATGGAAGTTCTCGTCGCGATGATGACCGGCGAGCGCACCGATCGCCACCGGCGCATAGGGCGGACGGTAGATCGTCGTGCCGGTCTGCGGGATGGTGCGGCCGGTGGCTTCGGCCATGATGGCGAGGCCGGTGATGTTCGACGTCTTGCCCTGGTCGGTCGCCATGCCAAGCGTGGTGTAGCGCTTGAGATGCTCGACGCTTTCAAAACCTTCGCGCTGCGCCAGCGTCACGTCGGACGCGGTGACGTCGTGCTGGAAGTCGACGAAGGCCTTGCCCTTGGCCTTGACCTGCCAGAGCGGCGAGATCGCATAGACCTCATCGCCGGCTTCCGACGCTTCGCCGGCATTGCCCGATGCACCGCATTCGGCAGCGGCCGTTGCACCTGCAGCATGACCATCGCGCAGGCAGGCGCCGAGCGAGAACTCGCCATTGGCGGCACCGGCAGTGGTCATGCCCTTCGGCGCATCGCCGGGAACGAAGGCAGCGATGTCGTCGCGCCAGACGGGCCGCCCACGATGGAAGCAGGACAGCCCGACATTCGGGTTCCAGCCGCCGGAGACGGCGAGGCAGTCGGCGTCGATCTGCTGCGCACGGCCATTGCCGTCGGTGACGACAATGCCGCGCACGCCGTCGACGCCACCCTTGACGTCGGAGACGCCGCCCGAAAGAACGCGCAGGTCGGAAAGCTCGGCCAGCGCCTGGTATTCCGCCGGCACCTTGCCGCGCGGATCAATCACGGCCGATATGTCGCCGCCCGCCTGCTGGATCGCCTCGACCGTGCGCCAGCCGTCGTCATTGTTGGTGAACAGCGCCACCTTGCGACCCGGCATCGCCGCGAAGCGGTGGACATAGGTGCGCACGGCGGATGCCATCATCACGCCCGGACGGTCGTTGCCCGGGAAAACGATCGGCCGCTCGATGGCGCCTGCCGTCACCACAGAACGCTTGGCGACGATGCGCCAGACACGCTGGCGGACCTGATGCGGACCCGGCACCGGAACATGGTCGTTGACACGCTCGAGCGCGGCATAGACGCCGCCATCATAGACACCGAACAGCGCGGTGCGGACCATGATGCGGACATTCGGAAGGGCTGTGAGTTCTTCGGTCGTACGACGCACCCACTCCTCGGCATGCATGCCGTCGATCTCGCCACCGTCGCTGAGCAGACGACCGCCGAGACGGCTGTCTTCCTCGACGAGGATGACGCGCGAACCGGCGCGGCCAGCCGCCAGGGCAGCCGAAAGACCAGCGGCACCACCACCTATGACGAGCACGTCACAATGCGCCCAGGCCTTGTCGTAATGGTCTGGATCGGGCAACTCGGCGCTCTTGCCGAGACCAGCCGCACGGCGGATCAGCGGCTCGTAGACCTTCTCCCAGAACTTCGCCGGCCACATGAAGGTCTTGTAGTAGAAGCCGGCGACGAAGATCGGCGCGGCCAGCTGGTTGATCGACATGAAGTCGCGGCGCAGCGACGGCCAGCGGTTCTGGCTCTGGGCAACCAGCCCGTCATAGAGCTCCTGCGTGGTGGCGCGGGTGTTCGGCTCCTTGCGGGCGCCGCTGCGCATCTCGACCAGCGCGCTCGGCTCTTCGGAGCCTGCGGTGATGATGCCGCGCGGGCGATGATACTTGAACGAGCGTGCGACCAGCTTGACGCCGTTGGCGACCAGCGCCGAGGCCAGCGTGTCGCCGGCAAAGCCCGACATGACCTTGCCATCGAACGAAAACTGCAGCGGCTGCTGGCGGTCGATCAGGCCGCCGCTGCGCAGGCGATGCGACTGGCTGGCTGAAGCTGCCTGGCTGCGGGCGCTGGTCGGCGCGCCCTCGAGTGCGGCCGTCCTGCCGAGCGGTTCGGATCCGGAATAGCCCGACATCTTTATTCTCCTGCCTGCACCGGCTTGGCCGCGCCAACGCCTGGGGCTGCGGTCACCGATCTGAATTCATGCGTCACCGTGTTGCGCTCGGCGATCAGCCACGAGCGACAGCCACCACCGTGGTACCAGTACTCGCGCATGTAGCCGGCGACGTTGTCGCGCAGATAGACGTAGTCGTAGAAGGCGTCCTCGACGCCCTCGGGGCTTTCGCCGCTATCGACTGCGAAGTTGGGCCGCTTGGGCGAAGCGTCGCCGAGATAGGTGAACTCGCCGTTCTCGCGTTCGCCGCAGAAAGGACATGCAATACGCATTCCGCCAGTCTCGCTTTCAGTGCAGGTTGGGTTGGGCGCCCTGGCCCTTTTCATCGATCATCGCGCCGCGGCGGAACCGGTCGAGCCGGAAGCGTGCCGCTTCCGGATGCGGTTCGTCGCGCGCCAAGAGGTGGGCGAAGACGAGGCCCGAAGCCGGCGTCGCCTTGAAGCCGCCATAGCACCAGCCGGCGTTGAGGTAGAGGCCATCGATCGGCGTCTTGTCGATGATCGGCGTGCCGTCCATCGACATGTCCATGATGCCGCCCCACTGGCGCAGCATGCGGACGCGGCCGATCATCGGCATGACCGCCATGCCACCTTCGCAAACGTCTTCGATGACGGGCATGTTGCCGCGCTGGGCGTAGGAGTTGTAGCCGTCGAGGTCGCCGCCGAAGACAAGGCCGCCCTTGTCGGACTGGCTGATATAGAAGTGGCCGGCGCCGAAGGTGATGACACCTGGGATCAGCGGCTTGATCGCTTCGGAGACGAAGGCCTGCAGCACATGGCTTTCGATCGGCAGCTTCATGCCGGCCATCGCCGCCACGCGGGAGGTGTTGCCGGCGACCGCCATGCCGACCTTGCCGGCGCTGATCTTGCCGCGCGACGTCTCGACGCCGGTGATCTTGCCGTTGTGGTCGCGCACGAAGCCGGTGACTTCGCAGTTCTGGATGATGTCGACGCCGCGCTGGTCGGCGGCGCGGGCGTAGCCCCACACAACCGCGTCGTGGCGGGCGGTGCCGCCGCGTCGCTGCAGCAGGCCGCCCATGATCGGAAAGCGCGGGCTGTCATAATTGAGGAATGGCAGTTCCTTGCGGATCTGCACCGCGTCGAGCAGTTCGGCGTCGATGCCGTTGATCCGCATGGTGTTGCCGCGACGGGCAAAGGCGTCGCGCTGGGCATCGGAGTGGTAGAGGTTGATGATGCCGCGCTGGGAAACCATCGCGTTGTAATTGAGATCCTGCTCCATGCGCTCCCACAGCTTCATCGACATCTCGTAGAAGCCGGTATTGCCGGGAAGACCGTAGTTGGAGCGGATGATGGTGGTGTTTCGGCCGGCATTGCCGGAGCCGATCCAGCCCTTTTCCAGCACCGCAACGTTGCGGATGCCGTATTCGTTGGCGAGGAAATACGCCGTGGCCAAACCATGGCCGCCACCGCCGATGATGATCACGTCGTAGTGGCTCTTGGGCGCCGGATCGCGCCAGGCCCGGGTCCAGCCCTTGTGGCCCGACAATGCAGCCTTGGCGAGTGAGAAGATCGAATATTTCATCGCATGTGTTCCGGCGAAATGTGAGGTGTATCCGAGGCCCGCGCCCGGTCTCCACGACCGGGCACAGCCTGTTTGGGTGCCTCAGACGTCCAGCGTGTGGTCGCGTTCCCACTGGGTGAAGTGCGACGCGTAGGAGTTCCACTCCTGGTGCTTGAGCTTGATGTAGGCGGCGGAGAACTCCTCGCCCATCGCGGCCTTCAGCTCGCTGTCTTCGTCATAGGCGCGGAGCGCGTCGAGCAGGTTGAGCGGCAGCTTGGCACCGTGGGTGACGGTGTGGCCCTCGCGGTACATGTCGACATCGCTGCGCGGGCCGGGATCGGCCTTGGTGCGAATGCCGCTGAGGCCGGCGGCGATGATGATCGCCTGCATCAGGTACGGATTGGCCGCGCCGTCGGGCAGACGCAGTTCGAAGCGGCCAGGGCCGGGCACACGCACCATGTGGGTGCGGTTGTTGCCGGTCCAGGTCACCGTGTTCGGCGCCCAGGTAGCCCCGGAGACGGTGCGCGGTGCGTTGATGCGCTTGTAGGAGTTGACGGTCGGGTTGCAGATCGCGGCGAGCGCCGAAGCATGCTTCATGATGCCGCCGAGGAAGTAGCGGCCCTTCTCCGACAGGCCCAGTTCCATGTTCTTGTCGGCGAAGGCATTGGACTTGCCGGCAAGATCCCACACCGAGATGTGGGCGTGACAGCCCGAGCCGGTCAGGCCCTGGAACGGCTTCGGCATGAAGGTTGCCCGCAGGCCGTGCTTTTCGGCGATCGAGCGAACCATGAACTTGAAGAAGGAGTGCTTGTCGGCGGTCTGCAGGACGTCGTCATACTCCCAGTTCATCTCGAACTGGCCGTTCGCGTCCTCATGGTCGTTCTGGTAGGGCTTCCAGCCGAGGTCGAGCATGGCATCGCAGATTTCGGCGATGACGTCGAAGCGGCGCATCACGGCCTGCTGATCGTAGCAGGATTTTGCAGCGGTATCGTACTCGTCGGCGATCTGGTTGCCATCCGGCGTCGTCAGGAAGAATTCCGGCTCGACGCCGGTCTTGACGCGCATGCCTTCCTTGGCGGCTTCGGCGACAAGGCGCTTCAGCGTGTTGCGCGGTGCCTGGGCAACGCCCTTGCCTTCCATCAGGCAGTCCGATGCGAGCCAGGCCACTTCCGGCCGCCAGGGCAGCTGGATGACCGAGAGCGGATCCGGCACGGCAAGCATGTCGGGGTGCGCCGGCGTGAGGTCCAGCCAAGTCGCGAAGCCGGCAAAGCCGGCTCCGTCCTTCTGCATGTCCGAAATGGCCTGGGCCGGTACCAGCTTGGCGCGCTGGCCGCCGAACAGGTCCGTATACGAGACCATGAAGTATCTGATGTTGCGAGCCCTTGCGAACTCTTTGAGATCGGTCACCTCTGACTGATCGATTTTGGCTTCGAAGGCCGTACCCATGAATTGCTCCTCCCAATCCTTGTGGTTTTAAAAGGGACCCTTACCAGGTACCCAGCTTGTCCCCGCAAGCGGCACGCCAGCCATGGCGGCAGCTTCGATCGAAAGAGCGCAGAGATCTTCAGGCTCGAGATTGTGCAGGTGATTTTTGCCGCAGGCACGGGCGATCGTCTGTGCCTCAAGCGTCATGACCTTCAGATAATTCGCCAGACGGCGACCAGCCGCGATCGGATCGACGCGCTTCATCAGCTCGACGTCCTGCGTGGTGATGCCGGCAGGGTCCTTGCCCTCGTGCCAATCGTCGTAGGCACCGGCGGTGGTGCCAAGCTTCTGGTATTCATCCTCCCAACGCGGGTCGTTGTCGCCGAGTGCGATAAGTGCCGCGGTACCGACCGATACTGCATCGGCACCGAGCGCCAGCGCTTTGGCCACATCCGCACCATTGCGTATGCCACCGGAGACGATGAGCTGAACCTTGCGGTGCATGCCGAGATCCTGCAGCGCCTTCACTGCCGGACGGATACAGGCAAGCGTCGGCTGGCCGACATGCTCGATGAACACTTCCTGGGTTGCTGCCGTGCCGCCCTGCATGCCGTCGAGCACGACGACGTCGGCACCGGCCTTCACGGCAAGGGCCGTGTCATAATAGGGGCGTGCGCCACCGACCTTGACGTAGATCGGCTTTTCCCAGTCGGTGATCTCACGGATTTCGAGGATCTTGATCTCGAGATCGTCCGGACCGGTCCAGTCGGGGTGGCGGCAGGCCGAGCGCTGGTCGATGCCCTTGGGCAGCGTGCGCATCTCGGCGACGCGGTCGGAAATCTTCTGACCCAGGAGCATGCCGCCGCCGCCTGGCTTTGCGCCCTGGCCGACAACGATTTCGATGGCGTCGGCGCGACGCAGGTCACGCGGGTTCATGCCGTAGCGCGACGGCAGGTATTGGTAGACGAGCTGCTTGGAGTGGCCGCGCTCTTCCTCGGTCATGCCGCCGTCGCCGGTCGTGGTCGAGGTGCCGGAGAGCGTTGCGCCACGGCCCAGCGCTTCCTTGGCCGGGCCCGACAGCGAGCCGAAGCTCATGCCGGCAACCGTGATCGGGATCTTCAGCTCGATCGGCTTCTTGGCGAAACGCGTGCCCAGAACGACCGACGTGTCGCACTTTTCACGGTAGCCTTCGAGCGGATAGCGCGAGATCGAGGCGCCGAGGAACAGAAGGTCGTCGAAATGCGGGACCTTGCGCTTCGCACCGGAGCCGCGGATGTCGTAGATACCCGTCGCTGCGGCGCGACGGATTTCGGACATCGCGTATTCATCGAACGTGGCCGACTTGCGTGGCGTCGTCGGAGGATTGTGATAGCTCATAGTGTTCCTCAGTAAGCGTCGGCGTTGTCGATGTTGAAGTTGTAGAGCGTGCGCGCCGAACCGTAGCGCGAGAACTCTTCCGGCTTGACGTCGGTGATGCCGGCGCGATCAAGCAGGTCCTTCAGGATGGCAATGTGCTCGGGGCGCATTTCCTTCTTGATGCAGTCGGCGCCGAGGCTCTTCACCGAGCCGCGCACGAACAGGCGGGCTTCGTAGATCGAGTCGCCCAGCGCATCGCCGGCATCGCCGAGGACGACGAGGTTGCCCGACTGGGCCATGAAGGCCGACATGTGGCCGATATTGCCACGGACAACGATGTTGATGCCCTTCATCGAGATGCCGCAGCGCGACGAGGCGTTGCCTTCGATGACAAGCAGGCCGCCGCGGCCGGTGGCGCCGGCGTACTGGCTGGCGTCGCCCTTCACGATGATCGTGCCCGACATCATGTTTTCACCGACGCCGGGGCCGGCCGAACCATGCACGGTGATCGTGCTGTTCTGGTTCATGCCGCCGCAATAGTAGCCAACGGAACCCTGCACATCGATCGAGATCGCGTGTTCGGCGCCGACGGCAACGGCGTGGCTGCCCTTGGGGTTGAGAACCTCCCAGTTCGATTCACCGGCGGCATCCTTCACATTGTGAAGAGCCTGGTTGAACTCGCGCAAAGTGATCTTGGACAGATCGAAGGTCTTCGGCGCGTAGTTGGCCTGGTGCAGAGGCGCGGTCGCAAGATTTGTTGAATGCATAATCTCAGTGCTCCCAGAAATAGACGGTGGACGGCTCGGGCTCCCAGACCTTGGCGTCTTCGATGCCTGGCAGATTGGCGAGGGCGCGATACTCGGAGCCGAAGGCGACGTACTGGTCGGTTTCGGCCATGACGGCGGGCTTGCAGGAGATCGGGTCGCGGACGACGCCGAAGCCGTTCTTGGTGCCGACGACGAAGGTGAAGAAGCCGTCGAGGTCGTTCAGGCTGCTTTCCAGCGCCTCTCCGAGGTTCTGGCCGTGCGCGATCTTCGAGGACAGATAGGCTGCGGCAACTTCGGTGTCGTTTTCCGTCTCGAAGCGCATGCCGTCGCGGATCAGTTCGCGGCGCAGGTTGTTGTGGTTCGACAGCGAGCCGTTGTGCACCAGGCACTGGTCGGGGCCGGTCGAGAAGGGGTGCGCGCCGAGCGTGGTGACGGCGGATTCGGTGGCCATGCGGGTATGGCCGATGCCGTGGCTGCCGCTCATCTTGGTAACGTCGAAGCGCTTCACGACTTCGACCGGCAGGCCGACTTCCTTGTAGATTTCGATCGCTTCGCCGGCGCCCATGACACGGACGCTGGGGCGCAGTTCGGCAAGTGCTGCACGGGCTTCGGCGACCTTTTCGGTCGGCACGTCGAGCACGGCGTGAGTGGATTTTACAGTCGACGAAACCTTGGCGCCGATCTTCTTGCCGAGCTCGGCGTCCAGACCCTTGAAGTCCACGTCCGGATTGGCCGACTGGATGGTGACCTTGGCATGACCTTTTGTGCCGCCGCCGTAGATGGCGATGCCCGCGCTATCGGGGCCACGATCGGTCATGGTTACAAGCATTTCGGACAGCAATGCGCCCAATTGGGGCTCCAGCGACTTGTCCTTCAAAAAGAGTCCTACAATTCCGCACATCCCGGTTTCCTCACCTGATTGGCTGCCTGTGACAAAAGCTAGCAGGTTCCGGATGCCAATTCAACTGTGATGAATTTTTTATTCCTGTAGAAAAACAACGGAGCCGACAAAAACCGTAGCCGGGGTCGTTCGCCGGCTCTCGGGCGCAGGTCCCCATCCCCTGCCCGGCCGGTTGGCCGGAAAGAGGTATTCGCAGCCAGCAAACTTCAGGAACCGGCGCCGAGCAGCGCGACGTGCAGTGTTGGGTGAAGTGGCAGCGAAATCCCAACAGCAAAAAAGGCCAGCCTACCTGGCCGGCCATTTCATGGTCCATGACGGAAATTCAGCAACTCAGACGGGCGCGCGACGAAAATCCCGCGTTTCGCTCGCGCAGCTGAAGCGCGAACTGCTTAGTCGCCGCCGCGACCGCGTGGATAAGAAATAATCGACAGATATTTGATCGGCAGATGCGTCAGTTCTTCCGGGCCGTGCGGCGCGTCAGCATCGAAGAACAGGCTGTCGCCCGGCGTCATGCGATAGAGATTATTGCTGTGGCGGTAAACGACCTCGCCTTCCAGCATGTAGAGGAACTCCATGCCGTCATGCTGGAAGGTCGGGAAGACGTCGGAATCTTCCGACAAGGTGATGAGATAGGGCTCGACCGTCACGCCCGATGTGTCGGAACCGATATGGCCGAGCAGCGTATACTGGTGCCCGGCACGCGTGCCGCGGCGTTCGACGTCGACGCCCTCGCCCGATTTGACGAACACGGCGTTGCGCTCCTCCTCGAAGCGGCGGAAGAAGGCCGTGACCGGCACGCCGAGCGCTCGCGAAAGCGCCTGCAATGTCGTCAGCGATGGCGAGGTGATGCCGTTTTCGATCTTCGACAGCATGCCGAGGGAGATGTCGGTGGCCGAGGCAAGGTCGGCGACGGTGATGCCGAGCTTCTTGCGGAAGGCCCGCACCTCGTGGCCGATCGCCACTTCAAGTACTTTTTCGCGCGTGTCGCGGACGGCGTGCGGATCCTGGTGCAGCGGCGGCGAGACGTGAGACAGCGCGGACTTTGCGGCACCGGCTGAAACCGCAGCCGACATGGCCTTGCCATTCTTCTTCGAATGCCCGTTCTTTTCCGCTGCCTTGTCCTTGCTCATATGCCGCCGCCTGTCTCTGCTCGCTGAATCTATTTCACCGAGAGTAAACATTTTCGGCGGCGCGTTCAACAGATTCTGACAAACGCAGCAATGCGGTCAACGGGCCAGCGACTGGCCGAGCGCAGACTGGACAGGTTCCGAAGAGCGCAGTCGCGGCTACTGCATCAGCAGTATTTGCAGGTCGGCGACATTGGTGCCGGTGGCGCCGGTCATCAGAAGGTCGCCCGACGATGCCAGCGCATGATAGGAATCGTTGTTCTGCAGATGCGCCACCGGGTTGCAGCCGAGCTTGCGCATCCAGGTGGTCGAGCCGGCGTCGACGATGGCGCCAGCGGCATCCGTGGGGCCATCGCGGCCATCGGTGCCACCGCTCAGGAAAACCCAGGGGCGCTTGATCGAGGTCCACTCGTTGAGCAATGCGAAACGCAGCGCCAGTTCCTGGTTGCGTCCGCCCTTGCCGTTGCCGGCGACGCGAACCGTCGGCTCGCCTCCGGCGACGATCGCGACGGGACCGCGCTGGCTGGCGGCAAACACCGCCATGCGGTGCAAGGTCTTGGCGACATCTGATACGTCGCCGCTCAGCCAGTCATCCGCCTTGACGACAACAGGATAATTGGCCTCGGCGCTGTGCATCACCCTTTGCAGGCTGATGCCATTGCTGCCGATGACGATGTTCTCGACATGGTCGAAGCTGGTCGCGACCTCGTCGCGTTCTACGAGCAGGTCGAGATGCGCCTTGAGCGCCGGCGACAGCGTCCTGACCAGACCATAACGGTCGAGAATGGCGATGGCCTCGGCCTGTGTCGCCGAAGGCCGCGCGGTCGGACCGCTGGCGACAGTGCCGACATCATCACCGGGCACGTCGGACAGGATGAGCGACAACACTTTGGCCCGCGACGCGAGCTGGGCGAGGCGTCCGCCCTTGAGCCGCGAAAACAGTTGCCTGACGGCGTTGATTTCGCTGATGTCGGCGCCGCAGCGGATCAGCGTGTCGTTGAGCGCGATCTTGTCGGCGAGCGCAATACCGGCGGCTGGAGCGCAGGTGAGCGCTGAACCGCCGCCGCTGACCAGCACCAGCACCAGGTCGCCCGGTTCGGCCGACAGGGCAGCGCGTTCTATGTGCTCGGCGCCCCTGATGCTGCCTTCGTCGGGCAAGGGGTGACCGCCTGATATCACTTCGACGCCTTCGATGTCGGCCAGGTTCTCGAAATTGGTCACCGCAACGGCGGTAACAAGCTTGTCGCCAATGAAAGGCAAGGCCGCGCGCGCCATCGGGCACGCCGCCTTGCCAAAGGCGATCAGGATGACGCGCCTTGCAGCGGCGATCTCATCCGTTTTGGTTTCAAGTGTGGAAATGACCGCCTGCTCGGGATCGGAAGCCGCGATGCCTTCGCGAAACAGGGCGGTTGCCTGCGCGCGAAGCTTGACCAGTGCCGAAACCGAGCAGTCGAGATACATCACACCACCTTGTCGGGTAAGGCGCGGCCCTCGAAGAAGGCGGTCAGATTGTCCACCGCCTTCATGCCCATGGCCACGCGGGTTTCCTCGGTGGCGCTGCCCAGATGCGGCAACAACACCACATTTTCCATGCGCATCAGGGCGCCGGGCACGTCGGGCTCGCCATCATAGACGTCGAGACCGGCGCCCCTGATCGTGCCGCTGTCGAGCGCGGTTACCAGCGCCTTCTGATCAACGACGTCGCCGCGCGCCGTGTTGATCAGGAACGCACTGCGCTTCATCGCGGCAAGCCGGTCGGCGTTGATCAGGTGACGGTTCTCGGCACCGCCGGGGCAATGCAACGACACGAAGTCGGACGCGGCCAACACCTCTTCGATGCTTGCCAGCTGGCGCGCGCGCATGGCGCGGGTTTCCTCATCGTCGACCTTGGAGCGATTGTAGAATACGACATCCATGTCGAAGCCGAAATGCGCGCGCTTGGCCATGGCCTTGCCGATACGGCCCATACCGATGATGCCGATCGTCTTGCCGGTGACCTTGGCGCCGATCATGTGGGTCGGGCACCAGCCTGCCCACTGGCCGGCGCGAACCTGGCGCTCGCCCTCGCCCGCCCGCCGGGCGACCGAAAGCAGCAGGCTCATACCGATGTCGGCGGTGCAGTCGGTGAGCACGCCAGGCGTGTTGGTCACCACGATGCCACGGGCGCGAGCGGCGTCCGTGTCGATATGGCTGAATCCGACACCAAAATTGGCAAGGATCCTGGTGCGGATGTCGGCATCGGGGAAGACCGACGCCGGCAGCTTGTCGCTGACGGTCGGCAGGATCGCGTCAAAGTTCAGGAACGCTGCCTTGAGCTCGGTCGGGCCAAGCGGCGCATCGCCCTGATTGAAGGTCGTGTCGAAGCGTTCCGCCAGGATCTGCTCGACTGCCGCGGGCCAGCGGCGGGTGACGATAACGCGAGGTTTCATTTCAATTCCTTGGTCATGCTTGGAGCGCCACGCGTCGCTGTTGAACGCGCAAGGCGCACTTTAGCAGTTCGAAACGACACATCATGCGATGGATCATCGATAATCGGCCGGTGCACCAGCCGGACAGAGGGGAGCCGGTCGGCGCCGGCTCCCCGAAGGCCAGGTCAGGCGGCCTTCTTCTGCTGCTCGAGCACGCTGGCGACAGTCGGGCCGAAGGCTGCCGGGGTCGGCACGATGGTCACACCGGCTTCGCGCAGGATTTCGACCTTCTCCTGGGCGGATTCGCCGAAGGCCGAAATGATGGCGCCGGCATGGCCCATGCGCTTGCCCTTCGGCGCCGAAAGGCCGGCGATGTAGGCGATGAGCGGCTTGCGCATATTGTGCCTGGCCCATTCGGCGGCCTCGGCTTCCTGCGGACCGCCGATCTCGCCGATCATGACCACGGCATCCGTGTCCGGATCGTCTTCGAACAGCTTGAGGATGTCCTTGAAGGACGAGCCGTTGATCGGGTCGCCGCCGATGCCGACCGAGGTCGAAACACCGATGCCCAGCGCCTTCATCTGCGAGGCAGCTTCATAACCGAGCGTACCCGAGCGGCCGACGATGCCGACACGTCCCGGCAGGTAGATGTTGCCGGGCATGATGCCCATCAGCGCCTGGCCGGGGGTGATGACGCCGGCGCAGTTCGGGCCGACAAGGCGCATCCGGTCTTCATAGCGGAAGCGACGCATATAGCGTTTGACCCGCATCATGTCCTGGGAGGGGATGCCGTCGGTGATGCAGACGCAGAGTTTCAGGCCGGCTTCCGCCGCTTCCATGATCGAGTCTGCCGCGAAGGGCGGCGGCACGAAGACGATCGAGGCTTCGGCACCGGTCTCGCGCACGGCACCACGGACGGTGTTGAACACCGGAATGCCCTGGTGGACCTGCCCACCCTTGCCCGGAGTGACGCCGCCGACCACGTTGGTGCCGTAGCGCTTCATGTCATCGGCATGGAACGAGCCGATCTTGCCGGTCAGACCCTGGACGATGACGCGCGTCCGGCGATTCAAGAGAACTGCCATTTCGACCTCCCTTAGTTCTTTTTTGATTTCGAGTAGGCGCGCATCGCTTCGACCGACTTTTCGGCCGCCTCGGCGAGCGTCTCGGCGACGATCACTTTTTCGCCCGACTCGGCGAGAATGCGCCGGCCCTCTTCGACATTGGTTCCGGCGAGCCGCACGACCAGAGGCACGGTGACGCCAACTTCGCGGATAGCCTTGATCACGCCCTCGGCCACCCAGTCGCAGCGGTTGATGCCGGCGAAGATGTTGACGAGGATCGTGTCGACGTTCTTGTCGGCGAGCACGGCGCGGAATGCCTTGGCAACACGCTCCGGCGACGCACCGCCGCCGATGTCGAGGAAGTTCGCAGGCTCACCGCCGGCGATCTTGATCATGTCCATCGTCGCCATGGCGAGGCCGGCACCGTTGATGATGCAGCCGATGTTGCCTTCGAGGCCGACATAGGACAGACCACGGTCGCTGGCGAAGGTTTCGCGCGGATCTTCCTGCGACTTGTCGCGCAGCTCCGAAATCTCGGCGCGGCGGAACAGGGCGTTTTCGTCGAACGACATCTTGGCGTCGAGCGCGATCAGATTGCCGTCCTTGGTGATGACGAGCGGGTTGATCTCCAGCATCGAGGCGTCGAAATCGCGGAAGACGCGGTAGCAGCCGAGCAGCGTGTCGACGGCCTTGCCGATCAGGCTGTTGTCGAGGCCGAGACCAAAGGCGATCTCGCGGGCCTGGAACTGCTGCATGCCGGCGCCCGGATCGACGATAGCGCGGATGATCGAGTCGGGTTGCTTTTCGGCGATCTCCTCGATCTCCATGCCGCCCGACGCGGAAGCCACGATCATGACGCGCTCCGACTTGCGGTCGAGCACGATGCCGAGATAGAGCTCCTGGCGGATATCGACGGTTTCCTCGACATAGAGACGCGACACCAGCTTGCCCTTGGGCCCGGTCTGGTGCGTCACCAGCTTGCGGCCGAGCATGGATTCGGCAGCCTCGGAGACCTCGTTGTCGGTGGTGCAGATGCGGATGCCGCCGGCCTTGCCGCGGGCACCGGAATGGATCTGTGCCTTGACCACCCATTTGCCGCCGCCGATCTCGCTGGCGCGATAGGTCGCCTGCTCCGGGCTGTAGGCCAGGCCGCCGCGCGGGATCTGCACCGAGTAGCGGGCGAGCAGTTCCTTGGCCTGATATTCATGAATATCCATGTCGAACTCCTCCTCAGTTTGGCAGGCTGTTGCGCGACCGCGCCGACTGCTCGATTGCGTCGTGCATGACCAGGACGTTGCGGGCCATGCGTTCGGATGCGGCGTCGATCATCTTGCCGTCGAGCGCTGCGGCACCCTTGCCCTGCTCCTCGGCTTCCTTGAGCACCTCGATGATGCGACGGGCGCGGGTGACTTCCTTCTCCGGCGGCGAGAACACAGCGTTGGCCAGCTCGATCTGGGAGGGATGGATCGCCCACTTGCCCTCGATGCCGAGGGCTGCCGCGCGCTTGGCGGCGGCGATGTAGGCCTCCGGATCGGAGAAATCGCCGAACGGGCCGTCGATCGGACGCAGGCCGTAGGCGCGGCAGGCAACCGTCATCCGCGACAGGGCGGCGTGCCACTGATCGCCGGGGTAATCGGGGTTGAGGCCACCGATGCTGACCGTGCGCGCCTTGCAGCTGGCGGCATAGTCGGCAACGCCGAAATGCATCGCCTCGAGCCGGCCGCCATAGGCAGCAATGGCCTCGACATTGGCCATGCCAAGTGCTGTCTCGATCAGCGCTTCCAGGCCGACGCGGGTCTTGAAGCCTTTGGCCATCTCGATCTGGGTGACCATGGCGTCGACCGTATAGAGGTCGGCGGGCACGCCGACCTTGGGCACCAGGATGGTGTCGAGCTTGTCACCTGCCTGTTCCATCACGTCGACCACGTCGCGGTACATGTAATGGGTATCGAGGCCGTTGATGCGGACCGAAATGGTCTTGCCTTTGGCGCGCCAGTCGATTTCGTTCAGCGCCTGGATGATGTTCTTGCGCGCCCGCTCCTTGTCAGGCGGCGCCACCGCATCCTCGATGTCGAGGAAGATGTAGTCGGCTTCGCCGTCGGCGGCCTTGCGGATCATCTCCGGATTGGAGCCCGGAACGGCGAGCTCCGAGCGTTGCAGGCGCAGCTTGCGGAGGTGGTGGAGTGTATGGCTCATGCGATCCTCCCTCAGGCTGCCTTGGCGACGGCCGGCTGAGCCGACAGGCGGTAGTGTTCGAGTGCGGCACCGACGCCGGAGCCCGGCTGAACCTTGACGCCGCAGTCGCGCAGCGACATCTCGGCGGCCGAGATCGCACCGCACATCATCACTTCGTTGACCCAGCCGAGATGGCCGATGCGGAATACCTTGCCGGCGACCTTGTTGAGGCCGACGCCGAGCGAGGTCTGGTAGCCGTTATAGGCGCGGCGGACGATGTCGGCGCTGTCGATGCCTTCCGGAACCACGATCGCGCTGACCGTGTCGGAATTCCACTTCGCTTCCTTGGCGCAGACGCGCAGGCCCCACGCGTCGACCGCCTTGCGCACGCCGGTCGCCAGCCGGTGATGACGTTCGAAGATGTTGTCGAGCCCTTCTTCCTGGATCAGGTCGAGGGCAGCGCGCAGGCCGCGCAGCAGTTGGACGGCCGGCGTGTAGGGGAAGTAGCCGGTGTCGTTGGCGCGAATCTGGTCCTCGAACGAGAAGTAGCAGCGGCTGAATTTTGCAGTCTTGGCAGCGTTGAGGGCCTTCTGGCTGACCGACAGGAAGCCGAGCCCGGGCGGCAGCATGAAGCCCTTTTGCGAGCCGGACACTGCGCAGTCGACACCCCACTCTTCCTGGCGGAAGTCGATCGAGCCGACCGACGACACGCCGTCGACGAACAGCAGCGCCGGGTGCTTGGCGGCGTTGAGGGCGGCACGCACGGCGCCGACATCGCTGGTCACGCCGGTTGCGGTTTCATTGTGGGTGACGAAGACCGCCTTGATGCGGTGCTCCTTGTCGGCTGCCAGGCGTTCGGCATAGATCTCGACGGGAACGCCCGTGCCCCATTCGACATCGACGACGTCGACATCGAGGCCGAAGCGCTCGGCCATGTCGACCCACAGATGCGAGAACTGGCCGAAGCGCGACATCAGCACGCGATCACCGGGGCTCAGCGTGTTGGTGATGGCGGACTCCCAGGCGCCGGTGCCCGAGGACGGGAAGATGAAGGCGCGGCCGGTCTCGTTGCGGAAGACCTTCATCAGATCGGTGAACAGACCGCGCGTGAAGGTCGGATAATCCGGCGCCCGCATGTCCTCCATCGGCATGTTCATCGCCTGCCGGACACTCTCCGGAACGTTGGTCGGTCCTGGAACGAAAAGCTGATTGAAGCCGGCCATGAAAAGTCCTCCCGAATATTGTTGCGGCGTGGCGCCTGTCTGTGGCTTTCGGGAGGATGATCGGTTTTGTACCGCCGGCTCACAACACCTGCCGGGATAGATTCGCGGACCTTTGGGCGTTGGACCGGGCCTACTCTTTCAGATGTGCCGACCCCCTGTCGGATAGGGTGAAACCTACCCGGCCACCGCATGCATGGCGCCAGTTCCGCTCACGCAAACTTGTCAGCAAGGGGGCTCGTCCTGCCGCCGCTTAGGCCGATAATGGACCGGAGAAGGAACCGCCCATGGACATCAAGACCCTCGGCTTCCTCATGGCGACAGCCCTCCATCTGCTGCAGCCTTTGGCAGCTATGGCGGATGAGGCACCGCCGAAATCGGGCAATGCCGTCTTTGACCGCGCCGTCGAGCTCGTCATCGACAATTTCCACGACGCCTCGGCGCTGCCACGGTTCAGCGCAGCAGTCAGGCAGGAAATCGGCACCGGGCCACTCAACGCGAACAGTTCGGAGACGCGGGTCGACAAGGCGATCGATACCGTGCTTGCCAGTCTTCAGGCCTCCCACACCGGCCGTTTCGAACCCGACACGATCGCCTACTTCGAGCTCGCCGACATCTTCCGCTTTGCCATCCGCAACGACATGCGGCGGCTGTTTCCGCCCGACGGCCAGGTCAGCTATCCCGGCATCGGCATGATCGCCGAACCGCTGGCAGGGTCGCTGTTCGTCAGCGACGTCTATGACGGCTCCCCGGCGGCCCGGGCAGGGATCCTGACTGGCGACGAGATCCTTTCGGTCGACGGCGCGCCCTATCATGAGATTGCATCATTCAGCGACAAGGTCGGCCGCACCGTCGAGATCAGGCTGCGCCGGGACGCCGGTGCCGAACCCACGACCGTCAAGGTAGCGGTGGAGCGGCTGCGTCCGCTCAGGACATTCGAGCAGGCGATCGAGGCAAGCGTCGGCGTCTCCGAGCAAAACGGAAAGCGCATAGGCTATGTCAGGCTATGGACCCTTTCGGCACCTGATGGTCTCGACATCGTTGCCCGTGAAATGGCCGACGGTCGCCTCAAGGACGTCGACGGCATGGTCGTCGACCTGCGCGGCCGCTGGGGCGGCGGCCCTTCCGATGCGGCCGAGCTGTTTGTCGGCGATACACCGACATTCCGGCTCATCCCGCGCAAGGGCGAGGCGACACTTGCCAATATGCGCTGGCAAAAACCTGTTGTCGCGATCATCGACGAAGGCGCGCGAAGCGGTCTGGAACTGTTCGCCTATGCGTTGAAGAGCAACGGCATTCCGCTCGTCGGCGCCCGCACCGCCGGCGCGTTGCTGGCCGGGCGTGCCTATCTGCTGCCCGACGACAGCCTGCTCGAAGTGGCGGTCTCCGACGCTGTCATCGGCGACGATGTGCGGCTTGAGGGGATCGGCGTCGCACCCGACATTCCGGTGGCTTTCAGCCTGCCCTACGCCGCGGGCCGGGACCCGCAGCGCGATGCCGCCCTGCGGGAGATGCAGCGCATCCTTGCCGGCGGCTGAGCACCATCATACCCCCGTCGTCGGACGATGCCTGGTGCCGTCGATGAAGCGCTCGTAACGGAAGGCCTGCGGATCGACGAGCGGCGCATTGCCCATCACCAGATCGGCGGCCAGCCTGCCTGCGGCCGGGCCGATGCCGAAGCCATGGCCGGAAAAGCCAGTGGCGATGACCAGCCCGGGCAGCGATTTGACAGGCGAAATCACCGGCACGGCATCCGGCGTGGCGTCGATGAAGCCGGCCCAGCGCTGCAGCGTAGGTACGCCTTTCAGCACCGGGAAGACCTTCTCCATGTTGGCGCGAGCAGCCTCGAGCGGGGCAACTGCCGGTTCGGGATCAAGCGTGCGGTGCCGCTCATAGACACTGCCCTCGCCTTCCAGCCTGGGCGAAAGCCCGAATGGGCCACCGAGGAAATCGCCGAAGCGCAGGCCGATGGAGCGCCACTCCCGCGACAGGATCGGCAGGAAATCGGTGAAGTAGCGGAAGCTGTCGGGGTTCACATGATGATAGCTGATGGTGCCGTCGGCGATGGTGTAGCCGCCGTCGAGACGCTTGCGGTAGGCAAAACCTTCCGTCCAGGCAGCGCCATCGGGGCCGCCTTCAACAGGACCGGTACGCATCACCGACGAGCGCACGGCAAGTTGCGGCAAGCGGATGCCGACCGATCGACAGAGGTGGCTCGACCACGCGCCGCCGGCGACGACGACGGTGCTCGCCCGGATCGGTCCGTTCTCGGTCACCACGCCCGAGACGCGGCCCGCTTCGGTCTCGATCTCGCGCACCGCGCAGCGCAAAAGGATGCGTGCGCCGGCGCGCTGGGCGGCACGGGCGATCGCGGGTGCTGCTTTCTGCGGCTCGGCCCTGCCGTCGCTCGGCGTGTGCAGTGCTGCCCTAAACGTCTTTTGCGCGCCGGGCATGAGATCGGCCAGCGCTCTTCCCTCGATCATCTTCGAGTCGAGCGCATAGTCGCCGGCGCGTCTCACCCATTCGGCATGGTGTTCGACGTCGCTTTCGTCCTGGCAGAGATACAGGATGCCCGTGCGGCGAAAGCCCACGTCTTCGCCGACCAGCTCTTCGATGCCGCCCCACATCTTCAACGCTTCGACGATCAGCGGCAGCTCGCGGGGGTCGCGGCCCATTCGCCGGCACCAACCCCAGTTGCGGCTCGACTGCTCGCCGGCAACATGCCCCTTCTCGCAGACGACGACCGAAATGCCCTTCCTCGCCAGGAACAGCGCAGCACTGACGCCGATGATGCCGCCACCGACGATGACGACGTCGGCGATCTTCGGCTGGATGTCGCCAGCGGGCACCGGATCGACTGAAGGCCCCATTCATTTCTCCCCGATGTGCCAACGGGAGGTCTGCCAACCCGTCTTGAAAATAACATACAGTACTGTATGCATTGACGCCCAATTCTTGCAATGCCGCCGAAGCTATCCGGCGATCGAACCTTGGGGAAGAGCCATGTCGCCGCGAAAGATCATCATCGACACCGACCCCGGCCAGGACGACGCCTTTGCCATCCTGTTCGCGCTGGGGTCGCCCGAGCTCGAGGTGTTGGCGCTGACCACCGTCGGCGGCAACGTGCCGCTGGCACTGACCTCGCGCAACGCGCTGCAGATCGCCGAACTCGCTGGCCGGTCCGACGTGCCGGTCTATGCCGGCTGCTCGCGTCCGATGGTCAAGGCGCTCAAGACCGCCGAATATGTCCATGGCCCGACCGGCATCGACGGCTGCGTCCTGCCCGAGCCGGAAAAGCCGCTGCAGGACAAGCATGCCGTCAACTTCCTTGTCGACACGTTGATGGCCGCCCCCGAAGGCGAAATCACCGTCTGCACGCTTGGCCCCATGACCAATCTCGGCATGGCGATGGTGATGGAGCCGCGCATCATCCCGCGCATCCGCGAAGTCGTGCTGATGGGCGGCGGCTTCTTCGAGGGCGGCAATGCCACGCCTGCCGCCGAATTCAACATCTGGGTCGACCCGCATGCGGCTGCGGTCGTGTTCGATTCCGGCGTGCCGGTGACCATGGCCGGCATCGACTGCACCTACACCGCCCAGATGACGCCGGAATGGCTGCAGCAATTGCGTGCGCTCGGCACCCGTTCGGCAATCGAAGCCGCCAATATGGCCGATTTCTACCGCCAGTACGGCTCGCACAAATTCCCGACCGAGGCCCGGCCCATCCACGACGCTTGCGTCACCGGCTACCTGCTCGCACCGCATCTCTACGAGCAGAAGCAATGCAACGTCACCATCGAGTTGATGTCGCCCGAGACCATCGGCATGACCGTCGTCGACTGGTGGCACGTCACCGGTCGCCGCAAGAACTGCAACGTGCTGCGCCGCATCGACGCCGATGGTTTCTTCGCGCTGATGCTGGAGCGCTTCGGCAACCTCCCCTGAGGAACGACGAGATGAAGCGCAGCCCAACGTCTCCCGAACGATCGGCCAGGTCCGAAGCACGGAAAACGCTGTCGCGCGAAGCGTGGATTGCCGCTGCCATCGCTGCGCTGGAAAAGAAGGGCATCGCCAACGTCAAGATCGATCACCTGTCGAAACAGCTGAAGGTCACGCGCGGCAGCTTCTACTTCCACTTCAGGAACCTGAAGGATTTGCTCGACAGCCTTCTCGAGGAATGGCGTCAGCGCAACTGCAAGCCGTTCGAGGCGCTCATCGACCAGGAGGTCATCGACGGCCCGGCCTTCTTCGACGCGGTAACCGGCGTGTGGATCAGGGAGGACCCGTTCAGCCCGCGGCTTGATCTCGCCATCCGCGACTGGGCGCGCGGTTCGGCAGTGATCGCCCGCAAGGTGCAGGCACAGGACGATTTTCGTATGGCGCTGCTTGTCCGGGCTTTTACCGCGATGGGCTATGACCAGGACGAGAGCCTGATCCGCGCCCGCATCACCTATTTCCAGCAGATCGGCTACTACGCCACTCACTTCAAGGAGCCGCCGGCGGACCGCAAGCGCTTCCGCTCGCTCTACACCAAGATCCTGATCGGCTCCGACTAGACTTCAAGGAAGCGAAATGTCCCTGCCAGTACCTTACCTGTCCGCCCGAACGCTGACCGTCGTCAAGAAAATCGACACCACGGGTGCGGCACGCGTCGTCAATCTCGGCCTCAACGAAAGCTGGCTCGGATCGGCGCCCGGCGTGGTCGAGGCTATTCGGGAGGCAGCTCCCAACGTCTATCGTTATGCCGACCCGAACTGCGGAACGATGCGCGCAGCGATCGGCAAGCAGTTCAATCTCGACCCCGCCCGCATCGTCTGCGGCAACGGCTCGGAGGAATTGCTCGATGCCGTCGGCCGCGTCTATGCACGCGCCGGCGACGAGATCCTGTTTCCGGCCTATTCTTTCCTGCAGTTCGCCATCGTTGCCTATCGCCTCGGCGCCAAGGCGGTCGAAGCACCGCTTGGCCCCGACTTCTCTGTCGATGTCGATGCGCTGCTGGCCGCCGTTACGCCCAAGACGCGCGTCGTCTTCCTCGCCAATCCCAACAATCCCACCGGCTCGGTGGTGCCGATGGACGAGGTGGCGCGGCTGGCGCGCGAACTGCCGTCACACGTCGTCCTGGTGCTCGACGCCGCATATGCCGAATATGTCGACCCGGCCGAGGCGGTCGCGACCTTCGAGATCGCCGATCACCACCCCAACGTCATCGTCACCCGCACCTTCTCCAAGGCCTACGGCCTGGCCTCCGCACGCGCCGGCTGGGCCTATGCCTATCCGGAGGTGGTTTCGGCGCTGAACAATGTCCGCGGCATCGGCAACGTCAACGGACTGGCGCAGGTGGCGGCTACTGTCGCGGTCGGCGAACAGGACTTCGTCCAGCACGTGCGGACCCGCACCGCCGAAGAACGCGACTATCTCGAAGGCGAACTGCGCAAGCTTGGCTTCGAGATTTCGTCGAGTGCCGCAAACTTCGCCTTCGTTCGCCTGCCCGGCGCCTATGCCGGTTGGGCCCAGGAGACCGTGGCGCGGCTGGCCAGGAAAGGTTTCATCATCCGCTCGAACGAAGACTACGGCTTGCCGGAATGGCTGCGCATCTCGATCGCCGACCGGGCCGATCTCGATGAAATGCTCGCCCTGTTGCGCATCGAGGTACGTGCCGCCAACGGCTAGGTCGCAACAAACCCAGCTGCTTTGCGCCGGGAGGGCGAAGCGTGAACGGTGTCCGCACCTAGGTGGTCCTTCTGCTGTGTGGCTCCAGTTCTGGTGAAACCCAACCTGGCAAGACCAAGCCGGACTTCATGTGCCCCCATGAACAGCTTCCACAAGAGCCCGGTTCTGTGGTTTTCGATCATTGCGACGATGGGGCCCTGGTTTATGGCCAGATAGGTACGGGCATACCAGTTGCGGTTTTCGCAGAACGCATCGACAAAGCCGAAACGACCCCAGATACGATCCCTCGGCTTGGTCAGGAAACCGCGTAGGGCGGCCATCGCCTGGTCGGGCACATAAGGAAAACTGGACAGGGCCGCACTCGGCGTGATGACCCCGACATCCCTGTCAGGAGCATGCGCGATGTAGGCAGTCGGCCCGTGAGACGCGGTAAGCCCCCAGCAATCCGCGCCATAGCCTTTGTGACCATGCGGGTTGAGCACGCAATGCTGGTGGTTGATCAATGCGTGGCAAGTATTTTGCTGCCAATAGTCGGCATAGCGATCACTGAGACCGTTGGGATCGAGCCCGCAAAAGGAGTAGTGCGCGAAAAAGAGCGGTCCGCCAAAGTTAGGTCCAAGCTGCAGGACGATTCCGTTGTAGTTACGCCCGTTTTCAAAGGTTGGGGCGCGAGCAAAACCGTCGTGGTAGCAATCCGGATCAATGGCATGATGCTGCGATCCCGCCGCAAGAACGAATGCAAGTAGGCACTCGTTCCAACCCTCGATCGGATTGTTCATGGCCCAGCCATGTCTGGGGCTCCAGTGCCAGTAGAGCTTGCCTTTCCGCGCAAACCAGTCCCACTCGGCCTGAGCCAGCAGCGTGTTCACCCGAGCGCGAAAACGCTGCTCCTCGCTCGCAGTCTGATCAAGATATTCGCGGGCACAAATCAGGCCCTGAAATAGAAACGCCGTCTCGACGATGTCAGCGCCATCGTCCTTTCGTCGGAACGGAATGGTGTCGCCCGTACTGCCGTTGATGAAATGCGGCAACATGCCGTGGTAGCGCGGCGAGCCCTCAAGCAGATCGAGCATCCGATGCAATCGATGAAGGGCTTCAGCGCGATCGACCCAGCCGCGCTCCACCGCAACGATGATGGCCATGATCCCGAAGCCGGAACCACCGATCGCCACGAGATCGTTCGGCGCATCGCCAGCGGTCTTCTGGCGGTCGCGGGCAAGACCGCTGACCGGATGGGCACCCTCCCAGAAATAGCGGATCGTCTGCCGCTGCACGATATCGAGCAGCGCGTCATCAGCAAATTCGAGCGCATCGTTTGGAAGGTCGGGCGTCCGACAGGAGGCAAGAATCATGAAGCCAGTATGCAGCCAAATGCGTCGTTGAGACGCTCATTCGCGCAAGCTAACCAGACGCACCCCAATCCATACGCCCTCGGCGCTTGACTTTGCCCAGCGCAAGCAATTCCAAATGCAACGCGCCACGTATTACGTGGCTCTGCTCTTTGCCATTTCAGAATCGTTTGCCGCGCGAAATATTTCACAACCGCATAGACGGGAACTTAATAAAGGCGCAGGGTCGATTGTCGGCCGCTCGTCTTAGGGCGCGGCTGATTGAGGGCGGCCATCGTGCCCTAGCCCCAACTGAAAGGAGGACACCCTTGTCTTCCAACTGTCTGAATTCCGAAAACATGAGCGCGATCGGCGCCCCTGATTAGAGCGAACCGATTTCCAGGCGATGGACGTTTGGGTTCCAATCCGCAGGAAGCCAAAGCTACGCCTGGGACCTAGCGCCTTGGTGGCTCACCATTCGTTGGGCGCCCTTCGGCAATCTGATCTTCCCGACGACATTGTATTGGAGCAACCGATGTCACTTGCCTTTCCCAACAGAAGCCGCAGTTATGACGCCGCGAGAAAAGCCATACGTTTCCTTGGATACGACGGCACGTTCGAAGTTCCGTTTTTCGTCGAGGTTCAGGCGCTCAAAGCCAGCCAGCCGGCGGTTGACAATGAAACGCGATATCTTGCCGCCTTCGATGCAGCTCGCATCTCAATCCAGGACGTCGCTCGTGAAGTCTATTCTCACGGGCGCAAGCGCCTGTATGTGCTGACCGCATACGACTTTAAATGACGCGCTTCCGACCGGCCTGAGGTCGGCTTTTGTCGGAGCCGCCACAAGGACGGCTCCGACAGGGACAGCTAGGCCTTGGTTGCGGCAACCGCAGTCGATGGCTCGCGGCCTGCACTGCGGTGCTGCCACCAATCACCGAGCAGGAGCAGGATCGGTGCTGCGATGAAGATCGACGACGTCGTTGCGATGAACACGCCGAAGACCATCGGGACGGCGAAGTTCTCGACCGCGCTGCCGCCCCAGATCGCCATCGGCAGCATCGACAGCAGGATGGCGACGGAGGTGTAAATACAACGCGCGAACACCTGATTGATGCTCATGTCGATGATCTCGCGCAGCGGCATCTTCTTGTACAGGCGCAGGTTCTCACGCATGCGGTCATAGACAACCACCTTGTCGTTCACCGAATAGCCGATGATGGTCAAAAGCGCGGCAATGGCCGTCAGGTTGAAGTCCAGCCCGAACAGCGCGAAGAAGCCGACCATTTTGGTGGTATCCAGCACCAGCGTGGCGATGGCGCCGATGGCAAAGTTCCATTCGAAGCGCCACCAGATGTAGACCAGCATGGCAAGGGCTGCCAGCACCACCGCCATGATGCCGGACTGCGCCAGCTCGCCGCTGACCTTCGGTCCGACCACTTCGGTGCGTTCGAACTTCACGCTCGGGTCGAGCTTCTGCACCGCTGACTTGATGGTGTCGACGGCAGCGGTCTGCGCCGCCTCGCCGCCCTCCTGGCGCTGGACACGGATCAGCACGTTGCCGTCGCTGCCGATCTGCTGCAACGCCACTTCGCCGATGTTCAAGCCGCCCAGCGTGCTGCGCAGTTGCGCCAGGTCGGCCGGCGTCGACGTCGCGATCTCGACCTGGATGCCGCCCTTGAAGTCGATGCCGTAATTGAGACCCGGCTTGAAGAACAGGCCGATCGAGGCCAGCGACAGGAAGATCGACATGCCGATACCGAGATAACGCGCCTTCATGAACGAGATCGAGGTCTTTTCCGGGAAGAAGCGGACCAGCGGTTCGATGGTGATGGTCTTCAGGCGCCTGCGGCGAACGACTGCCGCCATCAGGATACGGGTCACCGAAACGGCGGTGAACATCGACAGGCAGGTGCCGAGGAACATGGTGATGGCGAAGCCACGCACCGGACCGGAGCCGAACGTGAACAGCAGGCCGGTGGCGATCAGCGACGTCACATTGGCGTCGACAATCGTCGAGTACGCGCGCTTGAAGCCGTTGTCCAAGGCGGCGAAGGCGCTGAGCCCCTTCTTCGATTCCTCCCTGATGCGTTCATTGATCAGGATGTTGGCGTCGACGCCGAAGCCGATGCCGAGAATGATGCCTGCAATGCCAGGCAGAGTCAGCGTGCCGCCGATCAGCGTCAACACACCGAAGGTCAGGATCAGGTGCAGCAAGAGCGCGAAATTTGCGATCATGCCCCAGGTGCCATAGAGCGCCACCATGAACAGCACGACGGCCACGAAGCCGGCGATGCCGGTGTAGATGCCCATCTTGATGACGTCGCCGCCCAGATCGGGACCGACGGTGCGCTCTTCGATGACGGTCAGCGGTGCCGGCAGCGCGCCGGCGCGCAGCAGCGCCGACAGCGTCACGGTCTCTTCAACGCTGAAGCTGCCGCTGATCTGGCCGGAACCGCCGGTGATCGGTTCGCGGATGTTTGGCGCCGACAGCACCTTGCCGTCGAGCACGATGGCGAATGGCTTGCCGACATTGGCGGCGGTGATCTCGGCGAACTGGCGCGCGCCGACGCTGTCGAAGCGGAACGAAACGAGCGGTTCCTGAGTGCGCTGGTCAAAGCCGGCGCGCGCATCGGTGAGGCGTGCGCCATCGAGCGCGACACGGTCCTCGACGGGATATTGTGCGCCGGACTTGGCGTCGGGCAGCATGGTGACGCCACGCGGCAACGGTTCGCCATTGGCGACATTGGCCACCATGTGGAACGTCATCTTGGCGGTGCTGCCAAGCAGCTCACGCAAGCGGGTCGGATCCTGCAGGCCGGGTAGCTGGACGAGCATGCGGTCGCTGCCGACCCGCTGGATCGTCGGCTCGGCAACGCCGACCTGGTCGACACGCTGGCGCACGATCTCGAGGCTCTGCTGAAGGGCTGCGTCGAGCTTGTCGCGCTGGCCAGCCTCGGTCAGCACGACCTTGATCTGCTTGTCGGCAGTGGTGACCTCGATGTCCGGCGTGCCGCCGCCAAGGCCGAGGCCGCCACTGACGGGAACAGCCAGTGCCTGCAGCGTTGCCAGCGCCTTTGCGCGCTGCGCATCGTCGGCGACGTTGACGACAATGGAATCACCGGCAAGCCGCGCCGAAGATGCGTTGATGCGCTCCTTGCGCAGGGCGCCGCGCACATCGTCGAGCAGCGAGCGCAGGCGGTCTGTCTTCAGGGCCGCCGCATCGACTTCAAGCACCAGGTGCGAGCCGCCCTGGAGATCGAGGCCGAGCGTGACCTGCTGTTTCGGGAACCAGCTTGGCAATGCCGCCAGTTGCTTGGCGGTCAGAACGTTGGGAAGCGCGGCAATGATGCCGGCCAGAATGATGATGGTGTATGTCCACACCACCCATCGGGAGGTCCGCATATGATCTATCCTGCAAAGGCCGTCGCCGCGGCGTCGGGACGCGCGGACGACGGCTGTTCGTTCAGCGGCGCGGCGTCGGGCCGCACCATTCACAAATGGTCAGGAGATTGCTGGCGGCGCGCGAGCGCCATAGGTTGGCCCAGACGGCAAGACATCCGTCTGCAAGACGAGATCGGCCTGCGGACGGGCAATGGCCATCGCAAGCGTGTCCATCCTGGAAGGGATGATTGCCGACTTGCCGTCATCATGCTGCGGCGTCGCCTTGACGCTACGCCAATCGACGACGACGAACGATCGTTCGGGAATGGCGGGGCCGCCATGCCGTCCGCGGGCGTCCATCTGACCCGAAGCGGGCTCTGTGGCACCCGATGCCTGAGGCAGGCTGTCGACCAGCGACCCGCCAAGCATCACCGCCAAGCACAGCAGCATGGCCGGCAATAAGCCGGTCGCAAGCGATCTATATGCCTTGGTCTGGTGCATCAGGCGGTGGCGCGGTCCGTGATCTCTGGGGCTGAATTGCCCAAGAAGTCTCCCAGTACGGCATTTTGATGGATACGCCAAGCAAGTCTCGCTGCCTGAGGCGAGCACACCGGTGCAAACGCAAGGCCTGTTGCCTGATCAGGCGTAGAGATAGCCGACCCCGCGAATGGTCTTGATCACCTCGGGCTTTGTTGGGTCAGTCTCGATCTTCTTGCGCAGCCGCGAAATTCGGATGTCGATGCTGCGGTCGAACGGATCCCAGCCCCGATCATGCGCAAGTTCGAGCAACTGGTCACGGTTGAGTATCCGCCCCCTGTTCTCGGCGAACACTTTGAGCAGCCGGAACTCCATCGGGGTGATCGCAATATCAAGGCCATCGGCGTCGAACAGCTTGCGCTGCTCAAGGTCCAATCGACAGCTGCCGAACTGGGCGCTCTGGGGCCCAAGCGCATTTTCTGCAACACGATCCCTGCCCGTTGTCCTGCGCAGCACGGCCTTCACCCGCGCCAGCAGTTCGCGCAGGTCAACCGGCTTGCCGATATAATCGTCGGCACCGATCTCGAGACCGACGACCCGGTCGATGATCTCGGCCGAGCCCGTCAGCATGATGATCGCCACCTCGGAATGCTCGCGCAGGTAGCGCGCCAGCGAGAGGCCGTCTTCGCCGGGCATGCGGATATCGAGGATCACGACATCGACGGGCTGGCTCTCGACGATCTGGCGCAAGGCCGGCCCGGCATCGGCTGTCGTCACGGCATAGCCGTGGCGTTCCAGATATTCCGCGACCATGTCGCGGACATCGGGCTCGTCATCACAAACGACGATCTGCGAAATGGCAGTCACCGGGTCCTCACCTCGACTGGAAAACTACCTCGCTTCGGCGAGGGCGGCAAATCAAACGACATCCCTCACACCTGCCTGACGACCAGGCCTGAAACAAACCGGCGTAGTTCGATCGGCTTCACCGGCTTTTCCAGATAGGGACGCTTGGTGGCGCGCAGGAACACCTGCGCGTCGGGGCTGATCGTGTCGCCGGTCAGGAAGGCGAGCCTGTCGACTTCGGCCGGGTGGTAGTCGGCGATGTAGTTGTAGAGCCGCCGGCCATCCATGCTAGGCATCTTCAGGTCGCTCAGGATGACGGCAAACGTCCGCTTCCTGAGCTGCGTCAGAGCCTCTTCGCCTGACCGCGCGACGACGACATTGAAGCCGTCGCGCATCAAGACTTCCGCGATCAGGTCGGCAACCTCGCTTTCGTCATCCACCACCAGGCATGACAGGCCGGCTGAGTTCTCCGGCTCTTCGTCAGCGGGTCCTGAAGTTTCGACGAACCGGTCGGAAGCCGGCAGCGAGACGACAAAGGTCGAGCCGCCGCCAGGCATGGTCTCGACCTCGATCGTTCCCTGATGGGCCTGGATAATGCGATGGCAGAAGGACAGGCCGATGCCCGTGCCGGCGCCCACCTCCTTGGTGGTGAAGAACGGCTCGAAGATGCGCGGCAGGATTTCTTCCGCAATCCCGGGGCCAGTATCGGTGACACTAATGGTGATGTTGCCGCATTCCGGATGCCGTCCCGTGGCAACGAGTATCTTCCTTGACCCCTCCCAATGGTGGAGCGCGTGCTCGGCATTGACCAGCAGGTTGATCAGCACCTGGCTGAGCTGATCGGGGTCACCCCAGATCGCCGGCAGATCCGGCTCAAGATCGAACATGAGCTGGATGTCGGAAGACCGGATCGAATAGTTGACCACTTCGAGAGCTGCCGAAACAACCTCGTCTATCGACACATTCGTGGCGCGCGTCGGCTGCTGCCTGGCCATTGCCAGGAAGGTCTTGACGATACGGGCGCAGCGTTCCGCTGCCTTGCTGATCTTGTCGGCTCGCTCGACCGTCTTCGCGTCGACCGATGTTTCCTTCAGCGTCAGCGACATGCCGAGCACCACCGACAGCGGATTGTTCAGCTCATGGGCAACACCGGCCAGTAACCCGCCGAGAGCCGACAGCTTCTCGTTCTGGTGCAGCTTCTCGCGCTGGTGCTCGACCTGCTTCTGCAGCTCGATGCGGTCGCTCAGGTCGTGCGTATGGGAGACGATGACCTGCTCGCCATGGAAATCGATCAGTCGCGACGAGATCGAGCACCAGAATGTCTGGCCGTCGCTGCGCTTGAGCTGTGTTTCGAATTCATCGACAGCGCCATCACGCAGCAGGCGTTCGATATATTCGTCGCGATGCGCCTGACTGGCGAAGTGGTCGAGCGCGCCAACGACATCGCCCAGCAACCTCGTCGTCGCCGGGCTGCTGTAGAGCTGCTTGCCGTCGTGGGCGCGCGTCATCTGGATGCTGACGGGGCTGGCCTCGAGGACCCTGCGAACGAGGTCGTCTGCTTCCTTGGCCGCCAGTTCAGCTCGCTTGCGCTCGGTTATGTCGAGGCGGGTGACGACGAAGCCGCCCTCCCGTGTCGGGCTGTTCGAAACGAAAAACCAGCCGCCGTCTGCATGCTGGAATTCCTGCTGGCGGTACTCGCGCCGATCCCTCGCCCGCTCGGCCAACCACTCGTCGATCTTGTCGCCGGGAACACGGAACTGGCTGCGTTCAGCAGTCACCCGCAGGAAGTCGAACCAGTTCACCCCGGGGACCAGCACGTCGGCGCAGATGGCATGCATCTTCCGATACTGGCTGTTGGCCAAGACAAGGCAATCGTCCTTGTCATAAAGCGCGAACCCTTCAGCCAGCGACTCGATCGCGTCGGTCAGGCGGTTGTTTGCCTGGCGCGTCTGTTGCTGCGCCATGATCATGGCGTTGATGTTCGTGGCGTTGGAAACAATCACCTTCTTGCCCTGGAAGTCGATCAGCCGTGCCGAAAGCGAGCCCCAGAAAATGGTGTCGTCGGAACAGTATTGCCGCACACGGAAGTCGTCGATGCTGCCCTTGTCCAGCAGGGTGCTGACCAGAATTTCCCGGTCGGCCGGGTTGACATAATAGTCAGCGATGTGAGGGCGATCGCCGTAGAGTTCCCGGCTGGCGGGATTGGCATAGAGCGTCTCGCCTTCGATCGTCGACATGCGTGTCGGCGACGGGCAAGCGTCCAGCACCCGTTGCATCAGCGATGTCGCCTCGCGTTCCGCTGCTTCGGCTTTCTTGCGCTCGGTGATGTCGAGCACGCCGATGACCAGCGACGGGCGCGAACGAAAGACGCTCCGCCGCCAGTTCGTCGAGCACCAGACATTTGAGCCATCTTCGCGCTGCATCTCAATCTCGCAATCGCGCAAGATGTCGTTGCCGTGGACATGGCGACAGGCCCGATCGAATTCGTCCGGGTTCACAAAATGGTCGGTGAGGCGCTGTTGCTGTTGCGGCTGCCATTTGCGGCCAAGCAGGTGCGACCCGTCGAGGCTCTCATAAAGGATCTGTTTGCTTTCTTCGTCGACGACCCAGACCGGCAGCGGATGGCTGTCGGTGATACAACGGAAGATCTCGGCGCTGTTGAGATGTGCGATCTGGGCCAGCTTCATTTCGGTGATGTCGGTGCTGATCAGCGCGATGCCGGTGCCAAGGCGGGGGTGGCTCGTCAGCAGTTTCCAGCCGCCGTCGACGGTTTGCGCCTCGATCGGCGGCACGTTCGGCTGCCGCCAGCGCAACGCGGCGCGCCGAACGAAGTCATCGGTCTGTTCCACAACAAGACCGTCGAAGCTGGCAAACTGACGAAGCACCCGGGCGACCGCTGCGAGGACATCCATCGGCGGCTGCTCACCGCGCGGCTGGACAATGCCGCCGAAAATCTCGGCATTGGCGTCGACAAGCATGTCGTCGCTGTCGAAAAGCGCGTAGCCCGTCCGAACATTCACCGCCGGATCGCCAGCTCGCATGATCGTCTCCTCAATCCTGAGCGCGGCCACATCACGGCGGCGTGAGGGCGGCGGATGATTACAAGCACTCTGTTTCGGTATGAGGTCGAAACTCACTCACTTTGTTTCAATTATTTCGGCCTGAGAGCCATTTTCGCGCAATCGCGCGAACAAACGAAACCTTTTCCCTCAGATCAGAAAAAGCGTCGAAACAGGCCTGAGCTAACTTCCGCCATGTCGACTTCGTTGGGTCGGCTCCGGCATGCGGAAGCATCCAGTCTATCAAAAACCCACGGGATGTTGATAGGCGGCCCATCCGCAGGCGAGGCGCCCGGCAAGGTCGAGAACGCGAACGTCCCCAAGGAGACATGAGATGCGATCGACCATTCTAGCCTTTTGCGCTGTTCTGCCGACCTTCGGCATGGCGCATGCTTTCGACATCGCTTCCAGCTTTCAATTCCCACCCGCCGGGATGATGTCGTCACTGCACGACCCTGCTAACGCAACGTCCCCGCGGATCGTGAAGAAGCAGCGAACCGACGTCTATTCACGCGTATCGCTGGGCGCGACACCAGGGCGGCTCACGTCGCGCCGCCTGTTCAGCGGCCTGCCACTGTCAGCAACGGGCGACAACGGACGCGGCTCGATCGGGCTTTCGTCAGCAGCTTCGATGGCGGCTGACGTCCCTGCTCGCCCGGGCAGCCGTCATGCGCCCTGCGGCAACCCGCAGATCGACTAAACATCGCCACTGAAACAAACGAAACACTTCTCCCGATGCCGGGAACATGCCCGAAACAGGAGAGGTCTAGATCCGTATCGCCGACTTGGCACAGCTCAAAGGAGTTCCAGAACATGACTACCCTGACCATCCGATCACCCGCCGCCGGCCTCGTTTCGTCGCTGGCTTCGCGGATCGCGGCCGCCCATCGGGCATTCTGGCGGCATCGCGCCCATCGCCGCGCGGTGTGGAGCCTTGGGGAACTTGACGACTACCTGCTCAAGGATATCGGCGTGGCTCGCTCTGAAATCCAGTCGCTTGTCAGCGATCCATCCGGTGACCGGAAGCGCGGCCATGAACACGATGTGGAATAGCGCTAGCTGGCAGTCCGACCCGGGCCCAATCTGCCAGCCTATGCTCAGCAACACCGTACTCGCGCTGCACGGCTCGGCGAATACAGGCAGGCTGTGGCAAGGCACCGCGGAATACCTGCGCGGCCGCCACCGGCTGATCGCGCCTGATCTGTCTCGTTACGGCAGCAATCGGACGGCCGGTAACATCCCCGATGTTGCCGGCGTCGTCATTGGCGTGATGGCGGAGCCGATGCACCTTGTCGGACATGGGCATGGTGCGGCAGTGGCGCTGGAGATCGCGCTGATACGGCCGCAACTGGTCAAAAGCCTGACGCTGATCGAGCCCGCATTGTTCCATCTGCTGCGCGCCGGGGCTCCGTCGGATCTGGCCTTGTTCGCCGAGCTTGCCGGCATGGCCGAGAAACTGGCGACAACAGCACGTGCCTCCGGCCCGTCAGCCGGCATGCGCGCCTATATCGACTTCTGGCATGGCGCAGGGGCCTGGCGCCGGACCAGCGAAAGCCTCCGGCAAGAACTCGTGCGCCATGCCGAGCAAGCGGGCCGTGATCTCGCAACCGCACTTGCCGCAACCTGGCCGGCGAACCGCTGTCGCGCGCTCGGTTGCCCGACGCTTGCGGTGATGGCGCTGGACAGCCCTGTCTTGAGTTTGCGCGTCACCGAAATGGTCGCCGAGGCTATTCCAGGCGCCAGGCTTGCCATCGTTCCCGATGCCGGACATATGGCGCTGCTGACCGCCCCCCACATCGTCAATCCGATGATCGCAGCGCATCTGCGCGCCGCCGACGGAGTGCGCACGGCCCGCAAGTCGCGGCTTTCAACGACGGCACCCTCCCGTTCGATCTGACCGGCCGGCGCTTGCCGGTCGGTGCGTTTGCGTTTCCGAACTGCGGGAGCGCATCCAGCGCCACGAAGCAAGGTCAAACCTCGCCGCTTTCGCCCTCCCCTTTCGATCGCGTTGCCGTTGGCTCGACAGAGCGAGACTGCCCCTCGCGCCCTGGCTGCCGTCATTCCGACAGTCGCCTGCCCCCATCAGCCCTCGCCAAGCCCGATCGTCGCGCGCCGGTGTCTGGTCACAGGCCGTCGTCGTCCCCACACGATCGCTGTTCAAGCAGAACACGCCTGCCCTTTCCAGCCGGCAAGCAGCGCCATGTTTCGCTTTACCGGCGGCGACTGAAACAAACGAAACACTTATCGCCGTGTTCTGAAAACCGCTCGAAACGGGGCGCCGCTAGAAATGGGACGTCGCCGATGTTGGCGTCACCTCCCAAGAAAGGAACTACCAAATGAAGAAGATCATCCTGGCTGCCGCATCCCTCGCCTTGATGTCGGGCGCAGCGCTCGCGTCGTCGAACAACGGCGTGGTCATGAAGTTCAGCCCGGCATCTCGCGTCATCACTCTCGACAACGGCCACAGCTTCACCGTGCCGCGCGACGTCGGCCTTCCAAATATCCAGATCGGCGAGAAGGTTTCGATCGGGCTCAACGATGAAGGGGACAAGGTCACCAGCGTCCTGCGCTGAACGACACCTCCCCACCGCCAAAGGCAGCTTGATGTTGCCGCAAAGCCATGGGCCGCCCCTGCCCATGGCTTTTTTGCTGTTGGTCGCCACAGCGGCAGGGCTGCGCCGAATACTCCGCCTGATTAGGCGGCCGGCGTCTGGCCATTCTGCTGCTGGCCCTTGGCCTTGGCGTGCCAATCGAAATCGATCGAGCCTTCCTCGGCTTTGTGGAAGAACTGCGAACACACCAGCCAGCCCTTGAGCGGCCGCAACAGTGCCATGCAGCTCAGCACGGTCAGCGGCAAGGTGATGAACAGATGCACCCATAGCGGCAGGCCGAATGCCGTCTGGAACCATGCGCCGAAGGCGAGCGCCGGCACCGCGGCAATGGTCATGGCGAAGAAGGCGGGGCCATCGGCCGGATCGGCGAAGGAATAGTCGAGCCCGCAAACCTCGCAACGCGGCGCAAGCTTCAGGAAGCCCTGGAACAGGTGCCCCATCTGGCAGCGCGGGCAGAGCCCCTTGATACCCGTCTTCATCGGGTTGTCGGTGGGGGTAAACCCCTCTGCCGTATATCTGGACCGAGACATGCGCGTCTCCTTCTTGCGGGTCGCAAACATGCGGGGAACGCCACAGCGCGCCCCTACGCCCCGACACATAAGGCGCTTCAGCCTTGCCGGCAAGGTGCAATATGCATATAATTCACATACATTCCTGACAATTGATGAATGCATGGACCTATTGTATGGAGAATGATCGCCCCGTAACTGCGCGGGTCCGCCACATGGGGCAAAATGTCCCCCGGGGTGCGTCGACTTTCCGCGCTGCGCAGATCAAGATGGAGGTCTATTGCAAGGTGTGAGCAATACCTGACGACAATCGACGAGTATTACGCTTCGACCAGCAATCGCGCTCAAGCCGATTGTACATGCAAGAGAGGTCCTTGATGTTCGGCCTAACCGCACTCGAACTGGCCCGCATACAGTTCGGCTTTACCATCTCCTTCCACATCATCTTCCCCGCCATCACCATCGGTCTCGCAAGTTACCTCGCGGTGCTGGAAGGCTTGTGGTTGTGGAAGCGCGATACCGTCTACCGCGATCTCTACCATTTCTGGTCGAAGATCTTCGCCGTCAACTTCGCTATGGGCGTCGTCTCCGGCCTCGTCATGGCCTACCAGTTCGGCACCAACTGGAGTTACTTCTCCGCCTTCGCCGGCTCGGTGACCGGGCCGCTGCTCGCCTACGAAGTGCTCACCGCCTTCTTCCTCGAGGCCGGCTTCCTGGGCGTCATGCTGTTCGGCTGGAACCGGGTCGGCCCTGGTTTGCACTTCTTCTCTACCATCATGGTTGCGGTCGGGACGCTGATTTCGGCAACGTGGATTCTCGCCTCCAACAGCTGGATGCAGACCCCGCAAGGCTTCGAAATCGTCAACGGCGTCGTCATCCCGGTGAACTGGTTCGAGATCATCTTCAACCCGTCATTCCCCTACCGCCTGGCGCACATGACCGTCGCCGCCTACCTGGCGACCGCCCTTTTTGTTGGTGCGTCGGGCGCCTGGCATCTGCTGCGCGGCAACGACAACCGCCACACCCGCACCATGATGTCGATGGCGATGTGGATGGTGCTGGTTTCGGCACCGGTGCAGATTCTGATCGGCGACCTGCACGGCCTCAACACGCTGAAACACCAGCCCGCCAAGATCGCAGCACTCGAAGGCCATTGGGAGAACAAACCCGGCGAAGCCGTGCCGCTGACCCTGTTCGGCTGGCCCGACATGGAGAAAGAAGAGACGCTCTACGCGATCAAGCTTCCGAACCTCGGCAGCCTGATCCTGACCCACAGCTGGGACGGCCAGTTCCCTGGCCTCAAGGAATACGCCAAGGAGGACCGTCCGAACTCGACCGTCGTATTCTGGAGCTTCCGGATCATGGTCGGTCTCGGCATGCTGATGTTGCTGCTCGGTGCCTGGGGGCTATGGCTGCGCTGGCGCCAGCAACTCTATGAAAAGAGGCTGTTCCTGCGCTTCGCCACCTTGATGGGCCCGGCCGGTGTGATCGCCATCCTTGCCGGCTGGTACACCACCGAGATCGGCCGCCAGCCATGGATCGTCTATGGCGTGATGCGCACCAAGGACGCCGTGTCGAACCATTCGGTGCTGGCGATGAGCACCACCCTCATTGTCTTCGTCGTGGTCTACTTCATCGTCTTCGGCATCGGCACGAGCTACATGCTCAAGCTGGTCGGCAAGGGCCCCGAAGTCGACGAGCATGATCCGGGCGACGACGATATGAGCGGCCGGCCGGCGCGGCCGCTATCTGCCGCCCACGAACAGATCGACATGTTCGCGCAGACTCACGCCGACAGGAAAGGCTGAACCGATGGGCATCGATCTTCCAGTTGTCTGGGCCGTCATCATCGCCTTTGGCCTGATGATGTATGTCATCATGGACGGGTTCGATCTCGGCATCGGCATCCTGTTCCCCTTCGTTCGCGACCGCGAGCAGCGCGACACAATGGTCAACACGGTCGCCCCGGTTTGGGACGGCAACGAGACCTGGCTGGTGCTCGGGGGGGCCGCCCTGATGGCTGCCTTCCCGCTTGCCTATGCCGTCATCCTCAGCGCGCTCTATCTGCCGCTGGTGCTGATGCTGCTCGGGCTGATCTGGCGCGGGGTCGCCTTCGAGTTCCGCTTCAAGGCCGACCAGCATCACCGGGCATTCTGGGACAAGGCCTTTGCCGGCGGCTCCTATGTCGCCACCTTCTTCCAGGGCGTGTCGCTCGGTGCTTTCCTCGACGGCTTCAAGGTCGAAAACAACGCCTATGTCGGCGGCGCGCTCGACTGGGTCACGCCTTTCAGCCTGTTCACCGGCTTCGGGCTGATTGTCGCTTATGCACTGTTGGGCAGCACATGGCTGATCATCAAGACCGAAGGCGTGCTGTATGACCGCATGGTCGCACTGGCGCGCCCGATAACGCTTGCCTTGCTGGCCGTCATCGGCATCGTCAGCCTGTGGACGCCGTTCGCCCATCCCGACATTGCCGAACGCTGGTTCAGCTTCCCGAACATCGTCTTCTTCTCGCCGGTGCCGATCCTGGTCCTTGTCGCCACCTGGCTAATTCTGCGCAGCCTGCAGGGCGCACCACATGCCGGACCGTTCATCCTGGCGCTGTTCGTGCTGTTCCTTGGCTATAGCGGCCTCGGCATCAGCCTGTGGCCGAACATCATCCCACCTGACATCACCATCCGCGAGGCCGCCTCGCCGCCGCAGAGCATGGGCTTTGCACTGGTCGGCGCCCTGTTCATCATCCCCTTCATCCTCGGCTACACCGCATGGTCTTATTACGTGTTCCGCGGCAAGGTGAAAGCCGGCGAGGGCTATCACTGATGGCCGCCCCCTCGCAGGCACCGGTATCGTGGCCGAAGCGGATCGGCTGGCTGATCCTCATCTGGACAGTCAGCGTTCTGGGGCTCGGTGCCGTGGCCTACCTCTTCCGCCTGCTGATGAATATCGCCGGCCTTACCGTGTGAATTGCGGAGCGATCTGATGTACAGCGACGTCTCCGAGGCGCCCGGCCCGCGCCTGCTTCATGACCGGATCTATGCCGGCGACATTCTTCGCTTCGGCGCACTTGTGCCGATGGCCGACCTCGTCAGCTTCACCCAAACCTTCCTTGAGGATGCGTTCGCGCCCTTCGCACCGGAGGAAATACATCGCCACCTGTCGCATCACGAGCAGACGGAGAGCTTCGCCCAGCGCCAGCGCGATTTCGCCCGGTCGCCGGAGGTCAGGCGGCTGTGGCGCGATGTCTTCGAGGCCTGCGGCCTGGAGGCGGAAGGGCTCGCACGAGATACCCTCTATCTCAGGTTTCAGCCGCACCAGGATCCGGGGAGCGTCGTGCCGCGTGCCCGCACCACCGCAACCATTGCCTTCCACCGCGACACCTGGGGTTCCAACCTCTATGCCCAGACCAACTGGTGGGCGCCGGTCTACGACATCGATGAAGGGCGCACCTTCGCGATCTACCCCTCGCTCTGGGATCGTCCGGTCGCGAACACCAGCGCCGACTTCGACCTTGCCGCGCTGCTGGAGCGGTCGAAGGCCGGTGGTCGCAACGCTGTCGACGCCGACGCGGCGATACCTCATCTGACCGAGGAGCTTGAGGTCGCAGACGCTACGCCGGTGGTCATCGCACCGGGTCAGATCATCGCGTTTTCCAGCGCTCATGCCCATGCCGGCGTGCCGAATTCGACCGGCCTGACCCGTATCTCGCTCGAAACACGCACCTTATGGATCGACGATGTTCGTTCAGGTCGCGGCGCGCCCAATGTCGACGGCTTTGCGCGCTGGATGTCGCCCGGCATGTTTCGCCGGGTGAGTGACGAGACCCCGCTGCATCAAATCCTTGGCATGAACCGGATCGAGCGTTTCGCCGGCCCACTGCCGAGCGCCATCCCCTAGACGACCATCAACGACATCGCCGACTGCTGCACGAGCAGGTCAGCGACTGTCCCAAGGCTTGCGGCAAGCGACGCCTGATCGGGCGCCGCACCCAGCCCGAGGCGCACTGCCTCGGGTGCAGGCCCGGAAACCGAGAACGCATCGCTGGTGACGACGCCGATGCCGGCCGAGCGCAGGCGCGCGGCAAAGTCGCTCCGGCTCCAGCCAGATGGAAGCTTCAGCCAGACGTGGAAGCCTTCGGCATTTGCCTGCACAAGGCTGGACGGCAGCAGTTGCGACGCGATCGCCTGCCGCTGCCTGGTTTCGCTTCGAATTGCCGCCAGCACGGATTGTGCAACCCCAGACTCGATCCAGCGCGTGGCAAGCGAGGCCGTCAGCGGCGAGGCCATGCCGGCGGTGGCGCGGATGGCGCCGGCTAGATGGGCTGCCGTGCGCTCCTGCGGCACCACCACATAAGCCACGCGCAGCGCCGGCGCCAGGCACTTGGCCAGGCCGGCAATGTGATAAGTGATTTCGGATGCGAGGGCCGCGAAAGTGGCCACCGGATTGACCGGCAAGGCGCCATAAGCGTCGTCCTCAACGATCAGCACATTGTGCTGGCGCGCGATCGCCACGATCTGCTCGCGCCGTACCTGCGACAGCGTCGTTGTTGTCGGATTGTGCAGCGTCGGCGTGCAGTAAAGCAGCTTCGGCGCGCGCTTGCGGCACACATCTTCGAACGCTTCGGGAATCAGCCCTTCCTCATCCATCGCCACGCCGATGACGCCGATGCGCAGATGCTCGGCAACGGCAAGCAGGCCGGGATAGGTCAGAGCCTCGGCGCAGATGGTTTCGCCCGGTGCTGCCAACGCCCCCAGCAGCGCCAGCAACGCCCCTTGCGCGCCCGGACAGACCATCAACCGACCAGGGCCGATATCGCCCAGACGCGGCGCCAGCCACATGGCGCCCGCGGCGCGGTCGCGCAGCGTGCCGCCGGCTTCCTGGTAGCGCATCAACAGGCCGAGCCCGTCGCCGGCCTGCAGTTCGGCGATGCCGTCCCACATCTTTGCTGCGAGCTCCGGATCGTCGAACCGCGGCGGCAGGTTCATGCTCATGTCGACGATACCGGTCACCGTCGACGGCGAGTTGGACGGACGACGCATCCTGACATAGGTGCCCTGCCCGACCCGACCTTCGACCAGCCCGCGCTTGCGCGCCTCGGCATAGGCACGGCTCACCGTGGTGAAATCGATGCCAAGCTGGTCGGCAAGTGTCCGCTGCGGCGGCAGCCGAAAGCCGCCGGGCAAGCGGCCAGACGCGATGTCGACCGACAAGGCGTCGGCAATCGCCAGATACAGCGGCCCGTCGGCCTTCGAGATCGCGGGCGACCAGACGTTGACTGTCATGGTGCAACAGGTTCCATCATCGTTGTCCATATATAGGCATAATGTATGCCCAAGGCCACCATCAATGCGTGGGTCTGGTTGACTGAACCCCCAACTGTTCGATCCGCAGATCCCTGTGGCTCAATCGCGCCCCGGTGGACGACGCCGAATTCGCATGGGATCATTCTGAAACGTATCCCTCCGGTGAGGACCGCCTTGCGGGCTGAGGGCGAACGTCGGAAGTCCTAGGGATAATCCTAGGAGTAGCCCTATGACGATGCCGCGGGTGGAGGTGATCACGTCGGTCGAGAGACGCCGGCGGTGGTCGCGTGAGGAGAAGGAGAGCCTGGTCGCGGCGTCTCTTGAGCCTGACGTGTCGGTGTCGGAAGTCGCGCGATCGGCGGGCATTCACGTCAGCCAACTCTTTCGATGGCGCAAGGACCTGTGTGATCGGGTCGATGCCGGTCCCTCGCAATTGGTCGCGGTCGAGATCGTTCCTGCTGCTGCGCCGCCCGCCGTTGAGGCGCCGGCGCCATCGGCGTCTCCCGGCCGACGTCGCCGCAAGAGCGGCATCATCGAGATCGAGCTTGGCGGCGGGCGCCGCGTCCGCGTCGATCGCGACGTAGATGCCGAGGCGCTGCGGCGCGTTCTGGACGCGCTCGGGTCCCGATGATCCCGGTTCCGAGCGGCGTGCGGGTATGGCTGGCGACCGGCCACACCGACATGAGGAAGGGCTTTCCGGGCCTGGCGCTGGTGGTGCAGGAGACGCTAAAGCGTGATCCGCACAATGGTCATCTGTTCGTCTTCCGCGGCCGTCGCGGCGATCTGATCAAGGTTCTGTGGCACGACGGCCAGGGCGCCTGCCTGTTCTCGAAGAAGCTCGAGTCTCTTAGAGGCGTCTGGCCATCGCCGGCCGACGGCGCAGTCACCTTCACGCCGGCCCAACTCGGCTATCTGCTCGAAGGCATTGATTGGCGCATGCCGCAGAAGACCTGGCGGCCGACGGCGACCGGCTGACGATTTTGGCCTTGCACATGGCGGTGGATGTGATTCCATCGATTGGTGTCCGCCGCTGAATCGCTCCCTTCCGACCTCGCCGCCGCCCACGCGATGATCCTCGCGGAGCGCGCCGCGCGCGTTGAGGCCGAAGCCCTTGCCGCCCGCGCGGCGGCGGTCAGTTCCGGGACGGAGGCGCTGATTGCACGACTGAAGCTGGAGATCGAGAAGCTCAGGCGCGAGCTCTATGGCAGCCGTTCGGAACGCAAGGCCAGGCTGCTCGAGCAGATGGTACTACAGCTCGAGGATCTGGAGGCGGACGCATCGGAGGACGAACTCGCTGCCGAGAGGGCGGCGTCCCAGACACAGACGGTTCGCTCATTCGAGCGCCGGCGCCCGTCGCGCAAGCCGTTCCCGGAGCATCTGCCGCGCGAGCGCGTGGTAATTGCCGCACCCGAGAGCTGCCCGTGCTGCGGATCGGTCCGGCTGTCTAAGCTGGGCGAGGACGTCACCGAGACGCTGGAGGTGATCCCGCGCCAGTGGAAGGTGATCCAGACGGTGCGCGAGAAGTTCTCGTGCCGGCAGTGCGAGGCGATCACGCAGCCACCGGCGCCGTTCCACGTCACGCCGCGCGGCTTTGCCGGCCCGAACCTGCTTGCCATGGTGCTGTTCGAGAAGTTCGGCCAGCACCAGCCGCTGAACCGGCAGAGTGAGCGTTATGCCCGCGAAGGCATCGAGCTGAGCCTGTCGACGCTGGCCGATCAGGTCGGCGCATGCGCGGTGGTGCTGCGTCCGCTGCATGCGCTGATCGAGGACCATGTGCTCTCGGCAGAGCGGCTTCACGGCGACGACACTACGGTGCCGATCCTGGCGAAGGGCAAGACGACCACCGGTCGAGCCTGGATCTATGTCCGCGACGATCGGCCCTTCGGCGGTGCATCACCACCGGCAGCCCTGTTCTACGCATCCCGCGACCGGTCCGGCGATCATCCCGAGCGGCACCTGAGGCAGTTCACCGGCATTCTGCAGGCCGACGCCTATGCCGGCTACAACCGGCTCTACCTCCGCGACCGCAAGCCCGGACCGGTGACGGAGGCGCTCTGCTGGAGCCATGCGCGGCGCAAGTTCTTCGTGCTTGCCGACATCGCCGCCAATGCTCGTCGGGGAAAGGCCGCGCCGCCGATCTCGCCGATCGCCTTCGAAGCCGTCAAACGCATCGATCTCCTGTTCGACATCGAGCGCGACATCAACGGCTTGGCTGGCGAGCAGCGTCTTGTCGTCAGGACCGAAAGAAGCGCGCCGCTCGTCGCCGAGCTGGAAGCATGGATGCGTGGCGAGCGTGCCAGGCTCTCGCGCCACGCCCCGGTCGCCCAGGCGATCGACTACATGCTCAAACGCTGGGCGGGCTTCGCTCGTTTCCTCGAAGACGGGTGCATCTGCCTGACGAACAATGCTGCCGAACGGGCGCTGCGCGGCTTGGCTCTCGGCAGAAAGTCGTGGCTCTTCGCTGGGTCGCCCCGAGGGGCCGATCGCGCGGCCGTCATGTATACCCTGATCGGCACGGCAAAGCTCAATGATGCTGACCCGCCCCACCAGGAGGCCGATGTGCTCGCCCGCATCGCCGACACGCCCTAAAGGGGGCTGTCCGAACTCCTGCCGTGGAACTGGAAGGCGCAATCTGCAAGATTGGCGGCATGAGCCACGCCCATCGCATCGCCCGCATCAGGATCCAGCTCGATGACTGGCAGCCAGCCATCTGGCGGCGCGCCGAGGTGCCGCTGACGGCAACGCTCAAGGCCTTGCACGACGTAATCCAGGCGGCCATGCCGTTTGACGACTATCACCTGTTCGAGTTCCGCGCCGACGGAAGGCGCTACGCCATCCCTAATCCCGAATGGGATAGCCTGCGCGATAAAACCTACTCGGCGAAGACCTTGCGGCTCGGCTCGCTGGTCGATCGCGGCATCATGCAACTGACCTACACCTACGACTTCGGTGACGACTGGAGGCACACGATCACGATCGAGGCGGTCGCCGATGCCGATCCCGCCGCCGAGTATCCCCGCTACATCGACGGCGCCGGCCGCGCCCCACCCGAAGATGTCGGCGGCATCCCCGGCTTCGAACTGTTCCTCGACGCCATCGCCGATCCCAAGCACGAGCAGCATCGCGAACTCAAGCGCTGGCACGGCCGTCCGTTCGATCCCGCACATGCCGATGAAGACGAAATCCAAACCCGGATGAAAAAGCTCGCCAGACGCCGCGCTCTCGGCAAGGTCGGCTTCGAGAAAAGCCGTAGTCAGGCACGCTGACAATCCAAGGCGGCCGCGGCCCCCACCGGAGGCTTACTCTGAAACCAATTGTTTAGGCTGGCTCCGGCTGCCCACTCATGTGGGCGGCCGCGAGAAGACAGGCCGTCTGCGCGACTTGTCGAGACGCTAACCAGGCAAGTTGTTGGCCGGCCTTGCGATCACTCCAAGGGTTGGCTCGTCCATCGGATTAGGAGTCGACCGCGACCAAGCGTGGTCGTCCCTCAGTCGTGGGTTCGCTAAGGTATATCCGTCTCTCGTATGAAAGATCGAACCGTTTCAATGTCCCACGACAGTGGGCGATCGTCGGCATAATGCGCGACACGTTCACGAACCGAGCGATAGATCGCATCCGTTCCAGGCGCGCGCGTTTCGTCGCCAGCCAGGAAGTCATGCGCTTGGGCTGCCGCCATTAATTCAATTGCCAGGATATATTCGGCGTTGTCGATGACCGCCAGCAGCTTGTTGGCGGCAACGGTCGGATGGGCGAGGAAATCTTCCTGCAACCCTGAGGTAACGCCGCCGTCGGTTGCAGCTGGGGCTGCGAGGCGGCGGTTTACATTGCTCAACGAGGCGGCAGTGTACTGCGCGATCATGAAGCCGGAATTGCAGCCGCCTTCGCTGGCGAGAAATGCTGGCAGATTGTTGACGAGAGGGTTGACCAGACGATCAATCCGCCGTTCGCTCATCCCCGCCACCTGAGCCAGCGCGATCGTCAGGCTGTCGGCCGCCTGACCCAGCGCCGGCGCAACGGCATGAGCCTCCGAAAAGACCAGCGGGTTTTCCAGCGTACCCGATACCGCCGGATTGTCGGTGACTGAGGCGAGCTCGCGATCGACAAGTTGCGCCGAACGCTCCGTCACTTCAAGCGCTGCACCGTGCACATGAGGCACGGCACGAAGGCTGAGTGCGTCCTGCGTCCGGCGCCCGCGTGCCGCGCTTATCAGGCCGCTGCCTTCGAGCAAAGCACGCAGCGTAACGCCCACCGCCTGGATGCCGGGTGACGGCCGCATGGCGAGCACCCGCTCGTCAAATGCCTCCATCTGACCACCCGCGGCTTCAAGCGTCAGCGCCGCCGCAGCATCAGCCCAGCGCAATAGCCGCTCGACGCGCGCCAGCGCTACACACAGGAGCCCAGTTGCGCAGGCGGTGCCGTTTACCAGGCTCAATCCTTCTTTGGCGCCAAGCACCAATGGCTCAACTCCAATTGCAGCCAGCGCATCACGGCCATTCATTCGGCGCCCGGCAACTTGCGCCCTGCCCTCACCGATCAAGACCAGCGCAATGTGAGCATTGTGCGTGAGATATCCGGCTGACCCTCGTGACGGAACTTCCGGGATGCAGTCACATTCCAGGAAGCGCAGCAAATGCAGAACGATCTCAGGGCGCACGCCAGAGTGACCATGTGCAAAGTTGGCCACCTGAGATGCGATAATGGCCCGGACGCTGTGCTCAGGCACTGGTTCGCCCACCCCGCAGGCATGGCTGAGGATTATGTTGCGCGACAGTTTTTCCTGCAAAGCTGGTTCGACTACCGTGTTCGAAAGCGCGCCGACCCCAGTGTTCACACCGTAAGCACGCACGCCGTTCTCAACGATACGCGTCACGATACGATTGGCATGTGCAACGCGTTCCCAGGCGGCTGGGGCGAGAGCCAGCATCTCACCTGAGGCAACCCGCGCGATATCGCGCCAATTTGGAGGGGTATCGATTGATATTACCATGGCATGCTCGCGAGATGGCTCATTGGTGACAGATGGCAGATGGCTGGCATCGGATTTGAGACGAGCCGCGACAACGCATCGGCTCGCACCAGTATTCCTCTGTCGGGGCCAACAGGCTGCAGACGCGCCTCCGCCAACTTGAGGTTCGCGCGCTGGAGCGAAGGTCATTCCTGCAGTCGCATGAGCAGCCATTGTGACGCCTGCCCACGCTAGCGTTTTTGATAAATGAGCGGTTCCGACAACCAGGCTACGAAAGCGACCTGGACCGGTCGAAAATGCTGCACCAAGAGCTGCCAGACAGGCTGGGCGGAAGATAGCTGTCCTCCACTCCAACCCGGAAGCCGGTGGGCATACCAACTCCGGCGCTACAGCTCGGCTCAAGGCATTCTGACCACGACACCCAAGCTGTCCGGCTGCACCAGCAGCGGCCGGACAGCGGATCGAGTGCTTGCCTCCCTCACTTACAGGTGCAAAAGCCCAGATCTGCCGGTTAAAAACCGCAATCGACAGGCTATTCCTTGCAGCCTCCCGATCAATCTGATTCCCTGAGCCGGTCCGATTCGGGCAGGGGCGCTGCGCAGGAAACGGAACCATGAACACTTCCAAGAAACCTGAGATCTCGGAAATGAGGCCGAAGCTGACCGTTATCGGTGTCGGCGGCGGTGGCGGCAACGCCGTCAACAACATGATTGCCGAAGGTCTCGAGGGCACAGAGTTCATCGTCGCAAACACCGATGCTCAGGCGCTGACCATGTCGAAGGCCTCGAAGCTGGTTCAGCTCGGCTCGATGGTGACAGAGGGTCTCGGTGCCGGCTCCATGCCGGAGGTCGGTCAGGCGGCAGCCGAGGAATCGATCCATGAAATCATGGATCAGCTCTCCGGCACGCATATGTGCTTCGTGACCGCCGGCATGGGCGGCGGCACCGGAACGGGCGCCGCACCTGTGATCGCACGGGCAGCACGCGCGGCAGGCATCCTCACCGTTGCCATCGTCACCAAGCCGTTCACCTTCGAAGGCAAGCGGCGCATGCAGATGGCCGAACAGGGCATCGAGCTTTTGCGCCAGGCCGCCGACACGGTCATCGTCATTCCGAACCAGAACCTGTTCCGCATCGCCAACGCCAAGACCACCTTCGAGGATGCGTTCGGCATCGCCGACAAGGTGCTCTACTCCGGCGTCAGCTGCATCACCAACCTGATCGTCAAGGAAGGCCTGATCAATCTCGACTTCGCCGACGTGAAGACGGTGATGCGCGACATGGGCCGCGCCATGATGGGTACGGGCGTCGGCAGCGGCGAAAACCGCGCCAGCAAGGCGGCCGAAGCGTCGATCGCCAACCCGCTCATTGACGAAAACTCGATCAAGGGCGCCAGGGGCGTGCTGATCTCGATCTCGGGCGGCATGGACATGACGCTGTTCGAGGTCGACGAAGCCGCCACCCGCATCCGCGAGGAGGTAGGTGATGAAGCCGACATCATCGTCGGCGCGATCTTCGACAATTCGCTCCAGGGTCAGTTCAAGGTGTCGGTGGTCGCCACTGGCCTGGCAGCCCCGACCTCGCAAGGCGAGCCGGTCGTCAACATGCGCGGCGAGCCTGCACCGGGTTCGATGCAGCCCTACCACTGAGGCCGAAGTGCCGGACCCCGGCCGCCGCCGCGGCCGGGAGGCCAGATAGGCTGGCTCAGTCCCTGTTTCGCGTCATCTCGGCGGCAAAGGTGAAGTGGCGCATCACCAACGCCTGCAGATGCTCGGACAGGCCGGCCTTCGCCACCGCCTGGCGCATGCATGTCAGCCACAAATCGCGCAGTTCCGGGCCAATCGCCACGTGCTCGTGGATTTCCTTCAGACGCGAATGCCCGTGCTTCTGAACGTAATAGCTCGGACCGCCGAAAAAGCCTGAGAGATAGTTGAACTGTTCCTCACGCGAATGCGCGACGCCATGCCCCCTGCGATGCAACAGATGCAGCTCGGCTGCAGCCTCGTCCTGCTCGACGATGTCGTAGAAGATTTCGACCAGCCGGCGTACGGCCTCTTCGCCTCCCAGCTCGAGATAGAGCGAACGCCCCTTTGGCTGTACAGTTTCATTCACGACAGGCGACCTCCTCCCAGTTGCGATCCGTGTCGCACTGACTGTCCGGACATCCGGCATCGCATTGTCAAAGCCTAGCAGCAGAGCCCCTGACGACAAGGGTGGCATACTGCGACCTATTAGCCATCACTCATTCGTCCCATCACTCATTCGTCGGTGACGATGATGTCCATCGGAATGTCGTGCGGCTGCGGATAGATCGTGGCGATCCGGCTGCCTGCGTAGCCGACGCCGACGACGAGCGGTCGCTTGGGCATCGCGGCAAGGGTGCGATCGAAAAAGCCGCCGCCATAGCCCAGCCGGTAGTTTGCCCCGTCGAACCCCACGACCGGCGCGATGACGACATCGGGCAGGATCGCCGGACCATTGGCGGGAACGAGGATGTTCCAGACACCGCGTTCGAGCGGATCGCCCGGCGGCCAGGCACGGAACTCCAGCGGCCAAGCCTTCTTGATGACGACAGGCAAGGCGATCCTGCCGCCGCGCCCGATCACCCGGACGGCCCAGTTGCGCAGATCCGGCTCGCCGCGGAATGGCCAATAGACACTGACGGTGTGGCCGCTGACCTTGCCGATTGCCAGGTCGAGTTCGGCAGCGATGCGCTCGGAGCGAGCCTTGCGTTCGTCGGGATCGGCAAGCAGTCGCTCGTCGATCAGGCGCGCCCGCTCCGCCTTGCGCCATCGCGCGACATCAGGCCACGCGTCCATGGGAGCCGTATCAGTCCGGTAGCCCGGTTCCAGTTCATGCATGAAGCAAGGAGGCGAAGCGTATTCGCGCGTTTCGGGAGGAGCGCCTTTTTGGTCAGACATCATCTTCTTGTCCCGTCTTGGCGGCGAGATCGATCTCGACACGAAAAAGCTGCGCTCCGTCACTCCGAAAGGCAAACGGATTTAAATGCTGCATTGATGCAATTTTTTTGCACTAATGGCGTATGGATATCGACCGCGCCCGCACGTTTCTCGAGATCGTTCATTGCGGCAGCTTCCTCAGAGCCGCCGACCGGCTCCATGTCACCCAGACGACCGTCAGCGCCCGCATCCGTACGCTCGAGGACGAGCTCGGCCGCCAACTGTTCGTTCGCAATCGCAACGGCGCGCAACTGACCCCGGCCGGCCGCGAGTTCGAGCGCTTCGCCCAATCCTTCGTCCAGATCTGGGAGCGCGCCCGCTACCAGCTGGCCATCCCCTCCGGGCGGACAAGCGTCGTCGCGCTCGGAGGCGAGCTCAGCCTGTGGAACCCGCTGCTGCTCGACTGGCTGGTGTGGATGAAGAAAGCCAGGCCCGAGATTGCCGTTCACGCCCATGTCGGCGTGCCGGACCAGTTGCTCGACCAGCTCAGGAACGGGGTGCTCGACATCGCCGTGCTCTATGCGCCGAAGCTTTTGCCCGGCTTCAAGGTCGAGATCCTCCAGGAAGAGCAGCTCGTGCTGGTCAGGACCTTGCCCGGCAATGGCAGGCCGGAGGCCGAGACCTATGTCTATGTCGATTGGGGGCCGCTGTTCGCCGCCCAGCACGATGCCAGCTCGACGGCGTTTGGCGAGCCCGGACTTGTCGTCGGTCTCGGCCCGCTCGGCCTGAGCTACATCCTGCGCGCCGGCGGAACGGGCTACTTCCGCAAGGGCGTGGTTGCCCCGCTGATCGCCGCGGGCGAGCTGGAAACCGTCGAAGGCGCGCCCGAATTTACCTATCCGGTCTACGCCGTCTGGCCCGAAGCCAACGAAGCACGAGCCGACGTGCAGGAGGCGCTGGCTGGGCTGAGGCAGACTGTCCGGTAAAGGAGCGCCCCAAGGCAGGGGCGCCCGCAACGCGGGTCATGCGCTGCCGATGACCCGCATCAACCGCAGATCGTGACTGCGCCGATGTTGCCGGCACGCGGCCGCAAGGGCAGCACCAAGAACCTCGATGTCGGACACTTCATGAGGCCGCCAGCCGCAAGGGCAGCCATCGGGGCAGGCATGAACGTCGGCCACTTCGCGATAGATCGACCCGACCGCCTGCGCGGCTAGCCGCATCACCGCAATCGGAGACAGGCCTGTCTTGTGCATGACGTCGCAAAACTCATTCATGATCGTTGCGCGGATATGCGCCGACGCCTCTTCACTGCGGCGTTCGATCTCGGCCATCTTTGACACTCGATAGTCTCCAGCTGATATGTTGTCCCGCGACAGTCCGGCCCTTCCTCAGGCAGGACGGCGCAGACCCATCGGGACGGTTGTGTCCTGATCCAAGACGAAATCGGAGACGATAGCCCGCAGCGCCCGGCGCGCTGCGTCTAGCTTGCGCATCGCCTCGAACATCGTCTCGCGGTCGGCGCCGTGGCGCTCCAGCTCAACCGCGAAAACGGCATTGCCCACACTGTGGGGTTCCGGCACGGCATTGACGCGCTTCAGGCTCAGATCAGCCTGACGCCTTGCCCGTCGAACCTGGGCGCCCAGCGCTTCGACCTCGGCGAACGTCTCGCGATATCGGCGTATCCCATCGCCCTGCGCCTCGCCGGCATCCTTGAAGGGGTTGACATGCATCATCACCTGCTGACCCCTGGCGCAAGCTCGTTGTCGCGGATGCGCGGAAAAGTCTCGCGACCAGCGATGACGACCGGCTCTTCCGCAGCATAGGAGTCGGTCGAAAGCGGCTTGGGCTCGACACCCTTGCCGTATTGCAGTTTCTGCCAATGCCCAGGTTGTGGGCGAGCTATGTCATGACGATCGCAGGCCTGCGCCACCTGCTGGTCGCGCACGCCAAGCTGCACGGCGATCTCGGTCATCGGCCGTGACCAGACCAATTGATGAAGCTCGGCCCGCGTCAGTTCGACCGCTTGGCTGGTCGCACGCAGACCCAGCCTGCTGATCCGATGCGTCCCAACATTCATCGCCGAAAGAGCTATTGCCACGACCTGGTCCCATCGTGCCGACGGTGGCCGTTGCGGCCGTCCTGTCCCGAGCACAACCGGACCATACAAAACATGACTATAAATATCAAGTTTAGTTTGGCCCCGAATTTTGCTCTGTCGGCGACGGCCGGAGCCTTCGCCGACGGGCATGAGTTTGCGCACCGAAGCCTTAGGCCGCGTGGCCCGGCGCGTCGTCGTCCTCCGCCTCCGGCTCCGATTGCTCGAAGCTGGCTTGCCAGGTCGTGATCCTTTGGCAGCGTGCTTCATCTCCCAGGCACTCGGCAAGACGGACCTTCTGTCGCAGCGCGACACGCAACGCAGCCCGGGCATGGCGCCCGGCAGGCGCCTGGCCGGCGTCGAGGTCCCTGCCCGTCTCCAGCGCGTCGTCGACATAGGCCTTGCCGGCGAGAGCCTCGGCGGTGCCGAAACGGCTCATCAATTCCTGAAACTCGCTATGCAGGGTCAGGTCGAACGGCCGGTCCTTGCCCAGCGGATCGATGACCGGATTGCCCGGATGCAGCGAGCCGACTAGCAACAGGCCAGATGGGATCGGCGTGTTGGCCGAATGCGTGCGGCCTCCCTTCAGAAGCTTCGGCAGCAGATGTGTATGCGGTCCCTCGGGAGAAACCCCGCCCGTGTCGGGTCCACCGATCTTCTGGTAGACCTCGACACGGCCGATATTGGTCAAGGCGATCCGATGCGGATGGACCGCAAGGATCGCCGGCATCGCCTCATTGCCATGCTCGAACAGCGAACGGCCGAGATTGGCGCGCAAGACGGCCAGCAGCTTTGGCTCGCTGGTGCGGATGCAGAAGTCGCATTGCGGCAAGGACAGGCCCATGTCGAACAGGATGCCGGTGCGGTCAATACCCCGGATTGCGTGATCGTCCGGCCCGATCTCACTCAGCACGCTCCTGCTGCCGCGCCGCGCCTTCGCTTCAGGAAGGCACAACGCCACCGCCTGGCTCCAGCGATGCCGCTTCGGACTGAGCGTCTCGTAGGCGACAGGCACCAGTTCGCTCAACGTGCCGCGATCGACACGAATACCGCCCCGCCGGGTAGCCCGGGTCAGCAGGTAGGTGTCGTCTATCACCGCAACCTCGCCGTCATCCTGATGGAACTCGGCAATGGCGCCAAACGTGCCCATGCTCCATCCGCTGCGCCAGTCGGTCAGGTGGTGACGCAGCAACTGCTCGAGGTAACTCATGGTCGTGCTCCGGTATCGACGGCAACGAGATCGAGCGGCTGGACAACCAGCCCGCCCGCTGTCTCGCCGAAGAAGGCTTCGACGCCATAGACGTCGCGCAGGGTTTGGGCGGTCAGCACTTCATCAGGCGGGCCGTCGGCGACGATCCTGCCGGCGTCGATGAGCAGCAGTCGGGTGCACCAGCGGGCGGCGAGCCCGAGGTCGTGCAGCGAAGCCACGACGCTTCGTCCGCTGGTCGCGAGATCGGCAAACAGGCGCATCAGCGTGATCTGGTGCGATGGGTCGAGGCCTGATGTCGGTTCATCGGCGAGCAGCAGCGGCGTCTCTTGTGCCAGCGCCCGGGCGATCAGCACACGCGCCTTTTCGCCACCCGAAAGCTCGGTCGCAGCGCGGTCCCGAAAGCTGTCGACTTCCATCTTGCGCATTGCGGCGTCGATGGCGTTGCGATCGGCAAGGGCGAGCGAGGCGAAACTTGGCCGATGGGGCGAGCGACCGAGGCCGACCAGCATCTCGACCGGCACGGCCCAGGCGATCTCGCGCTCCTGCGCAACGTAGGCCATATGCCGAGCGCGCTCCCTCGCGGAGACATGAGCGGCGGCGAGCGCACCCAACGCGATTGCGCCGTCTGCCGGTGTCAGTCCGAGCAATGCGCGCAGCAAGGTCGACTTGCCGGCTCCGTTCGGGCCGATGAGGCCGACAAACTCACCCGCCATGACGGAAAAGGACACGCCGTTGAGCACCGGCCGGCCGCCGAGCGACGCCCTGAGATCTTGAACATCGAGCAGCATCAAGCAAGCTTCCTTCTCGTGCGATAGACAAGCCACAGGAAGAACGGCGCGCCGACGATTGCGGTCAGAACGCCGAGCTTGAGGTCGCGGCCGGGCGCGACGAGCCGGACAAGGATGTCGGCGGCAAGCAGCATGCAGGCACCGCCCAGGGCGCTCGCCGGCAGCAGCCGCGACGGGCGCGCGCCGACCAGCGGCCTCAGCATGTGCGGCACGACGAGCCCGACGAAGCCTATGGCGCCCGACACCGCCGTTGCGGCACCGACGGAAGCCGCGGTGCCGAACACGGCCAGCAACTGCACGCGGCGCATGTCGATGCCCATGCTCGCTGCCGTCTCGTCGCCAAGTGTCAACGCATCGAGCGCCCGTCCCAGGGCCGCAAGCATTGCCCAGCCGACGAGCATGAACGGCAAGGCGAGCCAGACATGGGTCATCGACCTGTCGGTCAGCGAGCCGAGCATCCAGAACATGATCTCGAGCGCGGCGAACGGATTGGGCGACAGGTTGAGCGCCAGCGAAGTCATCGCGCCGGCAAAGCTCGACACGGCGACACCTGCCAGGATGATGGTCAAGGTGCTGCCGCGCAGGCCGGCAAGTGCCTGGACCACGACGACGGCGAGCACGGCGGCAGCCAATGCCGACAGCGGCAAGGCAAGCGGGAAGACAATCGTCAGGCCGGAATAGATGGCGATCACCGCGCCCAGCGAAGCTGAAGCGCTGACGCCGATCAGGCCCGGCTCGGCCAGCGGATTGCGCAGATAGCCTTGAAGTGCCGCACCGGAAAGCCCGAGTGTAGCACCGACCATCAGGCCGAGCAGCGCGCGCGGCAGGCGGATCTCACGCATGATCAGCTCGATGGCGCCGGCCTTGTCGGAAAACAATGCAGCGATGCTGTCGCCGAAGCCGAGGCCCGCCGGACCGACGGTGAGCGAAAGCAGGAACAGAATGGTGGCCAGGATGGCAAGAACGGCAAGCACGAGCCTGTAGCGGGAGATGTCGCTCACTTGGCGTCCCCCTCGGCGGCATCGCGCAGCAGGCGGGCGGCTTCAAGTGTAAACGGCGCGCCGCAAATGGTGTATCGCGACGGCACCGCCACCGCCCTGCCCTGCCCGGAGACCGCCCGATAGGCCGGGTGGACGAAGTTTTCCTGGGCGAGTGCCGGGGCGCCATAGTCTTCGCCGCCACCGATGACCAAATCTGGTTTGGCCATGACCAGCATCTCCAGCGGCAACCGCGCCGTGCCGCTGAGCCCGAGCTTGTCTGCAATATTGACCAGTCCGGAAAGCTTGACGATCTCGTCGACGAGCGTTCCGGTGCCCGAGGTGTAGCTGTTGGCGTAGTAGGTCGCGACGGTCTTGCCCGAGGCGCTTTCCTTGCCCAATTCGGCGACGCCACGATCAAGCGCGGCGACAAGTTTTGCCGCTTCTTCGCGCCGCTCCAGGACCTCTCCCATGCGCAGGATGTTGGCCCTGATGTCGGCAATGGAGCTGTCCGGCGCGAATTCCTCGACCCGGATGCCGAGGCGCCTCAGCAGCTCAACCGTCGTCCGTGTCGTGTAGGCTCCGGCGAGTACCAGGTCAGGCTGCATCAGAAACACTTCCTCGGCAAGGCCATGATTGACGGCAAAGCCGTTGGTCCGATCGGCCAGCACCGACGTGTTGGGATCGCTTGCAAGATAGGACACTGAATGCAGCTGCCCCTCGGCCGCCAGAAGCATCGCCAGCTGGTCGGTGCAGACATTCATCGACACGACGCGCTTCGGCGGCACGGCGGCTGCCGGCGCTGATGACAACGCGGCCAGCCCCGCGAGAGCGGACAGCCACGCTCGAAACCGAGCGCAGCTGAGACGATTGGTGGGCATGTTACCTCGCATCAGAACACACGCGTGAAGCTCAGATTGAAGCTTCGGCCCGGCGCGCGATAGTTGGTGACGGTCGAATAGTGTTCGTCGAACAGGTTCTCGACCGAAAACTTCAGGCTCGCCCGCTCGTCGACCGTGTAGTTGGCGGCGAAATCCACCGTCACATAGTCCGGCAGCTTGACGGTGTTGGCGGCATTGGCGTAGCGCGCCGCGCCGTAGAGCAGCTTGGCGGTGAGGTCGAGGCTGTCGGTCGCGGCAAAGCTCACCTCGGCGGCCGCCTTGAAGCGATCGCGATAGGGAATGTAGCGGCCGTTGTCCTCATTCTTCGGCGAGCGGTAGTCGATCGAAACCTTGCCACTCCAGCGGTCGTCAAACGCATGCGACAGGCTGGCCTCGATACCGGTCACCTTGGCGCGCGCGACATTGAACGGCAGGTAGGTCGGCGGGTTGGAGGCGATCGCGTCGGTCAGCCAGGTCTGGTAGAAGGCGACGTCAAGCTCGGTCCCCTCGCTTGGACGCCAGTTGATGCCGATCTCATAGGACCGCGACTTCTCCGGCTTCAGGTTGGGATTGGAGTAGTTGGGGTAATAGAGGTCGCTGAAGGTCGGCGCCCGGAAGCCGGTGCCGTACGAGGCGCGCGCCACAAGCTCGGGAACGAGCTCGTAGCTGGCACCGATGTTGTAGGTGGTGGCGCCTCCGAACTGTTCATTGTGATCGTAGCGCAGACCGCTGTCGATCGTCAGCGCGCCATAGTCGAGCGAGTACTGGCCGAACACCGCCGCGAGGTCGCGCGAGCCGACACCGAAATCGACAGTCAAAGCCACCTCCTCGCGATAGGCCTCGGCACCGCCGACCAGGACATGCCTGACTTCACCTGTTTCAAAGGACTTTTCCGTCGACGCGAAGATGCCGTAGCGCCTGGTGTCGAATTCGCTGCTGCCCACGACGCCGTCACGGACATTGTTCGAATAGTCGAGGTTGCCGGAAAGTTCGACGGTCGAGCTCCAGCTGTCGGAATGCTTCACCCGTGCGCCGATCCTGCCGGCGAAGGTGTCGGTGTCAACTTCATTGGCGGAAGGCGGGGAGGCATCGTACTGGCTGCGGCCCCGGGCAAACAGGCCATCGGCATATAGCCGGCCCCAGCCATACTCCTTGGCGACAGCGACGTTGAGCGAGCCCTGCAGGAAGCCATCGTCGTCAGGCTCATGTCCCCAGGCCAGCGGCGTGGTGAAGTCGTAGCCGCGCGTGCCGAGGATGGAGCCACCGACGGAGTAATCGATCCCGTCCTCGGTGCGTCCGCGCAGATCGCCTGAGAGATAGCCACCCCAGGGATGCGTGACGCCCGAGGTGATGCTGCCGCAGGTGTTACGGCCGTCGGCACACTGGCCGCCCTGTTTGGTGATGATGTTGACGACACCGCCGATGGCATCGGCGCCATACTGCGCTGAGTGCGGTCCCTTGGCGATCTCGATACGCTCGATCGACGACAGCGGAATGTTGAAGATCGAGCTCGTACCGCTGGTCGCCGACGAACTGCGGACGCCATTGACCAGCACCAGCGTCTGGCCGGCCGACATGCCGCGCAGATAGACATTGGACGACGCGCCCTGGCCGCCATAGCCGATGATTGAAACGCCGGCATAGTGCTTCAGCAACGACGGCAGATCTGCTGCCGCGGACTTTCGCAATTCTTGCTCGTCGATCAGGGTGACCGACGACGTCGGGCGAACAAGCGCGGTTTCGCGGCGGAGCGGCGTAACGACCAGGCGCGGCAGCACGGTCACGCCGCCTGCAGCGAGCGCCTGCTGCGCGCTGGATGGTGTCGGGATGGCCAGCATGATCGCGCCGATGCCCAGGATAAGTCTCTGCATTTCTGCCCTCAAATGGTTTGGGGGGCGCGACAAGGATCGCACCCGGTTTCCAAACCGCAGGCAAGACAGGTCGGCAGGCAGACTTTGGGACAAGATTGACCCGACGGCCTTCCGCATGCGGCAACACTTTCGATGTCACCGCCACGAGCGACCGCGCCTGACCACACCCCGTGGACAAGCATGGGTGACTGGAACGGGCAGGTCTCCTGACTTCCGTGTCACAGCCTTTTTCCGCCTTCCCGAACGCGCGAATGCGTTCAGTGGCATGATGGAAGAGGCTCAACGGTTACAGTTGCGGGGGCAGTCGCGGATTTGGCCTTCGGCCTCACCGTGTTCCCTTTTCATCCGCCTCTCGGCGGAACCGATTCCGAGGCGGACGCTACTCAGGGATGCCGAGGCTTGTCAATCGCAATCATGCGACCGGCCATAAAATATATTGATTTTCAACTAGATAGGATCATTGGACACGGACAAACAGGGCAACTTGTGCAATCGCCCCGGACGCGGCAAGCCCTGCATGGGACCGCCAATTGGACGGCACTGCCCCTCGGGGACAGAGGCCACCTGCACATTGCCAACGGGGTCGCGGAAACTGAACCGACGATGTGCGCGCTACGGCCATCGACATCATCTTCGGCCGCGTCGGTATCATCCGCGCATGTTCAGCCGAGCAAGGTCCTTGTCAGCGCATGATCCTTGTCGGCAAGCCCGTCGATGACGCTGAAGTGATGCCGGTCGGGCTCGACCACTGTAGCGGTGGTGGCGCCAAGCCCGGTCCAGATATTGGAAAGCAATGCGTTCTGGCGCAGGAACTCGGCGCGCTCGCCACCGCCGACCCAGCAGGTGATGCGGACGTTGTCCACCGGCCGCAGCAGCGCCGGGCTTTCAGCCAGCGCCTCGGTCTCGTCGATGTGGAGCGTCTTGTTCATGCCGGTGTTGATCAGCGGCCTGAGATCATGAACTCCCGAGAGCGAAACGACATGACGGATACGAGACTGCACATCGGGCGCAAGCGGCGAAGCAGCCGCGACCATGCGCGACACGAGGTGTCCGCCGGCGGAATGACCGGTCAGCATGATCGGGCCTTCGACCAACGCGGCTGCCTTGCCGATCGCCGCACCGACCTCGCGCACGATATCGCCGATCCTGACTTCCGGGCACAAGCTGTAGGACGGCATCGCAACCGCGTAGCCGCTGTCGATGGAACCCTTGGCGAGATGCGACCAGTAGCTCTTGTCGAGCGCCATCCAGTAACCGCCATGGACGAAGACGACGAGCCCCTTCGGCGTGCCTTCAGGCAGAAACAGGTCAAGCAGGTTGCGCGGCCTGTCACCATAGGCGATGTCGAACTGCGCTCTCTCATCTGCCGACAGGGCGTCGCGAAACGTCTGTGCCGATTCCACCCATGCAGCAGGCCAACGATCGCCACCGGCGATGTTGGCGCCATTGGTGTAGGCGTTGTCCCAATCGGCGATATGGCGTTCGAGCATACGGGCATCCCTCCAAGGCGGCAGCAATCCAGGCGCATAGCAATGGCCAGCGTGCCGGATTGCGTCAATGGGCCAGCGGCAGAAACTTTATGCTTGAAATAATTTTGGTCCGGTGCAATTCTCAGCCATCAGTCGAGAACGTGGGAGGTCTCGCTGTGCCAGACGCCGATCGCATGTCGATCGCGCATAGCCGCGGCCTGTGCCGAACGGCTACCCGTTGCGGCGCAGCACCTTCCCCCGAAGTAACGCATTCCAACGCACGCATGGCGCTTCCGTCATGCCGATGAGCAGGTAGGGGACAGCCGCAGAATGCTTGGACCGTCAGCGCATATCGACACCTTCACGCGCGATAACCTGCCACCCCAGGACCAGTGGCCGACCTTTCTGCTCGACGGCTTCGACTATCCCGAGCACCTCAATGCGGCCGTCGAGCTGACCGATCGCCTGGTCGAAAAAGGCCTGGGCGACCACACCGCGCTGATCGGCAACGGTCGCCGCCGCACCTACAAGGAGCTGTCCGACTGGACCAACCGACTGGCGCATGCGCTGGTCGAAAACTACGGCGTCAAGCCCGGCAATCGGGTGCTGATCCGCTCGGCCAACAACCCGGCAATGGTCGCCTGCTGGCTGGCCGCGACCAAGGCAGGTGCTGTCGTCGTCAACACCATGCCTATGCTGCGCGCCGGTGAGCTCGCCAAGATCGTCGACAAGGCAGAGATCACGATTGCGCTGTGCGACACGCGCCTGATGGACGAGATGATCGCCTGCGCCAAGGACAGCGCCTTCCTGACCAAGGTGATCGGCTTCGACGGCACGGCCAACCACGACGCCGAACTCGACCGGGTCGCGCTCGACAAATCCGTCATCTTCGAAGCGGTCAAGACCGGCCGCGACGACGTCGCCCTGCTCGGCTTCACCTCGGGCACCACGGGCGTGCCGAAAGCGACGATGCATTTCCATCGCGACCTGCTGATCATCGCCGACGCCTATGCCAAGGAGGTGCTTTCGGTCACCTCCGACGACGTCTTCGTCGGCTCGCCGCCGCTGGCCTTCACCTTCGGTCTTGGCGGCCTGGCCATTTTCCCATTGCGCTTCGGCGCGGCCGCGACCCTGCTCGAGCAGGCAACGCCGCCGAACATGATCCACATCATCGAGACCTACAAGGCGACGATCTCGTTCACCGCGCCGACCGCCTATCGCGCCATGCTGAAGGCCATGGACGAAGGCGCCGACCTGTCGTCGCTGCGCGTCGCGGTCTCTGCCGGCGAGACCTTGCCCGGACCGGTGTTCGAGGAATGGCTGGCCAAGACGGGCAAGCCGATCCTCGACGGCATCGGCGCCACCGAGATGCTGCATATCTTCATCTCCAACCGCTTCGAGGACATGAAACCCGCCTCCACCGGCAAGCCGGTCGGCGGCTATGAAGCGCGGGTCGTCGACGGCGACATGAACGAGGTGCCACGCGGCACTGTCGGCAAGCTTGCCGTGCGTGGCCCGACAGGCTGCCGCTACATGTCCGATGACAGGCAGCTCGAATATGTCCGCGACGGCTGGAACCTGACCGGCGATGCCTTCATCCAGGACACCGACGGCTTCTTCCACTTCGCCGCGCGTTCCGACGATATGATCGTCAGCGCCGGCTACAACATCGCCGGTCCCGAGGTTGAAGCCGCCCTGTTCTCGCACCCCGAAGTCGCCGAATGCGCCGTCATCGGCGCGGCTGACAGCGAACGCGGCCAGATCGTCGAGGCCTATGTCGTGCTGGTTGCCGGCGTCGCCGCCGACGCCGCGACCGTCAAGCGCCTTCAGGATCACGTCAAGGCGACGATCGCGCCTTACAAATACCCGCGCTCGGTGAAATTCATCGACGCCCTGCCCAAGACCCAGACCGGCAAGATCCAGCGCTTCCGGTTGCGTGCGGAGAAGATGAATTGAGCAAGCCTTACGATCCCTCCGTCGAGGGCGCGCAGATGTCGTTCAAGGACCGCATGTCCTACAGCGATTATCTGCATCTCGAAAAGATCCTCGACGCTCAGGCGCCGCTGTCGACCGCCCATGACGAGATGCTGTTCATCATCCAGCATCAGACGTCCGAGCTGTGGATGAAGCTCGCTTTGCACGAGATCGGCTCGGCGATCCGCTCGATTCGTGCCGACAAGCTTGAGCCCTCGTTCAAGATGCTGACCCGCGTGTCGCGCATCTTCGAGCAGCTCAACAGCGCCTGGGATGTACTCAGGACGATGACGCCGAGCGAATACACCGAATTTCGCGACTCGCTCGGGCAGTCCTCGGGTTTCCAGTCCTGGCAGTATCGCGCCATCGAGTTCATGGCCGGCAACCGCAACACAGCCATGTTGCGCCCGCACGCCCACCAGCCCGAACTCAGCGAAAAGCTCGAGGCGGTTCTCGCCCAGCCTTCGCTCTATGACGAGGCGATCCTGCTGCTTGGTCGCAACGGCTTCGATATCGGCGCCGACGGCAAGCGCACCGACTGGCGCGAAACGCGCAGCGAAAGCGAAGAAGTGCTCGTCGCCTGGCAGGCGATCTATCGCGATCCGCAACGCTACTGGATGTTCTACGAGCTGGCCGAGAAGCTTGTCGATTTCGAGGATTACTTCCGGCGCTGGCGCTTCAACCATGTCACCACGGTCGAGCGTATCATCGGTATGAAACGCGGCACCGGCGGCACGTCTGGCGCCTCGTATCTGAAGAAGATGCTGGAGGTTGAACTGTTTCCCGAACTCTGGAAAGTTCGCACCCGGCTCTAGGACTTCAAATCAAATAATCAGGAACACTTGGGAGGAGTAACCTAATGAAGAAAATCATTGCGGCAGGAATTTTCGGCCTATCGTTGGCGGCATCCGGCCTTGCCTATGCCGAACCGGTGAAGATCGGCGTCATCACCACGCTTTCGGGCGGCGGTGCGGGCCTCGGCGTCGACATGCGCGACGCGTTTGCGCTGGCCATGAAGCAGTCCGGCAACAAGGATGTCGAACTGGTCGTCGAGGACGATGCCCAGAAGCCCGAGATCGCCGTCCAGCTCGCCGAAAAAATGATCCAGAGCGACAAGGTCGACCTGTTGACCGGCATCATCTGGTCGAACCTCGCAATGGCCGTGGTGCCTAACGCTGTGGCGCAGGACGTCATCTACCTGTCGCCCAACGCCGGCCCGTCGGCGCTTGCCGGCGCCAAGTGCAACAAGAATTATTTCAACGTCGCCTACCAGAACGACAATTTCCACGAGGCGATGGGCCAGTACGCCAACAAGGACTACAAGAAGACCTTCATCCTCGCGCCCAACTATCCGGCCGGCAAGGATTCGCTGACCGGCTTCAAGCGCTATTACAAGGGCGAGTTGGCCGGCGAAGTCTACACCCAGGTCGGCCAGACCGACTACGCCGCCGAGATCGCCGAGATCCGCGATTCCGGCGCCGACTCGGTGTTCTTCTTCCTGCCCGGCGGCATGGGCATCTCGTTCATGAAGCAGTACGCCCAGTCGGGCGTGAACATTCCGGTCATGGGCCCGGGCTTCTCCTTCGACCAGGACATACTGCCGGCGGTCGGCGACGCAGCCCTCGGCGTCAAGAACTCGGCGAGCTGGTCCAAGGATCTCGACAACGAGGCCAACAAGCAGTTCGTCGAGGCCTTCCAGGCCGAATACAAGCGCTTGCCCTCGGTCTATGCCGCCCAGAGCTGGGATACGGCAAACCTGATCCTCTCGGCGCTCGGCAAGGCCAGCGTCAAGGACAAGGATGCCTTCCGCGCAGCACTCAAGGCCGCCGATTTCAAGTCGGTGCGCGGCGAGTTCACCTTCAACACCAACAACCACCCGGTGCAGAACATCTACGTGCGTGAAGTGATCAAGGAAGGCGACGTGCTGACCAACAAGATCGTCGCCACTGCCTTCGAGCACCACAAGGACGCCTACGCCGACCAGTGCAAGATGTAGGATGGGTTCAGGCCCGCTCGTTGCAGGCCAGCCTTGTAACGAAGCGTCCGACCCCCACTCCGCCTCGCGGCGCTCGGCACCTCTCCTCCTCATAAGGGGAGAGGAAAGGAGCCAAGCCGCAGCGGCTTTTCCTCTCCACTGTCGAACGGGGGAGAGGTGGTTTGCGAAGCAACCCGGAGTGGGGGTCGAATTCCCTCAGCAGCGCATTTGAAGAGTTGTAGGCGTCCCGCCACACTGAAACGACAATCCAGCCAGCGAAAGCGTCCCCTTGTCCATAGCACTGCTCCTCGAGCAACTTCTCAACGGGCTGCAGCTCGGGGTGATGCTGTTCCTCATGGCCGCCGGCCTGACGCTGATCTTCGGCGTCATGGGCCTGATCAACCTCGCCCATGGATCGCTCTACATGATCGGCGCCTTCGCATGTGCTGCGGTCGCGGCTGCCACCGGCTCGTTCTGGATCGGCCTGGCGGCGAGCCTCGTTGCTGCGGCAGCGGCCGGCGCAATCATCGAAGTGACGGTCATACGCCGCCTCTATGACCGCGACCATCTCGACCAGGTGCTGGCGACATTCGCGCTGATCCTGATCTTTTCCGAAGGCACGCGCTGGCTGTTCGGCTCGTTCCCGCTCTATCTCGACATTCCGCCGCTGCTGCAAGGCGCAGTCCCCCTGCCCGGCGGCGGCCAGTACCAGCTCTACCGTCTCGCCATCATCGGCGTCGGTGTCGTGGTAGCACTGGGCCTGTATGTGCTGATCTCGCGGACGCGGCTCGGCATGCGTATTCGCGCCGGCGAGTCCGACCGCGAGATGATCGCCGCACTCGGCGTCGATATCCGCACCCTTTACACCGTCGTCTTCGCACTTGGCGCTGCACTGGCCGGTCTTGCCGGCGCGCTCGTCGGCGCATTGCAGTCGGTGCAGGTCGGCATGGGCGAGCCGGCGCTGATCCTCGCCTTCGTGGTCATCGTCATCGGTGGCATCGGCTCGATCAAGGGCGCCTTGTTCGGCGCCATCCTGGTCGGCGTCGTCGATACCATGGGGCGTTTCCTGCTGCCCAAGGCTCTGGCGCTGATGATCCCCGCCGCCCAGGCCGGCCCGATAGGTGCAGCACTTGCCTCGATGCTGATCTACATCGTCATGGCGCTCATCCTTGCCTTCAGGCCGAGCGGCCTGTTTGCGACGCAGTCGTGAGGACGTCATGACCAACGCACCCATCATGACCCCCGAAACCATCGTCAACGTCAGCCTCGCATTGCTTTTGCTCGGCTTGCCGCTGGTGGCGCAGACGATGGGCGAGCCGTTCTACATCACGCTCGCAACGCGCATCGCCATCCTGGCGCTCGCCGCCGTCGGCCTCAACATCGCACTTGGCCTTGGCGGGCTGGTGTCGTTTGGCCACGCCGCCTTCTTCGGCCTCGGCGGCTATGCTGCCGGTATCCTCGCCACCCATGCCTTTGACGGCGTGCCGCTGTTCGCCGGTATCCCCGGCACCGCATCGATGCCCATCATCTGGCTCGTCGCGGTTCTCGTCTGCGGCATGATCGCCTTGCCGATCGGCGCCATCAGCCTGCGCACCGCGGGCGTCTACTTCATCATGATCACGCTCGCCTTCGCGCAGATGATCTACTATTTCGCCGTGTCCTGGCCGGCCTATGGTGGCGAGGACGGGCTTTCGATCTATGTGCGCAACGAATTCCCCGGTGTGAACACCGCCCAGCCGCTGTCCTATTTCCTGATCTGCTATGCAGTTCTGATGCTGGCGCTCGGTCTATTCTGGCTGCTGCGCGGCTCGCGCTTCGGCGCGTCCTTGCAGGCGGCCCGGCAGAACGCAACGCGGCTGTCCGCTGTCGGCATCGCTCCATTCAACATCAGGTTCGTTGCCTTCGCGATCTCGGCAATGGTCACCGGCCTCGCCGGCGCGCTGTTTGCCGACCTCAACAAATTCGTCAGCCCCTCCATGCTGTCCTGGCATATGTCGGGCGAACTGATCGTGCTGATCATCCTGGGTGGCAAGGGCCGGTTGTTCGGACCCGTCGCCGGGGCCATGCTCTATGTCCTGTTCGAATTCGCCCTTGGCGGCATCACCGAACGCTGGCAGTTCTTCCTTGGGTTGATCCTGCTCGGTGTCGTTCTGTTTGCCCGCGGCGGGCTGCTCGGTCTGCTGGCCGGAAAGGCGCGTCATGGCTGAGCCGATCCTCGAAATCCGCGACCTCCGCAAGACCTTCGGCGCCCTGAAGGCGACAGATGGCGTCAGCCTTGAACTCAGGCCCGGCGAGATCCACGCGCTGATCGGGCCCAACGGCGCCGGCAAGAGCACGCTGATCCACCAGATTTCCGGCTCGTTGCGGCCGGACAGCGGCAGCATCCGCTTCCTCGGCCAGGACATGGCCGGGCTCGACATGGCCGCGCGCGCCCGTCTCGGCCTCGGCCGCAGCTTTCAGATCTCGTCGCTGGCGCAGGAGTTTTCCGCCCTGCGCAACGTCATGCTGGCGGTGCAGGCACGCCAGGGCACGAGCTTCCGATTCTTGCGCCCTGTCATGAGCGACAAGAGCCTGACCGAACCGGCAATGGCGATGCTGGAGCGCGTCGGTCTCGCCGGACGCGCCCACCTGCCCGCTGCCGAGCTGTCGCATGGCGAACGCCGTCAGCTCGAGATCGCAATTGCGCTGGCGCTCGGCTCAAAGGCCTTCCTGTTCGACGAACCGATGGCCGGCATGGGTCCGGAGGGCTCGAAAGCGCTGACCAGGTTCCTCGACGGTCTGCGCCATGAAGCGCCGATCCTGCTGGTCGAGCACGACATGGATGCCGTCTTCGCCCTCGCCGACCGAATCTCCGTGCTTGTCTACGGCCGCGTCATTGCCACCGGCACTGTCGACCAGATCCGCAACGACCCCGAAGTCCGCCGGGCCTATCTCGGAGAAGCCGCGTGAGCCTGCTCGAACTCAAAGGCGTCGAAACCTTCTACGGCGCATCGCAGGCGCTCTTCGGCGTCTCGCTCGACGTCAAGGAGGGCGAGGTCGTGGCGCTCATGGGCCGCAACGGCATGGGCAAGACGACGACGATCAACTCCATTCTCGGCCTGGCGAAGCCGCGCTCCGGTTCAATCAGCTTCGCCGGCCGCCAGGTCGCCGGCATGCGTCCACATCGCATCGCCCGCTTCGGCCTGGGTCTGGTTCCGGAGGGACGGCGCTGCTTTCCCAACCTGACCGTTCTGGAAAACCTGCTTGCCGCAGCGCGCGGCAGCGAGTGGACACTGGAAAAAGTCGTCGAGCTGTTTCCACGCCTCGGCGAACGCCGCGACCAGTATGCCAACACGCTCTCGGGCGGCGAACAGCAGATGCTGGCGATTGGCCGCGCGCTGATGACCAATCCCAGCCTGCTCATTCTGGACGAGGCGACCGAGGGTCTTGCACCCGTCATCCGTCAGGACATCTGGGCGGCGATCCGCAAGCTCAAGGCTGCGGGTCAGTCGATCCTGGTTGTCGACAAGACGCTGTCGGAGCTGCTGCCGGTGGCCGACCGCTGCTTCGTGCTGGAGAAGGGCGTGACCGTATTCGAAGGCACGCCGGACCGGCTGACGCCTGACATCCAGGACCGCTATCTCGGTGTATGAAAAAGGGCGGCATCTGCCGCCCTTTTCGTTTCCATTCGACCTGAGATCAGGTCACTGCCGACTTGACGGCAAAACGGGCGTCCTTCCAGGCGCCGGTCCGCATGATGTCTTCGAGGATCTCGACCGCCTGCCAGACGTCCTTGAAGCCGACATAGAGCGGCGTAAAGCCGAAGCGCACCGTAGCCGGTGCGCGGAAGTCGCCGATGACGCCGCGCGCGATCAGCGCCTGCATGATGGCATAGGCGTTGTCGTGCTCGAACGAGACTTGGCTGCCGCGCTTCGTGCCGTTGCGCGGGCTTTCCAGCTTGAGGCCGTAGGCGCCGCACCTGGCCTCTACCAGTTGGATGAACAGGTCGGTCAGGGCAATGCTTTTCTTGCGCAACGCTGCCATGTCGACGTTGTCCCAGTCATCGAGCGCGCCCTTGAGCGCCCGCATGGTCAGGATCGGCTGGGTACCGCACAGGAACCGACGAATGCCGGCGTCCGCCGCATAACCCTGCTCGAAGGCGAAGGGTCTGGCATGTCCCCACCAGCCGCTCAGCGGTTGCTGAACGTCGGCGAGGTGACGCGTGGCGGCGTAAATGAAGGCCGGGGCGCCGGGACCGCCATTGATATACTTGTAGGTGCAGCCAACGGCGAAATCGACATTGGCACCGTCGAGATCAACCGGCAGGGCACCTGCCGAGTGGCAGAGATCCCAGACGATCAGGGCACCTGCCGCCTGGGCCTTTCTGGTCAGCGCCGCCATGTCGCGCAGCTCGCCCGACTTGTAGTTGACGTGGTTGACGAGAACCACCGCAACCTTGTCGTCGATCAGCTCTTCGATGCTTGGCGCATCGACGCCCTCGAGCCGGAGCACGGCACCGGCCCGCGTCGAGGCAACGCCTTCCGCCATGTAAAGATCGGTCGGGAAGCTGTTGCCTTCGGCGACGATGACCGAACGGTCGGGTCGCATCGCAAGGGCAGCATGCAGCACCTTGTAGATGTTGGTCGACGTGGTGTCGCAGACAACCGTCTGGCCAGGTGCAGCACCGATCAGGCGGCCGATGCGGTCGCCCAGCTCGGTCGGCATGTCGAACCAGCCGGCGGTGTTCCAGGCGCGGATCAGATCCTGCCCCCACTCCTTGGAGGCAGCTGCCTGGAGCTCGCTGAAGGCAGCATGCGACGCGGCGCCCAGAGAGTTGCCGTCAAGATAGATCACTCCTTCCGGCAGGATGAAGCGATCACGCATCGAACGCAGCGGGTCGACAGCGTCCATCGCCTCGACAGCGGCGAGATCGGGAAATGCAGTCATGATGCGGGCTATCCTTGCTTATTCGCGGATGGTTTCGCGTGCTTGTGCCGGGCCCCGGCTGCGACGCAGGCTCGGCAGCGCCAGCATGGCGAGCACGAACAGGCCGGTGGCGAGCTTCAGATCGGGGGGCGGCATGCCGGCGGCGAGACAGAACGAGACCAGCTGGTAGTAGACGACAGCGCCGACGAACGGGGCAGCGAGCTGGCGCAGCACAGTCTGCTTGCCGACGATGGCTTCGCCGATCATCAGCGCGGCAAGGCCGTTGATCAGGATGCCGAGACCCATATTGACGTCGGCAAAGCCCTGGCTCTGCACCATCAGCGCACCGCTGGTTGCCGAGAACGCACTGGCGAGGCCGACGCCGCCGATGGTGGCGACCCAGACATTGATGCCTTGCGCTTCGGCCATGTCGGGATTGGCGCCGACGGCGCGGATCGCGGTGCCCTTCTCGGTCTTGAAGAACATGTTGAGCAGGATGAAGACGATCGCGCCAATGAGGCCGGCAACGATGATCTTGGCGGCCGGAAAGCCGGGCTGGACGAACGGCGCCCAGTCGAAAACCGTCGGCGCGCCGAACACGGACAGGTTCGACTTGCCCATGATGCGCAGGTTGATGCTGTACAGCATCGTCATCATCAGGATGCCGGCGAGCAGCGTGTGGATGCGGAAGCGCAGATGGATGAAGGCGGTGCAGCAGCCGGCGAGGAAACCGGCGATCAGCGCCACGGCAAGCGCCGTCAGCGGAGAAGCACCAGCCGCCAGAAGCACGCCGCAGACGCAGCCGCCGAGCGGGAATGCGCCTTCGCTGGTGAGGTCGGGGAAATTGAGGGTACGGAACGGAATCATGATGCCAAGCACGACAAATGCCAGGATCAGGCTCTGCGCCAGGGTGACGGGAATGAGCGAGACGAAGCTCGTGAAAACGGTCTGGATAAAGTCCATGATGATCAGCTCGCCAGCAACATGCGGTCGGTTTTCACGGAGAAATGGCCGATCAGGTCGACAACCGTGACCTTGGCCTTTTCCTCGCCGGAGATTTCGAGCCGAAGTTTGCCGGCATCCAGCATGATGACGCTGTGACCGAAATCGACGGCATGCTGCATGTTGTGCGTCACCATCAAAGTGGTGAGCTTCAAGGCATCGACGGCACGCACTGTCGCCTGCATGACGATGTCGGCGGTGCGCGGATCGAGTGCCGCAGTATGCTCGTCGAGCAGCAGCAGATCCGGAGAGCCGCCGACCGCCATGATCAGCGACAGCGACTGGCGCTGCCCCCCCGAAAGCAGTTCGACGCGGGTGTCCAGGCGATTTTCGAGACCGAGGCCGAGAAGTGCCAGACGCTCCTTGTAGGCCGCGAGGCGTGAAGCATTGAGCCCCTGGCGCAAGGTACGTTTCTTGCTGCGCAGATCTGCGAGCAGCATGTTTTCGGCGACCGTCATCGAGGCGGCGGTGCCTTTCATCGGATCCTGGAAAACGCGAGCCAGGCGAATGGCGCGCTTGTGAACGGGCATGCCGGTGACGTCGTCACCATTGATCAGGATCTGGCCGGAATCGAGCACCAGCGCCCCCGAAATGGCATTGAGCATGCTGCTCTTGCCGGCACCGTTGGAGCCGATGACGACGCCGAATTCACCGGTGGCGAGCTTGAGACTGAGGCCGTCCAGCGCGACTTTTTCGTCGGCCTGGCCCTTGTAGAAAACTTTACGTGCAGATCGGATTTCGAGCATCCGTCCCTCCCGGAAAAGGTAACGGCGCCTTGGAGCGCCAGGGCGCTCCAAGTTTCTGAACCTGCGCATCGTGCCTCTTGGGCCGATGCGCCAGACGCCGCTACCAGTATTGACGAAGTCGAGTATTAGTCGACGATGCAGCCGCAATCAGCGAGCGACGCGGGGATCTCGATGCCGAAGGCGGCCATGGCCTTCTTCGAGATCGTCGCGGCATGGTCCTCATAGGCCGGGCGCGACGGCGCGATGGTCTTGGGGTCCTTGCCCTTCAGGATTTCGGCGGCGATCTTGCCGGCGTTGATGCCAACCTGCTCGTAGTTCACCGCGAAGCTGGCAGGCACGACACCGTCGCGGACTGCATTGTCGTCGGCATTGACGACCGGAATGCCAGCCTGGCGGGCCGCGGCGGCAACGGCCGGGATAGCCGGCTGGATCAGGTTCGAGGTCGGGCCGTAGATCACGTCGACCTTGCCGGCGAGCGAAGCGATGCGCTGCTGGATGTCGTTGACGTTGTCGATACCCACTTCGACCACTTCGAAGCCAGCGGCAGGCGCTGCTTCCTTGATCTTCTCGACCAGAGCGACGTCGTTGGCTTCACCCGGATTGTAGGGCACGCCGAAACGCTTGGCGTTCGGCAGCAGCTTCTTGGTGAATTCCATCACCGCCTTGACGTCCTGCAGGTCGGTAGCACCCGTCATGCCTTCGTCGCCGGCTTCCCACGACGGGACCAGCTTGGCGGCGACCGGGTCGGTCACAGCCGAAAAGACGATGTTGATGCCCGAGCCGGCGAGCGCCTTCTTGGCGATCTGCGACACCGGGGTGGTGACGGTGTACATCAGCTTGGGCTGTTCGGCCTGCAGCTTGGCGATCATCTGGGGGACCAGCGACGCGTCGAAATTGGTGTGACTCTCGGTGAAGACGACGTCCTTGCCGTCGACATAGCCATTGTCAGCCAGCGCCTTCTTGAAGCCGGCGACGGCGGCGTTGAGCTGCGGGTGTTCGCCAAAATTGGCGACACCGATCTTGATCGGGTCGGCAACGGCTGCACCAAGGCTGACGGCAAGCGCGCCGGCCAGAACCAGGCCCGACATCAGACCGGATTTCAAGTTTCTCATCGATTCCTCCCAGATTGACTGCGCCACACCCCTAGCGGCGGCATGGAGGCAATCATGAGCAGTCCGGAGGGCTCTGTCAAACATTATATATAATTCTTGCCATGAGCCTCCATGATATATAATTTTTTTGCAGAGACAGGGACGGATCACGATGCAGGATGACGAGCATTCGACCAAAACGGAAGCAGCCTACCGGCTGCTGCGCCGAGACATCCTGACCACCCGGCTGATGCCGGGAGCTCCGCTCAAGCTGAGCGCACTGCGCACGGCCTATGGCGTTGGTTGGACGCCGCTGCGCGAGGCATTGTCGCGACTTGAGGCTGAACGGCTGGTGACGGCGATTTCCAATCGCGGTTTCACCGTGGCTTCGGTTTCACGCCAGGAGCTGGAAGATCTGGCGCGAGCCAGGATGGTGGTCGAACTGCCGCTTCTGCTGGAATCGATCGAGAAGGGTGGCAGCGACTGGGAAGAGGCTGTGGTTACCGCGCATTACCGCCTGTCGCGCTGCAAGACCGCAGTCGAGGATCCTTCCGATGCCTCCGTCGATGACTGGGACGAGAAGCACGAGGCGTTCCACTCGGCGCTGCTAAGTGCCGCAACGTCGAACTGGCTGCTGCGCTTCCGCTCGACAATCTCCGACCAGCTTCGGCGCCATCACAGGTTCCTAGGACTGGCACCAACCTTGCGCGCGGCCGCAGGCCAGAAGCAGGGCTACGAAGAGGCAATGGCAGCCCTTGGCGAGGCGCAGTCGATCGGACCGCACACCGCCCTTATGGAGGCCGCACTCGACCGCGACCTCGAAAAGGCCAAGGCGTTGATGATCGATCACATCGGCTACACGCTGCATGTCTATGTCCACACCGAGGACTATAGCGGCAGCAGACACGCCGCCCGCGCCGGCAGCCTCAGAACACCCTCGGCTGCCGAATGACTGCTCCCTATCGCCCGTCTCTGGACGAGATCGCCGCCGCACGCACCAGGATCGCGCCTTATGTCCCGCGCACGCCGCTGGTCCGCCTCGATCTCGGCCTGCCCGACCGGCAGATCTTCCTCAAGCTCGAGACGCTTTCGTCCATCGGCGCGTTCAAGCTGCGGCCGGCTCTGAATGCGCTACTGTCGCGCAACCGCGAAGCGCTGACAAATGGTGTCGCCACCACGAGTTCCGGCAACATGGCCTATGGCATGGCCTGGGCCGCCAACAGGCTCGGCGTGCCGATGGCCGCCTACATGTATTCGGGCGCGCCGCAGACAAAGATCGATGGCGTTCGTCGCCTCGGCGGCGAAGTCCGTTTCATCTCCATGGAGACATGGTGGCAATACATCATCGGCGCTGACCGGCCCGAATTTCCGGAGCTTCTGATCAACCCGGTTACGGACCAGGCAGTACTTTCGGGCAATGGCTCCATCGGCATGGAGATCGTCGAGGACCTGCCCGAGGTCGACGTAGTGCTGACGCCTTATGGCGGCGGCTCGATGACCACGGGCGTGGCGAGCGCCGTCAAGGCCTTGCGACCCGAGGCAAAAGTCTTCGCCGTCGAGGACGAGAACGCCGCCCCTGTGACGGCGGCTCTTGCGGCTGGCCGCATCGTCGACATCGAGACGCGCCCTTCCTTCATCAAGAGCATCGGCGGCCCGTCGCTGGTGCCACAGCTGTGGCCCGTCGCGCGCGAGCTGATCGACGGCGCGGTGTCAGTCAGCCTGATGCAGGTCACCGAGGCTATGCGGCTGCTGTTCGCCAAGTCCAAGGTCGTCGCCGAGGGCGCGGGGGCAGCTTCGCTGGCTGCGGCGCTGACGAGCCAACATGCCAGGGGCAACATCGTATGCGTAATCTCTGGCGGCAACATCGATGCCGCCGCTTACTCGGCGGTTCTTGCCGGCAACATTCCTGCCCCTTGAACCTTTCAAGCTTGTACTATCGCGCGAAACGGCACTACAACTGCCCGAGAGGATAGCCGGCGCACCGGCCGCGGCGAGGAAAGACCCTGACACAGATGGAAGAGCGCAAGGATACAGCCGGCGCCGAAGGCTGGGTGGACGGCGAGACCAAGGTACTCGAAGCGCCTGCGGATCACGGCACCGAGCTTCGCCTTTGGCTGCGCCTGTTGACCTGCTCGACGCTGGTTGAAACAGAAGTGCGCCGCCGCCTTCGCGAAGAGTTCGATTCCACCCTGCCCCGCTTCGACCTGATGGCACAGCTCGAACGAGCCCAGGACGGCATGGTGCTGGGCGAAGTGTCCAAGCGCATGATGGTATCGCCCGGCAACATCACCGTCCTGGTCGAGCGTCTGGCCGAGAGCGGCCACATCAGCCGCACCACCTCGCCCACCGACCGCCGCGTCCAGATCATCGCGCTGACGCCCTTCGGCCGCGCCGAATTCGAGAAGATGGCCGCAGCCCATGCCGACTGGATCGGCGACCTGTTCGGCACTCTGTCGGCCAAGGACGGCGGCATCCTGCTCGACGAACTCGGCAAGCTGAAACGCTCGATCGTCTCGTCGCTGGCCAAGGGCAGCTAGGTTCTTCGACGCAGTTCCTGACGGAAAACCGCGTTTCTGAATTGCTCTATGCCCGAAACCGCGCGCGATAATCGCTCGGCGTCAGCCCGACGATGCGAGCAAAGACCTTGCGGAACGCGCCAGGGTCGCCATAGCCGACCTCCCACGCCACCTTGTCGACCGTCTGCGTGGTGAATTGCAGCAGTTCGCGCGCCTTGCCGACACGCAGGCGCTGGCCATATTCGGTCGTCGTCAGCCCGGTCGCCTTCTGGAAGCGGCGCAGGAACGTGCGCTCTTCCAATCCAGCCAACGATGCCAGCACGGCCAGGTTCAGCTCCTTGCCCTCGCCCGCCTGCAACCAATGCTGGACCTTGAGGATGGCCGCGTCGCCATGGCTGAGCCGCGGCGCAAACGCGCTGTAGTAGCGCTGCTCGCGCCCGGGAGGATCGAGCGCCAGTATCCGGGCGGTCTCGATCATCACGGTTGGCCCAAGGAAGCGGTCGACAAGCCGGAGGCCGAGGTCGGTCCAGGCCATCAGGCTGCCGGCAGTGATGATGTCACCGTCATCGATGAGCAGCCTGTCGGTGTCGAGCCTCGCCTCGGGGAAACGCGACCGGAATGCCTCGTCATAGACCCAGTTCGTCGTCACCGCCCGCCCGGCCAGCAACCCGGTCTCGCCGAGCACGAAGGCGCCGGCACAGACGGACGCCAGCACGCTGCCCGCGCCGTGACGCTCACGCAGCCAGCTTGCCAGGGGACTGACGGTCTCCCGCGAAATAGGATCGCCAAGCGCCGGCGGCACCACGTAGACCTCGGCTACGCCTGAAACACCCGGATGGCTGTCGAATACCCGCGCAGGAGCGACTCCCGGCTGGTCGGCACGCCAGTGGCTGACGCGCAGCTGGTTCGGCGCTGCACCGCGGCTCTTGCGTGCGGCGGTGCGGTTGGCGAGCTCGAACAGGTCGGTCATGCCAAGCACCGCCGACATCTGCGCGCCGGGGTACAACACCAGCCCGATCTCGATGACGCCAGCTTTTGCCATTTGTCGAAATCACCCCTTGTTATGTCGATATCGCCAATGGGTCGGCACCATAATCCATTGCATCCTGCAGGCAACATCCTTCCCAACAGCAAAGGCATCAGGGACATGAGCAAACGCGCAGTGATCGCCATCGACATCCAGAACGAATATTTCCCCGGCGGCCGCATGCCGCTCGTCGGCATCGAGCAGGCAACTGAAAACGCCGCCCGCATCATCGCAGCGGCGCGTGCCAAGGGCGACACCGTCATCCACGTCCGCCATCTCTCGAAGGCCGCCGACGCTCCGATCTTTGCGCCCGGCACGCCGGGCATCGAGATCAACGCCACCGTCGCCCCGGCCGACGGCGAGAAGGTCATCACCAAGAACTTCGTCAATTCATTCCGCGAGACCGACCTCAAGGCGACGCTCGACGCCAAGGGCATTGAGGAAGTCGTCATCGTCGGCGCGATGAGCCACATGTGCGTCGAAGGCGCCACCCGTGCTGCGGCCGACTTCGGCTACAAGACATCGGTCGTCCACGATGCCTGCGCCACGCGCGATCTCGAGTTCAACGGCAAGACGGTGCCGGCCGCCCAGGTCCACGACGCCGTCATGGCAGCGATCGCCTTCGGCTATGGCGAACTCGTGGATACCACGACGTACCTGTCGCGCTAGTACATTCAGGCCTTCTGGCCCCGGTCGCGCGCTCGCCGACCGGGGCCTTTTTGCGTTCACTTCCAAAATAACTTTAAGCTTGAAGTTTTTTTTGAAAGCGTCCATGGTGCCTCCATGGTCAGGGTCGGGCACGCATGTCCACTTGACCGAACGGCTTCAGGAGGAGGACGGCATGCGCATTGTCTGTATCGGTGGCGGACCGGCCGGTCTCTATTTTGCCCTGCTGATGAAGAAGCAGCACCCCTCGCATCAGGTTACCGTCGTCGAGCGCAACCGTCCCTTCGACACCTTCGGCTGGGGCGTGGTCTTCTCAGACGCCACCATGCAGTCGATGCGCCAGTGGGACCCGGCTACCGCCGAGACCATCGAGGACGCCTTCAACCACTGGGACGACATCGAGCTGGTGTTCAAGGGTCGCAAGATCCGCACCACCGGCCACGGCTTCGTCGGCATCGGCCGCAAGAAGATGCTGAACATCCTGCAGGAGCGCTGCATCGAGCTCGGCGTCGAGCTGGTGTTCGAGACCGACGTGCAGGGCGACCAGGACTTCCCCGAAGCCGACCTCATCATCTCGTCGGATGGCGTGAACTCGCGCATCCGGCACAAATATGCCGACATCTTCAAGCCCGACATGGTGATGCGGCCGAACCGCTACATCTGGCTCGGCACCGACAAGCGCTTCGACGCCTTCACCTTCGACTTCCAGCGCACCGAGCACGGCTGGTTCCAGGCGCACATCTATCGTTTCGACGACAACACCTCGACCTTCATCGTCGAAACCACCGACGAAGTGTTCAAGGCGCATGGCATCGACGAGATGGACCAGGATCAGTCGATCGCGTTTTGCGAGAAGCTGTTTGCCGAGACGCTCGAAGGCCACAAGCTGATGACCAATGCGCGCCATCTGCGCGGCTCGGCCTGGCTGAATTTCGGCCGCCTGATCTGCGACAAGTGGAGCCACTTCAATGGTCAAAGCCACGTCGTCCTGATGGGCGACAGTGCCCATACCGCGCATTTCGCCATCGGCTCCGGCACGAAGCTTGCCATCGACGACGCCATCGAGCTGACCCGCCAGTTCGACCTCATCGGCCACGACAAGGCCAGCATCCCGGCCGTGCTCGAAGCCTATGAAGAAGTACGCCGCATCGACGTCGCCCGCATCCAGAATGCGGCACGCAACGCCATGGAGTGGTTCGAAGTCGTGGGCACCCGTTATGCCGACACGCTCGAACCCGAGCAATTCATGTATTCGATGCTGACCCGCTCGCAGCGCATCAGCCATGAGAATTTGCGCCTGCGCGACAAGCACTGGTTGGAAGGTTTCGAGCGCTGGTTCGCCGAGCGCGCCGGCGTGTCGCCTGCCCCCAACGGCTCGGTACCACCGCCGATGTTCACGCCGTTTTCGATCCGCGGGCTGACGCTGAAGAACCGCATCGTGATGTCGCCGATGGCGATGTATTCGGCCACCGACGGCCTGCCCGACGACTTCCACCTCGTCCATATCGGCGCCCGCGCCATGGGTGGTGCAGCACTCGTCTTCCCGGAGATGACCTGCGTGTCGCCAGACGCGCGCATCACGCCCGGCTGCCTCGGCTTGTGGAATGACGAGCAGGCGAAAGCCTTCAAGCGCATGGTCGACTTCGTCCACCAGCAGACGCCGGCGAAAATCGGCATCCAGATCGGCCATGCCGGCCGCAAGGGCGCGACCAAGGTTGCCTGGGAAGGCATCGACCAGCCGGTGACCTCAGGCGGCTGGCCGCTGATCTCGGCCTCCGCCCTGCCTTATCTCAAGCACTCCGACATGCCTCGCGCCATGACCCGCGAGGATATGGATCGCGTTCTGGCCGATTTCGTCAGCGCCACGGAACGGGCCCGCGACCTCGGCTTCGACATCCTCGAACTGCATGCCGCCCACGGCTACCTACTGTCCTCCTTCCTGTCGCCACTGACCAACCTGCGCGACGACGAATATGGCGGCAACCACGAGAACCGCGCCCGCTATCCGCTCGAAGTGTTCCGCGCCATTCGTGCCGTCTGGCCTGAGGACAAGCCGATCTCGGTGCGTCTCTCCACCCATGACTGGTACGAAGGCGGCAACACGCCTGAAGACGCGGCGATCTTCGCCAGGATGTTCAAGGACGCCGGCGCCGACATGATCGACTGCTCGTCGGGCCAGGTGGTCAAGGAAGAGCAGCCAGTCTATGGCCGTCTGTTCCAGACGCCCTTCTCCGACAAGATTCGCAACGAGATCCAGGTGCCGACAATTGCCGTGGGTGCGATCTCGGAAGCCGATCACGCCAACTCGATCATCGCCGCCGGCCGCGCCGATCTCTGCGCCGTCGCCCGCCCGCACCTCGCCGACCCGTCTTTCGTCATGCATGAGGCGGCAAAGATCGGCTATGCCGAACAGGCCTGGCCAAAGCAGTATCATTCGGCCCGTGCCCAATATGTGAACAACCTCGCCCGCGCCGCGGCGGCTGCTCCCACGGGCAAGGCATGAGCATGGCCAAGCGTCACGCCCTGGTCACCGGCGCCGGCAGCGGCATCGGCCGCGCCATCGCACTGGCGCTCGCCGCCGACGGCCACGGCGTCAGCCTGTGCGGACGGCGTGCCGCGCCGCTCGAGGCGGTGCGCGACGAGATCGCCAAGATCGGCGGCGAGGCCTTCGTCCTTGATGGCTTCGACGTCACTGAAGCGCATTCGGTCGAGGCAGGCATCGCCAAGGCGATTGCGCATGCAGGCGACATCGCCGTTTTGGTCAACTGCGCCGGCGAAGCGCCGTCGGCACCGTTCGACAAAACCGACCTGGCATTGTGGAACCGGGTGATGGGCATCAACCTCACCGGCACGTTCCTGGTCACACAGGCAGCGCTTGCTTCGGTCAAGCGCGCCGGCAAGGGCCGCATCGTCAATGTCGCCAGCACCGCCGGCCTGACCGGCTATGCCTATGTCTCAGCCTATTGCGCCTCAAAGCATGGCGTGGTCGGCATGACGCGCGCGCTGGCTCTTGAGCTTGCCCGCACCGACGTCACCGTCAACGCGGTTTGCCCCGGCTTCACCGACACGCCGCTGCTCGACGGCGCCGTGGAAACCATCACCGGCAAGACCGGGCGTTCGGCCGAAGAGGCACGCGCCACGCTCGCCCGCGTCAATCCGCAAGGGCGGCTGGTGACGCCAGAGGAAGTGGCCGACACCGTGCTCTGGCTCGCCTCGGAAAAGGCAACCGCAATCACAGGCCAGGCGATCCCGGTCGCCGGCGGCGAAGTTCTGGGAGGATGACCATGACCAACCCGATGCAGGACAAGAAGCATCCCTTCCAGGGCCACAAGGCTCAGCACTTCAAGTTCGAGACCGATGCCGACGGCAAGGTCGCGACGATCACGCTGAACCGCCCAGAGAAGAAGAACCCGCTGACCTTCGAGAGCTACGAGGAACTCGGCAACCTGTTCCGCGCCCTGCACCGGGCCAGCGACGTGCGCGCCATCGTCATCACGGGTGCCGAGAACAACTTCTGCTCGGGCGGCGACGTCTTCGAGATCATCGAGCCGCTGACCCGCATGCCGATGCATGACCTGCTCGACTTCACCCGCCTCACCGGCGATCTGGTGCGCCAGATGCGCGCCTGCCCGCAACCGATCATCTCCGCCGTCGACGGCATCTGCGCTGGCGCCGGTGCGATCATCGCCATGTCGTCCGACTACCGCGTCGCAACCCCGGAGGCGAAGACCGCCTTCCTGTTCACCCGCGTCGGCCTGGCCGGCGCCGACATGGGCGCCTGCGGCATCCTTCCGCGCATCATCGGCCAGGGCCGCGCCGCCGAACTTCTGTTCACCGGTCGCGTCATGACCTCGACCGAGGGCCATGCCTGGGGCTTCTACAATGCGCTGCATGAGCGTGGCGCACTGCTCGCCGAGGCGCAGAAATTCGCCCGCAACCTGGCCGACGGCCCCTGGTTTGCGCATGCCATGACCAAGAAGATGCTCGACCAGGAATGGGCGATGGGCATCGACCAGCTGATCGAATCCGAAGCGCAGGCCCAGGCGATCTGCATGGCGACCGGCGACTTTCGCCGCGCCTTCGAGGCTTTCGCCGCCAAAGCCAAGCCCGAATTCAAGGGGAACTGAGCCATGGCCGCGCATTTGATGCCGACCAGTGCGCCAACCCGCGACCACCTCGACTGGCCGTTCTTCGCCGACCCCCACCGCGCGTTGGCGGCTGAACTCGACGCCTTCATCGCCAGCGGCGGGCTGGGCGAGATCGACCATGGCAATGCCGACGGCGCCTGCAAGAAGCTGGTGGCGGCGCTTGGTCAGGCGGGTATCCTGCGCCACTGCGTGCCGGCGGCCTTCGGCGGCGCGTCGGACGTGATCGACAGCCGCTCGCTCTGCCTGATCCGCGAGACACTGGCCTATGCCGACGGTCTCGCCGACTTCGCCTTTGCCATGCAGGGACTGGGCACCGGCGCGATCAGCCTGTCCGGTACGGACGAACTCAAGCAGGCCATCTTGCCTAAGATTGCCCGAGGCGAACTGATCTCGGCCTTCGCCCTGACCGAGCCAGAGGCCGGCTCCGACGTTGCCGCCATGAGTACCAGCGCCCGCCGTGATGGCGACACCTATGTGCTCGACGGCGAGAAGGTCTTCATCTCCAATGGCGGCATCGCCGACGTCTACACCGTCTTTGCCCGCACCGGCGAGGCGCCCGGCACGCGCGGTATCTCGGCCTTCGTCGTCTATGCCGACACGCCGGGCTTTTCGATCGCCGAGCGCATCGAGACGATCGCCCCGCATCCCCTGGCACGCGTCAGGTTCGACGATTGCCGCATCCCGGCATCCCAGCTGTTGGGCGAACCGGGCGAAGGCTTCAAGATTGCCATGCGCACGCTCGACATTTTCCGGCCGTCAGTGGCTGCCGCAGCCCTCGGCTTTGCCCGCCGCGCCCTCGACGAAGCCGTAGCGCACGCCAGGTCCCGCAAGATGTTCGGGGCGACGCTGGCCGACCTGCCGACCGCTCAGAGCACGCTGGGCGAGATGGCGACTGCCATCGACGCAGCCTCGCTCTTGACCGTGCGTACTGCCTGGCGGCGCGACGTGCAAAAGCTGCCGATCACCCGCGAGGCCGCCATGGCCAAGATGACGGCGACCGAGAACGCCCAATGGGTCATCGACCAGGCACTGCAGCTGTTCGGCGGCCGCGGCGTGCGTGTCGGCGAGATCACCGAGCGCCTCTATCGCGAGATCCGTGCGCTGCGCATCTACGAAGGCGCCACCGAAGTGCAGAAGCTGATCATCGGCCGCGAGCTGATGAAGGCCTCGAGGTAGGAGAGCTGACGTGCCCTTCCGTACCTCAAGACCGCTGCGTTTCGGAGACTGCGATCCCTCCGGAATCGCCTACTTTCCGTCTTACCTGAACATCCTCGTCGGTGTTTTGGAGGAGTTCTTCGGCGATGCAGGTGCGCCGTGGAAAGACCTGATCGCCGAACGGCGCATCGGCACGCCGACGGTGCGACTGGACCTCACCTTTGCCCACCCGGGCTTCCATGGCGACACGCTCGACTTCGAGCTGTTCGTCCGCCGCATCGGCCGCTCCTCGCTCGATCTCGAGCACAAGGTTTCGGCCGCCGGCACGCTGCTCTGGAGCGCCCGCCACAGCGTGGTCGCCACTTCGCTCGATACCCACAAATCGCTTGCCTGGCCGGATGACCTCCGCGCCGCGCTCGAAAGCCGCCTGGAGACTTGAGATGCATGAGATCCTGCAACCCGAAGGGTGGGCCAAGCCCATCGGTTATGCCAACGGCATCGCCGCGAGCGGCCGCACCATCTTCGTCGGCGGCCAGATCGGCTGGAACGCGCAGTGCCAGTTCGAGACCGACGACTTCGTCGGCCAGGTGCGCCAGACGCTGGAAAACGTCGTCGCCGTGCTGAAGGCCGGCGGCGCCGAGCCGCACCACATCACCACGATGACCTGGTACTTCACCGACAAGAAGGAATACACCGAGAACCTGCGCGGCCTCGGCCAGGCCTATCGCGACGTGATCGGCCGCCACTTCCCCGCCATGGCCGCCATGCAGGTGGTGGCGCTGGTCGAGGACCGCGCCAAGATCGAGATCCAGGCCACCGCGGTCATCCCGGCATAGCCATGAGCGCGACGCGGTTTTCGGAGAGCGTTTCGGGCAGCATCCGTGACGGCGTGCTCGTCGTCATCATCGACAATGCGCCCGTCAACGCCACCTCGGCGCATGTCCGGCAGGGGCTGGTCAAGGCACTCGACCATGCGTCAGCCGTTGGCACCGTCATCGGCGTCGTCATCACCGGCGCCGGCCGCACCTTTGTCGGCGGCGCCGACATCAGGGAGTTCGGCAAGCCACCGGTCGAGCCGACGCTTCCCGAGGTCATGCAGCGTATCGAGAATTGCAGCAAGCCGGTGGTTGCTTCCGTCAATGGTGCTGCCCTCGGCGGCGGCTGCGAGATCGCGCTTGCCTGCCATGGGCGCGTTGCCGGCGAGGCGGCGAGTTTCGGTTTGCCGGAGGTCAAGCTCGGCATCGTGCCGGGCGCCGGCGGCACCCAGCGCCTGCCGCGCCTCATCGGCACCGTCGCGGCAATCGACCTGATCGGCAGCGGCCGCACAGTCAGGCCTGATGAAGCCATCAAGCTCGGCCTTGTCGACGGCGTCGCAGCCGATCATCTCGCGGCAGCCGTCGGCCTTGTCCATCAACTCGCCGGTCAGTCGCAAAGGCGCACGGGCTTGCTCGATGTCCCGATCGCCGAATTAGCCGCCGTCGAGGCGGCGTCAAAAAAGGTCTTGTCCAGATCACGCGGCCAATCGGCACCTGCCGAGGCCGTTCGCCTTGTCCGGCTGGCTTCGGAAAGGACTTTCCGGGACGGTCTCGCCGAGGAGCGCGCCACCTTCCTGCGCCTGCGGGACTCCAATGAGGCGGCAGCCCTGCGCCATGTCTTCTTCGCCGAGCGGCAAGCCGGCAAGGTCGACAAGCTTGAGGGCATTGCCCCACGCAGGATCGAGACGGTCGGCATCGTCGGTACCGGTCTGATGGGTGCCGGCATCGCGGTCGCAGCCTTGACAGCTGGCTACCGCGTCGTCGGCATCGAGCAGACCGAAGACGCCGCCACCAAAGGGCGCGAGCGCATCGCCGGCATTCTCGACAAGGCGGTCCAGTCAGGGCGCCTTACGGCGACAGTTCGCGACGGATGCCTTGCGCGGCTGGCTGTGGCTGCGAACATCGGCGAACTCGCCGCAGCAGACCTCGTCATCGAGGCGGTGTTCGACGATCTCGCAGTCAAGACCGAGCTGTTCCAGCGCCTCGACGGCATCGTCAGGCCGGATGCGATCCTCGCAACCAACACCAGCTACCTGAACCCCGACGAGATCGCGGCGGCGACTGCTCACCCCGGGCGCGTGGTCGGCCTGCACTTCTTCTCGCCGGCCAACATCATGCGCCTGGTCGAGGTCGTCGACTGCAAGGCAACCGCGCCCGACGTGCTCGCTTCCGCATTGGCCTTCGCCAGGAAACTCGGCAAGCTGCCGGTGGTCTCAGGCGTAACCGAAGGCTTCATCGGCAACCGCATCTTCTCGGCCTATCGCCGCGAGGCGGAGTTCATGGTCGAGGACGGTGCAGCCCCCGAAGAGGTCGACGCAGCACTCGAAGCCTTTGGCTTTCCGATGGGCATCTTCACCGTCTACGACATGGCCGGGCTGGAGATCGCCTGGGCGCGACGCAAGCGGCAGGCGGCAACGCGCGATCTAAACGCGCGTTATGTCGAGATCGCCGACAAGCTTTGCGAAGCCGGCCGTTTCGGTCGCAAGACAGGCAAGGGCTGGTACGACTATGCGTCAGGCGAAAAGGCCGTCGATCCAGAGGTCACTGCGCTGATCGCCGCCGCACGCGCGGCCAAGGACATCTCGTCCCGCCGCTTTACGGTCGACGAGATCGTCGACCGGTTGCTGCGCGCCATGGCCGACGAAGGCGCTGCCTTGCTCACCGAGGGCATCGCCGCGCGATCGAGCGACATCGATCTGGTGATGATCAATGGCTACGGTTTTCCGGCGCACAAGGGCGGGCCGATGTTTGCAGCCGAAACGCACAAGGACATCACACCATGACCGAAGCATACATCGTAGGCGGCGTCCGCACCCCGATCGGCCGTTATGGCGGCGCGCTTGCCTCTGTGCGCCCTGATGATCTCGCCGCTCACGCCATTCGCGAAGCGCTGGCGCGGCACCCTGGCATCCCCGCCGACCAGATCGATGAGGTCGTGCTCGGCTGCGCAAACCAGGCCGGCGAAGACAACCGCAATGTCGCCCGCATGGCTGCCCTGCTTGCGGGCCTGCCGGTATCGGTGTCCGGAACGACGATCAATCGCCTCTGCGGCTCCGGCCTCGACGCGGTTGGTTATGCAGCACGCGCCATCAAGCTCGAAGAAGCTGACATCATCATTGCCGGCGGCGTCGAAAGCATGTCGCGCGCGCCCTTTGTCATGCCCAAGGCTTCAAGCGCATTCCAGCGCAGCACCGAGATCTTCGACACCACCATCGGCTGGCGTTTCGTCAATTCGTTGATGGAAAGACAATACGGCATCGATTCCATGCCTGAAACGGCCGAGAACGTCGCCGCCGAGTTTTCCATTTCACGCGAGGATCAGGATCACTTCGCCCTGCGCAGCCAGGCTCGTGCCGCCGCAGCGCAGAAGAGCGGCCGTTTTGCCCGCGAAATCGCTCCTGTCACCATCAAGGGCCGCAAGGGCGAAGCGACCGTCGTCGAGCACGACGAGCATCCGCGCGAAACGACGATCGAAAAGCTTGCGGGCCTTTCGGCACCCTTCAGAGATGGCGGCACGGTGACCGCCGGCAACGCGTCGGGCGTCAATGACGGGGCCGCAGCCGTCATCATCGCATCGGCACGCGCCGTCGAACGCCACGGTCTCAAGCCGCTTGCCAAAATCGATGGCATGGCGACCGCAGGCGTTGCCCCGCGCATCATGGGCATCGGCCCCGTCGCCTCGACGCAAAAGCTTCTGGACCGCGCCGGCCTTGTCATATCAGACATCGATATAATCGAACTCAACGAAGCCTTCGCCGCGCAGTCGCTGGCATGCATGCGCCAGCTCGGCCTTGCCGACGACGCGGGCCACGTCAATCCGAACGGCGGCGCCATCGCGCTTGGCCACCCGCTCGGCATGTCGGGCGCACGTCTGGCACTTACCGCAGCACTGGAACTCGACCTGCGTGGCGCAAGACGCGCGCTGGCCACCATGTGCATCGGTGTCGGCCAGGGCATCTCGCTTTTGATTAGCCGGCCGTAGCAGGCGGCGCGCCTCGTTCGTAACCGTCAGCCAGCAGCCCTGCGCAGCGGCTGGCGCAGGATCGCCGAACCTCCCGCCGCCTGGACGGCAAGGCTGCCATAAGTGATGCCGGCGGCAAGGCAGGCTTGCTCGGACTGACCCGAAAGCCATGCGTCGATGAAGCCTGCATTGAAGGCATCGCCCGCGCCCGTCGTATCGACGACAGGGACCTCTTCGGCCCGGCGGTGCAGCAACTGGGCAGCGGCCTTCAACCACGCGCCCTCGCCGCCCGCTTTCAGGGCCACGATCGGGAAGTCCCTGGACAGGATCTCGATTGCCGCGATCGGATCGTTCTCCTGCGTAATGGCGGTGGCCTCTTCCATGTTGGGCAGGAAGATATCAACGCCGGCGCAGCGATCGAGCAGTTCGGCTTCGTAGATCAGCGTCTCGTCCCAGCTCGGATCGAGCGAGACGGTCAGCCCCCTGGCCTTGGCGCGGCTGACCAGATCGGGGATCTCGTGCAGCGTGGCATATTCGGCGATGTGCAGATGGCCGGCGTCGCTCCAGTCGAGTGCGGCGTCAAGCGTCGCCGGCAGCGCGGTCCCAGCACGCCGCGACAGGAAGGCGCGGTCGTTGCCGATCACCGAGGCGACGGTAACCTGCGGCCCGGCACCGGGCGAATGCTCGACGAAGCGCAGGTCGACATTGCTGGCACCGAGCTCAGCCTCGATCCCTGTCGACAGCACGTCCGTGCCAAGGCGCGCCACCAGAGCGACTTGACGCCCGGCATGGGCCATGTGGGCGGCCGCAATGAACGCGCCGCCGCCGGCAGCCATCTTCATGTCCTGCGCAAACACCTCGCGCCCCGGCTCGGGCAGCGCAGCCAGGCCGGTGAAAATCAGGTCACAGTAAATCCGCCCGATGCTAAGCACCGCCGGACGCTTTGCATTTTCCGATGTCATTGCCGGCCCAGGCTCTTCTCGGTCTTGGCGTCGAAGAGATAGAGGCTGCCCGGCGCCGCGCGGCAGGTCAGCGTGCTGCCCGTCGCGGGGATGAACTTGCTCGGCGCAGTGGCAATCACGGCACTGCCGTCGACATCGAGATGCACCAGCGTCTCCGGTCCGAGCGGCTCGACCGCCGTCACCGTTCCGGTGAGCTCCAGACCGCCGTCCGACTTCTCGACGGCTGCAGTCAGTTCGTGCGGGCGCACACCAATCAGGATGTCGCCGCCGGCAGCGGGCTCGATGCCCTTGCCGTTCTTGCGGCCCGGCACCAGGTTCATCGACGGACTGCCGATGAAGCGCGCGGTGAAGACATCGACCGGGTTTTCGTAGAGATCGGTCGGCGTGCCCACCTGCAGGATGTGGCCGTCCTTCATGACGACGATGCGGTCGGCCATGGTCATCGCCTCGACCTGGTCGTGGGTGACATAGACCGTGGTCGTCTTGAGCTTCTGGTGCAGGCGCTTGATCTCGATGCGCATCTGGGCGCGCAGCTGGGCGTCGAGGTTGGACAAGGGCTCGTCGAACAGGAAGGCCGAAGGATTGCGCACCATGGCGCGGCCGATGGCGACGCGCTGGCGCTGACCGCCCGAAAGAGCCGCCGGACGGCGGTCGAGATATTTCTCAAGGCCGAGGATCTTGCCCGCCTCTTCGACGCGCTGGTCCTTCTCGGCCTTGGACAGCTTCGAGGTGTAGAGACCGAAGCCGATATTCTGGCGCACGGTCAGGTGCGGGTAGATGGCGTAGTTCTGGAACACCATGGCGATGTTGCGCTGCTTGGGGTCACGCTCGTTGACCACCTCGCCGCCGATCTTCAGCGTGCCGCCGGAGATGTCCTCGAGCCCGGCGATCATGCGCAAGGTCGTCGACTTGCCGCAGCCCGAAGGCCCAACGAAGACCACGAATTCGCCGTCGGCGATTTCAAGGTCGATACCCTGGACGACGTCCACCTTGCCGTAGCGCTTGACCAGCTTTTCAAGTTCGATCGTCGCCATCAGAGCGCCCCCGCCAGTGCCTTGAATTTCTCACCGAGTTCTTTTGCGGCTTTCGCCTCGTGCCCGGCATGTTCCTGTGCGACGGCTTCCAATGCCGCTGCCTTCTTCCTGTAGACGCCGATCGCCTCGGCCATCGCCGCCGGTGCCGGGCCGCCGAAACGGTCGCGCACGGCAACGAAATGTTCGGGCGAGACGATCTCTTCGAACTTGTCACGGCCGAAGCTCGGTTCGCGTCCGGTCGAATGCCTGAAGGCTTCGAGGAACGGCGCGTAGCCATCCTTGGCAAGCCCGCCGCCAGCCGCGACCACTGCCTTGGCGACCGTCGCCGCGATCTCGTGCGCCTCGCGGAAGGACAGGCCCTCGATGCGGACGAGCGAGTCGGCAAGTTCGGTGATGGTGATGCACGAGCGGCGGATGTTTTCAGCCACACGCTCCGGATCTATGCGGATCGCGCCGACGAAGGCGGCGAGCAGGTCGAGCACGCGGGAGGCAGCGGTAAACGCCTCGTAGCCCATCGACTGCGTTTCACCTTCGCTGTCGTTCATGTCGGTGAACGGCGTGTTGTGGATGACACCGAGTACGGTGCGGGCGCGGCCCATCGTCTGGCTGGCGAGCAGCCGCATATGCTCGATCGGCACCGGGTTGCGCTTCTGCGGCATGATCGAGGAGATCTGCACGAATGCGTTCGGCACGTAGACTTGTCCGACCTCGAAGCTGGTCCAGAACTGGAAGTCCTGGATCACGCGGCCGAGATGCAGGAACATCAGCTCGATCGCCGAATAGGTCGAGGTGATGTAGTCGGATGCCGCGATGCAGCTGTAGGAATTGCGCAAGGGTGCGGCAAAGCCGAGCAGATCGGCGACGCGCTGCCGGTCGATCGGGAAACCCGACGTGGTGATGGCGGCGGCCCCCATCGGCGACAGGTCGACGATCTTGCGCGCCTCTTCGAAGCGCTCGATGTCACGGAGCAGCACCTCGATGGCAGCCGACAGGTAATGCCCGAATGTCGAAGGCTGCGCCGGCTGGCCGTGCGTGTAGGCAACGATCAGTGTCGCCTTTTCACGCTCGGCCGCGTCGATCATCGCGGCCAGCAGATGTCGCGCCTTGACCATCAGCGCATCGATGCGCTGCTTGAGCCCTAGCTTGAACAGCGTGTGATCGATGTCGTTGCGCGAGCGCGAGGTGTGCAGGCGTCCGGCGACATCAGCGCCGAGGCGGGCCTTCAGTTCCTTTTCGATAAGGAAGAAGAAGTCCTCGACCTCGCCGGTATAGACCAGCTTCTCAGGATCGACTTCACGGTCGATGGCTTCGAGAGCGCCGGCGATCGCCGACGCCTGCTTGGCATCAAGAATACCGGTCTCGGTCAGCATTACCAGATGCGCCCGGTCGATGGCGCGGAAGCCGTCGACATGGTGTGTCTTGGCGCCGTCGAAAAGCGGCCGAAGCACCGTCTCCTTGTAGACGGGATCGGGGAAGACGCTCTTGTCGGAGAGCCTCGGGTTCAGTTCAGACATTTTCTATCCCTTGAGCCCGGCGAGCATGACGCCGCGGACGATGTAGCGCTGGAGCACGAGGAAAACGATCAGCGTCGGCAGGGTGGCGATCGCAGCACCCGTCATGATCATTTCCCACTGGATGGACTGTTCGACCGCGAAGCTCGATAGGCCGACCGGCAAGGTGTAGAGCTCCTTGCTGGTGGTCACGATCAGCGGCCAGAAGAACGCCGTCCAGTTGCCGAGGAAGGTGAAGATGGCGAGCGCGGACAGAGCCGGTGTCACCAGCGGCATCGCCACTTTCCAGAAGATCTGGAACTCGTTCAGGCCATCGACGCGGGCTGCTTCGAGGAAATCGTTGGGCACGCCTTCGAAGAACTGCTTCATCAGGAAGGTGCCGAAGGCCGTCATCATGCCGGGAAACATGATGCCCCAATAGCTGTCCAGCCAGCCGAGATTGGCCGACATCAGGTACCACGGGATGACGAGCATCTCGGTCGGGATCATCAGCGTCGACAGGATGGCCAGGAAGATGAAGTAGCGGCCGCGGAACTCGAACTTGGCCAGCGTGTAGCCGACCAGGCTGTCGAAGAAGACGTTCGACAGCGTCACCATGACGGCAACGAACATCGAGTTGAAGAACCAGCGCATGAAGCGCCCGTCGGCCAGGATCGCGACGTAGTTGGCGAAGGTTGGCGCTGCCGGAATGAGCCTGAGGTCATAGACCTGACCGGCCGTCTTGAATGACGTCGAGAACATGAAGGCCAGCGGCGTCACCATGATCAGGCCGCCGATGAACAACAGCGTCCAGGCGAGGATGCGGCCGGGCTTGACGTTGGCGTGGGACAGCGCCGGCGTTTGGGTGACGGCACTCATTTCTTTTCCCTCAGGATCCAGAGCTGCAACAGCGATACGAACAGCAGGATGGTGAACAGCACCACCGTCTGGGCCGCCGCATATCCCATCGCGTAGGACGAAAACGCCGTCTGGTAGATCATCAGCACCAGCGGCTTGGTCGAGCCGAGCGGGCCGCCCGGGTCGTTGGTGGTCATGTTGTAGACCTGGTCGAAAATGCGCAGGAAGCCGATCGACGAGAACACGACGAGAAACACGGTTGTCGGCTTGAGCAGCGGCAGCGTGATCTTGCGCAGGATTGCCCATTCGCCGAGGCCGTCGATCCGCGCCGCCTCGTAGAAGGTGTTGGGGATCGACCGCAGGCCGGCCATGAAGATGATGATCTGGAAGCCGAGGCCGGCCCAGATCGCCGTCAGCATGATCGACGGCAAGGCCTGGTCGACCGAGCGGATGAACGGCTGCTGGGGGATGCCGAGCGTGCCGAGCGCATTGTTGATCACGCCGATCGGTGCCGGCTGGTAGAACCAGCGCCACACCCAGGCCATCGCGGCAGCCGTGGTCAAATAGGGCAGGAAATAGAGACCGCGGATCAACCCGTGCATGAAACGCACGCGATCGAGATGGTAGGCAATGACGAATGACAGCAACAGGCTGATCGGCGTGCCGACGAGCAGATAGGCAAAGGTGTTCTTGAACACCTTCCAGAACTGCGGGTCTGCGAACAGCTTCTCGTAGTTGGCCAGGCCGATGAACTGCGGCGGCTTCAAAAGGTCCCAGTTGGTCAGCGAAAGCCAGAAGGCTTCGATGGTCGGGTAGAAGCGGATCACCGAATAGAACAGGATCGGCAGAGCGAGGAAACTCCACACCCACACCAGCCGCTTCGTCCGCATGGAACGGCGTTCCCAGAAGGTCGCGCCGGGGCGGCTCAGCGCCGCCCCCTGTTGATCCGCTGTCACAGACATCAAGCCTTCGCCTTACTTCGGGGCTGCTGCGTCGATGATCGCCTGCTCGGCCGCTGCGGCCTGTGCGAGCGAATCCTTCACCGACTGGCCTTCGAGCAGCACGCGGTTGGCCATGTCGATGGTGGTCTGGCGCTGGGCTGCCTCATCAACGAACATGGTGGTGCGGGCGTATTCGAGACCCTTGAGGAACGGGCCGTAGACCGGATCGGCTAGATTGGCTTCGGTCATGGCAGCCGAACGGCGTGCCGGCAGCTCGCCGACCGTCTTCAGCCAGACGTCCATCGCCTCGGGCGAGGAGATGTAGGCCAGGAACTTCTTCGAGGCTTCGAGCTTCTCGCCGCTGGTCGTCGCCGAGATGCCGTTGGCGAAGTAGCTGGCATAGTTGGAACGGGTGCCGTCGGCATTTGCCGGCAGTTCGGTCACGCCCCACTCGAAGCCTTCGATCGACTTGAAGGCGCCGAGACGGAAGGTGCCGTCGATGGTCATCGCCGCCATGCCGGCACGGAAGGCCGCCTGGCCTTCGTCCATGAAGCCGGCCTGGCCGATCTTCTTCTCGGTCTGCAGGTCGGTGTAGAACTTCAGCGCCTTTTCACCCGCTTCGGTGTTGTAGGCCACCTTGCGGTCTCCGTCGGTGTAGGGCTGGCCGCCGAACTGGCGCACCAGCACTTCTCGCCACCACTGGTGATCCTGGCCGGCCATGTCGAGGGTCGAGCCGGCGACGATCAGATTGCCGGCGGCGTCACGCTTGGTCGCCTTCTCGGCGGCGGCAACGAACTCGTCGAGCGTCTTGGGCGGGTTCGCCGGGTCGAGGCCGGCTTCGGTGAACAGCTTCTTGTTGTAGAACAGCGCCAGCGAACGCACGGCGGTCGGCAGGCCGTAATAATCCTCGCCGCGCTTCATGGCGCTGACGATCGGGAAAAATTCGCTTTCGATCTTGTCGTGCGGGAACGCATCGGTCGGCAGCGGCTGCAGCAGGCCGCCGGCAACGAACTTGTCGAGCCAGCCGTAGAACAGCTGCATCACGTCGGGGCCCTGGCCGCCCATCTTCGCAGCGATGACGCGCGTCTGGTAGTCGGCATAGGGGAAGGTCGTCTGCTTGACGGTGATGTCAGGATTGGCCTTCTCGAAGTTCTCGATCAGCTGGTCCATCGCCTTGACGCGCGAGTCGAAGACATACTGCCAATATTCGATCTCGACGGCCTGCGCCGCGTTCATAGCCAGTGTGCTGAAACCAGCAATCAGACCGGCAAACAAGGTTGCTCTACGCATATTAGCCTCCAAATGCGCCCATCGGATATCCCGAACCACGGGCGACCATTATCCCCTTGGCCCGATTTTTCTCGCAGTCGAGAAACGGGCCACTCGCTTAAATTCATGGGCCATCGAACGCGGGCGGAACACGCCCGACAAAACTGACACCAAGGAGCTGCGGATCCTCCCCGCACACTCCCTCTACGGTTCCCTTTCATCAGCCGTTTGTCAATAAGATAATCTACTTGAATTAATCTATTGCAGCTAACGTCGCTTCCGCGTTATCAATTTTGCAACCGAGGTCAGGATGGGCGAAATGGCATTTCAGCCGGGCAGCACGCATCAGGTCACATTGGGCAACAACCCCGAGCGCAGCCGCGACCATAACCGTCGCGTGGTGCTCGACGTCGTGCGCCGGAACGGCGCTCTGGGGCGCATGCATATTGCCCGGCTGACGCACCTGACAGCGCAAGCCATCGCCAACATCGTCGACGAGCTGGTCAGCGAAAACCTGTTGATGGAGACCGGGCGCCTGCGTTCGGGCCGTGGCCAGCCGCCGATCCAGTTCGCCGTCAACCCCGACGGCGCCATGACCATGGGCATCGAGATGGCCTCCGACCACATGGTGTCGACAGTGCTCGACCTGTCGGGCCAGCCGCGTTCCAGGCGAATCATGCCGGTCAGCGACACCAGCCCGAGCCAGGTCATCGCGCATCTGCGCGCCGAGCTCGATGCGGTCAGGTCGACGTTCAAGTCGCGGCTGCTCGGCATCGGCGTGGTGATGCCCGGCCCGTTCGAGATCGAAGGCATGACCTCGGTCGGCCCGACGACGCTGCCGGGCTGGGCAAACATCGATGCGGCAAGCCTGCTCAGCGAAGCCTGCGGGGAGCCGGTGACGGTGGAAAACGACGCCAACGCCGCGGCCGTCGGCGAACGCTTCTTCGGTGCTGGCCACACCATCTCCAGCTTCTGCATGGTCTATTTCGGCGCCGGCCTTGGCCTTGGCATGATCCAGGACGGCACTCCGTTCCGTGGCGCCTTCGGCAATGCCGGCGAAATCGGCCACGTCGTCGTCGTTCCCAGAGGCAGGGCTTGCCCATGCGGCCAGCACGGCTGCCTCGAGCGCTACGCCTCGGTCTATGCGCTGCGCGAAAAGCTGTGCGAGGCAGGCATCCCCGACTGCGACTTCGCCGACTTCTCCGAACTCCATGCCAAGCGCCATCCGGTGCTGCTGGCGTGGATGGAGGAGACCGCGACCTATCTCGCGCCGATGATCGCGATGATCGAAAACATCCTCGACCCCGAAACGGTGATCCTTGGCGGCGTGTTGCCGGACGCGATCATCGACGAGCTGATCGAGCGGATGGGACCGTTGCCCATTTCCGTCGCCAGCCGACGGACCCGCGCCCTGCCCCGCGTCATGCGCGGCCAGACCGGGCAATACACGGCGGCACTCGGTGCCGCCGCGCTGCCGCTGTTCGAGGTGGTCACGCCCAAGCTCGAAACCGCCGCCACAACGACCACCGAATAGCAGACTGGAATACCGGAGGACCTGAATGCCGAGCGCCCGCGAACGTATCGAAAGACAAAAGGCCAGCCCGTCGCTGCTCAGGCTTCACCGTGCCCTCAGCCGTCTCAGCTCTACCGTCACCATGATGAACACCGGCGCTCATCCCGATGACGAGCAGAGCGGCCTGCTTGCGTATTTCCGCCTCGGCCTCGGCATGCGCGTCATCGTCGCCTGCTCGACGCGTGGCGAAGGCGGTCAGAACTCGCTCGGGCCGGAGCGCCTTGGCGTGCTCGGCATGATGCGCACCCGCGAGATGGAAGAAGCGGCGCGCGCGCTCGATGCCGACGTCGTCTGGCTCGGCCATGGCCCAGATGACGAAGTGCATGATTTCGGCTTCTCCAAGGATGGCGACCAGACCTTCACCCGCTGGGGCGAGATGCGCACTGTCGAACGCCTGGTGCGTGCCTATCGCAGCGAACGGCCCGACATCGTCATTCCGACCTTTCTCGATGTCCCCGGCCAGCATGGCCACCACCGCGCCATGACCCGCGCAGCCGAAAAGGCAATCGGGCTTGCCGCCGACCCGCAGGCGTTCCCCGAACATTTCAAGGAAGGCATGAGCCCCTGGCAGCTGGCGAAGTATTATCTGCCGGCATGGTCGGGCGGTGGCGACACCTATGACGACGAAGTGCCACCTCCCGATGCGACGGTTGTCGTCAACGCGCCCGGGCGCGAACCGGCGACGGGCGCGGAATATGACCGCATCGGAGAATGGTCGCGCTACTACCACGCCTCGCAGGGCATGGGTCATTGGCCTGATGTCGCCGAGACGCGCTGGCCGCTGCATTTACTGCTTGCCGCCAACGGCACAAAGGCCGAGACGTCGGTGCTCGACGCGCTGCCGGCAACGCTCGCCGATCTCGCCGCATCGCGAGACCTCTCCTATGAAGCCGCGCAGGCACTGAAGGCCGCCGGTTTGGCCGTCGACAAGGCAATCGCGGCATTCCCACACGCCGATGCGATCATTGCAGCCCTCACCGAAGCGGCTACCCAGCTTGCCGCTGCCCGCAATAACGCCTCGCCCGATTTCCTCGAACGCCATCGCCACCGCCTCGACCGCAAGGCACGCGAGATCGACGCCGCCTTGATCGAGGCCGCCGGCCTCTTCGACCGCGCGACGCTGTCGCCATCGACAGTGGCGCCTGATGAAACGGCTGAACTCACTGTCGATCTGGCCTCCGCCGGCGACAGTCGTTCTGTCGAGGTCGAAGCTGTGCTGCCCAATGGCGTCACGGCCAAGGCGGAGACCATCACCGGACGCCGACGCAGCCTGAAGATCGTTGCCACCGTCGACGCCGCTTACACAAAGCTCTATCCGCCATCATGGTCGGCTCTCGGCGGCAATGGTGACGCCCATGTCGTCATCTCGGCAAAGTTCGGCGATCATACCGCCCGCGCCACCTATGACCTCGAGGAGCCATTTGCCGTGCTGCCGGCAAGCTCGGTCGTGATGGAGCCCGAAGCGCTGATCGTACCGCTCGACGGCACCAGACGCGAATGGCCGGTCAAGTCAGTGGTCGCAGGCAAGGATGCGCCCGTCTCGCTCAACATGGAAGACGGCTGGTCGCTGGCCCAGGCGGAAGGTGGCCAGGTCATCCGCGCTCCCGAGACACGTGTTGCCGGGCTAACCACCATCACGCCGCTGGTCGGCGGCAGGCCGGCATTGCGGCTGACCCCGATTGCCTATTCGCATATCGGCCGCGTCACCCATCGCCAGCCGGAAGCGCTGCGCGTGCTCACGCTCGACCTCAAGCTGCCGCAGGGTGCTGTCGTCGGCTATGTCGGCGCAGGCGCCGACCGCGTCGGGCTTTGGCTCACGCGCATGGGGCTCGACGTCACCGAGCTCGACGCCAAGGCATTGGCCGGAGACCTCAGCCGCTACACATCAATCGTCGTCGGCATCTTTGCCTTCGGCATTCGCAAGGATCTGGCAGCAAGCACCGAGAAGCTGCACCGCTTCGTCGAAAATGGCGGCCACCTTGTCACCCTTTACCACCGCCCGACCGACGGTTGGGATCCACTAGCGACGCCGCCGAGGAAACTCGAGATCGGCTCGCCGTCTTTACGCTGGCGCGTAACGGATCCGACCGCCGAGGTTACGGTGCTGGTGCCGGACCACGTCCTGCTCAAGGGGCCGAACATCATCGGCCCGCAGGACTGGTCCGGCTGGAACAAGGAGCGTGGGCTCTACTTCGCCGCGCGCTGGGACGAGGCCTACCAACCGCTGCTGGCGATGCACGACGCCAACGAACAGCCGCTGATGGGCGCTCTGGTCTCTGCCGAGATCGGCAAGGGCCGCCATACCCACACCAGCCTCGTGCTGCATCACCAGATGGACAAGCTGGTGCCGGGAGCATTCCGCCTGATGGCAAATCTTGTCCAGCCAGCCTGACGGCACGGTGACGCCCGAGGCGGGGGACGAGCGTCACAAGGCCAACCGCGAAGGCATCGTCTGGGTGCTCGCAGACATGCTGCTGGTCTCCGGCGGCATGACGGCGCTCGTCAAGGCGCAAGGGCTCGTCTATCCGGCGTTCCAGCTCGTCTTCATCCGGGCGATGATCGGCTTGCTGTTCATCCTGCCGCTGATCTGGCGCCATCGTCACCACATCCGTCACACCAGGCATCCCTGGCAGAACGTCTCGCGCATCAGCTGCAACGCCATCGCGCTGACCAGCCAGTTCATGGCCTACACGCTGCTGCCGCTGGCGGTGGTCAACGCGCTGAGCTTTTCCAGGCCGCTCGTCACCATGGCCATGGCGGTCGCCTTCCTCGGCGAGACCGTTTCGCGGTTGCGCTGGGTGGGTGCTGCCTTCGCCTTCGCCGGCGTGCTCGTCATGCTGGCGCCGGGCGGCGTCGAGTGGAATCTCGGCTTGCTTGCAGTGTTTGCTACGATCGTCTTCGGCTCGCTCGCCATCATCCAGACACGCATGCTGCGCGATGAAAACACGACCGTGATGATGGTATTCTACACTGTCGGCCTTGCGGTCATCACCGCTGTTCCGGCCATCTTCGTCTGGCAGCCTGTCAAGACCTTCGACTGGGTGCCCCTGCTCGGCATCGGGCTTCTGGCGCAGGCCGGTCAATACTGCTTCCTGCGCGCCTATCGCCTTGCCGATGCCAGCTTGCTCGCGCCGATCGGCTATCTCTCGATCGTCGTCACGACTGCCGCCGGCTATGTCTTCTTCGCCGAAGTGCCCGACCAGCGCATCGTCATCGGCGCAATCGTCATCCTCGCCGCGTTGCAGACGACCGCCTATCTCGAACGCCGCGCCAACAGGAAGAAGTGACCTTCGCCAAATCCGCGAGCGTCCTGTTCCCGGAAGCGGGGGAAATCAATCCCAGGCAGCTCCGTCAAGCGCGTTGAGCGGGAACTTGAGATAGCGCTGGCCATTAGCTTCGGGTTCGGGGAGCCGGCCACCATTGATGTTGATCTGCAGTGCATGCAGGATCAGCTTCGGCATCGGCAACGTGGCGTCGCGCCCATTGCGGAACGCCACGAAATCCTCTTCCCGCTCATAACGCGTCAGGTGAATGTTCTGACTTTTCTGGGCGGCAACGGTGCTTTCCCACAACGGGGTGCGCCCGCCAGGCTGGTAGTCGTGCCCGACGAAAATGCGGGTGTCATCAGGCAGCGCCATGATGTCCTGGATCGTCGACCATAACGCATTGGCGCTGCCGCCGGGGAAATCCGTACGTGCGGTGCCGCTGTCCGGCATGAAGACGGTGTCGTGGACGAAAGCTGAATCGCCGACGACATAGGTGACGGATGCCAGCGTGTGACCGGGCGAGAACATCACACCCGTCCTGATGTCGCCGATCTCGAAGGTGTCGCCCTTGTCGAACAGGTGGTCCCATTGCGAACCGTCGGTGCGGAGCTCAGGCCAGTTGTAGATACCGGCCCAGAGTTTCTGCACGTCGACGATGCGCGCCCCGATCGCCGTCGGCGCACCGGTCTTTGCCTTCAGATAGGACGCCGCCGAGAAGTGGTCGGCATGCGGATGGGTGTCGAGGATCCACTGGATCTCCAGATCCTGTTCGCGAACATGGTCCAGCAGCTTGTCGGCGTTGGCGGTTGCGGTTGCGCCCGATTTCTCGTCGAAATCGAGGACCGGATCGATGATGGCGCATTTTCGGGTTCGCGGGTCGGAGACGACATACTGCACCGACCAGGTGCGTGGGTCGAAAAAGGCGGCGACGTCTGGTCTTGCCATCGCTCAAGCCTCGGCCATTTCGGCAGCGCGCGGATAGAAAATCGCACGGCTGGCATCGAAATCGTAGCGCTCCTGATACTGCACCGCGTCCGAAGCCAGCTTCAGCACCGCATCGAGGATGAACTGCACTTTCTCTTCCGGCAACAGCACGCTGAAATTGAGCCTGACAAAACCCGGCTTGCTGATCTCGTCGCCGGCCAGGATCGCTTGGCGCATGCGCTCAGATTCCGTCTCGCCGATCGACAGCAGGCGATGGACATAAGGCCCGGCACAGGCGCAGCCGCCACGCGCCTGGATGCCGAAACGATCGCTGAGCATGCGGGTCACCAGTTGCTGGTGAACATAGCCGCCCTTGCCGTCCCTGACCCGGAACGAAAAGATCGGCAGCCTTTGAGGCTCCAGCGCACCGAGCAGCTCGATGTTGCCGGCGCCGTTCCAGGCCGACATGGCGCGGCTGGTCAGTTCGGCATTGCGAGCCCGCATCGCGTCCGCGCCGAGCGCTTCCTTGACCAGGAAGGCTAGGGCCGCGCGGATGTCGCCGACCACATTGGGCGTGCCCGCCTCTTCCCGCGCTTCCAGGCTGGTGCTGTAGTCGTGGCCCGAGGGCGAGACGAACTTGACGGTGCCGCCGCCGGGCCATGACGGCTTGTCAGTCGTAACCGCATCGCGGCGGACGATCAGCACGCCCGAAGCGCCCGGACCGCCAAGGAACTTATGCGGCGAGATGACCACGGCATCGATTTCAGCGCCTGATACGGGCGACATGGCGATCGGCATGTAGGGTCCCGCACCGGCGTAGTCCCAGACGATCTTGGCGCCAGCCGCCTTCGCCTGCCTGGTGATGGCAGCGACATCGGTAATGATGCCGGTGACGTTGGAGGCAGCCGAAAACGCGCAGACGGTGAGGTCAGCCTCCCATTGCAGCACTTCGTCCAGTGCGACGAGATCAGGTCCACCGGCAGCGCATTCGGCGATCTCGATCACCTCCGCCCCGCTTTCGCGCCAGGGCAGGATGTTGGAATGGTGCTCGTAGGGGCCGATGATGACACGGACCTGCTTGCCGGCTGCAACCGCATCGGTAACACCCAGAAGCTTGACCAGCCGATTGATGCCGGCCGTCGCGCCCGATCCGGCGAAGATGACCGCATGCCTGTCGCTCGCGCCGCAGCACGCGGCGATCGCCGCGCGCGCCTCGCGGCGCAGGCGGGTCATCATGCCGCCGCAGTAGGAAGCCTCGGTGTGGCTGTTGGCATAATAGGGCAAGACTTCCTCGAGCACGAAGCGCTCGATCTGCATCAGCGCCCGACCTGATGCGACATAGTCGGCATAGACCATGGGCTTGAGACCGAACGGACCGTCGATCTTCGCGTCCTTGCCGACAAGGCCGCTGCGCAGCTCCGCGACGACGTCACGTACGGCAAGGCACTCCTTGAACTTGTCCAGCAAGCCGGTGCCGCCAGGATTTTCGCAGCGCTCGGTCTTCATCGAATCTCTCCCGCAACCAACTCAAGGCGATTCTAATCGGATGTGGGAGATGAAACCTCATCGTTTTCGCACGACTTTGGCGCCAACTTGGGTCATATGATCTGAATCATGGAAAAAATCGACGAAATCGACAACAAGATTCTGGCGTGCCTGCAAAAGGACGGTGCGATCTCGCAGCGCGACCTGGCCGAGCGTGTCGGGCTGTCGCAAAACGCCTGCTGGCGCCGCCTCCAACGGCTCAACGCATCAGGCTTGATCCGCGGCACCCATGCCGACATCGACCTTGCGGCACTCGGCTACGACCTGACCGTGTTCGTCATGATCCGCACCCGCCACCACTCCAAGGAATGGGCGGACAATTTCCGCAAGCATGTCGAACGCATGCCCGAGGTGACCGACTTCTACCGCATCGGCGGCGACTGGGACTATCTGATCAAGGTGGTGACCAGGGGCATGTCGGGCTACGACGGCTTCTACCAGAAACTGATCACCAACTTCGACCTGGCGACGGTGACCGGTTTCTTTTCCATGGAAGCGATCATCGAGAACCGCGCCGCGGACCTCGCCCGGCTACGCTAAATCCGATCAAGCCAGCGCGTCGATCATCGTCTCCTGGCCGCCCGAGAGCCAGAAGGCCGCAGTTTGTGGCTCGCAATAGGCGAGAATGTCCTCAGGCGCCGCGCCTGTGTAGACCCCGCGCAGCGCCCGCAGGCTGACACTGTGGGCGACCACGACATGCGGCGTCGAGCGGTCGAGACCGACGAGCCAGGACCGCATGCGTGCCATCAGTTCGACATGGCTCTCGCCACCAGGCATCGCATACCCCCAGGGATCGGCGCGGTCGGCCTCGAACTGCTCGGGAAACGCCTGTTCGATTTCTTCGGCTGAGCGTCCCTCCCAGACGCCGAAAGCACGCTCGACAAGCGACGTCTGGTCGACGAAGCAGTCGAAGGAGACACCCCAGACATCGGCGAGTATCGACGCCGTCTGGCGGGCGCGGCCGAGCGGGCTGACCCAGAATCTGGCGTCCTTGCAAGCGGCGACCCGCACCGCGAGATGTGTGCCCACCTCAAGTGTCCGCCGCACGCCATTGGCTGTCAGCGGCGTGTCCTTGTGACCCTGCAGGCGGCCGGCGACATTCCACTGGGTTTCACCGTGGCGGATGACGAGCATATCGGGAAAATGAAAAGGCATGAATTTCTGCGTGCTGAAAATGGGAGGGATGGGCCGCCGAGCGATGCCGGCGGCCATGATGTCATTCGGCGAGCCATTGCGCCGACGAGGGCTGCAGCCCGACCGACGTCCGGGCGCCCGTTTCGAGCAATGCGTCACCGGAATGGAAGGGCACGTCCACCAACACCGATGCGGTGCCAACCTGCACCCCGTAGCGCACGGTTGCGCCGAGAAACTCTCGATGTGTGATGGTTCCTGCCAGCGCCACGGCGTCTGATGCAACGGTGCCGATGGTTGCGTATTGCGGCCGGAAGACGAGCTTGGCGCCGCGTGGCACGGTGGTCCCTGCCGGGATAGGAATACTGCCCGCACCCGGCACTTCGAACAGGCGATCCGCACCGCTTCCGACGACATGGCCGTCAAGGATGTTCGCCGTGCCGAGGAAGTTGGCGACGAACAGGTTCGCCGGCTTCTCATACAGCCCCATCGGCGTGCCGACCTGCTGGATTCGGCCTTCGTTGAACACGGCGATGCGGTCGCAGACGGTGTTGGCCTCTTCCTGGTCGTGGGTAACGAAGATGGTCGTCAGCTGCAGCCGCTGCTGCAATTCACGCAGTTCGCGCCGCACCTCGACACGCATCTTGGCGTCGAGGTTCGACAACGGCTCGTCGAGCAGCAGCACCTTGGGCTCGATGGCGATGGTGCGGGCGAGCGCGACGCGCTGCTGCTGTCCGCCCGACAGCTGGGCGGGACACCGCCCGGCCAGATGCTTGAGCCCAACCAGGTTGAGCGCGGCATCGACACGGCGCTCGACCTCGGCCCGCGGCAACCGGCGCTCTTCCAGTCCGAAGGCGACGTTGCGGGCCACCGTCATGTGCGGCCACAACGCATAGGACTGGAACACCATGCCGATGTCACGTTTCCAGGGCGGCATGTCGAGTACGTCGACGCCGCCGACGACCACGCTGCCCTGGCGGGCGGTGTTGAAGCCGGCGATCAGCCTGAGCAAGGTGGTCTTGCCGCAGCCCGAAGGTCCGAGAAAGGCAAAGAATTCGCCCGGCTGGATTTCAAGATTGATGTCCTTCAGCACCTGCAGGTCGCCGTAGAACAGGTTGACGTCGCGAATGCTGATCGCCTTGGCGGGGCTTGGCGCAAGGCCGGTGGTGCTAGCGTTCATGTTCATTGTTCTCTCCCCAAGTTCCTATTTGGCCGATCCGATGGCCTTTTGCCGGCGTTCGATGACGTAGTGCGAAAGCAAGGTGCAGAGCGCCACCATGATGACGGCGATGACCCCGAGCGCGGCACCGGGCCCACGCCCTGCCGGCGACTGCATGAAGACGTAGATGCCGTAGGCGATCGGTGCGTCCGAGTTGCTCTGGATCAGCATCAGCGTCGCCGAGAGCTCAACCGCCGCTGTCGAGAAGCTGGTGACGAAGCCGGCGAGCAAACCGCCGGTCATCAGCGGCAGCACGATCCGGCGGATCGTACGCTGCTTTGTGGCACCGAGATTTTCGGCAGCCTCCTCGAGCGATTCCGACACCTGCTGCAAGGCGGCGTAGCAGGCGCGCAAGGCATATGGCAGGCGGCGGATCGCCAGCGCCAGAACGACCATCACCCACAACGTCGCCAGTGGCGTGCCATCAGGCAACGTCACGCCATAAAAGGTGCGGAGATAACCAATGCCGAGGACGACGCCGGGAATCGCCAGGGCTGAGGTTGCCGCCCAGTCGAGCCAGCGGCGGCCGACGACCTTGGTGCGCAGCACGAGATAGGCGATGGCGCCACCGATGACGACGTCGATCAGCCCGGCAAGCGAGGCATAGATCAGCGTGTTCTTGATGTAGACAGAGCTTTCGTCGAACACCCTGGCGTAGTGAACCATGGTGAAATCGTCAGGCAGCGGGCTGTAGGACCAGACGGTCGCAAAAGACAGCAGCAGCAGGCCGATATGCGGCGACAGGACGAGCAGCAGGATGAAGCCGACGACGCCATAGGCGACGATGCTCTCGCCACGGCTCAGGCTCCGGCGCATCAGGCCGCCGCCGCCGCGCTGCACGGTCGAATAATCCTTGCCGCGCATCGCAACGGCCGACAGCCACATGGCGAAGATCGAAACGATGATCAGGATCACCGAGATGACGTAGCCCATGGGATCGGTCAGACCGACTGAGGTGACGCGCAGATAGGCCTGCGGCGCCAGCATGTCCTTGACGTTGAGCAGCAGCGGCGTGGCGAGGTCGTCGAAAACCTTGACGAACACCAGAGAAGCGCCGGCCAGATAGCCCGGCATCGACAGTGGAAACACGATGCGGCGGAACAGGCGGAAGCCGGACGAGCCGAGGGTCTGGGCTGCCTCTTCCATCGACCGGTCGATGTTGCGCAGGCTGGTCGAGAGATTGATCAGGATGAACGGAAAATAGTGCAGCGACTGAACGAAGATGACGCCGTTCAACCCTTCCATGAAGGGGATGCGGACGCCGAACCAGTCATTGAGCAGCAGGTTGACGGTGCCGTTGCGGCCGAACAGCAGTTGCATCGCCACCGCGCCGACGAAGGGCGGCATGATCAGCGGCACGAAGCCCAATGTCTGGATGACCATCGAACCGCGAAAATCGAAGCGCGTCGTCAACACGGCGAGCGGCAGCGCAATCAGCGTCGCCCACACGACCGACATGCCGGCGACATAGACCGAGTTGAAGAACGAACGGCGGAACAGGTCGGTGGCGAAGAAATCCAGAAAGTTGACGAAGGTCAGGGCGCCGGTGCCCTTCTCGGTGAAGGCCGTGTAGATCACGGTTCCCGCGGGAATGATCAGGAAGATCGCCAGGAACAGGCCGATCAACGCCACCGCGGCGATCTGGCCGGGCTTGGCGGTAACCCGCCGCGGCGGGAACGAAGTAACAAAAGCCATGAGGCAGACTCCGAAATGATATCGGCTGGCCCGGCCGCATCGATGCGCCAGGATCGCCTGCTATCAAGGATGTGAAGAGGTTGGCCGCCCGCGCCAGGCAGGCGGCCGCTGTTGCCCTGACGTCTCAGTCGACGAGGGACAGTGCCTTCTCCGCCTTGGCCTGGGCCTCGGCGTAGTTCTTGGTCGCAAATGCCGCCCACTGCTGCTCGAGCTCGGCCTGGCGCGCGGTCTTCTGCTCGCCACCGGTGAAGGCGTCGCGGATCTGCGGGCTGGCGGCCTCGTCGGCCGTGACGGGCATTGCCGAGATCAGGGCACGCGCTTCGTCGACCAGCGTGCGCGCTTCCGCCACGTCCTTGGCGGCAAGCGCCTTTTCGGCGGCGTAGATCGCCTTGGTCGCGCCCTTCAGCGGATCGAGCTGGAACGAGATCAACTGGTCGAACAGCGTGTCGACGACATCCGTGCGCTTTTTCGACACATCGGCATCGAAGGTGATCATCGACTGGAAGCGCGGATCCTTGAACGGATTCGGGAAGCCTTCAGGCGCGTTCGCATAGAGCGCGGGGTTGATCGGCAAGCGGCGGATCGACGGCTCGAGCAGGACTGACTGACCCTTCTCCGAGAGCAGGTAGTTGACGAAGGTTTCGGCGCCCTTCTGGTTCGGGGCGTTGGCGACGATGCCGATGTTCGCCGGCACCACCGTCGTCACCGACGGGTAGACGAAGCTGACCGGGAAGCCACCGGCCTGCGCCGAGAAGGCAAAGAAGTCGATGACGATGCCGATGCCGGCCTGGCCAGAGTTGACTGCATCCGGAACGCCGAAGGAGCGCTCGGTCACCTGCTGCAGGTTGCCGCCGATGCCCTTCAGCGTGCCCCAGCCCTTGTCCCAGCCTTCGCCCTGCAGCACGGTCTCGATGGTCAGGTGCGTCGTGCCCGAACGCGAGGGTGCTGCGATGGCGACGTGGTCGTGGAATTCAGGCTTGGTCAGGTCGCTCCACTCAGCCGGCTTGGGCAGGTTGTTGGCCTCGAGATAGCGGTCGTTCCACATGATGCCGTAACCGGACGCGGCGAAGCCGAAGTAGAAGCCGTCCGGATCGTTCACAGGATAGGAGCCGACTTTTTCCGGCAACCCGGTCACCGATGGCGCGAACTTGGCCAGCAGGCTTTTGCCCTTGAGGCTGTCGAAGGCGTCGGGCGCCGATGCCCAGAACAGGTCGACCTGGTTGTTGGCCTTGATTTCATCGAGATACTTCACGCCCGAGCTTGTGCTCTTGTTCTGGACGTCGAGCGTGAAGCCCGGATTGGCCGCCTCGAAGCTGGCCTTGAACGGGTCGGTCACATCCTTGGAAAAGGAGGTGACGACGGTCACCTTGCCGCCATCCTGGGCGTAGGCGGTCGAAATGGCGGCGGCCGAAACCAGCATCGCCGCGGCAATGGTCTTCAACATAGGTACTCCTCCCAATGACACCGCCAAATGCCGGCGGCCACTTCATGGACAGCAAGGCGCGTGCCAATTGGCGAAAGCCCTGATTTCCTGACTTTCGAAATGCGACATGGGAAATAGCGGTAACATCTGATCTGCCCGGCATGGGTCAGACGGGTAACATCGCAAGCGTCGGCTAGTGGACGCCGCAGTCGTGTTGCCAAGGTGGTCTAGAATGAATTCGCCGCTGAAGTCGCGCGTCTTTTCATTTTTCGGGGGGATTCCGCTCAGGCATGTGATGCCCGCCCGACGTTGCGATGATAAACGCCCAAGCGGCTCTGCAACTAAACCAGTAGCTATGCTACATGGCGCATTGGCGTTTCCGCGCGCCTGCGACGTAGGGCGTCTGCCACGAATATCCGTGACATGGCATGATAGAGGGGCTCGCGAGATACCAGTCGGGCTGTCCCGTAACCGAGCATCGAGGTCAACATCAGCGGAATGACATTGTCGTGGTTGCCTGTCATTTCAAGAATGATAACAAATGCGGTCATAGGCGCCTGCACCACGCCGGCGAAATAACCAGCCATTCCAAGCAATGCTGCAAGTCCCACATTGGCACCCAAGAGCACCCCGAGACTGCTGCCCAGTCCAGCGCCAACCGACAGAGACGGGGCAAATATGCCACCGGGAATTCCTGACAACATCGAAAACAAGCCAGTGAGTAGCTTTTCCGCGAAATAAAATGTCGGAAGCGGCACACCTTCGACTGCGCTACGGGCCTGATCATATCCGGTACCGAAGGTCAGCCCGTCTGATGAAATTCCAATCAATGCGACACATAGACCACAAGCCCCTGAAAGGATGAGCGAGCGGCCTAGTGGGTGGGGAGCTAGCCATCGGCGCAATCGCCGGGAAATCCTTAGTGCGGCAAGGCTAAAGCATGCGCCAAGCCCTCCACCGACAATCCCGCAAGCAACAATCAGCGGCCAATCTCCTGGAAAGGCGACTGTGGCGTGGGTTATGCCAAAGTAGGTGTAGTTGCCGAGGACACCAAGCGAAGCCAAGCCGGCAAGGATAACAGCGGCCAATACGACGCCGTTGGTCCGTGCCTGATAGCTGCGCCCCATTTCCTCGATGGCAAAAACGATCCCTGCCAACGGTGTGTTGAAGGCTGCAGCGATACCGGCAGCTGAGCCTGCGAGAATAAGGCCGCGTGCCTGTGCCATCCCGCCCCAGCGTGCAACTTGCAGCATTATTGATGCGCCGACCTGAACCGTTGGGCCTTCGCGGCCGATTGAGGCTCCGACGAAGAGTCCGGCAATAGTCAGAGCGACCTTGCCAACAACCAGGCGCAAAGACAAAAGCCGAGCTCGTTCTTGCCCGTCGCGCAGATGTCGAGCCGCGAGGGCCTGTGGAATGCCGCTCCCCTGCGACCCAGGGAAAAACTTGCCAGCGACATAGGCACAAAAAACAAAACCCGCTGGAGTGACGAACAAAGGCAGCCAAGATCTTCCATTGTCAGAGAAGAATTGCCGAACAGGAATTGCGCCTGATCGGCCATCTTGGCAAAAAGAACACTAATCAGACCAATTGCGATTGCTCCCACCCAGAAGACAACACGGGGGCGCCAAAGGCGCGGCGAAACCCACATTGCGCGCGAGCGCCGAAGCATCGGCACCCTACGAGGCTGCTTGGCAAATCTGGTCATGGATGACTTGTAGGCAAATTGTTTCAATCACGAAAGCTAAGCATGCTCATTGGGTGAAAAACCCGCGCCGCATATACCCTTGCTGCCGCAATTCCGAAGGCAGTGCATGGAATGAAGGTGGAAAATGCAAGGTCCGCGAGGTGCTCCCTGGGCACCGGCTTGCGACCTCATGTCAGTCAAGCTCAATCAGAGGCTTTCCATCCAGCACAGCCGCCACGTCCTGATCATGATTTCCCATCATTGCGGCTACGCGCTCCAGAGAGGCTGTCAACATCGCCTGCTCCCAATCGACCAACTTGTTGAACTCGTTCTGAAACCGCGCCTGAACGCCATCGGGTGAGGCAGCCAGCAAACTACGGCCGGCCTCAGTCAATGAAAGCCAAGATTGACGCCGGTCCTGATCGCCCTTGCGGCGCTTTATCATCCCATGGGATTCGAGCTTCTGGATGAGCGCGGTCGTGGTCGCCTGGGTGATACCCATTCGTCCCGCGACATAACCTGCCGTTTGCTCGTTGGCCTCCTCGAGTAACTGCATGAAGACCAACTGGGAAGGGGTCAGCCCGGTCGCGCGCATCACTGCCCTACCGTTGAGTTCCGTGGTGCGCAGAATCTTGCGCATGGCAGTCAATGCCCGCTTGGTCCGGTCTTCCAACTGTCGCAGCCCGTTCTATTTCTCGGTCGCATTCTAACTTCTGATTACTGCAAACCCAACAGCTGTCCACTGCGTTTGCCGGTATCGTAAATAATTTCGCAAAAGCTAACTAATTTCACGTCCTTCTATCAGAACCAAATTCTGATCATCGAAGTGCCTACGAATTTGCGTCATATAATATGTTGTTTTTATTAGCTAATTTGCGCGGCCCTGCGCCTGAGCAGGAGCTTTCCATCAATTTAAGCGGTTGACATTTATTTCGATCAACCTAAGCTTATGACGTTGTCGAGCAGGGATAATTCCGGCATCAGAAAATTTTGGTGGTAGGTTTGTTGAATGAAATAGGGGCCAGTAAGGCGGGCGGCGCTCCTCTCCCGATCAAGGCGACTCGCGGTCCGGCTTCCATTCGCAAGCCACACAAAGGCGACGGCGTGCGCGTGTGGCAGATGATCCGCCAAACACCAGGGCTGGACGACAACTCGCTCTACTGCAATTTGTTGCAATGCAGCCATTTCGCATCCACCTGCGCCATCGCTGAAAGCGACGACCAGATCCTTGGCTGGATGTCCGGCTACATCCCCCCTCACCAGCAATCCACCTTGTTTGTCTGGCAGATATGCGTGAGCGTTGCGGGGCAGCGACAGGGGTTGGCTAGGAAGCTCATTGCCGATGTTTTGACCAGGCAAGCCAGCAGCCAGATCAAGCATATCGAATGCACCATCACCGAGAGCAATGCCGCGTCGTGGGCCCTCTTCAGATCCATCGCCCGCAAGCTCGACGCGCCGATAGCCCAGCGCATTCATTTCGCGCGGGATAGCCATTTCGAACACCTGCATGACAGCGAATTTGCCGTCACCATCGGCCCGTTTCACCGGGAAAGTGCGGCACGTCTCACCGCCTGACGCTTCTGGCAAGAACGGCATTCAAGCTCGAACTCCCAGGGAGACTACCAATGCCCACCACTGGAACCATCGCCGCAACGACCACTTTCGAGCGGGTCGAAAGTCGCGTTCGATCCTATTCGCGCAACTTTCCCAGACTGTTCGACAAGGCGGTAGGCGCGACTTTGTACGACACCGCAGGCAATACCTATCTCGACTTTCTCAGCGGCTGCTCATCGCTCAATTATGGCCACAACGACCCAGACCTCAAACGGGCGCTCGTCGAATACCTGTCGGCGAACGGCATCACCCACGGGCTGGACATGTTTACCGACGCGAAGCAGAGATTTTTGGCGAGCTTCGAGCGCATCGTACTGAAGCCACGGGCAATGGATCATCGCCTGCAGTTTACCGGACCAACAGGCGCCAATGCTGTCGAAGCGGCGATCAAGCTGGCGCGTAAGGTAACCGGCCGCCATAACGTCGTGGCCTTCACCAATGGCTTTCACGGCGTCACGATGGGCGCGTTGGCTGCGACCGGCAATTCCAAGCATCGGGCCGGTGCCGGCACACCCTTGTCGGGCGTCACGCGCGCCGCATTCGAAGGCTACTTTGGGCCTGACATCGATACCGCCAAAATGCTGGAGCGCCAGCTTACCGATCCATCGAGCGGTATTGATGCGCCCGCCGCGATCATTGTGGAAACAGTGCAGGGAGAAGGCGGTCTCAATGTCGCCTCGCCCGAGTGGCTACGCAAGATCGAGGCCATAGCACGCCAGCATGGCGCGCTCTTCATCATCGATGACATCCAGGCCGGTTGCGGTCGAACAGGCGGGTTCTTTTCGTTCGACGGCATGGGGTTGTCACCCGACATCGTCACGATGGCCAAGTCGCTCTCGGGCCTGGGACTGCCACTGGCGTTGACGCTCATCAAGCCTGAGCACGACATCTGGAAGCCAGCCGAGCACAACGGCACCTTCCGCGGCAACAATCATGCTTTCGTCACCGCAACGGCAGCGCTGGAGAAATTCTGGAACGACGATAGGTTCAAAAATGAGGTCGCCGACAAGGCCGCCTATCTCGCCAAACGCCTCGACGCTGTAGCCGAAACCTATGGCCTGTCCATCAAGGGCCGCGGCATGATGATGGGGATCGACGCTGGCTCCGGCAAAACCGCCGCCACCGTCTGCAAGGCATGTTTTGAGCGTGGGCTGATTATCGAAACCTCGGGAAGCCACGACGAAATTGTCAAAGTCCTGGCCCCGTTGACCATTTCCAACCAGCAATTTGCAGCGGGCCTGGACACGCTGGAAACGGCGTTCGCCGTAACCATGGGCACCATGCGCGCCGCTGCCGAATAGGAGTCACACCATGATAGTCAGACAGTTGGAACAAGCGCGTCAGACAGATCGCCTGGTCAACGCCGACGGCTGGGACAGCACACGCCTGCTGCTGGCCGGCGACGGCATGGGCTTCAGCTTCCACATCACCCGCATCCACGCCAACACGAGCCATGTGTTCCACTACAAGCACCATTTCGAGAGCGTCTACTGTCTCTCTGGTGAGGGAACAATCGAGGATCTGGCCACTGGCCAGGTCCATCAGATTCGGCCCGGTACCGTCTACGCACTCAACCTGCATGACCGGCACCGGCTCACCGCCAACAGCGAGTTGGTCATGGCGTGCTGCTTCAATCCGCCGGTCATCGGACAAGAGGTGCACCGCGAAGACGGCTCGTATGAGCCCATTGCCCAGCTTGCGATTGCTGACTGACCTCACTCAGAAATGAAAGGCTAAGCCATGGCATTACATGCAACCTCCGTCGCCAGCCCCGACGACTACCCCACTCGTCGACCCGGAGAACGCTGGCTCGAACGCAAGGATCCTACCGTATGGGGCCAATGGTCACCGGACGCGCCGCTGACCCATGATCAGGCCCGCGCGTTCGAGCAGGACGGATATCTCGTGCTCGACGACGTATTTTCGGAGTCAGAGATTGCTGCCTTGCAAGGCGAATCTTCGCGGATGCGGTCCGGCGACGCCGAACTTGATCCCAATAACATCATCACCGAACCGGGTTCGAAAGAGGTGCGGACGGTGTTTCGTCTGGACCAGCAGAACGCGCTGTTTGACCGCCTGGCGCGCGACGAACGTATCGCTGGGCGTGCCGGGTTTCTGCTGAACGACGAGGTGTACCTGCATCAGTCGCGGCTGAACTACAAGCCGGGCTTCACCGGAAAGGAATTCTACTGGCATTCCGATTTTGAGACATGGCACGCGGAGGACGGTATGCCGCGGATGCGGGCCATCTCGGCTTCGGTCCTACTGACTGACAACGATGCGCTCAACGGCGCACTGATGCTCATACCCGGCTCGCACAAGACGTTCGTCTCCTGCGCAGGAGTAACGCCTGACAACAACCATGCGACCTCGCTGCAGAAGCAAGAGGTGGGCGTGCCTTCGCAGCAGACCCTGTCGAGAATGGCCGAAGCGTTCGGCATCGAATGTGTTCCCGGCAAGGCCGGCACCGTCATCCTGTTCGACTGCAATACTCTGCATGGATCGAATGGAAATATCACACCATTCCCGCGTTCCAACGCGTTTTTTGTCTACAACGCCTGGAGCAATCGCGTCGGAGCGCCTTTCGCGGCCAAGGCGCCGCGACCCGACTTTCTGAGCTCGCGCAACCCTTCGGGCCCGATAAAGGTCGAGCGCGGCCGGCTGGGATGATCCGCGCCCTCAGACGTGTCCAGACATACGACGCTCCGCCAGATCATGGGGCGTCCGGAGAAATCATGACCACGACCAAATCCCACACGGCAGAAAAGATCGGCGGCACATCGATGTCCCGCTCGAAGGAACTGCTCGATACAGTCCTGATAGGCGACCGCAGCGAAGACACCCTCTACAACCGCATTCTAGTGGTCTCGGCCTATGCAGGGGTGACCGACAGCCTGCTCGAGCACAAGAAGACCGGCGAGCCGGGTGTCTATACGCTGTTTGCCGGCGCTGAAGGCGGCTGGATCTGGGGCGATGCGCTCAATGCGGCAGCCGAGAGGATGCAGACGCACAACGCCACTGTCTTCGCCGCCGACGACAGTGCACGCCAGACCGCCGATCGATTTGTGCGTGAACGCATAGAGGGCGTCCGATCGTGCATGATCGATCTGGCGCGCCTTTGTTCCTTCGGCCACTTCCAGCTCGAACACCACCTGCTGACGGTACGTGAAATGCTGTGTTCGCTGGGCGAGGCTCAGTCGGCCTTTAATACAGTGCTGCTGCTCAACCTGCACGGCGTCAATGCCCGGCTTATCGATCTGACCGGCTGGCGCGAAGGGGTCCAGCACGATCTTGACGAATGTATCCGCCGTGCGTTCGCCGATGTCGACCTGAGCCGAGAACTACCGATCGTGACCGGGTATGCCCAGTGCACCGAAGCGCTTATGCGCAGCTACGACCGCGGCTACAGCGAGGTCACACTGTCGCGCGTGGCCGTGGTAACCCAGGCCAGCGAAGCCATTATTCACAAGGAATTCCACCTGTCATCCGCCGATCCGCGCATCGTTGGGACCGGCGCTGTCCGTGTGATCGGGGCAACCAACTACGACGTTGCCGATCAGTTGTCGAACATGGGCATGGAAGCGATCCATCCGCGCGCCGCCAAGAGCCTGCGCCAGGCCGGCATTCCGTTGCGGGTGCGCAACGCCTTCGAGCCGGACCATGAGGGTACGCTGATACGAGCCGACCTTGCAGCTCAGTCTGCTCAGGTCGAGATCGTCACCGGGTTGAAGAATGTGTTTGCCTTCGAGTTCTACGACCAGAACATGGTTGGGGTTAAGGGCTATGACGCCGAGATACTGGAAGCGCTGACGCGCCATAAGGTCTGGATCCTGTCGAAGACCTCCAACGCCAACACGATCACCCACTTCCTCAAGGGTTCGATGAAGGCAATCAAGAGGGTCGAGTCGGACCTGTCCAAGGCCTACCCTAACGCGGAGATCACACTGCGAAAGGTCGCGCTGATCTCGGCCATCGGGCGCAACATCGCAGACCCCACCATACTCGCGCGCGCCATCGACGCTTTGGCGAAGGCTGAGATCGCGCCGCTAGGCGTCCATGCCCTGGTCCGCAAGGTGGACCTTCAGGTGATCATTGAGGAATCCGACTTCGAGCTGGCCGTCACAAGCCTGCATCGGGAGCTTATCGAAACACGGCAACTGGCGGCTACCGACTACGTGTCCCCGCTGAATGCCGCGGCCTGACTTCGGGAGCGATCGATCGGCGAAGCTGATCCAGGTTCCACAATACCGACGCATATCAAAACAACAGGAGTATGAGAGATGACCGGATTCGGAAGAACTGTACTGATGGCGCTTTCGGGCGTTGCCATGTCCGCACTCGCCCTCACCTTGGCCAATGCCGCGACCCTCGAGCAGATCAAGAAGTCGGGCACGATCCGCATCGCTGTCGCCAATGAGATCCCGTATGGCTATGTCGACCCCAAGGGCGAGGCCCTCGGCGCCGGCCCCACGGTTGCCAAGAAGCTGATGGAAAATCTCGGCATCGAAAAGATCGAATGGGTGACGACCAGCTTCTCTTCGCTTATCCCCGGCCTTCAGGCGGATCGCTTCGACATGGTGGCGGCCGAGATGGCTATCCTGCCCGACCGTTGCAAGACGGTCCTCTTCTCGGAACCCAATACCTCCTATGGCGAAGGACTTCTGGTTGCTGCGGGCAACCCGAAGGATATCAAGACATATGAAGATTTCGCCAAGAATTCCGCGCTCAAGGTTGCGATCATGGCGGGTGCCGACCAGTTGGAGATGATGCAGGCGCTGGGCGTTGCCGAAGGTAATCTGGTGACCATCGCCTCCAACGCCGATGCAATCTCAACGGTTTCAACCGGACGGGCTGATGCCTATGCCGCGACCAGCCTGACGGTGAGCGGACTGGCCAGCCAGAACGACGGCGTGGAAGTGGCGTCCGACTTTGCCGATCCGGTGGTGAACGGCAAAGAGGTTCGCAGTTGGGGCGGGTTCACATTCGCCAGTGGCAACGAAAGCCTGCGTGATGCCGTGAATGACGCGCTGTCCGAGTTCAAGAAAATGCCGGAGTGGAAGGAGATCGTAACCGGTTACGGGTTCACCGAAGCTGACGTTTCGGGATCGACTGCTCACACCACAGCCGATCTTTGCAGCGCCGACTAAGCTGACGGCATAGACGCGATCGAGGCGGGTGCCACGGTACCCGCCTTTTCGGTTCTGATCACCTTTCCCGCAGGATCAACTCATGCACTGGTCTGAATATCTCCTTCCCCTGGCGGAGGGCGCGTGGGTCACGGTCCAACTCACCGTCTATTCCACGATCTTGGGCGGGGTTCTCGCCTTTGTCTTCGGCATCGGCAAGCTGTCGTCCAACATGGCAATCAAGAGCGTCTCGGTCGGCTATATCGAACTCTTCCGCGGTACATCGTTGCTCGTGCAGCTATTCTGGCTGTATTTCGCTCTGCCCTTGGCAGGCATGGCGATCGGTATAGACCTGCGGCTGCCGCCAGTGGTTGCCGGCGTGCTGGCACTTGGCCTCAATATCGGCGCCTACGGTGCCGAAGTCGTGCGCGGCGCCATCCAGTCTGTCCACCAGAACCAGCGCGAAGCGGCGCGTGCCCTTAACTTCACCCCAAGGCAGACACTGTTCAACATCGTCATCCCGCAGGCAATTCCCGAGATGATGCCTTCATTTGGCAATCTGGCTGTACAGAACCTCAAGGATACTGCGCTTGTTTCACTGATAAGCCTCGGCGATCTGACCTTCCGCGCCGAACAGATCCGCAACTTCACCCAAGACAGCACGACAATCTACACGTTGCTGCTGTTGATGTATTTCGGCATGTCTCTGGTGGTCACAGTTGTCATGCACCTTATCGAACGCTTCGCCGGTCGATGGCGCAGGGTGGGGAGCTAGTTCCATGCTTTTCGGCTTCGAATGGGACCTGACGAACCCGTTGAACTTTGCCATCTCCATCCTGCCTATCCTGCTGGTCGGCATGTGGGTGACAATTCAGGCAACCGTACTCGGCTTCTTCGTCGCATTGGTGCTCGGTCTCTTTCTTGCCGTTCTCAAGAGCGCGCGGTCGCGGTTCATTGCCTGGCCGGCACGACTCGTCACCGAATTCATTCGCGACACACCACTGCTGGTACAGTTGTTCTTCCTCTACTACGTGCTGCCCGAATACGGCATCGTGCTGCCGGCTTTCATGACCGGGGCGCTCGCCTTGGGCATCCAGTACAGTGCCTATACTTCGGAAGTCTACCGCGCCGGCATCGAGGCAGTAGGCAGAGACCAGCGCGAGGCGGCCCGTGCGCTCAACCTATCGGCCGCCAACACCTTTACCCACATTGTCGTGCCGCAGGCAGTGCCGCGCATCGTGCCGGCAATGGGCAATTATCTGGTCTCAATCATGAAGGACGTTCCGGTGCTGTCGGTTGTGACTGTTCTCGAAATGCTCAATGTCGCCAAGATCATCGGCGACCGCACCTTCGACTATCTCGTACCGCTGTCGCTGGTTGGCTGCCTTTATCTCGTCATGACTCTTGTGGCCTCGGCCGGCGTCCGCGTTCTCGACACCTACCTTCCCAAGCAAGGACTTCCGCTGAAATGACCGATGCCATCATAAGATTCGACAAGGTGGTCAAACGTTTTGGCGACCTCACCGTGCTCGACGAGCTCGATTTCGAGGTCAAGAAGGGCGAAAAGGTCTCGATCATCGGCCCTTCAGGGTCAGGCAAGTCGACGGTGCTGCGTATCCTGATGACGCTCGAGGGGATTGATGGCGGCGTTGTCCATGTCGACGGCGAACCACTATGGCATGAACTGCGCGAGGGCTCCCTCCTGCCGGCCAGCGAAGCGCATCTGCGCCGAATGCGCTCCAAACTGGGCATGGTGTTTCAACAGTTCAACCTGTTTCCTCACATGACGGTGATGCGCAACATTACCGAAGCTCCTGTAAAAGTACTTGGCCTTGGCAAGAAGGAGGCACAGCTACGCGCCGAGGAACTGCTGGATCTGGTAGGTCTTGCCGATCAGGCGAAGAAATTCCCGCATCAGCTGTCTGGGGGACAGCAGCAACGTGTCGGTATAGCGCGTGCACTTGCGATGAGGCCCAGTATCCTGTTGTTTGATGAACCAACGTCGGCGCTCGACCCTGAATTGGTGGGTGAGGTGCTTACGGTTATCGGCCGGCTTGCTGAAGAACACGACCTGACCATGCTGCTCGTAACCCACGAGATGCGGTTTGCACGCGAGATATCCGACCGTGTCTGCTTCTTCGACCGCGGGCAAATCCGCGAGGAAGGGACGCCGGACGAGCTTTTCACCGATCCAAGTGAAGAGAGAACACGTGAGTTCCTGAAAGCGATCCTAGACTAGGTGTTCAGTCCCGAGGTCAAGTGGACCAGGTCGAACCGGAAGCGATCTGGCTGATAGGCCCAGTCCGTACAGATGGCTTCGAAGGATGCAAGACCGCGAAGGCTCTTGAGGGGTCGGACGAAAATTGCAGCCTTCGAGGAAGGCGGCAAGGTGATCTTCAGAGTTGGCGGTGAGTCTCGTAGTGATACCGCCGAACCGGTTGCCTCCCGCAGCGCATAGAGGAAGTCATCCAGAGGCTGCAGCGTATGCTTACGAAAGGCAACGACCGTCGCCTCTCAATTGGCGGTTTGCACGGTCATCGGCCCCATCGGCGCATCGTGGACAAAAGCCCGCTTGTGCCACGTGGCAACAGATTTCTGATTTAGTCGTGCTGCACGGCTAGCTCGTTGAGCGGAGCGTTCGATCGCTGTATCGCTGCTCGGATGGCGTGCGTGGTCGTGGCACTGCCGCGGAGTATCTGTCCCATAGCTTCTCCCGGAATGAAGGATCAGCTTGACTGCCTCCCGCCACACTCCGGGACCAAACAGCTAGTCTAGTCGCCTTCGCCCTCGCCGGCCACCGAGATGCCGAACTTGCGCATCTTGAGATAAAGCGTCTTGCGCGAAATGCCGAGCGTGTCGGCCGTGGCGCCGATCCGGCCGTCGTGATGAGCCAGGCTGTCGAGTATGACGGCCCGTTCGTGCCGGTCCATCCGCGCCTCGAGGCTGTCGCTGTTGCCGGCTGGCCTGTCGAACATCGCATGATCTTCCAGACCAAGCATGAAACGCTCGGCGACGTTGCGAAGCTCGCGAACGTTTCCCGGCCACGGCCTGCTTTCGAGCTCGGCCAGCCAGGCAGCTTCCACCTTGGGGGCCGTTCGCCCCTGGCGCTTGGCAGCGAGTCCGAGAAAATGGCGAAACAGCAGGCCGACATCGCTCTTGCGGGCGGCAAGCGGCGGAATCTCGACGCGGGCGATATCGAGACGGAAGACAAGATCCTCGCGGAACTTGCCTTGCCGTGCCAGCTGATGCAGGTCCGCCTTGGCCGCCGCGACGACCTTGATATCGACAGGCAGCTCGACATTCGAGCCGAGCCGCTCGATGACCCTCTCCTGGAGCACGCGCAGCAGCCGTACCTGGGCGACGAGCGGCATCGATTCGATCTCGTCGAGAAACAGCGTGCCGCCGCTGGCGTGTTCGATCTTGCCGATCCGGCGCTCGCGGGCGCCGGTGAAGGCGCCGGCCTCGTGGCCGAGAAGCTCGGTTTCCAGCATGGTCTCGGGGATTGCCCCGCAATTGACCGCAACGAAGCGCCCCTTGCGAGCGCTGAAATCGTGGATGGCGCGCGCCGTCACTTCCTTGCCGGTGCCGGTTTCGCCGATGACCAGGACGTCGGTCGCAGCACCTGCGATCCGCTTCAGCTTCTCACGCAAGGCGACCATAGGCGCGGAATGCCCGATCAGCCGCGTCTCCCAGGCGTCCGTCTCCGACGACAGCCGAAGCTGCCGGTTTTCGATGACAAGATGCCGGTGTTCACGGGCCCGGCGCACCGTCTCGATCAGGTGCAGCGGATCGGCGGGCTTTTCGAGAAAGTCCCAGGCACCGTCGCGCATCGCCCGCAGCGCCATCGGAATGTCGCCATGGCCAGACATCAGGATGATGGGAATTTCGCGGTCGATCTTGCGTACCGCCGCCACCAGATCGAAGCCGTCATGATCGGGCATGCGCACGTCCGAAACGATGACGGCCGAGGTGTCTGCCCTCAATCCGGCGAGCGCCGATTTGACCGACCCATGCGCGGCCACGCGCAGCTCTTCGAGCTCCAGCACTTCGCGGCAGGCGTCAAGCACATTGGCGTCGTCATCGATCAGGATGATGTCGGGCGTCATTCAGGTCCTTTCAGGCTAACAAGAAAGCGGGTGCCTTGCGGACCGGTCTCGAGGATCGAAATGTCGCCGCCGAAATCCTTGACGATGTTGTAGGAAATCGACAAGCCGAGCCCGAGGCCGGACCCGACCGGCTTGGTGGTAAAGAACGGATCGAACACCGCACCGACATCGGTTGGCGCGATGCCCATGCCGGTATCGCCGACGATCAGGCGGGCACCCGCCCCGTCTGGTTCCACCAGGACACTGACATGCCTCTCGGGCTGGCCCTTGACGGCGTCGAGCGCATTGGCAACCAGATTGACCGCGACCTGTTCGAGCCGCACCGGCTCGGCCATCACATTGGCCCGACCAGCGTCGGGCAGGCTGACGTCGAGAACGACGCCTTCCTCTTCGAAGCGGTGCTCGAGCAGCGCAAGCGCATCGCGCACGCAGGCGGAGATGTCAGTCGGCCTGAGCTTCGCGTCCGGGCGGCGGGCAAAGCGCCTGATGTGGCTGATATGGTCGGCCATCCGGCCGGTCAGCGCCTTGATCTTGTCCAGGTTGACCAGCGCCTGCTCGCCCTTGCCGCGCGATATCAGCGTCGAGCCGCTGTGGATGTGGGCGCGGATGGCAGCCAGAGGCTGGTTGAGCTCATGGCCGATACCGGCGGCCATCTGGCCGAGGGCGGCGAGCTTTGCCGACTGGACAAGCTCGTCGCGGGTTTGCCGGAACATCGTCAGCGCATGGGCGAGATCGCCGAGTTCGTCGGCGCCTTCGGGCAATGCTGCGGCCGTCGGCCTGCCGCTGCTGATGGCGCCAGCTTCGTCAGCAAGCAAGCGAATGCGGCTGAGCAGGTTGCGCTGGACGTAGAAGATGCCGATCCCCAACGCCAGCACCACGGACAGGACGGCGATCGCCGCCAGCAGCTTGCGCCCGGTGTCGATGGCCGCAGCGGCACGTTTGGCGGCGGCATTGGCACTTGCCTCGATCGCCACGACTTCGGCTGCGATCTTGCGGCCGAGCTCGTCGACCAGCCGACCGTTCTGGCCGGCAAGCTCGGTCAGCCTGGCCGCCTCGATCATCTCCGAGCGCTTGCGGTTCGGGATCCCGGTTTGGGCGTTGGATTGCTCAAGGATGCGGCCGCTCAACTGGCGCACGGTGATGCTGTCCGGCCAGTTGCCAAGCGTTCCCAGCCGGTTGGCCAGTTCGTCGGCGCTGTCGCCGAGGAAGGCGTTGGTTTCCTGCACCTCCTCGGCCGTGGTGGCATTCACCAGCCGACCGATGAGGCCTGTCGCAAGATTGGCCTGCGACACGGCAGTCAGCAGCGCTTCACTCTTGCGCTGTTCGGCCAGCGCTGCCGCTCCCTGGCTGTTACGTGTTTCGGCCTCGATGTTGAAACGGATATCCTCGACCAGCGGCTCGGCTTCGTCGAGCAGGTCGGCCTGCACCCATCTGAGTTCGTCGATATCCGAGCGCATGGCCTCCAGCAGTGTGAAACGCTTGCCGGCGGCGACATCGATCTGACGCAGATTGTCGTTGATCCCGTTGGCAAGCGGCAGCAAGGCGCCGACCGGCGAGTTGGAATCGCTTTCGCCCAGCAATGACTGCAGCAGCTTCAACCGCTCGGCATAGATGGCGCGGATCTCGTTGAACTCGCTGCGCGTCTCCGCCCCCGCCAACACCGCCGTGACCGAGCCGATGTCGGCGCCCGCCGTTGAGAGGCGGGAGGCGTAAGCCAGTTGCGGCATCTGTTCGTTGGCGATCCGTGACAGCTCTCCGGACAGGCGTTCGTAAGACAGCCAGCCGACGACGCAGGCGCCCACGGCAAGGCCGACAATGGCAATGAAGGCCAGAGCGAGGCGGGCGCCGATGCCAAAGCGCCAGTCGCGGGTTGCGGCAGCGCCGGGATGATCGACCGCCATCATTGCCGCCATGGCTGATAACGCAGACTGTCGGGATCACGCGACGCAGTCATGATCAGGCTTTCTGCAGCAGCCAGGTTTTGCTCGATGGTGCTGCGCAAGGCGCGGGCGAATGCCTGCTGCTCGGGCGAGCGCACCGCCCCGCGCGGCCATTCCGTCTTCAGTGGGTCGGCAAGGCTCGTCATCTCCTCTGCCGAGAGCGGCGGCATGCTCAGCAAGGCACGGGCCCTCCCCAGCATCTCTTGCCGTTGCGGATCGTCAATGTTTGCCGTCTCCAGATCGGTAAGCCGCTTCCACAACCGCGCGAGCATTGCCCGGCGGCGCACGATGTAATCGTCGAACATGAGGTTGACGAGTCCATATCGCGCTGCCGAGGCGGATGGGTCGAAGCTGTGGTACTTCAGCAGGCCGTCGCCAGCCTGCTGCGGCAGCAGCCCTCCGTTCAACGACGCCAGCACGGGAATGCGACCGACTGCCGGCGTGAGCAGGATTTTCTGGCCCTCCTCCGAAAGAACGAAATCGACGAAGCGCTCCGCGCCCTCGATGTTGCGCGAACGCGACAGGATGGCGATGCTTGCGGGCACGAAGACCGCATTGCGTGGCGTGATGAAGACATTGTCGGCATTGGCCAGATCCGGTGCCCGCGCCAGGAAGTCGATGGTGATACCGATGCCGAAGCGCCGCTGCGCGACGCCGGAAGCAACACCGAAGCTGCGCGCCGTGACCGTCGACAGGTTGCCGCCCAACTGCGACAGCAGCGCCCAGCCGTGATCCCAGCCGTAGGTCTGCAGCAGCGCTTCGACGATCAGGTGCGTCGTGCCCGAGCGCGACGGCGAGGTGATGCCGATGTGTCCCGAATAGACCGGCTTGATCAGGTCCTGCCAGTCGCGCGGGACCGGCAGGGCGTGCTGCGCGAGATAGGATGGATTGTAGACGAAGCCATAGCCCGACAAGGCGAAGCCGAGATAGTAGCCGCCGGGATCGTCGACCGGATAACCGAGTACCCTGGCAGGTGCGCCGGTTGGCCGCGGCGCGATCGGTCGCAGTTCACCTGTCCGCTTCAGCAGCTCGAAGGCATCGGCGGCGGAAGCCCAGAAGATGTCGGCGGCAACTTCCGTCTTCTCGATGATGAAGCGGCTGGCGCTTGCCGTGTTGCGCTGGATGACGACGAGGCGGATGTCGGCGTTGCGGCGCTCAAAGGCCCTCTGGAACGGCTCGATGAAGGATGGCGGATAGGAAGTGACCACGACGAGGTCACGACGCTCCGCCGCCCAGACAGCGCCGGCAAGCGATGCGAGCGTGCACATGGCCGACAGCACGAGCGCCGACAAGATACCTATCCTGGCCAATCTGCCCTCATCGTCGTGGCCGCCTTCGTGGAAACGCTCAATCTAACGTATGGCCATCCAGAGGCGCCACCCCGGACGGGCACTGCGACGGCAGGCCCCTCTCAGTCGTTCCTGCCGCGCGTTTCCTCGAGGAACGTCACCAGGGCGCGGCCGGCGCCGAGAATGTGGTCGCGGGTGAGCTCGGCAGCCTTGTCGGCATCGCCCGCGATACAGGCATCGAGAATACCCTTGTGCTCGCGCCGTGCCCGGCTCATGCCGTTGGTCAGCGTCAACTGGGCGCGCAAATAGCGGTCGATGCGGTCGAGCGAAGCCCGCACGATCTGCAGGTAGTAGGGCCGTCGCGCCGCCTCGTAGAGGCTGTAGTGGAAGTTGCGGTTGATCTCGCCCCACATCGCCGAATTGGCCTCGCTGTCGAACGCTTGGCAGTGGCGTCGGGCCGCGTCGAGGGTCTTACCGGTCAACCTCGGCACGGCCAGTCGGATGACCTCGGCCTCGATCAGCGCACGGAACTCGAATATCTCCTCGATCTCCTCGATCGACAAGCCTGCAACGACTGCGCCCTTGTAGCGCTGCGTGGTGATCAGGCCGTTCTGCTCGAGCCGCGACAGCGCCTCGCGCACCGGGATGCGGCTGGTGTTGAACATCGAGGCGATCTGGTCCTGCCTCAGGTTTTCGCCTTCGGCGAGGTCACCCTCGATGATCGCCTTGCGCAGCGCCTCGTAGACGATATCGGCCGCCGATGCGGCCTGCCTGATATCGACGGTCTCCAGTTTCATTGCGGTCCAACCTTGCGGGATTGCGGCAAACGGCCAAGCCTCGGTGATAGGTGCTGCAACGGCGCGGGGCAACATGCCCAGCATTTTCTTCCCGCACAATTGCATATTCCAGATTGTATATTGGATCCGATGTTTCTATGGGTGCCAAGGTGCGAGCGGCTAAGGCACGATACGGCAACGCGACCGGTATCGTACCGGAAGCCGACAAGGCGAATTCACGGGGAGGCGAAGGATGCGCACAAGCAAGGTGATCCATATCGTGTCGTGCCACGCCGAGGGCGAGGTCGGCGACGTCATCGTCGGCGGCGTCGCGTCGCCGCCTGGCGAGACGCTATGGGAACAGCGGCGCTTCATCGCCGAGGACAAGACGCTGCGCAATTTCGTGCTCAACGAGCCGCGCGGCGGCGTGTTCCGCCACATCAATCTTTTGGTGCCGCCCAAGGATCCGCGTGCCGCGATGGGCTTCATCATCATGGAGCCGGAAGACACGCCGCCGATGTCTGGGTCCAACTCGATCTGCGTTTCGACTGTGCTGCTCGACAGCGGCATCGTGCCGATGCAGGAGCCGGAGACGCGATTTGTCCTTGAAGCGCCGGGCGGCCTTGTCGACGTCGTGGCCAGCTGCCGCAATGGCAAGGCCGAGCGGATCACGGTCACCAACGTGCCGTCCTTCGCCGACAGGCTGGACGCAAAGCTCGAGGTCGAGGGCCTGGGCACGCTGACCGTCGACACCGCTTACGGCGGCGACAGCTTCGTCATCGCCGATGCGAAGGCGCTGGGATTTTCCGTCACGCCCGACGAGGCGCGCGAGCTGGCCGAAACCGGCATAAGGATCACCCGCGCCGCCAATGAACAGCTCGGCTTCTCGCATCCCGAGAACCACGAATGGGACCACATCTCGTTTTGCCAGTTGGCGCTTCCGGTCGAAGAAAGGGACGGCGTCCTGCATGGCCGCAACACCGTCGTCATCCAGCCCGCCAAGCTCGACCGCTCGCCGACCGGCACCGGCTGCTCGGCACGCATGGCCGTGCTGCACGCACGCGGACTGATGAAGGTCGGCCAGCGTTTCAGCGGCCATTCGATCATCGATTCGACCTTCGATTGCCGCATCGTCGGCGAGACGTCAGTCGCCGGCCGGCCGGCGATCGTTCCGGAAATCTCCGGACGCGCCTGGATCACCGGAACCCACCAGGTGATGCTCGATCCCGACGATCCCTGGCCGGCAGGCTACCGGCTCGCCGACACCTGGCCGCGAAAGCAGTAGGGTCAGGTCTCGGAGATGATGCGCGTGGTGCCGACCCAGAGCTCGCGCGCCGGACCCGGGCCGACGTTGCGGGCACGGTGCGGCAGCGAAGCAGGGAAGTGCAGCGTGTCGCCGGCCTTGAGCAGGTACTCCTTGCCATCGATCTCGTAGAGCATCTCGCCCTCGATCAGATAAAGAAAGTCCTCGCCCTGATGGGTCGTGATTTCCGAGGCATAGCCTTGTGGCATGTGGGTGATGCAGCCATTGAGCTGGGCACCGGGAAAGCCGCGTTCGAGCAGTTCATAGACCCGCTCCTTGGTCTCGACATTGTAGCCGCGGCGCGCACCGGCATGGGAGACCATCGAGTGGGCATGCTCCGGCGGTTGCGACAGGAAGGTGTCGACGCTGGTCTCGAGCGCGTTGGCGACATTGTAGAGCGAAATCAGCGACGGCGTCGAAATCCCGCGCTCGATCTGGCTGATGAAGCCTTCGGTCAGGCCCGCCTCGGCCGCGACCTGCTTCATGGTCTTGCCGATCAGCTTGCGGCGCGCCCGCAACATCTGTCCGATCGAAGCGGCGGCAGGCATGTCCGGATGCGGCGCGTCCCCGGTGCCTGCGGCCGCGTCATCGATATCGAGGGGCATCACTGTCTTTCCGCTTGACTTCACAATTTCGATGAACTTTAGTCCAGCTAAAGTTGGTTGCGCAAGCCAAATGGTCACCGCGCCGCCGCTTTGATGGGGAACTAGACAATGCCTTCGCGGCAATCCGGACGCAAAGAATATTGTCCGGCAAGATTGGATAAAATATCCAAACTGGTCGTCGAGGCGTAGCGCCGGCATTGCCGGCAGGCCAAGAGGAGGAGAAGACATGAAACGCTTTTTGCCGCTTTTGCTCGGCGCAGCTCTGGGATTTGGCGCCGCGACGTCGGCTTTGGCGATCGAGCGCGGCGGCTCGATGACCTTTGCCCGTTATGACGACTCCACCGTCATCGACCCGGTTTGGGCCGACCGCAATCCCGACCTGTGGATGATCACCAGCCTGTATGAGACGCTGCTGCGCAACGGCGCCGACGGCGCGATCGAGCCCGGCCTGGCCGAAAGCTACGCGGTCGCCGGCGACGGCAAATCGATCTCGCTCAAGCTGCGCGACGGCCTGAAATTCTCCGATGGCTCGGCCATCACGGGCGACGACGTTGTCTTTTCGCTCGATCGCGCCCGCAATCCCGACGGGCCATGGGGCGGCCTGCTCGGCTCGGTCGAAAAGGTGACGGCAGAGGGCGGCAAGGTCACGCTGTCGTTGAAGCAACCCGATCCGACGATCCCCTCGATCCTCGCCACCTTCAACACCGGAATTGTCTCCAAGGCGGCGTTTGAAAAGGCATCAGGCAGCAACGACCAGGAAAAGGCCAAGGCCTATTTCGACAACAACCCGGTGACGTCAGGGCCTTTCACGATGAAGAGCCGGGTTGCCGGTTCGAGCATGAGCTTCGCCAGGAACCCGAACTACTGGCGCGCCGGCGAGGACGGCAAGTCGCTGCCCTATCTCGATGGCGTCGATTTCGTCGTCATTCCAGATGACGCCACCCGCATCCTCAAGCTTCAGGCCGGCGAGGTCGACGTCGCCGAATTCATTCCGTTCGCCCGTGTCGGCGAACTCAGCGGCGACGCCAGTCTGAAGATTGAGCTATTTCCCTCGACCCGCATCATCTACGCGCCGATCAATACCCGCGACACCCGCAAGGACGGCTCGAAGAACCCGCTCGCCGACCTCAAGGTGCGCCAGGCGCTGAACTACGCTACCGACAAGAACATGCTGATCAAGCTGGTGACCTTCGACACCGGCAAGCCAATGACCTCGCTGATGTCGGCAGCAACCCAGCTGCACTATGGACCGGAGCCGCTCTATCCCTACAACCCGGAAAAGGCCAAGCAGTTGCTGGCTGAAGCGGGCGCCGATGGCGGCCTCGACATCACCTTCACCACGCTCGCAGGCAGCGCCGACGACGCCACGCTGTTCACCGCGCTGCAGCAGATGTGGGCGCCGCTTGGCGTCAATCTGAAGGTCGAGCAGGTCGACAACCCGACGCGCGGCGCCAAGAACCGCAATGGCGAGTTCGACATCCACACCTATGGCTGGGCCAACGACGTCAACGACCCTGCCCAGGTCACTGGATGGCTCGGCTATTACAAACAGCGCCAGGCCGTCGGCACAGGCTGGAACAACCAGGAATTCAACACGCTGTTCGAGGCGTCGAACTCCGAAGTCGATCCAGCCAAGCGCAAGGACGAATACAAGCGCATGCAGGAAATCTACGCCGCAGAAGCGCCGCTGCTCTTCCTCTATGAGACGCCCTTCGCGGTCGCCGTGTCAAAGTCGGTCGAGAATTACGTCCAGACCCCGCTCGGTGCCAACGACTTCTCGGAAGCCTGGCGCGCCAAGTAACCCAAGCGTGACCGCTGCGCGCCGGACGGGCCATCCGTCCGGCGCGCCTCTTTGCAAGGCGAGTGTTTCGAGGCGAAGCCAATGCCCTCTCTCTCATATCTCGCGGCGCGGCTGCTGCAGATCATCCCGACCTTCCTTTTGGTCATGGTCTTCATCTTTCTGCTCGTGCGCATGCTTCCCGGTGACCCAGCCATCGCCATGGCCGAGGCCAAGGCGACCGATGCGCAGGTCGAGCAAATCCGCCGCAATCTCGGCCTCGACCAGCCGCTACCGGTGCAGTTCATGGTCTTCGTCAAGAACACGCTGTCAGGTGATCTCGGCCGCTCGATCATGATGAAGGCGCCAGTGAGCGAGGTGATCCTCAGCCGATTGCCGACCACCATCTTCCTGTCGCTCTACGCCATTGCACTTGCTGTGCTCCTGGCCGGGCCACTCGCCTTTCTTGCCGCCATGCGTGCCAACACCACGACTGACGTCGTCATCCGCGGCGTCTTCCAGGTCGGGTTGTCGATGCCGGTGTTCTACATCGGGCTGGTGCTTTTGACCGTGCTTGCCGCGCAGTTGCGCTGGTTCCCCGTCGGCGGCTATGGCACGACCTTCCTCGGCAATTTGCACCATCTGATGCTGCCGGCGTTGAGCGTGGCACTCTACACCTCCGCCATCATCGTCAGAAACCTGCGCGCCTCGCTGATCGAGGTGCTCGACGCCGACTATGTCCAGTTCGCCCGCGCCAAGGGGCTTACGCCGCGCATCGTCATGACCCGCCACGTGCTGCGCAATGCGCTGGTCTCGACGGTGACCCTGCTCGGCCTGTCGATCGGCAACCTGATGAGCGGCACGCTGGTGACCGAGACAGTGTTTGCCATTCCCGGCGTCGGCCGGCTGATGCTGGAAGCGATCTTTGCCCGCGACTATCCGCTGATCCAGGGCTTGACCTTGACCTTCGCGGTGATGGTCTCGGTCGTCTTCCTGCTCACCGACGTCGTCCAGTCGCTGCTCGATCCGAGGCTTCGTAAGTCATGAGTGCACTCGGTCACACTTCACAGCGCAGGCCAAACCGCTTGCTGGCCTTCCTCGGCCGTGCCTTCGCCCGGCCGTCCTTTGTCATCGGCTTCGCCATCATCGCCTGTTCGATCCTGCTGGCGCTCTGTCCGCAGGTCTTTGCACCCTACGATCCGCTCGCCTTCGACATGACGGCGATCCAGCAACCACCGAGCCTCGCCCATCCATTCGGCACCGACAATTTCGGCCGCGACGTTCTTTCACGCGTCATCTGGGCCTACCGTGTCGACATGCAGATGGCGCTGCTTGCCACCATCTTCGCGCTGACCATCGGCGTCACGGCGGGCGCCTTCGTCGGCTATTACGGGGGCATCGCCGACACCATCTTCGGGCGCTGCGTCGATGCCATCATCACCTTCCCGTTCCTGGTGCTGGTCATCGCCATCGTCGCCGTGCTCGGGCCGGGCCTGGTCAACATGTACATTGCCATCACCATGGTGAACTGGGTCTATTACGCCCGGCTCACCCGCGCCGAGATCATGACGCAGAAGGCCAACGACTACGCCGCCGCCGGTCGTGTGCTCGGCTTTTCCGACCGCCGCATCATCTTCCGCCACCTTTTGCCCAACGCGATTTCGCCTGTAATCGTCTACTGGATGACCGACATGGCGCTGGCCATCCTGCTCGGCTCGTCGCTCGGCTATCTCGGCCTCGGCGCGCAGCCGCCGGCGGCCGAATGGGGCGTGCTGATCTCGGAGGGGCGCAACTTCCTGCTGACGGCCTGGTGGATGAGCCTGATGCCTGGTGTCGCCATCGTTCTCACCGGCCTCGGCTTCAGCCTGCTCGGCGACGCGCTGGCCGACCTGCTGCGAGCGAAGGGGCGCTGAGATGACCGTACCAAGGCAACATACGGTGCTCGAACTGCGCCACCTCAGAACCGAATTTGGTTCGCGAGAACGGCCGCTGATCGCCGTCGACGACGTCTCCTTCAGCGTCAAGGCCGGCGAGATCCTCGGCCTCGTCGGCGAATCCGGCTCGGGCAAAAGCATCACCTTGCGTTCGATCCTCGGCATCGTCCGTCCGCGTGGCCGCGTCGGCGGCGAAATCCTCTGGAAGGGCCGCGATCTCGCAGCGCTCGACGAAGCGGCGTTGCGCAAGGTGCGCGGCCGCGAGATCGCAATGATCTTCCAGGAGCCGATGTCTTCGCTCAATCCGCTGCTCACGGTGGGGCTGCAGATCTCCGAAAACCTCGCCACCCATACCGACCTCGACGCCCGCGCCCGCAAGACCAAGGCCGTCGAACTGCTTGAGATGGTCGGCATCCCCGCTGCACGCAACCGGCTCTGCGACTATCCGCACGAGTTCTCTGGCGGCATGCGCCAGCGCGTCATGATCGCCATCGCGTTGGCGTCGAACCCGCAGCTGCTGCTCGCCGACGAGCCGACGACGGCGCTGGACGTTACGATCCAGGACCAGATCCTGCGCCTGATTCAGTCTTTGAGCCGCGATCTCGGCATGGCGGTGATCCTCGTCACCCATGACATGGGCGTGGTGGCACAGACCTGCGACCGGGTGGCGGTGATGTATGGCGGCAGGCTGTGCGAACTGGGGACGACGACCCAGGTGATCGGCGACGCCCGCCATCCCTACGCGCTGGGGCTCTTGCGCTCGATCCCGCGCGACGTCGCCCCACGCACGCCGCTCTACTCGATCCCCGGCGCACCGCCGTCACTCAGCGCGCTGCCTCCGGGCTGCGCCTTCACCGCGCGGTGTCCGGTCGCCGGTTTGGAATGCGGCGATGTTCGTCCCCCGCTTGCCGCCGTCGGCCAGCATCACCAGGTGGCCTGTCATCGTCGCGCCGAGGCGCTCGCTCACTTCCGTCAACACGAGGCGGCGTCATGAACATGCTGACCATGGAGCCGGCCAAGCCGCTGCTGTCCATCCGCGACCTCACCATGCGCTTCGCAAAGCCACGCTCGCTATCCGATGCCATCGCCCGCCGCCCGCGCCAGGTCGTGTCGGCGCTCAATGGCGTCGATCTCGACGTCATGGCTGCCGAGACGCTTGGCATCGTCGGCGAGTCCGGCTGCGGCAAGTCGACGCTGGCGCGCTGTATCGCCGGACTGCACCAGCCAAGCGGCGGCGACATTCTGTTCGAGGGTGAGAGCGTCGTCGGGCTCAAGGGACCGAAACGCCGCGCCTACAACAAGCGCGTCCAGATGATGTTCCAGGATCCCTATACCTCGCTCAACCCGCGCATGACGGTGCGCGATACGCTGCGCGAGGCGATCTCGGTGCACAGGATGCGCGAAGGCGCTGCCATCGAGCGGCGCATAGACGAGTTGCTCGATCTCGTGCGCCTGCCCGAGGGTGCCGCCGACAAGTACCCGCACGAAGTCTCCGGCGGGCAGCGCCAGCGCATCGGCATCGCGCGTGCGCTGTCGCTCGAGCCGATCTGTCTCGTCGCCGACGAGCTTGTGTCAGCGCTCGACGTGTCGGTTCAGGCGCAGGTGGTCAACCTTCTGCTCGAGCTGCAGGACAATCTCGGACTGACGGTGCTGTTCGTTGCGCATGATCTCAGGCTGGTGCGCCACGTCTCGCACCGGGTCGCGGTGATCTATCTCGGCGCCATCGTCGAGGTCGGCCCGTCCGAGGCGCTGTTCTCGCGGCCGCGCCATCCGTATTCGCAGGCCCTGCTGGCTGCGGCACCGTCGCTCGATCCGGCCGACCGCAAGCGCGCGCCGGCGCTGTCAGGCGAGTTGCCGAGCCCGCTCGACATCCCTCCGGGCTGCCCGTTCCATGTGCGCTGCCCGCATGCCGCCGAGCGCTGCCGTATCGAAAAGCCGGCGCTGCGACCTGTCGGCGCCGGCATGGCCGCCTGCCACTTCGCCGAAACCATATCAGCGGTGTGACCGCGACCATCTGCAGATCAAGGACAGACGACATGACACCGACCGACAGGCTGGACATGACCGGCCGCGTTGAAGCGCTGCGCCACAAGCTCGCCGAAGAAGGGCTCGACGGCTACGTCGTGCCGCGCTTTGACGAGCACCAGAGCGAGTATTGCGCGCCACATGACTGCCGGCTCGCCTACCTCACCGGCTTCACCGGCTCGGCGGGCGTCGCGATCGTCATGCGCGACAAGGCGGCAATCTTTGTCGACGGCCGCTACCAGGTGCAGGTTCGCGACGAGGTCGATCTCGGCACCTTCACTGTCGAGCATTTCTACGATGCGCCGCTGAAGGATTGGCTGGCGAAGAACATAGATGAAGGCCAGCGCATAGGCTTCAATGCGATGCTTTTGCCCTCGACCTGGGACCAGGATTGCGGTCGCGCCGTGGAATCAGCTGGCGGGAGCTGGGTCGCGACCCCGGGCGATCTCGTCGATGCGATCTGGCCGGACCAGCCGGAAAAGCCGCTGGGGTCGATCATGGCTTTCGGTCGCCAGTATTCCGGCGAGAGCGTTGCAGACAAGAAGCGTCGTATCGTGGAGTTGGTCGCGGCGCAGGGCGCCGACTTCCTCGTCGAGGCCCAACCCGACAACATCTCCTGGCTGCTCAACGTGCGTGGCCGCGACGTGGCGTTCAACCCGATGCCGCATTCCTTCCTGATCCTCGACAAGGACGGCCGCACCGAGTGGCTGGTCGACCACCGCAAGCTGCCCAACGATCTCTCCGATTTGGAGCTCGACGAGGTCGCAATCGCCGAGCCGGCGCGCCTTCTGGAACGCGTCGCGGCCTTCGCCGAGGGGCGAACAGCGCTCGTCGATCCCGGTTTCGCGCCGTCGGCGGTTGTCCATGCGGCGCGTGACAGTGGCGGCGAGATCAAGCTGACCCGCAGCCCGATCACACTCGCCAAGATGGAAAAGAACGACATCGAGCTGCAAGGTTTCCGCGACTGCCATCAGCAGGATGGCGCGGCCTGGGTGCGTTTCCTGGCCTGGCTCGACCGCTACGGCCGCACGCGCGAAAGCCAAGGCATGCCGGTGAGCGAATTGGAGGCCGAAGAGCGCATCCTGACCTATCGCCGCGACAGCAGGCTGTTCGTCGAGCCGAGCTTCCGCACGATCTCGGCCTCCGCCGGCAATGCCGCGATGTGTCACTACAACGCCACCATCGAGACCAACACGCCGATCACCTCGGCCGATGTCTATCTGCTGGACAGCGGCGGGCAGTACCTGACCGGCACCACCGATGCCACGCGTACGACGGCATTGGGCAGCATCAGCCCGGAAATCCGCCGCGCCTATACGGCCGTGCTCAAGGGGCTGATCTCGATGCTGACGTTGAAGTTCCCGACCGGAACCTGCGGGCACCAGATCGACGCCTTCGCCCGGCGCCCGCTCTGGGACCTCGGCCTCGATTACGACCACGGCACCGGGCACGGCGTCGGCCACTTCCTGTCGGTGCACGAGCAGCCGCAGCGTTTCGACAAGCGGGTCAACGAGATTGCCTTGCGGCCCGGCATGGTGACCACAATCGAACCCGGTTACTACAGGGCGGGAAAATACGGCATCCGGCTCGAAAACCAGGTCGAGGTTGTCGCAGCGGGCGACGGCTTCATGGCCTTCAAGAGCCTGACGCTGGTGCCGCTCGACCTGCGCCTTGCCAATATCGAGCTACTGTCGTCGTCGGAAAGACGATGGCTCGACGCCTATCATGACGAAGTAAGGTCGGCGCTGAGCCCCCTGCTTGGCCGAGATGACATGGAGTGGCTGCAGCGCATGTGCACACCGTGTCGGGACGCCATCTGAGCGGATATCACGTCAGTTCATGCGCCGCCTCGACCGACCGCACCCATCTCAGGCCTCCGATCAGAGAGCTGTTGGCGTTTCGGACAGACGCACTCCTGCCACGCGTCGCGGCGGTGTCGTTGCGAATGCCGGCTTCACCGCTCGTCGCCACGGCATCAACTTTAACAATTTTGGCCTGATCCCGGCAGCAAGGCTGGACTGGATCGGCAAGGCGATCGGACGCGGCAGCGCCCGAGCCTCAGCCAATCGCCGCCCCAACAAGCAGATCGCGCAAAAGCCTGACGGCGTTCGGCTTTTGCGGCACACTCGGCGCCAGAAAAGACAACGAACGTTCATGCGCGTGCGCGTGCGGCACGGGAACGATGTTGAACCCGTTGGCAACGAGCCCCGGCCAGTGTGGCACAAGTGAACTGCCGATGCCCTTGCCAACCAGGATCGCGATCGTCTCTAGCGCGTCCATGTCGCAACGCACGTCGGCATAGAGCCCTGCCTTCTCCATGTAGGCGGCGACGATCCGGCCACCCCATGACGACGGGTCGTAGCGGATGAACGGCGTTTCCCGCGCATGTGCGATGATATCAGCAGGCGCAACGGCATCGCGCGTCAAATAGACCAGCGGCTCACGCGAAATGCGCGTGGCGTCCAGCAGCTTGGGCAGCGCGAAAGGCGGCTCGACCAGAACGGCAACGTCAAGCTGGCCGGCGAGCATCTGGTCGTAGAGATGCTCGGACGTTCCGGGTGTCAACCGCAGTTTCAGGGACGGCGCGCACTCCGTCAGCTTGCCCAGCACCACAGGAACAAGCCCGGTCAGGACAGTCGAGATCGCCCCTACCCTGAGATCCCCGGAGAGACCGCTTGCGTCGAGGTCATCGACGAGCAGCGAGGCATCGCGAACCAGCGCGCGGGCACGCGGCAGCAGCGACAGGCAGGCTTCCGTCGGCCGTGCAGTGTGCGCACCTCGCACCAGAAGCGGGCAGCCGAGCGTCCGTTCCAGGGCCTGGATGCGTTGGCTGACAGCCGCCGGGGTCAGCCGTTCCCGCCGCGCGGCGGCAACGATGGAGCCGGTCTCGACCACCGCAACAAGGCTCTGCAGAAACCGGATATCCAATGGAATTCCTTATGCTGAGGAAAACAATTCCGTAGTTTTCCTTTCCTAGCGGACCCATTAGATGTCGGTCAAACACTGGGAGCCACTGGCCATGAAATCACTGTTCCATCTCGCCACCCACGTCACCGACCTCGACGCGGCGCGCGGCTTCTATGGCGGCGTGCTCGGCTGTGTCGAAGGGCGCTCGACCGACAGCTGGGTCGATTTCGACTTTTTCGGCCACCAGCTGTCGCTGCATCTCGGCAAACCGTTCGAGGTTACCCGCACCGGCAAGGTCGGCACGCACCTCGTCATGATGCCGCATTTCGGCATCGTGCTTCCGCTCGACGACTGGTTTGCGCTCGCCGATCGTTTGAAAAAAGGCGGCATCGCATTCGACATTCCGCCTGTCATCCGCTTCGAAGGTGAACCCGGCGAACAGCGCACCATGTTCTTCTTCGACCCCTCCGGCAATCCGATCGAGGTCAAGGGTTTCAAGGATTTCGACAGCGTCTTCGCCGCTTAGACGAGACAGGTCCCGCTCGACAGGTTCTAGGATGAGATCGCGTGCCTGGCTTGATCAGATCGCGATCGTCGCCGAATAGAGCGCAGCTGCAACGTCCGGATCGTCGGCGTCGGTGACTGCCAGAAGGTCGAGGCGATTGCCGTCGAGCTCAGCGTGAATGCCCTCGATCTTGTACGGCCGATCGAGCCGGCGAACGAAACGCAGCCGCCCGTCGTTCCCGACGATGCCGATGGCAGCCCCGACACATGCGCCGTCGTTGAAGGCGTCGTCCGTGTCTTCGGCCACCGCGCTGAACACCATGTCGCCACCGGGCAGCGCCGTGGCGTCCGTAAAGCACAGCGGCACGCCATCGACATGGCCGAGATCGAAGCTGTCGATTGTCATCGGCCTGAGCGCATCGGAACGTCTGCCGGTCAAGACGTCGAAGGCCGCCGCAAGCGGATATCGGATGATGGCATTTTCGGTATGCTGCTTGTTGCCGCGCTGGAACAGGCGCAGTTCATCATTGACGACGACGGCGCCTTCGACATTGACCTCGGCGAAGGCGTCGGTAAGCGGAACCAGCACCGCCGACAGGTCGAGGCTTCGCGGCACGCCTGAAATGCGCCCCACCGGATCGAGCCCGAGCACGGCACCCCGGCGCCGGTTGGGCCGCGAGCCCGACCCGACAGCCAACAGCGCGCCATGGGCGAAACCAGGGAAAGCCGGCAGCAGCGTCAGTGCTTCGAGGTCGGGCTTTTGCCGCTTGCGCACCGCTTTCGCATCCGGCAGCACGCCGTCGAACAGCCGTACCAACTGGCCAGGACGATCGTCCTTCGTGGAAAAGACGCCGAGATGGAGTTCGTCGTCGGCGACGACGTACATCGCCGAACTGAGGCAAACGAGACCGCTTGCGGCGCTCAGATGCAATGGCCGCTCAGTGCTTGCCGCAGCCGTCAGGGTCAGTTCGCGCAGCTTCTTGAGGGCGATCATGCGGAAGTCATAGCCGCTTGTGCGCGAATGGCTCCTACCTGCCGGGACATTGCCGCAGCCGCCTGACCGTCACTTCTTCTCAAGATCGATAAGCCCCTCCAGCAGGTCGAGCAGCTGTTCGTAGCGCTCCTGCCCTATACGCCTTTGGACGTCATCATAGATGGCGCTGCTTTCCGGCGACACTTCCGATATCAGGACCTGCCCTTTCGGCGCGATGGACAGCATCACCCGCCGGCCATCGGCTTCGACCTTGCCGCGCGTGATGAGGCTGCGTTCTTCGAGCGCTTTGATGATCCGCGTCAGGCTCGGCGCCAGGATCGAGGCGCGTTCGGCAAGTTCCGTCGCGTCGAGGGGGCTCTGCTCGCCCAGAACGCGAATGACGCGCCATTGCTGCTCCGAAACGCCATGCTGAGCGAGAATGGGCCGGAACTGGGCCATCACCACTTCACGCGCACGCAACAGTGACATTGGCAACGAACGTCGGGTGCTTTGCAGCAAGGGCGAGCTCCTGATGGCAGGCGACGGCTTGGCCGGCATTCCACTCTACTCCGATAATACCGGCGCCCCGACGGATCAACGCCACGCGACGGCAATCAGCCGAATTCCGTCGCAGCCGCCTTGACACCGACACGCATAACTACTTAACATGTTAAATATCAAAACGCCACATGTGTGGGAAGACACGCCTTGCCTCACCTCACGCTCGAATATTCCGCCAATCTCGACGGTCGCGTCGACATGCCGTTGCTGTGCGAGGAGCTGTCACAGGCAATCCTCGACACCGGCATGTTCGAACATGGCGCCGTCAGGGTGCGGGCGCTGCGCGCCGACGCCTATGCGGTTGCCGACCGCCTGCCGGAAAACGCCTTCATCGACATGAGCTTCAGGATCGGCGCCGGTCGCACCGCCGCCGACAAGAAGCGTGCCGGCACAGCGATCTTCGCTGCAGCGAACGCGTTTCTCGCCCCCCTGTTCGCCACACCTCATTTTGCGCTTTCGCTCGAGATCCGCGAGATCGACGCCGAACTGAGCTGGAAAAACAACGCCATCCACCCGCGTCTGCGGAACAAGTGACGGAAACCTCAATGTCAGATTTCGAAAACAACCTGCGCAAGGCTGAAGCCTATCTCGAACGCTTCAAGACAGGCGGGGTCAGCAACCACATCAATGGCGAGGCGATGCCTGCGCTCGACGGCACGACCTTCGAGACCATCTCGCCGGTCGACCTCAAGCCGCTCGCCCGGGTGGCGCATGGCAAGGCGGCTGACATCGACATGGCGGCAAAGGCAGCCAAGGCAGCCTTTCCGGCATGGGCTGCCCAATCGGGCGATGCCCGCAAGAAGATGCTTCACGCCATCGCCGACGCCATCGTCAAGCGGGCCGAGGAAATCGCCTTCGTCGAATGCATGGATACCGGCCAGTCGCTGAAGTTCATGGCCAAGGCGGCCCTGCGCGGTGCTGAGAACTTCCGCTACTACGCCGACAAGGCACCCGAGGCGCGCGACGGCCGCACGCTGCAGGCGCCCGGCCAGTTGAACATCACGACCCGCGTGCCGATCGGCCCGGTCGGCGTCATCACGCCGTGGAACACGCCGTTCATGCTGTCGACGTGGAAGATCGCCCCGGCGCTCGCCGCAGGTTGCACGATCGTGCACAAGCCGGCCGAGTTCTCGCCGCTGACAGCACGGCTGCTCGTCGAGATCGCCGAAGAGGCGGGCTTGCCGAAGGGTGTCTGGAACCTGGTCAACGGCCTGGGCGAGGATGCCGGCAAGGCGCTGACCGAACACCCTGACATCAAGGCAATCGGCTTCGTCGGCGAGAGCCGCACCGGTTCGATGATCATGCGCCAGGGCGCCGACACGCTGAAGCGCGTGCATTTCGAGCTCGGCGGCAAGAACCCGGTGATCGTGTTTGCCGATGCCGACCTCGAGCGCGCAGCGGACGCCGCCGTGTTCATGATCTACTCGCTCAATGGCGAGCGCTGCACTTCGTCGTCACGCCTGCTGGTCGAAGCCTCGATCCACGACACGTTTGTAGCCATGGTGGCGGAAAAGGCCAAGCGTATCCACGTCGGCCACCCGCTCGATCCGAAGACTGTCGTCGGCCCGCTGATCCACCCGGTGCATGAGACCAAGGTGCTGTCCTACATCGAACTCGCCCGCTCGGAAGGTGCTACCGTCGCCGCCGGCGGCACCAAGGTCGAAGGGCCCGGCGGCGGCTGCTATGTCGCGCCGACATTGTTTACCGGCGCGCGCAACGACATGCGCATCGCCCAGGAAGAGATCTTCGGGCCGGTGCTGACCGCGATCCCGTTCGAGACTGAAGCCGAAGCGCTTTCGATTGCCAACGACACCCAATACGGTCTTGCCGGATATCTGTGGACATCGGATGTGACGCGCGCCCTGCGCTTCACCGAAGGGCTGGCTGCGGGAATGATCTGGGTCAATTCGGAGAACGTCCGCCATCTGCCGGCGCCGTTCGGCGGCGTCAAGAATTCCGGCATCGGCCGCGACGGCGGCGACTGGTCGTTCGACTTCTACATGGAAACAAAGAACATCGCCTTCGCCACGGCGGCCCACAACATCCAGAAGCTCGGCGGCTGAGCGGGAACATTAGACATGCCATTGCCCACACCAAACCTCTATCCCGCCTTCAACATCGTACGGCTGAGCCATGTCGAGCTGGCGGTGACGGACCTTGCCAAGTCCCGCGCCTTCTATGTCGACACGCTCGGCCTGCAGGTCACCGACGAGACCGCCGAAACCATCTATCTGCGCGCCATGGAAGAGCGCGGCCACCATTGCATCGTGCTGAAAAAGAGCGACCGGGCCGAAGCCCGCGACCTCGGCTTCAAGGTGTTTTCGGACGAAGATCTCGACAAGGCCGAGCACTTCTTCAGGGCGAAGGAGTTGCCGGTCGAATGGGTCGAGCGGCCGTACCAGTCGCGCACGTTGCGCACCCGCGACCCGCACGGCATTCCACTGGAGTTCTATTCCAGGATGGACCGGCTGGCGCCGATCCACCAGAAATACGCGCTCTACAAGGGCGTGAAGCCGCTGCGCATCGATCACTTCAACTGCTTCTCGCCCGACGTCGACCAGTCGGTCGCCTTCTACAACGAGCTCGGCTTCCGCGTCACTGAATTCACCGAGGACAACGAGACCGGTCGCCTGTGGGCGGCGTGGACCCACCGCAAGGGCGGCGTGCACGACATCGCCTTCACCAACGGGCTCGGACCGCGCCTGCACCATGTCGCCTTCTGGGTGCCGACGCCGCTCAACATCATCGACCTGCTCGACCTGATGGCGACCACCGGTTACGTCGGCAACATCGAGCGTGGACCCGGCCGCCACGGCATCTCCAACGCATTCTTCCTCTACATCCGCGATCCCGACGGTCACCGCATCGAGATCTATTGCTCGGACTACCAGACGGTTGACCCCGACCTGGAGCCGATCAAGTGGGACCTGAAGGATCCGCAGCGCCAGACGCTGTGGGGCGCCCCTGCCCCGCGCTCGTGGTTCGAGGAAGGCAGCACATTCGCCGGCACCGAGCCGCGCCCGTCGGCGCTTGCCGCCTCGCCGATCATCGCACCGTGAGATCAGACATGACCGAACGGCCGCGTTTCGCCACTTACACCCACGCCGGCAAGACGAGCTACGGCGCGGTGACCGCCAAAGGTGTTGTCGACCTGGCACCACAGTTCCCGCAATGGCCGACGCTGCGCGAGGTTATCGCGGCGAACGGTCTCGCTCGGCTCACGGAAGCCGCTGAACAGCGCGCGGCCGACATTTCGGAAGCCGAGATCACCTACCAGATCCCGATCCCGGCGCCGGAGAAGCTGATCTGCGTCGGAGTCAACTTCCCCGACCGCAACGAAGAGTACAAGGACGGCCAGGCGGCGCCCGGCAATCCGTCGCTGTTCATCCGTTTCCCGCGTTCCTTTGTCGGCCATGGCGCGGCCATCGTCCGGCCACCGGAGTCACCGCAGTTCGACTATGAAGGCGAGATCGTCATCGTCATCGGCAAGGGCGGACGCCGCATTGCCGAGCGCGACGCGCTCAACCATATCGCAGCACTTTCACTCTGCAACGAAGGCACGATCCGCGACTGGGTCCGGCACGCCAAGTTCAACGTGACCCAGGGCAAGAACTTCGACGCCACCGGCGCCATCGGCCCCTGGCTGGTGCCCTATACGGACGAAGCCCAGCTTGCCGACATTCGCCTGACGACGAAGGTCAATGGCGAGCTGCGGCAGGATGACCGCACAAGCCGCATGATCTTCGGCTTCCGCAAGCTGATCAGCTACATCTCGACCTTCACCGCGCTTGTTCCGGGCGACGTCATCGTCACCGGCACACCGACCGGCGCCGGCGCGCGCTTCGATCCGCCGCGCTGGCTGGTCCCGGGCGACACCGTGGAAGTCGAAGCGGAAGGCATCGGCACATTGCGCAACACCGTCATGGACGAACAGCCATGAAGCTCAAGCCAGAGCAGCATCAGACAGCAGCGCAACGCCTCGACCAGGCCGAAAAGCAGCGCAAGCAGATCGGGCTGTTGTCGCTCGATCACCCCGAGATGGAGATGGAGGACGCCTATGCCGTGCAGGCCGCATGGGTCCAGCTCAAGCTCGCCCAGGGTCGGCGCAGGATCGGCTGGAAGATCGGCCTGACATCGAAGGCGATGCAATATGCGCTCAACATCGACATTCCCGATTCAGGCGTCCTGCTTGACGACATGATGTTCGCCGATGCCGCGACCATCCCGACTGACCGCTTCATCCAGCCGCGCATCGAGGCCGAGATCGCTTTCGTCATGAAAGCGCCGCTGCAGGGTCCGAACACGACGGTGTTCGACGTGCTCAACGCCACCGATTTCATTGCGCCGGCCATCGAGATCCTCGACACGCGTATCCTGCGCAGCGACCCGGCAACGGGCCGCACCCGCACCATCGTCGACACCATCTCCGACAACGCCGCCAATGCCGGCATCATCACCGGCGGGCGGCCAATGCGGCCGACCGAGGCCGACATGCGCTGGATCGGCGCCATCGTATCGCGCAATGGCGAAGTCGAGGAAACCGGCCTGGGTGCTGGCGTGCTCAATCATCCTGCAGCCGGCATAGCCTGGCTGGCCAACCGGCTCGCCATGTTCGGCGGTTCGATTGCGGCCGGCGACATCGTGCTCTCGGGCTCGTTCATCCGCCCCGTCGAAGCGCGCCACGGCGACACCATCATGGCCGACTTCGGCCCCTTCGGCACCGTAAGCGCCTACTTCGCCTGAGGACATCGTCATGCCCGCACCACGCAACATTTTTAAAGCCGCCCTGCTGAACGGCGACGCCCAGATCGGCCTCTGGCTCGGTCTTGCCAATGCCTACACCGCCGAGATCTGCGCCGGCGCCGGCTTCGACTGGCTGGTCATCGACGGCGAGCACGCGCCGAACGACCTGCCCGTCATGGCCGCGCAACTACAGGCCATCGCGGCCTCCGGCTCTCATGCCGTCGTGCGCCCGCCGATCGGCGAAACCTGGATCATCAAGCAACTGCTCGACATCGGCGCCCAGACCATCCTGGTACCGATGGTCGAAACCGCCGACCAGGCGAAAGAGCTGGTCAAGGCAATGCGCTACCCGCCGCATGGCGTGCGCGGCGTGGGCGCAGCGCTTGCCCGCGCTTCCGCCTTCAACCGCATCCCCGACTATCTGGCCACCGCAAACGACCAGACCTGTCTGCTGGTCCAGCTGGAAAGCCAGGCCGGACTGGCGCAGCTTGAAGCCATCGCCGCTGTCGACGGCGTCGACGGCGTCTTCATCGGCCCGGCCGACCTCGCCGCCGACATGGGCCATCTCGGCAAGCCCGGCGCACCGGAGGTGCAGGCAGCCGTGGAGGATGCGATCCACCGCATTGGCATGTCAGGCAAGGCTGCCGGTATCCTCACCTCCGACCCCAGTCTGGCCCAGCGTTACCTGAACCTCGGTGCAACCTTCGTCGCAGTTGGCAACGACGTCGGCTTGCTGGCACAAGCAACCAGCGCACTTGCGGCGAAGTTCAGGACCAGCGGCAAAGGCGAGCCGCAGGCAAGTGGCTCCGGCTACTGAGAATGCTCTATCTGAAATGAAGAAAGGGCGGTCCTTGTGCCGCCCTTTCCTTTTGCTGTCCTGCGTCTGCCGGCGCCAGCGGGCGGACTGCTTCGGCAGCACAAACTTGCAGCCACATCACGCTCAGCGCGTGATGTGGACCGTCTGCATCTGCATGTACTCCTCCAGCCCCCAGTGGCCGAACTCGACGCCGATGCCTGACTGTTTGGCGCCGCCAAAGGGTGCCGCCGGCGAGATCGAGCTGTGGTCGTTGACCCAGGCGGTTCCACATTCGAGACGCCGCGCCAGAGCTTCCGCTTTCTTGATGTCGGTCGACCAGATCGAACCACCCAGCCCGTTTTCGCTGGCATTGGCGCGCGCAATCGCATCGTCGACGTCGCTGTAGCGCACGATTGGCAGGATCGGGCCGAACTGCTCTTCGTCGACGATGCGCATGCCGTCCGTCACTTCGGTGACGACGGTCAGCGGGAAGAAATAGCCCGCCTCGTCTGACGCTTCGCCGCCTGCCAGGAAACGTCCGCCATTGGCCCGGGCGTCGTCGGCAAGTGCACGCACCAGATCGAACTGCGCCTTGTTTTGCAGGGGCCCGAATTGGCTGGCCGGATCGCTGGCCGGACCGACCTTGGCGGCACGCGCCAGGACAGCGATCTTTTCGGCGAGCGCGTCATGCAGGCTCTCATGCACGTAAAGGCGCTTGAGCGCGGCACATGTCTGGCCGCTATTGCCGAAGGACTTGGCGAAGATCACCGGCGCGATGGCGTCGATGTCGGCGTCGGGCAAGACGATTGCCGCATCGTTTCCGCCGAGTTCGAGCGTCAGGCGCTTCAGCGTGTCGGCGGCATTCGACATGATGTTGCGGCCGGTCGGCGTCGAGCCGGTGAAGACGATCTTGTCGATGCCGGGGTGGCCGGTGATGGCGCGACCAATGCCGCCTTCGCCGGTGACCGAATTGAGCACGCCGCGCGGAAGATGCACATTGGCAAGCTCGACGAGCCGAAGCGTGCTCAGCGGCGTGTAGGACGACGGCTTGATGACCACGCAATTGCCCGCCATCAGCGCCGGCATGACGTGCCAGGTGGCGATCAGCACCGGATGGTTCCACGGCGTGATCGAGCCGACAACGCCGAGCGGCTTGCGGTGTACCTCGATCCTGTTCTTCTCGTCGTCACGGATCACTTCAACCGGTGGCCTGAGCTTTGCCGTCTCGCGCATCCAGTGAATGGCGGCACCAATCTCGCCATGGGCGCTGGCGCGTGGTTTGCCCTGTTCGGTCGAGAGCAGCACCGCCAAGGCATCTTTGTCGGCTTCAACCGCGTTGGCGATCTCGTTGAGCAGGCGTGCCCTCTCTTCGATCACCGTGTCACGCCATGTCGGGAACGCTTTACGCGCGGCTGCGACGGCTGCGTCGAGATGCTCAGGACTGGCGGCAGGACAGTCGGCGAAGACCTCCGCCCGTGCGGGATCGATGACGCCAAACGTGCCTGCCGCCTCCACCCTTTCGCCATTGATGATCATCGCATGGGACTGCGTCATGGTTGTCTCCCTCGAATTTGAACCACCGCAAATCGCGGCACTGGCCGCACAAGCGGCCACGCTTCCTTCAGGCGGCATCGGCGGAAAAGCCGTCCAGCCAGCCTTCCCGTAGCTGCGGCACCGCGCGGATCAGGCTGCGCGTATAGTCGGACTGCGGCTGTTCGAACACGGTACGCGTATCGCCATGCTCGACGATACGTCCTGCCTGCATCACCGCGGTCTTGTGCGAGAAGCGCAGCGCGAGGCCAAGATTGTGGGTGATGAACAGGATGCTGAGGCCCTCGTCCTTGATCAGGCGGGTGAGCAGCTTGACGATGCTTTCCTCGACCAGCGGATCGAGCGCCGAGGTGATCTCGTCGCAGATCAGGATGTCCGGTTTTGCGGCAAGCGAACGGGCGATGCAGACGCGCTGCTTCTGCCCGCCCGAAAGCGATGCCGGATAGCGGTCGAGATAGGCCGCCGGAAGTTCGATCGCCTCCATCAGTTCGAGCAGCCGCTGCTCGGCGGCGACGCCACGCAATCCGTAGAAAAAGCTGAGCGGACGCCCGATGACATCGCGGACGGTCTGGCGCGGATTGAGCGCGAGGTCCGGCAGCTGGTGGATGTACTGGATCAGCCGCCGCTGATCGAAGCTGCGGCGCTCGACCACAGGCGCCAACACGCTGTCGCGCATGCGGATCTGCCCAGTGCGCGCTGGCTGCAGGCCAGCGATGCTGCGCGCCAAAGTGGTCTTGCCGCTGCCGGACTCGCCGACGAGCGCCAGCACCGAGCCGGCGCCAAGCCTGATCGACGCGTCCTTGACCGCCGTGACGCCGCCATAACCGACATCGACGTTGCGGACGTCGAGCAGGGTTTCGTCGCTGCCATTGGCAGTGGCATAGGTGCCATCGCCCTGGTGCGCGACAAGACGCTGGGCGTATTCCGTCTGCGGGTTGTCGACGAGCTGGCGCGTCGGCCCCTGCTCGACCATCTTGCCGTTGCGCATGACGACGACGCGGTCGGCCATCTGCGACACCACGGCCAGGTCATGCGAGATGTAGAGGGCGCCGCAATTGTGGGTGCTCGCCACCTTCTTGATCAGCCTGAGCACCTCGATCTGCGTCGTCACGTCGAGTGCTGTGGTCGGCTCATCGAAAATGATCAGGTCGGGCTGGTTGATCAGCGCCATGGCGATCATCGCCCGCTGCAACTGGCCGCCCGAGACCTGATGCGGATAGCGCCGGCCGAAACTCCTGGGGTCAGGAAGCTGGAGCTCCTCGAACAGCTCGACTGCCATGCGACGCCGCTGGGCTGAGGTCAGCTTCTGCGCCATCGCAGGGATTTCGGTGACCTGGTCCTCGAGCCGGTAGAACGGGTTGAACGCAGCCGCGGCACTTTGGGCGACGTAGGACGCCCTGGTGCGCCGGATGGTTTCGAGCTCGGTGGTTCCGAGTTCCATCAGCGACTGACCACACAGCTCGATCGAGCCTGATGTCGGCCTGCACCCAGACTTGAACAGCATGATCGAGCTCAGCGCCAGCGTGCTCTTGCCGGCCCCTGACTCACCGATGATGCCAAGAACTTCGCCGCGATCGACATGGATCGAGACGTCGTCGAGCAGCACGCCCGACTTTGTCTCGACGCGCAGATTGTCGATGCTCAGTACCCGATTTCCGCTCATTTCACGTCCGGTTTGTCTGAAAAGCGGCCAACAAGCCAATCAACGATCCCGTTCACGCTCAGGCAGAACAGCGCGATGCAGAATGCCGGGATCAGCGGCGTCAGACGGCCGGTTGAAAGGGCGAGCGCATTCTCGCGGACGAGTCCGCCGAGATCGGCCGCAGGCGGCTGGATGCCGATGCCCAGGAAGCTGAGCGAACTGATGAAGAGTGCCGCGGAGGAAAGCCCCAGTCCGAACTGCGCCAAAAGCGACGGCACCATGTTAGGCAGTATTTCCTTGAACAAATACCAGTGCAGCCGTTCGCCACGCAGGCGCCCGACCTCGACATACTCCATCGCCGCGAGGTCGCCGGCGATCGGCCGGGTCACGCGGTAATAGGTGCTCGACTGCAGCACGGCCATGGTCAGGATCAGCGTCGTCAGCGACACGCCGGCGATAGCCAGGATGATCAGCGCAAAGATGATCTGCGGGATCGACATCAGTATGTCGACGGCACGGCCGATGACGATATCGACCCAACCCTTGCTCAGGCCGGCGATAATGGCCAGCGACACGCCGATCATGCAGGCAAGGGTGGTGGCGATCAGCGTCGCAACGAAGGTGTAGCGCGTGGCGTAGAGAATGCGGGACAGCATGTCCCGGCCGAGGCCGTCGGCACCCAGCAGACCGCCCACGCCGGGCGCATCGAAAGCGGCATGGACCATCTCATTCGGCGGGAACGGCGCCAGCACCGGCGCAAGGATGGCGGCTGCCGCCATCGTTGCGAGGACGGCAAGGGAAACGGTCAGCGTCAACTTGCTCGACACGGTTCAGTTCCCCTTCCTGGGCAGGCGCTGACGCGGATTGACGAGCATGGCCAAAAAGTCGGCGGCAAAATTGAGCGAGATGAAGATGGTCGAGAACAGCACGCCGCAGGCCAGCACCATCGGGATGTCGCGATAGGCGACCGCGTCGACCATCAGCTTGCCCATGCCGGGATAGTTGAACACCGCCTCGATCACCACGACGTCGACGATCAGATACGCCATGGTGATCATGCAGATCGAAACGATCGGCGACAGTGCGTTGGGCAGCGCGTGCTTGAGGATGATCCTGTTGCGCGGAATGCCTTTGGTCTCGGCCATCAGGATATAGTCCGAACTCATCACTCCGAGCACGGCAGCGCGGGTGAGTTTCATCACATGGGCCTGGGCTACCAGCACCAGGGTCAGCACCGGCAATGTCAGCGCCGAAATCCATGTCGGCAGGCTGGCGCTGGAGCGAACCATCGACAGCGGTGGAAACAGCCCCAGCTTGACCGCGAAGATGAAGACCAAGAGGTAGCCGATCAGGAACGACGGCATCGACAGGAAGATCGCGGAGATCGAACCGGTGGCGGTGTCAATCGCCTTGCCGCGGTTGATCGCCGCGAGCAGCCCGACGCCGACGGCCAGCGGCAGGACGATCACCGCCGCCGAAAAGGCAAGGATCAGCGAGTTGATCAGCCGCGGCACCAACAGGTTGATGACCGGCTGCGAATTGGACAGCGATGTCCCGAAATCGCCGTGCAGCGCATTGCCGAGCCAGTGGAAATAGCGCACCGGCAAAGGTTGGTCGAGGCCCAGCTCGGTACGCAGGGCCAGGACCGTTTCAGGGGTGGCATTCTGGCCGAGCAACGCATTGGCTGCGTCGCCCGGCAACATCGACGTTCCCAGGAAAACCAGGAACGAAATGAAAAAGATCGACACGAGCCCGGACGCAACCCTGGCGACTACGAACGATTTCACCGGGGAATTGGCGAACAGAGTCATGCCGTCTTGTCCTGTCAGGCGAACCAGACCTGCTCGATGGCGCGGTAGCCGGCCATCTGCAGAGCCGACGGCACGAAACCGTCGAGGTCGCTGGTCGTGCCTTCAACCGTGCTGGAGAAGAAAGGAATGATGGTGCCGCCATCTTCCCGGCAGATCTTCTGTGCGGTCGCATAGAAGGCCTTGCGCTTCTCGAGGTCAGGCTCGGCGCGCGCGGCGATGACGGCGGCGTCGAAGTCCTTGTTCACCCACTTGCACTCGTTGTTTCCGGATGTGCTGAGGAAGGCGACCGAGAAGATCGCATCGGCAGTCGGCCGGTCGGAACGGGCCGAAACATGGAACGGCGTCTGGCCGACGATGGTTTCCCAATAACCGTCCGACGGCTCGCGCTTGACCTCGATCGGAATACCCGCCTTGGCGGCGTGCTCCTGGAAGATCACCGCCATGTCGACGGCACGCGACGAGATCGCTTCCGAGGTCTGCAGCACCAGCGGACCCTTGAAGCCGGTCTTGTCGAACAGTTCCTTGGCGCGCTTCGGATCGTATTCAGTCTGCGGCAGGTCGGCGGCAAAGACCGGATCGCTCGGTGCAACCGGCGTATCGTTGGCGATGCGGCCGACGCCGACCGAGACACGCTCGAGCATGTCGGGACGGTTGACGGCGAGCTTGAGCGCCATGCGCATGTCGGGATTGTCGAACGGCGCCATGTCGGTGCGCATGTTGAAGCAGATGAAGCCGCGGCCTTCGGTGTTGTAGATCTTCAGGTTCTGCATCTGGCGCATCAGCGGCGCGGTACGGGCGTCGAGCAGCGTGGTCAGATGGATCTGGCCGCTCTGGAACGCGCTGCCAAGCGCCGAGGCATCGTTGATGGCGAGGAATTCGAGGCTGTCGACGAAAGCTGCGTCCGACTTGAAGTAGTTTTCGTTGCGCTCGGCTTCGAGAACCTCGCCCGGCGAAAACCGCTTCAGCTTGTAAGGGCCGGTGCCGACACCGTCGAAGGTCGTCGTCCCGGCCGGAACGATGCCCAGCGAGAACGCCGTCAGCATCGCCGGGAACATGTAGTTGGCTTCGGGCAGGTCGATGATGACGCGGTTCGGCCCATCGGCGCGGATATCGCTCACGCCCTTGATGATGCTGCGCATGTTGGAGCGCGACGCTTCTTCGGCATGGCGCTTCAGCGAGAACACCACGTCCTCGCTGGTAAAGGCCTTGCCATTGTGGAAGGTCGCACCTTCGACCAGATCGAAGATCCAGCTCTTGCCGCCATTGGCCGGCTCCCAGCTCTTGGCGAGGCCGGGCCGCAGTTCCATGTCGAGGCCATGGACCTCGATCAGCGAATTGTAGGTGATGCCGGACATGACCGCGGTATAGGGCGAACCGAACGTGCGCGGATCCAGCGAATCCGCCGTCGAGGCGCCACCGCTGGCCACGACAAGGTGCCCGCCGCGCTTGGGCTCGGCCGCCCATGCGCCACCGCCGGGCAAAGCCGCCATCAGGCCGGAAGCCGCTGAGATCTTGAGCAGGCTTCGGCGCGAAATCGTAAACATCTTCCTCACTCCCTTTTTCGCAAATTGACCCGCAACGCCGCTTCTCTTGCGGCGTTCAGCAGGCATTCCCCTCTGCATTTCGGCTTGGAACCAAAGCGGCAGGACGCAGACCCTGCCGTTCCTCCGTGGTCAGTCGCCGGCTTCTCCTTTCGCCAGGTCGCCCAACTGACGCGACTTGACGAACTGCAGACGTCCGTAAACGAGGTTTCTGGCCGCATCGGGCTCACGCGCCTCGATGCAGGCGATCAGCGCGCGCTGGAACGCCACCGCGCGACGGGCCACGTCAGGCGAAGATCCCCTGACATAGAGCGGCATCAGGACATGGCTCAGCGCCCTGAATTGCGCTGCCAGCACCCGATTGTGTGAGGCGGCGACGACGCAGCCGTGAAAGTTGATCGCCGCCCAGGTGAACTCCTCGGCGTCGTCGACCAGACGCTCGGCCTCGGCCAGCGCATCATGCAGCGCCTTGATGTCGGCACCGGTCGCATTGCTGGCGGCAAGCCCCGCCGCCATCACTTCGATGGCAATCTGCGTGTCGAGCAGTTCCTCGGTGCTTATCCCGATCAGCTTCAGCTGAATGGCGATGGTCTCGGCCAGCCGCTCCGAATTGCCCTCGGCAACGAAGATGCCGCCCTTGATGCCGACCTTGACCTCGATCACGCCCGACGCCTGCAGCGAACGCAAGGCATCGCGCATGGTCATGCGGCTGACGCCGAACTGCAGCGCAAGCGAAGCTTCCGAACCCAGCCGATCACCGGGCGCCAGCCTGCCGGCAAACAGCACGGTCCGGATCTGGTCGATCACACTCGCCGACAGCGTCGTCTGCTTGCCCGAAGACCACAGCCGCTCGGCCGGGCCAACCATCTGGGTAAGACCGCTACCTTCGGCGTCAGGTGCCTTTTGCATGTCGATCCCTTTGATAAGATATTTAGGACAAAAAAGATCATTCCAAGCCAAATATCAAGCGAAAAATGACGATTGCGCGACCAAATTTTTTAAACTATCATATATTTCAAGATTGGCGGTGACGAGCTCCCGCATTCAACAATTTCAATCAGTTGAGTTGGATATGGTCACAGAAGATCAGATAGATCGCTCGTTGCGCATCGGCTGCGAGAGGGTTCGGACGGCCGATCGCGAGATCCTGCCCGTCATCAACCCCGCCAGCGGTGAAACCGTCGGCGAAATCCCAGTTGCGACCACCGTCGACCTGGACAATGCACTGGCTGCGGCCGACACGGCCTTCCGCTCCTGGCGCAAGGTTTCGGCCTTCGAGCGCTACAAGATCCTGCGCCAGGCAGCGGCCCTGCTGCGTGAACGCGCACCTGCCATCGCCCGCTTCATGACGCTCGAACAAGGAAAGCCGGTCGGCGATTCCATGGCCGAGGTGCAAGGTGCTGCCGACATCTTCGACTGGTATGCCGAGGAAGGCCGACGCGCCTATGGACGCATCATCCCGTCGCGCACAGCGGGTGTCCGCAGCCTGGTGTTCCGCGAGCCGATCGGCCCGGTCGCAGCCTTCACGCCGTGGAATTTCCCGGTCACCATCCCGGCGCGCAAGATCGCCGCTGCCCTTGCCGCCGGCTGTTCCTGCATCGCCAAGCCGGCTGAGGAGACACCTTCACCGACGCTGGCGATTGCCCAGGCGCTCGCAGATGCCGGCCTTCCCGACGGCGTGCTCAACATCGTCTTCGGCGTGCCGGACCATATTTCGACGCATCTGATCGCATCGCCGATCATCAAGAAGATTTCGTTCACCGGCTCGACCCGCGTCGGCAAACACCTCGCCAGACTGGCGGCAGACGGCGTCAAGCCGGCGACGCTCGAACTCGGCGGCCACGCTCCCACGATCGTTTTCGCCGACGCCGATATCGAGAAGGCGGCGGAGATGACGGCACGGTCCAAGTATCGCAATGCCGGCCAGATTTGCATCACGCCGACACGCTTTTACCTGCACGAAGCCATTCACGACCGGTTCGTCGCAAAATTCCGCGCCGTCGCTGCGTCACTCAAGCTGGGTGATGGCCTCGATCCTGCAACGCAGATGGGTCCCCTCGCCAATAGCCGCCGCATCGACGCCATGGAAAGCCTGGTTTCGGACGCGCAGCGCGCCGGCGCCCGCATCGAGCTGGGCGGCGAACGCAAGGGCGAGCGCGGCTACTTCTGGCAGCCGACCGTGCTGACCGACGTACCGAACGAGGCGCGGATCATGAATGAGGAGCCGTTCGGCCCGGTCGCTGTGACACGTCGATTCAAGGACTTCGACGACGTCGTTGCCGAGGCCAACAGGCTTCCTTTCGGCTTATCCGCCTATGCCTTCACCCGCGACACGACGACGGCCACCCGCATCGGCGACGAACTCGAATCCGGCATGGTCGGCATCAACAACATGATGCTGACGACGCCCGAGACCCCGTTCGGCGGGGTCAAGGAGAGCGGCTATGGCTCCGAAGGCGGGGCGGAAGGCCTTGATAGCTATCTCGTGACCAAATTCGTGACACAGGGTTGAAGCGTAGCGCAATGACCGAGCATTCCATTCCCAACTTCCGTGAGATCGGCGAAATCACCGGGTCGACGGATTCCCGCGACGTGCTGGCGCACGCCACCAAGCAGGCCGCCAGGAATTTCGACGACTATCTCATCGTCGACGTCGACGCCCATGTTTCGGAAGATCATTTCTGGTCGGAGATCATCGACCTGATCGACAATGACGTGCTGCGTCAGATCGGCCAGCACCAGGTCAAGGGCTTTGGCGGCCAGAACGCGCTGCTCAACATCTCACCGGGCCTGTCGCTGCAAAGCGTCGGCGGCCGCATCGGCCACCAGGGCCGGCGCGAGCCGGTCAGCGACGACAGTGTCCACCGCTTCATCTCGACCGCCCGCCGCAGCATGGATGCGATGGGTCTCGACTACCAAGTGGTGTTCCCGAGCGCCATGCTGCTGCTCGGCATGCACCCGCAGGACGAGATCGAGGTGGCGCTGGCCAAGGCGTTCAACCGCTGGATGATCGAACGCATCCTGCCGATCGACAGCCGCATGAAGGGCCTGCTCTATTTGCCCTTCAACACGCCCGAGGCGTGCGAAGAGCTGGTCGAGCGCTACGGCGACACCGAAGGCATCATCGGCTTCACCGTCTGCTCGACCCGCAACAAGCCGGTCCACCACGACTGCTACATGCGGCTCTATTCGATGATCCAGGATCTGGACAAGCCGCTGGCTTTCCACTCCGGCTATCATTGGGGCGATCCGTCCTTCGCGCAGCTCAACCGCTTCCTGTCGATGCATGCGCTGTCGTTCACCCACTACAACCAGATCCATCTCACCAATTGGATCGTCAACGCGATGCCCGAGCGCTTCCCCAAGCTCAACATGCTGTGGGTGGAGAGTGGCCTCGCCTGGATCCCGTTCCTGATGCAGCGGCTCGACCATGAAGTGCTGATGCGCCCCAGCGAGGCCCCTGGCCTGAAGCGGCTGCCGAGCGAATATATGCGCGAGATGTACTACACGAGCCAGCCGCTCGAGCGCACCAACATGAAGCTTCTCGAAGCGACCATGGAGGCGATGAACGCCGAGACCCAGTTGCTCTACTCCTCGGACTGGCCGCACTGGGACTGGGATTCGCCGGCGACCATCGACTCGCTGCCGTTCCTCTCCGAGCAGGCCAAGCGCAACATCCTCGGCCTCAACGCCGCGCGGCTGTTCAAGCTCGACACGACCCGTCGCAAGCCGCTGGCTGAGGACGTCCTCGCCAATCGCCCCAAAACCGCATCGTAATGGCACAGAACATGACGACATCAGAACATGGCGCTGGTTTCAGCGCGGCCGCCGCAGCGATAGCCGCATCTGCTGAGGAGGCCCTGGCATCCGGAACGCTCGACAGGGTGAGCGAGGCCGATATCGCCGTAGCACTCACCGCGCTCGGCAAGCTCTACGCAACCAAAGTCGAGAAGTCGGACAAGATTTTTCCGCCTGTCGGTCAGGACGCGCTGACCGCCACCGAGACAGCAGTCTTGGTCAGCGAACTGCTGCGCGCCGCCGATCTCAACGTCTTCGACCTCGCAATGTGGTTCCGGAGGGCATCGTGAGCGCCCCTGACATGGCGACGGCAGCGTCGCAACAGATCGTGTTGGGCCGTCACGACGAGCTCAAGAAGCGCCAACGCATGGTCATCGATGTCGACGGCACAGGCATCGGCATCTACTTCGTCGGCGAAGAAGTGCGCGCCTACCTCAACATCTGCCCGCATATGGGCGGACCGGTTTGCCAGGGCAAGATCATGCCGCGCACGCTGGAACTGGTGGCCGACAACGGCAAGAGCCTCGGCCTTGGCTTTTCCAAGGAACAGCTCCACATCGTCTGTCCCTGGCATGGCTTCGAGTTCGACATGTTGACCGGCCGTCACCCGATCGACCCAAAGGTCGGCCTGACTCCTGTTCCCGTGCAGGTAACCGACGGCAACGTCGTGGTGACAGTCGGGAGCCCACGGGCATGACGGCGATGGTGGAAACCGACGTCCTCATCGTCGGCGCCGGGCCGGTCGGGCTGACGCTGGGCATGATCCTGGCGCAGCGCGGCGTCGCCGTGACGATCCTTGAGACACGTCACCATGGCGAACCGCCGAACGTGAAATGCAATCACGTCTCGGCACGTTCGATGGAGATACTGAGGCGGCTGGGCGTCGCCGGCGCGGCACGCAATGCCGGCTTGCCCGAGGATTATGCCAACGACATCGCCTACCGCACCTCGATGACCGGCAAGGCGATCACGCGCATCCCCATCCCCTGCCGACGCGACCGCTTCACGGCAACAGGCGGGCCCGATACCGACTGGCCGACTGCCGAGCCGCCACACCGTATCAACCAGCTGTTCCTGGAGCCGATCCTGTTCGAACACGCAGTGGCAATGCCGGGGCTGACGGTGCTCAACCGCACCGAATATCTGTCGCATGCCGAAACCAAAGATGGCGTTCAGATCAGCGCCCGCAACATAGACAGCGGCGAACAGACGACGATCGCGGCGCGTTATCTCGCCGGCTGCGATGGCGGCCGCTCGCAGGTTCGCCGCGACATCGGCGCCAAGCTCGTCGGCGACGCCGTCGTGCAGCGCGTGCAGTCGACCTACATCCGCGCGCCGCAGTTGCTCGGCATGATGAACGACGCGCCGGCCTGGGCGAGCTTTTCGCTCAATCCACGGCGCAGTGGCAATGTTTATGCCATCGACGGCCGCGAGACCTGGCTGGTGCACAACTATCTGCGTGACGACGAGCCGGATTTCGACAGCGTCGACCGCGACTGGTCGATCCGCGAAATCCTCGGCGTCGGACCGGACTTTTCCTACGAGGTCCTGTCCAACGAAGACTGGTTCGGCCGTCGCCTCGTCGCCGACAGCTTCCACAAAGGCCGGGTCTTCATCTGCGGCGACGCAGCACATCTGTGGGTGCCTTACGCCGGCTACGGCATGAACGCCGGCATCGCCGACGCCGAGTGCCTGGGCTGGCTGCTTGCCGCCAACATCGCCGGATGGGGCAATGCAGGCATGCTCGATGCCTATGCCGCCGAGCGCCAGCCGATCACCGAGCAGGTCTCGGTCTTCGCCATGAACCATGCCCATGCCATGGCCAAGGAACGCAAGGTCGTGCCTGTCGACATCGAAGACGACACGGCAGAAGGTGCCGCCGCGCGCGAGGCGCTGGGACGCAAGATCTACGACCTGAACGTCCAGCAATATTGCTGCGGCGGCCTCAACTTCGGCTACTATTACGACCGTTCGCCGATCATATCCTATGACGAGCAGGCGCAGCCGGCCTACTCGATGGCCGAGTTCACGCCGTCGACGGTGCCCGGCTGTCGCACGCCGCACATCTGGTTGGCGGACAAGCGCTCGCTCTATGACGCGATGGGCCCCGACTACACCTTGCTGCGCTTCGACCCGTCCCGCGACGTCACACCCTTGATGGCGGCGGCAGCCGCGCGTGGGATTCCGGTCCAGCTGCTTGACGTGGTGCCCGGCAGCGATGGCGTGGGGCCTTACGCCGAAGCCCTGGTGCTGTCGCGTCCTGACCGGCACGTCGCCTGGCGCGGCGATGCCTGCCCGACCGACCCCAACGCCCTGCTCGACACCATCACCGGCACCACCGCCTCAATGAACTGAGGCGGGCCAATGCGAAATTTTCTGGAATTCTGGAGTGCCCGATGAAGATCATCGACTGTCACGCACATATGGCGGTGCCGCATCAGCTTCCCGCCTACAAGGCCAGCATCCTGTCGCATCGCGGCGCGCATGGCCGCAAGGCGCCGCCTGTATCCAACGAAGCGCTGGAGCAGGCCTTCAACCGCGTCGAGATGGCACCGATGGGTCACCTCGCCTGTCTCGACCAGGCCGGCGTCGACATCCAGCTTTTGTCGCCGCGCCCGTTCCAGCTCATGCATTCCGAAGAACCCAAGAAGCTGGTGCACTGGTATGTCGAATACGCCAACGACATCATCGCCCAGGAATGCGCACTCTATCCGGAGCGCTTCTATGGCGTCGCCGGCCTGCCGCAGACCGGTGACAGCCCTATCACCGAGGCGCTGCCGGAGCTCGAACGCTGCGTCAAGGAATTCGGCTTCCGCGGCTGCCTGATCAACCCCGATCCGTTCGAAAACAATGGCCGCATGGCGCCGCCGATGGGCGATCGCTACTGGTACCCGCTCTACGAAAAGCTCTGCGAACTCGACGTCGTCGGCCATATCCATTCGGCAAGCTCACGGGCGCCTGAGCGCGAACCCTATTCGCTGCACTTCATCAACGAAGAGACCACCGCGGTCTACGGCCTGTGCAAGTCGACCGTGCTGGAAGACTTTCCCGCGCTCAAGATCCTGGTCAGCCACGGCGGCGGCGCGATCCCCTACCAGCTCGGCCGCTTCGACGCGACCACGGTGCCGCGCAACGGCATGTCGACATCAGGTGTGCGTTTCCGCGACAGGCTGCAGAAGCTCTATTTCGACACCGTGCTCTATTCGCGCGACGCGATCGAACTGCTGGTCAAGGTGGTCGGCGCCTCGCAGTGCCTCTACGGCGCGGAAATGCCCGGCGTCGGATCATCGATCGACCCCGAGACCGGCGAGACCTTCGACACCATCATCCCGCACATCAACGGTCTGTCGTTCATCTCTGATGATGAACGCAAGGCAATCCTGGGCGGCAATGCCGCGCGGCTTTTCAACATCGAAGCCTGAAGCCAGGTCACCTGAAGCGCAGCCTTGGAACAACATGGAGGCTACCTATGGCGAAAATAGTCGGTTTCATCTGCACGGCCCATGGGCCGCAACTGCACACCACGCCTGACAAATGGCTGCTGCGCGTCCAGTCGGACCGAACCCGCATGCACCCGTTCCGGGGCGGCGTCTATTCGTTCGACCAGCTCTGCGAATTGCGCAAGGACGAGAACCTTGCCGAACGCAGCACCATGGCGGCGATGACTGCAAATTATGAGAAGTGCCACATCGCCAGCGAACGACTGGCCGATGCCTTCGATGCCATGAAGGCCGACGTCGCCATCATCTTCGGCAACGACCAGCACGAAATCTACGGCGAGGATTTGAGCCCGCCCTACATGATCTACTACGGCGATAAGATCCGCCATCATCCGGCGACCGAGGAGGGCCGCCGCCTGATGCCGCCTGGTGTCGCCGAGGGCGAGGCCGGGCATGCACCGGAAGAGTATCGCGAATACGATACGGTGCCGGAGCTCGCCAAGCACATCATCGGCAATCTGGTCGAGAACGAGTTCGACATCACCGTCTCGCCAAAACTGCCGACACACAATCCGCGCACGACCGGCATCAGCCACGCCTTCGGCCATATCTACCGCCAGGTGATGCGCGACAAGGTCATCCCCAACGTTCCGATCTACCAGAACACCTTCTTCCCGCCGAACCAGCCGACCGCCCGCCGTTCCTACAAGTTCGGCCAGGTCGTCGGCGAGGCCATCCGCTCCTGGAACAGCGACGCCCGTGTCGTCGTGTTCGGGTCGGGCGGCATGAGCCATTTCACCATCGATGAGGACTGGGACGCCCGCTTCATGCAGGCGATGCGCGAAAAGGATGCCGAGTTCCTCAAGAACATCCCGCTTTCGGAGCTCCAGTCGGGCACTTCGGAGATGAAGAGCTGGATCACCACCGCAGGTGTCATGGAAGCCTACGACACAGAGTTCCATGAAGTGGCCTATGTGCCTTGCTACCGCTCACCGGCCGGTACCGGCACCGCCCAGGGCATGTACTGGTGGGGCGTCAAGTCATGAGCGCAGAGTTGCTTGAACGGCTGCGCCGGCTCGATGCCTGCACGGTCTCGGACGCGCTCGACGCACTCGGCCTGCCTGGTGCCGTCACCGGCATCGCCCGCCGCTCCGGCAGCGGCGTGGTGGCCGGGCGCGTTGTCACTGTCGCCCTCGCCGAAGGCCCGGCGCCGGCAGGCGCACCCAAGGTCCATCTTGGTGCCCGCGCCATCGAAGCCGGCGACGCCAACTCGCTGATCGTCGTTTCCCATCCCGGCATCGATGCCGGCGGCTGGGGCGGAGTGCTGACCCAGGCCGCGCGCCTTGTCGGCATCCAGGGCGTGATCGTCGATGGGCCGTTGCGTGACATGGACGAAGCCAACGGGCTCGACTTTCCGATCTTTGCCCGCGCGACCACCGTGCGCACGGCTCGCGGCCGCGTCCATGAGGTCGCAACCAACGTGCCCGTCACCATCGACGCGGTGATCGTGACGCCCGGCGACTACGTCATTTCAGACGGTTCGGGTGCGGTGTTCATCACCGCCGACAATGCAGAAAAGGTGATCCGGACCGGCGAGCGTATCGCTGCCAAGGAACGCCTGATGATCGAAGCCCTGAAGACCGGCAAGCCGGTCTCCCAGGTGCTCGGCGCCGATTACGAAGACATGCTCGAGGCAATTCAATGACCGACCAGGCCGTAGAACGCGCCGGAAAACACGACTGCGCCACCCTGTCCGACGCCATGGACCGGCTCGGCATCGAAGGCGTCTGCCGGGGCATCAAGCCACGCGACCACAAATTCAGGCTTGTCGGCCGCGCCTTCACCGTCCGCTACGTGCCGGTCGACGTGCTGGCACCGGGCAATGTCGGCGACTTCATCGATGACCTGCCGGCCGGCACCGTCGTTGTGCTCGACAATCGCGGCCGCGAGGACTGCACGGTCTGGGGCGATATCATGACCCAGTTGGCCAACCACAAGGGCCTTGCCGGGACTGTCATCGACGGCGCCTGCCGCGACGTCGATCTTTGCCTCAGGCTCGGCTACCCGATCTATTCGCGCAGCTATTCGATGAAGACCGGCAAGGACCGTGTCCAGGTCGACGCCACCGGCATCACGGTCGAGATCGGCGGCGCGCTGGTTCGCCAGGGCGACATCCTGGTCGGCGATGCCGACGGCGTCGTCATCATTCCGAGCGAGCGGGCCGAGCAGGTTCTCGACCTCGCCGACGAGATCGCCATCGCCGAAAACGCCATCCGGAAAGCCATCACCGAGGGCATGTCGCTGCGCGATGCCCGCGTGAAGTACCGCTACCACTCACTGCAGACCCGCCAGTCATGAACAAGGTCGTCCGCAACATCGAACGCGCCGACAGCGCGGCAATCGCCCGGCTGGCCAAGGCCGGCGTCGCCACCACCCACGAAGCTCTAGGCCGCACCGGCCTGATGAGCTCGCGCATGCGGCCGATCTATCCGGGTGCCGCCATAGCGGGAAGCGCCGTCACCGTCCTGGTGCCGCCCGGCGACAACTGGATGATCCATGTGGCTATCGAGCTGATCAAGCCAGGCGACATCCTTGTCGTGGCACCTTTCTCGCCGTCCGACGCCGGCTATTTCGGCGACCTGCTGGCGACCTCGGTCATGGCGCGCGGCGGCATCGGCCTGGTCATCGACGCAGGCGTCCGCGACATCCGCGACCTCACCCAGATGAAGTTTCCGGTCTGGTCGACAGCGATCTGTGCCCAGGGAACGGTCAAGGAAACAATCGGATCGGTGAACGTTCCGGTCTCGTGTGCCGGTGCGGTGGTCAATCCCGGGGACGTCGTCGTCGCCGATGACGACGGCGTCGTGATCATCCCGCGCCAACTGGCCGATACCGTCGCGCAACTTTCCGAGCGACGCATCGCCGATGAGGAAGCCAAGCGCACAGAACTCGCCAAGGGCGTCCTCAGCCTCGATCTATTCAATCTGCGCGGGCGCCTGAAGGACAAGGGCCTCGAATACTGACGCCAGACACGGCGCCGCAAACCAGTCAGCAGCAATGGGTGAACTCATGAAAACTCAGGTCGGGATCATCGGCGCGGGGCCAGCCGGCCTGCTTGTGGCGCGCATTCTCCAGCTCAACGGTATCGACTCGGTGATCCTCGAACGACGCACGCGGGCCTATGTGCTCGAGCGCGTGCGGGCGGGCGTTCTCGAATCGGGTACTGTCGACACGCTGCGCACCTACGGTATGGGTGAGCGCCTCAACCGTGAGGGCATTCCGATGCGCTCGATGCAGTTGTGCTGGGACAGGCAGAAGGCCGATATCTCGCTCGACGACGGTACCGGTCGGCACCTGACCACCTACGGCCAGCAGAAGATCGTCGAGGACCTGATCCTTCAACGCGAGGCCGACGGCCTGCCGATCGTCTTCGAAGCCGACGTATCGCGGCTCGACGGTATCGAGGACGCTCCGCGCATCCACTATCGCCATAATGGCGAAGATAAGGTGCTGGAGTGCCAGTTCATCGCCGGCTGCGACGGCTACCACGGCGTCAGCCGCAGGCACATTCCGGGCTCGGATGAGCACGTCTTCCTGACCGAATACCCGTTTGCGTGGCTCGGCATCCTGGCCGAGGCGGCGCCGCTTGCCGCCCGCCGCGGCTTTGCCCATTCAACACGCGGCCTGGCTGTTGCCTCCGCCCGATCCGCGTCGGTCGGCCGGCTCTATCTGCAGGTCGAACCCGACGCCGACCCCAATGCGATGAGCGACCAGCAGATCTGGGATGAACTCGACATCCGCATGGACGACGGCACGGCAGCGCAGCTCAATCGCGGCCCGATCATCGAGCGCTCAGTGGCGCGCCTGCGCGGCTATGTCTGCGAGAAGATGCGCCACGGCCGCCTGGCCATTGCCGGCGACGCAGCACATATCGTTCCGCCGAGCGGCGGCAAGGGGCTTAACCTCGCGGTTGGTGATGCGCGCATCATGGCCGAAGCGATCCGCCGTTTGCTGACGACCAACGACACCACCCTGCTCGACAGCTATTCGGAGATGTGCCTGCGGCGGATCTGGCCGACGGTCCATTGGGCCTGCTCGATGTGCGAGGCGCTGCACATCTTCCCCGGCCAGACGAGCTTCCAGACCCGGATGCAGTACCAGACGCTGAACCACTGGGGAAATACCGAGATCGGCCAGCAGCGGCTGCGCAAGGCCCAGCTCGGCCTGCCTTACGAAATCTGATCCGGACCAATTCCGGAACACGGCGACAAGCCGATCCCGGCGATAGGCTTTCAAAGGGAAAGGGCGGCGTTCCGATGGAACGCCGCCCTTCTTTCATTCACGCGGACCAAAGCCCGCCGTCACCGAAGTCAGCCGCAGACCGCGACGATGGCGTTGGCGACATGGCCGACATTGCTGTCGTTCAAGCCGGCGACGTTGACGCGACCCGAGCTGGTGATGTGGACATGGTGCTCGACCTTCATCCGCTCGGCGTCGGCAGGGGTGATGCCGAGCATGGCGAACATGCCGCGCTGTACGCCGAGGAATCCGAAGTCGCGCGTCGTGCGACCTGCAAGCGCTGCCACCAGCTTTTCGCGCATGCCGTTGATGCGTCCGCGCATTTCAGCGACCTCGCCTTCCCAGGTCGTGCGCAGAGCCACATTGCCAAGAATGTGAGCGACGACCGAAGCACCGTGGTCCGGCGGCATCGAATAGTTGGTGCGGACGACCGGCAACAGGTGGCCGTGCGCGCGGCTGGCCGTGGCCTCATCCTTGGCCACCAAGGTCAGCGCGCCAACGCGTTCGCGGTAGAGCGCAAAGTTCTTCGAATAGGAGCTGGCAATCAGCATTTCCGGCAAGCGCTCGGCCAGGAGCCGGACGCCGGCGGCATCCTCGGCCAGCCCGTCGCCGAAACCGAGATAGGCCAGGTCGATCAGCGGGGTGGCGCCGGTCGAGGCGAGCAATTCGGCGATTTCGGCCCACTGCGCCAGGCTCGGGTCGGCGCCGCCGGGGTTGTGGCAGCAGCCGTGGAACAGCACCAGGTCGCCGGGACCCGCGGCGCGCAGCGCCTCGATCATCCGGTCGAACTGCAGCTTGCCCGACGCGACATCGTAATAGGGGTAACGGACCACCTGAAGACCGGCTGCCGCCAACAGCGAGGGATGGTTCGGCCAGGTCGGATCCGGCAGGAAGACCTTGCCGCCAGGCTTCACACTGTGGGCGAAATCGCCTGCGACACGCAACGCACCAGTGCCGCCCGGCGTCTGGATCGCCTGCGACCGCGCAAGCAGGCCGCTATTGGCGCCGAAGATGAGTTCCCGCGTCAGGCGGTTATAGTCCTCGTTGCCGGCCGAAGAGACATAAGCCTTCGACTTCTGGTTCTCCACCAGGAAGGATTCCGCCTGTTTGACCGTTGCCAGCACCGGCGCGTTGCCCTGCCCGTCCTTGTAGATGCCGATGCCGAGGTCGACCTTGTCGGCGCTCGGGTCGTCGCGGAACTGCTGCATCATTCCGAGCAGCGGGTCGGCTGTCGGCGTGGAGAGATTTGAAAACATATCACCCTCTATTGTCTCGTATTATGAGACTTTATCGCGTATTTTGAACATGGTCAACTCGAACTCATCAAGCTGACCTCTTGTGGCGCGCGTCCTCTAGCATTTTTCCTGATGTTACACGACAGCTAGCCCAAGCGGATTCCAACTCGGACCAGCTATCGCGTTTTGTCGTTGACTAGCGAGACGATGTAACGCATTATGAGACGACTTTGCATTTCATGTGACTCTTCGCAGGGTTCTGGGACGCTCCTGGGCCGGCAAAACGGCCTCGGGTCAGAGCCCGCCCTGCAAGCGAAACCAATCGGAGAAAAGCGGCGTGAACGGGAACTACGAACCTATGGAGCTGACCGGAGGACAGGCGTTGGTCGCCCAACTCCTGGAAGAAGGCGTGACCGATATTTTCGGCATTCCCGGTATTCAGCTCGACTGGGCGGTTGACGCCATCCGCAGCCAGCCGGACCGCATTCGCTACATCATGCCCCGCCACGAGCAGGCGACGTCCTACATGGCCGACGGCTATGCCCGCACCACCGGCCGCGAAGGCGTGTTCATGGTCGTGCCAGGCCCCGGCGTGCTCAACGCTCTGTCCGGCCTCGCCACCGCCTATGCCTGCAGCTCGCGCGTGCTCTGCATCTCGGGCCAGATTCCCTCGACCCTGATCGGTCAGAAGCACGGCATGCTGCACGAAATCCCCGACCAGAGCGGCATCCTCAAGTCGCTGACCAAGTGGCACGGCATTGCTCATCGCCCCGAAGACGTTCCCGCGCTTGTCCATGAAGCCTTCGTGCAGCTGCGCTCGGGCCATCCACGCCCGGTCGCCATCGAATTGCCGCCTGACGTGCTGCAGGCCAAGGGCGTGACGAAAGTCTTGCCGCGCGCCGAATTCAGCCGCCTCGAACCGCAGCCCGACACCATCGAGGAAGCGGCCGCCATCCTGGCGCAGGCGAAGTTCCCCGTCATCCAGGTCGGCGGCGGTGCCGCCGCATCAGGTGCCGGCAAGGCCATCCAGGCGCTCGCCGAGCGGTTGCAGGCGCCTGTCGTCATGACTGACGGCGCACGCGGTCTGCTTGATGACAACCACCCGCTTGCCCTGACATCACTTGGCGGACGCGCGGTGTTCCCGCATGCCGATGTCATCGTTGCGGTCGGAACCCGGTTCATCGACGGCATCGCCAAGCCGACCCATGCCAGCGGCGACACCAGATACGTCTATGTCAATGTTGATGCGCGTGCCGCCGGAGCACCCCGCACGCCGGGCTGCCTGGTGCTGTCGGACGCAACCGCCGCCGCCGAAGCCCTGCTCGCAGCTCTGCCGTCCGAAATACGAGCTTCGTCATCAGACAAGATCGGCAAGGTCAAGGCCTGGTCCGCATCGCAGACCGATGCCATCCAGCCGCAAACCGACTATGTCAGGGCCATTCGCTCCAGCATGGCCAAGGACGACATCCTCGTCAGCGAACTGACCCAGGTCGGCTACTTCTCCAACATCGCCTTCCCCGTCCATGCCGCCAATTCTTACGTCACCCCGGGCTACCAGGGCACACTGGGCTACGGCTTCAACACCGCACTCGGTGCCGCCCACGGCAATCCGGACCGGCGCGTCGTTTCGCTCAATGGCGACGGCGGCTTCGGCTGGGGCATGCAGGAACTGGCGACGTTGGCGCGCGACGGCTGCAACATGTCGGTCGTGGTCTTCGTCGACGGCCACTACGGCAATGTCCGCCGCATCCAGCAGCGCACCTTCGGCGACACCTTCGCGGTCGAACTCGCCAACCCGGACTTCGCCCATCTGGCAAGCGCCTTCGGCCTGCCCTTCGAAAAGGTGGACTCACCATCGGGACTTCACGACGCACTTGTGCGGGCAAAAGACAGCAACGGCCCGGCCCTGATTGCCGTCTCGGTCAGCGAGATGCCGAGCCCCTGGGCGCTGATCCACCCCTTCGTACCCTCGCCCGTCACGCCACCAGCCAACCCGCTGGGCTGAACCTCACCGGGCCCGGCATCCCGCGGACGCGCGGCCGGGCCTCCTCGAACGGCTTGGGATGGCCGCAAAAATGAACGACGGTCACCAGCAGACTGCCGACGCGACAATCGAGGTGATCGTCCGTCGGATTTCCTACGAAACGCCGACGGTCCTCTCATACGATCTCAGGCCTACCAACGGCGCGCCCCTGCCTTCCTTCGACGCGGGCGCCCATATCGACGTCCATCTTCCCGATGGTCTGGTGCGGCAATACTCTCTGATCGGTGCGCCCCATGCTTCAGACTACCGCATCGCCGTCGCACTCGACCGGGCAACACGCGGCGGTTCGCGCTGGCTGCATACAAATGCGCGGCCCGGCGATCGGATCAGGATTTCGCAGCCCCGTTCGACCTTCGCGCTTGCGGACTCCAGAGCCACGTCGATCCTGATTGCAGGTGGCATCGGCATCACGCCCCTGCTGGCCATGGCGCGACAGCTGCACGAGGCAGGGGCTGACTGGACGCTACATTATGCTGTGCGTTCGCGAGCCGAATGCGCACTTCTCGACGAGCTCTCGGCGCTCAGCGACAACATCCAGCTTCACGTCGACAGCGAAAAGGATGGTCTTCTCGATATCGCGCGCATCGTCGCTCAGGCAACGCCGGATGCACAGCTCTACTGCTGTGGTCCCGCGCCGATGCTCGCTGCGTTCCTGGACGCCGCCTCGTCGCGCGATCCCTCGACCGTGCATTCCGAATCCTTCACGCCAACCGTACCGGCCGCCGATGATGGCGGCTTCATTGTCGTCCTGAACAAGTCGGGGCTCTCGATCCAGATCGGTGCCGACCAGACAATCCTCGATGCGCTCGAACAGGCCGGGGTGCATGCGCCCTCGTCCTGTCGCAACGGCGTCTGCGGCACATGCGAAACCCGCGTGCTGGAGGGTGTGCCCGACCACCGCGACAAGGTTCTCAGCGACGCGGAACGTGCGGCCGGCAACACGATGATGATCTGCTGCTCACGCGCCACGACAGCACTGTTGCGGCTCGACCGCTAGGGGAGGAATGACAATGACAAAAGACGGATCGGCCTACGCCTTGCCCAAGCCGACATATTTCGCCGAGCTGACCGAAGTCGGGCGTGGAACGCCGATGGGCGAACTGCTGCGGCGCTATTGGCACCCGGTCGGACTGTCGGGAGACGCCACCGCCACGCCCCGAAAAATCATGGCGCTGGGCGAGGAGCTTATCCTGTTTCGCGACGGCACCGGCCGGCCCGGCCTCGTACATCCACGCTGCGCCCATCGCGGCGCATCGCTCTATTATGGCCGGGTCGAGGAGCAGGGCATTCGCTGCTGCTATCACGGCTGGCTGTTCGACGCTGACGGCAACTGCCTGGAACAGCCTTGCGAGCCCGAAATGGGTGCGAAGACCCGCGGACATATCCGCCAGCCGTATTATCCGCTGGAGGAAAAATACGGCCTGATCTTTGCCTATATGGGCCCGCTCGACCGCAAGCCCGTGCTGCCGAGCTATGATGTGCTGGAGACGTTCGAGGTCGGCGAATTCCTCGAAACCGATGACAGCAGCATCGGCAGCGGTGGGCCCGTCATCGTCGATTGCAACTGGCTGCAGCACTATGAAAATGTGCTCGACCCGTTCCATGTGCCGATCCTGCACGGCTCCTTCAGCGGCGACCAGTTCAATTCAAAGATGAGCCTGATGCCGCGCGTGACCTTTCACTACACGCCGCGCGGCGTCTCCAGCCTGCAGCTGCGCGATCTCGAAGCCGGCGAGCATCAGCGCATCACCGAGGCGGTGTTGCCGACCGTGCGCGCGGTGGCAAGTCCGGTCGCAACCGTCGACGGCCCGTGCAGCCTGCTCGGCTGGGTGCTGCCGATGGACGACACGTCGTTCCGCATCTATTCGGTCGGCCGCGTCAGCGAAGCCGGCACTCTGGCCAAGATCCGCTCGAAATATGCCGGCAAGCTGTGGCACGAGCTGACGGAGCAGGAGCATCAGAGGCTGCCGGGAGACTACGAGGCGCAAGTCGGCCAGGGGCCGATCACCTTCCACTCCGAGGAAAACCTGACCTCGACCGACCAGGGCATCGGCATGCTGCGCCGGGTCCTGCGTCAGCAGGTCGACGCCGTTGCCAACGGCAAGGATCCGATCGGGGTCGTCTTCGATCCGACCAGAGCGCTGGTCGAGCTCGAGGCCGGATCGCGAACGATCGCCAAGGGCATCTAACTGGTCGCCGGGGCGCAACCGCCCTGCGGGCCGGCAAAGCTGATCTGGTTTAGCTGGATTGCTTCGGCATCAGGGCCGGGTTGACTCCGTCGGCATAACGCTTCTGGATTTCGCTTGCGACCGATCTCACGGTTGCCAGCAGTTGGACATCGGGCTCAGGCACCAGCAGCGACGACGACAGGATGACGCCGAGCGCGGCACAGACCTGGCCGTCGGCCTCGAAGATCGGGGCGGCGATGCCACCAAGCCCGTTGCCGCGCGTGTCGGTCTCGAAGTCGACGCCATAGGCCGTCAGGTTCTCGACGACCCGCGGCGGCACCGGCTTCTTGTTTTCGAAATAATAGAACAGCCGGGCTGCCGGCGATCCCGGCAAGCTCAGCACCATACCCGGCTGCACCATGATGCCAGGCTCGAAAGGATTGGGCACCGCGTGCACAACCATCGCGCCACCCTTGATCGGCGTTGTCAGCAAGGCCGTATGGCCTGTTTGCGCGCACAGCTCGTTGAGATAGGGCCGCGCGATCTCGACGACATTGCTGCGGTAGACGGCGGCTCTGCCGAATTTGAACAGCTTGCGACCGAAGACATAGCCCTCGCCCTCGCGGGCGTGGTCGACGAGACCGAGCCGCGTCAGCGTCTGCAGGTGCCTGGAAACCCTGGCCTTGGTCATGTCAAGCGAGCGGGCCAGCTCTGTCACGCGCACCGGACCAGGAGCATCAGCCAGCGCATCCAGAATCTGGACCGCGACCTCGACGCTTTTTACTGTTGACGAGGATCCTTGCTCGTCGTCATTGTCCTGGCTCGACCGTCTCATGCTGTTCTTCCGCTGCGCATGGCCCGTTATATGTCACGCATAGCAAGAAGTATTCACGAAATTCGAGACAACCGCCTTGAAAATTCCCTGGGTTCGTCGGCGGAAAAAGACAAACCCGGCGACTGGAAGCCGGGTTTGCCAAGATCAGTTCAGATAGACGCTTAGAACGACGCGTCGAGGCGCAGGAAGCCTGAGAACGAGCCGTCGACCGGATAGCTGTCGCCATCGTTGTAGTTGACGGCCAGCTTGGCGTTCAGGTTCTCGACAATCTTGTAGTCGACGACAGCACCGATTGCCCAGTCGTTGGCGTTCAGGTCGACGGTCTGGCCGGTGACGAAGTCGCCGTAGTGACGGTCGCCGAAGTACTGGCCGCCGGCACCGACCGACAGGCTTTCGTTGACCTGGTACTTCACATAGCCGCCTATCGACCAGTTGTAACCCGAATAGGGGGCCAGCAGACCGAGCCAGGTCGCACCCGACTCGTAGGTGGCGACCGCCTGCAGCGTCAGGGCATCGGTTGCCTTGACGTTGACGATGCCCTTCAGCGCGAACTCGGAGAAGCGATCGTCATAAGCTGCGTACAGGTTGACCGAACCCCAGCCCTGGGCGATCGAGACCTTGCCGGTCACGAGCGGCATGTAGTCGAAGTTGTTGGCTTCTTCTTCCAGGCCGACTGACACGGCGATGCCGTTGCCGGCGTCGAAGGTGTAGCGGATCTGGTTGATGAAGGCACCGCCGCCCTTGTCGAACTCACCGTCGATGCCGCCGTCGAACAGCGTGTCGTTGCGACCGATCATCAGGCCGCCGACTTCGAAGTAGGCATAGCGGATCCACATGTCGGTGGTATCGCTGTAACCGGACGGCCCCTGCGTGCCGCCGTCGTTCTGCCAGTGCAGTTCGATGTAGCGACGGAAGGTGCCGTATTCGGTCTCCGAACGGGCATCAAGCTTGAGGCGGGCAGCCGAATACTTCTTCCAGCCGTCATCGGTGTCCTTCCAGTCGATCTGGTAGCGAACCAGGCCGCCGACCTTGAGGCAGGTCTCGGTGCCGGGGATGTAGTAGAAGCCCGCGCCGTAGACGTCGCAGATGCGGACATATTCCATCGGCTCCGGTTCGGCGACGACGACAGCGTCGGCCGCACGGGCACCAGAAACTGCGAGCAGAGCCGCAGCAGAGCCGAGAAGAATGCTCTTGATATTCATTATCCAACCTCCAGTAGAATTAATTCAAATGGCACAGAGTACCTTCTTATATTGAAAGCAACTTCGGCACCGATCAGACAGAAACGGTTTTTTGATTTTCGTTTCCGGCCAGCTTGAATATCTCTATCCGACAGGATTGATAAACATCAAAATTTGACATTGCGTCACAAAATCGACGAATCATCTAGTTACGTGATATAAAAACAACAACAATACTGTACAAATGAAACGATGAATACATTTGGCACAAATGGAACGTTATTTTTAACACAGTCCTTGCAAGAAAATCTCTCAAGGAGGACGTTCGACAGAGCCTATGACATCAAGGAGTGTTCTTTTGCAGCCGAAACGACGTCGCCGACCAGGTCTTGCTTGAGCAAATCGATCGGGGTCCGGCCGTTGAGCACCGGCGAAGGATGGATCATCCAGTGCCAGGCCTGCCGCGGATGGGTGATATGGGCGAGCACGTCGCGAATACCCGACGCTGGCCTTCCGTCGACAAACTGCGCCAGGGGGAATACGTGGCGCTGCCTCCCCTTTCGCAATGCGATGACCTCGTTGCAGCGGAACCATCGATGCAAAGTGGACCGCGGTATGCGGAGATTTTCTTCCAGATAGGTGGCGCCAGCGACGCGACCCGCCCACTCCTCGATAGTCATGGAGTCGAGGTCACCACCGCGGAGCGTGACTTGCTGCATCGATGGGGCCGACGGCTGCGCCAACATGCCAGGATCGCCACCCTCATTTGCCAGGCACTGGCGGGACGCCTCGACAGCAAGGGCACGGATGAATTGCGAGGCAAGGTCAGGCAGTTCGGGCGATATGCTGCTCGGCGGCTGCGCCGCCGGACGGGCCGTGACATCGAGCAATCTCCGCTGCCGCGCCGGCCAACCAATGGTTTCACTGTCGGCGGCGAATATATTCTTCAGCTCACTGATGAAGAATTCAGTGTACTTGTTGACAAGGCTAATGCCGTGCGCATGAATGTCTTCGACCATTTCCATTAATCCTTGCCAATGCAAAATAAAGCATCAAGCTGGAGATCCGATCGTGGGGCACCGCCGATCCTTGCGAAGCTCGCCCCGTCGATCGACGGGCGGCTAACGAGGCCGGCTCAACGCCGGACAAGGCCTGCAGCAGTACGCCCCAGGCCCGGTCGTCGGCCGCGCATATGCAAGACAGCGTTCATCGATACCCTCCCCTCGATGCGATCCGCGCCACGATCCGCACCCATGAGGCTCCTCCGCGGTCGGGGCTGCTCGGCCAGGCTCCGTCGTCCAATCGATGCTGCTGGCAGATCATGCCTACAATGACTTCTGCACAGTTGGCATAGTCGATCCGGACGATGCCCCTGCCATTCTTTGAGCGCCCGCTAACATTCCCCACGGGCATGGGCGACGCGCCTGGGTGGGGAAGCGACCGGCACACCACGCGGCCACACACGCGGCATGGCGAGCGTGACAAAGACATGGTACGCACGACTCGTCATGAGGAATGGGAGCGCGCGTGATAAGCCCGGAGCAATTTCTGGCCTCGGTGTTCTGGGCGCGCGAACTGCCGGAGGACGAGCGCGAGCGTGCACGACGCGGCATCATGCTGCGCGTCCTTGAGCCGGGCACCTATTTCATCCATCGCGGCGATCGCATAGACAACTGGATAGGTGTGGTCAGCGGCCTGCTGCGGCTGGGTTCGATCACCACCTCGGGCAAGGCGGTGACCTATGCCGGCCTGCCGCCAAGCTGCTGGTTCGGCGAAGGGTCTCTGCTCAAGGACGAGCCTCGCCAGTATGACGTCCTTGCACTGCGCCGCACGCAGGTGGCGCTTCTCAATCGCGCGACATTCTTCTGGCTGTTCGAAAACAGCGTCGCCTTCGACCGGTTGCTGGTGCGGCTCATCAATGAGCGGCTTGGGCAGTTCATTGCGCAGGTGGAGCATGACCGCACGCTCGATTCGACCGGCAAGGTAGCGCGCAGTCTGGCCTCGCTGTTCAACCCGGTGATCAGCCCATTCGTCGGCAAACACATCGATATCAGTCAGGAAGAGATCGGCTTGCTGGCCGGCGTGTCGCGGCCTGTCGCCAACCGAATCCTGCAGGAGCTGGAAAAGGAAGGATTGCTCCGCAGTGAAGGTGGCGGCGTGACGATCCTGGATCTCGACAAGCTGCGCCACTATGGCGAGTAGCACCGCGGCGCTTGGTGTCCGCCAGTGCCGGCAGCACAGCAAAATCAATAATTTAGGGGAATTTTAGCGGCTCGACGACACAAGGCCGGTAGCCAAGACTGAACATTGGCGTCGTGTCTGTCAAGCCAGCCCTTGAAAAAGCCTGCCAAGGTTGCGAGCCTCGATGCAACGACCGGGAATACCCGGCGGCATACGAGGGAACGAAACGGGAGGTGTGCCTTTGGCACAAGGGAGCGAGACGCGCGGACACGACACGTTTGCCAAGCTGTTGTGCGAGCACGCACAAGTGCGGCCAGACCGTCCGGCGATGCGCCACAAGGATCTTGGCATCTGGCGGACGTGGAGCTGGAGCGAACTGGCCGAGACCATCCGCGCCTATGCGACCGGCTTGCAGCAGCTGGGTCTCGAGCGCGGCGCGACGATCGCGGTCATCGGCGAAAACCGGCCGGCCATGTACTGGACCATTCTCGCCGCGCAGTGGCTGGGCGCCATCCCTGTCCCTGTCTACGCCGACGCAGTTGCCGACGAGATGGCCTATGTGCTCGACCATGCCGACGTCGCATTTGCGGCGGTGCAGGACCAGGAGCAGGTCGACAAGCTGATCTCGGTCCAAGATCGTGTTCCTAAGCTCCGCACCGTGCTTTATGACGAGCCGCGCGGCCTGCGCGATTATGATCACAGCCGGCTTCACGCCATCGACACCATCATAGCAAACGGCCGTGCCCTGTTGGCTTCCGACGCCACTGCGCGCGCCGCAATCGACGCCGAGCGCGATCATGGCCAGGCCAGCGACATCTCGATCATCCTCTACACCTCGGGCACGACAGGTCGCTCCAAGGGCGTGCTGCTGACTGCCGGCGGCTCGATTGCGGCGGCGCGCGATACCGTCACCTTCGACAAGCTGACCGACCGCGACGAGGTGCTTGCCTACCTGCCGCTGGCATGGGTCGGCGACCACTATCTCAACTATGCACAGTCGCTGGTCGCCGGCTTCTGCATCGCCTGTCCCGAAAGTCGCGAGACCGCCGAGGCGGATACCCAGGAGATCGGCCCGAGCTTCTATTTCGCGCCGCCACGGGTGTTTGAAACCCTGCTGACCCGCATCACCATCCGCATGGAAGATGCCGGCGCGCTGAAGCGCTCGATGTTCAACTACTTCATCGGCATAGCCAAACGCTGGGGCGAACAGATCCTCGACGGCAAGGACGTCCCGCTTCGTGCTCGCCTCGGCTATGCCATTGGCAACCTGCTGGTCTACGCGCCGCTGAAGAACGTACTCGGCTTTTCTCGCATCCGGGTCGCCTACACTGCCGGCGAGGCGATCGGCCCGGATCTGTTTTCGTTCTATCGCTCGCTCGGCCTCAACCTGAAGCAGCTCTATGGGCAGACCGAAGCATTCCTTTATGTCACCGCGCAGCCGGACGGGCAGATCCGTGCGGGCACTGTCGGGCCGGCAACACCCAATGTCGACATTCGTATCACCGACGACGGGGAGGTGCTCTACCGCTCGCCGGGCCAATTCGTCGGCTATTACAAGGACGCGGAAAAGACGGCCGAGACGGTAACGTCAGATGGCTATGTGAGGACGGGCGACGCCGGCTTCTTCGACCCCGACGGCCACCTCAACATCATCGACCGGGCCAAGGATGTCGGCAAGCTGAGGTCGGGCGCGCTGTTTGCGCCGAAATACATCGAAAACAAGCTGAAATTCTTCCCCAACATCAAGGAAGCCGTGGCCTTCGGCCAGGACCGCGACTTCGTCACCGTGATGCTCAACATCGACCTCACGGCGGTCGGCAACTGGGCCGAGCGCAAGAACATCGCCTACGGCTCGTACCAGGAACTGGCACAGCGGCCCGAGGTCTATGCGATGTTCATCGAGCATGTCGCCGAGGTGAACCGGGCACTCGCGGCCGAGCCGCGCATGGCTGCCGCCCAGATCCATCGCTTCCTGATCCTGCACAAGGAACTCGACGCCGACGACGGCGAGATGACCCGCACCCAGAAGGTGCGGCGCGGCTTCATCGCCGAACGCTACAAGCCGCTGGTCGACGCGCTCTACAACGGTGCCGGCGCTGCCGACATCTCGACCGAAGTGACCTTCGAAGACGGTCGCAAGGGCGTGATCTCGGCCCGGGTCCGCATCGCCGACACCAAGGCGATGCCAACCGCAAAGCTCGAGGCCGCCGCATGACCGCGACATCGGAAACCCTGCTGGCGGTCGATGGCGTATCCTTGTCGTTCGGCGGGGTGAAAGCCATCACCGATGTCTCCTTCGACATCCGCAAGGGCGAGATTCGCGCCATCATCGGCCCCAACGGCGCCGGCAAGACCTCGATGCTGAACGTCGTCAACGGCTTCTATCACCCCCAGCACGGCCGCATCACCTATAAGGGAAAGACCCGTCCGCACATGCGGCCCTACCAGGCAGCGAGCCAGGGCATCGCCCGCACGTTCCAGAACGTGGCGCTGTTCAAGGGCATGACCACGCTCGACAACATCATGGTCGGCCGCACGCTGAAAATGCACCGCGGCCTGTTCTGGCAGATGCTGCGTTACGGGCCGGCGATGCGCGAGGAGATCGAACACCGCCGCGTGGTCGAAGACATCATCGACTTCCTGCAGATCGAGTCGATCCGCAAGACGCCTGTCGGCAAGCTGCCCTACGGCCTGCAGAAGCGCGTCGAGCTCGGCCGGGCGCTTGCGATGGAGCCGGAGCTCCTGCTGCTCGACGAGCCGATGGCCGGCATGAACATCGAGGAGAAGGAGGACATGTGCCGCTACATCCTCGACCTCAACAAGCACTTTGGCACCACCATCGCTCTCATCGAACACGACATGGGCGTGGTGATGGACCTGTCCGATCGCGTGGTGGTGCTCGAATACGGGCACAAGATCGCCGACGGCACGCCCGAGGTGGTCAAGGCCGACCCGAAGGTCATCGAAGCCTATCTCGGCGTGGGGCACTGAGCATGCAGCAGTCTGGTGGAAGAGAGAAATTCCGCATGAACACGAGACGCACGACATGCCGGCCGGCTCGCGCCATCTGCCGGCTCGGCTGAGGGGGGGGGGTAACAGATGCTCTACAACATCTTCATCGACCCCTTCGTCCAGATGGTGCAGATGCCCGACCTGCTGGTGCAGACCCTTTGGGAAGGGCTGGTCTCCGGAGTGCTCTATGCGCTGATCGCGCTTGGCTTCGTGCTCATCTTCAAGGCCTCGGGCGTGTTCAATTTTGCCCAGGGCATCATGGTGGTGTTTTCGGCGCTCACTCTCGTCGGCTTCTACGAGAAGTTCTCGGCAGCAGGTTTCTCGGGTCACGCGGCCGCCTTCGTCGCCCTGATCCTGACCGCAGGGGTGATGTTCGTGCTGGCGATGCTGGTCGAACGTGTCGTGCTCAGGCCGTTGGTCAACCAGCCCGACATCATCCTGTTCATGGCGACCTTCGGCATCACCTATGTGCTGATCGGCCTCGGCGAGATGGTGTTCGGCGGCGACCCCAAGCAGATGATAACAAGCGAACTGTTCCTGCCCAGCGGTTCGGTCGACGTCGAGATGCTCGGCGGCCTCGTCAGTTTCCAGAAGATCGACATCGCCGCCGCGATCATCGCGTCAGCGATGATCGTCGGGCTCGCCCTGTTCTTCCAGAAGACCCGCATCGGCCGGGCGTTGCGTGCCGTGGCCGACAGTCACAAGGCAGCACTTTCGGTCGGCATTTCGCTCAACCAGATCTGGGTCATCGTCTGGTTCGCCGCAGGCCTGGTCGCGCTGGTGACAGGCATCATGTGGGGTGCCCGCTCCGACGTCTCCTTCGCGCTCGAGATCGTGGCCCTCAAGGCGCTGCCCGTTCTGGTGCTGGGCGGACTGACCTCGGTGCCCGGCGCGATCGTCGGCGGCCTGATCATCGGCATCGGCGAGAAACTCGGCGAGTTCTACTGGGGGCCTTTGCTCGGCGGCGGCATCGAAAGCTGGTTCGCCTATGCCATCGCTCTGCTGTTCCTGCTGTACCGGCCGCAAGGCCTGTTCGGCGACAAGATAATCGAGCGGATCTGACACCATGTTCTATCGCGAGACGGGCCAGTTCAAACAAAGCTACGCGGCCGACCAGGCGGTGTTCCCGATCCTGCAGGACAGGCTCGGCCTGGCCGCCATCCTGCTCGTTGCCTTCGTCGTCGTGCCTTTGTTCGGCAACGAGTTCCTGCTCGCCTCGGTCATGGTGCCGTTTCTGATCTTGTCGCTCGGCGCGATCGGGCTCAACATCCTCGTCGGCTACACCGGCCTGTTGTCCCTGGGCTCGGCAGCCTTCATGGGCGTCGGCGCCTATGCCGCCTACAAGCTTTCGACGATCTTTCCGGGCGTCAACATCCTGGTCTGGATTCTCTGCTCGGGCTTCTTCGCAGCCGGCATCGGCGTGCTGTTCGGCCTGCCGTCGCTGCGTATCAAGGGCTTCTATCTCGCGGTCGCGACGCTCGCCGCACAGTTCTTCCTGCAATGGTGCTTCGTCCGCATCAGCTGGCTCTACAACGACAATCCGTCAGGCGCCATCGAGGTGCCGGCGCGCACCTTGTTCGGCCTCGCCATCACCGGCCCGTCGGCCACGCCGGTGACACGCTATCTGGTCGTGCTCGTCATCGTCGTGGTCATGACCCTGCTTGCCTCCAACATCGTTCACGGTCGGATCGGCCGCACCTGGATGGCAGTGCGGGACATGGACATCGCCGCCCAACTGATGGGCATCCGCCTGCTGCCGGCAAAGCTGTTGGCCTTCGCCGTGTCATCCTTCTATTGCGGCGTCTCGGGCGCGCTGATGGTGTTCCTGTGGCTCGGCGCCGCCGAGCCGTCGGCCTTCGACATCAAGCTGTCGTTCCTGCTGTTGTTCATGGTCATCATCGGCGGTCTTGGCTCGATGATCGGCAGCTTCTTCGGCGCCGCGCTCATCCACATCCTGCCGATCGTCATCCGCGGGCTTCCCGAGGCGCTCGGCCTGCCGATCGCAGCCGCGACCGTCGAGCACCTGACCTATCTGATCGTCGGTGCCCTCATCATCTTTTTCCTGATCGTCGAACCGCACGGCCTCGCGCGGCTCTGGCAGATCGCCAAGCAGAAGCTTCGTGTGTGGCCCTTCCCTTACTAGGGGCTGCCCACAAGACGGAAATGCAAACAAGTAGGGAGGAGAACGTCATGTCACTCAAGAACTGGTTATACGCACTTTCCGCAACAGCAGTGCTGACCTTGCCCGCCGTCCACGACGCGCAGGCCGAGGACTCGATCTACGTGCCGCTGTTCACCTACCGCACCGGCCCGTTCGCCGGCTCCGGCACGCCGATCGCCAACGGCATGCACGACCACCTGACGCTACTCAACGAGCGCGACGGTGGCATCGGCGGCGTCAAGCTGATCGTCGAGGAATGCGAGACCGGCTACGACACCAAGAAGGGCCTCGAATGTTATGAATCGGTGAAGCCCAAGAAGCCGGTCATCGTCAATCCGTGGTCGACCGGCATCACCTTGCCGCTGATCCCCAAGGCAGCCGTGGACAAGATTCCCGTGCTGTCGATGGCCTACGGCTTGTCGGCCTCGGCCAAGGGCGACACCTTCCCCTGGATCTTCAACCCGCCGGCGACTTACTGGGACGGCTTCACCCAGATCCTGCAGTACATCGCGACGCAGGAAGGCGGCGGCATAGAGAAGCTCAAGGGCAAGAAGATCGGCTACATCTATCTCGACGCCAGCTTCGGCCGCGAGCCGCTGCCGCTGATCGAGCAGCTGTCGAAGGAACTCGGCTTCGAAGCCAAGCTGTATCCGGTTGCAGCCGCCGACATGCAGAACCAGTCGTCGCAATGGCTGAGCGTCCGCCGCGACAAGCCTGACTACATGATCCTCTATGGCTGGGGCGCGCTCAACGCCACCGCCGTCAAGGAAGCTGTCAAGACCAACTACCCGATGGAGAAGTTCATCTCGATCTGGTGGCCGAGCGAGGATGACGCCAAGGGCGCCGGCGATGGCGCCAAGGGCTTCAAGACGCTGAACTGGCATGCCGTGGGCGCAGACTTCCCGCTGCTTGCCGATATCCAGAAGCACGTCGTCGACGCCGGCAAGAGCCAGGTCTCGGGCAAGGACAAGGTCGGCCAGGTTCTCTACAACCGCGGCATCTACAATTCGATGCTGATTGCCGAGGCGATCCGCAGAGCCCAGGAAATCACCGGCAACAAGGTCGTCACCGGCGAGGACGTACGCCGCGGTCTCGAGGGCCTCAACATCGACGACGCCCGGCTCAAGGAAATCGGCCTCGAGGGCTTCACCGGTGCAGTCAAGCTCTCCTGCACCGATCACAACGGTCACTTCTCGACCTTCGTCCAGAGCTGGAACGGCACGACCTATGAAAAGGTGTCCGACTACATCGCGCCGCTGAGCGACAAGGTCGGTCCGCTGCTCGATGCCGACGCCAAGGCCTATGCCGAGAAGAACGCGCCATGGCCGGCCCGTTCCGAGGCCTGCGACGCCTCCTGAGGCTCACCCTGAACCCAGTCCCTTCCCCACATGGGGAAGGGACGATGACCCGGAGCTTGCTGATGTCTGAACATGCTTCCAAAGCGGTCGAGCCGGCCCGGCCGATGCTGTCGGTCAACAATATCGAGGTGATCTACGATCACGTCATCCTCGTCCTCAAGGGCGTGTCGCTTGATGTGCCGCAAGGCGGCATCGTCGCCATCCTGGGGGCCAACGGCGCCGGCAAGACGACGACGCTCAAGGCGATCTCCAACCTGCTCAGGGCCGAGCGCGGCGAAGTCACCAAGGGCTCGATCGAGTTCGACGGCGACCGCGTCGACCGACTAAGCCCAAACGAACTGGTGCGGCGCGGCTGCATTCAGGTGATGGAGGGACGCCACTGCTTCGGCCATCTGTCGATCGAGGAAAACCTGCTCACCGGCGCCTTCACGCGTCGCGACGGCAACCGTGCCATCCGCGACGATCTCGACATGATCTACGACTATTTCCCCAGGCTGAAGCAGCGCCGCTCATCGATGGCCGGCTACACCTCGGGCGGCGAGCAGCAGATGTGCGCCATCGGCCGCGCGATGATGAGCCGACCCAAGATGATCCTGCTCGACGAGCCGTCGATGGGGCTGGCGCCTCAGGTGGTCGACGAGATCTTCGAGATCGTCAAGGATCTGAACAGCAAGCAGGGCGTGTCGTTCCTGGTGGCCGAGCAGAACACCAACATGGCGCTGAAATACGCCACCTATGGCTACATCATGGAGACCGGGCGCATCGTCATGGATGGCGACGCCGCCTCCCTGCGCGACAATGAGGACGTCAAGGAATTCTATCTCGGCATTGGCGGCGAGGGCCGCAAGTCGTTCCGCGAGGTCAAGAGCTACAAGCGGCGCAAGCGCTGGCTGGCATAATCTGTTCCGGGCAGCGCGGGACTAGCCACGGCAGCGCCCTGCCCCTTGTCCAAACTCCAGGTGAACCATGGTGACGAACGCATATTACGATGCCGGGGAAACCCAGGATCCAGCGGCCCGCGAGGCGGCACTTTTTGCCCAGCTGCGTTCGCTTATCGACGCCGCGCTGTCCGCGACGCCGGCCCTGCGCCGGCAGCTCGAGGGGATTGCGCCTGATAGCCTCATCGACCGCACTGCCCTGCAGCAAGTGCCGGTCATCCGCAAAAGCGAGCTGCTTGCCTTGCAGACCGAGAACCCGCCTTTCGCCGGCCTCACGCCCACCAGGCCCGGCGCACTCAAGCGCCTGCTCGTTTCCCCCGGACCGATCTTCGATCCGGAGGGACGCAGCGACGACTGGTGGGGCTCAGCCCGCGCCCTGTACGCCTCGGGCATGCGTGGAGAAGACGTCGTCCACAACGCCTTCAGCTACCACCTGACCCCAGGCGGACACATGATGGAAGCCGGCGCACACGCGCTCGGCTGCGCAGTGATCCCCGCTGGTGTCGGCAACACCGAACAACAGGTCGAGGCGATCACAGTGCTGAAGCCCACCGGCTACATCGGCACGCCGGATTTTCTCAAGATCCTGCTCGACCGCATGGCGGCATCAGGAGCTGCCAGCCCGTTCCGGCACGCGCTGGTTTCGGGCGCAGCGTTTCCGGCCACGCTGCAGCAGGAGATCGTCAACGCCGGCATCGACGCCTACCAGGCCTACGCCACCGCCGAACTCGGCGTCGCCGCCTATGAAACGGCGGCGCGCTCGGGCCTTGTCGTCAACGAAGGCCTGATCGTCGAGATCGTGCGCCCGGGCACCAACGAGACTGTCCCAGATGGCGAAGTCGGCGAAGTCGTCGTGACACGGCTCAGCCCGGAATACCCGCTGCTGCGTTTCGGCACAGGCGACCTGTCGCGTGTCCTGCCCGGCCCGAGCGCCTGCGGCCGCACCAACATGCGGCTCGCCGGCTGGATGGGTCGCGCCGACCAGCGCACCAAGATCAAGGGCATGTTCGTCGACCCGGCCCAGATCGCCGCCATAGGAAGAAAATTCCCCGCCCTTGGCCGGCTTCGCCTCGTCGTCAGTCGCCAGGCCGAACAGGACGTCATGCTGCTGAAGGCCGAAGCCGGTTCAGCCAACGGCGGGCTGCAAGCAGAACTCGAGGCGGCTTTGCAGGCAGCGACCAAGATGCGCGGCGGCGTCGAAATCGTCGCCCCCGGCACCTTGCCCAATGACGGCAAGGTCATCGCCGACGAGCGGCCGATCGAATAATCCAAGGCAGAAGCTCGCCAGCAAGCACCGTCTGTAGAAAGAAGCCCGGGCGATGCCGGGCTTTTGTTTGTCGGGGTGTGGGCTGATGTGTTGTCTCAGTGATCCATGGCCTTGACGATTTCTTCGGTCATCTTCTTGGCGTCGCCGAGCAGCATCATGGTGCCGTCCTTGTAGAACAGCGTGTTGTCGATGCCGGCATAGCCGGAGCCGAGGCTGCGCTTGACGAACAGGCAGGTGCGGGCCTTGTCGACGTCGAGGATCGGCATGCCATAGATCGGCGAGCTCTTGTCGTCACGTGCCGACGGGTTGGTGACGTCGTTGGCGCCGATGACATAAGCGACGTCGGCCTGCGAGAACTCCGAGTTGATGTCTTCGAGCTCGAAGACCTCGTCATAAGGCACGTTGGCCTCGGCGAGCAGCACGTTCATGTGACCGGGCATGCGGCCGGCGACCGGGTGGATGGCGTATTTGACTTCCACGCCATTGGCCTTGAGCTTGTCGGCCATCTCGCGCAGCGCATGCTGGGCCTGGGCCACAGCCATGCCGTAGCCCGGCACGATGATGACCTTCTGGGCGTTCATCATCAGATAGGCCGCGTCGTCGGCGGCACCTGTCTTGACCGTGCGCTGGATGCCGTCGTCGACAGCTGCCGCCGTCTCGCCGCCGCAGCCCCGCCGTGGTAATCACGATGTCCTGCTTGGCGATGTGCTCGGCGGTCAGCGCCGCCTGCTTGGCCTGGTACTCCTTGGACATCTCCTTGGCGTAGCCGCCGGCGGTCTCCGCTGCCTTGAACTCCTCGTCCTCGACGGCGAGGAACTTGGCGCCGAGCGAGGCGACCTGCTCCTTGACAGCCGGACGCACGTCGGTGGCCGTCACGATCGCGCCCATGCGGCGTGCGGTGGCGATCGCCTGCAGGCCGGCGACGCCGACGCCCATGATGAACACCTTGGCAGCAGGAACCGTGCCGGCTGCCGTCATCATCATCGGCAGCGCCCGATCATATTCGGCAGCACCGTCGATGACCGCCTGATAGCCGGCGAGATTTGCCTGCGACGACAACACGTCCATCACCTGGGCTCGGGTGATGCGCGGCATGAACTCCATGGCAAACGCCGTCACCCCCGCCTTGGCCATCGCCGCCACACCGGCCTCGTTGCCATAAGGATCCATGGTGGCAAGCACGGCAGCACCCGGCTTGTAGCCCTTGACCTCGGCCTCCGAGGGACGGCGCACCTTGAGCACCACATCGGCCTTGGCGGCATCGCCGGCCTTGCCGATGACAGCCCCCACCGCCGCATAATCGGCATCGGGAATGCGCGACAAGGTGCCTGCACCCGTCTCGACAACAACCTCGAAGCCAAGACCCACAAGGCGTTTCACCGTATCCGGTGAAGCACCCACACGGCTCTCAATCGCATCCAACTCTCTGGGTATGAATATCGTCCCGGACATCCGAGGTCTCCGCGCAAATGTTCGCCCGCCGGGAAGCCTCCCGGCGGCGTTGATGCCGTTACTGCCGTATATGCCGATTTTGCGGATCGGCCGAACCGACTAGAGAGCCGCGCGTCCATAAGGAGGCGCCAAGGATGCTGCAGAGCTTAGGCGCCGTGCTGATCCTATCCGAAAATCACTTCCGATTTTCGGACTGCTGGTCTAGTGGGCGACGAGAATGCCCTTGGCCTCGAAGATCGCCCGGATCTGCCGGACATAGGCGTGGTAGTCCTTGTCCTCGTGAGTCTTGCTCCACTGGCGCGGCCTGGGCAGGTCGATCTTGAGGTCGAGGTCGACGCGGCCCGGGCGGGGCGACATCACCAGGACGCGGTCGGCGAGGAACACGGCCTCGTCGATGCCGTGAGTGATGAACAGCACCGTATTGCGCAGGCGCAGCCACATCGACTGCAGGTCCATGATCATCTGTTCACGGGTCAGTGCGTCGAGCGCGCCGAAGGGCTCGTCCATCAGAAGCAGACCCGGCTCCTGGATCAGCGCCCGGCAGATCGCCACGCGCTGGCGCATGCCGCCGGAAAGTTCCGAAGGGTACTTGTTGCCGAAGCCGGCCAGGCCGACCTGGGCCAGCAGTTCCTCGGCGCGCGCGCGGTACTTGGCGACGTCGAGCTTCTTGATCTCGATCGGCAACAGGATGTTGTCGAGCACCGTGCGCCAGTAGAGCAGCAGATCCGACTGGAAGACCACGCCGGTCTTCGGATGCGGCCGGCTGACGCCGTCGCCGTCAATGGCGATGCTGCCCGTCGAGGCAGGCGTCAGGCCGGCGAGAAGCGACAGCAGCGTGCTCTTGCCACAACCGCTGGGACCGACGACGGCAACGAAGCTGCCGGGTTCGATCTTGAGATCGATCTTGTCGAGCGCAAGGACGTCATCGTCCTCGCGTGTCTTGTAGATTTTGGAAAGCCGCGAAATGTCGACCGCCGCGCCCATCTGGGTAGTGGCACTCATGGGATTGCCTCACTGAAGCTGTTGTCGTTGTTCGGCCGCACAGGCGGCCGAACTGATTACTTGCGGCCTGGCTATTTGGCAGCGTCGCGCTTGTAGGTGACGCGGGCTTCGATCGTGTCGATGATGAAGTAGAGCATCACGCCGAGGCCGGAGATCGTCACCACTGTGGCGAAGTTGAGCGTCGTGTCGAACAGCGAGTTGGCTTGCAGCTGCAGATAGCCGAGGCCACGTTCGGCAGCGACATATTCGCCGATGACTGCACCGATGACCGCCAGCGACACCGCAACCTTGAAGCCGCCGAAGATGTTGGGCAGAGCTGCCGGCAGACGGACCTTGAAGAAGGTCTGCCATTCGCTGGCGCCCATCGAGCGGACCAGGTTGACCAGGTTCTTGTCGAGCGACTGCAGGCCGACGACCGTCGAGATGACGATCGGGAAGAACGAGATCAGGAAGGCCAGCGTGATCTTGGGTGCCCAGCCATAGCCGAGATAAAGCACAAGCAGCGGCGCCAGCGCCACCTTGGGCACCGTCTGCAATGCGACCAAGATCGGGTAGATCGCACGCTCGAAGGCCCTGGAATAAAAGATCGCCAGCGCCAGCGGGATGCCGATCATGACGCCCATGGCAAAGCCTGCGACGACTTCGAACAGCGTGACATAGGCGTGGGTGGCGAGCAGAGGGATCTCGTTGCCGATCCGTGTGGCGATTGCCAGCGGCGTCGGCAGAACGAACTCCGAAAGCCCGGAAAGCGGGACCAGCACCTGCCAGGCGCCAAGCAGCACAACCGCCAGGATCAGCGCCGAATAGCGCTCCAGCCATGGCCCACGTGATTTTTTCCTGCTCATGCCCTTGCCTTGCTTCTTCTGCGCCTGCGCGGCGCCTATTACATCCGTGCTCGCCACCGTAGCCTCACTGCGTCAGAAGTTCATTGGTATAAAAGGACGACATCGGCTTGGCGTCGCCGATTTCCTCGACGCTGCCGATCAGCTTGATGGCGTCGGCAATCGCCTTCTCGTCGATGTGGCCGATCGGCGTGCCGGCAGGCGAATGGATCGATGCCGAGGTCGCTTCGATCTGCTGCTGCACCACCTTGTCGGACGGACCCGCCTGCCAGCCGGCCTTGAGCGCGGCGGTGGCGGCGGCCGGATCGGCCTTCGTCATCTCGATCGCCTTGGCGTTGGCAGCGAGGAAGCTCCTGAGCGCCGGGCCCTTCTTGGCGATGCCGTCATCGCTGGCGACAACCGCCATGCCCGGTACGGCCAGGCCGAACTCGGTCAGATCGAGGGTCGGAAACTTGGTTCCGGTCTTGTCCTCGAGCACCGGCAGGTCGTTGGTCTTGTACACGCTGACGACGTCGACCTGCTTCTGCAGGAACTGCGGCACGCGCGACTGCGAGTCCATCTGGACCTTCGAGACCTTGCTGCAGTCGATCTTGTTGATCTCGCAGAAGGCGCCGAGATAGGAAGTGCCGGTCTCGCCGACGGCGTGGGCAATGGTCTTGCCTTCGAGATCCTTCGGGGTCGTCACCGCCTTGTCGGGATGCGAGATCAGCGCGATCGGCGATTCAGGCTGGTAGAGCGCGATGATTTTGACCGGCATGCCCTTCTGGATCGCCGAGATGGCGAAGATGCCGGGCAGGATAACGGCGTCTTCCTGGCCCTGGATCAGCGAACCGAGTGCGGCCTGCGAGCCGGCGCCTTCGCCGAGCTTCAGCGTCACCCCGGCATCCTTGTAGAGGCCCTTCTGCTCGCCGAGATAGAAGAAGCCATATTCGCCCTTCAGCTTCCAGCTGAAGCGGACGTTGACGTCTTCTGCCATGGCGCTGTGGCTGGCAAGAACGGTGGCGACAGCAGCCGTGGCGATGAGCGCCGTGCCGCGAATGAGACCTGTGGCGTACAACATTTCTCTCCTCCCTAACGAGCACCTTGCGGGCGCCCCTATGGCCCGAAGGCCTGCCTCTCTCCCCGGAACGAGGCGCGACAGCTTTCGCTCTCAATCCTCATTCTTGATCTCATAGTGTGATCACATTTCATGATTGTCAAGCGATGAATCGGGTGAAGCGGCGCGCGAATTCGCGTGTTCGATCAATGTCTCGGCGTGAACCTACTGCCTTAGCGGCAAGCATCGGAAATTGCTGGCGGATTCACCACGCGTCGAGACGACGCAACCCCGCCCGTTGCCGGGCGAGCGCGATCACAGACCAATGAACGTCCTGGAACTGCCTGAAAAATGCGAAACGAGCGCAGTCAATTGGCAACGGCGAAGGTGCTCGGCAACGAGCGTACGATGGCGCTTCGGCTCAGGTTGCGGGCAATGAACACCAGCCAGCCGCGCGCCGCATCCTGCGGCCAGCGCGGCAAATATTCGGGCGGGTAGACGACGTGCTGGACACCGTGGATGACAACCGGCCGGGGATCACCCTTGACCGCCAGCAACCCTTTGACCCGCAGGATCGATTGACCGCGGCCGGCCAGCAGCAATTCGAGCCAGTCGACAAAGGCCGGCCAGTCGACCTCCCTGTCGATCTCGACGGCAAAGGTCTCGATGCCATCGCTGTGCCCCGCCATCGGCGTTTCGGCCATCTCGAAGTGGCGCGGTTCCCAGTCCTCGTCGTAACGGAAGATATCGCCGGCGCCGGGCATGGAACTGCGACTGGAACCAAGCTGGCGAACCTGAGGGTTCAACTTGCCGACCTCCTGGCCAAGCGCATCCAGCCGCCATGGTTCGACAAGGTCTGACTTGGTGATCACCACGCAGTCGGCGAGCGCAACCTGCTGGACGGCCTCGGCAAAACTGGCGATGCTGTTGGCGCCGCTGACGCCGTCGACGGTGGCAACGATACTGCCCGTCCGATAGCCGCGGCGGAGCTTGATATCGCTCATGACCGCCTGCATGATCGGCGCGGGATCGGCGAGGCCCGTGGTCTCCACCACGACCCGGCGGAACGGCACCACCTCGCCACGACGGACCATCGCCAGAAGGTCCGCCAGAGTGGATACGAGATCATCGCGCACGGCGCAGCACAGGCAGCCCGAAGACAACAGCACGGCGTCTTCGGAAACCTCGCGCACCAGCAGATGGTCGAGCCCGACTTCGCCGAACTCGTTGATGATCACGGCCGTGTCGGCAAGCTCAGGCTCACCCAGAAGATGCCTGAGGAAGGTCGTCTTGCCGCTGCCCAGGAACCCGGTCAGCACATGAACCGGGATTCTGTCGTCAGTCGTCGCAGCGGCAGGCAACATGGTCAGTTGACCTCGAATATGGCATCCACTTCGACCGGCACATTGCGCGGCAGCGAGTAGCAGCCGACGGCGGCACGGGCATGACGGCCAGCCTCGCCGAACACCTCGACCATCAGGTCGGAGGCACCGTTGATGACCTTGGGATGATCCTTGAAGTCGGGCTCGGCATTGACGAAGCCGCCGAGACGGATGACCCCCACGACGCGGTCGAGATCGCCGTCAAGCGCCTGCTTGAGCTGTGCCAGGATGTTGACTGCGCAGAGCCGCGCGGCTGCCTGGCCCTCCTCGACGGTGAAATCGGAGCCGAGCTTGCCGGTGAACTTGTCCTTGCCGCCTTCGGCGGGAACCTGGCCCGAGACATAGACCTGGTTGCCCAGGCGGCGGGCCGGCACGTAGTTGGCGGCTGGTGCAACGGTCGCCGGCAGGCTGATGCCCAGGCGAGCAAGGTTCTGTTCAACTTTTCCCACCATGGCGGGATCCTCCCAGATCGTGATGTCAGTAATCGAATTGCAGATCCGCCCCTTGCGCGAAGGGCAGCTCGATGCCTTGCGAACCGGCAACGCTGAGCAGCGCCTTGCAGGTGGTACGGATGTCGTGAACGATGCCCTTCTTGGCAGCGGCGGCATTGCCGTCCTTCAGCGCCGCAAGGATGTCCTCATGGTCCGACGCATTCCATGGCATCGAGGGGATCAGCAAGGACATGTACATTGTCGGGCCGAACTGCAGCCACAGCGACTCGATCAGCGGCATCAGCACATCGGACGCGGCCGCCTCATAGAGCGTGAAATGGAATTTCTGGTTGAAGGAAAGGCAGTTGAGAATGTCACGCTTTTCGATCGCCACCAGGAGCTGCTTGTTGATCGCAGCGAGTTCGCTGATCAGCGCCGGCGACGCCCTCTTGGCGGCAAGCTCGGCCGCCATTCCCTCCAGCATCTCGCGCACGGCAAACAGGTCGCTCAGCTTTTCCGGGCTCAGCCTGGGCACGCGCACCGAACCGCCCTTGGTTTCCTCGAGCGCATTGGCTGCAACCAGGCGGCTCAGCACTTCGCGCACCGGCATGGGACTGGTGCCGAAGCCGGCGGCGAGCTTGCGCAGGCTCATCACCTGGCCGGGCAGGAAGGCGCCGACCATCAGGCCGCGGCGCATGTAGCGCAACACATGCCCATGGACGTGGCCGCGCTCCTTCTTGGCCGTTTCGGTGCCGCCGTTGCTGGCGTCCTCAGTCTTGTCTATCCGCATTCTGTTTCTCCGCCGCTCGCAAGGTTCCTCAAGAATTGCGCTGTACGAGGAACGGCGTCAGGCGGCGAGCTTGCCGCAGACAGTCGCCGGCCGGGGGCAGAAGTTGACAGGCCGCAATCTGTGATCTCATATTGTGATCAATAAATGATCTTTGCCGAAACGGCAACCTTTAACTGCCCGACTGGTTCGCCAACAAACATCGCGAGCGCCTGAAACACCCAGGCATCGCATCAGCCCCAGGAAGGGCCGTCCATGACTGCACAGCTTGTATTGCGCGAACAGCTCGCCGACGGCGCAAGAATGAGCCGGTACGCGCTGCGCAACGTGCGTCTCAACAGTGCGGTGACAAACTGGAGTGCCATGGATGCCGCAGGGTTCTTTCTTGCTGACCTGACTGTAGAGCACGGCAGGATATTGGCAACAACTCCCGCGCGCAGCGAACCCACTGAAACAAGTGACAACGGCCTGTTTTCCATAGACGCAGGCGGTCGCGTCGCCCTGCCCACCTTCGTCGACTGCCACACCCATCTCGACAAGGGCCATATCCTGCCGCGCACGCCGGCGGCGAACGGGACCTTCGACGGCGCACTGGCGGCAACACGCGCCGACCGGACCGCCAACTGGTCCGCGGGGGATGTTTTCAAGCGCATGGACTTTGCCTTGCGCTCGGCTTTCCACCACGGCACTTCGGCGATACGCACCCACATCGACTCGCAGCCGCCGCAAGACGCCATTTCCTGGCCGGTGTTCACGGAACTCCGGCAACATTGGCACGGTCGCATCGACCTGCAGGCCTCCTGCCTGTTTCCCATCGACATGGCCCGCGACGACACCTTCCTCGACGGCATGGCCAGGCGGGTGGCTGCCGGCGGCGGCACGCTCGGGGCGGTTGCCTATCCTGCTCCCGACATCGACCACCTGCTCGACCGCATGTTTGCTGCCGCGGCCAGGACTGGCCTGGATCTCGACTTCCACGCCGATGAGACCTCCGACCCAACAGCCAACGCGCTTCGGCGCATCGCCGAGGCCAAGCTCCGCGCATCCTTTGCCGGCAAGGTGCTGGTCGGACATTGCTGTTCGCTGGCGGTGCAGGACCAGGCAGTCGTCGATGCTACGCTGGACACGGTCGCGACCACAAGCCTTGCCGTCGTGGCGCTGCCGACCTGCAACCTCTATCTGCAGGACCGCCGCAACGGCGCGACCCCGAGATGGCGCGGCGTGACCTTGCTGCATGAGATGAAAAAGCGTGGCATCCCTGTGGCGCTCGCCTCCGACAACACGCGCGACCCGTTCCATTCCTACGGCGATCTCGACATGCTCGACACGTTCCGCCTGGGCACGCGCGTGCTGCATCTCGACCACCCGAGCGGCGACTGGATCAGGGCCGTGACCACGACCCCGGCCGAGGTCATGGGTCTCGGAGCCAAGGGCGGCATCGCCGAGGGGCAACCCGCTGATTTCATTCTCTATGAAGGCCGCAGCTGGTCGGAGGTGCTTTCGCGCGCGGAGAACAACCGCATCGTCATCCGCAATGGAACACCGATTTCGACCTTACTGCCTTCATACGCCGAACTCGACGGGCTTGAAGGCCTGGCGCTCGGCTGAGTAGGGACGACGTCAGCGACCAAGAAAGAGGCCGCCGAAATCCGGCGGCCTTTTTACATCACTATACACGAGCGGATCAGGCAGTGGCGCCGACCTGGTAGAGCTCGACCTTGGTGCCGTCGGGGTCGGCGATGTAGATGGTCAGGCCATAGGGTCCATCATGCAGGTCGGTGTAGTACTTCACCCCGGCCTTCTTCAGCCTGGCATCCATGGCGCGCACATCGTTGACCTCAAAGGCGATGTGATCGAGCTGGCGGTGGTCCGAAGCCTTGCCGTGGATCAGCGCAATGCCCTGATGGAAGGCGGTGAACGGACGGCCGTCGGCCAGCGGCTTGGCCGGACGGATCGTGAAGCCGAGCTGGTTGGTGTAGAAGGCCACCGAGGTGTGAATGTCGTTGACCATGATCAGCTGGTGGCCATAGTTGGTGACCCGCGGCTTGATCTGCTCGCCGATCCAGTCGAGGACCTCGGACGAGTGGGCGATCTCGCAGAAATACTGCTTCCACACCTGCTTGGCGGTCGCTTCCCATTCGGCATTGACGCCCGACACGCAGTCATCGACGGCAATCACGTCGAGGTCACGCAGATAGGCCTCGCGGATTGAGGTCTCGACACAGGCGTTGGTGGTCGCACCGGTGACAAACAGGTGCTGGGTGCCGAGCATCTTCAGCATCATTTCGAGGCGCGTCTCGTAGAAGGCGCCGAAGCGGTGCTTGCGGATGACGAAGGCCGGATCGAAATCGGCCAGCGGCTTCAGCTCGTCGATGATCTGCTCGTCCCAGCTGCCGGCCAGCGCGGACACCTGCTTGCGGCGCGCTGTATGGCCAAGCAGCTTCTTCTTGGCGCGGTTCTGGTCGACCGCGAAGTGCTCCTGCATCGTCCAGATGACCGGGATGCCGGTGTCCTGGCAGCGCTTGATCAACTTCGCTAGCGGCGGCACGATCGCCGACAGGCGCTTGGTGTCGACGCCGGAAACACCAAGCGTGCCCTTCTCGTGGATGAAGGCGTTTTGCAGGTCGATGACCAGCAGCGCCGACTTGCGATAATCGAGAACGTCGAGACCCATCACTTGTGCTCCACCATGTCGATGCCGAGCACGCCGCCGCGACCCCAGCTGTCCTTGGGCGTCTCATGGATCACCACATGCAGGTGATCCGGCTTGCAGGCGGCTTCCTCGACCATGGCCTTGGTAATGGCTTTCACGAGGTTGCGCTTCTGCTCGACAGTGCGCCCCTCCCACATCTCTACGACGACGAACGGCATTGTTATTTCTCCTCTCTTTCGCTGGGCATGGCGCCGGAGGCCCAGACAGGCACGGCGGGCGCAAAGCCCGAAACCAGATCGTTGTTGGCCCGGTCGGTGCCCGAGAGCAGCCACAGCGGGCGGTTGGAACAGTTGACCAGCACCTGCTCTTCCATGCAGGCGCGGTTGGCCGCATGGTTTGGATCGCGCTCGAAGCGGCTCGTCGCAGGCATCAGCCTGACGACATAGAGCGGCTCCGAAGCATCAAAGCTCGCGAGCACGTCGGAACCTATTTCCTCCAGCCCGACTGCCCTGACCTCCGGGGTTTTCCTGCCGACGGCCACCAGCACCACGGCGCCAGCCAGCGGCGTCACCGGCCAGTAGCGACCTTCGCGACCCTCGCCGACAAACTCGCCGTAACGGCCTGCCTCGGGAAAAAACTCGCTGTCCCAGAGGATGACATCAGGCCCGATGACCGTCTTCGCGGCATCGATCACGAGAGCGCTCTCGCACAGGTCGAGAAAGCTCCACGGATCAGTCAGGCCGATGCAATGGCCCCATGGATTGTGGATCCCCGACAGCCTCTCCTGGCGGATCGTCGACTTGCGGGCGACGATCCTGTCGACCGCCTCACGCACCGGCAGACGCGCCGGTGTCAGCGAAATGCGACCGGCCAAGTCGAGATGATCGGAGACCCCTTGGGTCATGACGGCACCGTCACGCAGCGGCCGCGACCATAGTGGCTGTCGGCAACCACGCCATTTTCGTAGACCACGTCGCCGCGGGCGATCGTCATCACCGGCCAGCCCTTGAGCTTCCAGCCCTCATAGATGCAGGTGCCCTTGCCGGTGTGCTCGACAGTACGCTCCTCGTCGAGATCAACCAGCACGAGGTCGGCATCGAAGCCGACGTCGATATGGCCCTTGCGCGGCCACAGGCCGAAACGCCGCGCCGGATTGAACGAGTTGAGCTCGACCAGGCGGCTGAGCGGCAGCCCGCGCTGGTGCACGCCGAAATGCAGCATCAGCGACAGCTCCCACGGGAAGCTGACGACGCCGGGGAATTCCGTCCACAAGTCCTCGAGCTTCTTGGGCAGGAACGGCACGTGGTCGGTGCCGAGGCTGTAGACCGAGCCGTTGAGCATGCCGGCCCACAGGCCTTCGAGCTCGTTGCGGTCGCGCAGCGGCGGTGAGATCTTGGCGCGCATGTCCAGATCCTCGTCATAGCAGGTGCGCGTCAGATAGTGCGGGCAGGTCTCGACGGTGACATGCACGCCGCGCGCCTGCGCTTCGGCAGCCAGCACCGGGCCCATGCCGACCGAGGTATGCACCAGATGCAGCGAGCAGCCGGTCTTTTCGGCGAGGAAGATCATGCGTCTGATCGTCTCGACCTCGCAGAAGGCCGGGCGCGATTCCGTGTAGGCGCCGAGGTCCTGACGGCCGGTCGCGGCGATCTCCTTTTTGATCCACGAGGCGATCTGGGTGTTCTCGCAATGGACGTTGATGACGCCGCCGGGGATCTTCGACAGAATGCGCATTGCGGCATAGACCCAGCCGTCCGTCGCCGGCACGATGCCGATCGGATTGTCGGGCTCATAGCCGAAATAGCACTTGAACGACTTCACGCCGGTCTTGGCGACGATCTCAGGGATCTCGGCAATGTGCTCCTCGCGCTGGATGCCGAAGTGAAAGCCGAAATCGATGACCGAGTTCTCCTCGCCCAGCGCCTTCCGCTCCTCGTAGAACGGCAGGTAGGATTCCTTGAGGTTGCGGATGTAGAGCAGCGCCGTGGTGACGCCGCCTGAAGCCGCGGCCGCCGTCTCGGTGCGCATATCCTCTGGATAGGGGAACTTCACGCCCAGATGGCAGTGCGGATCGATCAGGCCGGGCATCAGCACCTTGCCCTCGGCGTCGATGGTGCGGGTCGCGTCCGGCAGCACCTCGTCGGCGCCGGTCAGCACGATCTTGCCGTCCTTGACCGCGACGCCGCCGTGAAATTCGCCGTCGTGGCGAACCACCCGCGCGTTCTTGATGACCAGATCCGCCTTCATCACTTCTGCTCCAGTATGCCTTCGATGCGTCTCGAGATGCCGCTCCACTGACTGCGGCCGACGGTGATCGGCGCGCGCGCGCCCATGCCACGGGCCCAGATCGCCTTCAGCCCGAGCTCGGCGGCAGCCTCCCTGTCGATGGTGCCGGGCGGGGCCGCGACGTCGACCAGCAATGCGTGCTTGGGCAGCAGCTTAAGCTGCTCGCGGTCGAGCAGCCGCTTCGGCACGCTGCCGATGACGATATCCATCTTCGGCAGGAAATCGGGAAGCTGTTCGAGTGTCAGCGATTCCGCGCCCGCCGCATAAGCGGCTGCACGCTGAACCGGGTTGCGCGCCGCGACATGGACGTGGGCGCCGAGCGCTACCAGCGTGTTGGTCAAAAGCGAGCCGATGGTGCCCTGCCCGACCAGGCAGATATTTGACTTGTGGATGGTAATCTCAGTGTTCTCGATGATCACCTTGAGCACGCCCTCGACGATCGCCGGGCCGCGCAGCAGCATCAGGTCGACATCCCATTCATACTCGTGCAGGGTAATGCCGAGCGCTTCGCAATGCCCTTTCAGATTGCCATCGGCCCAGCCGAGGATGATGTGGCCTGACTTGTTCATACCAGCCAGCATGTCGCGAGTCGGGATGATCTTCTCTGGGCACTTCGGCGCAAACAGCGCACCTTCCGCAGTGATGCCGGGGATCGGGAACAGGGCGATGTCGGCCCCCTTCAACGCATCGGCGGCATCCCTGGCGTGGTAGACGCCCTCGATGCCTTCTTCCGGCCAGGGAAAGCCAAAAGCCCGGACGGTGGCACCGGCGCGCACGGCGCAGCGGGCGATTTCCTGTTCGCGGGCGTCACCGGCGACGACGGCGATGACTGTTTCATTCCAGCTCATTTCGCCGTGACCTTCTGAATGACCTGATCCCTGGACATGCCGGCGATGCCCATCGCCTCGGCGGTGCGGCCGCCCTTGCGATAGTCGGTGCCGACAGCGATCTGCGCCAGGCTGTAGAGAGAATGCGCCACGGGCGTGTCGACGCCGGCAATCCTGGCGAATTCGAGGAACGGCAGCAGTCCGTGGCCGAAATCCTCCTTGTAGTAGCGGTATTCCAGCGAGTCCGGGCCCTTGATGCGTTTGTTGGCCTCGCCGCCCGCAATCGCGGCGCGGAAATCGCTGGTGTCGGTTACGTCGGCCTCGACCGTGCCGAGCAGCTTCATCTCTTCGACCAGATTGGGCAGATCATGCCCGAAGGCTTTGGCGACCGCCAGACGCTCGTCGTCGAGCTGCTTCATGACGCGGGCAACGCCAGGTGTCATGGCGTCGACATAGAAGGTGAAGTTGCCATCGGTCGCCTCGACCCAGGCCGCCGCAAGCACGGCACCCGGCGGGTGCAGGATCATGTTGACGTTGGACAGGTCCGAGGCGATCACGTCGGCGACCGGCGTCAGGCCGGGATAAAGCTTGCCGGCGATCTCCAGCACTTCGGAACCACCCTTCAGTGCCGCCGCCTTGAGCTGCTTGGCGCGGCCCGACACGGTGACGCCGTCGGGGCGGTACTTGCGCGCGACATAGGTCAGCGTCGAGAACTCGACGACGGGGGGAGCTGCACGGCCGGTGCGCGAAAACGTCTCGGCGAATTCCAGCGCACCGCCGGTGTGGCCAGGGTTGAGCACGACCGGCCTGGTCGACGACCAGCCGGCAGCGGCCAGCGCCGATGCGATCGCCGAGTGCGAGAAGGTCGGCAGGACGACGACGGCGACATCGACGCCATCGATCGCTGCCTTGAGATCGGTGGTAATCAGCGCCGGCTTCGCCACGCCCTCGCCGAGCTTGCCTTCATAAGCGACGCCGCCCAGCTTGATATGCGGCTCCAGCGTCTCCGCCGACCGCGCCCAGAAATGCACATCGTGCCCCGCCTGGACCAACTCTGCGACCGAGGCTGCACCGCCCGCACCCGCTCCTAATACTGCAACTTTCATTCTCTCCTCCGGGGGCCGAGCTACGGCTTGCCGGCCGCACGACCTCATGCTCGGAACGGGTACTCCTCCCCGTCCCTCGCGCCAATTGATAACCACTAACTAGTTTGATCACACTTTATGATCACACTGAGAATTGTCAAGCGGAAGAATGTGCTTCCCGCTGTTCAAGCTGCCTGATGCCTGAGCCCCGCCGCCTCGATACCTGCGATTGCCGCGAGTTCGTCATTGTCTGACGTATCGCCCGTGGTGCCGACCGCGCCGATGAGTTTGCCCGCCTGGTCGCGGATCAGCACACCGCCGGGCACCGGCACGATGCGGCCGCCGGAGACGGCGTTGAGGCCTTCCATGAAGTGCGGCCGCTCCTTCGCCGTCTGGTCGAGCCAGCGCGAACCCATGCCGACAGCGAGCGCGCCATAGGCCTTGCCGGAAGCGATCTCGTAGCGCAGCATCGAGGCGCCGTCCTGCTTCTGGAATGCCTTGAGATGGCCGCCGGCATCAAGCACGGCGACCGTCAAAGGTTTCATCCTGGCGTCCGCGCCCTTGGCGAGGGCGGCCATGATGATGGTGTTGGCGGCAGCGAGTGTCAGGTCGGTCATGTCTTTCTCCTTTGGGATTCGTGAGGGCGTGCAGGGCCGCTGGCTGATAGCGATCACCTTGGCCCGCAGATTCTGAGTCGGGGCGCTTGCGCGCGCCCGCTGGCCTCGCGGCCATCTCCCCTCAGGGGGGAGCAAGCCATTATGGGCGCCGCAGCCAATCGCCGAGGTAGGGGTGTTGCGCCTTCGACCGGGCAGAATGGGCACTGCCGACGACGAGGCTGATCTCCCCGTCGAACGCAGCAGCCGGCCCTGAGCTCCGCTGAACTTAGTGGGACCTTGCCCTCATCTTCGCCTTGAGTTCGAGCCTGCGCTTGTGGAGGACCGGTTCGGTATAGCCGTTGGGCTGGGCGCGGCCTTCGAAGACGAGGTCGCAGGCAGCGCGGAAGGCGGTCGACTGGTCGAACTCCGGCGCCATCGGCTTGTAGAGCGGATCGCCGACATTCTGCCGGTCGACGATCGCCGCCATGCGCTGCAGCGAATCCATCACCTGGATGTGCGAGCAGACGTCGTGGCGCAGCCAGTTGGCGATGTGCTGGGACGAGATGCGCAAGGTGGCGCGGTCTTCCATCAGCCCGACGTCGTTGATGTCGGGAACCTTGGAACAGCCGACGCCCTGATCGATCCAGCGCACGACATAACCCAGGATGCCCTGCGCATTGTTGTCGAGCTCACGCTGGATCTCGTCGGGCGTCCAGTTGGGACGGACGACCACAGGCACCGACAGGATGTCGTCGAGCCGCGCCTTGGGCCGGCTCTTCAGCTCGGCCTGGACGGCATGCACGTCGACCTTGTGGTAGTGGGTGGCATGCAGCGTCGCCGCCGTCGGCGACGGCACCCAGGCGGTGTTGGCGCCAGCCTTGGGGTGAGCGATCTTCTGCTCCAGCATCGCTGCCATCAGGTCGGGCATCGCCCACATGCCCTTGCCGATCTGGGCATGGCCCGACAGGCCGCATTCGAGACCGGTGTCGACGTTCCAGGCCTCGTAGGCATTGATCCATGGCGCCTGCTTCATGTCGCCCTTGCGCACCATGGGGCCGGCTTCCATCGAGCTGTGGATTTCGTCGCCGGTGCGGTCGAGGAACCCGGTGTTGATGAACACCACACGTTCCTTGGCGGCACGGATGCATTCCCTGAGGTTGATCGTGGTGCGCCGCTCCTCGTCCATGATGCCCATCTTGATGGTCTTTCTGGGCATGCCGACGAGGCGCTCGACGCGGTCGAAGATCTCGACGGCAAAGGCCACTTCCTCGGGGCCATGCATCTTCGGCTTGACCACATACATCGAGCCGGCGCGGGAGTTCATGCGACGGCCCTTGGCTCCAACGTCGTGCAGGGCGATCAAAGCGGTGATTGCCGCATCCATGATGCCTTCGGGCACCTCGTGGCCGTCACGGTCATGGATCGCGGGATTGGTCATCAGGTGGCCGACATTGCGCACCAGCATCAGCGAGCGGCCGGGCAGCGAGACGGTCTTGCCATCGGCACCGGTATAGGCACGGTCGGCATTGAGCTTGCGGGTGACAAGCTTGCCGCCCTTGTCGAAGCTTTCCGCGAGATCGCCCTTCATCAGGCCGAGCCAGTTGCGGTAGACGGCGACCTTGTCTTCGGCGTCGACTGCTGCGACCGAATCCTCGCAGTCCTGGATGGTGGTGAGTGCGGACTCCAGGATCATGTCGGAGATGCCGGCCGGATCGGTCTTGCCGATCGCACTGTCTCTGTCGACCACCACCTCGACATGCAGGCCGTTCTTGACCAGCAGCACCGCATCTGGATTGCCGGCAGCACCACGATAGCCGGCGAATTGTTTGCCGTCGCCCAGCGCAACCGAACCAGACGCGGTCGCAAGCTTCAGCTGCCCGCCTTCGACCGCAAGACCCGTCACGTCAGACCAGTTGCCCGACGCCAACGGCGCGGACTGATCCAAAAAGGCCTTGGCCCAGGCAATGACCTTTTGGCCACGCTTGGGATTGTAGCCCTTGGTCTTCTCGGCGCCGTCGGCATCCGGGATCGCATCGGTGCCGTAAAGCGCGTCATAGAGCGAACCCCAGCGCGCATTGGCGGCGTTCAGCGCATAACGCGCATTCATGACAGGCACGACCAGCTGCGGTCCGGCGACGGTGGCGATCTCGGGATCGACATTCTCCGTCGTGACAGCAAAGGCCGGACCTTCCGGCACAAGATAACCGATCTCGCTCAGGAACGCCTTGTAGGCGGCCATGTCGTGCGGGGCGCCATGCTTGCGGTACCAGGCGTCGAGCTTGAGCTGGAAGTCGTCGCGCTTCTCCAAAAGCGCCCGGTTCTTCGGCGCCAGATCATGCACGATCGCGGCAAAACCCTTCCAGAACGCCTCCGCATCGACACCCGTCCCTGGCAGAGCCTCCGCGACCACGAAGTCGTGGAGCTCGCGCGCAACAGAAAGGCCATGAAGGGAGACGCTGTCGTTTATCCGGTTCATCATGTTCATCGTCATAACTCCCGGGTCAGGCTGCAAGTGCAGCGTCGGTGCGGAACTCGCCCGAAACGGTCTCCGCGACCATCTGGGCTGTAGCGGCCGACAGCGTCCAGCCGAGATGACCATGGCCGGTATTGTAGAACACGCCGGACTGGCGGCCCTTGCCGACCCTTGGCATCATGTTGGGCATCATCGGCCTGAGACCTGCCCAGGGCACGACCCTGTTGGTGTCGACATCCGGGAACAGCATGCGTGTCCAGTCGACCAGCGGTCTGACGCGGTCATCGCGAATGTCTCTGTTCATGCCGTTGAACTCGGCGGTGCCGGCAACCCGGAAGCGCCCGGCGCCAAGGCGGCTGGTGACGATCTTGGCGCGGTCGTCGAGCAGGCTGACCCAGGGCGCGGCAACCTGGCTGCGCTCGTCGTCGAGATGCACTGTGATGGAATAGCCCTTGACCGGGTAGACATTGACCCGGTCGCCGAGCATCGCTGCGAAATGGCGACTGGCGGAACCGGCGCAGATGACGATGCCGTCGGCCTCGACGACCCTGTAGTCGGGCTGGCCGTCGGCACCTGACGTCGTATAGCCGATGCAAAACACGCCATCCCGGGCGATACGCTCGACATTGGCGTCGAAGACGAAGCGCGCACCGCGCCGTTCGCAGGCCTTGGCGAGGCCGAAGGTGAACTTGTGGATGTCGCCGGTCGAGTCCGACGGCGTGTAGAAGCCGCCATGAAAATCGCCATTTAACGTCGGCTCGATCGACTTTACCTCCTCCGCCGTCACCGGCCGGCGGTCGAGACCGCCCTCGACCAGCATCGCATTGACCTTCAGCGCGTGCTGGAAGCTCGGTCTGTCCCAGTAGAAATGCAGGATGCCGCGACGGACATGGTCGAAGTCGATGTTCTCGCGCTCGGCAATCGCAAACAGGTGCTTGCGCGCGGCAATCGCCAGCCGCGTCGTCTCCACCGTGTTGTCGCGGTAATTTGCGATATTTGAGACGAACTCAGCCAGCCAGGCATATTTGTGCCAAGTAGGCCGGGGATTCATCAGCAGCGGCGCATCACTGCGTAGCATCCACTTGATGCCCTTGAGCAAGGTCGACCAGTGGTTCCAGACCTCGGCGTTGCTGGCCGACAGCTGGCCGCCATTGGCGAACGACGTCTCCATCGCGGCATAACGCTGGCGGTCGACGACAGTGACGGTGTAGCCGCGCTCCAGAAGGGCATAGGCAGTGGTGACGCCGGTGATACCGGCGCCGATAACGGCAATATGGGGCATTTCACTCTCCGCGAACAAAGTTGGGTGCGGGCCGAAGCCCGCTGTTTTCCCCAATCTGTCGCTGTACCTGAGAGCTTAACCGCGTCAGCCTTGCCGGTGCGGCTTTCCCCTTCGGTGGACGCTCGAGGCGCCTCTCTCCAGATCGTTCAACTGCATGGTCACTTTTGCCTGAGAGTTTCCTGGGGGGTTGCTCCGTCGGCGTCGGCCGGTGTCATCTCGCAGCGGCCGATCTCTCCCATGCAGCCTCTTGAACGTATGCCTTCATAGCTGGTGCCGCACCCTTCCGCAACGCGAGACGCGGCAAGCTCCAGCCCTCAGTTGCCTTCGTCGTACAGTGTCGTGGTCGTCTCGACGTCTTCCTCGTGCAGGCCAGCGCGCACCACGGCGGCAGCCGCCAGCTCGCGCGCCTTGCGGCGGATGCCCGCTTCGTCGACACCCTGCACCTTGCCGTCGACATAGACCGCCTTGCCGTCGACCCAGGTCTGAGTGATCGAGGCCGTCGAGGCCGAGAACACCAGCGCCTGCAGCGGATCGTAGAACGGCGTCCACTCGACATGGTCGAGATCGAACAGAATGAAATCGGCCTTCTTGCCGATCTCCAGCGAGCCGATCTCGTCGTCCCACATCAGGGCGCGCGCGCCCTCGATGGTGGCGGCGCGCAGCGCATCGCGGGCAGTGAAGATGTCGGGCTTCAGCCGCGCATCCTTGAACATGCCGGCAACGACGAGCATCTGCCGCATCAGGTTCATGTTACCGGCGGCCGAGACACCGTCGGTGCCGAGGCCGACCTTGACGCCGGCCCTGACCATCTCGGGGTACTTGCCGATCGACGTGGCGCCCTTGCCGAGCTTGAACGACGAGCACGGGCAGAAGGCAACGCTGGCGCCGCGCTCGGCCAGAAGCTTGACCTCCTCATCCGACACGGCTGCGCCGTGAGCGATGACCAGGTTCTTGCGGATGCCGCCGGCATTGTCGACGCGGGTGATCGGCCAGCAGCCATACTTGCTCTCGCAGACCTTGGCCTCCTCGATCGAAGTCGCCAGGTGGTAGGTGGTGCCGACGCCCAGCTTCTCGGCCAGCGCCACGGCACCGACATGCAGTTCGAGGCTGCAGGGCTCCTTGCCCTCGATGTTGACCCAGCAGCGGGCACGACCGTCGAGCGTGTTGTTGTAGCGCAGCACGTTTTCCTCGAGCACCTTCAGCGCCGTCTGCGCGTCGGGGAAGAAGTGATGCTCGGCCATTTCCTCGGTCCAGCCGCGCGGCAGCTCCGACGGGCGATTATCGGCGGCGTGGCGGCCGGTGATGCCGCGGATGCCGGTCTTGTCCATGGCGCGGATGACGATGCCGGGATCGTATTGCGAGCCCATGTCGAGGAAGCAGGTGGTGCCGCAGCGCAGCATCTCGGTGATGCCGAGCAGCGCGCCCCAATATTCGTCTTCCTCCGTTATGTGAGCGTAGAACGGCTTGGCCCAGTGGAACACCCAGGCGCGGGTGTTGAGATTATCGGGGAAGACCGCGCGGGAAAGGGTCTCGGACAAATGCACGTGGCTGTCGACGAAGCCCGGGCAGATCCCCAGCATGGTGCCGTCGATGACCTTGTCGAAGCTCTTGCCCTTGTGGCGCGATGCCACATCGTCGGCCGCTCCGATGTCGGCGATGCGGTCGTTCTCGACCACCACGCTCGCATTGCGCAGCACCGTGTCGTTCTTGTCGACGGTGAAAGCGAAGTTCAGATTTTCGATCAGCGTACGCATGCGGCTCCACCCAATGCTTTACCCACGGACCCTCCCGATCGCGTCGCCGGTCCGTGACAGCGGGCGATATCCGAGCATTCGCACACTCTTCCGAGCGGAACGCGACGACCGGGCCAACAACCACCCCGGCCGCCATTTCGCAAGCGGTAGCCCTTAGGCCACCGCCTTGACCTTGCCGCCCTGCTTGGCGGTGCCGCAAAGGATCAGCTTGTCGGTGTCGGCGTAATCGGACAACAGCTCCGATCCCTTCGACGTCACCAGAAGCATGTCCTTGTTCTGCATGCCGTAGCCATAGCCGGTGTCGTAGCAGAGCGGCTCGAAACCAAGCACCATGTTCTCTTCCAGCGGCGCGTCGCTGCCCGGCTTGCCGAGCACCGGCGTCAGGCCGAGATAGGGGTCTTCGTGCAGGTGCAGGCCAATGCCGTGGCCAACGAACGAGATCGGCGGCAGGTTGAGCTTGGCGAGCTTGGCGATGAAGGCGTCGTAGATCTCGCGACAGCTCGCACCGGGCTTCACCTTCTCCATGATCTCATACTTGCACTCGACCAGGTGAGCCCAGATCTTGTCGGCCATGGGCGGCGCCTCGCCGACGATGGCCGTGCGGCAGACGCCCGCCTGGTAGCCGTTGATGACCGAGAAGATCTCGACGCGGCAGACATCGCCACGCTTGAGGATGCGGTCGGACGGGCCGACATTGGGCAGCACCGACCGCTCGCCGGTAGCGACGATCAGCAGCTTGAAGTGTTCGGCGCCAAGCGAATAGACGTTGCGGGTCAAATGACCGGCAATGTCCATCTCGGAGTCGCCGGCATCGACCACCGCCAGCGTGTCGGTGATCGCCTGGTCGGCGATCCGAGAGAGCTTGCTAAGCAATGCGACCTCTTCAGCCGTCTTGATCTGGCGCAGCCGCGCCAGGATCGGCTCGGCATGCTCGAACCGCGCGCCGGGCATCGCCGCGATCAGCCGGGCGAAATCGCCGGCCGGCAGATAGTCCATCTCAAGGCCGATGCGCGCCTTGCCAAGGCCGAGGCCGGCGAGCTGGTCTGCCAGCACCAGCATCGGATCGTCGGAGAATTCGGCCCAGATACGGGCCGGCATGTCAGGCAAGCGGCGCTTGATCGTTGATGCTTCCATGTCGACGCCGAAGATCGCGGTGCGGCCGTCCGCTGTGACGATGGTCATCGCATGGCGGTGGCGGATCAGCGGCTGCGACGGCACGACAAAGCCTGTGGTATAGGCGAAGTTCTCGGGCGACGAGCAGATGATGGCGTCGAGCCCATGCTCGGCCATTGCCCTCACCTGCTTGGCTACGATTTCTGCCCGCATGATTTGGTTCCTCTCCTTGAGTTTCTTGACCGGCGCTCAGTCGCGCACGCGGTATTTTTCGACCTTGGCGAGGTCGACATCGATGCCCATGCCCGGCCCCGACGGCACGACGACCGCACCGTCGACGACCTGCATCGGCTCGACCAAAAGGTCGTCCTTGTAATAGATGCCGCCGACCTGACCATGCTGCGCCTCGGCCGGTGTCGAGATCGGGATGACGCAGGACAACGTCGCTGCCGGCGATGCAGCCGCGACCTGGACGTTGGCGAGGTTGCCGATGCCTGTTTCGATCGAGCCGTTGACGTTGCAGATGATGCCGGCGGCGCGGCAGACCGCGCCGACTTCCATCGCCTTGTACAAGCCACCGGCCTTGGTGGTGTAGATCGAGACGATCTGGATACCGCCATTCTGGATGATCTGGATGGCGTCGTGAGCGTTCCATGCCGACTCGTCGGCCATGACGGGCGCATCGATGCGGCGGCCAACTTCGGCGATGCGCTCGATGCCCATCACCGGCTGCTCGACATATTTGAGCCGGTACTTTTCCATCTGGCGCACGGTCTGCACCGCCTCGCCAGGCGTCTTGTAGCCCTCATTGGCGTCGACGCAGATTTCCATCGCCTCGCCTGCAGCCTCGCGGACTGCCGCGACCATCTTGACGTCGCGCGCCGGGTCGACGCCGATCTTGACCTTGATCGTCTTGATGCCTTCGGCAGCAAGCTTGGCTGCCTCGACCTTGGCCTCTTCGATCGAGATCAGGCCGATCGAATGGGTGATGGCGACCTTGTCGCGCGCCTTGCCGCCGAGCAACGTATGAACGGGAACGTTCAGCCAGCGGCCGGCGAGGTCATAGGCCGCGAACTCGACGGCCGCCTTGGAATAGGGATAGCCGCGGATGATGGCATCCATGCGGGCATGAAGCTCGGCAAAATTGCCGAGTTCGAGACCGATGACGGCAGGCGCCAGGTAGGTCTCGATGACGCTGCGGGTGATCATGGCGGACTCGCCGAAGTAGCGGCCGAACTCACCGCCCCAGTCCTTCAGCGCCGGCGCCTCGCCCCAGCCGACCCGGCCGTCGCTGTCGGTCATCTTGACCATGACATAGCGACCGATGACCTCGGTCAGGCCGGCCCATTTGTGCTCGCGCCGCGTCGGCAGTTGAACAATGAGCGTTTCGATGGACTTGATCGTGGGCACCGGTCTCTACCTTTTCCTTGTCACCGCGGAGGCATCTCTGTACGATGCGATCATCTACTGTGATCACACTTTATGATCATATTTTTGGATGTCAAGCGATCCCGGGATCGATTTTTCATGGCCGACCGAAACGGCCGTGATGCATGGTAGGAAGGCAGCGGAGGAAAAGATGATTGTCGAAGCGACCAATTATTTCGCCAAAGAGGATCAGGCGGATGAGGTTCTGAAGCAGCGCCGCAAGGCGACAGAGATCAGGCGCCAACTCGGCCTGGATCCCGGGCGCATCCTTGTGCGGACGGAAGGAAACGGACCTGACATACGCTGGGAATGCAGCTTCGCCTCAAGGGAAGCTTATGACGCCGACCGGGCTGCACGCGCAACATCGCCCGACTTCGAAGCCGCACGCAAGCGGATGCACACGCTGCTCGAGCGCTTTGAGCGCCACGTCTACGAAGTGGTCGAATAGAGCGGCAGGTCCCGATCTAAGCCTGTGCCAGCAGCCGATTCATCCTTGCCCGCACACGGACAACACCCTCGGCGATATTGTCGCGCGGGATCGACGAATACCCCATGCGGAAGAAGCGGCACGGCCCGTCCGCATCGGGAAAGAACGGCGAGCCGGATTCAATCAGCACGCCGTCCTGCTTGAGTTCGTTCATCAAAAGGTCCGCATCCAGCCCATCGGGCCCCTCGACCCAGAACGAGGTGCCGCCAAAGGCTGACGATCCGGCGATGGTGAAGCCTTCGCGCTTCAGCGCTTCGGCCATGACGATGTGGCGCTTGTGGTATTCGCCACGCATGCGGTGCAGCACCGCATCGTGGTGGCCGAGCGCGAGGAAGTAGGCCGCAGTGCGCTGGAGATGGCCGGGTGGATGACGCAGCATCAGGGCACGCAACGCTCGCGCCTCACGGATGACCGGCGCCGGCGCCACGAGATAGCCCAGCCGCAGGCCCGGAAAAAGCGATTTGGAAAAGCTGCCGATGTAGAACACCCGACCGCTGCGATCGAAGGACTTCAGCGCCGGAGACGGCGGCGCGAGAAAGCTCATCTCGAACTCATAGTCGTCCTCGACGATGATGAAGTCCCTGCTGGCGGCAGCTGCCAGGAGTGCTGCGCGGCGCTCGACGGGCATGGTGGCGCCGGTCGGCGAATGGTGGCTCGGCGTGACGAAGACCGCGTCGACCTTGGCAGGCAGGACCTCGGGCGGCAGGCCTTCCTTGTCCACGTCGATGGCCGTCACGTCTGCACCGCTCAGCTTGAGCGATGCGCTCATGTCAGGGTGGCAGGGGTTCTCGCACACGGCGTGCGCGCCCTGCCGCAGCAGCAGCTGGGTGACGATCCACAGTGCATTCTGCGCTCCCACCGTGACGAGGATTTCATCAGGCGTGGCGCGAATGCCGCGACTGGGCAACGTCCTGGAGCAGATGTAGTTGACAAGCTGCACGTCGTCGGCAGCGGCAAAGTCGCCGGCCATCAGTTCAAAATCCTCGCGCGCCAGCGCACGCCGGGCACAGTCGCGCCAGGCGCCGAGATCGAACAGCGACGGGTCCATCTGGCCGTAGAGGAACGGATAAGGATAGCGGCGCCAGTCGAGCGGCTTGCGCATCTGCTTGGCAACGATGAAACTCGACCGCAGTTTCATCGACCAGTCGATTTCGTCTGCGCCGACGCCGGACACCGCCGCTTCGAGCACGGTCGTCGGCGGGTTGCCGGCAACACGATAGGAGCTTCGGCTGGCGGTTTCGACATAACCCTGAGACGCCAATTCCTGATAGGCAAGCGTCACCGTGATGCGCGAAATGTTCAGATATTCCGCAAGCTTGCGGGTCGAGGGCAGCTGAGCGCCAGGCTGCAGCCGGCCAGACAGCACCGCCGAGACCACGGTCTCGCGGATCTGCGCCTGCAAGCCGATGCGGCTCGCTCGGTCGAGAAAGAAGATCGTCTCCGAAACTGTCGCCTGTGCCATGGTCCCACGCAGGTTCAATCTGGAGTCATTCAACTTCCAATCTGGATATAAGGCAATTCAAAGGTTCCATTTAACCCTATGTCCAGAACCAAGACCGGCATCAAAGCCGGCAAGTTCCCGGAATAACCGGTGGCTAACAAAACAAGAGGGTAACGATGATACACTTTAAGCATTTCAAGCATTTGGCCGGCGCCGCAACCATAGCGGCCGGCGTCTTCACCTCCTGTCTCGCTTATGCCGAAACGACGGTCGTCGTCGGCTATCAGCAGATCGTCGGGCCGTTCGTCACGGCCATCGCCGACGGACGTTTCGACGCCGCCGCCAAGGAAGCGGGCTACACCGTCGACTGGCGCCAGTTCAGCTCGGGCGGCGATATCTCGACGGCTCTCGCCTCCGGCAGCGTGCCGATCGGCGTGATCGGCTCGACCGGCACCACCGCCGCCGCCACGCGCGGCGTCAATCTCGAACTGTTCTGGATCCTCGACAATATCGGCAAGTCGGAGGCGCTCGCCGTCCGCAACGGCTCGGGCATCGAAAAGCCCGAGGATCTGAAGGGCAAGAATGTCGGCGTACCGTTCGTGTCGACCTCGCACTTCCATCTTCTTGTCGGCCTCGAGCAGGTGTGGAAGATCGATCCGCGCGAGGTCAACATCCTCAACATGAAGCCGCCGCAGATCATCGCCGCCTGGCAGCGTGGCGACATCGACGCCGCCTATGTCTGGCCGCCGGCACTGACCGAATTGCTCAAGAACGGCAAGACCATCGCCGATTCAGAGACCATCGGTGCTGCCAGCGTACCGACCTTCGACGGCCTTGTCGCCGACAAGAAGTGGGCCGCCGAGAACCCGAAGTTCATGGCCGCCTTCACCAAGGTGCTGTCTGAATCCTACGCCGACTACAACAAGAACAAGGCAAGCTGGACGGCGGACTCGCCTCAGGTGCAGGGCATCGTCAAGCTGATCGGCGGTGACGGCGCAGGTGCGGTCGAAGCGCTCAACCTGCTGTCGTTCCCCAATGCCGACGAACAGGCATCCGAAACATGGCTCGGCGGCGGCGCCATCAAGGCATTGAATGAAAGCGCCAAGTTCCTCGTTGCCCAGAAGCAGATCGACAAGGCGCTCGACGACTACGCGCCCTTCGTCAACAGTAGCTACGCCAAGGACGCATCCAAGTAACATTGGACGTGCCGCCGGTCGGATGCCGGTCGGCGGCACTTTCTCCACCACTCGATTGCATTTTCTTCGAAAGGCTCGACGCGATGGAAACCCTCAACGTCAGCAATGTCAGCCTGACCTATCCAGGCCTCTACTCCGACCAGGCGGTGATTGCGCTCAAGGGCGTGAACCTCGAGGTCAAGAGCGGCGATTTCGTCGTCGCCCTCGGTGCCTCGGGCTGCGGCAAGACCACACTGCTCAACCTGATGGCCGGCTTCATGACACCAACCGACGGTGATATCACACTTGGCGGACGTCAAGTCGTCGGCCCAGGCGCCGACCGTGGCGTCGTCTTCCAGAAGCACGCGCTGCTGCCCTGGTTGAATGTCATCGACAACACCGAATTCGGGCTCAAGCTGCGTGGCATAGACAAGGCGACCCGGCGCGAGCTGGCGACCAAGAATCTCGCCCTTGTCGGCCTGCAGGATTTTCACCGCCACATGATCTACCACCTGTCCGGCGGCATGCAGCAGCGCGTCGGCATCGCCCGTGCGCTGACCTGCGACCCGGCGATGCTTCTGATGGACGAGCCGATGGCGGCGCTCGACGCGCTCACCCGCGAGACCATCCAGGAGCTGCTGCTCAAGGTCTGGCAGCTGACCAACAAGATGTTCTTCTTCATCACGCACAGCGTCGAAGAAGCACTTTTCCTCGGCTCCCGGCTGATCGTCATGTCGCCGCGTCCGGGCCGCATCACCCACACCTATGAGCTCGATTTCAATCGGCGCTTCCTTGAGGAGGGCAACGCACGTGCAATCAAATCCAGCCGCGATTTCATCGACATGCGCGAGCAGATCCTCGGCATCATCTACGGCGACGAGCGCCAGTCCGGCAATCCGGAACACCTCAATGCTTGAGCGCCTCTCACGGGCCAAGTCCGTACGCCCGGGCAAGATCTATGGCGCGCCGGGCGACGGCATGAGCGGCCATATCAGCCTGATCACGGCACTTGTGCTGTTCGGTCTCTGGCTGCTGATCACCGAGATGGGCTGGGTCAAGCCGCTGTTCCTGCCCTCGCCGCTTGCCGTGTGGGACAAGTTCGTCGTCGCCATGACCGATGGCGTTTCCAACTCGACGCTCATCCAGCACACGCTGGCCAGCCTTGGCCGTGTGCTCGGCGCCTTCTTCCTGGCGCTGGTCACAGCCGTTCCGGTCGGCATCCTGATGGGCGTCAACCGCACGGTGCGCGGCCTGTTCGACCCGATCATCGAGTTCTACCGGCCACTGCCGCCGCTCGCCTATCTGCCCTTGATCATCATCTGGCTCGGCATCGGTGAATTCCCGAAGGTGTTCCTGATCTATCTCGCCATCTTCGCGCCCATGGCGATCGCCGCCCGTGCCGGCGTCCGCTCGGTGTCGACCGAACAGATCCATGCCGCCTATGCCATGGGCGCCACCCGCGCCCAGGTCATCTCCCAGGTGATCCTGAAGGCCGCCCTGCCCGAGATCTTCACCGGCATGCGCATCGGCATCGGCGTCGGCTGGACCACGCTCGTCGCCGCCGAAATGGTCGCCGCCCACCGCGGTCTCGGCTTCATGGTGCTGAACGCCGCCGAGTATCTCGCCAGCGATACGGTCATCATGGGCATCATCGTCATCGGCATCTTCGCCTTCGCCTTCGACCTCATGCTGCGCTACCTGGAAAAGGCGATGATCCCCTGGAAGGGCAAGATCTGATGCCAAAGCTTACACACCCGGCGACGTCGCCACCCGGCTGACGCCAAACCTGATCTTACCAACAGACAGACCAATCCGCCGGCTTGTCCGGCCACGGCGCAGCCATGCCCAAAGGCTCTGCCGTACAGATACGAGGACCACGATATGTCACTCACCGCCGACGGCCTGGCTCGCCTCTTCGACGCCTTCAACCGCCACGACATCGACGGCGTCATGGAGTTCTTCGCCGGCAACTGCGTCTTCAACGGCGTCGCCGGCCCAGAGGCCTACGGCACCCGCTTCGAAGGCACCGAGGCGATCGCCGCTGCTTTCAGCGGCGTCTGGAAAGCGATGCCGGACGCGCACTGGGCCCATCATGGCCACTTCGTCCATGGCGATCGCGCCGTCTCGGAATGGACGTTCACAGGCACCAACGTCGACGGCAGCCGCGTCGAAGCAGAGGGCTGCGATCTGTTCACGCTCGATGACGGCAAGATCGTCCGCAAGCAGGCCTTCCGCAAGAACCGGCCGCTGATTGCGGCTGGTGCCTGAGCGGTCTCGGGAGGACCACGTCAATGGAACATCAACTCTTGAGGTCCGCGGCACAACGTCTGCCGTTCGATCCGGCCTATGACCCGGTCCATGCACCAAACCCGGGCGCCGGCAAGGACTACGCGCCGACCTACTGGATCGCCACCGCCGGCCCGCAGCCGGAAGACGACGGCCCCGTCACGCAGGACATCGACGTCGATGTCGCCATCATCGGCTCGGGCTATACCGGCCTGTCCTGTGCCATTCATCTGGCCCGCGAGCACGGCATCAAGGCGACGGTGCTGGAAGCAAATGGCGTCGCCTGGGGCTGCTCGACCCGCAATGGCGGCCAGGCGCAGATTTCGGCCGGCCGGCTCAAGCGTTCGCAGTGGATCGAGCGCTGGGGCGTCGACGTCGCCAGGAAAATGCATGTCGAGATATCGGAAGCCTTCGACCTGTTTCGCGACCTGATCAGCCAGCCCGAGATCGACTGCGATCCTCAGGATGGCGGCCATCTCTACATCGCCCATCGCGACAAGGTTCTGCCGGCGCTGGAAAAGGAATCGCGCCTGCTCAACGACATCTTCGGCTACCGCGCCCGCATGGTCGGCCGCGACGAGGTCCACAGCGATTTCGTTCGCGACGCAGAAGCCAAGGGCGCGATGTACGAGCCCGACGGCATGGGCATCCATGCCGCCAAGCTCGCCTTCGGCTATCTCAGGCTGGCCCGCAAGCTGGGTGCGAAAGTGCACACCTCAAGCCCGGTCCTCGGCAGCGAAATCAAGGGCGGCATACATCACCTGCGCACGCCGGGCGGCATCGTCAGGGCGCGCGCAGTCTGCATCGCCACCGCCGGCTACACCTCGCCCGGCCTGCACGAGCTGACGCGCCACCGGCTGATGCCGATCCTGTCCAACTCGATCGTGACGCGGCCGCTGACGGACAGCGAGCGCGAGACGCTGAACTTCCAGACCCGAATCCCGCTCACCGACACACGCACGCTGCGCCACTACTACCGGATGCTGCCCGACGGGCGTGTGCAGATCGGCAGCCGCAGCGCCATCACGGGGCGGGACGCAGTCAATGCAAGTCACCTCGACCGTCTGCTCGAAGGGCTCTACCGCAAGTTTCCGATCCTGCGCGGCATCGATGTAGACTACTCCTGGTGGGGCTGGGTCGACGTCAGCCACGACATGATGCCCCGCATCTTCCGGCCCGATCCCAAGCAACAGCTGTTCTACGCCATGGGCTATGGCGGCAACGGCGTCATGTACTCGGCCCAGGCCGGCCGCCGCATGGCCCAGATGGTCGCGGGCAAGGGCGGCGAACTCGACCTGCCGATCTTCACCTCCCCGTTGCCCAGCCACGGGTTGCTGACACCGTTTCGGCGCCTCGGCCAGTGGGGAATGTACCGCTGGTATTACCTCAAGGACGAGATCCTCTAGCGCATCGGCCCAAAAATCGGACCCGACTCCCAAGACCAGACCTGCCCCCATCGAAAGGAACCCAGAAAATGAAAATGACCACCGAAGAAGCTTTCGTCAAAGTCTTGCAGATGCACGGCATCGAGCATGCCTTCGGCATCATCGGCTCGGCCATGATGCCGGTGTCGGACCTGTTCCCCAAGGCCGGCATCAAGTTCTGGGACTGCGCGCATGAGACCAATGCCGGCATGATGGCCGACGGCTTCAGCCGCGCCACCGGCACCATGTCCATGGCCATCGGCCAGAACGGCCCGGGTGTGACGGGCTTCATCACCGCGATGAAAACAGCCTACTGGAACCACACGCCGCTGCTCATGGTCACGCCGCAGGCAGCCAACAAGACCATCGGCCAGGGCGGCTTCCAGGAAGTCGACCAGATGGCGATGTTCGAGGAGATGGTCTGCTACCAGGAAGAGGTGCGGGATCCCTCACGTATTCCCGAGGTGCTGAACCGCGTCATCGAGAAGGCCTGGCGCGGTTGCGCCCCAGCGCAGATCAACATCCCCCGCGACTTCTGGACCCATGTCATCGACGTCGACCTGCCCTCAATCGTGCGTTTCGAGCGCCCCGCCGGTGGCCCGCAGGCGATCACGGAAGCAGCGCGCCTGCTGTCGGAAGCAAAGTTCCCGGTCATCCTGAACGGAGCCGGCGTCGTCATCGGCAACGCCATCAACGAATCCATGGCGCTGGCCGAGCGTCTCGACGCGCCGGTCTGCTGCGGTTACCAGCACAATGACGCCTTCCCCGGCAGCCACCGTCTCGCCGCAGGACCGCTCGGCTACAACGGCTCGAAGGCAGCGATGGAGCTGATCGCCAAGGCAGACGTGGTGTTGGCGCTCGGCACCCGCCTCAACCCGTTCTCGACCTTGCCCGGCTACGGCATCGACTACTGGCCGAAGAATGCCGCGATCATCCAGGTCGACATCAATGCCGATCGCATCGGTCTGACCAAGAAGGTTTCCGTCGGCATCTGCGGCGACGCCAAGCAGGTCGCCCGCCAGATCCTCGAGCAACTGACGCCCTCGGCCGGCAATGAAGGCCGCGAGCAGCGCAAGGCGGCGATCCACCAGAACCGCTCGGCCTGGCTGCAGCAGCTGTCGTCGATGGACCACGAAGAGGACGACGTCGGCACCGAATGGAACGCCACCGCCCGCCTGCGCGAGGCCGACCGCATGTCGCCACGCCAGGCCTGGCGTGCGATCCAGGCGGCCCTGCCCAAGGAAGCGATCATCTCCACCGACATCGGCAACAACTGCGCCATCGGCAACGCCTATCCGAGCTTCGAACAGGGCCGGAAATATCTCGCACCGGGCATGTTCGGCCCTTGCGGCTATGGCTTCCCGTCGATCGTCGGCGCCAAGATCGGCTGCCCCGACGTGCCGGTGGTCGGCTTCGCCGGAGATGGCGCTTTCGGCATCTCGATGAACGAGATGGGTGCGATCGGCCGTGAAGGCTGGCCGGCGATCACCATGGTGATCTTCCGCAACTACCAGTGGGGCGCGGAAAAGCGGAACACCACGCTGTGGTATTCCAACAACTTCGTCGGCACCGAACTCAATCCTAACCTCAGCTACGCGAAGGTGGCGGAGGGCTGCGGCCTGAAGGGTGTCGTCGTCGACACCACGGCCAAGCTGACCGAGGCGCTGGCCAAGGCCATCGACGATCAGGCCAAGGGCATCACCACCTTCGTCGAGGTCGTGCTTAACCAGGAACTCGGCGAGCCCTTCCGCCGCGACGCGATGAAGAAGCCGGTGCCGGTGGCAGGTATCGACCGCGCCGACATGCGCCCCCAGAAGCGCGCCTGACCTCGCTGCAAAAGCGCCCGCCCGGTTCGCCGGGCGGGCGGTCTGCCAACACCTTCTTGACCGGGAATGATTGAATGAACACCGCCGCTGCGACACAACGCTTCAATGGCCTGCCTTCGGTGGTGCAGGTCTACTGGCCCGGCCTTGCCGTCACCGCTGCGGTGGCGATCGCGGCACAGTTCCTCTCCGATCATTACGGCGCACCGGCGATGCTGATGGCACTGCTGCTCGGCATCGCTTTCCACTTCCTGTCCGAGGAAGGACGCTGCGTCGCCGGCATCGACTTCTGCGCCAAGAAAGTATTGCGAATCGGTGTCGCCCTGCTCGGCATGCGCATCAGCGTCGATTTGCTGATCGGGCTTGGCGCCAGCACCATCCTGCTTCTGGTTGCCGCCATCGCCGCGACCATCCTGTTCGGCCTCGCCGCCGCCAAACTTCTCGGCCGCGGCTGGCGCCTTGCCCTCATTACCTCCGGCTCGGTCGCCATCTGCGGCGCCTCGGCCGCCATGGCAATCGCCGCAGTTTTACCCAAGAACGAGTTCTCCGAGCGCAACCTGATCTTCACCGTGCTGTCGGTGACGGTACTGTCGACACTCGCCATGGTCTTCTACCCGATGATCGCCCAGGCCATCGGCCTCGACGCGCGCGCCACCGGCATCTTCTTCGGCGGCACCATCCACGACGTCGCCCAGGTCGTCGGCGCCGGCTTCTCCGTGTCCCCCGAGGCGGGTGAGACGGCGACGCTGGTCAAGCTCATCCGCGTCACCATGCTGGCACCGGTCGTGCTGATCTTCTCGCTCGCCACCCGCAATGTCGGCTCGGTCGGCGAGAGCGGCAAGCGCCCGCCGCTGCTGCCCGGTTTCGTCATCTCCTTCCTCATTCTCGCCGCCATCAACTCCTTCGGCCTCATTCCGGAGGCGGTGTCGAAGGTCGGCATGGAGACGTCGCGCTGGGCCCTGCTCGCCGGCATCGTCGCCGTCGGCATGAAAACCTCATTACGCCGTGTGCTCGACGTCGGCGGCGACGCGGTCGCCCTCATCGTCGCCGAGACCATCTTCATCGGCCTCTTCATCCTCGCCGGCATCTATTATCTGGGGCACGCCTGATGAAACCGCTGGAACGCATCCTCGCCACGGCGAAACAGGCCCCCAAGCGCATCGTTCTCCCCGAAGGCGAGGACCCGCGTATCATCGAGGCTGCGATCCGGGCCAGCCACGAGGGCGTCGCCGAGATCACGCTGGTCGGCAACCGCGGCATCATCAAACAGGCACTTGCGGACGCCGGCGCGAGCCAGCTCGATCTCCGTATTGAAGACCCTGTTTCCTCCGCGCTGGCGTCGCGCCTCGCCAATGCCTATTTCGAGCTCCGCAAGACCAAGGGTGTCGACGAAGCCTCGGCTGTCGAGGCACTGCGCTCACCCCTTGTCTTTGCCGCCATGATGGTGCGCGAAGGCGAGGCCGACGGCACCGTCGGCGGCGCTGTCGCCACCACTGCCGATACCGTGCGGGCGGCATTGCAGACGATCGGCAAGGCGCCGGGCGTCGGGCTGGTGTCGAGCTTCTTCCTGATGATGCTGTGCCAACCCCATCACGCCAAGAAGGGCGCCTTCGTCTTCGCCGACTGCGGCCTGGTGGTCGATCCCGATGCCGCCGACCTCGCCGACATCGCCCGCATGTCCGCCCGCTCCTACCAGGCGCTCGCCAGCGCACCGGCCAAGGTGGCGATGCTGTCGTTCTCGACCAATGGCAGTGCTTCCCACGAGCGCGTCTCCAAGGTGGTCGAGGCAACCCGGCTGGCGCATGCCGCCGATCCCGACCTCGTCATCGACGGCGAGCTGCAGTTCGACACCGCTTTCGTCGAAGCCGTCAGCGCCTCCAAGGCGCCCAATTCGGCGCTGCATGGCGAAGCCAATGTCTTCGTCTTCCCCAATCTCGACGCCGCCAACATCGGCTACAAGATCGCCCAGCGCATCGGCGGCGCCGACGCCATCGGCCCGATCCTGCAGGGCCTGGCCAAGCCGGCCAACGACCTCTCTCGCGGCTGCACGGCAGAGGACGCCTTTCACATGATCGCGGTGACGGTGGTCCAGGCGCAGGTCCGGTAAGGGCACTGCCGACACCGGCCATGTGGCAAGTCAGTCTTCTCCGCCCTGCGGGTAAGAGATGATCGACAGAAACCTTATCGGCAGCTTTGTCAGTTGTTCGGAACCGTGTGGGGTGTCGGCTTCGAAGAACAAGCTGTCGCCGGGCGACATGTGATAGAGCGTTGGGCCGTGGCGATAGGTGATCTCGCCCTCGAGCAGGTAGAGGAATTCCATACCCGCGTGCTGGAACAGCGGGAAGGTGTCGGTGTGGCTGGTCAAGGTGATGAGATAGGGCTCGACGGAGACAGTGCTGGATGACGAGGCGATGTAGCCGAGCAGATTGTAATGGTGGCCGGCGCGGGTGCCGCGCCGCTCCACCTCGACGCCTGTGCCCGCCCGGACGAAGACCGCGCTGCGCTCGTCCTCGAAGCTTCTGAGCAGCGCGGTCATCGGGACGCCAAGCGCCTGGGACAGGGCCTGCAGCGTGGTCAGCGACGCCGAGATGACACCGTTTTCGATTTTCGACATCATACCGACCGAGATGTTTGCCGCCCCCGCAAGCTCGGTTGCCGTCATGCCGCGGCGCTTGCGGCAGGCCCGTACCTCGCGCCCGATCGCGGCCTGCAGTTCGTTCTCGCTGGGTGCCCGGACCGCGTGCGGATCCTGCTGAAGCGCAGCCGGCGCGGCCGTCCTGGCGAATGCCGTAGCTCCGCGCGCAAGGAAGCCCGCGGCGCGAGCCGGACGCGTGAGAACTGAACTGCTCATCCTGGCACCTCGTTGCTTTTAAGTCTGCAGCCGCCGCCCTGTGGGGGCGGCCGCTGAAACTGCCTGTCTCAGACGAGGCCGGTCACCACGCCTATACCGGCGAAAGCGGCGAGCGCGCCAAGCGAACGGACCACGACCGCTCCACGTACGCCGGCCTTGCCGTCGAGAGCCAGGCCGAAGCCAAGTCCGGCCGCGTGCAGCATCGCCGTCGCCAGCACAAAGCCTGCGCCATAGGCCAGACCGCTAGCACTTTCGGGCATCTCGGCGCCGTGGGCATAGCCATGGAAGACCGCGAAGAAGCCGACCAGCGCCATGGCCGCCGCCACTCCGGCGCGCAGGTTGAAGGCGACGACACCACCGAGAACGACGATCGACAGGCCGATGCCGAGTTCGACGAACGGCACGGCAATGCCGGCAAGACCAAGTGCGCCACCCAGGATCATCACGGACACGAAGCTTGCCGGAACGAGCCAGCGGGCCCGGCCGCCCAGCTGGGCGGCAAAGAGCCCAACCATCACCATGGCGAGCACATGGTCGAGCCCGCCGAGCGGATGGGCAAAGCCGTGGGCGAAACCTTCGACATGGCCGATGCCGGTGTGGGCACTGGCGAGACCGGGCGCCAGTAAGAAGGCGGCCAGTGCCGCTGTCCGAATGAGAGATTTGCTGTTCATGATCCTGTTCCTTTCATCATTCACAGATCAGATGCGAATTGGTCGTCATTTGCGCCGCCGCGCAGGTTGCTGGCCGAAGGCCGCAACCACGGCGAGCGCAAAGAGATCGTTGGCGATGCCGCGCGCCGCGATCGCGTCCGCCGCCAGGCAGCGCACGCCCCAGCCTGCTCCATTGGGCAGCGCGGTGATGCCGGCGACCTGGCGTTCCGCTCGACCGAGGCCGGCGAGCTCATCGACAGTTGGCAGCCGGTCAGGCGCGCCAACGAGCATGAAACTGGACACGACTTTCCATGCGCCGACGGGCGAAGTGGGTCCGGCAAGGTCCGCTCCGGCGATGTCAAGATTGTCGCGAACGAGCAGCCGTCCGTCGGCGTCCCGAATCTCGACCTTCGCCTCCAACTTCTCGAACGGACGGTTGCGCGCCTGCGGGTCGTGCAGGGCGAAGGCGTCGGACAGCAACAGCACCGCACCAGGCGCGAGCCGGGCCTGGGTGATGTTCGAACACGCGGCACCGGGAAACAGCACCAGCGGATCGGGGGTCAGCGCCAGGAACGCCCCTTCCTGCAGCACGATCTCGGTCGTCTGGCGGGCCACCTGGCCGTAACAGTCGTGAACGACCGTGGCCGCCTGGGTGGTGACGTGGCCGGCGGCGCCCGTCCCAACATCGAAGCGGCTCGAAAGCCTGTCGTCCCGGTAGAGCCCGCCCGAGGAAGACTGCTGGTAGACGGTGAGCAGGGACGGGATGGCGACATCGAGTGCAAACGGCCGCGTCATGTGGAACGGGTAGGAGACGTACTGGCGCCCGATATGCGTACGCGCGCCATGACGGGACAGCGACAGCTCGAAGCGGCCGTTGCGCGCCCCGGCCTGGCGCGGATGCGGCGTGGCATGCTCGGGGCGCAGTTGTGGCCAGTGGCTGGTCATCTGAACAACACGTCCGAGAGGATGCGGTCGGCGATCGTGTCGACCCCTTCATTGCTGCGGCAGTTTGTGAGCGCCATCGGCCGGCCGGCGCGCGCGGTGGCAGCCTGTGCTGCCATCGCCGCGAGGTCGACGCCGACATAAGGGGCAAGGTCGGTCTTGTTGACGACCAGCAGATCGCATTTGAGCACGCCGGGGCCGTTCTTGCGCGGAATGTCATCGCCGCCGGCAACATCGATGACGAACATCCACCAGTCGACGAGGTCGAGCGAAAAGGTCGAGGCGAGATTGTCGCCGCCGCTTTCGATCAGGATCAGCTCGACATCCGGGAACAGCGCCTCGAGATCGTCGGCGGCGGCGATGTTGAGGGTGGGATCCTCGCGAATGACGGTGTGCGGGCACGCGCCCGCCTCGACAGCCGCGACGCGCGCCGGGTCGATCAGGCCCGAGCGGCGGATGCGCTCGGCGTCCTCGGCGGTGACAAGGTCGTTGGTGACGATCGCCAGCGACACGCCGCGCGCCGCAAAGGCCGGGATCAGCCGTTCGATCAACGCGGTCTTGCCGGAGCCGACGGGACCGCCGATGCCGATGCGGGCGGCGCCGACGCGCGAGGGAGGCGGATTCATTGAGGTCGTCCTGGTGTCCATGATGTCACCTCAGCATGTAGCGTTGGGTCAACGGCAACTCGTAAGCCGGCTCGCATGTCGCCAGCTCACCATCGACAAAGACGTCGAAGGTCTGCGGATCGACGCGGATGTTGGGACAGGCGTCATTGTGCAGCATGTCCTTCTTCGACAGGGTGCGATTGCCGCGTGAGGGCAGCAATGCCTTCTTCAAATCGAGCGTCGCGGCCAGTCCGCGCTCGATGGCGAGCGGATTGACGAAGCATGCCGACAGTGCCTGCTTGGCCCGGCCGAAGGCACCCCATTGCGGACGCAGCAGCAGCGGCTCGCAGGTCATCAGCGAAGCAGCGCTGTCGCCCATCGCGCCCCAGGCAATGAAGCCGCCCTTGATGACGAGCTCCGGCTTGATGCCGAAGAAGGCCGGGCGCCAGATGACGATGTCGGCCATCTTGCCGTCTTCGAGCGAGCCGACATGTTCCGCGATGCCGAAGGTGCGCGCGGCATTGATGGTGTATTTGGCGACATAGCGCTTGATGCGCTCATTGTCGCCGAAACGCGTCGCCTCCTCGGGCAAGCGGCCACGCTGCTTCTTCATCTTGTCGGCCAATTGCCAGGTCCGGCAGATCACCTCGTTGATGCGGCCCATGCCCTGGCTGTCGGAGCCAAGCATCGAGATCGCGCCGATGTCATGGAGGATGTCCTCGGCGGCAATGGTCTGGGCGCGGATTCGGCTTTCGGCAAAGGCGACATCCTCTGGGATGGCCGGGTTGAGATGGTGGCACACCATCGTCATGTCGAGATGTTCGTCGAAAGTGTTGATCGTGTAGGGGTTGGTCGGGTTGGTCGACGACGGCAGGCACCACGGCACGCCGGCGACGCTGATGATGTCGGGCGCATGCCCGCCCCCTGCCCCCTCGGTATGGTACATGTGGATGGTGCGGCCGTTGATGGCGGCGAGCGTATCCTCGAGGAAGCCGGACTCGTTCAGCGTGTCGGTGTGGATCTGGACTGGGAAATCGAGCTCGTCGGCCACCGTCAGGCAGGTGTCGATCGAGGCCGGCATGGTGCCCCAGTCCTCGTGCAGCTTGAGGCCGAGGCAGCCGGTCTCGATCTGCTCGACGAGCGACGCAGGCCGGTGCGAATTGCCGCGGCCGAGGAAGCCGAAATTGATCGGCCAGTGCTCGGCCGCCTGCAGCATCTTGCCGACGTTGAACGGGCCGCCGCAGTCGATGCCGACAGTAATCGGACCCAGCGAGCCGCCGAGCATGGTGGTGATGCCGGAGGCGATTGCATGGTCGCAGAGCTGTGCGCTGTCAAAATGGACATGGACGTCGAGCGCACCGGCAGTTGCGATCAGGCCTTCGCAGTCGCGCACGGTGGTCGCCGCCGAGACGATGAGGCGCGGGTCGACGCCGTCCATGGTGGCCGGATTGCCGGCCTTGCCGATGCCGACGATCTTGCCGTCACGGATGCCGAGATCGCCCTTGACGATGCCGACGACGGCATCGATCACCGTGACGTTGCACAACAGGAAGTCGAGCGCGCCTTCGGCGCTGGTGACGCCGGCGGCGAGGCCGGCGCCGTCGCGCAGCGTCTTGCCGCCGCCATGCAGGCATTCGTCGCCATAGACGGCGAAATCCTTTTCGACGACGGCGACGAGCGAGGTGTCGCCGAGACGGAAGCCATCACCGGTGGTTGGGCCATACATTGCCGCATAGTCGCGGCGTGACAGGGTTGCCATGATCGTTCCTCCCCTCAGGCGCCGCGGAAGCCGCGGGCGCGGGCATTTTCAAGAGCCGCGGCCTTGGCCGCCGGATCGTCGGCCGAGCCGTTCGACAGTCCGTTGAGGCCGGAAAGCTGCTGCTGTCCGCCAAAGGTGGTCAGCGGCACGTCCTTCTCCTGACCCGGCTCGAAGCGAACGGCGGTACCGGCGGCGATGTCGAGACGCATGCCGAAGGCAGCCGCCCGGTCGAAGTCGAGCGCCTTGTTGACCTCGAAGAAATGATAGTGGCTGCCGATCTGCACCGGCCGGTCACCGGTGTTGACGACCTTCAGCGTCAGCTTGCGGCGTCCGGCATTGAGCTCGATGTCGCCATCCTCGGCGACGATTGCCCCAGGTTCGACGTCGTCGGCCGCAGCACCCGCCGCCGGGCGCAGCGGCTCATGCACGGTGACCAGCTTGGTGCCGTCCCGGAACGTCGCCTCGACCTGCAGCATCGGCAGCATTGCCGCGATCCCGGGCATGACATCTGCCTGGGTCAGGATGGCCGAGCCGATCGACATCATCTCGGCGACCGAGCGCCCTTCCCTGGCACCTTCGAGGATCTCGTCGGTGATGATCGCCACCGCTTCGGGATAGTTGAGCAGGAGCCCCTTGGCCCGCCGCTTGCGCGCCAGTTCGGCCGCCGTATAGATCGTCAGGCGCTCGAGTTCGGTCGGTGTCAGCAACATCGTGGGTACTCCTCAATTCGAAAACAGGCGCTGGCCCGAAGCGCCATGCATGGCGACCGCGATCTCGCAGAGCGGCGTGAACGACCGCAGCGGTTCGTCGTCGCCGACAGGCAAGCGGGCCGCGGCCTCGATGGCAGGCAAAGCGCGTGCGACAACCTTCTGGGCGTCGATGGCGCCGATCACGCCAAGCCGCACGGCGGCAGTCGAAAGCGACGCCACCATCTGGTAACCGCCGATCGCTACGGCACTCGCCTCGTCAAGGTCGAGCGCCTGCCAGGCGAGGCCCTGGACGACCGGCAGGTGGCCGCAGGCTTCGCCCTTGCGGACCATGGCGCGATAGGCGGCAGCGCCGCAGGTTCCGATCCGCTCATGCGTGGTCAGAAGCGCCATGCCGTTGCGGCGCGAGCCCGAGCGCAGCCCCTCGACGAAGGTCGAGGCCTCGACCTCGCGGTCGAGTTCGGCCAACGCCTCGAGATCGCCGCCGAGCCGGTGGGCCCGAACCAGCGCGACACGGTCGGCATCGGCCCAGCGATGGCGGATCTGGATGTCGACGAAAGCAGCGAAGTCGAAGGCACCCAGTTTTCCGGCAAGCGTGGACGAGGCCTCCAGCCCCTGCGAGAAGGCAAAGCCGCCGGAAGGGAACTGCCCGTCTGCATGCTGCAGGGCGACGAGCAGATGTGCCGATGGAACGCTCATTCGGCCTCCTCGGTCATCTCGACGCGGCCGCCCGAGATGAGCGGCTCGATGCGCGCGGCGTAGGCCGTGGCCGGACCGTCCTGGGCGACGAGCAGATCCTCGCCGTCGAAACGCACCCGCCAGTGCAGGTTGCCGGCGTGATAGCCGAGTTCAAGCGCGTCGCTTGCCGAACGCGGCGTGAATCTCAGCCAGCGCTGCTCGCCAGCGCGTACGATCACGGCGCGATGATGGTCGAGCACCAGCACGGCGCCGTCATGCAGTTTCTGGTCGCGTGGCAAGGTGATCGCCACCTCCTCACCCTTGTCGGTTCGCGCCATCAGCCGCCGGCGGTCGAGATCGCCGACGGCCACCGTCACGAACTCCACGGCGTGGTGGTGTTCGAGATGATGGATCGCCTCATGCATTGCCGGATCGCTTCGGCTGCCAAGCACGCCTTCAACTCGGAGCATCTCAAAATCCTTTCTGCGCTTGACCTGCAGGCCCCCAGCCGCCTTCGCGGCTAAAGGCCCATGTGTTTGTGGATCAGTTCGTTGCTGAGGTCGGCGGTGTCGCCGGCCGCCGCGATCTGTCCCTTTTCGAGGATGGCGAAGCGGTGCGCCGCGGTACGGGCAAAACGTATCTTCTGCTCGACCAGGATGATGGTCAGGCCATGGTCCCGGTTGAGCGAAACGATCGCCTCTTCGATGTGCTCGACGATGTTGGGCTGGATGCCCTCGGTCGGCTCGTCGAGAACCAGGATGCTCGGGTCGGTGGCAAGCGCGCGGGCAATGGCCAGCTGCTGCTGTTGTCCGCCCGAGAGGTTGGTACCGCGCCGGTGGAGGTGATCCTTCAGGAACGGAAACAGCGTCCAGACCAGCGGCGGCACCGACGTCTGGCCGTCGGCGCGGGCGTTGCAGCCGAGCAGTATGTTGTCGAGCACGCTGAGCCCGGGCACGATCTCGCGCCCCTGCGGCACGTAGCCGATGCCGCGCCGTGCCCGCTGGTAGGTCAGGTCGCCGCTGATGTCGGCGCCTTCGAACTCGATGGCGCCTTTGGTCTGCACGCCGATGCCGAGCAGGCTGCGCAGCAGCGTCGTCTTGCCGACGCCGTTGCGGCCCATGATGCAGAAGACCTCGCCCTCGCGGATTTCAAGGTTGAGATCGTGGATGATGTGGCTCGTTCCGTAGAACGCGTTGAGGTCTTTGAACTTAAGCATGGCTGAGTGTCGCCGATCCCAGATAGGCCTGTATCACTGCGGGGTTGCGTTCGATCTCCTCGGCCGTCCCCTCGGCGAGCACAGCCCCCTGGTGCATCACGGTGATGGTCCGGCAGATGCGGCGGACGAAGGCCATGTCGTGCTCGATCACCAACACGGTGTGACCGCCGGCGAGATCGAGCAAAAGCTCCGCCGTCTTGTCGGTTTCGGCCGCCGTCATGCCGGCGGCCGGCTCGTCGAGCAGGATGATCTTGGGTTCCTGGCTCAGCACCATCGCCAGTTCGAGCCATTGCAGCTGGCCGTGCGACAGCTCCGAGGCCTTGCGCTTCATCGAGCCGAGAAGCCCGGTACGCTCGGCAACCGCTACCTCCTTGTCGCTCGGCCTCCCTTTCACCCGCTCGAACAGGTTCTCGAAGACGCGGACACGGCGATTGCTCGCCACCTGCAGGTTTTCCAGCACCGTCATGTCCTTGAACACCGTCGGCGTCTGGAACTTGCGACCGACGCCGCTGCGGGCGATTGCGGCCTCGCCGATGCCGGTGATGTTGCGGTCGCGCAGCCAGATCTCGCCTTCAGACGGCAGCGTCTTGCCGCACAGGAGATCCAGCAAGGTCGACTTGCCGGCGCCGTTAGCGCCGATGATCACTCTGAGCTCGCCATCGGCGATCGACAGGTCGACGTCGCGCACGGCGGGAAACTCATCGAAGCGCACGGTAAGGTTTTGTGTCCGCAGGATCGGTACAGTCGACACCGCGCCTGCTTGGGATGGCCTATGAACGGCATTCATCGGTTACGCCTCCCTTGCCGACAGCTCAGACTTGACGAGAAGATCGGCCTTGTCGGGGCGCTCGGTCTTGCCGGAGAGCTTGGCTCCGCCGAGACGCTCAGCCTTGCCGGGACGATCGATGAAAGCCTTGAAGATCCCGGCTATTCCGTTCGGCATGAACAGCACGACGACGACGAAAAGCAGCCCCAGGATGATAGGCCACACCGGCTGGAAAGTCGCGCTTTCGCTGGCCAGCGAGCCGACGAAGTTGACGATCAGCGCTCCGATGCAGGCCCCGAGCAACGAGGCGCGGCCGCCGGTCGCCGCCCAGATCACCATCGAGATGCTGAGCGACGTCGCCATCAGCGACGGCGTGGCGAATTCCGACGTGACCGTGAACAGCATTCCCGCCAGGCCGGCGACGCCGGCCGAGACGCAGAAGATGAAGAGCTTGTAGTTCTCGACGTCGTAGCCGAGATAACGCGCACGCGCCTCGTCCTCGCGAATGGCCTTGAGTACCTGGCCGATACGTCCGGTCAGCATGTAGCGGGCGAGCAGGATCACCGCGATCAACGTCAGCGCAACGGCATAGTAGACGCTCGGTCCGTAGGGGTCGAATTCAAAGCCGCCGATCTCAAGCAGCGCAAGGTTCGCCAACCCGTTAAAGCCGCCGGTCAGCGGCTGGTTGTTGATGATGAGCAATTGCCCGATCAGCGCGAAGGCCAGCGTGATGATGCTGACATAGACGCCGGTCGTGCGCCGCTTGAACATGACGTAGCCGATGCCGGCGGCCAGGATGCACGGCACGACGATGCCCGCGATCATGCCGACCGCCACCGAACGGAACGGGATCCACAGGAACGATCCCGTCGTGACGCAGCACAGGTCACGAACCGCATTGGGCTCCATGTTGAGAAGCATCAGCTGCGGCACCGGATTGTTTTCCGGCACGGCAAGCGTCAGCGACATCGCCAGCATGTAGGCGCCCATGCCGAAGAACAGGCCCTGCCCGAGGCTGAGGATGCCGGCATAGCCCCACGACATGCTGATGCCGATCGCGCAGATCGAATAGACCAGATAGATCGCGACGCGGTTGGTCCAGAAGCTGTTGAGCACCAGCGGAAGCGCGAGCACAACGGCGAAGAAGGCGATGTAGGCGATGATGGAAGCGGTGCGGTAAGTCATGCGCTCGTCCATGTTGCAGCCAAGCTCAGCGGCTCTTGGTGACAAAGAGGCCCTGAGGCTTGAAGAGGAGAATGAAGATCACGACGGCAAACAGGACCGTCCGTCCGTAAACGTCGTTTGCCCAGGTGGCGACGAAACTCTGGACTTCGCCGAGAATGCCTGCCGAGGCGAAGGTGCCGAGCAGATGACCGACACCGCCGGCGACGACGACAAGGAAGGCGTCGACGACATAGGGCGTGCCCATGTCGGGCGACACGGTCTTGAAGCCGGACACCAGAACTCCCGCGATGCCGGCAAGGCCGGAGCCATAGGCGAAGGCCAGCATGTTGACGCGCTTGTCGTTGATGCCGCAGGCCGCGGCGGTGTTCCGGGCGACCGAAACAGCGCGCAACTGGCTGCCGAAGCGCGTCCTGTACATCACAAGCCAGGTGATGGCGCCGAGCGCCAGCGCGGTGACGAAGACGAAGGCCCTGTAGACCGGGATATTGGCGCCGAACAGTTGAATGGCCTGCTGCAGTTCGGCAGGAACCGGAACGTTCTGCAGGTCGGAGCCCAGACCGTCGATCTCGACGCCGAACAGGCCGAGCCCGAAATGGATTCGGATCAGCTGCTGCAGGATGAGCGCGATCCCCCACGTCGCCAGCAATGTATCGAGCAGTCGGCCGTACAGCCTGCGCACCACGGTGCGTTCGATGATCAGACCGAATGTCGCCGTCACCAGAAACGCCAGCGGCAGGCAGAGATAGATGTTGAAGCCGAGATGCTTGGTCGCCAGCACCGTGGTGTAGGCGCCGATCATCACCATCTCGCCATGGGCGAGATTGATGACGTTCATGGTGCCGTAGATGATCGCCAGGCCAAGGGCGACCATGAACAAGATCGATGCGATACTCAGGCCGATGACAAAGGTTTCCATGCCGCTTCCATCCGTTGGTCGGGGGCGCGTGCCGGCACGGAATCCGCGCCGGCACAGCTGGCAGTCAGGGGGCTAGAGCGTCGCCCCGCTCGTCGTGCAGACCCGCTTGTCAGCGGTCTCGCCAACGCTGGAGTAAGGCAGCGGCACCAGCGGTTCTGCGTACTGGTCGACGATGTCGAGCAGGCCGTCGGCGCGGGTCTTGCCGATGCGCGGCGTCAGGTAGCTGTGCAGGTTGTCGGGGTCGATGGTGACCTTGCCCTGGGGTGCATCGAAGGACAGACCGCCGGCATTGGCGACGATCGCATCGGGCGCGAGGTCGCCTGCCTTTTCCGCGGCCATCGCCCACATGTTGACGCCGATATAGACCGCCTCCATCGCAGCGTGGGTTACGGCATCGGCGCCGGCATAAGCCTTGAACGCCTCGACGAAAACCTTGTTCTGCGGCGTGTCGACGGTCTGGAAATAGGGCAGCGAAACATAGCTTCCGAGCGCGTATTCCGGGCCCATCGCCTTGATCTCGACTTCCGTCGTCGTCGAAGCGCAGAGCGGCAGCTTGTCGAAATCGTAGCCCTGGTTGCGCAGTTCCCTGTAGAAGGCGACGATTGAGTCACCCACCACGTTGGAGAAGATCACGTCGGCCCCACTCGAGCCGATCTTGGAGACCATCGACGCCCACTCGGTGTGGCCGAGCGGCAGGTACTCGTCGCCGACCACCTGCATGCCGATCTTTTCGCAGATCGTCTTCGATGTCTTCGCCATTCCGCGCGGAAACGCATAGTCGGAGCCAACGATGAACACCTTGTTCTTGCCCAGGCTCTTCTGCAGCCACGGCAGCGAGTTTTCCAGCTGCTGGTTGGGCACAGCGGAGCCGGCATAGAGCACGTTCTTGGAGCACTCCTCGCCTTCGTACCAGGTCGGCCAGACGAGCAGGCCCTTGCGCCGCTCGACGACCGGCAGCACCGCCTTGCGGCTGGCGGTGGTGTAGCAGCCGAAGATCACCGGGACCTGGTCCTCAATCGTCAGCTTGCGGGCCTTTTCGCTGTAGATGCGCGGCTCGGACGCCGGATCTTCGATGATGGCGCGCAGCTTGCGACCAAGAACACCGCCCTTGGCGTTGATTTCGTCAATTGCCATCTGGGCGCACTGGTTCATCGATTTCTCGACGATCGCGGTGGTTCCGGTCAGTGAATACATGATGCCGACGGGAATCTCGTCGGCTGCCCAGGCCTTGTCGCCGAGACGCAGGATTGAAGGAGCGGCCAGCCCGATTGCCGCGAGGCCCGACGCTTTCAGAAATGTACGCCGATCATGGTTCTTCATAGGTCCTCCTGTTCGCATCGTTGTGCGTTGATTTTTGTGAAGCCGCCCCATTCGCGACCACCTGCACGCTTTATTAGGAACTCCTAATAGTCAATACATCTATAAGTATATTTTTCGTATACCGAATGATTCGACAATTATACGTATATATTCAGCACATATTACTGCGCAGAATTGTAAATAAATACTCTGATTGTGTTTTTTCTTGCGACGTTACGGAGCGAATCCTTTCACGAGTAGGGCAACATGTTTCCAGACACCGGACAAAACGAAGCCGCGCACGCGTTCGCACGCGCTGACCGAAGAGCGTCAAGAAAGTGCTGCAGATCGAACCAACGGCTGCCAACGGCCTTGTCGGGAGCCGAAAAACAAAAAAGCCCGCCAACTCCTGCGAGGAGCTTGCGGGCTACATAGCCACTCGGCGCGGACCACATTGTCTCACACCGTATCGACATCCGAGGTTCACCCGGCGTCAATTATTTTTCATATTAGTCACGCATGTCCTTGAACGTCAAGAGCTCATGCGCGTTGATGATCGCACTCGCCAGATCATCCATTGGCACGCGTTTCGCCATCGCTTGCCGGCGGATGTTCTCATACGCGTCCTGCTCGCTAAGCCCTTGCGTTTCCATGAGAATGTTCTTAGCACGCAGGATGCGGTTGTTGCCGGCCAGCTTGCGCTCAAGCTTGCGGATGCGCTTGCTGGCGTTCTGCCGCTCGAGCCAGAGCGCGCGCGCGATGGTCAAATTTGTCAACAGGCCGAACGGGCGTATCGGCCGCTCGATGACCGCCAGCGCCCCGCACTCCAGCACCACCTGCAGCGTGCTTGGATCCTCATAAGTGACGACCGCAATCAAGGCGGGATCGGATGGCTCCACCGGCCGGAACAGGCTCAGGATCTTGTCACGGTTCTCCTGCTCGATCGAAACCAGCACCACCACCGCCGACGGGTTTATCGCATCGGGCAAGGGCCAGGTCGTTTCGCAACTGCAGCCGATGCGCCTGAGATGCTCGACCAGCGCCAGCCCCGCCGCATCTGGCGGGTGGATGACTTGGACGCGCAGGCCCTTCAGGTCCTGGAGAATGCTGGTTGCCACCGAGAACGATCCGCTAAGCCTTGCGTTTCAGCTGATGGGGTTTGCTCATCCAATCATCGAATGACGCCGTGACGAAGTAGGGGTCGGGCCTGATCCTCGTCTCGGATTGCCAGATGATGTCGAACTTGCCTTCGTCATTGACCCGCCCGATGCGCGACCACAATTCGGTGTGGTGGTTGTCGGGGTCGATGCGTATCCGCCCTTGCGGCGCGTCGAACTCCAGCCCGGCGAGATGTTTGGCCAGCGCTTCCGGTTCGTCCGTACCGGCCAGCTCCAGCGCTTTGGCATAGAGATGAACCTGGAAATAGGCAGCCTCGGCGCCCGCCGTAACAGGGGCGTCGGCGCCGAACCGCTGCTTGAAGGACGATACGAATTGGCGCGCCTGCGGCGTGTCGAGCGTCTCGAAGAACGACGCCGAGGTCAGGTGTCCCGCCGCGATGTCAGGCGCCATCTCGGCGACTTCCGCTTCCGTTGTCGTCAGGCTGGCGATCGGCATCGTGGCGACGTCGAAACCGGCTTCCTTGTAGGCCTCATAGAGCATGACAGCACCCGTACCGACGACCGTCGACACCACGATGTCCGGCTTCAGCTTGCTGATCTGCTTGATGACACGATTGAAATCCTTGCGCACCGGTTCAACGGGCACATAGAGCTCGTCGAGAATGGTCCCCTTGGCTCTCATGACAAGGTCCATGACGACGCGGTTGTATTCGTAAGGGAAGACGTAGTTGGAGCCGACCAGCAGGAAGCGCGTGCCGTAGTTGTCGATCAGATAGCGCGCGAGCTGGACCGCGTTCTGGTTCGACGACGAACCGGTATAGAAGCAACGCGTCGAATACTCGAACCCCTCATAGAAGGTCGGGTAAAAAAGCATGCCGCGATAGGCTTCGATTTCCGGCAGGACGGCCTTGCGCGCCGACGACATGTAGCAGCCGAAGATGATCTTGATGCCGTCCTCGGCGAGGAGGCGAACGGCGAGTTCCTGGTACTTTTTGGCCGAGCATTCCGGATCGTAGAAGACCGCCTTTATCTGCCGCCCACGAACGCCGCCGGCCGCGTTGATCTCCTCGATCGCAAGGCGCGTCGCGTTCGCTTCGGCCGTCTCGGCCGCCGCAGTCACTCCGCTGTTGGAAAACAGGACGCCAATCCGCCAGTCACCAGTCGCCATGCGCTATAAGCCACCTATTGAGCAGGTCGATAGAATACTACCCGGTCATCGGCGCGAGCCGGGCGGAGTCTGCTTAGGGAGATTTGGGAAACGCCACTGTTTCCAGTCCCATAGAGATATCCTGACAGCTCGGGAAAGGCAACGCGGCTCTGCGGATCTGCCGCGAAGGAGAGGAGTGTCCGTGGACAGCGTGTTCCGAGCCATTGCCGGCAGGTAGGCGGTCCATGACCGCCTACCGTCTTGTTCGAATGCCCAAGCCACAAATTGTCAGGCGTTGCCGGTGAGCATGTCGTAAAGCGCCAGCGTCACCACATTGGTTGCCAGGACGAGGTCGTCGATCTTGAGCTTTTCGTCGGCACGGTGCGCATTGGCCTCGAGCATCGTTCGCGGACCGGCGCCGTACAGCACGGTCGGAATGCCGGCATTGCTGTAGTGCCGCGCATCGGTGTAGAGCGGCACGCCGTGCGTCGGGACGGCCTCGCCGGCCAGCTCCGAGGCATGCCTCTGCAAGGCACCGGCCAGGCGTTCCTGCCCGACGAGCGGCTTCAGCGGATTGGCCAGCATCAGCTGGCGGACATGGCACTCGACGCCCGGAATCTCGCGCGCGGTCGCCTCAATGAAGGCGATCAGGTCGCGCGCCACCTCCGGACCGTTCTCTTCCGGGATCATCCGGCGATCGACGCGCATCACGATCTTGTCGGGCACGACATTGGTGTTGATGCCGCCGGAGATAAGCCCCACCACCAGCGATGGCGTGGTGATGCCTTCGACCGACGAGCGCTGCTCCGAAAAACCCGAGCGCAACGAATAGAGCCGGCTCAGTATGTGCGTTGCCGCCTCAAGTGCGTCGATGCCTGTTTCGGGCCGCGCCGCATGGGCGGACTTGCCACGGACGTCGATGTCGAGATGCAAGCAGCCATTGTGGGCAGTGACGACGCCGTAGGACAGGCCGGCGCAGATCGCATAGTCCGGCTTGGTCAAACCCTGCTGAAGCAGATGGAGCGGGCCAATGTCGCCGCCGACCTCTTCGTCGTAGGTCAGGTGGATCTCGATCGTGCCCGACAGCTTCTCGCCCAATGCGCGCAGCGCCAGCAGCGCATAGGCATAGGTGACGAAGTCGGACTTCGAGGTTGCCACACCCCGGCCGTACATCCAGCCATCCTTGATCTCGGCGCCGTAGGGATCAACGGTCCAGCCTTCGCCAGGCGCCACGACGTCGCCATGCGCATTGAGCGCGATCGTCGGACCGGGCCCAAACCTATGGCGGACAATCACGTTGGTGGCACTGATCATGCCGACGCTCGCAACCAGCGCATCGGGCACCTTGTGTCGCTCGACGGTGAAACCAAGGCCTTCATACAATTGGGCAGCGCGATCGGCATGCGCTGCGCAATCTCCGGGCGGGTTGTCAGACGGCACCTTGACCAGCTCCGCCAGCATGCGCACCTGGTCGTCACGATGCAAACGGATGTAATCCAGCAAACGCTCTGAACCGAGGCCGGGGCTTTTTTCGATAGGGTTCGGTTCCATTAGGGTTTTCCCTGAAAATTCTCGATGAAATGCAAGAGCACAGCCGCCCCCGTTGCAACGTCTGCCGCGGTGACCGACTCCTCCGGCGAATGGCTGATGCCGTCCTTGCAGCGAACGAAGATCATGCCGATGTCGGTGACCGTGCTCATCGCCATGCCGTCGTGGCCGGCACCGCTGGGCAGGCGCAGAGGGCGCGTTCCGGCCGCTTCGACGGCGGCCGCGATACGGTCGACGAAATCGGGCGCGCATGGGCAGGACTTGAGATCGAGGATCTTGTCGATGTCGATCTCCACTCCGCGCCTTGCCGCGATGGCCCGGGCAGCGACGCCGAGTTCGTCGAAGGCAGCGTGGCGGACACTGTCAGCCTGCGAGCGCAGGTCGACGGTCAAAGAGACCTCGCCCGGGATGACATTGATCAGTCCCGGGTCGGCCTTGACGAAGCCGACTGTGCCCACCGTATGGGGATGGACCGAGGCGATACGCTCGACCGCCAGCGCGATCTCGGCTGCTGCCAGGAGCGGATCCTTGCGCATGCCCATAGGCACCGTGCCGGCATGATTGGCCGCACCCTTGAGTGTCACGACGGCGCGCGTCTGGCCGCTGATCGCGGTCACCACGCCGACCGACAAACCCTCGGCCTGGAGCACTGGTCCCTGCTCGATATGAAGCTCGACATAGCCGATCATGTCGCCCGGCCGATGGGCTGCCCTGGCGACGGCCTCGGGATCGAGACCGAACGCGATCATGGCCTCGCGAAGGCTGATGCCTTGCGCATCCTTGGCGTTGAACAGGTCGTCACCGAACTGTCCCGTGATGGCGCGGCTTCCGGCGAGCGTCGTCCGGAACCGCGTACCTTCCTCGTCACTGAAGGCGACGACCTCGATACCGAACGGCAGGCGGCGGCCGCGACCGTTGAGCACGGCAACGCAGTCGAGCGAGGTGACCACGCCGAGCGGACCATCATAGCGGCCGGCATGGACGACACTGTCCATATGCGAGCCGGTAATGAGATAGGGCCCGCCGCCGCTTTCGGAATGGTAGCGGCCGACGACGTTGCCGGCCTCGTCGATACGCGCGTCCATGCCGGCATCGTGCATCCATCCGGCAATGGTTTCGGCGGCCGTGCGATGTTGCGGCGACAGATAGAGCCGCGTCACGCCAACGCCCGGCTCGCTGATGCTGCCAAGCTCGTCGCAGCGCCGCATGATGCGCCGCCCGGCGTCGGTTTCGTTGAGGTAAGTCGACATGATGCTATCCCGGAGCCTTGCGCCGCTACTGCCGCTCAGGTGCATGGTGCTTGTGCCAATGGCGGGCGATTTCGTCGCGCCGGCAGATCCAGACGCCTTCGTGCTTCTGGACGTAGTCGAGGAAGCGCAGGAACGAAGCCCAACGCCCGGGGCGGCCGACGATGCGCAGGTGGAGCCCGGTGGACATCATCCGCGGGGTCCTGTCGCTCTCGCGGTAGAGCACGTCGAACGTATCCTTGAGATAGGTGAAGTACTGGTCGCCGGAATTGAAGCCGGCCGCCGCCACAAAACGCATGTCGTTGGCTTCGAGTGTGTAGGGAATGCGCAGATGCTGCTTGCCGTTGACGTTTTCCCAATAGGGAAGATCATCGGCATAGGTGTCGGAATCGTAGAGGAAGCCACCCTCCTCGACCACCAGCTTGAGTGTGTTCGGGCTGCAGCGTCCGGTGTACCAGCCGACCGGACGCTCGCCAGTCACCCGCGTGATCGTGTCGATGGCAAGCTTCATCTGGGCGCGTTCGGTGTCTTCGCCCATCCACTGGTGGTCGATCCACTTCCAGCCATGACTGGCGATCTCGTGGCCGAGGGAGTGCATGATCTTGCCGGCCTCGGGGTAGTGCTGCAGCGCCAGGCCGTTGGCCAGAACAGTGGTGTGGATGCCGCGCTGCTTGAACTCGTCGAATACCCGCCAGAACGCCACGCGCGTGCCATACTCGTAGAGCGACTCCATGTTCATGTTGCGCACGCCGAACAGCTGCGGCGCGCCGATGATGTCGGAGATGAAGTTCTCCGAATGAGCATCGCCGTGCAGAACGCAGTTTTCGGACCCCTCCTCGAAGGCGACGATGAACTGCAGCGCGAGCTTGGCGCCGTTCGGCCAGTTGGCCATTGGCGGCCTGTTGCCGTAGCCGACCATATCGCGGGGGTATGACATTGTTCGATCCTTTCTACCTGTTCCGGACGGACGCCGGCCTAGTCGCGCGGTGCGATTTCAAGATGCTTGACCGATCCGCTCAGCCGCTTGGGCAGCGGATAAGCGAAGTCACCGAATTTGCTGGTGCCGAGCCTCAGGGCGACGATGCCTTCAATGAGCTTGGTCGCAGCGGTAATGCCTTCGATGACCGGAACGCCGATCTGCTCCTGGATATGCGTGGCCAGGTCGGCCATCCCGGCGCAGCCGAGCACGATGGCGCCGATGTCGTCTTCGGCGACGGCGCGGCGGCATTCCTCGACGATGTCACGGCAGGCCGCCATACCGGTCTCCTCGAGTTCGAGGACCTCGAGCCCGCAGGCCCGGACCTTGCGGCACTGATGTTCGAAGCCGTGGACCTGCAGCAGATGCTCGCAGATGATCTTGGTGCGGGCGAGCGTGGTGACCACGGAGAAGCGGGTCGCCACGATGCTGGCGACATGAAAGGCCGCCTCGGCGATACCGATGACCGGCCCGCGCGCGATCTCGCGGGCGGCGAGATAGCCGGGATCGCCGAAGCAGGCGATGACATAGCCGTCGACACCGGCGTTCTCTCCCTCGCGGATACGCTCGAGGATGCCGATCGTGCTCAGCGCCTCGTCATAGTGGCTTTCGATCGACGGCGGGCCGCTCTCGACCGAGACTGACAGGATCTCGGTGCCCGACGAGGCAACGCCTTGCGCTGCAGCCAGGTTCTTCCTGGCAAATGCGGAAGTGGTCGTGGGATTGATGATCTCGATCTTCATGACCTGCCCCTAGCCGCCGAGATAGGCGCGGCGGACGTCGTCGTTCTCGGCCAGCTCATGCGAAGGCCCAGACAAGGCGATCTTGCCCGTCTCGAGCACATAGGAGTGGCTGGAGAGCTTGAGCGCCATGCGCGAGTTCTGCTCGACGAGAATGACGCTGACGCCATTGTCGCGGTTGATGCTGGTGATGAAGCGGGCGATCTCGCGGACGATGATCGGCGCGATGCCGAGCGACGGTTCGTCGAGCAGCAGAAGCCGCGGCTTGGACATCAGCGCGCGACCGATCGCCACCATCTGCTGCTCGCCGCCCGACAGGCTGCCGGCCTGCTGGCCGATGCGCTCGCGCAAGCGCGGAAACCGGGTCAGAATGCCTTCGAGGTCGGCAGCGACACCCGCATTGTCCTTGCGACGATAGGCGCCCATCAGAAGGTTGTCGCGCACGCTCATGAACGGGAAGATGCGTCGCCCTTCCGGCACCATCGCCACGCCGCGTGCCACGATCTGGTCGGGTCCCTTGCCGTCGATGCGCTCGCCGTCGAACCAGATCTCACCACTCTCAGGCGCGGTCAGGCCGGTAATGGCGCGCAGGATGGAGGACTTGCCGGCGCCGTTGGCGCCGATGAGGGAAATGATCTCCCCCTCGCCGGCATTGAGGGAAACACCCTTCACGGCGCGAACCCTGCCATAGGACACGGCGAGGTCCCGGATCGAGAATTGCGCGCTCATAGGCCGATCTCCGTATCTTCCGCGCCGAGATAAGCCTCGATGACCTTCTCGTTCTGCTGGATCTCCGCCGGCGTGCCCTCGGCGATCTTGCTGCCGAAGCTGACGACCACGATGCGTTCACTGACCGACATCACCGCAGCCATGTCGTGCTCGACCAGGATAGGCGTGACGCCCTCGTCGCGAATTTTGCGGATCAGCTCGACGCCGCGCTTGGTCTCGTCCGAGTTCAGCCCGGCAAACGGCTCGTCGAGCAGGATGAGCTTTGGCTTGGCAGCAAGCGCTACCGCGATGCCGAGATTGCGCAGCATGCCGTGCGGCAAGGCGGCGGACACCGTATTGGCAAGATGTGCCATGCCGAGCAGGTCAAGTACGTGATCTGCGTATTCGCCGGCTTCCCGCTCGTCTTTCCTGGCGCGCGGCGTCCGGAAGATCATGCCGGCGAGCGAGGCCTTGCAGTCCTTGTGGTAGCCGAGCAGCACCGTCTCGCGCACGGTCATGTCCTGGAAGCTGGTGTTTTCCTGGAACGTCCTGACGATGCCGTGGCGGGCAACCGCATGCGGTCCGATGCCGGTAATGTCCTTGCCGTTGAAACGGACGGTTCCCCTCGTCGGGTTGAGGAAGGAGGCGATCAGCTTGAAGCAGGTGCTCTTGCCGGCGCCGTTGGGGCCGATGATGGAAAGAATCTCGCCCGCATCCAACGTGAAGTTCAGGTCGTTCACTGCGGTCAGGCCGCCGAAGATCTTGGTCAATCCGCGAACTTCAAGCATTGGACGCCTCCTCCAGCTTGCCGGAGCGCCGCTTGATGACGCTCAGGATTCCGTTCGGCATGAGCAGGATGCACAGGATCATCAGGCCGGAGAAAATGACGGTCTGATAGCGCTGGAACTCATGAAGGAGTTCGAAGCTGCTCATCATGACAACGGCGCCGACCAGCGGGCCAACGACGAATTCGAGACCGCCGACGAAGCAGTAGACCATGAAGTAGACGCTATCGAGCACCTGGAAAGTGGTGGGGTAGACGTTCTGCTGCAGAGTGGCGAAGAAGGCACCGCCGACACCGGCATAGAAGCAGCTGACCATGAAGGCGACGACACGATACTTGGCGACATTGATGCCAAGACTCGACGCCAAATCCTCGTTCTGTCTGAGCGAGCGGAACACGGCGCCGACGCGGCTGGTGTCGAGAAGCCACATGAACCAAAGGCCAAGCAGCATCAGCGTGCCGGCGAGGTAGAAGAACGGCAGCCGCGCGCCCTTTTCGAAGGCCGGAATGATGGTCAGGCCGAACAACGACAATTCGCTCGGAAGCGGAAGGTCGACGATGCCCTGGGCGCCATTGGTCAGGGCCGGAAAACTCAACGCAGTCAGGCGGCAGGCCTCGGTGATGCAGAGCGTGATCATGGCGAAATAGACGCCCTTGAGACGCAGCACCGGCCAGCCGATCAGGCCACCGAGCAGGGCCGCGACGGCTCCCGACAGTGGCAGGCAGATCCAGAACGAGACGCCGAGCCGCGACACCAGGATGGCTGTTACGTATGCGCCGATCAGCGCAAATCCCGCCTGGGCAAGGTTGATGCGACCGATGGCGAAGGTCAGCCAGACACCGAAGCTGATGAAGCTGACGGCAGCCATGGTGGTGAACACGTTGAGCAGGTAGCCATTGGCGCCGAAGACCAGCGGAATGGCAAGGAAGTAACCTGCCGCGATCAGCAGCCCCAGCCCGATGGGCTTCAGCGAGGAGCTTCGCTGCTCGCTTGGGGACAGGTTCACATTTGGCATGGATATGGTCTTTTGCATGGTCGTCTCAGCCCCAGGGCTTACCCATGATCCCGTTCGGCCTCACGATGAGGAAGCAGATCACGATCAGGAAGATGATGAGAAAGGTCAGTGAGCCCGGCAAAAGCGCGTAGCCGACCGATTCGAGGAAACCGAGGACGAAGCCGCCCAGGATGGCGCCGGAGAGCACGCCTGCACCACCGATCATGATCATCAGGAATGCCTTGATCGAGATGGCCGTGCCGGCGCCGGTGTGGACGGCGAAGATTGCCACGAGCAGGCCCCCGGACAGGCCGGCAAGGCCGGTCCCGAGGCCGAAGCCCATGGCCGAGAGCCACTTGAGATTGACGCCCTGAAGAGCAGTCGCCTCGCGGTCCTGTGCCATGGCCCTCAGCGCCCGGCCGGTCTTGGTGTAGCCGATGAAGGCCATCAAGGCGGCGATCAGCATCGCTGCGACGACGATGACGACGATGCGTCCGGTGGGTAGCCTGGCATCGAAAACTTCGATGACGCCGGTTGCGATTGGGGGAACGCCACGCTGCTTTTCGCCGAAGACGATCAGCGCCAGGCTTTCGAGGAACACCGCCGTGCCCATGGCCAGCAGCATCGTCACCTCCTCGCGCTTGACGCGCAGCATCACCGGCCGGAACAGGAACAGCTCCATGGCCACGCCGAGCAGGCCGACGATCAGGAAGGACATGACGAGGCCGAACCAGAACGGCAGCCCGAACACGACATTGAAGTAGTAAACGACGAACCCGCCGATCATGTAGAGCTGACCATGGGCGAAATTCACCACCTTCATGATGCTGAAAATGATGGTGATGCCGAGCGCGATCAGCGCGTAAGTCGTTCCGACGACAAGTGCATTGAGCATAACCTGCGTCATGCGAAGTCTCCTGTGCGAGGATGGACCTTCCGCCCATCCGCGGTCCGCGTCATGCGGACCTCATGCGAGGGAAGTGCGGGCGGCGGTCATTGGGGGCGAACCGCCGCCCGTGTTCGTCAGTCAGGGAGTTTTCCGACGAACAGCGGCTTGTATTCGCCGTTTTCGACCTGCTGCACGACGATCGGCACGGAGACCTGACGTGGCTGGCCGTAGTCGGTGCGGCCGACATATTTCAACTCGCCGCCGTCCTTGAGGAACGGGTTCTTGCCGACGAAGCCGTCGAGTGCCGCCTTGAACACATTGGTGTCCTCGATTGCCTTGGGTCCGGCGCTTTGCAGCGTCTGGATCATGATCTCGGGACCGTAGACATAGAGGCCGGCGACATCGTTCCACTCGCCCCAGTCCTTGGTGTAGCGCTCGATGAACTTGACCATGAAGTCGCTGCGGATCGCCTCGGTGCTGGCACCGCCGGCGGCAATGAACCCGTTCGACGCGTCGCCAGCCACTTCGTAGATGGCCTTCGGGTCCTGCCCGGTCTCGGTGCTCATGGATCCCGTGAAGCCAAGTTCACGCGCCGCCTTGATCAGCGGGCCGACATCCGAGGGCGATACGCCTGAAAGCACGATGTGATCCGGCGAGGTACCGATCACCTTGGTCAGGATCGGAAAGAAGTCGGTGGTGCCGGACTCGTAGGTTTCCTGGTCGGAGACGACCTCCAGGCCGAGCGCCTTGGCGCCGGCTGAGCCTTCGTCACGCTGCTTGATGGGATCGGCGTTGTTTTCGGAGACAAAGGCGATCTTCTTCACGCCCTTGTTGTCCATCAGCCATTTGTAGATGACCGGGCCGACCTGGTAAGATGCCACCATGCCGAGGATCGACTGGGAGGCAGGTGCCTTGTAGAGCGACTTGGAGAAGGCGTAGGGCATGTTGACCGTGCCATTCGCCTCCATGACGGTCTTGGCGCTTTCCGCCGTGGAGTCAGTGTTCGGCCCCTGGATATATTTGACACCTTCCGACACCAGCTTTTCGGCACCGGTCTGGGCGCCCTTGGGATCGCCCTTGTCGTCGACGCACACGACCTCGATCTTGTAGGTCTTGTCGCCGATCGCCACGCCGCCGTCGTCGTTCCACATGCCGGCCCGGGACTTGAACGTCTGACACATGACGCCACCCCAGCCGGCAAACGGCCCGCTCATCACACCCAGCGCACCGATCTTCAGAGTTTCCTCGGCATATGCCGAAGTTCCGGCGACCAATGCTCCGGTTGCCGCTCCTAATATAAGCACCCTGCGCAGGGCACTTTGTCTCTGCTGACGCAATTTCATCTTGTCCTCCATTGTGATACTCGGCTTTCATCTGCAATTGAACCCATGTCAATTGGTTCAATATGCTCAGATTACGCAGTTATGTTCCCTTGTTTTTGTTATTATTTGAGCGTATGTCTGGCACTTGAAGGTGTCAATTATTTCATTGACACGGTGTCAAAGTAGCGAGAGCGGCATGAACTGGAAGCCGGAGATCAGAAAGGGCGCCGGACCGATCTATGTGGCGATCTGCGATGCGCTTGAGCGCGGGATAGCCGAAGGTCAGTTGCAGCCCGGCGAAAAGCTGCCGCCGCATCGCGACCTCGCCTATCGGCTGGGCGTGACGGTCGGCACGATTGCGAGAGCCTACACCGAGGCGGCCGTAAGAGGCCTCGTCGTCGGCGAGGTCGGCCGCGGCACCTTCATCAACGATTTCGACAACCATCGCGACGACATCACCCGGCTGGTGGTGCCGGAAAAACCCCAGCCGGAGGTGATCGACCTCGGGCTCAATCTGTCGGCCATTGGCGAAGCCGACGAGATCCTCAGGTCGACCCTGAAGGATCTGTCGCGGTCAGGCTCCCTCGACGCGCTTCTCACCTATCAGCCCAGCGCAGGCATGATCTCGCACCGCGCCGTCGCATCGCAATGGCTGGAGGGTATCGGGATCAGGGCGCATCCGGACAATGTCATCATCTGCAATGGCGGACAGCACGGCCTTCTGATCAGCATGATGGCGCTGGCCGGCCATGGCGAGTCAATTGCCACGGAACAGCTGACTTATCCGGGTGCAAGGGCCATCGCGCATCAGCTCGGCATCACTCTCGCCGCGGTTCAAATGGACCACGAGGGTCTGGATCCTGCGGCCTTGCGCGAACTCTGCGAGACCAAGCGGCCGAAGGCGCTCTATTGCATGCCCGTTCTGCAGAACCCGACGACGATCACCATGTCCGAGCAACGGATGCGGGAGATCGCCGAGATCATCGAGGAGTATGGTCTCTGGATCATCGAAGACGACGTGTATGGCTTCCTTGCCGAGAACCGGCCGCGGCCCTTCGCCTCTCTCATTCCGGAACGAACCATCTACCTCACCAGCGCCTCCAAGAGCATGGCGCCTGGCTTGCGTATCGGCTTCCTGGTGGTACCGGCCAAGCTCAGCCGCTCCGTCCAGGAGATCGTCACCATGAGCAACTGGATGTCGCCACCGTTCATGGCGGCGATTGTGACCAACTGGATGGCAAACGGCTATGCCGACAAGCTGATCGCCTGGCACCGCAACCAGGCGCATGAGCGCCAGGAGGTGGCTCATCGTATCCTCGGCCACCATGCGGAGCACGCGTCCACATCCTGTTATCACCTTTGGCTGCAGCTTCCCGAACCCTGGCGAATGGATTCGTTCTCCGCCACAGCCCTGCGCGAGGGCGTCAGGGTGATCACCGCCGACGCCTTTGCCGTGAAACGCGATCATGCACCGCACGCGGTGCGGCTTTGCCTGGGAGCAGCACACTCCCTGCCGCAGATCGCGCTGGGCCTGAACCGACTGATGGGCCTGCTCAACTCGCAGCCCAAGCCGCACATGGATCTGCAATCGATCGGCTATGTGTAGCCGGGAAGGCTGACGGAGAGCGGAAGCTGGAGCCGCTTATGCGCGAGCCTTTTGCAGGGCGCGCCCGTTGTAAACCGTACCCTCGGCCTGACCTTGCGCGCCCCGGCGAACCGCCACGCGATCGAGCTGCGGAAACTGAGGTTCCAGCTTGTCCCAGATCCAGCGCGCGACGTTCTCGAGCGACGGCACGGACAGCCCCTCGATCTCGTTGAGATATTTGTGGTCGAGGGTCATCCGGACGACCTCTATCTGCTGCTCCAGCTCATAGAGATTGGCCGGCCAGCCAAAGACCGGGTCGGGGTCTCCGACGAGGTGGACGCTGACCTGGAACGAGTGACCGTGGAGGCCCGAAAAAGGCTGCAGCTGGTGTGCTGCCTCGAAGGTGAACTCCTTGTAAGTCTCGATCATTTTGCCGTCCTGCCCATCTCATGCTCAACCTGGTGCCGGATATCTGCCACCGGCTTCTGAGCCGGTCAATTCGATCAAAACAAGAAACATCCGCTTGCTACTTGCCGATACGCGATATCGTGCTGATTATTGTGGCATATTCAACGTCGTTAATGTGTTTTTCAGTGACCTTTGGCATGGTCCGATGCAAACTGACGGTGCCGGGGAGTACGTGCTATGAATCATCTTGTGTCTTCAATCGTCCGCGCAGTGGCAGTGGCGACGTCATTGGCACTTTTCGCGCTGTCGTCGGCTCAGGCCGAAGACGGCAAACTGCAGGCACCCAAGGGCACCCCGATCCTGGTCATCGAAGGCAAGATCAGCGTCACGAATGGCGATGGTGTGGCCTCGTTTGACCGCGACATGCTCGAAGCGCTCGGCGTTACCTCGATCGAGACCACGACGCCGTGGTTTACGGGTATGGTCAAGTTCGAGGGCGTTCCGCTCCAGAAGATCATGGAACTCGTGGGCGCCGACGGCAAGGAAGCCGTTGCCGTTGCCCTCAACGACTACAAGACGACGATCCCGACGGAGGATTTTGCGCTCCACAACGTGCTGTTGGCGCTCAAGCGCGACGGCCAGTACATGGAGGTCAGCGACAAGGGCCCGCTGTTCATCGTCTATCCTTATGACAGCAAGCCGGAGCTTCAGAGCCAGAAGTTCTATTCGCGTTCGGTTTGGCAGCTGGCCCGGTTGATCATCCGGTAGGGAAGATGTCATGGCCGCTTTGTTGGCGCCTGGATCCCGCCGTGCATTTGCATTCCATCTGCTCAAGGCACTGCTGATTGGCACGATTGCCGTCTTCGCTGTCGCCGCGGCCTATTTGTCCGTCGTCATCTTCGAACGTCAGGCATCTATCGGGAAGCTCTCGCGATACGACGTGGCGTGGAGTGCCAGCCAGGGCGTCAACGAATATCTGCGCCTCTACCAGCGGGTAGCCACGCTGGCTGCTTCGCCAAATGATCAGCTCAAGGCCGACACGCAGCTTCGCTTTCAGATTCTGAAGAGCCGGCTCGGTGGCTTCAGCACCGGCCAGTTCGAGGAATTTGTCGCCGAGACGCCGGAGCGAAAGGCAACAATCGCCCAGCTGTCCAAGTTCGTCGCGGACATGGACAGTGTGATCACCAGGATCGACGCCCCGGGCCAGGCGCAATCCATACTGACGTCGATGCGCGCACTGGAGGCCGAACTGATCGGCCTCGCCTCGGAGGCCAACCAGTACAGTGCCGTGCAGGCGGCCAAGGTCGACGACGAGCTGTTGCGCCTCCATAGCGGCTTTTCTGCCGTGGCGATCGGCTTCTTCCTATGCAGCCTTGCCTTCATTGCCCTTCTAGGGTGGCACAACCGGCTGCTGACGCAGACGTTCGATGCCCTCAATGCGGCCAATGACGATCTGCGCCGTACCTCCGACGACCTGGAGACGGCCAATGCCGCGGTGCTCGGCGCGAACCACGCGCTCGCCACCCAGAACGGCCTGTTCGACGCCGCCCTGAGCAACATGTCCCAGGGCCTGTGCATGTTCGATGCCGACCAGCGGCTCATCGTCAGCAACAGCAAATTCGCCGCCATGTACGGTTTGTCGAACGACAACCTTGCGCCCGGGACCACACCCCAGCAGATCATACAGGCGTCGATCGATGCCGCAACGTCGACGCAGCATAGTGCCGAACTTGCCTATCGCTCCCAGCAACAGCTGATTGAAAAGGGCCAGCCCGGCGTCCTGCTGCAGAAGCTCGTCGACGGCCGCATTGTCTCGATCCTGCATCAGCCGATGGATTCAGGCGGCTGGGTTGCCACCTATGAGGACATCACCGAACGCCATCTCTCCGAAGAGCGCATCGCCCACATGGCGCGCCACGATCCTTTGACCGGGCTGCCGAACCGCCTGATGCTGCGCGAGCGCCTGGAGCAGGAGCTGGCGCATGGCCGCAGGCACCACCAGGATACCGCGGTCCTCTGCCTCGACCTGGACAACTTCAAGAACGTCAACGACACGCTCGGCCATCCCGTCGGCGACGCATTGCTGCGCGAGGTTGCCAACCGCGTTTCGGGCATGGTTCGTGAATATGACGTCGTTGCGCGCCTCGGCGGTGACGAGTTCATCGTCATCCAGCCGGCGGTCAGACGTGACGATGTCGCCCATATTGCGCAACGGCTGATCGAGGCGCTCGAGGAACCGTACCATCTCGACGCCCACCACATCGTCATTGGAGCAAGCATCGGCATCGCACTGGCGTCGGATTGCGATGGGGTTGCCGACGACCTGGTGAAGAATGCCGACCTGGCACTTTACCGTGCCAAGAGCGATGGCCGCGGCAGTTACCAGTTCTACGCGCCGGAGATGGACGACCGGCTGCAACGTCGTCGCATGCTCGAACTCGATCTAAGGGCCGCTGATTTCGACAAGGAGTTCGAGCTGGTCTTCCAGCCGATCGTCAATCTCAAGAGCAAGCAGGTCGCCGTGGTCGAGGCATTGCTGCGCTGGCCCGGTTGCCAGCGTGGCCAGATCCGGCCCGACGAATTTATCCCGATCGCCGAAAGCACCGGCCTGATCGTGCAACTCGGCGCCTGGGTGCTCGAGAGGGCGTGCCGGGAAGCCGTCAAATTGCCGGGCGACGTCAACGTCGCGGTCAATCTGTCGCCGGGCCAGTTCAGGCGGGGAAACATCGTCGACACTGTTGCCAAGGTGCTATCGCTGACAGGCCTTGCCCCCGAGCGGCTGGAACTCGAAATCACCGAATCCCTGCTGTTGGGCGACAACAAGGAAACTCTGCTTGCCCTGAACCGGCTGCATGCGCTTGGCGTCAAGATTTCGCTCGACGATTTCGGGACGGGCTACTCGTCCCTCAGCTATCTCAGGAATTTCCCCGTCGACAAGGTCAAGATCGACCGTTCCTTCATCGCCGAAATCGCCGGCAATCGCGACCATTGGGCGATCGTCAGCGCGATCGTGAACCTCTCGCATGCGCTGGAAATGACCACTGTCGCCGAGGGCATCGAGACCGAGGAACAGCTGCTGATCGTCCGGGCCACCGGATGTGACGCCGTCCAGGGGCACTTCTTCAGTCCGCCAATGTCGGTTGCCCAGCTCAGGCGATATCTCGAGGACCAGCGCGCCAAGCTGACGTTGGCGTAGAGGCGCCGGCGGCAATCATTTGTCCTCGCCGAGGAAAACAACTGCGCCCTGATCGAGCACATGCTGCAGCCGATCCAGAACGTGGCCGGAACCGAGTTCGCCGACGACGTAGAGGTGGTCGCCTTCGAAACGAACCGGCCAGTGCATATTGCCGGCGCAATATCCCAGTTCGATCCCCGCAGCGGCATCGGCCGCCTTGAAAACCAGCCAGCGTTCCGGTTCGGCGCGCACGACGATGGCGCGTTTGTCCTCGATCAACAACACCGCGCCGTCGACGAGCCGCTGCGTACGCGGCAGGGAGATGGCGCAGAGCGTGCCACGATCGGTTCTTGCCGACAGGCGACGTCGCGCGATTTCGCCAGCGTCGAGCATGATGAACTCGACACGGCCTTCATGGTCCAGCAGGTGAAGTCGGGTGCTCAGCTGTTGGTCGGCAGCCAATCCGACAATCGAATTCAGCTTCAACATTCAAGGCTCCCTGGAGCGGCAGGCCGCCGGGTTACAAGGCAATTTGCAGCTGTTTCCAGGTCAGATCCCCAGATGCGCGTCGACCGTCTCCCTGTCGTAGAGCTGGTCCGGAGAAATCTCGGCAACGAATGCGCCCTTCTGGATGATCAGCACACGGTCAGCCAGTTGGCGGATGAAGCGGATGTCCTGTTCGACGAGGATGATGCCGAGGCCGAGCGTGACCTTCAGCTCGCCGAGCTTCTCGGCGATGAGATCGACGATCGACGGCTGGATGCCTTCGGTCGGCTCGTCGAGCAGGATCAGCTTCGGCCGTCCGGCTAGGCAGCGGGCCAGCGCCAGTATCTGCTGCTGTCCACCCGACAGTCCTCGTCCGGGCCGCTCGAGCAGGTCCTTCAGCACGGGGAAGTGGCCGAGCATCTCGGGTATCGCGCTGTCGCCGTCGCGCATGATCTCCCCCATCTTCAGGTTCTCCATGACAGAGAGCAACGGGAAGATGTCCCGGCCCTGCGGCACGTAGCCGATGCCGGCACGGGCGCGCTCGGACGGACTGGCGAACGTCACGTCGCGGCCGTCGAACTCGATACGTCCTTGCGTGGTCTTGATCTGGCCGACGAGCGTGCGCAACAGCGTGGTCTTGCCCATGCCGTTGTGGCCCAGGATGCCGACGACCTCGCCAGGCTTTATGGTGAAGTTGATGCCATGCAGGATCGGGATCCTGCCATAGCCGGAGTGCAGGTTCTTGACCTCAATCATCTTCGGATTTCCCCAGATAGACCTCGCGGACCAGTTCGTTGCCCTGAACCTTGTCCATCGTGTCCTCAATCAGCACGCGGCCCTGGTGGAACACCGTCACCGTCTGCGCGATCTGCTTGATGAACTGCATGTCGTGCTCGACAACGACGATGGCCGCCGACTTGTTGACCTCTCGGATGAGGTCGGCGGTCTTGTTGGTTTCGTCCGCCGTCATGCCGGCAGCCGGCTCGTCGAGCAGGATGAGCTTTGGTTCGAGCGCCACCACCATGGCAAGCTCGACCCACTGGCGCTGGCCATGGGCCAGCTCGCCAACCAGCCTACCCGTCAGAGCAGTCAGCCCCAGCCGCTCCATGACGTCCTTGCCCTTGGCCGCAGCACGCGCCTTGCCGTGCCGCGACCTGGCCGCAACGGAGATGTTTTCCGCCACCGTCAGGTTGTTGAACACGTCGGGCACCTGGTTCTTGATGCCGATGCCCAGCCGGCTGACCTGATGCGGCTGGGCCCGCGTGATGTCGACGCCATCGAACAGGATCTGGCCGGTCGTCGGCTTGAGCTGCGCCGTCAGCATCTTGAAGAAGGTGCTTTTGCCGGCCCCATTGGGACCGATCAGGCAGCGCAGCTCACGCTGCTTCAGGTTGAAGTCGACGCTGGCTATTGCAACGACGCCGCCGAAGCGCTTTTCAAGACCCCGGGTCTCGAGGATGCAGTCGGACGAGGTCATGGCACCCTCCTCTGCTCGACGAGCGGAGCGACATAGGGACGAAACTTCAGCCGCCGAAAGGCATCGCCGACCGTCGGCACCACGCCTTTCGGTACCAACAGGACAAAACCGATCAGGATCGTGCCGAGCACCAGATTGGCATTGAGCAGTTGCTGGGCACCAAGCTTGGTGGCGATCCACTGGATGGCAAAACAGCCGACGATGGGACCAAGCAGCGTCCCGGTGCCACCGACGATCACCCAGATGATCACCTGCGCCGACTGCGCCAGTCCGAAGACATCGGGGCTGATGAACATGCCCCAATTGGCAAACAGGCAGCCTGCCAGGCCGGCGATGGCGCCACCGATGGTAAAGGTCGCCAGCTTGTAGAAACGCGCGTCATATCCGAGCAGTTCGGCGCGGCGTTCGTTCTCGCGGATGGCGACGACGACCTGGCCGAAACGGCTCTTCAACATCAGCCGCAGCCCGACATAGACCGCCAGCAGGATGAGACCGGAGAGATAGAACAGGCCGTCGAAGGAGAGCGCCGCATCGGGCCGACCCGGAAGGTTCAGCGGAGGAACCGCCGGGATGCCGTTGTAGCCGCCAAGAGGTGCTGTGCCGATGACATATTGCGAGCCCGATGTCGCGCCCATGACCTTGTAGAGGATCAATGTCACCGTCAGCGTGATGACGCCGAAATAGACGTCGGTGATACGCGCATAGAACAGAAAGTAGCCGAGCAACGCCGCAAACAGCCCTGGAACGACGATCGAGAGCAGAAGCGGGATGGTGCTGTCGCCGAAGTTGAGGACGGCGATGGCATAGGCATAAGCGCCGATGCCGAAGAAGGCCGACTGGCCGAAGCACAGGATGCCGCCATAACCCCAGATCAGCCCGAGGCTGAGCGCCAGGATCGCCATGATCACATAGGACGTCAGCTCGATCATCATGACCGGGTCGACGATTTGCGGCAGCGCCAACAACAGCACCAGCCCCAGCACCGTGGCGGCAACCAGACCGCCGTTTCCTTGCCAATTCGCGGTCATGCCGCCCTCCTGAAAAAGCGCCCGGTGATGCCTTGCGGCATGAAGCGCAACAGCACGACGGCAGCGGCCAGAAGAGCCACCTCGCCGATAACCGGGGTCGAGAGATATGTGATGATCTGGTCGATCGCACCGAACATGACGGAAGCCGACACCGTGCCTGCGAGAATGGCCGGGCCACCGCCGATGACGGTGATGAACGCCTTGGCGACATAGGCCGCGCCGATTGTCGGCACGATGCCGGTGATCGGCGCCATGACGCCGCCGGCGAGGCCGGCGAGCCCGGCGCCGACGCCGAATGTGACGGCATAGACGCGCGAAGGATTGACGCCCAGTGCTGCAGCCATGTCGGCATTCTGCATCGTGCTGCGGGCGATCAGCCCGTAGCGCGTGTAGCGGAAGACGGCCCAGATCGCGGCAAACACAGCGATTGCGATGACGATGATGATCAGCGAATAGGCGGCGATGCGGTAGTCGCCGATCTGCAGCGATCCGGCCGGCGCCGAAATGCCCTCGGTTGTGTTGCCGAACACCGTCGTCGCCAGGCCAACAAGCAGCAGGCTCAGCCCCCAGGTGGCAAGCATGGTGTCGCGCGGCCGGCCATAGAGGAAGCGGATGATCGTCCGCTCGATGACGACGCCGATCACCCCCACCACGAGGGGGCTGATCAACAGCGTGGCGACCCAGATGTTGATGCCCGCCTTGGTCGCTACGATCGCGGCATAACCTCCGAGCATTAGGAACTCGCCATGCGCGAGATTGATCACCCGCATCATGCCGAAAATGATGGCCAGTCCGACGCTGATCAACGCCAGGCTTGCGACGGCTTTGAGAGCCTCGAAGAAAAGTACTATGAGCAGGTCCATATCGGGCACAGCCTCCTGGATCGCTGCGGGTCGTTCGCTCCAACGCGACCGGACGACCCGCACGCATTCGGATCGTTCAGACCTTGATGACGTACATCGAGTTGTCGTCAGGGTTCTTCTTGAGATCGCAGACGCCCGACGTGTCGAGCGGCTGCTGCTGCGAGAAGCTTTCCAGGATGTTGATCTTGCGGTCCTGGATCTGGCCGATGTTGATGTCCATGACGCAGTGATGCGTCTGCGGATCGATCGAGAACTTACCACTGGGCAGGTCGAGGCTGATGCCGGATTCGAGCGCCTCGATCACCGGCATGCGCTCGGCGGTGCCTGCCCTCTTGACCCCTTCCGCCCACAGATAGACGGACTGGTAGGTGGCCATCGCCAGTTCGGTCACATAGGGGTAGTCGGCGCCGAAGCGCTTGTAAAAACGATCGAGGAATGCCTTGTTGGCCGGCGTGTCGAGCGCTTCGAAATAGTTGAAGCACAGCAGGATGCCGTTGGTCTCCTCGGGCGACAGCACCATCTGCTCGCCGCCGATGGTCATCGTCGTCGAGGCCATCGGGATCTGCTTGTTCATGCCCGCGGCGGCCCACTGGCGGTAGAACGACTGGTGCGCGCCGCCGACAAGGACGAGATAGAGGAAATCCGGCTTGGCTTCCTGGATCTTCTGGATCGTCGAGCCGAAATTGGTGACGTCGAGCGGGAAGAAGTCCTCGCCGACGATCTGGCCCCCGTTGTCCGTGCAGTATTTCCGGGTCCAGGCCGCGGTGATCTGGCCATAATTGTAGTCGGCGGCCAGCGTGTAGATCTTCTTGCCCCATTTGTTCATGGCATAGGGCACGTGCTTGGACTGCTTCTGTGCCGGCGTGATGCCGGTGCAGAAGATATTGCGGTCGCAGACCCCGCCCTCATACTGGGTGTTGTAGAAGTAGAGCGTGTTGAGCCGCCGAAGCACCGGTCGCATCACCTCGCGGGATGCCGACGTGATGCCGCCGAACACGGCCGATACCTTGTCCTTCAAGGCTGCCTGCTGAGAGTATTGCGGATAGAGCCGCATGTCGGTCTGGGTGTCGTAGGTGATCAGGCTGATCTGCTTGCCAAGGAGCCCGCCCGCCTGGTTGATCTCCTCGACCGCAAAGGTGATGGCGTCCTGCATCGGCTTTCCGGCCGCGTCGAGACCGCCGGACAGGTCGAGCAGGCTGGCGATCCTGATCGTGTCCTCTTGCGCGAAAGCGCGGCCACCGATGCTGGCCAGACCGAGGCCCGCCGCGGCTCCGGCACCCGTCTTGAGAAGTGTGCGGCGATTGAGCTGTGAATTCATTATCATTTTTGTTCCCCTGTTTTCCGCGGCCGACGCCAATGCGTCGGCCAGCTGGGTTCATGCTTGAAAATCACATCGCGATATTTTGCCTCGTCAGGCGCCCAGCAACTCCCGCCAGGCTTCGTCGAGGAACTTCACATCCGCCTCCCTGAGTCCGGACCCGCCAGCGAAATGCCCATGGCTCGAACGGAACGGCCGCAGTTCCGCGTTCGGCATGTGCTCGACCTCGAACGCGCTGTCTTCGGGAGGGAAATAGAGGTCGCAGTCGCCCGGCATGACGATCGCCCTGGCCTTGATGGCGCCCAGCGCCTTGCGGAAGTCGCCGTTGTACAGCTCGTTGTCGCTGATATCGCCAGACTGCCAGGTGCGGATCATCGCGACCATGTTGTTGGCATCGCGCAGATTGAACCACTGTTCCCAGTAGCCGACGATGAAATCCTCGACCGAGGCATAGCCGAGCTCGAGATATTCCTCCTTGCGGAAGAACTCCTGTGAAAAGCCCCAGCCGGCGTAGACGCGGCCCATGGCGCGCAGGCCCTTGAAGGGCTGCTCGTCATACCAGCCTTCCTTGAAGGCATCATCGGCCGTCAGCGCGGCTTTCACGCCCTCAAGCATCACGTGGTTATGCTTGGCCGTCTTCGCCGAGCCGGCGGTCGGGCAGATCGTCTCGACCATGTCGGGATAGAGCGCTGCCCAGTGGAAGGTCTGCGCGGCAGCCATCGACCAGCCGGTCACCATCTTGATCCTGGTGATGCCGAACTTCTCGGTCAGCAGGCGATGCTGCGCCTTGATGTTGTCGTAGTAGGTGACATGCGGGAAACGCGCCTTGTTGTAGGGCGGCGGCGTATTGGTCGGCGATGACGACAGTCCATTGCCGAAGATGTTGGGGATGACGATGAAGTACTTGCTCGGGTCGAGCGCGCCGCCTTCGCGGATAACCCACTGGTTGTCGTAGTGGGTCGAGGCCATGTAGGTCAGCAGGACGATGACGTTGCTCTTGTCGGCATTGAGCCTGCCAAATGTCTTGTAGGCCAGCTTTGCGTTGGGAAGGGTCATCCCCTTCTGCAACTTGAGATCGCCAAGCTCGAAGATCTCGTAGTCGATCTCCTTGTCTATTTTCCATCCAGCCATAGGTTCCTCCTGCTTCTGGCAATAGTTCAGGGTTCAGGCGTTCCGACATGGACCGCCAGTTGCAAGTATTTCTCGAAGGCAACAAGTATTCGTTCCAGTTTTGATGAAACCGGTTCAGCTTCTCCTGCTGTGTTCCGCGTAATTCTGCCATCCAGGTTTCAGCAGGTAGAAAAACGCAAAAAACCCCGCGCACTCAGAAACCTGAGTTTGCGCGAGGTCTATCTAGATCCTCTATGAAACGCAGCGCTTTTGCTGCGGATGCAGGCTCTTTCGGAGCCTTCGGAGGCCATCAGGCCTCACGAACACTTGAATATTATTCCATCAAGCCGTAGGCGTCAACCAGTGCTGCGGAAATTGCAGCAACCGACGTCTGCCTGGTCATGGCTTGCCGCCGCAGATAGTCGTAAGCCTCGTTGGCACGCAGCTTCTTCTGCGTCATCAGGATCAGCTTGGCCTGCTCGATCTGCCGTGAGGCATGCAGCGTCTCTTCGAGCTTCGCCACTTTGTTCAGCAAGCGCCGTTCGTAGCTGAATATGTGGCGCGCCAGTGCGAGGTTGGACAGGATCGCGGCAGGCTGGCACGGCTTGACCAATATCGCCTGGGCGTTTGAAAGCCTGAGCACGTCGACGGGCACGCCCTTGTCGCCATCGATGACCGCCACGACCGGCACCGGCGGCGCGCCGGACAGCCACGGGGCAGCCGCAAGCACGTCAGCGTCGATTGTCACCAGCGCGAAGTCGAAGCCTATCGGCGGCAGCGTCGGCGCCGGCCAGGCCATCTCGACGCGACAGCCAACCCGCCTGATCTCACGCAACACTGCATCGCCCTGGGCATCACGCGGATGGACAAGAAGCACCGTCGACTGGCGCAGCTCCGCCTGCACACCACCCGATCCGCGCGTGGCTCGTGGTTGCGCAGCACTCGCACGCTGCGAGCCGTCGGCACCGGCTCCGTAGGATCGGCGAGAAGGACCACTCATGACCAATCCTCGTATGCTGTGCACTCAGGCAAATCGGCCACCCTCATGTGACGAGAAACGGATCGGGCCGCAGCGCGACCTTTGATTCCCTGAGGATGTCGAACCGGCCGTGCCCGTCGGCCCTGCCGATGCGCGTCCAGAGCTCGGCGTGGCTGTTCTTGTAGTCGATGCCGATCCGGCCCTGGGGTGCGGCGATCTCGCGGCCGAGCACCGCCGGGCGCAAGGTATCGGTATCCATGCTGTTCGTCTCGGTGACAGCCTGGGCGAAGAGGTGAACCTGGAAATACGCCGCCTCGGCGCACATGTTGGTCGACTCGTCCTCGCCGAAACGCTGCTTGAAGAGACGAACGAAGCGGTCGTTCTCTTCATTCTCCACGCTCTCGAAATAGGTCGCAGCGGTGATATGGCCCGCCCCGACATCCGTTCCCATCAGCCGCAATTCCGCCTCGCAGGTGTTCAGGCTGCCGATGGGCATGGTGTCGGGGCTGAAGCCGGCGTCGGTGTAGGCCTGGTAGAAATGGGAGATCGCCTGGCCGACGACGGTCGAGAAGATGACATCAGGCTTGTCGTTGCGCAGGTCGCGGATGATCGGCCGGAAATCATTCCGGCCCGCACCGAAACCCAGATACTCCTCGCCGACGATCGTGCCGCCCTGGCCGCAGACGAGATCGCGAACGATCCGGTTGGTCCGCCGGGGATAACAATAATCGGTGCCGAGCAGGTAAAACCGGTTGCCATGGGTCGCGAGCAGATAATTGATCAGTTCGATGGTGTTCTGGTTGGGCGACGAGCCGGTGTAGATGATGTTGGGCGAGAATTCGAAGCCCTCATATCGCGTCGGGTACCACAACAATGCATTGACCCGCTCCACCAGCGGCAGCACCGCCTTGCGGCTTGTCGAGGTGTAGCAGCCGAAGATCGTGGTGACGCGATCCTCGATCAACAGCTTCCGCGCATAGTGGGAGTAGAGTTCAGTGCTGGATGTCGGATCATAGATGATCGGCACGATCTCGCGGCCATTGATGCCGCCCGCCGCATTGATTTCGGCGATGCCCAGCATCGTGCCCTTGAGCTGCGTTTCCTCGATCGCCCCGGTGTCTCCGGACTGCGAAAAGAGGACGCCGACGCGCCAGGGCTCGCCCGTCGAGCCCATGCTCAACTACCGTCCACGGCAAGGTGAAATGCGAGCATCCGATCCTCCGCCTTCCAATCCCCTCGTCGGCCGGTTTCCGACCATGGTCCGGCGCAACTTATGACGCTGCTGCCGCAAACCACCCCTACGAGGAATTAGATATTCCTAACATACAAGTTAGATACTCCTAACATACTAGCATGGCGGGACCAATCGAAAACGCTCCTTTGCGTTTGATAACGCCCGCAGATGCCTAGGCGGCAAAGCCGGCAATGCGCTTCGGCAAGGGAGCCGCATAGGCGCGCACCCGTGACGTCCGCAACCCCATAGCCGCGACCTGAAGCTCTCTGCCACGACCCGACTGAGTGTCAGCATGGCAAGGCTGGGCGCAGACAAGCTTTTAGAGCCAGGAGGCCGGTGTCTTCGGCAAGCGCTGATCAGGATCTATGACCTTGAGTATCGGCTGGCCTGGACCGTTCCAGTGCCACAACGCAACGCAACTGCCGCCGGGAGACATGAACGAGGGATAGACGACGCCGTCGAAGCCGTCAGTCAGCAGGCGCTGCCGAAAAAGATGGGTTTCCGGTACCCTGCCCTCATCGAGATCGGAACGCCACTCGCATCTGTGAATGCCGGCATCGATGCCGAGTTCGTCCAGCATCGCGGCATCGGTCAGGTCGGCCAGCCTCGCGTCCGACAGCTCGAGCTGGGCGATCAACGCCGGATGCTGGACAAAACCCTGGTTGTATTCAGCCCAGGCGGTCGACAGCTCACAGGCCGCATACAGCGTCGGCGATCCTACCGGGTTCCAGCGCCCGCCGAAACGCGCAGCGCCCTCGCCCGAAAGCGGCATGTGCGCCCAGCGCGGCACGAAGGCCCGCCACAAGGTTCGCTGCTGACGCAGGGCGGCTTCAGGCATAAACGCCGGAGCGCACCGCCTCCAGATAAGCCAGGACCTTGTCCGCCTTGCCCTCACCGACCAGGTCATAGGCCGTCTTGCCGGCCCAACCCGGGATCGGCTGATGCTTGAACCAGATCGCTGCACGGCTCTCGTCGCCGGCCATTTCGGCGGCCATCGCCAGGATGCGGACGACGGGGCTGAGCGCCTGGTCGACCTTGCGTGCCCCGGAGCGCGCCGTCAGCGTGTTGCGGGCAACGCCAACGAGCCGGGCCAGGTCGGCCTGGGTGACACCCAGCAGCTCCGACACGCGGCGAGCCGAGAGAAACTGCGACCGGGCTTCACCGAAATGGGCCGCCGACATTCCCAAACTCTGAGCTGCCATGACACGTTCCTGACGTATTTTGATATCCACTCGTTCAATATGTGCGCATCATGCGCCCAATTCAAGTCCGGATTATGACCTCCAGGTCATTGCCAGCGTGCATGTTACCCTGCTCGACCCGCTCCCCAACGCATGTCGTGCAGGCGCGCCATCGCCTCCTCCACGGAGACACGTCATGGCAGGCAAGCGGTCAATCCTCGGATTGGTCGACCTCGCCGGCTCCTCCAAGTCCCAGGGCAACATTTCCGGCAAGCAACTGCTCCTTGCTGAGCAGCCCGGCATCTTCGAGCGCTTCGAAGTCGGGCAAATCGCGCAACGTATCGAGGCCGAACTGCGACAGGAACGTCTTGGTGGTAACATAGGTGTAGGGCGCGCCCGGCGTCGGACTGCGTGGTCCCGAGGCAATGAAGTCATGCGACCTCAGCACGCCGATCAGATCGCGGCTGACCTCCTTGCCGAAGAACGCCGTCAGTTCGCCTCGGGTGATCGGCTGGAAATAGGCAATGCACATCAGCACCAACACTTCCGATTGCGATAGCGGGCGCCCCATATCGACCTGGCCGGTCGCAGTGCGGATGGCATCGGCAAACGCCTTCTTGGTGCGATGCTGCCAGCCGCCGGCAACCGAAACCAGCTCATAGGGCCGACCGGCAAGCTCTGCCCTGATGTCGTCGATGATCAGGTCGAGATTGCAATTCCTGCCTACGATCCGAACCAGCATCTCGCGCGGTACGGGTTCGCTGGCGGCAAAGATCACCGCCTCCACCCGGCCCATCCATTCGCGCCAGCGCAGCTCCGGCGGCAGGTGCTCGAGCTCGGTGTCGAGCAATGTCGGCTGATCCTTGTCCTTTCGGCGCGCTTCCGTCATCGCTACAGGCCGTACAGCCGGAAGGAGGCGCGCCCGGAGAGTTCGCGCACCGCTTCGAATGTCTGCAGCCGTTCGAACAGACGCCGTGCCGCAAATCGCGACAGGTTGCGCGTACTCAGCGTACCCGGCACCGCATCGTCATCGAGCAGTCGCCGGATCGCCTCGCCTGCTCCTTTCGCCCGCAGCTTCGGCGTTACTGCTGCCAGCCGGTCGGCGCGCCGTGCGATGTCGAGTGCGAGCCTCAGACCGTCACCGGCCCCGTTTGCCAGAGCCACGCACACTGCCCGTTCGAACGCTGCGTCGCCGGGGCGGATGCGCTTGCCGCGCCCGTCGCCGGAACGGAAGGCCGGGGAAAACAGCTGTGCGGCCAGAAGTGGCACGGGCCGGGGCCAGCGCAGCTTTCGCGCCAAGATCAGATCGGCCAGCCACCACGCCAACGGTTCGGCATCAGCCCGTCCGGCAGCGACATGACTGGCGATCGCTGCCGCGGCAAGCGGCGCCGGCTTGTCCCCCGCGGCCAGTTCCTCTACGGTTTCGGCAAGTTTGTCGGACCTGTCGTCGACGCGCAGCCCGAGCCATTCGATGACCTGCGCCAGCCCGCCGGCGTCGATCATTGGCGGCCGCGAGGCCAGATGGCGCCATGCCCCCAGAATGCTGCCGGCAGGTCCGGGATCTCCACCTGCAGGGCGCAGATACCAGGCGTCACGCAACGCGGCCTCTTCCTCGGAACGCCCGGCCAGCCGGACTGCGGCGACAGCGCATTTGAGCGCCTGCCGCTGGCGCCAGCTGCCGGCCCAAACCGGCTCCGAGCGCACCAAACCGTCGAGGGATGCAAGCGCCGCGCCGGCGTAGAATGCCGCATCTGCGTCATTTGCCACCGGCCCATCCGGCAGCGCCCACGAGGGCACGCGCGGCAACGCAGGCGGGACGGCGGATGCTTGGCTGGCTCGAATCATATGCGTGGAGAGTAGTCGAGCGGTGCGCTTGCTGCCACGGTTGCCGGCAGAAAGCGCACAGCCATTTTTGCCCACAGAATGGAGCCAGAACGGCGCGAGCCATTCGCTTTCCGCAGTCAGCGATCAGTTGTTGAGTGTCGGAGGCCCGCTCCAAGAGCATTGCGCGCAATCTCCCCGCGCTTGCCGCCCTCGACGTCGTCAGGCTAGACCGCCACGAGATGGCCGTCTGATACTTCCCGGAACTGGCGCAGCGGGACCTGGTAGTCCGGCGCACGGATCGGGCATTTCAGTTCGTCCGCGGCCGACATGCGCTTTTCGTGGCGACGATCGGGGTCCGGAACCGGCACAGCCGCCAGCAGACGCTTGGTGTAGTCGTGCTGCGGATTGCCGAAGACTGCCGCACGCGGGCCGATCTCGACGATTTCGCCGAGATACATCACCGCCACGCGGTGGCTGACGCGCTCGACCACCGCCATGTCATGGCTGATGAACAGGAAGGCCAGGTTAAGGCTCTGCTGCAGGTCGAGCATCAGGTTGATCACCTGCGCCTTGACCGAGACGTCGAGCGCCGAGACGCTTTCGTCGGCGACGATGACTTTCGGCTCGAGCGCCAGCGCCCGTGCAATGCAGATGCGCTGCCGCTGGCCGCCGGAGAACTCGTGGGGATAGCGGCTCGCCATGTCAGGCGACAGGCCTACCTTGCTGAGCAGATCGGCGACCAGCTCGCGCCCCTGTTTTGCCGTGCCCATCCTGTGCTCGAGATAGGGCTCGGCAATCGCCTGGCCGACCGTCATGCGCGGATTGAGCGAGGCGAACGGGTCCTGGAAGATCATCTGCACCGATTTGCGCATCTGCCGCATCTCGTGCTTGTCCATGCCAATGACGTCCTTGCCGTCGATCTTGACCGCGCCCGAGGTCGGCTCGATCAGCCGCATGATGGCGCGGCCGGTGGTCGACTTGCCGCAGCCGGATTCGCCGACCAGGGACAGCGTTTCGCCGGCAAACAGGTCGAAGGAAACGTTCTCCACCGCATGCACACGCCCGCCGACCCGGCCGAACAGGCCAGTAGGGATGTCGAAGCGCTTGACCAGGTTTTTCACCTGCAGGACCGGTCTGTCGCGAACGACCGTATCGGGTTTTTCCACGGGCAGTGTGCACTCGCCCGTCGAGGTGTTGACGATGGGAAAGCGGAGCGGGCGGTCGTATTGCTCCATCGAACCGAGCACCGGCACGGCGGAGAGCAGCGCGCGGGTGTAATGGTGCTTGCCGCGATGGAAGATGTCGGCGGTGGCACCGGTTTCCACCTGATCGCCGCGGAACATCACAACCGTGCGGTCGGCCACCTCCGCCACCACGCCCATGTCGTGGGTAATGAACAGCACCGACGTTCCCTGTTCGTCCTGCAGCATCTTGATCAGGTCGAGGATCTGTCCCTGGATGGTGACGTCGAGCGCCGTCGTCGGCTCGTCGGCGATCAGCAGTTTTGGGCGCGAGGCCAGTGCCATGGCGATCATCACGCGCTGACGCATGCCGCCCGAAAACCGGTGCGGATACTCGTCGAAGCGCGAGGCGGCAGAGGGAATGCGCACCTTTTCCAGCAACCGGATGGTCTCGGCCCTGGCGTCGGCGAAGGACATGGCATTATGGCAAAGCAGCGCCTCGGAGATCTGGTCCCCAATGGTGAAGAGCGGATTGAGGCTCGTCATTGGCTCCTGGAAGATCATCGCGACGTCGTTGCCGCGCACCTGCCGCATCTTGTCTTCGGGCAGGTCGGTCAGGTTCCGGCCGTTGAGGACGATCCTGCCCTCGATGCGGCTGGTGTCGGGCGGCAGCAGGCGCATGATCGACAGCGACGTCACGCTCTTGCCCGACCCGGATTCACCGACGATAGCAACGGTTTCGCCGGGCGCGACATCGAAGGAGATGTCGCGCACGACAGGCTTCCATTTGCCGTCGACCATGAACGAGGTCGTGAGTTTCTGCACCGACAGAACCGGATCGACGGTCTGGCCAAGGCTGTTTTCCTGAACGCTCATTATCTCTCCTCCCTGACCTGATCGACAGGCTGCGCGCTCAATCGGGCCAGCGCAGCAGGCCGTCGAAGCGGTGACGGCTGCGGTTCTCGAACGGCGTGGCGATGATCTCGTTGGAGGCGCGTGCCCTGTCGAGTTCCTCGGCCAGGCGCCGGGCGACGATCGTCTCCTGGCCCGGATGCAGGTTGCAGGGGTCGAGGTAGAAGTAATCATGCTCGACCTCGTGGTCACGCACGATGATGGGCTGGTCGCCGCCCGCCAGCGCAGATGCCAGATCCCAGGCCGTGATATGCGCCTCCTGCGCGCTGATGTTGACGCGCAGCCGGTCGAGCGGGTTCTTCGTCGGGTCCGGCTCGATCACGGCGTTGACGCCGGGGCGGCCGTCGAGCGTCTCCTTCCACAGCCTGAGATAGCCGGTCTCGCGTTCACGGATGCCGGCGTGGTCGCGCTTCTCCCAGGCTTCCAATGCGGCCATGGCGCCATAGACGCTTTCCTTGCCGACCTTCATGCCGCGGCCGATGCCGAGGTTCTGCAGGTAGGCGTGTCGGACCAATTCCTTCTTGCCGGCGACGATGCCGGACGTCGGCCCTCCCAGGAACTTGTGACCGGAGTAGAGAACCATATCGGCGCCCTGGGCGAGGAAGATGCGCAAATCATACTCGGACGCCGCGTCGACGATGACAGGCACGCCCCTGGCATGTGCGATCTCGACGAATTCGAGCAGGTTGAGCAGGCCGTAGTCGACGACATGGTGCGACACGACATAGACAGCCGCCGCCGTCTGGTCGGTGATCGCATTCTCCATGTGGAAACGGTGGGTGGATGTCGCCTGTCCGATGATGACCGGCTTCGCCCCGGCAAGGCGGACGGCCTGATCGACAGGCGCGCCATAGCTGACGATGTGCCCCATCTGGATGATTGCTTCATTCCTGGCAGGCGTCTGATCCGGCAAACGTTCGATCGCCAGCAAGTTGTCACCGGTCATGGCGCCGGCGACGGCGAGCGAGATCCCGGCCGAGCACGACGCCGTTATGTAGCCGGCTTCGGCGCCCGTGAGACGGGCGATCACCGCACTTGCCTTGCGTTGGAGATCGTTGATCTCGACAAATTGCGGCAGGATCTCGGCCATCGCGGTGATCGCTTCCGGCACGACGATCGAGGCGCCGAGGCTCGTCATCGTTCCCGACACATTGATCACCGGTCGCAGGCCGAGCTTGCGGCGGACGTCTTCGGTCATTTTCCTCTCCCGTGCATCGGCAAGCGTCGGCTTTCGGCTCGACAAGATATGCCATAATAATGTAATAGATTACCCAGACTATCAGGAGCACGCCCTTGGACGCGATAACTCAATCCACTGATGCTACTGACGAACCGACGTCGGCAAACGGCGCCAGGCGTTCTCGGGTTTCGGGCATCGACCGCGCCCTGCAGGTGATCGACTATCTCTACGAAACCGGCGAGCCGGCGGGCGCCTACGCCATCGCCAAGGCGATCAAGGCGCCGCTGTCGACCGTCTACGTCATCATCGACGATCTCGTCGAGAAGAACATGCTGGCCCGCAGCCCCGATGGTTCCATCTGGCTTGGCGCGCGGCTCTACCACTATGGCCTCGCCTATGCGCGCTCGCTCGACTTCATGGGCGTCGCCAACCGCGAGATGCACGATCTCTGCCGCGACGTCGGCGAAACGGTCCAGCTGTGCGGCCGTGAAGGCGACCACATGCTGGTGCTCGCCATGGCCGACGGCCCGAGCCCGTTCCAGGTCGCCTCCCGTGTCGGCACGCGGGTGCCGCTGAACTGGACAGCATCCGGCCGGCTGCTCGTCGGCCATCTGCCCGAAGCCGAGCGCATCGACCTTTTCAAGCGTTGCGCCCGCATGTCGCCGACCGGTCGTGCAGAAGTGGATGCGACCGCCCTTTCGGCCGCCGCGGGCAAGGCGTTCCAGCAGCGGCTTTCGATGCAGATCGCGGAATCCGACTATGCGGTGGCCTGCATTGCTTCGCCGGTCTGCGACCGCGACGGGAAATGCGTCGCGACGATCTCCATCGTGCTGCCGGAGCAGAAGGTCCTTTCCGACGAGAGCCACTACACAGACCGCGTGCGCGCCTCCGCCGAGCGGATCGAGACCTCGATGGGTTGGCGCAACCGCTAGCGTCATCGCTCAGCTCCGAAGTGCCACGATCGCTTCGATCTCCACCGTGATGTTGCCGGGCAGAGAACCGAAGCCGACGGCCGAGCGCGCGTGGTGACCGGCCTCTCCGAACACATCGATGAAGAGATCAGAACATCCGTTGATGACCTGTGGGTGGTCTTCAAAATCAGGCGACGCATTGACCATGCCGAGCAGCTTGACAACGCGCTTGACCCTCGAGAGATCGCCGAGCGCTTCCTGCATCACCGCCAGCAGGTTGATCCCGACAAGGCGGGCGTGCTGATAGGCCTGGCTGACGCTGACACCTTCGCCGACCTTGCCCGTCCACAACCTGCCATCCGCCTCGCGAGGCCCCTGCCCCGAGAGATAGAGCAAGTCACCCTCGCGCACATGGGTGACGAAGTTGGCGACCGGCGGCGGTGCCGGCGGAAGCTGGACACCCAGCATGATCAGGCGGTCGGCAGGACTTGCGGTTGCGGAGGCGGCGATGGCTTGGGAGGCGGTCAATTCAGGTCCAGTCTCTGGGATCATGTTTCAGCGCCACGACAGGCCATGGCTGTGACGCACGAGCTTGCGGGCGCGTGGCACGTATCGGCTGGCGGCAACGGCCTCCGATCCGATGATTGCGTAACGCGGTTCGAACAGGCGCTTGAGCCGTGAGGTGTCGCCGTTCGAATCGGTGGCTTCGAAGTCGCCGTCGACGAGATCGAAGATGGTGAAATCCGCACGCGCACCAACAGTGATCGATTTCGGCATTTCCACCTTGATCGCCGAGGCGGGCGCATGGGTGACGGCTTCGACGACCCTGCCGAACGGCATGCCGACCGACAGCAGCTTGGACATCGTCGTCGCGAGATCCCAGACCGGGAAATTCATCGAGTGGCCGTGCAGGTCGGTCGAGATCGAGAACGGCATCAATCCGCGCTGGATCGCGGCCTCGGCGACCTTGAACGAGAACGACGCGCCACCATGGCCGATGTCGAGCCGCACGCCTTCGGCAGCGCAACGCTCGGCGAGCGTGAACAGGTCCTCGTCTTCCATGATGCTCGACCCGGCCTTGCCGTTGAAGCAATGGGTGACGATGTCGCCGGGCCCAAGAATCTCCAGTACCTCGTCATAAAGGGCCGGCGGCTCACCGACATGGACCATCATCGGGATCTTCAGGATCTTGGCGATCTTCTTGCCGAGCTTGACCGGGGTCACGCCCCACGACCCCGTGATGACGTGGCTTGCACGCACCTTGATGCCGACGATGTGCTCACTGTTGTCGGCATAGCACTGCAGGATGCGGTCGAGATCGATGTCCTTGATGTCGCGCAGCTCCGGAACACGATTGCAGGCGACGAGGCCGATGGACCCGAGATTGAGGAATGCCTTGATGCGTTCGCGCGCGGGTTCGATGATGTATTCGCGAAAGCCGTGAAAATTGGACTCACCCGCTGACCCGGCATCGACCAGCGTCGTCACGCCGCGTTCGACCCCGCATTCGGACGGCCGGATCGAGATGTCGGTGCCGCCGTACCAGACATGGACGTGCAAATCGACCCAGCCCGGCGAAATCCAGGCTCCCCTGGCGTCTATGCGTTCCGCGCCTTCTGGCGCCTGAAGCGACGGTCCGACGGCTGCGATCATGCCATCCGCCCCCACCAGTATGTCGGTTGGCAGCGACGTGCTGTCGCCAAGGGCGACAGGCCTGACATTGGAAATGAGAAGGGGCTTGGCCGTTGCTGTGGCTGCCATCTTACATGTCCTTTCGCAGTCTCGGGTCGAGCATGTCCCTCAGGCCGTCGCCAACCAGCTGCAGCGACAGCACCGAGAGAATGATGGCGAAGCCGGGAAAGTAGGTCATCCAGTCGGCTTGGCCGATATACTGGCGTCCACCGGCGATCATGGTTCCCCAGGTCGGGATTTCCGGGCTGACGCCCAGCCCCAGGAACGACAAGCCAGCCTCGGCCAGCATGGCGCTGGCGAACAGGAAGGTGCCCTGCACCAGGATGGGCGACACCAGGTTGCGCAGCACGTGCCGTGTCATGATGTGGAAGGTCGAGATGCCCATCGACTTCGCCGCCTCGACATAAGGCAGCTCGCGAATGACGAGCGTCGAGGCGCGAACGATGCGCGCCAGCCGTGGCGCATAGACGATCGACAGCGCCACGATCACCGTGACCAGCGACGGGCCGAGTGCTGCAACAAGAGCAATCGCCAGCAGGATGTCGGGGAATGCCATCATGGCGTCGATGAGCCGCGCGATCGGCGTGTCGAGCGAACGGAAGAAGCCGGCAAGCAAGCCAAGCGTCACGCCGATGAGCGCTGACAGCGTGACCACCGCAGCACCGACCAAAAGCGACAGCCGTCCCGCATAGATGGTGCGCGAGAAGATATCGCGGCCGAATTCGTCTGTTCCGAACCAGAACATCTCGCTCGGCGGCTTCAGTCGGTTGACGATGGAAAGCTTGGACGGCGAGTAAGGCGCGATCCAAGGCGCAAGCAGGGCAAGCAGGACAAAGACCGCCAGCACGATGACGCCAAAGGCGACGGTCTTGCGCTTCAACAGTCGGCGCAGGAACAGGAACTTCGGCTCCGGGGCCGGCAAGGATGCGGAAGCGAGATCGGTCATCAGTAACGCACCCTTGGATCGACCAGCAGATAGAGCATGTCGATGGCGAAGTTGATGAGGACATAGAGGCCGGCAATGACCAGCAGTGCACCCTGGATGACGGGATAGTCGCGCCTCAGCACCGCCGAGACCACAAGGTTGCCGACACCAGGCAGGCCGAAGACCGTTTCGGTGACGACAGCACCTGAGATCAGCACGGCGGCGGTCAACCCGACCACCGTCAGGATCGGGATCAAGGCGTTCTTGAGTGCGTGTTTCAGCACAACGCGCCGCTCGACGACGCCCTTGGCACGCGCCGTGCGGATGTAATCGTCGCCCAGAACGTCCAGCATCGAGGCGCGGGTAAAGCGCAGGATCAGCGCCGACGACACCAGGCCGAGTGCCACGGCGGGCAAGGTGAGATGGTACATCCTGTCGAGAAACGCCGCATCCGGCCCGCCGTAACCGGACACCGGAAACCATTGCTGGCGAACCGCGAACACCTGCATCAGGATCAGGCCCAGCCAGAAGCTCGGGATGCTGGCAGCCAGCATGGCAAGCAGCGTCGAGGCCTGGTCGATGAAGGACCCGCGCCGGTAGGCGGCATAGATACCGATGGGCAGAGCGATGACGCAGGCGATGGACAGCGAAAAGACGGTGAGGAAGAAGGTTGGCTCAGCGCGTTCCATCAAGGCTGCAGACACTGGCATATTGAGGAAAATCGAGTGGCCGAGATCGCCCTTCAACAGTTGGGCGACATAGAGAAAATACTGGACGAAAATCGACTTATCGAGGCCAAGGCGCGTCCTGAGCTCCGCAATGTCCTGGGGCGTGGCATCGGGCCCCAGCATGACGGCGGCCGGATCGCCTGGTGTGACGCGCACGATCACGAAAACGATCGTCACGACGATGAACATCACGACGATCATTCCGGCGATGCGCTGAAGGATATAGCGTATCATGACAGGTCCCGTATCCGCGTTGGCTTCGCGGCAATGGGCGGGCGCCGGTCTGATCGGCGCCCGCTGTTGTCAGCGTCTTACTTCTTGATCGAAGCGTTCCAGAAATAAGGCCACGGAGCGGGATCCACGCCCTGGAGCTTGTTGGAAATCGAGCCCACGGCGTTGAAGTTGCCGATCTTGATGAAGGGCACGTCGCCGTAGATGACCTTCTGCACGTCGGCCCAGAGGGCCACACGCTTGGCCGGGTCGACTTCGGCGGTGAAGGCATCGACCGCTGCCTTGCGTTCCGGCGTGTCCCACCAGCCGGGCGCCGTCGTCGACAGCGAACCGATCAGAGCCGGCTCCGGCAGGAACGGGCTGTGGGTGATGTAGATGTCCCAAAGGCCCTTCTCGGCGCGGCGCTGGGTCAGCGTCGCCCAATCCACCACCTGCAGATCGACATTGAAGCCGGCGAGCTTGAGATACTCGGCGGCGACCTGCGCCATCTTGTAGTGGAACTCGTACTGGCGACTGGTCAGGATACGGACAGGCTCGCCCTTGTAGCCGGCAGCCGCCGCAGCAGCTTTGGCGCCTTCCGGATTGGCGACGTTGTAGTTGCCTTCAACGCCGGCATCGGTGCTCCAGGAGAAACTCGCCGGATAGATGTTGCCTTCGAGCCCGTAGAAATCGGTGCTGCCGAAAGCCGCAGCCAGCATGTCTTCCATACTGAGCGCTTGGCGGATCGCCTTGCGGACTTCGACGTTCTTCGCCGATCCCTCGGCCGTGTTGAAGACGAACACCGGATAACCGAACGGCTTCAGCACGATCGGCTGCGTCGCGGCAGCACCCTTCAGCTTGTCGAAGGATTCCACCGGCAAAGCGTCGACATAATCGTACTGGCCCGAGACGGCGGACTCAACACGGGTGTTGGCGTCGGGCACCGGCACGAAGCGGATTTCGTCGAGGTAGGCATGGCGAGCGCCGCCATAACCGTCGCTCGCTTCCGATCGCGCCGTGTAGCCGTCGTAGCGCACGAGCTGGATGTACTGGTCGGCCTTGCGCTCCTTCAGCATGTAGGGGCCGGTGCCGACAAACTCGGCCATCGTGTCGGCCTGCTTCTCGGACGGAATGATGATCGCGGCCGAGTTGTTGAAGGCGAGCAGCGAGGCCAGCGGCGCATAGGGCTGCTTGAGCGCGATGGTGACGGTCGACGGATCGGTAGCAGTGATCGAGGCAATGAAGTTGCCGGCCTGCTTGCCACGCGAGGCGAGCTTGACCCAGCGGTTCAGCGAGGCGACGACGTCGGCCGAATCCATGTCGGTGCCGTCGTGGAACTTGATGCCCTGGCGCAGCTTGATGGTCATGGTCTTGCCGTCGGCGCCGATCTCCGGCAGCGCCTCGGCGAGAAGCGGGGTCACGGTCCATTTCTTGTCGAAAGTATAGAGCGTCTCGAACATATGCTGCGTGACGATGCCGACCAGGTCGGCAGTCGACGTCATCGGATCGAGCGTCGGCGGCTCGCCAATGGTGGCGACATTGATCACGCCGCCCTTTTCTTGCGCCATGAGATAACCCGACTGCGCCAGCAGAAGTGCTGCAGCCAAGGATGCAAGTTTCAGCTTCATTGAACGTCCTCCCTAACGTATTCCATTTTTATGGAATATAAGCTGTTATTAGAGAGTACATGAGCGATTTCTGCTGTCAATGCCCGTGACGAAGAAGCTGGGAATCTGGGTACAATGCCAAGTATCTCTGGCATTTTTCACAACCCATCCATCCAGTTTCTTTGAAAGAAATGCCTCGATGAAGGGAACCTTGAATTTTCTGGGCTACGACAAGGTCGACGACACACTTTACGAATTGTCGTCCAACGCCCGTTCATCTTGAAGCCATCAGGCCTTCCAACATCGATACCGACTGGGGCTTTCCAGCACACAGACATGGATCCACTCTTGTCTCCAGCCCCGCGTGAAGGGCGGCTGTTTGTGCTGGCATGACGGGCATGGAACCGGTAGCCGAACCAGGCACAGGCGACCTAGCCCGCCCCCGTCGAAGCCGGCATCGCTTCGCGAGGATCGCGGAATGCTCGCCTCCCCGGCGCCAGGCGCAGACATCCTGAGTGGTCACCCCCACCGCGCGATTGGAATGCTGCGTTTGGTCTCCGTCACAAGCTCACGACATAATGCGTGCGCATTGTCCTTGGCTCGCGCTTGGTGATCCTCAGCAAGGCCCCGGCCTCGTCCAACGCATTTACCTGGCGCAACACCAGCGCGTGCGCGACGCCAAAGATGCGGGCGAAGCTGCGGCCGTCATGGGCGATGTCCATCTCGTCTGCCGCGACAACGGCAGCCTGGAGTTTGCTAAGATCGGGATATACCTGCAGGACCTGCTCCACTGCCGCCATGAAGGCGCCATCACTCACGACACCTGGGCCTCGCGGAGCCGGAACGAAACCATGATCGACTTGGATGTCGGCGTGGCGCTTTCGATGCCGGCGCTGGAGAGCGGCACGAGCACGTTGAGCTCGGGATAATAGCCGGCAAGGCTACCGCGCGGGACGTCGTAGGGCACGAAGCGGAAATTGCGGGCGACGCGCTCGATACCGTCATCATGCGCACCGACGACATCGACGCGGTCCCCTGCCCGGGCACCGATCGCCTCGAGGTCGTCCGGATGGATGAAGATCACCTCCCGCTCGCCATAGACGCCGCGATAGCGGTCGTCGAGGCCGTAGACGGTGGTGTTGTACTGGTCGTGCGAACGGAAGGTCTGCAGCGCGAAGCGTCCACCGCTCTTGCGGGCGCGCTGATGCACCGTCTCCTCCGGCAGCGGCCCGGCGGCGAAGGTCGCCTTGCCGGCCTGCGTGTTCCATTCCCGATGCGCCGCGGCATTGCGCAGATGGAAGCCGCGCGGCTTGCGCAGCCGCCTGTTGTAGCTGATCCGGTTGAACCCGGCGGTCACAACCGCCGGACACCTATTTCACGAAGGCCTTGCCCAGTCCCATGGCCCGTTCGACGACCATGATGACGCCAAGCGTCAGCAGGATCAGCAGCGCCGAGGCTGCGGCCACCAGCGGGTCGGCCTGGTTGTAGACATAATTGTAGAGTTCGACCGGGAGCGTGCTGATGCGCGGGCCGGTCAGGAACAGCGTGATCACCACCTCGTCGAAGGAGACGAGAAAGCAGAGCGCTGCAGCCGCGACGATGCCGGGAGTGAGCATCGGCACCGTGACGCGGAAGAACACTGTCAGCGGCTTGGCGCCGAGCGTGCGTGCCGCCTCCTCGCAGGCCCTGTCCTGGGTGCTGAGCGACACCGCCAGCACGCGCAGCGCATAGGGCAGTGTCACCACCAGATGGGCAAACACCAGTCCCTGCATCGTCGCCAGCAATCCGAAGGAGGCAAAGACGATCAGGATGGCGAGGCCGAGCACGATGGTGGGCAGAAGCAGCGGCGCGGTGAACAGGTTGAACAGAAAATCCCGCCCAAGAAACTTCAGCCGCGTCATCACATAAGCCGCCGGCACGGCAATCACGATCGACAGCGCCGTGACGATCGCCGCCAGCGACAGGCTCGTCCAGAACGCCTTCAACATCTGGCTGTTGGCAAACAGCGCCTCGTACCAGCGCGTCGACCAGAAGGTCGGTGGGAAGCGCAGCACCTGGTCACCCGAAAAAGACAGCGGGAAGACGAGCAGGACGGGCGCAAGCAGATAGGCAAACAGCACGAAGACGAGGATGCGCATCGGCCAGGATGTCTTGTGGATTTCCATGATGCCCTCCTCAGTCCAGACGCCGCAGCACGGCGGAATATGCCCAGAGTGCCGCCCCGAAGACGATGAGCACCAGGATCGACAGCGTCGAGGCCAACGGCCAGTTGAGCGTCACGATGGCCTGGTCGTAGATCTCGGTGGCGAGCAGGAAGACGCGGCCGCCGCCCATCAGCTTGGGCGTGATGAAGGACGACACTGCGAGCACGAAGCACAAGAGGCAACCGAGGGCGATGCCGGGCAATGTCAGCGGCAGGATCACCTTCAGGAAGGTCCGCGACGGAGTGGCGCCAAGCGTCCGCGCGGCCTCCTCAACGCGCGGGTCGAGCCGCCCGAAACCGGCCATCAGCGCCAAGATCATGTAAGGCATCAGGATCTCGGTCAGGCCGATGAAGACACCCTTGATGTTGAACATCAGGCTGGGCGCCGGCAGTCCGACGCCCTTGATGGCGCTGACCACCGGGCCGTCGTCGACAAGAATGGCAATCCAGCCATAGGTACGCACAACCGCCGAGGTAAGCAGCGGCGAGATGACGAGCACGGTGAGGAAAGTCCGCCACGAGCCGGTCGACCGATGCAGGTAAAGCGCGATCGGATAGGAGACGACCAGCGTCGTCAGCGTGATGGCGAGGCTGATCCAGACCGAGTTGAAGACCAGTTCGAGATAGAACGGATCGCTCAGCAGCCCGGCCCAGTTGTCCCAGGTGAAGACGTTCTCGATGCCGCCGCCGATGCGCGACTTGTTGAACGAATAGCGAGCGAGGTTGAGCACCGGCAGGATGAAACCGATCGCATTGATCAGCGCGATCGGCAGGAGCAGCATGACGGCCAGTTCGCCGTTGCGCCATTGGCGCGGGAGGGTGGCTGCCGCGCTCATTGGCCGCCGCCCGGATAGACCAGCGTGTCCTCGGCCGACCAGCCGAGCACCACACTGTCGCCGACGCCGACCGGCCTGCGCTCGCGCCGCGTCGCCTCTTCGACCACGATCTCGTCGTCGCCGACACGAACCCCGTACTGGACGAGGTCGCCGACGAAGGTGAGGCCCGACACTGTGCCCTTGACCTTGTTGTCGGCTTCCCTGGTGTCGCTCGCCTGACCCTGGAGATGGATCCGGTGCGGCCGCACGAGGACCTCGACAGCCCCGGGGGCAACCGTGGTGGCGGAGCGGAGCTGTTGTCCGGCAGCCGAGAGGACGCCATCCGACCCGATCTTGCCCTTGAGCTTGTTGGTGCGGCCGACGAAGTTGGCGACGAAGGCCGTTGCCGGCCGCTCATAGACCTCGGTCGGCGTGCCGAACTGCTCGACATGACCGTTTCGCATGACAACGACGCGGTCGCACATCGACAGCGCCTCAACCTGGTCATGGGTGACGAACACCGCGGTGATGCCGCTCTCCTGCTGCAGGGCGCGGATCTGGACGCGCATCTCGTCTCGCAGCTTGGCGTCGAGATTGGACAACGGCTCGTCGAGCAGAAGGATCGACGGCTGGATCACCAGCGCACGGGCAAGTGCTACGCGCTGCTGCTGGCCGCCCGAAAGTTCCTTGGGCTTGCGGTGGGCGAGATGGCTGAGTTGCACCATTTCGAGCGCCCGGCCTGCCCGCTCCTCCGCCTCGCGTCCCGAGACATTGCGCATCTGCAGACCGAACTGGACGTTGCGCGAGACGTTCATGTGCGGGAACAGGGCGTAGCTCTGGAACACCATGCCAATGTCGCGGTCATGGATGGGAAGGCGCGTGATGTCGCGCCCTCCCACCACGATGTGGCCACGGGAGGGCGTGTTGAGCCCGGCGATGATCCTGAGCGTCGTGGTCTTGCCGCAGCCGGACGGGCCGAGGAACGCAACCATTTCACCTTTGCGGACCGAAAGATCGAGCGACGGGATGACATTGACATTGCCGAAGCTGACGCCAATGTTTTGCAGCCTGAGATGCTCTTCGGGGGCGGAAGAGACGGGCATGTGCGACTCCCGGACCAACATCAGCGGCTGAGCGGGATGACGCGGCGGCGCCACTGCTCGGTGATGGCCTCGCGGATCTTGGCGACCTCGAGCCAGTTGATGGCGATCATCTTGTCCATCACGCCGGCCGCCGTGCGTTCGAGCGCCTTTTCCGAGATCAGTGCGGCGGCCTTCGCGTTGGTCGGCGCATAGAACATCTGTTCGGTGAACGCCGCCTGGGCCTCCGGGCTCAGCGCATAGTCGACGAACTTCTTGGCGCTTTCGCTCGCTGGCCCGCCCTTGACCAGGCCGATGACGTTGATCTGGAAGCCGCTGCCTTCCTGGGGCAGCACGACGCCGAGCTTGCCGGCCGACAGGTCGGAATAGACCTGGGCGCGTGCGTTCCAGCCGATGCCGATGGCAGCCGTGCCGCTGGAGATGGGCTGGTAGACGTCGGGGCGCGGTTCCCAGGTCTGGACATTGGGCGCCAGTTCCTCGAGCCGCTTGATGCCGGCGTCGACGCTCTGGATGTAGTCGGTGCCGCCGGCCATCTTGTCGGTAATGATGGTCAGCGTCGTGCCCTGGATGTCAGGCACGGCTGGGATGGAGACCTGCTTGGCGTATTGTGCGTCCCACAGCGCATTCCAGGAGGTCGGTGCTTCTTTCACCTTGTCGGTATTGTAGAGCAGGACAAGGTTGTCGAAGGTCACGCCGACGGCGTTGACGCCGTCGGCCCTGGCCTGCGGGTAGAGGTCGGCGAGGTGCTTGGTGACGGTCTCGTCCATCGGGGCGAAGATGCCCTCATCGGTGGCAGCCTTGGCCACCGAGACGTCCATGATGGCGATGTCGATCTGCGGCGCGCTGACCTGGGCGCGGAGCGTGCCGAGCATCTGGGCCGAGTTCGGCATGCCGTAGAACTCGACCTTGACGTCGGGGTTGGCCTTCATGAAGGGCTCGACGACGGCCTTCACGTAGTTTTCCTGGAAGATGCCCGAATAGGCGGTGAGTACCACCGTGTCGGCCATCGCCGCCGATGCGGCGATGGACATGGCAAGCGCTGTCAGGCTCACGCCGGCGGCGCGTTTGAATGCAGTCATCAGATATTCCTCCGTTCCTGAACCGAAATTGTTCCCGTTTGTCGATATTGGGCCGCGTCAGGCGGCCGAGGCGTCCACAATCCTGGTGGCGCCTGAGATGTCCGGCAGCTTCTCGCCGTTGCGCAGCCGCTCGAGCAGGACGAGCTCGTTCTGCTGCATGCCGATGGCCTTGTCGGCCGCCCATTCGGCCTTCGCGGGATCGAGCACAAGGACGCCGCTCTCGTCGGCGATGATGGCATCGCCCGGGTTGACCGTCTGGCCGCCGACCGACACCGGCACGTTGATCGCGCCTTCGAGGCCGAGGATCTTTGTGGTGATCGGCGACGGGCCGCGGCACCACATCGGCAGATCGACCCGACGGATCTCCGAGAAGTCCGTCGCCGGGCCGTCGATGACGGCGCCGACGATGCCGCCGAGCTTCATCGAATGAGTCACCACGCCGCCCCAGCAGGCGTGCTTGTTGTCGCCGCAACGGTCGACGACGACGAAATCGCCCGGACGGACCAGCTTGGTGAGATAGTGCAGGATGGTCGAGTCGGCATGAGGCAGGCGCACGGTCACGGCAGTGCCGGCGATGCGCTTCTCCGGCAGCACGGCGCGCAGCTCGCGATCCATGAAGCCCGAATGCAGGAAGTGGCCGACGGTAGCTGTCTCGACCTGCTCCATCTTCTTGATGAGGTCAGGCGCGATCTGCTGCGGCATGGCATTGACGACGAACATTGGGGGGCAGCTCCTTAGAGGACGTGGTGCTGGGCGACTGGCACGTCGCGGCGAACATTGGCGACGCGGTTCAGGTCGACCGTGGCGGTGGCCGAACCAACGCCGTCGGAGCACTGGGCGACCATCAGGCCCCAGGGGTCGATGACCATAGAATGGCCCCAGCACCATTTCTTGCCTTCGGCATGGGCGCCGGTCTGGCCGACGGCGACAAAATAGGTCTGGGTTTCGACGGCACGGGCCCGGGCCAAAAGCTCCCAGTGATCCTTGCCCGTCATCAGCGTGAAGGCGGCCGGCAGGACGATGACGTCGGCACCCTTGTCGCGCAGGGCACGGAACAGCTCGGGGAAGCGGATGTCGTAGCAAATGGCGCAGCCGACGGTCGTGTCGCCGACCTTGTAGGTCACCACGTCTTCGCCGCGGCTGATCGTATCGGACTCGCGGTAGGAGACGCCGCCGGGCGTGTCGATGTCGAACAGGTGCATCTTGCGATATTTGGCGATCTCCTCGCCCTTCGGCCCGAATACGACCGTCGCATTGTAGTGGTTGTTGCCGGCCTTCTCGACCATGGAGCCGCAATGCAGGGTGACGCCGAGTTCCCGCGCCAACGACGCCATCCGCTTGTAGGAAGCCCCGTCGGGGAAATATTTGCCGCTGCCATGGACCGCGTCGCGACCCTCGCCGAGGAAGGCGAAATATTCGGGCAGCACCACCAGCTCCGGCTTCTCCGCGGCGACCACCTCGCGCACCAAACGCTCGGCATCGTCGAGGTTCCGCGCCTTGTCGGAACCGGAATTCATTTGCACCATACTGATCTTCATCGAAGTCCTCCAAGTCTCATCTGGAGGTATCGTCAGGCCTCGGCGAGGTGATGACAAACGATAAAGAATTGTCGTCCCCGATAGAAAAAACTTGTGCACCCAAGGCTACGCCGAAACGCCCATCGTGTGCAGCGACGCCTCTCGCGCGATCACCGAAAGCATTGATGGAATTAGATTTTCAGGATCATCGGCATAGACGGCATGGAGCTTGAGCGCCGGGAACTGCGGCGTGATCGAGAGCAGCTGCAGCACGCCCGACGCGATCATCGGCGCCACGAGCGGCAGCGGCAACAACGCGACGCCGACACCATCGCAGGCGAGCCGCGACATCGCCGAAAGCGAGTTCGAATTGGAGATCACGGGGGGCGACACACCCAGTTCCTCGAACTGCCGGAGCAGCCAGATATGCGGCACGCTGTTGCGCGAGAAGGTCAGCACTGGATAGGCGCGAAGGTCCTCCAGATTGAGCCTGCTGTCGCCAAGACCGAAAGAGGGCGCGGCGACCCAGACGCATTCCATGCTGCCGAGGTCGATGTTCTTGAGGCCCGGGCTCAGCACCGGGCCCATCAGCAGCGCGAGGTCCAACCGCCGCTCGCTCACCTCGCGCCCGATCGCCAGCGACGTGTCGACATTGAGATCGAGCCCGAGCGAGGGAAAACGCTCCTTCACGCGTTCGATGAAGTTGGGCAGCCAGGCATGCACGATCGAATCGATGGTGCCGATCGTCACCGTTGCCCTCAGCTGCTGCGGGCTGCCGATCGCCACCTTGAAACTTGTCGCCGCCTTGAGCAGTTCCTCGGCCGGCTGCAACGCCCGCTGCCCGATCGTCGACAGCCGCACGCCACCGGGCAAGCGCTCGAACAGCTCGCAGCCATCTCGGCTTCCAGGCTGGCGATGCGATTGGAAACGGCCGCTTGCGTCGCGTTCAGCCGATCAGCCGCGGCGCGAAAGCTCCCCAGCCGGGCGACCCAGACGAAGGTTTCGACGAAGCGCAGGTTCATCGCCGATCCATAGTCCAGCCAATCGGCCAAGACAAATCAAAGTCGGCACTTCGTCACCATCGCGCCTGTAGCTGCTCGACATACGAGAAGTGGCGATCACAAACCGCTGTCGCCGCAGGTCGGCACCCAACTGGTCAGGCACTTTCAGCATAGCATTTCGACAATGCCCTGCATCAACGTGCGTTCCAGCGCCAAGCGGCCAGAACCGCTCACAAAAAAGACCCGCGGCAACACCGCGGGTCCATAGTTTTGGCATATCCGAGTACACTGGGAGCCCCTCACCAAATCCGGACGGCCGCCGGAGGGGACACTGTCAGCAAGGCAGCTTGTTCTAGCCGCAGCGGCGCATCGTGGACGGGGCGTTCTGGAAGAACCGATCGTCGCCAGCGGGAGCCCAGGCGAGATTCCCCTGCTGCTCGACAAGCTCTCGAGTATTTCAGATCTGGCGCGACATTTGAGTTTCAGTCATTCGCTTTGCCGGCTCCAAAACCCGGGCGCGCAGTCAGCTCTGCTGCAGACCGGTGATCATTGCGATGATCTCGTTCTTGTCGGTCTTCTTGGTCTCGCGCACGCCGATCTGCTTGCCGCGGCGGAGCACGCAGATGCGGTCGGAGAGCTTGAAGACCTGATCGAGGCTGTGGCTGATGATCAGGACGCCGATGTTGCGGGTCTTCAGCGAGGCGACGATCTCTTCCACCTTGGCGGTTTCCGCGACGCCAAGCGCGGCGGTGGGTTCGTCGAGCAGGATCAGCTTGCTGGCCCAATGCGTCGCGCGGGCGATGGCGACACCCTGACGCTGGCCGCCTGAAAGGTCGCGGATCGTTGAATGCGCGGAGGGGATGCGGACATCGAGTTCCGTCACCAGCTTTTCCGTCTCGGCGATCATCCGGCGCCGGTCGAGAAGGCCTAAGGCATTCGTCGGCTCGCGGCCAAGGAACATGTTCATATAGACCGTCTGCTGGTCGGCGAGCGCGAGGTCCTGGTAGACGACCTCGATGCCATGCGCACGCGCCATCGTCGCATTGGACATGGCGACGGTTTCGCCCTCGATTGCGATCGACCCGGAAGTCGGCAGGTACACGCCCGAGATGATCTTGATCAGCGTCGACTTGCCGGCGCCGTTGTCGCCGACCAGGGCGACGATTTCGCCTGGATAGACCTCCAGCGAAAAGTTCTCGATGGCGACGATGCCGCCGAACGTCTTGCGGATATCTTTGAGCCCAAGAACGGGGCGGCCGCTGACGGCAGCGTTCGTGTTCATGCTCTGCCCTCTTCGATCGGCCAGGCGGTGGTTTCGCCGAATGAATTCTCGATGCTCTCCACCTTCGGCACGCCTGACGAAATGCCGGACACACCGACGACATAGGCCCGGGTGACAAACGCTTGTCCGCGGAATCCGAAGACGGCCGTGTCGCCGGGCTTTGGCGCGCCAGGGCCGGTTGCGTCGATCATCGCGTAGTAGTCGATGGCCGAGGGCGGCGGGATTTCGACGCTGCGCAAGGCGCCTGCCGCGACCGTCGGCTCGTCGGAGACGATGGCCTTGACGTCGTAGTCCGGGAAAATCGGGTCGATGTAGAAGCCACCACCGAAACAATAGGCCTTGCCGCCCGAGAGGTGGGAGACTTCGGTGAGATAGAGCATGGCGGGCAACTCCGGCAGGTCATCCACGACATGAAGGGCCGTGGTGCCATGCAGGCCATTGCCAGGCTCGCATTGCGTGGCGCCGGCTTCTGCCAGTGCGGCAAGCAGCACGCTTGAGGTCGTGCCGGGAGCGTTGACCTCGATATTCCGGCGCCCAACCCTCGCCAGCGCCTCAGCGGTTTTCGTCAGCGTTGCGAGATTGGGCGTCGGCAGGACCTTGCGGGCCTGGTGATCGAAGAGCAGCGCCGGGAAGGTGGTGATGCCGGCGAAACGGCCGCCATCAAGGCTGTCGAACATGCCGGCGACCTCAACGACGTCGGCCGCCTCGAACCCGCCTTCGTGCCCGCGGTAGAACGTATCGCCTTCGGCATGGATGCGGGCGAGCAGGTTCTGTACGCGCCCGGCAACCTTGGCGCCGGCTGCGGCCTCGCGCGCCTTTGTCTCATTGAACACGGTCCAGTAATCCGGCTGAAGCACCCTTGCAGCACCATTGGCCTCGTGGCGGGCGACCTGCTGGAGATGGCCGAGATGGCCAAGCTTGAGGCCGGCCCTGTGGGTCGCCTTGGCACAGGCCATATCGACGGCCACGGAACGCTCGATGCCCCCGCGCAGGATCGCCTGGCAGGCCGAGCTCGAGCGGCCGAACTGCTTGGTCATGGCAAAGATCTTCAGGCCGAGCCGCGTCGCCTCGTCCTTGAGGACACCGGCGTTACGCTCGATGGTATCGAGGTCGATCACATAGGCATTGGCCGGGATCTTGCCCTCGCGGTGAAGTTTTTGCGCTGCTTCGACGAAGCCTGGATTGCGCCGGCGCAAGACGTCGAGAAACATTCGATCCTCCTCAGCGGGACTTTTCGCGCAGCGACACGGCGACTGCGGCAAGAATGATGAGACCGCGAACGATCATCTGGTCGGAAACGGAAAGGCCCATCAGGATGAGACCATTGTTGAGCATGCCCATCATCAGCGAGCCGACGAGCGCGCCGATGATCGAGCCCTTGCCGCCATTGAGCAGCGTGCCACCGACGATGACGGCAGCGATGACCGTCATCAGGTCGGTCTCGCCGAGCGTGTATTTCGCGGCTTGCAGGCGACCGGCATAGAGCAGGCCGGCAAGGCCGGCGAGCGCACCTGAGATCATCAGTACGGCAAGCCGCATCTTCGGCACCGAAATGCCGGAAACACTGGCCGCCCGGGCATTGTCGCCGATCGCCAGGACATGCGCGCCGAAACGGGTTTCACGATACAGGATATGACCGAAGGCGACCGCAATCGCCGTCCACCAGATGAGCGACGGAATGCCGAGCAGCGATCCGGAACCGAAGAAGCCGGTGAAGGCCTCATTAGTGACGGGAATGCTGCGCAGGTCTGTCATCGATCGCGACACACCGGCAAACAGTCCCAGCGTCGCAAGCGTGACAAGGAAGGACGGCAGCCTGACATAGGCGACGAGCACACCATTGACGAGGCCGATCAACAGGCCGCATCCGAGCCCCGCCAAGACGCCGGGGACGAGGCCGTAACCCTGCATGGTGACCGCGGCAGCAAGCGCTGCCACGGCAACCGTCGAGCCGATGGAGAGGTCGATCTCTCCCGCCGACATGACGAAGACGAGGCCGATGGCCATGATCGTCACCGGCGCGGTCTGCAGCACGATGTTCGAGAGGTTGCGGACGGTCAGGAACCCGCTGTCCTTCAGCACGATGGCGAAGAACAGGAAGATCGCCAGGAAGCCGACGTAGACGACATATTGCTGCAGGTTGACGCGGCCGGCCAGCCCCGCCGCGCGGACCGCGGCACCCTGATTGGTACTGGACATGATTTATCTCCGTGAATGAGAGCCGACCGGACGTGGCTTATTTCAGGGCATCGGCAATGGATTGCGGGACGTCCTTGTTCAGCGACGTCTTCCAGCCCTCCTTCACCGTGTCCTTGGTGACGGCTAGGGAATCGACGACGAGAAAGGGCGCAGCCTCCTTGCCGAGCATCGCGCCGGCCGCCGAGCGGGCTGCGGTTACGCCGATATTGTAGGCCTCGTCGGCGATCAGCGCCGCGACGCTGCCGCCCTTGACCATGTCGAGCGCCGCCGGCTCATTGAGGTCGAGGGTGACGATCCTGGTGTGGCTGTTGCCTGCCGAGCGCAGCGCGGACAGTACGCTCAGGGCCGGCTCGGCCCAGGTGACGTAGATGCCGTCGAGGTCGGGGTGCTGCGTCACCATCGCCTGGGCGATCTCCTCGCTGCGGGCGGGATCGGCCATGCCCTGCTCGGCGACGATCTTCATGTCAGGATAGTCCTGCTCGATGGTCTTCTTGAAGGCCTGGTCGCGCTGGTTAGTCACGTAGAAATCGGCGTCATGGAAGATGTAGCCGACCTTGCCCTTCTTGCCCAAGGCGTCGGCCATCGCGACGGCGGCCTTGCTGCCCATCTGGAACAGGTCGTCGGAAACGATCGTCACATAGTCCTTGCCATGTTCGTAGCCGGCCGGCGAATTGTCGACGAAGGCGAGCTTGACCCCGGCGGCGCGGGCTGGATCGTAGACGGCGGCGGCGCTGGCCGGATCGACCGGAAGCGACACGATGATCGATGGCTTCTTGGCCAGCACCGTCTCGACATCGGCCTTCTGGCGCGCGCCGTCAAAGCCGGCATCGGTCTGCGCAACGACCTCGATGCCGAGGCGCTTGAATTCGTCCTGGGCACCGGCATTCACCGCATTGGTGTATTCGCTCATCTCGTGCCAGACGAGGGCAGCGGTAAACCTGCCATCCTTGATGTTCTGTTCTTCCTCGGCTGTCAGTGTGACGGTGCTTGCGGCCGTCGGCCCTTCGCCATGCGGTCCTGTCGTCGCGCCGTCTGCCGCGTAGGCGTGAGCGCCCAGAAGGCCGGTCATCAAGGCCAGTGTCGTTGCAATGCGCATGGTTTCCTCCCGTGAAAATGCGATACTCGGGTTACGGGACTGCGGCGGCCTGGCGCCGCCGCAGTCAGGCGGTCACTTCGCTGCGTCGAGCACCGATTGCGGCGCGTCGCGGTTCAGCGAGTCTTTCCAGCCTTGGGACACATTGTCCTTGGTGACCGTCAGCGCCGGGGCAACGACGAAGGCCGGCGTCTGCTGACCGAGCAGCGACTTCATGCCGGCAGCCGCCATGGCGCGGCCGAGTTCATAGGCCTTGTCGGCGACCAGCGCCGTCACATTGCCGCCCTTGACCATGTCGAGGGCGACCGGCTCGGCGAGATCGAGCGTGACGATCTTCGTCTTGGTGTTACCCGCGCCGCGCAGCGCCGCCAACACGCCGTCCGCCGGCTCGGCCCAGGTGACGTAAATACCGTCGAGATCCGGATTTTTCAGCAGCATCGCATTGGCCAGCTCCTCGGCGCGCGCCGGATCGGAAATGCCCTGCTCCGCGACGATCTTGATGTCAGGATAGTCCTTCTCGATGGTCGACTTGAATGCCTGGTCACGCTGGTTGGTGACGTAGTAGGTGGCGTCGTGGAAGATGTAGCCGACCGTACCCTTGCCGCCGATGGACTTGGCCAACGCATCGGCCGCCTGCTTGCCCATCTGGTAGAGGTCGTCGGTAACGACCGCGGCGTAGTCCGTACCGTGCTTGTAGTCCTTTGGCACATTCGACAGGAACACCAGCTTGGCGCCGTCGGCGACGGCCTGGCGGAACGCTTCGGCCGACGTCACCGGATCGAGCGGCAATGCCAGGATGACGTTCGGCTTGGCGGCAAGTGCTGTCTCGATGTCGCTGCGCTGGCGCGCGGCGTCGAACTGGGCATCCGTCGTCACGGCAATGTCGATGCCGGCGCGCTTGAACTCATCGGTCGCGCCCTGGCCGACCGCATTGGTGAAGTCGGACGAGGTGTGCCAGAGCAGTGCTGCCTTGTAGCCCTTGTCCTTCAGCGCCGCGATGTCAGCGTCACTGAGCGTGACTTCGGAACTCGGCGTTGCTGCCTCACCGGCCGGGCCGACGGTCTGGCCAATGGCAGTTCCGGCGCTCATGATAAGACCGGCCGTCAAGGCTCCGGTCAGCCATTTTGTCATCTGCATGGTCTCACTCCCTTTGGTTCGGATGGTTCAGTCAACTGTTCCGCAAAAACGCGCCATGAAGGCCGCAAAGCCGATGACGCCCGCGAGAAATTCTTCGATCTCGACGTGTTCGTTGTAGGTGTGGCAATTCCGGATATCGCCGGGCGCGCAATAGACCGCGGGGATACCGAGCCGGTTCACGAAGAAGGGCGATTCCGACCAGAACGGCGCCCCTTGAACGGTGCCGCGCCCGGACAGCGCGCTACCGATCGCCTGCGACAGCATCGCGACCTCAGGGGAGCCCACATCAATCTCGGCTGCCGTACCGCCGAGTGCATGGTCTCGACCGGCAGGGTAGGAAAAGTCCACCGCGATATCCGGGTCGTCGATGGCGCCACGCACGGCGGCTTCGATCTCTGCGGCTGCCTGGTCGAGCGACTCGCCCGGCAGAAGCTTGCGGATCAGCGACAATTCGCATTTTTCCGGGACGGCGATGTAACCGCCACCGCTTAGCCCGGTGATCAGCAGGAAGGAACGGCCGACAAGCGCGTGCTCGGCGCGAGCGGAAATTACGTCGGAGTGTTTCCACAGTGCGCTCATCGCCGCGTGGCTGGCGCGCAGCGCATCCTTGCCGAGTTCCGGCACACCGAAATAGGCCGAGCGCCCAGTGATGGTAATGTCGGTGATGAAGAAGCCGATCTGCGCCGGGTAAACGGCAAGCTGCGTCGGCTCGACATAGATGACGAAATCAGGCCGCTCGACCTCGCCGGCCTCCATGCGTGCCACGTAGTCCTTGATGCCGGCCGAGACGCCGGTGCCCGGCTGGCCGCTCTCCTCGTCGCCGACAAAGGCGAAAGAAACGTCACCGGCAAGCTGGATACCTGCCGCATCGAGAAGCGCCATGGCAGCAAGCGACGAAGTGATGCCGGCCTTGAGGTCGCCTGCCCCACGGCCCCAGATCGCGCCGTCGACGATGGCCGCGCCAAAGGGATCCTCACGCTCGGTACCGGCCCAGTTTTCGCGCCAGCCATCGACATGGACGACGTCGGTATGGCCGATGAAGAGCAGGCGTTTGCCGCCGCCGGCGCCTTTGCGCTCGCCCCAGACATTCGGCCGCCCGGGCAGGAAATCTGCCGTCGTCACGTCGGAGAGGCCGAGCTTGCGCATCGCGTCGGCAAGATAGGCGACGACATTGGCCTCGTTGCCGGTGATGCTGTCGCGATGGATCGCGCCGCGGAACAGGTCGATGGCTGCATCGCCATCGAGTGCCGCGCGAAGACGGCCGAAAAGGTCGCTTTCTACCGTCATTCTGCGGCCTCCTGGGGGGATTCCGCGCCGGTAGGCGGAAGGGAAAGGCCGGCATTCGGCGTTGCGACGCCGAAGAGCGTGTTGTGCAGCTGGCTGAGGCCAACCGCCGTCGCCCCGACAAGTGCCGCCCGCGCCCCAAGTTCGCCGGAGACGACGTCGACCGGGTAGGGAAAGCACTGCGGCAGGAAGTGGCGTGCGCGCTCCAGGATTTCTGGTCGAAGGCCGATGGAGCCGCCGAGGATCACGAGTTGCGGGTTGGCAATGGCGCAGATAGCGGCAATGCCGCAGGCGACCTGGCGCGATGTTTCGTCGATGGCGGCAACGGCCGCTGCGTCTCCGGCTGCGGCGCGTTCAAATATGACGGGAACGCTGATGTTCTCGCCGGTGGCAGCTTCGTAGCGCTCGATGATACCGTGCGTGGCGACCGCGCGTTCATAGGCACCGACCCGAAGCGACTCCGGATCGAATGGATTGGCGCCAATCGGCAGGAAGCCCATTTCGCCGGCCGCGTTGGCCGCGCCGCGCACGAGATTGCCTCCAAGGATGAGCCCGCTGCCGATACCCGTGCCGAGCGCCACATAGGCAAGATTGTCGATACCCTGCCCCTGGCCTTGCCAACTTTCGCCGAGTGCCGCGAGGTTGACGTCGTTTTCAAGAACGACGTCGAAGCCAAGCGCTTGCCTGAAGGCCTCCAGCACATCCATGGTGTCGAAATCGCGGATATTCGGCGCAAGCAGCACCCGGCCGGTGCGGTTGTCGGGCGCACCGGGAACGCCCACGACTGCAAGCCGCAGTTTGTCACGCGCCACCTTGGCCCTTTCACCGGCCGAAAGCGCCATACCGGCGATCTGCGTGACGAGCGGCCTGCCTCCGCGCAGATCAGTCGGAGCTGTATCTTCGATGACGATCTGTCCGGCAAGATCGGTCACCGCCACACGAACCTTGGTGCCACCCAGGTCGACGGCGACGATGAAAGCGGCATCGACGACCAGCTCATAGGTAACTGCCGTACGCCCGACATGACCACTCGTGCGCCCGGTCTCGCGCACCCAACCGCCATCCTCCAGGTCCCGGACGATTTCGGATATCGTTTGCTTCGAGAGCCCCGTCAGCTTGGCGATGGAGGCGCGCGAAATCGGCCCACCCTGAACGATCGCTTCCATGACGGAGCGCTGCGAGAATTGCCGGGAGATACGAGGTGCATCGGTCATATCGGCTCTATTAGTTCGTTCTGTCACCGAACTAAATGTCAATATACGTGCTTCGTCAAGATGATTTCAAACTGTGTCGCCAGGCGAAGGCTTGCCTCCTCCTTCGGCGCCAGTCCGCAGTGCGGCGCGAGCGCAGACCGACCTGGCTGCAGCTCCGCCAACACGGGTCTTCCAGTACGACCGGCCCGAAAGGCTCTTCAGGATGGGCGATGATGTCGCGTTCGAGATCGGCGATCTCAGTGTCCGATTACGCCGTCCGCATCCGGTAACAACGACGAGCGGATGGAAGAGTTGTCGAAATCGTTGACGGCGTTGGCGCAGTAGTCGTCAGATGCGTGCCAGGCACGCTGCACGCCCATGCTACGGCGCTCAGGCTGAAGGCGACGAAACCGGCTGCTGGCTCGCTGGCGCGCTGAGTCCGGCCGACGCCGGGCGCGATCCCGATGGCGGCGTTCGATGCGGCGAGCAGGAGGTTGCCGCGCACGATGTCGTCGGCGTTCGGCTCGGTCGGGAAGACCGAACTGTCGATCACCTGAGGCCCTCGATGCCCCTCACCTTCAGCTGGCCGTCGACGACGGCCATCGCACCCTCGCCCATGCGGCACGAGCCGCAAGGGTGGTAGGTGCTTTCCATCGTCTCGCGCACCCAGGCGTAGATCTCGCCATTGTCGCGCACATGTTGGGGCCACTGCGCACCTACGTGACCGAAACTCCGATTTGCGGCGTCGATTTCGCCTGGGCTGCGGCGACCCCGCACATGGCAGGCACGCTGCTGCTGTTGCTTTCCGGCGCCTACATCGGCTTTCTCCCCGACCATTATGCCGAGGAGTCGGTGGCAAAGGCGATCTGCAGCTCCTGCTGCCCGAGCGCATGACCTTCGAGGATCCGTTTTACATCGCCTACCCCCGCTCGCGCCTCACGCGCGGCAGAGACCCTGGCCCAGGCGATCATCGGCCGCATTCGATGATCGCTTTACAACATCATCGAGCACCTGCGGCCTCTGGCGATGGTCCAAGTAGGCGGCGCCGCTCGACCGACACAGCGACTTAAATGCCAATTCGCGAGTGAGGACTCCGGCGGGCGCTCCACCGTCCATGACCACGACGGCATCTTCATCCGCCAGGAGCGGAAAGGTCTGGCGAAGTGTCGCCGCAGCGTCGATGCATGCAGCCCTCTTCGCACTATCCGGCTCGCCTGAGGTAACAACGCGCATCTCCGTACCATGCGTGACGATCACCGCCGGATGTTGGCGCAACAGCACGGCGGCCTGGTCACCCGTGGCTTCCGCCTGCGTCAGGACGGGAACCTTGGCAAAGGCGTCGTTGGCATGGAGCGCACGCGACAGGTCGACCTTGCGGACGAAACGCTCGACATAGTCGTCCGCCGGGCGGAACAGGATCTCTTCGCCGGTGCCGACCTGGCGCAACTCGCCATCCTTCAGAATGGCGATACGATCACCGAGATGCAGGGCTTCATCGAGATCATGGGTGATAAAGATGATGGTCTTCTTAAGCCGTGCCTGGATCTGCTTCAGCTGTTCCTGCATGTCGCTTTTGATCAGCGGGTCGAGCGCGCTGAAGGCCTCGTCCATCAAGAGCACGTCTGCCTGCGTCGCAAGCGCCCGGGCGAGGCCAACCCGTTGCTGCATGCCGCCCGAGAGCTGGCGGGGAAAGCGGTGCTCGAACCCCTTGAGGCCGACGAGTTCGAGCTGCTCCATGCCGCGTGTCAGCGCCTCGGGCCGATCCACGCCCTGCAGGATCGGCCCGCAGATCGTGTTCTCCAGCACCGTCTGATGCGGCAGCAGACCGAAGCGCTGGAACACCATGGAAATGCCGCTGCGGCGAAACGCCAACAATTCCCTGGCGTTCATGTCCATGATGTTGCGGCCGTCGACCAGGATGCGGCCGGCTGTCGGCTCGATCAGCCGGTTGAAATGACGGATCAGCGTCGACTTCCCGGAGCCCGAAAGACCCATGATGACAAAGGTCTCGCCGCGGCGGATCGAGAAATCGATCCCCCTGAGGCCAACGATGCAGCCGGTCTTCTGCAGGACCTCGGCCTTCCCGGCGCCAGCGTGGAGTGCAGCCATTGCATCGTCCGGTCGGCTGCCGAAGATCTTGTAGACCTTATCGACCTGAATTTTCACGTCCGAAACGGTCACGATCCTACTCCCCGTGCTCGAGGTGTTTCTGGGCACGCCTGCCGTAGGACTGTGCGATGCGGTCGAAAATCACGGCGAGGAAGACGATGGCGATGCCGGCGACAAGGCCACGGCTTACCTCCAGCCGCTGGATCCCCTGCAACACCTGGTAGCCGAGCCCGCCGGCGCCGATCATCGATGCGATGACCACCATCGACAGCGCCATCATCGTCGTCTGGTTGATGCCGGCCATGATGGTCGGCAGGGCGAGCGGGATCTGGACCTTCACCAGCTTCTGGCTTGGTGTCGCACCAAAGGCGACAATCGCCTCGACCACCTCGCCGTCGACCTGGCGGATGCCGAGATCGGTCAACCTGATGACAGGTGGAATGGCGAAGAAGACGGTGGCGAGGATGGCCGGGATCTTGCCCGGCCCGAACAGCATGACGAAGGGGATCAGATAAACGAAGATCGGCAGCGTTTGCATGATGTTGAGCAACGGCAAGGCAATCGAGCGCAGCCTGTCGGACCGCGCCATGACGATGCCGAGCGGAATGCCAACCACAACGGCGACAATGGTCGCGGCGAGCATCAGCGCTACCGTCGCCATGGCGTCGTTCCACAGGCCAACAGCGCCGATGAAGAACAGCATGACGATCGCGCTGCCCGTCATTCGCAGGTTACGCGAGGCCGAGTAGGTCAAAAGGGCGATGCCGGCGATCGTGACATACCAGGGCAACCATTGCAGGAAGGCCTCCATGGCACCGAGCAGCTTGAGCAGCGGTGCAAGCAACCGCTCGAGCGTGTCGCCGTAATTGGCAACGACCCAGCTGAAACCGTCATCGATCGCGAAGCGGAGCCCGCGCGTGTCCAGAAGCTCGGGAAAATTGTCTGCCACGGCATGACCCTTTCAAGGTTGGCAACCCGCGGCTCTCGCGGAGGCGGCCAGTTGCCGACGTTCCGCGGACAAGCGCCATGGGCATCGTATGCGAAGGGGCGGCCGCGCCCGGGGGAAGATACGCGGCCGCCAGGCTGCGATCAGAGCGCAGCCTTCACCTTCTCGGCGACATCGGCCGGGACCCATTTCGTCCAGATCGTTTCGTAGTTCTTGAAGAAATAGGCGGCGACTTCCTCGGGCGAAGCCTTGTTGTCGTCGCCCCAGGCCAGCACGTCGCTGATCTCGACGTTGGGCACCTGCATCTTCGACAGGAACTCGGCCACGGCAGGCGCCTTGTCCTTGAGGCTGGTGGTGGCCGCGACCGCAACTTCACCGACCGCCCAGCCCGTCAGTTCCGGCTTTTCGCATTTGGCATCGGTGAGGCAGGTGAATTTTGCCTGGTCGTAGGCCGGCATCTCGAGAACCTTGAGCTTGTACTTGCCGATCACTTCGGTCGGGCCCCAGTACCAGCCGATGAACGGCTTCTTGCGCGAGACCTGCCTGGCGATCATCGCCTTGAGGTTCGCACCCGAGCCGGTCGGATAGACCTCGTAGGTCGCTTCCAGGTCGAGCGCCTTGACCAGATTGTTGGTGATGATCTCGCAACCCCAGCCGGGCGGACAGGCATAGAAGCGGCCTTTGCCCGGGCTCGACGCGTCCTCGAACACCTGCCAGTTGTTCTTGAGATCGCTGACGGAGCGGATTTCCGGATGAGCCTCGGCGATGTAGTCAGGAATCCACCAACCTTCCTGGCCGCCGCTGGCGAAGATGTCTCCCGCCTTGTAGACGGTTCCCTTGGCCAACATCTGGTCCCATGTCGACTTGACGGTGGAGACCCAGAGCTCGGGTGCGATGTCAGGCTCTCCCTTGGCCAGCATGGAAGATGCGGTCGGCACGGTATCGCCGGGCACGATCTGGACGTTGCAGCCATAGCCTTCGGCCAGGATCTCCTTGGTGACATAGGCGAGCGTACCGGCAGACAGCCAGGTCATTTCGGCGATCGTGATCGGGTCCTTCGTCCCGCATTCCGTGGCCTCGGCGGCATTGCTGCCGAGCACCATGCAGGCAAGGCAAACTCCCGCAAGAATGGATGTCTTGAGCTTCATCGCAGTTCCCTTTGTTGTCGTTGTGATGGCCTCGAGGGATACGATGTCGAAAGCAGTCACTTTTATCAAACCGAAATAACTGATCCGGATTTCAGAAAAACTTTAGCGGCAGAGTGTTTCGATCCGATCCACGAGGCCGGCATCGACCCGCACGCCCTCCCGTTCATTGCGGCGCCGCGCAGCCTGGCGGCCGCTACCCGGGAGGCGGACATCGCCCTGATTGGCGATAGCTGCCACGAGACTTGCGACCTGATGTGAAAAGCCCGTCGAAAACGCCCTGGGGTCAAAAGCGATGAAACACTGTCCGGTTCTCGGCGGCCCGCCCGCCGTTCCGGAAAACGGACTGGCATCCTTGCTGAGAACGGCACCGGCAAGACAGGACGCCAGGATTTCGACGAGAAGTCCGACACCAAAACCCTTGTGGCCGCCGGCCGGCAGCATCGAGCCCTTCAGAGCGGCAGCCGGATCCAGCGTGTCAGCGCCATGTTCGTCGATGGCCCACCCGGGTTCGATCGGCCGGCCCTCCCGCGAGCGCAGAAGAATCTCCGATTTCGCCACCACACTCGCCGACTGGTCGAGCACCAGCGCGGCACCGCCTGCGCCATCCGGAGCGCCAAGCGCAAACGGATTGGTGCCGATCACCGGCAGGCGCCCGCCCGGCGGCGCTATCGACGCCGGCGCATGGGTGGTGCACAACCCGAGCAGTCCCGCCTCGGCGATACGCTCGGCATGGTGGCCAACTACGCCGCAATTGTAGGAATTGAACACCGTCATTGCAGCGACGCCGTTGCGCCGTGCGGCGGCAATGAAACGATCCCACCCGGCGTCGATGGCGGGATGGGCGAAACCGGTCGCCGCATCAACGACCACAGCGCCTGGGCGCGGCTGCGACACGGCGGGCCGTGCCTTTCCGTCGACCTTGCCGCAGCGGACATGATCGGCATAGATCGGCACATAGAGCAGGCCGTGGCTGCGGATGCCGTCGCGCTCCGCCAGCATCGTCGATCGGGCAACGGCCGCCGCATTGTCCTCGCTGGCTCCCGCTGCGGTCAGCGCACGCAGGCACAGCTGCTCGACCGCGGCGAGCGTCATTGTCCGCTCCGTCATGAAATCCCTCAATCGTTGTCGGTGGTGCCCGCGCCGGCGCCCTGGGCCCGCGACAGTTCCGAGGCCGGCACATAGGTCCTCGCCGCAAGGCCGAGCGCTGCCGCGTAGGCCGCAGCGTCCGTCGCAGCCGGTCGCGGCGATCGACGCGGCATAGGCATCCCGCCGTCGGGTGGGGAATGCAGCCGCAGGCTCAACGCCGACGCGGCCAGTTCCGCAGGATTCGCCGCCAGCGCCAGCGGCTCCACACCGCCATCATAACGCAGGGTGAGGTTCATCGCCGTATTGGCAGCCACCGCTCCGGCGAGGCCGATCAGCATCAAGCTGCAGCTTCGTCCCTCGAACGCAATCTCGGCAGTTTCACCACAGCAGAGTGCATCGATGGCCGACTGGTCGCCGAGAACCTCCGCTTGGCTGCCAAGCGCGTCGATCACGACCCCGACAGCGTCGATGCCGCGCGCCGAGAGCCAGACGGCTGCCTGGCCGACATCCTCCGCCACGCCATGAGGCAATCCGGCGCCGCAGGCTGCCTTGCGGGCGAGCGTCTGCACTTCGTTGTAGGACAGCAGGATCGTCGTCATCTGAGCACCGGAAGCCAGCAATCGTCGGTTTCGCCGGCAGCGATTTCGTCCCGCGTCGGCGCCCCCTGAAAAAGTGTGATGCGTGTCCAGCGATCCGAACGCGGGTCGAATTTCGATGCGCCGAAAAAGGCAAGCTTGCAGCGCAGCATGTTGATCGGCAGGCAGCGGTCCGAGAGCAGGTTGTCGCGGATTTCCGAATAGGGTGCGATCGCCGCCATCTGTATGCGGCGTACCGCATGGCGATGCTGAGGGAAGCGGGCAAGGAACGCGGCGACGGTTTGTGTTTCCGCCTCGTCCTCAAGGTCGGCGGCAAGGCGCTGCACCTGCCGGGCGATGTCGAGCGGAAGCTCGAGATCGGCGCCAGCTTCGGCGGCACGGCGGCCAAGCCGGGGCTCCAGCTTCTCCTCCGAAACATACCAGAACTGGGCGGTTTCCGCCGGCCTGTCGAACGCGATCGTCAGTGCCCAGCCATAGTGATCACGCAGCAGCCTGCGAAGCGCCGCAAGCCTCATGCCTGGCTGCAGCGTCGTTTCCCGCACCGCTGCCATGCCGTCTGTGAGATCGTCGTTTTCTGCCCCCGCCATTTCGATGACAAGCGCTGCAAGCAACTCCTGGAAGTCCACCGACATGAATTGCGAGCGCTCGAGCAGTGACGCCACCGGCGACGATACGGCCCGCAGGCGAGCGGGGTCGATCCATGCCTGAGCCTCGGCCCACTCTCCACGCAGGCCCAGGATGCGCGCCATCAAGGAATCGTCTTCGACCGACCATTGATCGAGATGCCTGCCCGCCTGCCGCCAGAGATCGCCGAGCCGATCCAGCGCGGCAGCATCCAGGTATCGTTTCGCCCGCACCCGCGCCAGCGCGGTCTCGCGCGCAAATACCCAGTTGTTCAGCAGCTGCGGATGATTGGCCAGGAACGGCGCCATGCCGAGACCGGTGGAGTTGCCGACTCCGATGTGGCGGCGCAGCTCCGGCGCAAGCGGCACGAAGGTTTCCGGCGAGCGGCGCCTGGCAACGTGCTCGACGAGATCGTGGGAGAATTCGCGGATCAGCCAGACCGTCAGCATCTCGGCCTGGAAGGGACCGGTGAGCCCCTCGCGTTCCGCCAGCACGCAACGGTCGGCGATGCCGAACTTGCCGTTGCCGTAGACGGCGGTGGTGCGCAGGAGATAGCCGACTTCACCAAGCCGGTCGCGTTCCGGCTGTCGCCCACGCGCCAGGCTGTCGACGACATGCTCGAAGAAACGCACGGACTTGTTGGCGCGGCTCAGCACCAGGTCGCGCGGTCCAAAACGCCCCGCCTCCTGGCGCGGCGCATTTTCCCGCAGCCGTTCGATCTCGGCCTTGTCGGGAATGCCGTCATAAAGCACGAAGCTGGTGTCCCAGGCCTCGGCGATGACGCGGTCGGAGCGCTGCTCGTCGGGAAGCGGACAGGAAAAGGCAACAAGGCTGTAGTCGTGCCCACCCAGCCTGAGCGTGTAGACCGCATCGCCGAACCCGTTGTCGTCCATGCTCCAGACCGGGCGGCGCACCGTCGCACCGCTTGAAGCAAGACGCCGGATCAGCGTGCGCAGGAAGCTGAGCCGTGTCGGAAAGGAAGCGCCCATCCGCCGCAGGCGCATGACGACGTCGGGCGAGCGCATGGCTAGCTGCGGCGCGGTCGCAATGGCTGTTGCCCTGTTGGCCATCACATCGGTCCAAACGATTGGGTGTAGAACCGAAGCCAGTTGCCACCCATGATGTCGCTGACTTCCTCATTGGAGAAGCCTACCTTGCACAGCCCGTCACGGAGATTGCCAAGGTCGGCATTGCTGGTGAACCAGCTCGGCTGCCGCGGAAAGCCGGCCGCCGAAGCCGAGCCTTCACCATAGTCCGTGACCTTCGACCAACGGCCATTGCGCATCCAGGCGACCACCGAGTCCGGTTGGTCCTGGCAGAGATCGCTGCCGATGCCGAGATGCGCGACGCCGTAACGCGAAGCGGTCTCCGCGACCATGGCGCAGAAGCTCTGCAGCGTGCAGTTCGAGCCGCCCTTCATGTGGTGGGGGTAGAGCGACAGGCCGAGCATGCCACCCGATCGCGTCAGCGCCTTAAGCACCGTATCGGACTTGTTGCGTAAGGCCGGATGCCACCAGTGCGGATTGGCATGGGTGATGGCGATCGGCCTCGCCGAGAGCTCGATTGCCTCAAGCGTCGAGCGCTCGGCGGAATGGCTCATGTCGACGACCATGCCGACACGATTCATCTCGGCGATCGCCTGGCGCCCGAAGCGGGTGATGCCGGGGTCTTCGCCCTCGTAGCAGCCGGTGGCAAGCAGTGACTGGTTGTTGTAACTCAGCTGCATGAAGCGCACGCCAAGCGCATGGCAGACCTCGATCAGGCCGATGTCGTCTTCGATCGGCGACGGGTTCTGCAGGCCGAAGAAGATGGCCGTGCGCCCCTCCCGCATCGCCCTTTCGATGTCGCTGCCGGCGCGACCTGGAAAGATGAGATCAGAATGGCGTTCGAAATGGCGGTTCCAGGCAATGATGTTCGCCACCGTCTCGCGGAAATTCTCATGATAGGCGATGGTGGCATGTACCCCATGCACGCCGCCCGCGCGCATCTGGGCGAAGACGTCCGCACTCCAGTTGGCATATTGCAGGCAGTCGACGACAGGGCTGGCGATCTTCGCGTCCATGACCTTACTCCGGCTCCCCTGCTCGAATATACGCTGTCTTGACCTGGGTGTAGAACTCGGCCGCCGAGCGGCCCTGCTCGCGCGAGCCGAAGCTCGAGCCCTTCCGGCCGCCAAACGGCACATGATAGTCGGTTCCCGCCGTCGGCAGGTTGACGGTGACACAGCCCGTCTCCGCATGTCGCCGGAAATGGCTGGCACGAGCGAGCGAGCGGGTGAAGATGCCGGCGACCAACCCGAAACGCGTGTCGTTGACGGCGGCGAGCCCTTCGTCATAGCAGCCGACCTTCTGCACGGCAGCGATGGGCGCAAACATTTCCTCGCGATTGAAGTCCATCGCATTGGTCGTCCCGGTCAAAAGCGCCGGCGCCATGTAGAAGCCGTCATGGGCAAGTTGCAGCCGCTCGCCACCAACCGCCACTTCGGCGCCAGCGGTCCGGGCACGATCCATCCAGGCAAGGTTCGCCGCAAGCTGGCGCGCGCTGACGACGGGACCGACCTGCGTGCCATCCGCCAGGGCGTGACCGACCTTCAAGCCACCGACGGCAGCGGCCAATTTCTCGACGAAGGCATCGTGGATGCTCTCATGTATGACGAGGCGCGAGGACGCGGTGCATTTCTGGCCTGTGCCCGAGTAACCGCCGCCAACGGCGGCCGCCACAGCCAGGTCGATGTCGGCATCATCCATCACCAGCAGCGCGTTCTTGGAGCCGAGCTCGAGCTGGAACTTCGTCAGTCTCGCGGCTGCAGCCACGGCCACCTGGCAGCCAACCTCGTAGGAGCCGGTGAAGGTGATGGCATCTACGCCTGGGTGGCCGGCAAGCCCGTTGCCGACAACCGGGCCTGGGCCCATCAGCAACTGGAACGCCCCATCCGGCAGGCCGGCGCGATGGATGATCTCTGCAAGAGCCCAGGCCGAGGCCGGTGTCTCGTTGGCGGGCTTCCAGATGACGGCATTGCCATAGGCAAGCGCCGGCGCGATCTTCCAGCTGGCGGTGGCGGTCGGAAAGTTCCAGGGCGAGACGACGGCCACCAGCCCCATCGGTTCGCGGCGCATGTCGATCTCGATGCCGGGACGCACCGATTCCGCGTTTTCGCCAAGCTGCCGCAGCACCTCGGCCGCGTAATAGGTGAAGAACTGGCCGGCGCGGAACACCTCGCCGCGACCTTCCGCCAGCGGCTTGCCCTCCTCGCGCGACAACAGCCCACCCAGTTCGGCTGACCGCTCCATCAGTTCATTGCCGATCCTGTTGAGGATGGCCTGACGCTGTTCGAGCCCGGTCGCCCGCCAGGCCGGCATCGCCGCCCGGCCAGCTGCGACCGCCTCGTCGACATCGCCCGTATCGGCCTGGGCATATAGACCGATCAGGTCGGTGACATCGGACGGGCTGCGATTTTCGTGGAAGCGATCGCCCTGCCGCCACCGGCCGCCGATCAGATTGGCGTAGCGTTCTGCCATGTCGATCTCCATTGCTCGCCTGAAAATCCGCCACCGCCCCACTTCAATCAAGCATATATTTCTGTTATCAATTTCAGAAGAATTGAAGTTGGTGTGATGATCAAACTGGAAGCATTGCGGGTCTTCGTCACGGTTGCCGAGAGCGGCAACATCAAGGACGCAGCCGATACGGTTGGCCGCACGGCCTCAGCCGTTTCGATGACCCTCAAGCAGTTGGAAGACGAGATCGGCGGACCGCTGTTCCAGACCGATCGCAAGAACAGCCTGACGGCGCTTGGCAATCTGATGCTCGATCTCGGCCGCGAGCAGATCCGCAGCTTCGACAAGTCGATCGGCATCATGCGGGCTTTCGCGCATAGCCGCATCGGCAGCCTGTCGATTGCCTCGGTACCCTCGGTCGCCACCAACGTGTTGCCGCCCATCCTGCAGCGGTTCCTGGAAACCCGACCACAGGTCGAGGTCGAACTGTTTGACATCGACAGTGCCCAGGTGCGGCGCATGGTGGAAAGCGGCGTCGCCGACATAGGCATTGCCGGCGAGAGCCGTGCTGGCGGCGGCGTCGAATTCACGCCATTGTTCAGCGACCGGTTCAAGCTGCTCTGCAAGGACGATCACGAACTCTGCCAGCTCGAACGTCCTGTCGAATGGAGCGATCTGCACGGCGCGACGCTGATCCGCAACGGCGCATCCGACAGGATCGATGCGGAGGCGTACAAGCAGCTCTCCGCACGGTCGCTGATGACCGTCTACAACGTCACCTCGCTGGTTGCTTTGGTGAAGGCCGGGCTCGGCCTGACCATCCTGCCGTCATTGACCATGCATGGCGCCCATGATGGCGTGGCGGTGCTCGAACTGGCCGATGCGGCGGCAAGCAGGCAAGTCGGACTGGTCGAACGGCGAGACGTCTCGCCCTCACCCGTGGCCGCTGCTTTCCGTGCCTTCGCCCTGAAAGAAATCCCGGCACTGGTTGCAAGTCGCCTCGAAGACTAGGTGATCGCCCTGACCGTTATGCCTCGCCGATCGGCTGTCGCTCTCTCATCGAGAGCGATCAAGCCTGCCAGCGCCACCGGGTCGATGAAGACGACCTCGGCTCCTGCCTTGCCTGTTGGCTATGCCGCGAAAGGCAGCCCTCATCAGCTCGGCCTGGCCATCGCCCAGGCGGTGACCAGATACCCGATCGTTGCGGCAGTGCCGGTGAGAGCGACGCCCCAGGCCATGTCGACGACGCTGACCGTCACCGACCAGTTCTTCAGCGTGGCCAGGTTTGTCATGTCGTAGGTGCCGTAGGCGACGAGGCCGAGAAGAGCGCCATTGATCAGCGCTGTCGTCCAGCTCGCGCCGTTCAGCGCCGGCATTGTCGCGAAGTGCACGATGCCTGCGACATAGACGAGGTAGAACAGGCCGGCGACGCCGAAATGGGGCTGGTCGAGAAGCAGGGCGCCGATGCGGCTGCGGTAGAAGTTCGTCGAGATGGTCGACAGCCACAGGAAATCGAGGCCGAAGAAGACGATGGCAGTGGCGACGTAGGCAGTGGCGTAGCTGGCGATCATAGGCTGCTTTCGAACAACGGACCGGTCAAATCCCAAGCAGAGGCTGGATCGCCCGCATGATCCAGCTGCGGAACTGCAGCGGCGCGTCGGTCACCGCAAGGCAGATACAGTCGGCTTCAGGCGTAGCTACCGGTTGGTGCGTCAGGCTGGCGTCGGCGTCCTCGAGGTCGCCACGCGCAAACAGACCCGTGCCATCATGAAAGCTGCCGGCCAGCACCAGCGTCAGCTCGCGGCCGCCATGGCTGTGCTCCGGCACCGGCTTGCCGGCGGGAATGCGCAGCAGCCTGACCATGGTTTCGCGATCACCCGTCTTGATAGGGATCTGGTACGCGCCGCGTCCGAGCGGCCGCCATTTAAGCGTGTCGAAATCGCCACCGACATAGGAGCGCAACGGCTCCGGCAAGCCGCCGCTGTGCCCAACAGAGCTTTGGCGGGCGGCCGCGGTCTCGGGTTGCTGCAAACGGCTGCGCACGCTGGCCCAGGACTGGTCGACCGAGGCCTCGTCTTCCATCGTATCGAGCAACTCGCCGCCGACGGCCTCGGCCACTGTCAGGCGACGCCGGCAGGCTGGGCACAGCGCGAGATGCGTAGCCACCGCAATGCTCCAGCCCTCAGCCAGGCTGCCGGCGGCATAGCTGATGAGCAGGTCGTCGCTGATATGGTGACGAATGGTCACGACACGTCTCCGGAGCGGGCGAGCGCGGCCCGCAACTTGTCGAAGGCCAAGCGCATGCGCGACTTGACCGTCCCGAGGGGCAGGTTCAGGCGCTGCGCGATCGCGCTGTGCGACTGGTCTTCGAAAAACGACAGTTTGAGCAGCGACGCCTGTTCCGCAGGCAGGGCTGCAATTGCATGGTGAAGCTGTTCCGATGTCTCGCGCATGTCGAGCTCGGCATCGGCGGGAGCGACATCGTCGGGCACGAAGGCGGGATCTTCCGGGTCGAATTCCGGTCGCCTTTCACGCCGGAAAGCGTCGATGCGCAGGTTACGCGCAATGGTGAAGATCCAGGTCGACGCCGCCCCCTTCGCCGGATCGTAACGCTCCGCCTTGTTCCACACGGCGATCATGGTTTCCTGCATCAGTTCCTCGGCCTGCTGGCCGTTGCCACCCGTCCTCGCCATGTAGGCCTTCACGCGTGGTGCGAAGTGGCGAAACAGCTGTTCATAAGCTTCGATGTCCCGCCGGGCACCCACAGCGCACAGCAGTTCTCGCATGTCGGAACCATCGTCGACGCCAGTCGGGCGGTTCATGTCGGCAGTTCCCAAATCACCATGCCATGGCACGGAGCGCCAATGCCCCGCCTTGAAGCGTTTCTGCCACGCCGGAACGCCGATGGAAACGACCGTGTTCATGCTGTTGGTACGCCGGCGAGCGACCGCCGGATCACTCGCTTCGGAAAAATTTCGCGTCCCAGCGATCCGCCGGGGCCTGCGCTCCGTATCCAGCAGCATAAGGCGCAGCGGAAAGGCGAGACGTGAGCATCGACACCAGCAAGGAATTGCCCGATCACGCGCGCCGCGTCGCCGTCATCGGATCCGGCATATCAGGTCTTTCGGCAGCCTGGCTGCTCGGCCGAAAGCTTGATGTCACGCTCTACGAAAGCGAGCCTCGCCTTGGCGGCCATTCCAATACGGTCATGGTTCCGACCAACAACGGCGCCCTGCCCGTCGACACCGGCTTCATCGTCTACAACGAGCGCAACTATCCCAACCTCGTCGCCCTGTTCCGTGAAATCGGCGTGCCGACGGCAGCTTCCAACATGTCGTTCGCCGCCTCGCTCGAAGGCGGCAAGCTCGAATATTCGGGCTCCGGCCTCAACGGCCTGATCGGCCAGCGCGGCAATGTCATCCGGCCGCGCTTCTGGCGAATGATGCGTGACATCCTGCGCTTCTACCGCGAGGCGCCGGCGCTGCTCATTCGCGCCGACCTGCACGGCGTCAGCCTCGGCGAATATCTCGATCGCAACGATTATGCTCCGGCTTTCGTCGAGGACCATTTGCTGCCGATGGGAGCAGCGATCTGGTCAACAACGGCACGCGACATGCGCGCTTACCCACTGCTCGCCTTCGTCAGGTTCTTCGCCAGCCATGGCCTGCTCAGCCTGGCCGACCGGCCGAAGTGGCGAACCGTGCTTGGCGGCAGCCGGGAATATGTTCGCCGGCTGAGCGCCAACTGCGCCGACAACATCAGGCTGAGCACGGCGGTCGGCAATATTGCGCGCAAGAACGGCCGGGTCGTCGTCACCGACACCAAGGGACATGCCGACACCTTCACCGATGTCGTCATCGCCACTCATGCCAACCAGGCGCTCGACCTGCTCTCCGACGCCGACCAGCAGGAGCGGGCTTTGCTTGGCGCCTTCCGCTACACCAACAATCTGGCGGTGCTGCATTCAGACGAGAACCTCATGCCGCGACGCAAGCGGGTCTGGTCAAGCTGGAACTATATCGGCGAGGACCGCGACGACAACAGCCAGCCGCTATGCGTGACCTACTGGATGAACCAGCTGCAGAACCTCGACATGCGCCATCCCCTGTTCGTGACGCTCAACCCGACGCGCCAGATCGATCCTGCAAAGATCATCGGGCGCTACGACTACACCCATCCGCTGTTCGACCAGCGCGCGCTCGACGCCCAGCAGCAGCTCTGGCGCCTGCAGGGCCGACGCCAAACCTGGTTCTGCGGTGCCTATTTCGGCTTCGGTTTCCACGAGGACGGCCTGCAATCCGGCCTCGCTGTTGCCGAAAGTCTCGCGGACATCAGGCGACCATGGAAGGTGCGCGACGAATCCGGGCGAATTGCGCTGATGCCCCGGCTGGAGGCAGCCGAATGAGCCTGCGCTCCGCGCTGTTTTCTGGCACGGTCACGCATACGCGGCTCAGGCCGCGTCGCCACAGGCTACACTACCGCGTCTTCTCGCTGCTGCTCGATCTCGACGAAATGCCCGGTGTCAGCGTGACTTCCCGACTGTTCGGCTACAACCGCTGCGCAATCCTCAGCTTCTGGGATGCCGACCACGGCGACGGCAGCGCCAGCGGCCTGCGCGGCTGGGTAGAGGCGCAACTGGCCAAGGCCGATAGGCTGGAGAGCGGCATGCGCATCCGGGTGCTCTGCTATCCCCGAATCCTCGGCTACGTCTTCAATCCGCTGACGGTTTATTTCTGCCACGCGCCCGATGGCCCGCTCAGGGCGATCCTCTACGAGGTCTGCAACACCTTCGGCGAACGCCACACCTACGTCATTCCGGTCGACGCCGGAGCGAGCGGCCCGATACGTCAAGGCTGCGCAAAGGAACTCTACGTCTCGCCCTTCATGCCGATGTCCTGCTTCTACCGCTTCCACATCGAGCCGCCCGGTGACAGGGTCCTGGTGCGCATCGATGAATCGGACGCCGAAGGCCCACTTCTTGCCGCCTCCTTTGCCGGCAGGCGTCAAGAGCTCACCGACCGCGCCTTGCTCGGCGCCCTCTTCCGCTACCCGCTGATGACGCTGAAGGTGACGCTTGGCATTCACTGGGAGGCGCTGCGCATCTGGTGGAAGGGCATCCCCGTCCACCGGCACAACGCCGCAGTTCAAAAGATCAGCACCACCGTCGTGACGACAAGGGTTCCGGAACACGCGCAATAGAGCCGGGTCCACCGACCTTCGCCGTGCCGTCAGTCGCGGACCATGCGCCGCGTGATCACAAAGCGCAGCCGCTCTGGCATCGCCGCCAGGAGCTTCATCGACAGCACCATCTTCCATGGAAAAGCGGTCATGAAACGCCGCGATTTCAGGCCAGCCATGATGTGGTCGACCGCAGCGTCTGCCGAGATCATGAACGGCATCGGAAAATCGTTCTTCCGTGTCAGGGGCGTGTCGACGAAACCCGGACAGACGAGGCTGAGCCGCACGTTCCGAGCCGCGAGTTCAGGGTGGAGCGCTTCACACATGTTGATCAGCGCTGCCTTGGTCGCGCCATAAGCTGCAGCGCCCGGCAGGCCGACGAAGCCTGAAACCGAAGACACCACGGCAACGTGCCCGCCCTGGCGCGCCAGCATGCGCGGCATCAGCGCAGCCAGGCAATGCACGCAGCCCATCAGATTGACGTCAACGGTGGCGCGAAAGGCGCCGGCGTCGAACTCAGCGGCGGCGTCGCGCGCATAGGTGCCGGCGTTCAGCACGGCGAGATCGATCGGCCCGATTTCGCCCTCTATGCGGGCAACCGTCTCGAGTACGGTCGCCTCGGCGGTCACGTCGAGCGGAAATGCACGGATACGACCCGGCGCCTCGGCGGCCAGTTCGGCGAGATCGCTCGCCGTCCGCGCGCTTGCCACGACCTGCCAGCCTTCGCTGGCAAGCCGCAACGCCAAGGCGCGGCCGATGCCGGAGCCGGCGCCAGTGACCCACGCCAGCCGCCTGTTGCTCACGACCCGCCCAGCATCGTTGTTCCGGCGCATGGCTGCTCCTCGGAATGCCCGTTCTCCCTCTCTTACGAGCAAAGCCGGGGATTGGTTCATGGCTCCCAGCATCTCGACGGCCGGCATAGCCGCGAGGGCACTATTGCTCATAGTTTATGCAAAAATCAGATCTGGGCAAAAAACTGGCAATATCTGCTGTGCAATGCACAAATCCTGGGACACCGGCTGGCGGCATGAGCAGCCATGCCTTCGGGTGCATTAGGCCAACCTTATGAAAATGCGCGACTTTCCCTGCCTCCAAACTGGCCCTGAGCGATTGGCATGACGGTTGCATGACATTGTTCAGTGCAACAAAGCCAAATGGGAGAATGGTAATGAGGGGACATTTCGCAAACTGGACCGCCGCAGCCATGGCCGGGATAGTCGGCGCCGGGCTCAGCCTGGCGTCGCCCTCCGCGGCGGCGGACGACACCATCAAGGTCGGCGTGCTGCATTCGCTGTCCGGAACGATGGCGATTTCAGAAACGACGCTGAAAGACACGATGCTGTTCCTCATCGAAGAACAGAACAAGAAGGGCGGGTTGCTCGGCAAGAAGCTCGAGGCCGTCGTCGTCGATCCGGCCTCGGACTGGCCGCTGTTTGCCGAAAAGGCACGCCAGTTGATCGAGCAGGACAAGGTCGCCGCCGTCTTCGGCTGCTGGACCTCGTCGTCACGCAAGTCGGTGCTGCCGGTCTTCGAGGAGCTCAACAGCCTGCTGTTCTATCCCGTCCAGTATGAAGGGGAGGAAAGCCAGCGCAACGTGTTCTACACCGGCGCCGCGCCCAACCAGCAGGCCATTCCTGCCGTCGACTATCTGATGAACGAAGAAGGCGTGCAGCGCTGGGTGCTCGCCGGCACCGACTATGTCTATCCGCAGACGACGAACAAGATCCTGCAGGCCTATCTGCAGTCGAAGGGCGTCGCCGCCGAGGACATCATGGTCAACTACACGCCGTTCGGGCATTCCGACTGGCAGACCATCGTCTCCGACATCAAGAAGTTCGGCTCGACCGGCAAGAAGACCGCCGTCGTCTCGACCATCAATGGCGACGCTAACGTGCCGTTCTACAAGGAGCTCGGCAACCAGGGCATCAAGGCCGAGGACATTCCGGTGGTCGCTTTCTCGGTCGGCGAGGAAGAACTCGCCGGCCTCGACACCGCGCCGCTGGTCGGCCATCTCGCCGCCTGGAACTATTTCCAGTCAGTCGATAGCCCCGCCAACGCCGAGTTCATCTCGGCCTGGAAGGGCTACACCAAGAACGACAAGCGGGTGACCAACGACCCGATGGAAGCCCATGTCATCGGATTCAACATGTGGCTGAAGGCGGTCGAGAAGGCCGGTACCACCGATCCGGACGCCGTCATCGACGCGATCGTCGGTGTCTCGGTGCCGAACCTCTCGGGCGGCTTCTCGACAATGATGCCCAACCACCACATCACCAAGCCGGTGCTGATCGGCGAGATCCAGGCCGACGGCCAGTTCGAGACGGTGTGGCAGACCGCGGGCCTCGTGGTCGGCGACGAATGGTCCGACTACCTGCCCGATTCCAAGGACCTGATAGCCGACTGGCGCGCGCCGATGTCGTGCGGAAACTTTAACGTCGCCACCGGCAAGTGCGGCGGCAAGGGCACAACCAACTAGCCCATCAAGGTGCCGGGCAGGCTATCTCGCCCGGCACCCCAATCCTAATCGCACACAGGTACCATTCCAGATGCAGTTCGTCCGCAGTCTAGTCCTGGCCATTGCCGTCATTTGCGCGAGCCTGCCGTCGCTTGCCCATGCCGACGAGGCGGGCTTGCGGGCATTGCTCACCCGGCTCGCCACGACGACAAACTTCCAGGAGACGGAATCCGTCGTCCGCGATCTTGCCGCCACCGGGGAGCCGGCCGTCGAGCGCATCCTGTCGGCCCTGGCCGACGGCAACCTCTATGTCAGAAAGTCCGACCAGGGCGTCTTCACAGGCAAGGAAGATGGCCAGACGCTTTCGCTGTCCGATGCGCTCGACGGAACGGCAGCCGGCACAGCTGCGAAGGCCGATATTGCCAAGGTCAAGGTCAACAACGCGCTCCGCCGCACCATCCGCGACGTCATGGGTGGGCTTACCCTCGGATCGGCCGATCCAACTGTGAGGCTGTCGGCGGCAAGCACCATGCTCAAGCGCCCCGACAAGACGGCGTTGCCAGCTCTCGACGCAGCGATTGCCGGCGAGACCGACGCCACGGTCAAAGCAGCGCTTGCCCAGGCCCGCGCCGCCGCAGTCCTGGTTTCCGACCTCGGCGAGGCCGAAAAACGCGCTGCCATCGCCGTTCTTGCAAACCGCGGCGACAGCGACGCGCTGGCCCAGCTGACAGCCTTCCAGGCCGCAAGCACCGGCGCATTGGCCGAGACGGCCGCCCGCTCGGTCGCGCAGATCGAGACCAGCATGGCCGCCTGGCAGGTGGCGCAAAACGTCTGGTACGGCATTTCGCTCGGCTCGGTGCTGCTGCTCGCAGCCATCGGCCTCGCCATCACCTTCGGCGTCATGGGCGTCATCAACATGGCCCATGGCGAGATGGTCATGCTCGGCGCCTACACCACCTTCGTCGTGCAGCAGGCGATCCGCGCCTTCGCGCCCGACCTGTTCGACTGGTCGTTGGCCATCGCTTTGCCTACCGCCTTCCTCGTCGCCGGCGGCGTCGGCCTCGCCATCGAACGCGGCATGATCCGTTTCCTCTATGGCCGCCCGCTCGAAACGCTTCTGGCGACCTGGGGTGTCTCGCTGATCCTGCAGCAGGCTGTCCGCACCATCTTCGGCCCGACCAATCAGGAGGTCGGCGCACCGAGCTGGATGGCCGGCGCGTTCCAGCTCGGCCAGCTGACAATCACCTGGAGCCGGCTCTGGATCGTGCTGTTCTGCCTCGCCGTCTTCCTTCTGCTGGTCTTCATCATGAAGCGGACGAGCTGGGGCCTGCGCATGCGCGCGGTGACCCAGAACCGGCGCATGGCCGCCTCGATGGGCATCCGCACGCCATGGGTCGACGCCTTCACCTTCGCACTCGGCTCGGGCATCGCAGGGATCGCGGGGGTGGCGCTGAGCCAGATCGACAATGTCTCGCCCAATTTCGGCCAGGGCTACATCATCGACAGCTTCATGGTCGTGGTCTTCGGCGGTGTCGGCAATCTCTGGGGCACCTTCATCGGCGCGATGACGCTTGGCGTTCTGAACAAGTTCCTCGAGCCTTACGCCGGTGCGGTGCTCGGCAAGATCCTGGTGCTGGTGCTGATCATCCTGTTCATCCAGAAGCGGCCGCGCGGCCTGTTCGCGCTCAAGGGACGGGCGGTGGAAGCATGATCGCGCGTCGCCTGTTTTCCTCCGACCGGCGCATCGCCGTCACCATCGCCACGCTGCTCGCGGCTGCGGTCATCGTGCCAGTGCTCAATCTCGCGGTGCCGGCCGAGAGTGCCTTCCACGTGCCGAGCTACGTCGTGGCGCTGGCCGGCAAATATCTCTGCTATGCCCTGCTTGCGCTCGCGCTCGACCTCGTCTGGGGCTATTGCGGCATCCTGTCACTCGGCCACGGCGCCTTCTTCGCCCTCGGCGGCTACGCCATGGGCATGTATCTGATGCGCCAGATCGGCGCGCGCGGCGTCTACGGCAACCCTGACCTGCCCGACTTCATGGTGTTCCTCAACTGGAAGGAACTGCCCTGGTACTGGCTCGGCTTCGATCACTTCTGGTTCGCAGCGCTGATGGTCATGGCCGTGCCGGGCCTGCTCGCCTTCGTGTTCGGCTGGTTTGCCTTCCGCAGCCGCGTCACCGGCGTCTATCTGTCGATCATCACCCAGGCCATGACCTATGCCCTGCTGCTTGCCTTTTTCCGCAACGACATGGGCTTCGGCGGCAACAACGGCCTGACCGACTTCAAGGACATCCTTGGCTTCAGCGTCCAGGCAAGCGAAACGCGCTCGGCGCTGTTTGCCGCGAGCGCGGTAGCGCTGGCGCTCGGCGTGCTGGTCACCTGGCTGGTGGTCGGTTCGAAATACGGCAAGCTTCTGATGGCCGTGCGCGATGCGGAGAGCCGCACGCGCTTCCTCGGCTGGCGGGCGGAGAACGTCAAGCTGTTCGCCTTCACGCTGTCGGCCATGATGGCCGGCATAGCGGGCGCGTTCTACGTGCCGCAGGTCGGCATCATCAACCCCGGTGAATTCGATCCTGCCAATTCGATCGAGGTCGTGATCTGGACCGCAGTCGGCGGCCGCGGAACCATCGTCGGGCCGATTGTCGGTGCCATCGCCGTCAATGCCGCCAAGAGCTGGTTCACCGGCGCCTTGCCCGAACTCTGGCTGTTCGCACTTGGCGGCCTGTTCATCGCCTCCACCCTGTTTTTGCCGCGCGGCATCGTCGGCCTGTGGGACCGGTGGCAGCAGATGCGGGCCACGCGCGCGGTGCCGGCCGAAGGCAAGGCCGCCGCGCGGACCGAGCCCCAGCCGGCGGAGTGACGGGATGAGCATGAGCGGAACCATCCTCTATCTCGACGGCGTGTCGGTTGCCTTTGACGGCTTCCGCGCCATCAACGACCTGTCGCTGGTGCTCGACAGGGGCGAGATGCGGGCCATCATCGGCCCCAACGGCGCCGGCAAGACGACGATGATGGACATCGTCACCGGCAAGACCCGTCCCGACAGCGGCGAGGTCTTTTTCGACGGCCAGATCGACCTGACGCGTCATGACGAGGCCGAGATCGCCATGATGGGCATCGGCCGCAAGTTCCAGAAACCGACGGTGTTCGAGAACCATACTGTCGAGGACAACCTGCTGCTGTCGCTCAAGGGGCAGCGCTCGATCTTCCCGGCACTCTTCTATTGCTCTTCGGCAGCCGACCGCCGGCGCATTGACGACATCCTCGGAGTCATCCGGCTCGGAGCCCGGCGCAACGAGCCGGCTGCCGGCCTGTCGCACGGCCAGAAGCAATGGCTCGAAATCGGCATGCTTCTCGCGCAGGACCCGAAGCTGCTGCTCGTCGACGAGCCGGTAGCCGGCATGACGGACGCCGAAACCTTCGAGACCGCCCGCCTGCTCAAGGACATCGCAGAGACGCATTCGGTCATCGTCGTCGAGCATGACATGCATTTCGTCCGCGAGCTCGGCGTCAAGGTGACCTGCCTGCACGAAGGCTCCGTGCTGTCGGAAGGCACGCTCGACTTCGTCTCGTCAGACGAACGTGTCGTCGAAGTCTATCTGGGGCGCTGACGATGTGGTGGCGCGGTACTTATCTAGCGACGGTCCCAAAGCGGGAAACTCCGGCATCGCCGCAGGCCATGTCGCAAACGAAATTCACCAACCTCCCCTGGCGCTCCGGAAGGGCCGCCACCCCCGTCCTGGCGACGGGGGCGCGGGGGGCCCAGTCGATGGAGCCGGGCGATGCTTGAGGTCAACGACGCCGTTCTCCACTACGGCGCGGCCGAGGCGCTGCGCGGCGTCTCGCTGCGCGCCGACGCCGGCAAGATCACCTGCGTGCTTGGCCGCAACGGCGTGGGCAAGACAAGTCTGATGAGATCGATCGTCGGCCAGCACAGGCTGACATCGGGTACGGTTGCCTTCGAGGGGAAGGCGCTCGACCGGAGCGCGGCATACGATCGCGCCCGGTCGGGCATCTCTTTCGTGCCGCAGGGGCGCGAGATTTTTCCGCTGCTGACGGTGCAGGAGAACCTGGAGACCGGCTTCGCGCCGCTGAAGCGGGGCGAACGCACGGTGCCCGAACACGTCTTCGAGCTGTTTCCTGTTCTGAAGCAGATGCTGGCACGGCGCGGCGGCGACCTCTCGGGCGGTCAGCAACAGCAGCTGGCGATCGGCCGGGCGCTGGTCATGCGGCCGAAACTCCTGGTGCTCGACGAGCCGACAGAAGGCATCCAGCCGTCGATCATCAAGGACATCGGCCGTGCCATCCGCTACCTGCGCGACACCGCCGGCATCGCCGTGCTCCTGGTAGAGCAATATCTCGATTTCTGCCGCGAGCTCGCCGACGTCGTCTACATCATGGACCGTGGCAGGATCGTCCATACAGGCGCCGCCGGAGACCTCGATACGCCCGAAATCCGCAAGCTACTGACGGTGTGAGCCGCAAAGAGACTGGAAAACGACCCGACAAGGACAATACCAGTTTAACACCTGAAAAAAATTCTGCATAAAGGAGCGACTTTCCACAGGTGGCTCCGATGGGCGATCAGGCAATCCTCGACTTCCTCGCAAGACAGCTTTCCGGCGAGAGCGGCGAACCGCTGTACCGGCGGCTGGAGGACGCCATCAAGGAGGCGATCGGTGCCTCCCACCTCAAGCGTAGCGCCGTCATCCCCAGCGAACGCACGCTGTGCGATGCGCTCGGCATTTCGCGCGTCACCGTGCGCAAGGCGATCGACGGCCTCGTCTCCGACGGGCTGCTCGACCGCCGCCAGGGCGCAAAGACCGTCGTGTCGTCGCGCCTGGAGAAGTCGCTGGCAACCATGACCAGCTTTTCCGAAGACATGCGCTCGCGCGGGCTTGAACCCGGCTGCGTCTGGATTTCGCGAGAGATTTCACGGCCTTCGCCAGCCGAAATGATGGCCTTGGGCATCTCCGCCAGCGAAAAGGTCGTGCGCCTGCGCCGCCTGCGCACCGCCGACGACACACCCATCGCCATCGAGATCGCCACGCTGCCGGCACGTTTCGTGCCGGATCCCCAGGCGGTCGGGGAATCGCTCTACGAATATCTCGAGGCCACCGGCGCCCTGCCGGTCCGGGCACTGCAGCGCATGCAGGCCAAGCCCGCCACCGACGAGGAGCGCCAGCTTCTCGCCACGCCCGAGGACACCTCTTTGCTGGTCATGGAACGTCGCTGCTTCCTCGCCGACGGCCAGATCGTTGAGTTCACCCAGACCAAGTACCGCGGCGACGTCTACGACTTCGTCATCGAGCTGATGCGATAATACCAGTATAAATCCTGTTGCAATCTGGTATTGGACTGCTACCGTCTGGGCATCACAGGAGATGCCCGCGTGCCGCTTGACTTCAAAGCCCTCGACAATGGCCTGATCGTGTCCTGCCAGCCGGTGAAGGGTGGCGCCATGGACAAGGCCGAGATCGTCGTGGGCTTCGCGCTGGCGGCCATCGACGGCGGCGCCGCTGCTCTGCGCATCGAATCCGCCGAATATGTCGCTGCCGTCCGCGCCGCCACCAACAAGCCGATCATAGGCCTGGTCAAGCGCGACCTTGATGACACGCCCGTCCGCATCACGCCCTGGCTCGAAGACATCGACGCGCTGGCCGCCGCAGGTGCCGACGTCATCGCCTACGATGCCACCCAGCGCATCCGCCCGGTTGCGACCAACGCGCTGATCGAGCGTATCCATTCCCACGGCCGTGCCGCCATGGCCGACTGCTCCGTCATCTCCGACGCCGAGCAGGCGCTGGCCGAAGGCGCCGACGTCGTCGGCTCGACGCTCGCCGGCTACACCGGCCCGGTCGAACCGACCGAGCCCGACTTTGCGCTGATGGCGGCGATGCGGAAGCTGACGCCTCACGTCGTCGCCGAGGGCAATGTCCGCACCCCCGCCCAGGCGCAGCAGGCGCTGGCGTCCGGAGCCTCGATGGTCGTCGTCGGCTCTGCCATCACCCGGCCGGAATATGTGACCTCGTGGTTTCGCTCGGCGCTCGACGAAACCATCGCCAAGGCCGGAGCCTGATCACCATGGCTGAGGCCGTTCTTGCGCTCGACATCGGCGGCACCAAGATGCTCGCAGCCCTGGTGCGCGAGGACACGGTGGTCGAAACGCACAAGATGCCGACGCCGCGCAGCGGTGATCCGGAGCAATGGCTGACGTCTCTGTTCGACGCCATTTCAGGCTGGAGGGGCCGCTACGACACTGTAGGCGTCGCCGTTTCCGGCATAATCGACGACGGCTGCTGGTCGCCGCTCAACCGCAAGACGCTCGATATCCCCGACGGCTTCCCACTGGTCGCAACCGTCAAAAGGCTCGCCGGCACCGACGCGGTGCTCGCCGCCAATGACGCACAGGCCGCTGCCTGGGGCGAGTTCTCCTGCGGCGCCGGCCAGGGCGAGGACCTCGTCTTCCTCACCATCTCCACCGGCATTGGTGGCGGCATCGTCGTCAACGGCCGCCTGCTCGGCGGTCTATCAGGCCATTTCGGCCTGCTGCGCAGCCTCGACGAGAACGCCGGCGTCCTCGAGGACCACGTCTCCGGCAACTGGATGGCGGCACAAGCGGCACCGCGCCAGGCCGGTGCCACCGCGCGCGAGGTCTTCGAGGCAGCAGCTGCAGGCCAAGCCTGGGCGCAGGACATCATCAAAGCATCGGTGCGTCAGACCGCCCTTCTGTGCCGCAACATCCAGCTCATGCTCGACCCTGCCCGCATCGTCATTGGCGGCGGCATCGGTCTGGCACCCGGATATCTCGAATCCGTCCGGCAGGCACTGGGAAGCCTGCCGCCACGGCTCACCCCGCAGCTTCACGCGGCAGCACTCGGAGAGAGCGCCGGCGTCGTGGGCATCGCGGATCTAGCAAAACGTCAGAACTGAACTAGAGGGAGAACACGACATGACATTTTCGACGCTCAGAAAGGGCGGCCTGATCGCGGTTGCGATCGCCAGCCTGATGGCGAGCCCCGCCTTCGCCAAGGTGACCGTGCTCGGCTGGCCGGGCGGCCCAGAGGAGACCGCGCTGCGCGCCGCCGCCGACGCCTACAACGCCAAATCCGACACGTCCGACGCCAACAAGGTCGAGTTGCTGTTCTTCAACCGCGACGGCTTCTGGGACAAGCTGCAGGCCGACCTCGCCGCCGGCTCGAAGGCCTTCGACGTCAACCTGCTCGCCACATACTCCATCGGCCGCTATGCGCCGTTCATGGAGCCGGTCGAGCTTTCGGACGAGGCCAAGGCTGTCTATGGCGACTCCGTGCTCTCCACCATGCAGTATGAAGGCAAGCAGTTCGGCGTGCCGACCGATCTTTCGCTGCACTTCATGTATTACCGCAAGGACCTGGTCGAGGCGCTGCTCAAGGATGACGCAGCCAAGGCCAGATTCGCCGAGATTTCCGAGAAGCACCTCGGCAAGAAGCTCGAGCCGAAAAACCCGGACGAGTGGACCTGGGACGACTACGCGGCGACGGCGCTCTACTTCACCCAGGCCGTCAACCCGGACAGCCCGACCCGCTACGGCACCGTACTGCAGCTCAAGAACTTGCTGTTCAACATGATGGTGTTCCAGTCGCTGCCGCGTTCCTACGGCGGCAACTGGATGGACGAGAGCGGCAAGGTGACGGTCAACTCCGACGCCTATCGCAAGGGCCTGGAGACCTACAAGCTGCTCTATGACGCCGGCGCCACCCCGCGTGACTCGCTGTCCTACGAGTTCGCCGAAGCCAACGCCGCCTACGCCTCCGGCCAGGTTGCGGCGATGATGCAATGGAACGCGGCTGCCTCCGACCTGACCTCCAAGGAGAAGTCGCCGACGGTTGCCGAGGTCACCGAGACCATCGCCCCGCCGGCCGGACCCGAGGGCCGCTTCACCCACATCCATGGCCTCGGCTTCGGCCTCAACAAGAACGCCGAGAACAAGGATGGCGCCAAGGCCTTCATCAAGTGGCTGTCGTCGAAGGAAGCAGCGCTGATCTACGCCAGGAGCAGCGGCGCGCCGGCACTCACCCCCGACGTCGTCAAGGAAGTCGCGGCCGAGCGCCCCGACCTGGTCAAGCTCGGCGAGTTCGCCAGCAAGTATGGCTACGTCATGAACGGCGGCACCTCGGCCAAGGCGCTCTCGGTCTACGAACTCCAGGCCAAGGAGTTCACCGGCTACTGGTCGGGCCAGCAGTCGCTCGACGACGCCCTTGCCAACACCGAAAAGGGCATGACCGAGCTGCTCAAGTAATCGGCTGGCCGGCGGCAGCACCAGGCCGTCGCCGGCCACTCCTACAGGTTCGGGATTTCGGCACTTCTCCGCGCTTCTGTGCCCCTGGTATGGCCGGGCGATCCTGGCATCCGTTTTGCTCCCACGGGTCCGAGGTGTCGAATCCTGAGCCCGTCCAGATGCATGCCCCCGACACGACCGCCGCTTCGGGGGTCGGCCAGCCACCATTGCTTCCATTGGAACGCCGGCCTTAAATCCATTGGAACGCCAGCCTTAGATCGATTGATGACAACGCTTTCGCAACGCGCCCCCTCGTCCGAATTCCGTCTGCTGGCAGTGCCACTGGTGCTGTTCCTGCTCGTCTTCCTTGGCTTCCCGGCTGTCGTCAATCTCGTCTACTCGGTCTCCGAGGTCAGTTTCGAGACCCTGCGCAGGCCTGAGATCACGGGTTTCTCCAACTTCGCCGCCGTCTGGAACGACCAGGCGTTCTGGCAGGCGAGCTGGTTCTCCTTCCGCTTCGGCCTGCTGACCGCACTGCTCGAATGTGCGCTCGGCCTGTTCCTCGCCATCTTCCTGTCGCCGCTCATCGAAAAGCGCAGCTGGCTGATGGCGATCCTGATGTTGCCGTTGATGGTGGCGCCGGCGCTCGTCGGCCTGATGTACCGCCTCGTGCTGCACGAGTTCGTCGGCCCGGTGCCCTATTATCTCTGGACCTGGTTCGGCGCGAGCTTCTCGTTCCTTGGACCGGGCTCGGCTTTCTGGACGCTGGTCGTCGTCGAGACGCTGCAATGGACGCCGTTCGCCTTCCTGTTGTTCTACATGGCCTACCAGGCCATCCCCAAGGAGATCGTCGAGGCCTCCGCCATGGACGGCGCGCGCTACCGCCACCGTCTCTGGTACATCGAACTGCCGCTGATGGCGCCGACGATCGTGGTTGCCCTGCTCATCCGCTTCATCGATGGCTTCCGCGTCTTCGACAATGTCTATGTGCTGACAGGCAGCGGCCCGGGCGGCTCCACCGCTTCACTGTCGATCTATATCTACGAAGCCTTCTTCAAACAGGGAGCTATCGGCAAGGCGGTCGCGGCTTCGGTCATTCTGTTCGTGGTGTCGTTTGCCGTGCTCTACGGCCTCAACGCGCTTGCCGCCCGTCGCAAGGGAGCCCGCTGATGATCAACGCCCTCCGCTGGATCGTCTTCGCCATCGCCGCACTGGCGATGAATTTCCCGATCCTCGTCACGCTCTCGACCTCGTTCAAGAGCGCGCGCGAGCTGTCGACCAATCCGGGCCTCTGGGTCTACGCACCGACGCTCGAAAACTACGCCACCGTGTTTACGGTGTCCGACCGGTTGAACATTTTTCTTTATCTGGTGAACAGTGTGGCTGTCGCGGCCCTCGGCACGCTGCTTGCGGTGGCGCTGGCTTTGCCCGCTGCCTATGCGATCGCCCGCGGCAAGCTCGGCGAACGCACGCTGTTGCCGCTCATCGTCAATTTGCGCGCCGTGCCGCTGATCATTTTCGCCATTCCGCTCTACATGATGTTTCAGTGGCTCTCGCTGCTCGACACGCGCCTCGGCCTCGGCCTGATCCTTGCGATCGTCAATCTGCCCCTGGCGCTGGTCATCCTGGTCAACGCCATCCGCGACCTGCCCGGCGAACTCGACGAGGCGGCACTGATGGACGGCGCCACGCGTTTCCAGATCCTGACCAGGGTGATTGCGCCGCTCTGTCGCCCGGCCATCGTCACCAGCCTGATCTTCGGCTTCATCACCGCCTGGAACGAGTTCCTGTTCGGCCTGATGCTGACCACGTCCAAGGCCGTGCCCATCACCGTCGGCGCTTCGTTCTTCTTCGCCGCCAGCGGCGGCGGCGTGCAGTGGGGCGTCGCCTCGGCCGTCATGATCGTCGGCGCCCTGCCGCCGATGCTGCTCGGCCTCATCATGTATCGCCAGATCAGCGGCTCGATGACGGCAGGCGCGGTCAAGGGCTGAACGCATATCAGCCCGAAAATCCCGTGATTTTCGGCATGCGCGATGTGCAGAAGAGAGTTTCCAGGAGGATTCTATGGGTACGATTTCGCTCCAAAAAGCAGGCAAGCGTTACGGCGGCACCGAGATCATCAGGGATCTCGACCTCGACATTTCAGATGGCGAGTTCGTCGTCATTGTCGGCCCATCCGGCTGCGGCAAGTCCACGCTGCTGCGCATGATCGCCGGCCTCGAGGAAACCACCTCCGGCCACCTTTTGATCGACGGCCGCGACGTCACCAGGGCGCCGCCGGTCGAGCGCCAGCTTGCCATGGTGTTCCAGTCCTACGCGCTTTATCCGCATATGACCGTACGCCAGAATATGGGTTTTGGGCTCAAGCTGGCGAAACTCTCACCGGATGCGATCAAGGCCAAGGTCGACCAGGCCGCCGACACGCTGAAGCTCACCCATCTGCTCGATCGTTACCCGCGCCAGCTCTCGGGCGGCCAGCGCCAGCGCGTCGCTATCGGCCGCGCCATCGTGCGCCAGCCGGTCGCCTTTCTGTTCGACGAGCCGCTGTCCAACCTGGACGCAGCGCTCCGCGTCGACATGCGGCTGGAGATCGCCAAGCTGCACCGCTCGCTCGGCGCCACCATGGTCTATGTCACCCACGACCAGGTCGAGGCGATGACGCTGGCCGACCGCATCGTCGTGCTCAAGGAAGGCCGCGTCATGCAGCACGGCAGTCCGCACGAGCTCTACGAGCGGCCCGCCAATCTTTTCGTCGCCCAGTTCATCGGCAGCCCCAAAATGAACGTGCTCGCCTGCGCCCCTTCAGGTGACGGCAAGCTCGACCTGTCCGGGCAGGGCGCGCTGTCCCTCACCTTCGCTGGCAGGCCGACCCAGCTCGGCGCCCGCCCCGAGCACCTGTCGCTCGTCGCCCCCGACAACGGCAACTGCCGCGGCACGGTCGAGGTCGCCGAATATCTTGGCGGCAACACCAGCGTCTTCGTCCGAAACGATCAGCTTGGTCTGATCAACGTCAATGCGCCCGCCGACACCCCAGTCCGGATCGGCGAGACTGTCGGCATCGCCATCGACGGCAAAAGGGTATCGCTGTTCGATGCTGACGGTGCGGCCATCGCCCGCGCGGCCTGACCGCCCATTCGGCTTGCGGCAGGCCGGCGTCAGCCGCGAGTCGGTGTGTCCGTCTCGCTCGACATACTCGGCGAGTACCTCAGCCGAAATGCCGCTCAGCCCTCGCGTGGACGCGCCACGTCGTTGGTGCCTTCGGCGTCGGGTGCCAGGCCATAGCTCATGCGGCGCATCTGATCGATCACCCTCCCCATCTCCTCGTCGGAAAGGACCGGCGGCTCACCGAGCATTAGCGCCTGGACATACATGCGCGACAGCGTCTCCACTTCGATCGCCAGCCACAGTGCGTGTTCGAGGTTGGTGCCGAGCGAGATCTGGCCGTGCTGGCCGAGCAGGCAGGCAAGCCGATCCTTCAGCGCAACAAGCGCGTTGTCCGACAGCGCCTGGGTGCCGAAGGTGGCATAGGCGGCACAGCGGATGGTGGTGCCGCCGGCAACGCCGGTCATGTAATGGAACGACGGAATGGTCCTGTGGTGGCAGGCGAGCGTCGTCGCATAGACCGAATGGCAATGCAGAACGACGCTGATGTCCTCGCGCGCCTTGAGTATGTCGCGGTGGAAACGCCATTCCGATGACGGGCGGCGGCCGACATAGGTGCCGTCGAAATCCATCTCGACGATGTCATCAGGGCCCATGATATCGTAAGGCATACCCGACGGGGTGATGAGGAAGCTGCGGCCCGACCGCACCGAAAGGTTGCCTGCCGTGCCCTGGTTGATACCGCTCGAATTCATGCGCCGGCAGATCGACACCATCTCCTCGCGCAGTGCCTTGTCAGTCATTGTCTACTCCAGATGAAAAACCTTGCGCAGCGGCACGACCAGCGGCTCGTCGCGGTCGGTGTACTGCATGGTGTCGGCCATGAAGTCCCACCAGCGGCGGTTGACCTCGGTTTGCGGCAGCCTGTCCATATCGTGGTCATCGGTGCGGACCAGCGTGGCGAACAGGTGATTGGTCTCGGGATCGAGCCAGATCGTGTAGTCGGACACGCCCGCTTCGCGTAGCGCAGCACTGAGCTCCGGCCAGATCTCGTCGTGGCGTTTCTCGTACTCGGCGGCCTGGCCCGGATTGAGGACCATGCGGAAGGCGATGCGCTCGGGCATGTCCTGACCCCCTCAGACGATGCCGCCGCCACCGCCGACCGACGCCGGCCGCTCGGCCGCGACCTTCTGGCGGTAACCGCTGGCACGGTAGGCTGCGACCGGATCGATGGCGCCGCCCCGGTTCAGCCGCGCCATGGCAAGGATCGGCTCGACATCAGTACGGTAGGCCGCCTTCAGCGTCTGCGTCGCCATCAGTGCGTCATTGTCTTCCTGAAAGCCTTCGAGCGCCTTGCGGTCGACCAGCAGTGCGGCGGCATAGGCCCGCTGAACCTCGACGGCCGACAGCATCAGGCTTTCGATCGGGTCGGTGACGTTGTGGCTCTGGTCGAGCATGTGCGCAGGGTGAAAATCCTTGGCGCCGGAAAGCTCGGCGTCGACCAGTTCGTTGAAGACCAGGAACAGGCGATAGGGGTCGATCGATCCGGCATCGAGATCGTCGTCACCATATTTCGAGTCGTTGAAGTGGAACCCACCCAGCTTGCCGAACTGGATCAGCCGGGAGACGATCATTTCGATGTTGACGTTGGGGGCGTGATGGCCAAGGTCGACGAGGCAATAGGCCTTGTCGCCCAGTTCCTTTGATATGATGTAGTTGGTGCCCCAATCCTGCACGACGGTCGAATAGAAGGCCGGCTCGTACATCTTGTGCTCGGTGAACAGTCGCCAGTCGCCTGGCAGCGCCGCATAGATGTCCTTCATCGCGTCGAGATAACGCTCGAAAGCCCGGGCGAAATTGACCTGGCCGGGGAAGTTCGAGCCATCGCCGATCCACACCGTCAGCGCCTTCGACCCCAGGGTCTTGCCGATTTCAATGCACTCGATGTTGTGCTCGACCGCCTGGCGGCGGACGGCTGGGTCTGCGTGGCTGAGCGAACCGAACTTGTAGGACTGCCTCTGCCCCGACGCGTCGGAGAAGGTGTTCGAATTCATCGCATCGAAGCCGAGGCCGAAACGGGCCGCGGCCTGCTTCAACCTGCTGGCGTCGGCCTTGTCCCAAGGGATATGCAGCGAGACGGTCGGCGTCGCCCGCGTCAGCTGGTTGATGACGGCGCAATCCTCGACCTTGTCGAACACGTCGCGCGGTTCGCCCTGGCCGGGAAAGCGGGCAAAACGGGTGCCGCCGGTGCCGACGCCCCAGGACGGGATTGCGACGCCGAAGGCCTCGACCTTGGCAAGAATGGCGTCGATGGCGATGCCGCGCCGGTCGAGCTGCGCGCCGAGCGACGCGTAATCGGCGCGCAGGGCTTTCTCCCTGTCGGCGTTGCTCTTTTCAACGGCGCCGCCCGATATCATCGTTTCCATCATATCCTCCTCTTGCGCGGCCTCACCACGCAAATGTCCGCACAAGAAAGTTAGGAATAGCGCCATGTTCGGCGAACAGCCGTTCACGCTCGGCCTGACTGCTCGTCTCGAGAACACCGGTCATGACAAGGGCGGTCCGCAGCCCAACCCCTTGCCCACCTGATATGTCGTGCTCGATGCTGTCGCCGACGCAGACGACGCGCACCGGGTCGGGATTGCCGAGCATGTCGAGCGCAGCAGCGTAGATTTCGGGAAACGGCTTGCCGATCCAGGTCACCGCACCGCCAAGCTCGGCGTAGAGTTCGGCGATGCGTCCGGCGCCGAAGCGCGGTCCGACCGAGGTCAGCATGATCTTGTCGGGATTGGTGCACAGGCACCTTGCGCCGCGCGCGGCGGCGGGCTGGAGCAGCCGGCGGTAGTGGTCGAGGTCGAAACGGTCGCCCTCGCTGGCAGAGAGCAGGACGATGTCGGCCTCTTCGCCGGGTTCGACCAAGGTCAGCGGCAGGTTTTCGACGGCGGACCGGTCGCCATCGCGGGCTATGAGCAAGCAGCGCAGGCCTGCTTCGCTGCCGAGCTGCTTGCGCAGGCTCCGCCAGGCGACCTCGCCCGAGGAGAGAAAATGACCCCAGCTGCCGGGCACGAAACCGAGCCTGGCAAGCCGTGCCTCGTTGGGCGCCGAACGTTTGCCCGAATTGGACAGAAGCAGCGTCCGCTTGCCAAGCTCCTGCAGCCGCACCAACGTCTCGACCGCGCCAGAGTAAGGCGCCACGCCGTCGTGCAACACGCCGAACTGATCGAGGATGAAGACGTCGAACCGCTCGGCCAGATCGCGAATGCCTGCAAGCTGGAGTGCGGACATCACAGGTCTCCCACGGCTTCGAGGCCGATGAGCGCCAGTCGTGCGGTGCCGGCGGCGGCCTCCTGGGAATGCGCCGGCGGGAACGGCACGCCGAGCCTGTTCTGGCGGATCGCGGTCCAGGCTGGGTTGGATGCCCCGCCGCCGAGGCTACGCATGGACTGCAGAGGCGGCGCACCGAGTTCGGCCAACCTGTCATAACCGAGCTTCTCGATGGTGGAGATGCCCTCGAGCATGGCCTGCAGGAAGCCCGCATCATCGGCAGGGCGCGGCGTGAGCCTTGGCGGCCAGGCGGGATCAAGCACCGGAAAGCGCTCGCCCGGTTCGAGCAACGGGTAGAAATCGAGACCGGTCGAAACATCAGGGTCGATGGCGGCGGACAGCCGTACGATCTCATCTGCGGAAAAGAAGTGGGACAAGACTTTGCCGCCGCTGTTGGAGGCGCCGCCGGCGAGCCACATGCCATTGAGGCGGTGGCTATAGATGCCGAATTCGGGCGCGAAGATCGGCCGGTCACACAGCAGCTTAAGCGTCAGCGTCGAGCCGAGCGCCGTGACGCCGTCGCCCGGCCTGTCGGCGCCGGTCGCCAGGAACGAGGCGCAACCATCGGTGGTGCCGGCGATGATCTCGACCTCTTCGCTCAGGCCGAGGGCCTTGGCCATGGCTGGCTCGATGGTTTCGATCGGCGCGCCCGGCGCCACCACGCGTGGCAGAAGTGCGGTCCTGAGCCCAGCTGCAGCGAGCCAGTCCGGCCAATGCCGGTCGATCGGATCGTAGCCGGTCTTCAGCGCATTGTTTTCGTCGGTGGTACCGAAATGGCCGGCGAGGCGTCCCGCGATCCAGTCGGCCTGGTGCAAGATTTTTGCGACGCCGGGCACGGATTGGAAGACCAGCGCCTTGGCCAGACCCGACGTGGTGCCGTGGGCCGCGCTTTCGGCCGGGATGACGGCGGCGATGCGGGCCAGCAACGCCTCATCACCGACCTTGTCGTCATACATCAGCGGTTCGGCGAGCGGCACACCCTGGCCGTCGACAGGCAGCAGCGTGCCGGAGGTGGCATCGACGGCAATGGCATGGACCCAGGTGCGGTCGACCTGGACAAGCACAGCCTTCAACGCCACCTCGACAGCCTGCCACCAGATTTTCGGGTCGCGCGGGTTGGCGCCGAAGTCCGCGAGTTTGGCCGCGCCCTGCGCCACGATCTCGAAGCCGGGCGTCATCACCACGGCGCGCGCACCTGACGTGCCGAGGTCGATGCCGATGGCGAGCGGGGTACTCATCTCAGGCGATCTTCTTGGCCGCGGCCTTGCGGGCGAGGTCCTGCCGGTACTTCTCGGCATCCCAGTCGGTCAGCTGCAGATGCTCTTCCGGTGTCAGCACCCGTACCGGCGCATTGTCCGGGACGCGTGCCAGGACATCGGCGAGGCAGCGGGCCATAGCATCGGCGCCCGGCGTCGCATCCCTGCGCATCAGTATACCCGTTCCGGGAAACAGGATCGAGACCGGCGACGTGCCCAAGCGTGCGACCACTGCAGCGACGTCTTCTCCGTCACGGGCGATGACGGAGCCGGTTCCAAGGAAGATCACGTGGTCCGGGTAAAGGCTGCCCTTGGCCGCCAGGTCCAGGCTCACGGGGTCGGTCGCAGCGGCATGCGCGGCATCGGCCGACGGAAGGCGATAATTCGTACCGTCGGCGAGTTGAGCGAGGCGAGCAGCATCGAGCGCAGGAGCGCTGCGCGGTGCAACACGCAGCCTCGCCTTGACATCCTCAAGCAAGGCCTCCGCCCCCGCCACCGTATCGGCCGCGACGACGAGACCATGATTGCCAAGGATCAGCACGTCGGGCCGCTGGCCGCGATGTTCCGAGATGGCGAGCGCCAGCGGCAAGCCCGGCCGCGCATAAGGCACACAAGCCCAGTTCAACCCCGCGAGGCGCGGGCCAACCTGTTGGACGCAGTCATCGCGCACGGCCTGCGCAATGGTGTCGACGCAATGAACGTGCAGAACCACGCGCTGCGGCATCAGCGCATGCACCGTCGTCTCGATGGACGGCCGCAGGCCCGAGCTGTTGAGAGCAGCGATGGTGAACTGATGCGCCTGTTCGGCAGCGGGATCGATTGCCTCGACGGCCGCGATCAATGGTGCCATTTCCACCGGCACCATGATGTCGCGCTCCAGCGCATGCGCCAGCCAGGTGCCGGAGGCCTTGATCCAGAGCGTACCGCCGACCTTGAGCGAGGTGTTGCCGCCGGCGCCCTGCGTCAGCAGCGGGTCGCCGCCGATGCGGGCAGAGACGGCTTTCAGCTGTTCGAGTTCGGCTTGCCAGCCGGCCGCTTCTGGCATGGCGGCGGTCCTTTCAAATGCGGGGTGAAGTTGGCCGGCAGCGCACTGCCGGCCAACCCCGAAATCAGAAGACGACCGGGGGGATGGCCGTCTCCCGTTTCGATCTCAGAAGTCGAAGTTGTTGATGTTGTCCTTGTTGAAGACGGTCGGCGCGCCGAGCAGGATCTCCGAGCCGTTGATAACGGAGAGATCGCCGAGCTTGCCAGCCTTCACCGAGGTCGCACCGGGAGCCAAAGTGCCGTCGGCAACCGCGCGCAGCACGTAGGCCGCGGCATAGCCGAGGTCGACCGGGTTCCAGAGCACCACCGACTTGACGCAACCGGCACCGACATAGGGCTTCATCGCGTTCGGCGTGGCGAGGCCGACGACGGCGACGCTGCCGCACTTCTTGGCCTGGGTTACGGCGTCGGCAGCGGCCGGCGTTGCCACACTGGTCATGCCGAAGATGCCCTTGAGCTCGTCGCCATACTTGTTGATGAGCGTGTTCGACTGGTTGAAGGACAGGATGTTGTCTTCCTGCGCCTCGACCGTTTCGAGCCACTTCATCTTGGGATGGCACTTGGCCTGGTAGGCGGCCATCTCGGCGATCCAGCGCGCCTGGTTCGGCGTGGTGAAGGTCGAGGTGACGATCGCGAAGGCACCTTCATCGCCGATCTCGGCGGCCATCGAGTCGACCATCGCCTTGGCAATGCCGTTGAACTCGGCCTGGTTGACGAACCACTGGCGAGCGTCGGGCGACGAGTTGGCGTCGTAGCCGACGACGTTGATGCCGGCGCCGAGCGCCTTCTTCAGCACGGGGGCGATGGCGACCGGATCGTTGGCGGCGAACAGGATGCCGTCGACGCCCGAGGTGATGTAGTTGTCGATCAGCGTGATCTGGTCGTCGATATTGGCCTTGGACGGACCGTCGGTCTTGGCGTCCATCGAGCCCATTTCCTTGGCGGCGTCGGCAATGCCCTTGGACGTGGCGTTGAAGTAGCCGATGCCGACCAGTTTCGGCACGTCGACGACCTTGATCGTCTTGCCTTTGCGGTCGGGCGCGTTGGTCGGCTGGCCGCCGTCATAAGGCTTGGCGGCTGCGGTCGCGGGCGTGGCGTCGCAGGCCAGCGGGTTGGTCGGCAGGTCGTCGCCGCCCGTCCAGACAGACTGGGCATTGCTGAGGCTTGTCGAGAACGACAAGGCCAAGAGCGCGGAAAGTACTACGTTACGCATTCCATCCTCCATTGATCGTCCGGACACTGTAGAGCGGCAGTGAAGGACGTTGCTCTCCCTAGGTTCGAGTGCCGCTCCTCTCGAAGAGGTTGCTGGCGAGGATCGCCAGTATAAGTACCGCGCCGATCAGCATGATCGTGCCGTCACCCTTGATGCCGGCAAGCGACAGGCCGTTCTTCAGCGCCTGGATCAGGCAAAGTCCGATGATGGTGCCGATGATCGTTCCGCGCCCACCGAAGATCGAAGTACCGCCAAGCACCACCGCGGTGATGGCGTCGAGCTCGATGCCGGTGCCCATGTCGGAGCGCGTCGTAGAGACGCGGGAGACGAAGATGACGGCGGCAACGGCTGCGGCGAAGCCCGACGCGGTGTAGAGCGCCAACTTGGTCTTCTCGACCGACAGGCCGGAGAAACGGCTGGCGACCTCGTTGGAACCGACCGCGTAGACCGTGCGGCCCCATGTCGTATAGGCAAGGATGACCGAGGCAACGACGGCCGCGAACAGCAGGACCCACAGTTGCGTCGGCACGCCGAGCACGTCCTTCTGACCCAGCACGTAGAACCATTCGGGATAGCCGCGCACCGAGCGTGCCTGGCTGATACCCTCGGCGAGGCCGCGATAAAGTGCGAGCGTGGCCAGCGTGGCGATCAGCGGTGGCACGCGGAAGCGCGTGATGATGACCCCGTTGACGAAGCCGGCAAAGGTTCCCGCTGCAATGGCGGCGGTAGCCGCGACCGGCAGTGGCAGGCCAACATTCTGCCAGAACACACCGGTCAGGATCGCCGTCAGGCCAAGGATCGAGCCAACCGACAGGTCGATACCGCCGGTAGCGATGACGAAGGTCATGGCGATCGCGATCAGCCCGATCTCGGTCATCAGCCGCCCCTGGTTGAGCAGGTTGTCGACTGTGAAGAAGCGGTCCGACTGGAACGACAGGACGATCAGGACGACGACCAGCAGCAGGGCCAGGAAGGTTTCGTGACGGATGAGGGATTTCAGCTTCATCTCATGCCCCTCTGCCGCGACGGCGCAGCATGTCGGCCAAAACGGTTGCCAGGATCAGCAGGCCGATGACGGCGCGCAGCCAGTAGGCCGAGACGTTGACGAAGATCAGCGCCGATCCGATGGTGGCGAACAGGATGGTCGCCAGCGTCGAGCCGATCACCGTGCCCGAACCACCGAGGATCGACACGCCGCCGATGACGGCAGCTGTGATGACGGTCAGCTCGAGATTCGGTGGTACGGTCGACTGGATGACCTGCAACTGGGTGGCGAACAGGATTGTTGCAAGACCGGCAAAGGCGCCGTGGATGACGAAGACGGCGACGGTTCGGCGCGCAATCGGGATGCCGGTGGCAAGGGCCGCCTCGGCATTGCCGCCGATGGCATAGAGCGAGCGGCCGAAGGCGGTATAGCGCATCCAGAATGCGGCAAGCAGCGTCAGCACCACCATGAACACCAGCGGCACCGGCAGTCCGAAGATCTGCTTCTGGGCGATCAGGTAGTCGGGCGGCAGGTCGGTGATCCAGGTACCGCCGGTGACGCTGATCAGGCCGCCGCGAAGAATGGACAGCGCGCCGAGCGTCACGACGATGGATGGTATCCTCGCATAAGCAACGAGGATGCCGATGATGGCATTGACCGCCATGCCGACAACAACCGGCGCCAGCCAGGCGAACCAGATCGGATAGCCCGCGACCGCAAGCGACCCCGAGATTGTCGCGAGCACGCCGATCAGCGCGCCGACCGAAACGTCGATGTTGCCGGTGACGATGACCATCGCCATGCCGATGGCGGCAACCGCGATATAGGCATTGCCGGAGAAGATGGTGGTCAGATTGTTGGCGCTGATGAAGCGCGGATTGACCATCGTGACCACGGCAAACAGGACGACGATGGCGGCAAGCACCACAATCTCCTGGCCGTATTCGGCGAAAAGCCGCTTGAAGAAGCCGGGGCGCTGAGGGGCCGTGCGTGAGCGGGCGGTCGCTTCGACGGTCGTCGTCATCATGCCGCCTCACCGCTGCGATGCGCGGTCATGGCGGCGCCGACGCGCTCGGGCGTGGCGTCGGCGCGGTCGATCTCGCCGGTGATCTGGCCGCCGCTGATCACCAGCACGCGGTCGCTCATGCCGAGCACCTCAGGCAGCTCGCTCGAAATCATGATGATGGCCACGCCCTGTTTCACGAGCTCTCCCATAATGGTGTGGATTTCGGCCTTGGCCCCGACATCGACGCCGCGCGTCGGTTCGTCGAGGATCAGCACCTTGGGCATGGTCTCCAGCCATTTGGCGATGACCACCTTCTGCTGGTTGCCGCCAGAGAGTTCGCCGACCGGCTGACCGATGTTGCGGCAGCGGATGCTGAGCCGCTTGACCGCGTCCAGCGCGCGCTGTGCCTCCTCGCCGGCCTTGATGAAAATGCCCGACGACAGCCGCTCGATGGTTGCCATCGAGACGTTCTTGCGGATGGCCATGGCCTTGACGAGACCCTGCAGGCCCCGGTCCTCCGGCACATAGGCGATGCCCAGATCGCGCGCCTGGCGTGGCGATCCGATGCGCACCGCCTTGCCTTCCATTTCGATCTCACCCGACGTTGCCGGCGTCATGCCGAACAGGGTCAGTGCAAGTTCGGTTCGACCGCTGCCGACCAGACCGGCAATGCCGAGGATTTCGCCGCGCCTCAAAGCAAACGAGATGTCGCGCACATGACGGCCGTGATTGAGCTTCGTCACCCGAAGCACGGTGCCGCCGATGCTGGCCTGCGCTTTCGGGAACAGGCTTTCGATCGAGCGGCCGACCATCATCGACACGAGCTGGTTCTCGTCGACCTCGCCGATGTCCCTGGTGGCGACATGGGCGCCGTCGCGCAGCACGGTCACGCGATCGGCGAGCGCAAAGATCTCGGGCATGCGATGGCTGACATAAACGATGCCGACTCCACGTTCGCGCAACTGCCTGACGACTGCCATAAGCCGCTGGACATCGGACTCGACCAGCGACGCGGTCGGCTCGTCCATGATCAGGATGCGGGCATTCTTGCTCAGCGCCTTGGCGATCTCGACGCGCTGGCGCTGGGCGACCGACAGGCTCAGAACCTTGGTGTCGACGTCGAGGTCGAATGTGTCGAGCTGGTCGAGCAGATCGCGGGTACGGCGGCGCACCTCGGCCCAGTCGATGATGCCCGTGGCCGTGCGCGGATAGTTGCCGAGGAAGACGTTTTCCGCCACCGACAGCTCGGGAAACAAAAGCAGCTCCTGGTAGACGGTGGCAATGCCCGCCGCGCCGGCGTCGCGCGTCGTGGAGAATTTCAACTCCCTGCCGTCAACGGTGATGGTGCCGGCGTCTGGCGTATAGAGGCCGGACATCATCTTGATCAAAGTCGACTTGCCGGCGCCGTTTTCGCCCAGCAGCGCATGCACCTCGCCGGGGCGGACGTCGAAGCTGACGTCCTTCAGCACCTTCACGCCGCCGAAGGACTTGGACATGCCGGTGAGGCTGACATAGGCGGTCGAATTGCTCATCGGCTCGCCTCCTTCGCATCAGGCCTTGCCGCCCTGGCAGCGGCGCGCGCGCCGTCGGCCAGTTCGCGCCAGCGAGCGCGGTAAGTGTCGAGACCGGGAATCTGGCTCGCCGACACCGGCACGGTCTCGTCTCCGAACGGCTTCAGGCCAAGCGCCTTGAAGGCCAGTGCCGCGGCGCCCGTTGCCGACCCTTCGCTCATCATCGAACGCACGACCGTCTGCGTCGGGCGCAATTGCGCCAGCATGGCGGTGAACAGGTCGATCTTCGCCAGGCCACCGTCGATGACCAGGAGATTTTCCGACTTGATCAGGTCGAGCGACAGGTCGGTCATCATGGCGACATAGAGTGCGGCGACCGCCGCCCTCTCCTCGCCGCTGACGTCGCCGCCGACGATATGTCCCTTCGTCTCGGGGAAAGGTCCGCCGGCCGCCCATGACGGCATGGCGAAGATGCCACGCTCCATCACGCGCTCGACTGCGGCCTGTGAGATCGACTTGTTCCAGTTGTCGCTGATGAGGTCGTATTCGCGCCCGCCCATGAAGCGCAGCGACGGCGCCGGTTCACCATTGACCGTCACATTGGCGATCATGTCGCGCTCCTGGTCGAGCGCGCCGAGCGGACAGTCGAGATTGATGATGATGACCCAGGTGCCGGTCGAAACCAGCGTGAAGTCGTGCAGCCCGGTCATGCGGTAATAGGCCAGCGCCGCGTTGGAATCATGCACGCCGTTATGCACGGCGATCGCCCGGGTGCTGCCATCCGCCATGGTGACGCTGGCCTCTCCGACGATCGCACCTGCCGGCGCTATCGCGGGGAAGCGATCACGCCAGCCGAGCCGCTCGACCAGCGAGCTGTAGTCTCGCTCGAGCGGTGCCCAAAGCTGGCTGTGCGCACCGAGATAGGACCATTCGGAAAGCTTGCGCCCGCTGAAGCGCCAGACCCAATATTGCGGATAGCACAGGATCGCCTCCGTGGAGGCGAACGCTTCGGGTTCTTCGACCTCAAGCCAGTAGATATGACGGGCGATGGAGAAGCCCAGCGGCAGCCAGGGCGTGTAGGTCTCGGAGAAGTTTGGCAGGATCGGGTCGATCTTGCCGGCAATCGCCTCCGGCAGTTCCTGTTCATAGTCCAGGATCGGATGCAGCAGCTCATTGCCGCGCACCAGCGCAAAAGCGCATCCGTGAGCGGAGACCATCATCCGGGTCACGTCATGGGCCGCTGCAACCTCGGCCAGCTCATGGTTCATCCAGGAAAACAGGCGCTCGTCGTCGAGCACGCTCTTTCCGCGATAACTATGCCAGTCCGGCTTGGTGCGGCGTTCGTCGAGCAGCGTGCCATCGGGCGAGAACACGAACAGCTTGGAGTTCGTCTTGCCGAGATCGAAGACCGCCAGCGCCCCGCTCATGCCCCGCCCCCGTTGGACGCGATGCGCAGTGCGATACCCGCGCCCTCGAGCATCTTGGCATGCTGATCAGACAGGCCGTCATCGGTGATGACCATGGCCAGCCGTGTCAGCGGCAGGGCGACGTTGCGCGCATGGATAGTGAACTTGCGGCTGTCGGCGAGGACGACGATCTGGTCGGCGTTGTGACTGAGCTCCTGGATCGAGCGCACCATCAGCGGATGCGATTCGAGCAGGCCGTCCGGGCTTATGCCCTGCGCGCCGAGGAAGAACTTGGAGGCATAGAAATTGATCGGCTGCGACGGCGAATAGATGACCCTTGGCTCGCGATGCAATTCGCCGCCCGCCAATGTCAGGCTGCACTTGCCGTGCTCGCCGAGATAACCCGCCAAAGGCATGGAGTTGGTGAACAGGCGGACATTGCGGTCGGCCAGCTTGACGCCGAGATGGAAGCAAGTCGAACCGCCGTTGACGATGACCGCGTCTCCGTCCGCAACCATGGTCGCGGCCAGTTCGGCGATCAGGCGCTTGGGCTCGACGGCCAGATCACGGTTCTCGTCATAAGGCCGCGCAAACGCCGTGCCTTGCGCCGCGCCATCAAGTGCCGAGATGCCGCCATAGACCTTGCGGGCACCGCCGGCCTCGTCGATCTTGTCGATGTCACGCCGCACGGTGGCTGCGGAAACGCCTAGATGCTCTTGCAGATCACGCACCGACGCAAAGGGCCGGTCGCGCAAAAGCTCGACGATCTGTCGCTGGCGGACCAGGTCGTTCACGAAAACACCTCCCATGGCTTCGCGAAAAGGCAGTGCCATGAGCTAACTTACGCAAATCCAATTGATGCGCAAGCGAATTGTGACGAAAATAGCTCATATCGCGCTGCAACTAGATCATGATGCGGCGCACAATGATCAACTTCAATCTTTTTGCGATTGACAAACCGCACGGCTTGGCCTGATTTTACGGCCAAACGAGAGCGGCGCCCGATCTCGCGCCGGGAGGAATCCGACATGCCCGACACCAACGCCACGCGGCTTGCAAATCTGTGGGACGACGCCAGGGCGGCCGCCATGAGCGAGCCGGAGCGGCTGGTCTATCGCTCCAACATCCTGGGCTCGGACAAGCGTGTCACCAACTATGGTGGCGGCAACACCTCGTCCAAGATCATGCAGAAGGACCCGCTGACGGGCACAGAAGTCGAGGTTCTGTGGGTCAAGGGTTCGGGCGGCGACAGCGCGTCGATCAAGCTCGACGGTTTCGCTACGCTCTATATGGACAAGCTGCGCGCGCTGAAGGGGCTCTATCGTGGCCTCGCCCATGAGGACGAGATGGTCGGCTACCTGCCGCACTGCACCTTCAATCTCAACCCGCGCGCTGCCTCCATCGACACACCGCTTCACGCCTATGTTCCAAGGGCTTACGTCGACCACATGCATCCCGACGCGATCATCGCGATCGCGGCCGCCAAGGATTCACAGGCTCTGACATCAAGAATCTTCGGCGACGAGATCGGTTGGCTGCCGTGGAAGCGCCCGGGCTTCGAACTCGGGCTCTGGCTCGAAAAATTCTGCCTGGAGAACCCTTCGGCCAAGGGCGTCGTGCTCGAAAGCCATGGCCTGTTTACCTGGGGCGACACGCCCAAGGCGTGCTATTCCACCACCATCGACACCATCAACAAGGCGATCGGCTGGTTCGAAAGCGAGGCAAGGGGCAAATCGGCTTTCGGCGGCGCGGTCGCGACGTCGCTGCCGGCAGACGATCGCCGGGCTTTCGCAGCACAGCTGATGCCGCGCATCCGCGGCATGATCTCGCAGCAGGGCGTGCGCAAGCTCGGTCATTTTGACGACAGCGATGCCGTGCTCGAGTTTGTCAACTCGCGCCATCTGCGCGATCTCGCGGCCCTCGGCACCTCCTGCCCAGATCATTTCCTGCGCACCAAGATCAGGCCGCTGGTGATCGACTTCGATCCTGCGAAGGCTGATGTGGACACAGTGATTGCAGCGCTGCCCAAGGCACTGGACGATTACCGTGCCGGCTACCAGGCCTATTACGATCGCTGCAAGCACGCAGACTCGCCTGCCGTGCGCGACCCCAACGCCGTGGTTTACCTGATGCCAGGCGTCGGCATGTTCACCTTCGCCGCAGACAAGGCAACGGCCAGGATCTCCAGCGAATTCTACGTCAACGCCATCAATGTCATGCGCGGTGCCTCATCGGTGTCGACCTATGTCGGCCTGCCCGAGCAGGAAGCCTTCGACATCGAGTACTGGCTGCTCGAGGAGGCCAAGCTGCAGCGCATGCCCAAACCCAAGTCGCTGGCAGGCCAGATCGCCTTCGTCACCGGCGGTGCCGGCGGCATCGGCAAGGCGACGGCCGTCAGGCTTCTGCGCGAAGGCGCCTGCGTCGTCATCGCCGACATTGACGAGGCCGCACTTGCCACCGCGCATGACGAACTCGGCAAGGCATTCGGCAAGGACTTCGTGCGCCCGGTCCGCCTCGACGTCACCGACGAAACAGGCGTGGCCTCGGCCTATGCCGACAGTGCGGTCGAATTCGGCGGCACGGATATCCTGGTCTCGAATGCCGGCATCTCGTCCTCGGCGTCGATCGAGGACACGGAACTCGCCATGTGGAACCGCAACATGGACATCCTCGCCAAGGGCTACTTTCTGGTGTCGCGCGAAGCGTTCCGACTGTTCAAGCGGCAGCAGATCGGTGGCAACATCGTCTTCATCGCCTCGAAAAATGGACTGGCCGCCTCACCCAATGCAGCAGCCTACTGCACGGCCAAGGCGGCCGAGATCCATCTCGCGCGCTGCCTGGCGCTCGAAGGCGCGGAGCATCAGATCCGGGTCAACACCGTCAATCCTGACGCCGTGCTGCGCGGCTCAAAGATCTGGACCGGAGAATGGCGCGAGCAACGCGCGGCAGCCTACTCGATGCAGCCCGACGACCTCGAGGAGCACTATCGCAAGCGCTCGATGCTGAAGCGCTCGGTCTTTCCCGAGGATATCGCAGAGGCGGTCTACTTCCTTGCGTCCGACATGTCGGCGAAGTCGACCGGCAACATCATCAACGTCGATGCCGGCAACGCACAGAGCTTCACCAGGTAGTGCTCGTTAGAATTCCCTGAGCCGGCAAAAGGGCGGCAAAAAAGTCAGCACCTGCCGGCTCCCGGTTTCGTGGGGGGTTTGACTGCGGTCGGATGACCGGAGTTGTGACCTGCCGCCTGGCAGCAGGTCATCGTCGATTTCAGTCGGGCATTTTCCGTCTCCAATGTTCGTCGGCCGGCTCATGCGGTCGTGGCAGCCATGTCGTTCGTAGCGAAGTCGTGAACCTCGAGCAGCTCGACGCCTATCTTGCAAAAGGTGCACAGGCAGTCGTCTGCAGACGGTTTATCGATGCGAACGGTCAGGCCATCCCCGGAGAGATCGACCATCGCATGATCGGCATCGCGCTCGACGACATGCGCGGCAAGGAAATGGGCCTGCTCACCTCGTGCGGAACTGACAGAGTGCTTGCAATTCGCGCCACGCTGAATGGTGGATTTGCAACGCACCTGGCCACATGCGCGAAAACCGCTGAAGCGCTGATCGACCTGGCATAAGGCCGCAACTTGATCTGACGTTTCCGTGCTGTCGGGCCGCCAAATCCAAAACAAAGTGATTGGCTGGCGGGTAAGACGACGAGGGCGCCCGGGCAGATGCTTGCACGCCGCGTTCCAACGTCACGTTCGGCGCGCCGGCGGATGTCAGTCCGCGCTGAGGCCATGCAAGGTCGAAAGCAGGCCGATCAATCGTGAAAGCCGACGGATCAGCCCGCAAGGCGCGCACGAAACAACGTGCAGCCGTCCGCCAGGCGCGACCTGGATATATCCCCGAATCCAGCCTCGGTCATCCACGCGCGATACTGGCCTTCGGTGTACGATTCGCCGTGGCGATAAAGGTTCAAGAAGGTGAGGTTCAGAAAGACACCTTCAGGCGGGCCGAGGCGGTCGTCGTCGACGACACCCCAGCCCGCAATCGCGATCTCGCCTCGTGGCGTGAGGCAATGCGCCGCGTTCGGCGTGCCTGATCAGGCGGAAGGACCTGAACGACGGCTTTCAGGATCGCCAGATCGTGCCGACCGGTTGATGGCGCAACGGTGATGTCCCCCTCTTCGACAACCACGTCATCGACACCATACTCCGACAGGATTTCTGGCGCGGCCGCTGCAACCGTTGGAAGCTCCATCAGTGTCGCCGCGATCTGCGGCCATCGCTCGCGAAGCCCGACGAGGGTGGTCCCGGGGCCTCCGCCAATGTCGATCACCGATCCGATCGCGGAGAGGTCAATCTCCTGGGCCAGGTATCGGCCGAAAATTACGGCGCCTGGCGCCAGCTTTCGGCTGAATGCCGCAGCGGCCTCAGGCCCCGCTTGCGAAAAGTCGTGCAGTGCAGCCGGCCGGTTCAGTCGCAGCGACTCTGCGGTCAGCAGGTCGGCTCCCCAGAGCTCGCGCAAGAGCGCATGATCACCGCCACGATAGGTCTTCTTGGATGCGTCAAGAAAAGCCGACGCTTCGGCTCCATTGCGAAATCGACCATCCTCGACTTCGAGTAGACCGATGCTGGCGAGCGCGTAGAGGAGCCGCGACAGACGATCGGGGGCGATGTTGAACAGGGCTCCGAGATTGTCAGCCGTCAACGCGCTGTCCCCGAGCTGGGTGAAGATGCCAAGGTCCAAACCGGCGCGAAGCGCCAAGGCACGAGGCACCGCTGCGATCACGTCGTCGATCCGGTCAGAACCTACCATCTCACGTCCCCTGCGCACCCCAGGATCACGGTTGAAGCAGATCGGGTTCAACCGTGGCAACCCCAACAAGCAGCGGCCAGAAATTGTGTCCCAAAGCGAAGGGCATAGCGTATCTCAGCTGTGCGGTTACCTTCGCCTTTTGCACCTAAAGCGCACAGCCTGTCGAACACATCAAATGAACGATAATGTTGCATTATCATTCATTTGATGGCCTACTGCCGAAATGGCCTCTAACGTCGAGCAAAACCCGGAAAACCATATCAAACTGCGTTCGCCTCGACGAGAGAGCAGCCCTGAAAACGCTATTCTGGGTAAAAATCGCCGTCATGACGATGTTTCCGTCGATGAACTGCCCGACATTGTCGATGTCGTGATGGCAATGGGCCGGCAGGCGGAGGCGGCCATCGAGCCCGGCGCTGTCGTCGACGGCGGAGGCACCTCTCCTGCCCTCGCGTCCGACGAAGTCTCGCCCGTCGGCCGCCTTCCGGGCCAGCTCGATGAGCTTGCCGAGCGTGCGCGCGGTTATGTAAAGGCGGCCAGTTCCGCCAACACCCGCCGCGCCTACGCCGCCGACTGGAAGCACTTTTCCGACTGGGCCCGGCGCCAGGGTTTTGCCACCATGCCGCCGGATCCCGAGACCGTCGGGCTCTACATCACCGCGCTCGCTTCCGGCGCCGGCATCGGCGACAAAAAATCCGTGTCGACCATCGAACGACGGCTCGCGTCCCTGAGCTGGAACTATGCCCAGCGCGGGACAGAAAAGCTCGACCGGAAACACCGTGCCATCGCGACCGTCATGGCCGGCATCCGCAATGCCCACGCCCGCCCTCCCCGGCAGAAGGAAGCGCTCCTGCCCGAAGATCTGATCGCCATGCTGGAGACGCTCGAACGCGGCACGTTGCGGGGCTTGCGCGACCGCGCCATGCTGCTGCTCGGCTTTGCCGGTGCGCTGCGCCGCTCCGAGATCGTTGGCCTCGATTGCGGCCGCGATCAGACCCAGGATTCTTCGGGCTGGATCGAGATCTTCCCCGGCAAGGGCATATTGGTCACCTTGCGTGGCAAGACCGGCTGGCGCGAGGTTGAGATCGGCCGTGGATCGGCCGACTCCACCTGCCCTGTCGTGGCCCTGGAGACCTGGCTGAACCTTGCCCGCATTTCCCATGGCCCACTGTTTCGCCGCGTGACCGGTCAAGGCAAAAAGGTCGGCACCGAGCGGCTCAACGACCAGGAAATCGCCCGTCTGGTCAAACGTACCGCCCTTGCCGCCGGCGTCCGCGGCGATCTGACCGAGTCCGAACGGACCGGGCTTTTTGCCGGCCATTCGCTGCGTGCTGGCCTTGCCTCTTCGGCCGAGGTCGAGGAGCGCTACGTGCAGAAGCAACTCGGCCATGCCAGTGCAGAAATGACCCGCAAGTACCAGCGCCGCCGCGACCGCTTCCGCGTCAATCTCACCAAGGCGAGTGGACTCTAGCGCCGTCCCCTCCAATTCCGGAAGTGGACGCATTTGAGAATGCCGCCCCGGTCACATAAAGCACCTCGATGAGGTCCGCGTGCGATTGCCACGGCATATCAGTAGCCCGCCGCAGATCCCTCCCCAAGCAAATTGCTGTGCCTGGTAGAACGCGGCCCGCTTCGGAGTTGTAGCTTCCTCTACCCGCCGCAGCTTCCCCAAGGCAGTGATCGATGTCCCGACCGGAATTCAGCTGCCACCCAGCTTCTGCCCGCCCGGCGTCATCCCGCTTTGGCCTGGACCCCTCCCCTGCCGCGCAGCAGCGCCATGAGCACCGGGCCGATCGAGAATTCACCGGCCCGCGCTTTCGCCGTCAGGCTACGCAGATAGCCGCCCGGGCTGGAAATCGCCTCGCCCTTCTGCAGCATCGCCGCCACCATGATCGCGGCATCCACCGCCCCCATCGCCTCGCAGGCCTGGTTCCAGGCATCCGGACTGACGCCGAGGGCGCCGCGCACCAGATTTGCCGTTTCCACCAGATCCGCCCAGCCCGAAATGCCGTTTCGTGCGTAGTCCGCAATGTCAGGGCAGGCACGCAGCACCATGCCAAGCGGATAACCCGTTGGCGGCTGGCTCCTGGTTTCAGGTTTCACCGCAGCGGCCGTCCCTTGGCCTTTTTCGAGGCCGGGTTCAAATTCATAAGGGTGTGTATTTGAATTCTGTATGTGGCGCTCGGAATGAGACTCATTGGCGCTTGTTTCTTCAGTTTTTACGTGACTTTCCAGCGCCTTGCGTACCTCCTGGGCAAGCGCAGCCAGATCGGCGGCAATCGGTTCGAGCTCGAGCCGGCTCGCCGTGCGTGGAATAGCCGCCACTATGTCACGATAACTGAGATGCAGGCGTGGCCAATCAGCCGCAATGCCCTCCTCGAGGCCGAATGCGATCATCTTGGCGATGTCACGACGCAGGATGGTGATGCGCTCGCGGACGAGCAGAAGCGACCGCCGCTCAGCCCTCACTGCCTCGGCCATGCGCTCGAATTCTTCGGCACGGGCCAGAAGCGGCGTCAGGTCGAAGCCAAAGGCCTGCTCGATCGCACCGTCAAAGCCTTTGCGGGCATAGCGCTTGCCATTGGGGCTGTCGCGGCGCACCACCAGGCCGCAGTCGACGAGCACCGAGAGATGCCGCCTGAGCGTCGCCGGCGCCATGCCATGCGCCCTCAGCGCCAGCTGGGCATTGGACGGAAATACCACCAGCCCCTCCCCTTCCACGAGATCCGTGTCGGGATGGAAGCTCAGCAGCGCGTTGAGAACAGCAAGGGCGCGATCGCTGGCGCCAAGCAATTGCTTGGCCTCGCAGACGGCACGGAACACCTGCCATTTGTTGGAGCTGGCGCCAGGCGCGCAGCTGTCGGCCGCCATCTGACCTGCCACCATGGCAAGCGACAACGACCGCCGCCCAAAGGGCGTCGTCGAGATATGCTCAGTCATCCTTGTTTTACCTCAGTCGAGGCAAGCCGAAGGCATTCCGGAACGCGTCCAGTGGTTGACAAGTCGGCCCGGAAATGATTCTCTCACAATTGCTACATTGATGAGGGCTTCCGGAATGGCAACGTTTCGGGGGCCTTTTTCTTGCCGATTATCCTTCTGTTTCCGATCCTCTACGCGTTGGAACCTACGCTTTACGCTCCATCACCCGCGGGTGGCGCTGCGTTGAGGCAAACGCCCGTGCCGCTGGCTGTGGACAAACCTAGCCTTGCCCGGCCGAGCGGCCACGCTCCTGTTCGAACCTCTCCAACAGCTTGGGCAACTCCTCATCGAGGAAGTCTGCTAACCCATCCGCTGCCTTTTCCAGAAAATCGATCCTGGCTTTGCCCTTGGAAACAGTCAGACTTGCAACCGCCCTGCCCTTGCCATCGCGGATTTCGCGCACGGCGCCGGCGATTGGCTGCGTCTTGCGCTGCAGGTGCATGAACAACATGTTGAAGCGTTCGTCGCTCGTTGCAGCAAGGAAGCGCTGGCTGGTGACCTCGTCGTCGGCCTTGACGCGAGCCGCCTCGCTCTTCAGCAGCTCGGCCAGTGCCATCCAGCGCGGACGGCCGATCTTGGGGGCCGCGCCGATCGCGCGTACGACCTGTTCAGGCACCGCGTCGGCCACCTGCAGGAAGCGCGTCATCTCGGCCTTGTGCAGCGACAGCGCGTCCTGAACGACGGCGCGCTCGAAGCCTCTGGCGATCAGCTCGTGGGCGAACAGCGCCCGCTCGATGAAGGAGAGGTCACGCCGCTCGCTGTTTTCCTTACCCTGGGCGAGCACCAGCTCGACGTCGGAGAGCGGCCGGACGATGGCCAGGACGGGAACGCCGAGCTTTCCGGCAGCGCGCACGCGGCGATGGCCGTAGGCAGTCTGGTAGCGCCCCGGCTTGTCGGGATGCGGCCTGAGCAACACCGGAACCTGCTGCCCAGACGTCTCGATGCTGCTGACCAGCGCGTCGAAATCCGGATCCTGCGCGCCATGGTCGAGCCGGTCGGCGACGAACGACGCCTCGATCAGTGACGCGTCGACCTGGCTTACACGCTCGGCGGCATCGAGGCTTTCCTTGAGCCTGCGTGCCTCCTCGATCTCCTTGGACAGGCCACCGAGCGACAGGCCCATGGCCTTGACGGCTCCAGAGGCGCTGCGCTGGCGCGCGGCATCCGGCTCAGCCGTTTTCGTCTCAGGCGCCTTCTCGGTCGGAGTTGCGGCCACAGGCGCCGGTTCGACCGTACCGAACAGCGCCTTGAGCTGATCCTTGCGGTTCAATGCCATGCCAGCCTCCCTCACGCCGCCCGGTTCCATGCCTTGAGCATCAGGCTCTCGATCTCGCCGTTGACAGCTGTCAACGACTCCATGGCGCGGTCATAGGTGGCACGGCTGAAGCTCTCACGTGACACTTCGTAAAGCGTCTGCTTGGTCAGGCCCGCATCCGAAAAGGCGGTCGACTTGACCAGCGGCGCGGTCAGCACCCGATCGCCGAACAGCGAGCGCAGGAAACCGACGATCTGGGTCTGCGGTCCGTCATTGGGCTCGTAGCGCGTTATCAGGTAGCGCATGAAATCGAAATTCAGCTCGCCGCCGGCCTCCCGCACCACCGACAGAAGGTCGGCGGTCATGAACAGGAACTGGCTCATCGAGGCAACGTCGAGCATCTGCGGGTGAATGGTCACCAGCACCGAGGTCGCCGCGCACAGCGCCGACAGGGTCAGGAAGCCGAGTTGCGGCGGGCAGTCCATGACGACGACGTCGTAATTGTCGGCAACGGTCTGCAGCGCTTCCTGGACACGTGCAAAGAACATCGCCTTGTTGTCGCCGGCCTGCCGCGCCGCCAGCATCTGCGGCGTCGTATGCTCGAACTCCTGAAGCTCAAGATTGCCGGGCACAAAGTCGAGCCCGTCGAAATAGGTGCGGCGGATGATGTCGGTCAGCGGCCGGCGCTCCTCGTCATAGCGGATCGCGCCATAGAGCGTGTCGTTGCCGTCGAGATCGAGTTCCGGCTGGTAGCCCAGCAGTGCCGACATCGAAGCCTGCGGATCGAGATCGATCGCCAGCACCCGGTAACCGGCCAGCGCAAGATGCTGGGCAAGGTGCGTGCTGGTCGTGGTCTTGCCCGAGCCGCCCTTGAAATTGGTGACCGCGATGACCTGAAGGTGTTCGCCACGCCCGGTGTCGCGGCGCGGCAGATAATGGCGCGCCTTGGTGGGGTTCTGCTCGGCCAGATGCCGGCGCAGCCCGTTGATGTCGTCGAGTGCGTAGTAGCGTCGCCCCCCTGCCCCGGTTTCGGGCTGCGGCCCTTCGCCTGCGATAGAGAGCTGGCGCAGATAGCCGTCGGTGACACCGATCAGACGTGCGGCTTCGCCGCTCGAAAACTTGCGCAGGACCTTCTTCGAGGTCGGCGAAAACAGCCGGTCGCGCATTGCCTGCAATTGCGCCGACAACATCTCGGCGTCCCGCGCAATGGCACGATCAGTCGCCATGACCTCGGCCTCGTCGCTCGCGTTTTCCGCCCGTGCTTGAACTGCCCCAACCAA
>NZ_AP017986.1:4725000-5607792 GCF_030294925.1 Aminobacter sp. Y103A | reverse complement strand
AGCGGGCGCCTGGGTCTGTGGTCAAATGTGGATAAACGGGCAGTTCGGCCCGAAGCGGTCGGCGCGACTGTATCAGATGCCGACTTGTCCACAATTCGCCCCGCTGTCTGTTTCGATTCAGCGACGGGGAGTATTGTGGGGATAGTTTTTTAGTCCCCGGCTGTCCACAGAATCAGCACCTGCGATGCGCTCGGCTAGATTCCTGATTCAAATCGACGAATCCGCTTGCTGCCCGAAGTTTTCCCCGCTGGCGAAAACGGCCGCGCGTCACTATGACAAGTGGATATCCGAGGCTGCCTATGGACAGGTCGGAATTCTCGATTCCAACAGACTCTAAGAATTAGAAGAATCCTTCAGAATAAATTTTTGTTTATAGAAGGCTCTAGGAAAGGCAGACCGGATGCCCGTGAAACGCGCCCTGCTCCAAGTCCTGAAAGGCGAGAGCCTGGAGGTTCCACCGCTCTGGATGATGCGCCAGGCAGGCCGTTATCTCCCGGAATATCGCGAGAGCCGGAAGAGGGCCGGGAGCTTCCTGGACCTCTGCTACAATCCCGACTTCGCCGTCGAGGTAACTCTGCAGCCGATCCGGCGCTTCGACTTCGATGCCTCGATCCTGTTCTCCGACATTCTCGTCGTTCCGCACGCGCTTGGGCGCGACCTGCGTTTCGAGGAGGGCCGTGGGCCGCTGATGACGCCGATCACAGCCGACGGTGTCGCAGCACTCGATGGCGAAAAGTTTCACGTGAATCTCGAACCGGTCTACGAAACCGTGCGCCGTCTGCGCCGCGAATTGCCGGAGAAGACGACACTTATCGGCTTCTGTGGCGCGCCGTGGACCGTCGCCACCTACATGATCGCCGGACACGGCACGCCGGACCAGGCGCCGGCGCGGCTGTTTGCCTATCGCGAGCCGGCAGCGATGGCGCAGCTTCTGCAGGTTCTCGCCGACCATTCGGCCGCCTATCTCATTCGCCAGATCGAAGCCGGCGCCGATGTCGTGCAGATATTCGATTCCTGGTCGGGCGTGCTCGACGAGGCGACTTTCGAGGCCTGCTGCGTCAAGCCGGTGGCCGAGATTGTGCGCAAGGTGCGCGCCGTCTATCCGGACGTTCCGATCATCGGCTTCCCGAAGGGCGCAGGTGCCCAGCTCGACAGCTACAAGCAGCGCACCGGCGTCACCGGTCTTGGCCTCGACTGGACGGTACCGCTGAGCCAGGCGCAGCGCCTGCAGGCCGGGGGAGCCGTACAGGGCAATCTCGACCCTCTCAGGCTCGTTGTCGGCGGCAAGGCTCTGGAAGAGGGCGTGGATGCCATCCTTGAGGCGCTGGGCACTGGTCCGCTGATCTTCAATCTCGGCCACGGCATCACGCCCGAGACGCCGGTGGCCCATGTCGAGGCGATGGTGCGGCAGGTGCGAAAGGCAACAGGCCAATGAGCGGCCAGAATGTCGGACCGTCGAGTGGTGCGACGGCGGCCAAGCGAGCGGTCGCTGCCATCATCGTGCTGGTTGCGTTGACGGCTTTGCTTTTCCTTGCCGCACCTGACAGCTTCTATACCTGGGCCAAGGCGATCCATGTCATTGCCGTGATTTCGTGGATGGCCGGCATGCTCTATCTGCCGCGGCTGTTCGTCTATCATGTCGATGCGGAGAAGGGGTCGGTGCAATCCGAGACCTTCAAGGTGATGGAACGCCGCCTGCTGCGCGCCATCATCAATCCGGCGATGATCGTCACCTGGGTTTTCGGCCTGTGGCTGGCCTGGAAGGGTTTCGACTTCGCCGGTGGCTGGCTGCACGCCAAACTGGTTGCGGTGCTGCTGCTTTCGGGCGTGCACGGCTATCTCTCGGCGTCGGTCCGGCGCTTTGCCGAGGACCGCAACGAAAAGCCGTCGCGGCATTGGCGCATCGTCAATGAAATCCCGACGTTGCTGATGATCGTCATTGTCATACTGGTGGTTGTAAAGCCGTTTTGAGTTCCTAAATTTGCTGGACTGCGCCTTGCTCTTTCGTTTCGGGAGGGCTAAAAGGCTGTTCTTCCTTCCCGCCATGCGCCGCCCCATTTTCATTCCCTGGCCGCGCCCGGCGCTTATCGCAAAATGCCGATAGCCAACCTCCCCACGCTCAGAGTCCGTCCATGCAGGAAATGAAACTACAGGATTTCAAGAACAAGAAGCCGACCGACCTGATCGCGTTCGCTGAGTCGCTTGAAGTCGAAAATGCCAGCGTCATGCGCAAGCAGGAGCTGATGTTCGCGATCCTCAAGAAGTTGGCGGCGCAGGACATCGAGATCATTGGCGACGGCGTCGTCGAGGTGCTCCAGGACGGCTTCGGCTTCCTGCGGTCGGCCAACGCCAATTACCTTCCGGGTCCGGACGATATCTACATCTCGCCCTCGCAGATCCGCCGCTTCTCGCTGAAGACCGGCGATACGGTCGAAGGCCCGATCCGCAGCCCCAAGGAAGGCGAGCGTTATTTCGCGCTGCTCAAGGTCAACACCATCAATTTCGACGATCCCGAAAAGATCCGTCACAAGATTCATTTCGACAATCTGACGCCGCTGTACCCGACCTCGCGGCTCAAGATGGAAGTCGAAAACCCGACCACCAAGGACATTTCGCCCCGCGTCATCGACCTGGTGGCGCCACTCGGCAAGGGTCAGCGCGCCCTGATCGTGGCGCAGCCGCGTACCGGCAAGACCGTGCTGCTGCAGAACATTGCGCACTCGATCACCACCAATCATCCCGAATGCTATCTGATCGTGCTTCTGATCGACGAGCGTCCGGAAGAAGTGACCGACATGCAGCGCTCGGTGAAGGGCGAGGTCGTGTCCTCGACCTTCGACGAACCGGCTGTCCGTCACGTCCAGGTCGCCGAAATGGTCATCGAGAAGGCCAAGCGCCTTGTCGAACATGGCCGCGACGTCGTCATCCTGCTCGATTCGATCACCCGTCTCGGCCGCGCCTACAACACCGTCGTGCCGTCATCCGGCAAGGTTCTGACCGGTGGTGTCGACGCCAACGCGCTGCAGCGGCCGAAGCGCTTCTTCGGTGCCGCCCGTAACATTGAAGAGGGTGGTTCGCTGACCATCATCGCCACCGCGCTGATCGATACCGGCAGCCGCATGGACGAAGTCATCTTCGAAGAGTTCAAGGGTACCGGCAACTCGGAAATCGTGCTCGACCGCAAGGTCGCCGACAAGCGTATCTATCCGGCGATGGACATCCTCAAGTCGGGCACGCGCAAGGAGGACCTGTTGGTCCAGCGTCAGGATCTGCAGAAGATTTTCGTGCTGCGCCGCATTCTGGCACCGATGGGAACGACCGATGCAATCGAGTTCCTCATCGACAAGCTCAAGCAGACCAAGACCAATGCCGATTTCTTCGATTCGATGAATACCTGACGCGTCAGCCCGAAAATCGTAAGCGATCTTCGGGACAGATGCGGAAACTCAGGTTTGGAGCGCCTCTTGTGCGGCGACGCACGGCGCTCCGATCGGTCAGCGACGACGAAGCGCGTCTTCAAGCTTCGCCGGATCGCTGATCACGGGCAGACAGATGAGGCCGGTGCAGAGATATGCGCCGGCCTTTTTCGTATCGGGAAGGATGTCGCCCGGCAGTTTCGCCCGCGCCGTGTCCTCACCGAGAGCCAGGAAGATGTCGACGCGGCGCGGATCCGGATTCCGATTCGCTACCGAAACGAGCGCTGGCCGCTCTGGATCCTCGACGACAATCAGCTTTGATGGTTCAATTGCCAGGATACAGGCGTTCACGATTCCGGCCTGGCCATATTGCTGGCTCTGGATGCGGCCGGCGGCGTGTTCGGCGATTGTCCAGGCGCGTCGCTGCAGTTCAATGTCGCCCGTGATGTTGGCCAGGCGCACAACAGCCTCGATGATCTGGCTGGTTGCCGAAGGAATGGCTTCGTCGATGTCGCCGCGAATGCGCATCGGCACGTCGGCGCTGTCGGATGCGGTAAGATAGTGCCCGGTTCTGTCGGCATCCGCGTGCCAGTTATCGAGCATGTTCACGAAACGAGCACCGTGCTCGAGATATCGCGCATCCCTTGTTGCCTCGAACAGGGAGATGGCCGCGTTGACCATCGCCGCGTAGTCGCTCGACAGCGCGGGATAGAGCCGCTTTTCGCCCAGACTTGAATGCGGCAGTCGGCCTTCAGCTGTTGCTGACGCCAGAATCGCGCCGAAAGCACCTGCCGCGACAGCCACCCAGTCGCTTCTTCCAAGGCTTCGCCCGGCTTCTGCCAGCGCGACGATGGCCAAGCCGTTCCAATCCGTGAGCGCCTTGTCATCGCGGGCGGGGCGAATGCGCTGTTCTCGTTTAGTCAGCAGGCGTTTCGTCAGGCCTGAAACCAGCGCACGATCTTCGATGGCCTGTGCACTCTGGGCGGCGTTCTGGTGGATGATCGGGTCGCCTTCCCAGGCGTCTGGCTTACTGATCGTGAAGTATTTGAAAAATATAGATGAATCATCTCCAAGCGCGTCGGCTATGTGTTGCCCCGTCCAGGTGTAGAACAGCCCTTCTTCACCCTCGCTGTCGGCATCGAGGCTGGAAGCGAAGGTTCCGTCGGGCAGTTGCATCTCGCGCAACAGCCAGTCGACCGTGTCTTCGATTCGTATCCGAAACAGTTCATTTCCTGTGGCGGCATAGGCCCAGTTCGCTTGACGTATCAGCTGGGCGTTGTCGTAGAGCATCTTTTCGAAATGCGGCACCAGCCATTGCGCGTCGGTCGAATAGCGCGCCAGCCCGCCGCCGACATGGTCGTAGATGCCGCCAGCGAGCATATGCGCCATGCTTTCCGTCATTGCATCACGATGCTGCTCATTGCCGGAGCGCAGCCAGGACAGCCACAAGGTCTGCATGAAAGGCGCATTCGGGAACTTTGGGGCGCCGCGAAGCCCGCCCAGATCGCGGTCAAGCATATCGTAGATGCCGGACGCCAACGTCCTGGCCGTATCGGTCGAGATCGCGGAGCGCGGGCTGCTGCCGCCGAGGCGCTTGCCGACATGTTGGGCAAGCTCACCCGCGCTCTGCAGGATGCTGGCGCGCTTGCCGCGCCAGGCGGCGTCGACAGCACTGAGCACCTGGATGAACCCCGGCCGTCCATACCTCGCCTCGCGCGGAAAATAGGTCCCGCCCCAGAAGGGCTTGGCATCGGGGGTCAGGAACATCGTCAGTGGCCAGCCACCTTGTTCGCCCATGCTGGCGAGCGCCGCCATGTAGAACTGGTCGATATCCGGCCGTTCCTCGCGGTCGACCTTGATGTTGACGAAGAGTCTGTTCATGACTTCGGCGACTTCGGCGTTCTCGAAGCTTTCATGCGCCATGACGTGGCACCAGTGGCAGGCGGCATAACCGACCGAAAGCAGGATCGGCCGGTCGAGCCGCACCGCTTCTGCCAACGCCGCGGGCGACCACGGGCGCCAATGCACCGGGTTGTCGCCATCCTGGCGAAGGTACGGGCTACCTTCGTCTCGAAGCAGGTTTTCGTGCGGAAGCATGTGGTAAGCCCAAAACAGTGATATGAGGCGTCAACCTAGGGCGCTTCCAAGAGACCGGCAAATGCTATTCACCGATTCGATCGCCGCTTTGTCCAGCGGTCACCTGCCGTCCGGCGTCGCGATCGTCAGGATTTCAGGTCCACATGTTCGATTCGCTCTCGAAACGATTGCAGGTAGCCTGCCGCAACCACGTCGCGCGCATTTTGGACCACTGAATGCAGTGGACGGGCGGAAACTCGACCAGGCGCTGACCTTGTTTTTTCCCGGGCCGCATAGCTTCACGGGGGAGGATTGTGGTGAATTCCATGTGCACGGCGGCCGGGCTGTGGTCACAACACTGCTCGCGGAGCTCGGAAAGCTGCCGGGTTTCAGGCAGGCCGAGGCGGGAGAATTCACCCGGCGGGCATTCCTCAACGGCAAGATGGACCTTCTGGAAGCTGAAGCGCTTGCCGATCTCATCAACTCCGAGACTGAGGCGCAGCGTCAGTTTGCCATGATGAACTCCGGCGGTGCGCAAAGCGAGCTATATCTCACTTGGCGCAAGCGGCTCATTCACGCTCGGGCGATGATTGAGGCCGAGATGGATTTTGCCGACGAATCGGACGTACCAGGGTCGGTTTCCGCTCAGGTGTGGGACGACGTCCACCAGCTGATCGCCGACATCGGGCGACATGTCGATGGCTACAGCAAGGCTGAGATGATCCGTGACGGTTTCGACGTCGTGATCCTCGGTGCGCCGAATGCGGGCAAGTCGAGCCTGCTCAATGCGCTGGTCCGACGTGAGGCGGCAATTGTCACCGACGAACCCGGCACGACGCGCGACCTCGTTGAGGCAACACTCGATATCGGCGGCCTCAAGGTGCGCATCACCGACACGGCCGGGCTTCGCGAACCTGCGGGCAAGGTTGAAGCCATCGGTATCGAACGCGCGAAGGAACGAGCGAAGGCCGCCGACCTGGTGTTGTTCCTGCAGGATATGTCGGCGCCAATCGAGCTGCCGCCGCCAGGCGATGCATCCGCAGTCATGATTGGCACCAAGCTGGACCGCATCAAAGGTGGTGATGCCGGGTCGAGCTTTGCCCTCGCCATTTCCACGGTGAATGGCGAAGGTATTGACGGGTTGATCGAACTGATTGGCGCGCGCGCCGCGGCGGCGATCGGCCAGCGTGGCGATGTGCTGCCGTCGCGGTTGCGCCATGTGGAACTGCTGAACGACGCCAGCGAGTATCTGCGTGCCGCGTTAGCTGCGCCGGAGACTTTGCTGGAACTGAAAGCGGAGAACCTGCGCCTGGCGAGCGACCGAATCGGCAAGCTGTCTGGAGCCGTCGATGTCGAGGACCTGCTCGACGCGATCTTCTCGCAGTTCTGCATCGGCAAGTGATTCACGTGAAACATTAAGCGGTGGAATCAAAGGATTCACGTGAAACATCGGCATTGACTCGCTGCCGCGCGGCCAAGTTGTTTCACGTGAAACCACCACCGCGGCGATTCTCTTGACATGAGGCGGAGATGAGGACATCTGTCTCGCCAAATGTTTCCTGGAGACTGTGATGAGTGAGAGCTACGACGTCGTCGTGGTGGGCGGAGGCCATGCGGGCTGCGAAGCGGCCTCGGCAGCCGCACGGGCCGGTGCAAAAACCGCGCTCGTCACCCTTCGTCGCGATACGATCGGCGTGATGTCGTGCAACCCCGCCATTGGCGGTCTGGGCAAAGGCCATCTCGTCCGCGAGATCGACGCACTTGACGGCCTCATGGGTCGGGTCGCCGATGCCGCTGGCATTCAGTTCCGCCTTCTCAACCGCCGCAAGGGCCCAGCGGTGCGCGGGCCGCGCACCCAGGCCGATCGCAAGCTCTATCGCCTGGCCATGCAGCAGGCGATCGCTGAACAGCCGAACCTCACCGTCGTTGAGGCAGAAGTATCTGATTTTATTATAGATAGCGACCGCCTGACCGGTGTTGTGCTGGGCGATGGACAAACGCTTTCCTGTGCCGCCGTGGTTCTCACGACAGGCACCTTCCTGCGTGGGCTGATCCACATCGGCGAACGCAAGTTCCCGGCCGGCCGGATGAACGAACAGGCTTCGATGGGATTGTCCGAGACGCTGAAGCGGGCGGGCTTGCGCCTTGGCCGATTGAAGACTGGGACCCCGCCGCGGCTCGATGGCCGCACCATTAACTGGACTTCGCTCGAGACGCAGGCGGCCGACGAGGAACCGGTTCCTTTTTCGCTGCTCACCGATAGGATCCGGAATCCGCAGATCGAATGCGGCATCACGCGGACGACCGACGCCACTCACAGCATCATTCGCGAGAATCTTGGGCGATCGGCGATGTATTCCGGGTCGATTGAGGGCATCGGGCCACGCTATTGCCCGTCGATCGAGGACAAGATCGTCAAGTTTGGCGACCGGGAAGGCCATCAGATCTTCCTCGAGCCGGAAGGGCTCGACGATCACACAGTCTACCCGAACGGTATCTCGACCTCGTTGCCGGAGGACGTGCAGCTCGACATTCTGAAGTCGATTCCCGGACTGGAACGGGCAGTGATGCTGCAGCCGGGATATGCGATCGAGTATGACCACATCGATCCGCGCGAGCTGGAGCCGACGCTCGAGACCAGGCGTATTCGCGGTCTTTTCCTTGCCGGACAGATCAATGGCACGACGGGTTATGAAGAGGCCGGTGCACAGGGCCTGCTTGCCGGGCTTAACGCCGCGCGGTTTGCCGGCGACAGCGAGCAGCTGATCTTGAGCAGGACACAGGCATATATCGGCGTCATGGTCGACGATCTGACCAGCCGCGGGATCAGCGAGCCATATCGCATGTTCACGTCGCGTGCGGAATTCCGGCTTTCACTGCGGGCCGACAATTCGGACGAGCGTTTGACGCCCCTGGCCATGGAACTGGGCATTGCTTCGGCCGAGCGGGAAAAGCGTTTTGGCGAGATGACGGGCCGCGTAGCAGCCGCGCGCGAACTGACGCAATCGCTGAAGCTATCACCCAACGAGGCGCGCCGTTATGGCATCGAGGTCAATCTCGACGGTGTGAAACGGTCGCTTTACGAACTACTCGCTTACCCCAATATCCAGTTCATGCAACTTGTTAATATCTTGCCGGAGCTGGCGTCGGTTGACGCCAAGACGGCGGAAGCCATTGAAACCGAAGCCAAATATGCCGTCTACCTTGACCGCCAGAAGGCTGACGCGGCGTTGATGCTGAAGGAAGAGGAGAGGGTGATCCCGGAAGCGCTTGATTTTGAGTCGGTTCCTGGCCTTTCCAACGAGCTTCGGCAGAAGATGCGCGTCCGTCGGCCGCGTTCATTGGCCGAGGCGCAGCGTATCGATGGCATGACGCCGGCGGCGCTGGCCATCATTCTGGCCCATGTCCGCAACACAGAAGCTCAGTCACGTAGGGGCGCCGCTTGAACAATGACGCCTATGCCCGGTTGCAGGAAGTGGCCGGTCCCGTTTCACGTGAAACATTCGCGAAGCTGAAAGCCTTCGAGGCTGTGTTCCGAAAGTGGGCACAGCGCATCAATCTGGTGGCGCCGTCGACGCTCAATGACGTTTGGGAGCGCCATATCCTTGACAGCGCCCAGATCGTGAAGCTTGGGGGCGCCGCAATGAAATGGCTCGACATTGGGTCGGGCGGCGGGTTCCCAGGCCTGATCATCGGTTCGATGCTCGCCGAACGGCCAGGCGCGACCATCGATCTGGTGGAAAGCAATCGCAAGAAGACCGGCTTCCTGCAGGCCGTAGTCGGTGAGCTCAGCTTGCCGGCTAAAGTGCACTCGAAGCGCATCGAAGATGTCCATGCGCTCATCAAGTCGCCCGAGATATTGAGTGCACGAGCCTTGGCACCACTACCGCTGCTCCTGGAGCTGTCGTGGCCATGGTTGGAGGCGGCGGGCACCACAGCGCTTTTCCACAAAGGCCGGGATTACCGTCAGGAAATCGAAGATAGCGCTCACCAGTGGAGATTCGATCTGGTAGAACACCAGAGCCTGACCGACGCCCAGGGAGTCATTCTCGAGATTCGGAACCTGCGCCGCGCCTAGCTGCCGCGCTGTGACGAGACGGAAAACAGCAGTCGAGCCATGAAAACCACACCTAGAATCATCACAGTCGCCAATCAGAAAGGCGGCGTCGGCAAGACGACGACCGCCATCAATCTGGCGACCGCCCTTGCCGCCATCGGCGAGCGCGTGCTCATTATCGACCTCGATCCGCAAGGCAATGCCAGCACGGGCCTCGGCATCGATCGCAAGGACCGCAGCGTGTCGTCCTATGACGTGCTGACCGGCGAGCTGGAGATAGAACAGGCGGCGATGGAAACGGCAGTGCCGGGTCTGTCGATCATTCCGTCGACGCTCGATCTGCTTGGAATCGAAATGGAAATCGCCTCGGCGCCCGATCGCGTCTTGAAGCTGCGCAATGCCTTGCGGGCATCGGCTGAGCGGGCGGCCGGCTACAGTTACGTACTGATCGATTGCCCACCTTCGCTCAACCTCTTGACGCTGAATTCGATGGCCGCGGCTGATTCCGTCCTGGTGCCGCTGCAGTGCGAGTTCTTTGCGCTCGAGGGCTTGAGCCAGTTGCTTGAGACGGTGGATCAGGTACGCCGCTCGATCAATCCGGAGCTGACGATCCAGGGCATCGTGCTGACCATGTTCGATGGTCGCAACAATCTGGCCAACCAGGTGGTCGAGGATGTGCGCGCCCATATGGGAGAAAAGGTCTACGACACGGTGATCCCGCGCAACGTGCGCATTTCGGAAGCGCCGTCCTATGGCAAGCCGGCGATCCTCTACGACCTGAAATGCTCGGGCAGCCAAGCCTATCTGCAGCTCGCCTCGGAAGTCATCAGGCGCGAACGTAAACTCCGGGCCGCATAAATCGATTCGGACTCGAAACAAGCTGGACTAGACATGAACGAAGACCTTTCCAGAAAGCGCCTTGGCCGGGGACTTGCTGCTCTCATCGGCGAGATGGACAAGCCGGCGGTCCCGGAAAAGCCGGCGGCGCCGGCCGACGGCCGGGTGCCGATCGAGTTCGTCAGCCCCAATCCGCGCAACCCTCGTCGCCATTTTGGCGAAGCCGAACTTGCCGACCTGGCGCAGTCTATCCGCGAGCACGGCCTGGTCCAGCCAGTCGTCGTCAGGCCAGCTGCGCAGGCCGGGCACTATGAAATCATCGCCGGCGAGCGCCGCTGGCGTGCAGCACAGCGGGCCGGCGTCAACGAGATTCCGGTCATCGTTCGCGACGTCAACGATCGCACGGCGCTTGAGCTCGCCATTATCGAGAACGTCCAGCGCTCCGATCTTAATGCCATTGAAGAGGCAATGGGCTACCAGCAGCTGATCGACGATCACAACTATACCCAGGCCGATCTCGGCCAGGTCATCGGCAAGAGCCGCAGCCATGTCGCCAACACGCTGCGGCTGCTGAAGCTGCCTGACGTTGTGCGCGACATGCTGGTCAATGGCGAGCTGTCGGCCGGTCATGCCCGGGCACTGATCACGGCTGCCGACCCGGCGGGCCTGGCCAAGCGGATCGTCGAAGAGGGCCTGTCGGTACGCCAGGCCGAGGCGCTGGCGCAACTTCCGGCCGATGCGCTGCTGGAAAAGCAGCCGTCGCGTCCTGTCGAGAAGGATCCGGACACGATCGCGCTGGAGAAGCTTCTCACCGACGTCGTCGGCATGAAGATCTCGATCGCGCACAAGGAAAAAGGCGGCGAGCTGCGCATCAGCTACCGCTCGCTGGAACAGCTTGACGATTTGTGCCGTCGCCTGAAGAGCGAACATATCTGATTGATTCTATTGACTCTTGTCTGAAAACGCCGGCCTCGCGCCGGCGTTTTTTTTGCGTTTGCAGCAAATCCGGGAAAGGCATGCAGCCGATTTCGTTCGGACTGTATTAGAACGAGACGTGCGACGGCGTTCTTTAGCGCCGGCCGGAGGAGAGGCGGGCGCCTTCGACGGCGATGCCGAGCATCGCCTGGCGCGCCAGCGCAACCGCAAGGTCGGGCCGGCGCCGCGTCTGCAGCGTTGTCGATTGCAGCCGTGTCAATGCGCGGGTCAGCGCTGCCGCGCTCCAGCTCGATAAGGTCTTTTCCACGGCCCGGCGGCGGGAGAAGAACACCGGGGGGCGTGCCGCGGCGACGACCGCCGAGGCGTTGCGGCCGCCATTTTCCATCTCGCCGCGCATCAGATGAATGTTCTGGAGGTGGCGGGTTGCGGTCGCGAGAAGCTGTGCCGCCTGGCTGCCGGTCTGGCACTGCTTGGTGAAAGCGGCGTCGAACTCGGCGATGTTGCCGCCAAGGGCTGCGTCGATGGCGTCGTCCAGCGACAATGCCGAGACATCGCCAGTCATGTCCTTGACGTCTTCGAGCGAGATCTCGCCCTTGCCCATGGCATAGAGTGTCAGCTTCTGGATCTCGCCGCGTGTCGCAAGGCGGTCGCCGCCGAGGCTGCGGCGCAGTGCGTTGCGGGCGTCCATGGCCATGTTCAGGCCGGCGGTGCGCAGTTCCTCGTCGATGACGCTTTCGATATCGCGCGCCTCGTCGGCGTAGCAGGGCAGGGCCATGCCGGCAAAGGCGCCTTCGACGATCGTGCGCAACGGCGCGCCCTTCTTGAGATCCTGCGCCTCGATCAGGATGACGGCGTCGCGCGGCGGGTCGGCGGCCAGCGCCTTGACGTCGTCGGCAAGGCTCTTCTGGGCAGCGGCGTTGCGCACCCAGATCAGCCGGCGCGGCGAAAACATCGGCACGGTGCGGGCCTCATCGACGAGACGGCCGCTGTCGCGCTCGACATCGGCGGCGTCAATCTTGACGACGGAGAAGGGATCATCGAGCGGCAGGCCGGTCTTGGCGGCAAAGGCTGAAGCGCGCTCAGAAACGAGGCCCCGGTCGGGGCCGTAGATCAACACGATGACGGCTTCGGCAGCGGGCCGGGCCAGCCAGGAATCGACTTCGTGAGCTTTCTTCTGCGCCATGCCGTCCTGTTAGCACAGGCCCGGGTCCGGTCGCAGCCATTTTGTCGTCAGGCTAGTCGTCGTCGACCAGGATGCGTTCGGCGGCGCCATCCATATCTTCATACTGGCCACTGCGCAGCGACCACAGGAAGGCAGCGAGGCCAAGGGCGCCGAGAAACAGCGCGATGGGCAGGAGGACGAGGAGACCGCTCATGATGCCATGACCTCCTTGGCTGGGAAGGGTTTTGCCGGTCTGATGGCAGCCTCTGCCGCGCTGCGTTTGCCGGTGCTGAGCCGCAGTCCGTTGGCGATCACGATGACCGAGGAGCCGGACATCGCCAGGGCCGCCACCAGTGGGGTGACGTAGCCCAACAGTGCGATCGGCACAGCGACGGCATTGTAGATGACGGCAAGCACCAGGTTCTGCCGGATCAACTTGTTGGCCTCACAGGAGGCGGCCAAGGCCAGTGGAATGGCAGAAAGGCCCTCGCGCAGGAAGACGAAGTCGGCGGCGCTGCGGCCAATGTCGGCGGCACCGGCAGGGGCGATCGAGACATGGGCGGCGGCCAGCGCCGGCGCGTCGTTGAGCCCATCGCCGACCATCAGCACCTTGCGGCCTTCTGCCTTGAGTGCCTCGAGACGCTCCACCTTGCCGTTTGGCAGCACGCCCGCGGAGAAGGTTTCGACACCGAGAGCCTTGGCCACGGCAGTCACGGCTTCCGAGCGGTCGCCGGAGAGGATTTCGACGGAGAGGCCCTTGGCGCGCAAATCTGCAACTGCCGTTACGGCGCCGGTCCGCAATCTGTCCTCGAAGGCGAAGGCGGCGAGTTCGGCGCCGTTCTTTGAGAGGACGGTGCCAACGGCCGAGGCGGCATCATCCAGCGCCCAGGCTGAGCGGCCCAGACGGTAGGTGTCCGCGCCCAGCCGCGCCTCCAGGCCGAAGCCCGGAATTTCCTCGACGCTGTCGAAGTGCCAATCCTTGGCAGGCATAGCGGCCTGGGTCTCGGAGAGGGCGCGTGAGATCGGATGGCGCGAATGGAGTGCGATCGCGGCTGCCAAAGTGAGCGTCTCGGCTGATATTTCGTGGGCGTTCACCAGCCTCGGTCTACCAAGCGTCAGCGTGCCGGTCTTGTCGAAGACGACGGTATCAATCTCGGCCAGACGTTCCATGGCGGCGCCGTCCTTGACCATGATGCCGTTCTCGAACAGGCGTCGCGCGGCGGCAACCTGCACGATCGGCACGGCGAGACCGAGCGCACAGGGGCAGGTGATGATGAGGACGGCGATGGCGATGGTGATAGCTTGGTGCCAGTTTCCGTCGGCGACCATCCAGGCGACGAAGGTCAGGAAGGCGGTCAGGTGGAGAACGGGCGCGTAGAGTGCGGCGGCGCGATCGGCAATGCGGCGATAGCCGCCGCGGCCACTTTCGGCGGCTTCCATCAACCGCGCCATCTCGGCGAGGAAGGAATCCCGCGCCTTGGCCGTTGCCTCGATTGTCAGCGCTCCAGTCAGGTTGAGTGTACCGGCACGCAAGGCGGCACCTGACTCGACCGCAACAGGCACGCTTTCGCCCGAGACGATAGCGCAGTCGAGCTCCGAGCGGCCATTGATCACCTTGCTGTCGACAGGCACGCGCTCGCCGGCGGCGAGAAGGATCCGCATGCCCGGCTCGATCTCCTGGACCGGAAGGTAGGCGTTGGCGCCGCCGGCCTGCAGCACGGTCGCGCCACGGGCCGCAAGTCGCGCGAGACCCTTGACGGCGACGCGGGCGCGCTCGCGCATGACGTGGTCGAGCGTACGGCCGATCAATAGAAAGAACAGCAGCGAAGCCGAGGCGTCGAAATAGGCATGCGGGCCGCTGTTGGCTGTATCGTAGAGGCTCATGCCGAAGGCGAGCAGGATGCCGATGGAGATCGGCACATCCATGTTGGTGCGGCCGTTGCGCAATGCGCCCCAGGCCGAGCGGAAGAAGATGCGACCGGAAAAGGCGAGCGCGGGCAGGGCGATCAGCGCGGAGATCCAATGGAACAGGTCGCGCGTGGCATCCGTCGCGCCGGACCAGACGGACACGGACAGCAGCATGATGTTGCCGGCGGCGAAGCCGGCAATGCCGAGCCCGCGGATGAGTTCGGCCAGCGTCTCGTCCTTGTCATCGGCCCCTTGCTCGAACAGATGGCTTTCGTAGCCGAGTCGCGCCAGGGCTTCCGAGATGGCGGGAACGCCTGCGTGCTCGCGCCAGCGTACTGAAACACGCTTCGTCGACAGGTTGACGCGTGCGTGCTCGACGCCGTCGAGCTTGCCGAGCGTGGCCTCGATATTGGCAATGCAGGCGCCGCAATGCACGCCTGGCACGGAAAGTTCGACCTGCCTGGCACTGCCTGGCAGAGCGCGACTGGCAAGCAGCAGTTCTTCGCGCGGCGGTCCGCTTGCGGCAACCGGCTTGAAGCTGAGGGCAAATTCGGCTTCTGGACCGCAGCAATTCATCTTTCCGCTCCATCGAAAACGACGATCCGGCGCGCTTCGCGATAGGGCTCGCGGTTCGCAACCGAGGCTTCGGTGCTGACGATCCAGATGCCGTCGCGCAGCGGTGTGGCGATGGAAAACGTGCCGTCCGCTTCGCGCTGCAAGGACACCTGCCAGTCTTCGGCTTCATAGGCCGGACGGCGGAAGGAAGCGGTCACGCTGTCGATCGCGACCGGGGCGCCGGCGGCATCGGTCAAGCTGTAGTGGATCTCGCCATTGACGATGGTGAGCTTGCCCTTCCAGCCCAGCGCTGCCTGAGCACGCTGCTCGGCCACGCGCTCGTTGAACTGCTGGCTGGCGACATAGGTGTTCTGGACGACGAGCCCGGTCCAGCTCGTCCTGGCAAAGGTCGCCATGAGCAGATTGACTGTTATGATGACACCGAAAAAGGCAACCATGATGGCCAGCATATGCCGTCCGGTGAATGCTCTCGGCTGAATGGCGCGCGTGCTCATCTCAAGGTCTCCGGAACGTTGAACTTTGCGGCGTAGACATCTCGTTCGGCGCCCGCCCTGTCGGCGACGACGAACGAGAAGCCCTGTCCCTGGCTGAGTTGGTCGCGCGGCTGGCGGACATAGACCCTGACGGTCTTGAGCTTGTCCGGCTCGGCCTCGATGGTGATCGAGCGCGTCTCCTGCTGGTCGATGCCGACCACGCTCATGACCGCACCGGGGAGGCCCTCGATGCTGAGCTCGAAGCTGCGCGGCTCGGGCACCATGTTGAGCAGCTTGACGGTGTAGCCGTTGCGGATCGAGCCGTCGGACAGGACGACATACTGCGGATTGCGGTCCTGCAGCACGTTGATGTCGAGCCGGTCGCGGCTAAGCAGCGCGATCAACAGGCCAAGGCCAACGAGGCCCCACGCGCCGGCATAGACGAAGGTGCGCGGCCGGAAGAGCCGGCGGATGTGGAAATGCGAAATGCCCTTGTCGAGCTTGCCGTCGGCATCGCGCACACGAGCGGGATCGATGGCTCTCGTGGCGGGGTCAATGGCGATTGTCATGTTGGACTGGTAGTCGGCAAGCGTGGCGTAGGAAATGAGGCCGCGCTCCTTGCCGATCTTGTCCATGACACCGTCGCAGGCATCGATGCAGAGTGCGCAAGTGATGCATTCGAGCTGCTGGCCGTCGCGAATGTCGATGCCCATCGGGCAGACCGCGACACAGGCATTGCAATCGACGCAGTCGCCGACCGAAAACCCCTCGGCGGCCGCCTTCTTGGCGTGGCGCGAGCGCGGCTCGCCGCGCCAGTCATTGTAGGTGACGGTCAGCGAGTTCTCGTCGAGCATCGCCGCCTGGATGCGTGGCCACGGGCACATATAGGTGCAGACCTGCTCGCGCATCAGGCCGCCGAAGGCATAGGTCGTGGCGGTCAGGATGCCGACAGTAATGTAGGCGACGGCTTCGGCCTCGCCGGTGATGAACTGGCCGAGCAGGGTCGGGGCGTCGGCGAAGTAGAAGATCCAGGCGCCGCCGGTGGCCACCGCGATGACCAGCCAGATCGCATGCTTGGTCATGCGCTTCCAGATCTTGGCAAACGACCATGGCGCGCTGTCGAGCTTGATGCGGGCATTGCGGTCGCCCTCGATGCCGCGCTCGACGACGAGGAACAGGTCGACCCAGACGGTCTGCGGGCAGGTGTAGCCGCACCAGGCGCGGCCGACGGTAGAGGTGACAAGGAACAGCCCGATTCCGGCCATGACCAGCAGGCCGGCGACATAGAAGAATTCCTGCGGCCAGATCTCGATGAAGAAGAAGTAGAAGCGTCGGTTGGCGATGTCGAGCAGCACGGCCTGGTCAGGCGCGAAGGGACCACGGTCCCAACGCAACCATGGCGTCAGATAATAGATGCCGAGCGTGACCAGCATGACCAGCCACTTGAACTGGCGGAACCGGCCCGAGGCCCGCTTGGGAAACACCTTCTGGCGTGCGGTGTAGAGCGGTTGGCGGGTCTTGGCAGAGTTGACCGCCGTGACCTCGAGCCTCTCCACCTGCCTCTCGTCGAGCATTCTCGTCTCCTGCTGGGCGCCAAGCCATTGCTTCGGCAGCGTCTCATCTCGCTTTTGCCGTGACCGTGCCCGGCGAACCTTGATTCAGGTCAAGCGAATGCAAAAAGAGGCCCGGCAGCGATGCCGGGCCTCTCCCCCACCCTTCGTCCATCGACCGTCGGCGATGGAGGGTTATTCGCCGCCGCCGAGCGAATGGACGAAGATTGCAAGTTCCTTGACGTTGACGTCGCCGAGCCGGGCGCTCCAGGCTGGCATCACGCCATGCTTGGGATGGCGCACCTGGCTGGCAATGGCGGCCTGGCCGGAGGCATAGAGCGCGATGGCGTCGGACAGGTCGGGAGCGCCAAGCTCCTTGTTGCCCTTGGCGTTGTCGCCGTGGCAGGCGGCACAATTGTCGGCGAACACCTTGGCACCGCCCGGAACAAGCTCCGGCGTGTCGGCCGTGCCCGACAGGCTCGCGACATAGGCTGCGACCTCGGTGATCTGTTTCGGTTCGAGAATGTCGGCGAAGGCCGGCATTTCGGACGCATGGGTGTTCTCGTCGCCGTCGAAGCGGACGCCATGGCCGATGGTCTTGTAGATCTGGTCGATGCTGCCGCCCCACAGCCACTCATCGTCATTGAGGTTGGGGAAGCCGGGCGAGCCTTGCGCTCCGGAGGCGTGGCACTGGATACAATTGACCTTGAAGGCGGCAGAGCCGGCGGCGGTGGCGAACTGGCGCAGTTTGTCGTCGGCCAGAATCTCGCCGACGCTCTTCGCCTTGACCGCCTGGACATAGGCGCTCTTGGCCTGTTCGGCTGCGGCCAGCTCGTTCTTGACGTCGGCGCGGCTGGAATAGCCGAGCACGCCTGTCGTCGCCGAGCTGATCATCGGCCAGGCCGGGTAGGCGATGGTGTAGGCCAGCGCCCAGACGACGGTGGCATAGAAGGTCCAGAGCCACCAGCGCGGCATCGGGTTGTTGAGCTCGGTGATACCGTCCCATTCGTGTCCGGTCGTCTCGACGCCGGACAGTTCGTCGATGTGCTTGTCGCCCACAGATCAGTCCTCCTTGAGCGGGATTTGGGCGGCGCGCTCGGCGGCCTGCTTGCCGCCGGGGCGAAGGGCGAAGAGAACCGCGCCGATGAAGAAGACAGTCATCGCCAGCAGCCCCCAACTGTCGGCGAAATGCCGCAACGTCGTGTAGTCCATCGCATATCTCCTAGCGGTAGCCGGTGGCCGGGTCGTAGGTCGAGAAGTCGACCAGCGTCCCGAGCATCTGCAGATAGGCGACCAGCGCATCCATCTCGGTCAGCGCTGCCGGATCGCCGTCGAAGTCGCCAAGCTTGGCCTTGGGATAGCGCGCCAGTACGCCCGACGTGTCGGCATTCGGATCGGCCTGCGCCTTGATGTCGGCATCGGCGCTGGCGATCATCTCGTCGCTGTAGGGTACGCCGACACGACGGTTGGCGATCAGGTCGTAGCTGATGGTCTTCACCGCCAAGGGCGTTTCCTGGAGGAAGGCGTAACTCGGCATGACCGATTCCGGCACCACCGAGCGCGGCTCGACCAGATGCTGGACATGCCATTCGTTGGAGTAGCGATTGCCGACGCGGGCGAGGTCGGGGCCGGTGCGCTTCGATCCCCACTGGAACGGATGGTCGTACATCGACTCCGCTGCCAGACTGTAGTGGCCATAGCGCTCGACCTCGTCGCGGAATGGCCGGATCATCTGGCTGTGGCAGGTGTAGCAGCCCTCGCGGATGTAGATGTTGCGGCCAGCGAGCTCCAGCGGCGAATAGGGCCGCATGCCCTCGACCTTCTCGATCGTGTTCTCGAGGTAGAACAGCGGCGTGATCTGGACCAGGCCGCCGATGCTGACGACCAGAAGCGTGCCGACCAGAAGCAGCGTCGCGTTCTTCTCGATTGTCTTGTGTTTGTCGAGCAGTGCCATTTCGGGCTCCTTACTGCGCAGGCTGGAGGGCGGGGGCTGAGGTGGGCATCGGCTCTTCCTGGCGCTGGTGGCCGCGGATCGTCATGTAGACGTTCCAGGCCATGACCAGCGCGCCGGCGAGATACATCAGGCCGCCAATGGTGCGGACGACGTAATAGGGCGCCATGGCCGCGACGCTTTCGGCGAAGGAGTAGACCAGGAAGCCCTGCTCGTCATACTCGCGCCACATCAGGCCCTGGCTGATGCCGGCAACCCACATGACCGCGGCGTAGACGACGATGCCGAGGGTCGCTAGCCAGAAGTGCCAGGTCACCAAACGCAGCGAATAGAGCCGCTCACGACCCCACAGGCGCGGCACCAGGAAGTAGATGGCGCCGAAAGTGATCATGCCGTTCCAGCCAAGCGCGCCGGAGTGGACATGGCCGATGGTCCATTCGGTGTAGTGGCTGAGCGAGTTGACCGCCTTGATCGACATCATGGGGCCCTCGAAGGTCGACATGCCGTAGAAGGCGATGGCCAACACCATCATGCGGACGATCGGATCGGTGCGGATCTTGTCCCAGGCGCCCGACAGCGTCATCAGGCCGTTGATCATGCCGCCCCAGGACGGCATCCAGAGCATGATCGAAAACACCATGCCGAGCGTCTGCGCCCAGTCTGGCAGGGCGGTGTAGTGCAGGTGGTGCGGGCCGGCCCAGATGTAGAGGAAGATCAGCGACCAGAAATGGATGATCGACAGCCGGTAGGAATAGACAGGGCGTTCGACCTGCTTGGGCACGAAATAATACATCATGCCGAGGAAGCCGGCGGTGAGGAAGAAGCCGACGGCGTTGTGGCCGTACCACCACTGGGTCAGCGCATCCTGCACGCCCGAGAACAGCGAATAGCTCTTCGAGCCGAGGAAGGATGCCGGCACCGCCAGGTTGTTGACCACGTGCAGCATGGCGATGGTGATGATGAAGGCGAGGTAGAACCAGTTGGCCACATAGATATGCGGCTCCTTGCGGTTCAGGATGGTGCCGAGGAAGACGGCGAGATAGGCGACCCAAACAATGGTCAGGAAGGTGTCGACATACCATTCGGGCTCGGCATATTCGCGGCTCTGGGTGATGCCGAGCAGATAGCCGGTCGCCGCCATGACGATGAACAACTGATAGCCCCAGAACACGTACCAGGCGAGGTTGCCGCCGAAGAGCCGCGCCCGCGAGGTGCGCTGGACGACGTAGAACGAGGTCGCGATCAGCGCGTTGCCGCCGAAGGCGAAGACCACTGCCGAGGTGTGCAGCGGGCGCAGGCGGCCGAAGTTCAGCCAGGGCTCGATGTTGAGATCGGGGAATGCCAACTGGGCCGCCACGACGACGCCGACCAGGAAGCCGGTGACGCCCCAGAACACGGTGGCGATAACGCCGTAGCGTATTGGCCCGTCCATGTAGGGCGAGCTGTCCGCGGGCGCGGCAGCGGCCGGTGCGTAGTTGCCGGTGCGCAGCAGGACGGTGGCGCCACCGCCAAGGGCGAAGAACAGCACCCACATATGAGCGCCGAACTGGCTATCCTGCGCGAAGGCGGCGCCCAGCAAGGCGGCGAACGCCGCCAGTGCCAGCAGGACGATTTCGTTTCCATATTTCATGAGCGATCCCCGACTATGGTCGCGCGCCGACGGTTTCTGCCGACGCCAGACCGGACACATCCATGACATTGGCGGCTCGCGCCTTGATCTGGATCAAGGTCAAGCCGGCCGTGTCGGCCCAGCCTTGGCCTCAAAAAGGGAACCTCTGGGTAATGATCGCGCTCAATGACAGGCAAGCCGGATCGCAGGATGGTGCTGAGCGCGAGGCCGTCGAGGTGATGCGGTGCGCCCATACCGCCGAACTTGCGCTGTGCGATCGGCTTGAGGAGATTGCCGATTCACTGCCCAACGGGCTTGACCGGCGAAAATGCATCCTGGCGGCGCGGGCGCTTGGGCCGACAATGGCAAAAATCCACCGCTTCGAGGAGCAGCGGATCTTTCCGTGCTTTTGCCAGCGTCTGGGCCACAGCGTCGAGTCGGGCAAGACCATCGAGCGACTGAGGAACGAACATCTCGAGGATGAGGGCTACGCCGCCGAGTTGCGGGACGCCTTGCGCTCTGCCGCGCGGCAGGGCGAGGCCGACAGTCCGGAAACCCTCGGATTCATGTTGCGAGGCTATTTCGGCGCGGTGCGCCGGCACGTCGCTTTCGAGCGCGACCATGTCATGGCACTTCTGGCGCCCGCCGGTTGACGGCCTGCTCAGATATTGGCGCGTCGCTCCAGCCTGTCCAAGTCGAAGACCGTGATATGGCGGTTGTTTTCGACCGTGATCAGACCGTCCTTGCGCAGCTTGGTCAGCTGGCGGCTGACGGTTTCGATGGTCAGGCCAAGGAAATCGGCGATGTCGGCGCGGGTAAGCGGCAGGTCGAAGCTGATTTCGCCCGCGCTCTCGGCCTCTGGGTCGCCATGCCTGGCGATGAGGTGAAGGAACGAGGCGACACGCTCGGCGGCGGTCTTGCGTCCCAGCGTCAGCATCCAGTCGCGTGCCTCATCGAGCTCGTCGAGCGCCTGGAGATGCAGCCGGTGGCCGAGCTCCGGCGCCTGGTCGATCATACGGTCGAGCGAGGTCTTGGGAAAGGCGCAGACGCGGACGGCGGTTGCGGCTTCTGCCGTGATTGAGCTCTCCTGCTTGAACGGACGGCCGATGAAGTCGGGCGCGAACTGCAGGCCGACGATCTGCTGGCGGCCGTCGGGCAACGTCTTGACCAGCTTGACCACGCCGGCCAGCACGTTGGCGTAGCTGTCGATCGTGTCCGAGTCCGACACCAGCACGGTGCCCGGCTCGACCTTGCGTTTGGTGGTGTGTCGGCTGAGCTCGACAAGCTGTTCCGGCGCGCACCGCAAACGCCGCGATGCCGCGCCTCGCAGGAGCGGCACAACGCCGGTATTTCAGAATTGTGAATGTCCTGGCGAATGGCCATTTCTTCGTCCAGCACCCCGATTTGCCCAATCTAGGCATCGCGGCCGCCAAAAGGAACCGTGTCATTGTGTCCATCGCCCTGTGTTGCTTTTGATCCAGCTCGTTGCTTGATCCAGGTCTTCGCTTGATCCAGGTCAAGGCGATACCGGCGTCTCCGCAGCATGCTTCAGCAATTGATGGAGACGATCATGGACAGGACCCTCGTCGAGAAATACGCAGCGCCGGTGCCGCGCTACACCAGCTATCCGACCGCGCCGCACTTCAATGCGGCGGTGTCTTCGACGACCTATGGTGGCTGGTTGCGCGCGTTGCCCAAGGGGGCGAGTGCGTCGCTCTACATCCATGTTCCCTATTGCGACCGGCTGTGCTGGTTCTGCGCCTGCCATACCAAGCAGACCCGTCGCTACGATCCCGTCGAACGTTATCTCAGGGCGCTGGAGTGCGAGATCGATACGATCTCCGCGCTGTGTGGAAGCCGGCTAAATGTCCGCAACTTGCATCTCGGTGGGGGCTCGCCGACGATGCTGACACCAAAGGACATGATGGCGCTCGGCAGCCGGCTGCGCGAAAAGTTCAGCTTTGCCGATGATGCCGAAATCAGTGTCGAGATCGATCCCAACGACATGGACGAGGCGCGTTTTGATGCGCTGGCGGCCGTAGGTCTGACACGGGCGAGCCTGGGCGTGCAGGATTTCGATGAGCGGGTTCAAAAGGCCATAAACCGAGAGCAAAGTTTCGAACAGACGAAGGCAGTGGTCAACGCCGTTCGCGCGCGCGGCGTGCGCTCGGTCAATCTCGACATGCTCTACGGCTTGCCGCACCAGACGCTCAACAGCATCGCCGCAACAACGGAAAAGCTGCTGTCGCTGCGACCCGACCGCATCGCGCTGTTCGGCTACGCCCATGTGCCGTGGCTGAAGAAGCACCAGACGATGATCGACGATGCGTTGTTGCCCGACGCTGTGGCGCGGTTGGCGCAGTCGGAAGTGGCCGCGCGGCTGATCCTGGACGCCGGCTACGAAGCCGTCGGCATGGATCATTTCTCCTTGCCTGGGGATAGCCTGGCCGTGGCGGCGCATGCGGGCACGCTGCGGCGCAATTTCCAGGGCTATACGACCGACCAGGCCGACGCGCTGATCGGCCTCGGTGCCTCGTCGATCGGCCTTCTGCCACATGGCTATGTCCAGAACATGCCGGCAACGGGAGAATATGAACGCCGCGTGCTGGCCGGTGGCCTGGCCGCGGTGCGCGGCTTCGCCCTGTCGAATGCCGACCGCATGCGTGCCTGGGTGATCGAGCGGCTGATGTGCGATTTTTCCTTCTCGCGCTGCGAGATGCTCAGCCGTTTCGGCGATGGCGCCCGCGGCGTCATTGCCGAGGCCGAGCTGCTTGCCGCCAACGACAGGGACGGCGTCTTCGTGCGCGCCGGCAACCGCTTCGTCGTCAGCGAACGCGGCAAGCCGTTCGTTCGATCGATCGCGGCTGTCTTCGACGCCTATCTCGGCCAGGGCACCGCGCGCCATTCCGTAGCCGTCTGAACTTCTACGCGCTGTCAAATTCCTGTATCAAGCGCGTGCGAAACGCACGGCGCGAACGGGATCTGGCTTCATGAATCTGACAGTATTTGGGATTGGCTATGTCGGTCTTGTTCAGGCGGCTGTTCTGGCCGAGGTCGGTCATGACGTCGTCTGCGTCGACGTCGATGCGGCCAAGGTCGAGCGGCTGAACCAGGGTTTCATCCCGATCTTCGAGCCGGGGCTGGAGGCGTTGGTGCGCGAGAACCACGCGGCGGGGCGTATCGTCTTCACGACGGACGCTTCGATGGCCGTGCGCCATGGCGCGATCCAGATGATCGCGGTCGGCACGCCGCAGGGCGAGGACGGCTCGGCCGACCTCAAATATGTGCTGTCGGTGGCCGATGTCATCGGCCGCGAGATGGCGGGTGCCAAGATCGTGGTGACCAAGTCGACGGTGCCGGTCGGCACCGCCGACAAGGTGCGCGAGACGATTGCGGCTGCGCTCAAGCAGAGAGGCCGGGAGGAGCTAAGCTTCGACGTCGTCTCCAACCCGGAGTTTTTGAAGGAAGGTTCGGCGGTCGCCGACTGCATGAAGCCCGACCGCATCATCGTCGGCACCGACAGCGAAGCGGCCGAGGAGGTGATGCGCGAGCTCTATGCACCGTTCAACCGCAACCACGAGAAGATGATCGTGATGGACGTGCGCTCGGCCGAGTTCACCAAATACGCCGCCAACTGCATGCTGGCGACCAAGATCAGCTTCATGAACGAGATGGCGAATCTGGCCGAGCTGCTCGGCGCCGATATCGAGGAGGTGCGCAAGGGCATCGGTTCGGACCCGCGTATCGGCTACCACTTCATCTATCCCGGGCTGGGTTATGGCGGCTCGTGTTTCCCCAAGGATGTGCGGGCACTGATCCGCACCGCCGGCGATGTCGGTTTCGAGCCGGTGCTGCTGCACTCGGTCGAGGCGCGCAACAATGCCCAGAAGGCGGTGCTGTTCGACAAGCTGAAGAGCCACTTCAACGGCGACCTTGCCGGCAAGACCTTTGCGCTCTGGGGTCTGGCCTTCAAGCCCAACACCGACGACATGCGCGAGGCACCATCGAGGGTGCTGATGGAGGCGCTGTGGCAAGCCGGCGCCAGGGTGCAGGCCTATGATCCCGAGGCGATGAACGAGGCGCAGCAGATCTATGGCCAGCGCGACGACCTCACCTTGTGCGGTACCAAGGAGGCGGCGTTGCGCGGCGCCGATGCACTCTTGATCGCCACCGAGTGGAAGAATTTTAGGGCGCCGTCCTTCGAGCTGATCCGCGACCAGCTCAAGACCGCCGTCATCTTCGACGGCCGCAACCTCTACGACCCGGCAGTCGTCGCCCGCCACGGCATCCAATACGTCTCCATCGGCCGAAAGGCGTCATAACACCGGCAAAGAAAGGGCCCGCGCGAGCGGGCTCTTTTGTCTGATGCGGCGCTCACTGGTTGCGGCGCTTGCCTTCCATCAGGTCGAGCACCGCGCGGGCGGCGTCGAGCACATTGGTGCCGGGTCCGAAGACCGCCGACACGCCATGGTCAAGCAGGTACTGATAATCCTGCCGCGGAATGACGCCGCCGACCACCACGATGATATCCGCAGCGCCCTTGGCCTTGAGAGCCTGGACAAGCTGTGGGGCAAGCGTCTTGTGGCCGGCCGCCAGCGACGACATGCCGACGACGTGGACCCTGGAGGCGATCGCCGTGTCTGCGGCTTCGCCCGGCGTCTGAAACAGCGGCCCGGCAATGACCTCGAAACCGATGTCGCCAAAGGCCGAGGCGATAATCTTGGCACCGCGATCGTGGCCATCCTGGCCGAGCTTGGCCACCATGACACGCGGCTTTTCACCCAGTGAGCCGGCAAACTGTTCGAGCCGCGACACCAACGTCTGGAATTCCGGCTCGTCGTCATAGGCCTTGCCATAGACGTTTTCGACCACTTCCGGCACCGCCGCATGGTCGCCAAAGGCGCGGCGCATGGCATCGGAAATCTCGCCGACCGTGGCACGGGCGCGGGACGCGTCGACGGCCGCGGCAAGGATGTTGCCTTCACCTGAGCGAGCGACCTGTTCCAGCGCGGCAATCGTTTCGGCGACGCGCTTCGGGTCGCGCTGGCGGCGGGTGCGCTCGATACGGGCGATCTGCGACAGGCGCACGGCGGAATTGTCGATCTCAAGGATATCGAGATGATCTTCCTGCTCGAGGCGGTACTTGTTGACGCCAACGATGACCTCGTCACCTTTGTCGACGGCGGCCTGGCGCCGGGTCGCCGCCTCCTCGATCATCCGCTTGGGCAATCCGCTCGCGACAGCCTTGGTCATGCCGCCCATCGCCTCGACCTCCTCGATCAGCGCCCAGGCCTTCTCGGCGAGGTCGTTGGTCAGGGCCTCGACATAATAGGAGCCGGCGAGTGGGTCGACGACCTTGGTCACGCCGGTCTCATGCTGCAGGATCAACTGGGTGTTGCGGGCGATACGGGCCGAAAACTCGGTTGGAAGTGCTATCGCCTCGTCGAAGGAGTTGGTGTGCAGCGACTGCGTGCCGCCGAGGGCCGCCGACATCGCCTCGAAGGCGGTGCGGACGATGTTGTTGTAGGGATCCTGCTCCTGCAGCGACACGCCGGAGGTCTGGCAGTGCGTGCGCAGCATCAGCGACGAGGCCTTCTTCGGCTCGAACTCGGTCATGATGCGCGACCACAGCAAGCGCGCCGCCCGCAGCTTTGCCGCCTCCATGAAGAAGTTCATGCCGATGGCGAAGAAGAAGGACAGCCGGCCGGCGAAGTCGTCGACATTGAGCCCCTTCTTCAGCGCCGCACGAACATATTCGCGCCCATCGGCCAGGGTGAAGGCAAGTTCCTGCACCAGCGTCGAACCGGCCTCCTGCATGTGGTAGCCGGAGATCGAGATCGAGTTGAACTTCGGCATCTCTCTGGCCGTGTACTCGATGATGTCGGCAACTATGCGCATCGAGGGTTCGGGCGGGTAGATGTAGGTGTTGCGGACCATGAACTCCTTGAGGATGTCGTTCTGGATGGTCCCCGACAGCTTCTCGCGCGACACGCCCTGTTCCTCGCCCGCGACGATGAAATTGGCGAGGATCGGGATGACAGCGCCGTTCATGGTCATCGACACCGAGATCTGCTCGAGCGGGATGCCGTCGAACAGGATCTTCATGTCCTCGACGGAATCGATTGCCACGCCGGCCTTGCCGACGTCACCTTCGACGCGCGGATGGTCCGAGTCATAACCGCGATGGGTGGCGAGGTCGAAGGCGACCGACACGCCCTGCTGGCCGGCGGCGAGCGCCTTGCGGTAGAAGTTGTTGGAAGCCTCCGCCGTGGAGAAGCCGGCATATTGCCGGATCGTCCAGGGGCGGCCGGTGTACATGGTGGCGCGTGGACCGCGCAGGAACGGCGCGATGCCCGGCAGCGTGCCGAGATGGCCGATGCCTTGGAGATCATCCGCCGTGTAGAGCGGCTTGACCTCGATGCCCTCAGGCGTGTTCCAGGTCAGCGTGTCGGGCGATGCCTTGATCTCGCGCTCGGCGAGTTTTTTCCAGGAATCAATTGTTGGTTTGTCGGTCATTGGGGCCTCCTCAGGCGCGGGGCTCACCCTCCCCCTTCTGGGGAGGGTCGGACCGCAGGTCCGGGGTGGGGGTAAGAGTGCCAAGTCGAGCACGTGCGACGATGGGGTCGATCGTGTCCACTTTGCGGATCGACCCTAAGCAGTCTGAAGAGGCGCTAGGCGCCATCACTCGAACTCCATGATCAGCTCGTCGACTGCGAGGCTTTCGCCCGCTGTCGCCGCCACGCGCTTGACCGTGCCCTTGCGCTCGGCGCGCAGCACGTTTTCCATTTTCATCGCCTCGACGGTTGCCAGCGACTGGCCGGCCTCGACGGTGTCGCCTTGCTTGACGAGGATCGACGTCACCACGCCCGGCATCGGGCAGAGCAGCATCTTCGAGGTATCCGGCGGCAGCTTGACCGGCATCAGCCTGGCCAACTGGGCGACGCGCGGGCTGCGCACATGGGTCACCACGTCCATGCCGCGCCAGCGCAGGCGCCAGCCTGTGCCCGACCGCGACACCTTCACGCCGATGGACGTGCCATCGACGGCAAAGTTGGCGTGCGGGTGGCCTGGCAGCCAGTCGCTCGACACCGCAAGTGTGGTGCCGTCGTCGAATTCGACCATCATGCCGTCGGCTCCGTCCCTGACATGGAGCGGCAGGGTGAAGCCGGCAAGGGTGACCACCCAGTCGGCGCCGACGGGACGCTGGTGGTTGGCGAGCGAGCCCGAGATCTGGGTGCCGCGACGCTGGACGGACTGGTTGATAAGTGCCGCCACCGCGGCAAGCTTGCGGGCATCGGACTCGGAGGGTGCCACGCCGGCAAAGCCGTCGGGGAACTCCTCGGCGATGTAGGCGGTGGTCAGCGCGCCGGAGCGGAACCGCTCCTGGTCCATGACCGCCGAGAGGAACGGCAGATTGTGGCCGATGCCTTCGACTTCGAAATCGTCCAGCGCCCGGCCCATCGCCTCGACCGCCGTCAGGCGATCCGGCGCCCAGGTGCAGAGCTTGGCGATCATCGGATCGTAATACATCGAGATTTCGCCGCCCTCGAAGACGCCGGTATCGTTGCGGACGATGGTGCCGTCGTCGCGCTTGCCCTCGACCGGCGGGCGGTAGCGGGTCAGCCGGCCGATCGACGGCAGGAAGTTGCGGTAGGGATCCTCGGCATAGAGGCGGCTTTCGACGGCCCAGCCGTTGAGCTTCACGTCGGCTTGCGTAAAGCGAAGCTTCTCGCCGGCGGCGACGCGGATCATCTCCTCGACCAGGTCGATGCCGGTGATCAATTCCGTCACCGGATGCTCGACCTGCAAGCGGGTGTTCATCTCGAGGAAGTAGAAGTTCCTGTTGCCGTCGACGATGAACTCGACCGTGCCGGCCGAGAAGTAGCCGACGGCCTTGCCGAGCGCCACGGCCTGTTCGCCCATTGCCTTGCGGGTGGCGGCGTCGAGGAAGGGCGACGGCGCCTCCTCGATGACCTTCTGGTTGCGGCGCTGGATCGAACATTCGCGCTCGCCGAGATAGACAAGGTTGCCGTGCTGGTCGCCCAGCACCTGGATCTCGATGTGACGCGGCTGGGTAACGAATTTTTCGATGAAGATGCGGTCGTCGCCGAAGGAGGACTTGGCCTCGTTCCTGGACGACTGGAAACCCTCGCGCGCCTCGGCGTCGTTCCAGGCAATGCGCATGCCCTTGCCGCCGCCGCCGGCGGAGGCCTTGATCATGACGGGATAACCGATCGAATTGGCGATCTTGACCGCCTCCTCGGCATCCTCGATCAGGCCCATATGGCCGGGCACGGTGTTGACGCCGGCGGAGGCCGCGATCTTCTTCGAGGTGATCTTGTCGCCCATCGCTTCGATGGCAACCGGCGGCGGACCGATGAAGGCGACGCCCTCGCCCTTCAGCGCCTCGGCGAAATTCGGGTTCTCCGACAGGAAGCCGTAGCCGGGATGCACCGCATCGGCGCCGGTTTGCCTGATCGCGTCGATGATCTTCTGGATGACGATGTAGGACTGGTTCGATGGTGCCGGTCCGATATGGACGGCCTCGTCGGCCATCTTCACATGCAAGGCCTCGCGGTCGGCGTCGGAATAGACCGCGACCGTTGCGATACCAAGCTTCTGGGCCGTCTTGATGACCCGGCAGGCGATCTCGCCACGATTGGCGATGAGGATTTTCTTGAACATGTTTGTCCTGCTCACAGCGGTATCGTGTCGTGCTTCTTCCACGGCGCATCGAGCTTCTTGCCGCGCAGGGCGGCGAAAGCGCGGGCGATGCGGCGGCGCGACGAGTGCGGCATGATCACCTCGTCGATGAAGCCGCGCTCGGCTGCCTTGAACGGGTTGGCGAAGTTGGTCTCGTACTCCTTGGTGCGCTCGGCGATCTTGCCGGCGTCGCCCAGTTCGGAGCGATAGAGGATCTCGGTCGCGCCCTTGGCACCCATCACGGCGATCTCGGCCGTCGGCCAGGCATAGTTGATGTCGGCGCCGATATGCTTGGAGGCCATGACGTCATAGGCGCCGCCATAGGCTTTTCGGGTGATCAGCGTCACCATCGGCACGGTGGCCTGGCTGTAGGCGAAGAGTAGCTTGGCGCCATGCTTGATGACGCCGCCATATTCCTGGGCGGTACCAGGCAGGAAGCCCGGCACGTCGACCAAGGTCAGGATCGGGATCGAGAAGGCATCGCAGAAACGGACGAAACGCGCAGCCTTGCGCGATGAATCGATGTCGAGACAGCCGGCCAGCACCATCGGCTGGTTGGCGACCACGCCGACGCTCTGGCCCTCGATGCGCATGAAGCCGGTGATGATGTTCTTGGCGAAGGCTTCCTGGATTTCGAAGAAATCGCCCTCGTCGGCGATCGCCAGGATCAGCTCCTTCATGTCGTAGGGTTTGGTCGCGCTGTCGGGGATCAGCGTGTCGAGCCGCATCTCCAGCCGGCTCGGGTCGTCGTGGAACGGCCGTACCGGCGGCTTCTCGCGGTTATTGAGCGGCAGGAAGTCGAACAGCAGGCGGACCTGCTCCAGCGCCTCGATGTCGTTTTCGTAGGCGCCGTCGGCAACCGAGGACTTCGCGGTGTGCGTGCGGGCGCCGCCGAGTTCTTCTGCCGTGACTATCTCGTTGGTGACCGTCTTCACCACGTCCGGGCCGGTAACGAACATGTAGGACGAGTCACGCACCATGAAGATGAAGTCGGTCATGGCCGGCGAATAGACTGCGCCGCCGGCGCAGGGCCCCATGATGACCGAGATCTGCGGCACGACGCCGGAGGCATCGACATTGCGCTTGAATACGTCGGCATAGCCGGCGAGCGAAGCGACGCCTTCCTGGATGCGGGCGCCGCCGGAGTCGTTCAGGCCGATGACGGGCGCGCCGTTGCGCATCGCCATGTCCATGATCTTGCAGATTTTCTGCGCGTGCGTCTCCGACAGCGAGCCGCCGAGCACGGTGAAGTCCTGGCTGAAGACATAGACCAGGCGACCGTTGATGGTGCCCCAGCCGGTAACGACGCCGTCACCCGCCACCTTCTGCTCGGCCATGCCGAAATCGGTGGTGCGGTGGGTGACATACATGTCGAACTCTTCGAAGGAGCCTTCATCGAGCAGCACGTCGATGCGTTCGCGCGCCGTCAGCTTGCCCTTGGCATGCTGGGCATCGATGCGCTTCTGGCCGCCGCCGAGGCGGGCCTCGGCGCGGCGGGCTTCCAGTTGTTCGAGTACGGCGCGCATCAGTTTATGCCCTTGTGAGAAAGCCATTTCCAGGCGGCGGGGAAGGCGATCGCGGCAAGCACGGCCTTCATGACGTCGCCTGATATGAAGGGGTAGAGGCCGAAGGCCAGCACAGGCTTGTCCCAGCCGACGACATTGCCGAGCCAGAGCAGGCCGGGCACATAGATGACGGCTCCGGCAAGCAGTGCGGCCAGCATGGCGGTGGCAGCGTTGCGGTCCCAGCCGCGCTCGGCGAGCCAGCCGGCGAGTACTGCGGCAGGCAGGTAGCCTGCGAGATAACCGCCGGTCGGGCCCGTCATGTAGGCGAGGCCGATGCCCTTTTCGGGCGTGCCGGCAAAGACCGGCAGGCCAAGAGCGCCCTGCGCGAGATAGAGAGCAACGGCAGCAGTGCCACGTACCGGGCCGAGCGCCAGGCCGAGGCCGATGACGACAAGCGTCTGCATGGTCATGGGAACGGGGTAGAACGGCACCTGGATCTTGGCGGAGGCGGTCAGAAGCAACGAGCCCGCGACGACGGCCACGATGTCCATTGTGCTGAGCCGGCTGGTCCGCCTGTCGGCAACGGTCTGGTAGAGCGTCATGGGGCTTTCTCCCGCGCTACGAGGTTGAAAAACAATGGCCTCTCGCCGCGTCAGCGGCAAGCAGCGAAGTTGGCGCAATAGCCCCATGGCGCGCGCAGGAAAACAGTTGAAAGTGCGCAAAAGCGTAATATACAAATTCGAGAAATGTAAATTGCGAATTTGCAAACATGGCGACCCGCAAACTCTATATCGGCCGCAAGGTGCGCGAGCTGCGCGAGGCCAACAAGGCGACGCAGGCGAGCTTCGCCGAGCGCATCGGCATCTCGACCAGCTATCTCAACCAGATCGAGAACAACCAGCGTCCGGTTTCCGCCTCGGTGCTGCTCGCGCTCGCCGAAAAATTCCAGATCGACATCTCGGAGATTTCGCAGGGCGACAATGACCGGCTGCTGTCGGCGCTGACGGAGGCACTGTCCGATCCGATCTTCGAGAACTACGCGCCCAACCTGCAGGAACTGAAGCTGGTGACGCAGAACGCGCCGGGCTTCGCCCGGGCGCTGATCTCGGCCCATCAAGCCTATCGCCGCAATTCCGAGCAGCTGGCGAGCCTTGACGACACACTGGGGCGCGGCACATCGGCCTCCGAGCCGACGCCCTATGAGGAAGTGCGCGACTTCTTCCATTTCGTCGACAATTACATCCACGCGCTCGACGTGGCGGCCGAGCGGCTGGCCGGGGAGCTCGGCATCGGCGAGCGCGACAGTTATGCGGCGATGGCGGGGCATCTGGACAGCCGGCACGGCGTCCGCATCGCCCGCGCCGATGCCGACGACGATGCGCTGAGGCGCTTCGACGCCAAGTCGGGGGTGCTGTTTCTCAACCCCTACTCGCCTCTGGCCACCCGCAGCTTCCAGATCGCCTTCCAGATCGCCGAGATGGAGATGGAGGCCGAGGTGGCACAGATCGCTCGTTCGGCCGAATTCCGTACCAGCGAGGCGCAGGAAATCTGCAAGATGGGGCTGCGCAATTATTTCGCCGGCGCGCTGACCCTCCCCTATCAGGCCTTCATGCGCGCGGCGGCGGAGCTGCGCCACGACCTCGAGCTGATGGCCGCGCATTTCGGCGCCTCGATCGAGCAGGTGGCCCACCGCCTCAGTACGCTGCAGCGGCCGGGGCACAAGGGCGTGCCGATCTTCTTTGCCCGCATCGACCGCGCCGGCAACATCACCAAGCGCCACAGTGCCGCCAAGCTGCAGTTCGCTCGTTTCGGCGCGGCCTGTCCGCTGTGGAACGTGCACCAGGCCTTCGAGACGCCGGGCCGGATCATCCGCCAGCTGGCCGAGACGCCCGATGGCGCGCGATATCTCTGCATCGCCACGGAAATCTCCAAGGGCGGCGGCGGCTTCAACGCGCCGCACCGGCGCTATTCCATCGCGCTTGGCTGCGAGGTCACTTACGCGCAGGATTTTGTCTATGCCGACGGGTTGGAGCTGGGTAGCAGAACCGCCTTCGATCCGATCGGCATTTCATGCCGCATCTGCGAGCGCACCAACTGCCTCCAGCGCGCCGTGCCGCCGCTCAAGCGCCGGCTGGTAATCGACAAGGACGTCCGTCACCCCCTTCCCTATCGAATCGGCTGAGGATCAGCCGTCTTGGCGGACCGTCAGCCCGCCAACCGCCAGCGTCAGCCAGCCCAGGATCATGCCGGTGCCGCCCAAGGGGGCGGCGAAGGGAAACAGGCGTTGGCCCAGATAGTCGCGCGCCAGGAGATCGCCTGAGAACAGCAACACTGACAGGAGTAGAATGGCTGCTCCGACGTGCAGGGTGCGGCTGTGGGCTGCCAACAGCGACAGAGCGATCAGTACAGGCGCATGAAACAGCAGAAAATTAGCCGCAGTGGCGACATTTGCGCTGCCGCCATGGCTGGCCGCCGCCGACAGCGCCACGCCGGCTGCGCCGCACAGCGCCGCTGCGACAAACAGAAACCGGTCGAATTTCATTGATTTGCTCCTGAGGGCGCTTTCCCGGGAAGATACGCGGAAGCTGCGAAGATGCCTGCCAAAATTCCATCCGTTTGCCGCGCCGATTGCCGCAGCCCTGCCGCTTTTCTGTGGAGCTTGAGACGGCGCGGGAAAATGGTCGTTTGGCGTTCCGCCCGGCAGTCACTATGTTCGCGCACCCGTACAACAGGCACCAGGATTCCATGGCTGGCGACATCAGGAAAATCGCTGCGATCATTGCAGCCGAGATCAATGCGAAGGCCGAGCAGGTCATAGCTGCCGTCGGGCTGCTCGACGAGGGTGCGACCGTTCCCTTCGTCGCCCGCTACCGCAAGGAAGTCACCGGCGGCCTCGACGACACCCAGCTGCGCGATCTCTCCGAACGCCTCGCCTATCTGCGCGAACTCGAGGCGCGCCGCACTGCCATCGTCGAATCCATCACCAGCCAGGGCAAGATGACCGACGAGCTGGCGATCCGCATCGCCACCGTCACCACCAAGGCCGAGCTCGAAGATATCTACCTGCCTTACAAGCCCAAGCGCCGCACCAAAGCGGAAATCGCCAGGGAGCGCGGGCTTGGACCGCTGGCAGAAGCGATCCTCGCCGACCGTTCGAAAGTGCCCGCTGAGCTCGCCGTGCCTTACGTCGTCGGCGAAGTGGCCGATGTGAAGGCGGCGCTGGAAGGCGCGCGCGATATCGTCGCCGAGGGCATTTCGGAAAACGCCGATCTCCTCGGCCGCCTGCGCACCCACATGAAGGAACGCGCCGTCATGCGTGCCCGCGTCGTCGACGGCAAGCAGGACGCCGGCGCCAAGTTCTCCGATTATTTCGACCATTCCGAGCGCTGGGCCTCCGTGCCGAGCCACCGGGCGCTCGCCATGCTGCGCGGCCGCAACGAGGACGTGCTGACGCTCGACCTCGAGATCGATGCCGACGACACCTCGCCGGTCAAGCCGGTCGAGCGCATGATCGCCGCCGCCTACCAGATTGGATCGACCCTGCCCGGCGACCAGTGGCTGATGCAGGTCGTCGGCTGGACCTGGCGCGTGAAACTGTCGCTTTCGCTGTCGCTCGACCTGATGCGCGACCTGCGCGAGGCGGCCGAGGAAGAGGCGATCCGCGTCTTCTCGCGCAACCTCAAGGACCTGTTGCTCGCCGCCCCTGCCGGCTCGCGCGCCACCATGGGCCTCGATCCGGGCATCCGCACCGGGGTCAAGGTTGCGGTCATCGACGCCACCGGCAAGGTGCTCGACACCACCACGGTCTACCCCTTCCCGCCGAAGAACGACGTGCGTGGAACCCAAGCTGAACTGGCCCGGCTTATCATCCGCCACAAGGTCGAGCTGATCGCCATCGGCAACGGCACCGGCAGCCGCGAAACCGAGCGCCTCGTCGCCGACATGCTGACTGACATGCCGGCACCCAAGCCGACAAAGGTCATTGTCAGCGAGGCCGGCGCCTCGGTCTATTCGGCCTCCGCTACGGCCGCGGCCGAGTTCCCCAATCTCGACGTGTCGCTGCGTGGTGCCGTATCGATTGCGCGCCGTCTGCAGGATCCGCTCGCCGAGCTGGTCAAGATCGAGCCCAAGTCGATCGGCGTCGGTCAGTACCAGCACGACGTCGACCAGTATCGCCTCGGACGTTCGCTCGAAGCGGTGGTCGAGGATGCGGTGAACGCCGTCGGTGTCGACCTCAACACCGCCTCTGCCCCCCTGCTCGCTCGTGTCTCCGGTCTTGGGCCGTCGCTGGCCGAGTCGATCGTCGCCTACCGTGACGCCTCGGGCGCCTTCGCCACACGTCGCGACCTGTTGTCGGTCCCCCGCCTTGGCCAGCGCGCCTTCGAACAATGCGCCGGCTTCCTGCGCATCCGTGACGGCAAGGAGCCGCTCGATGCTTCGTCCGTCCATCCTGAAGCCTATGGCGTCGCCAAGAAGATAGTGGCGTCCTGCGGCCGTGACCTGCGCCAGCTGATGGGTGACAGTGCAGCACTTAAGGCGATCGATCCGCGCGCCTTCGTCGACGAACGTTTCGGCCTGCCGACGGTGCGCGACATCATCGCCGAGCTGGAAAAACCGGGTCGCGACCCGCGTCCGGGCTTCAAGACCGCGACCTTCGCCGACGGCGTCGACGACATCAAGGATCTCAAGCCCGGCATGCTGCTCGAAGGTACCGTCACCAACGTCGCCGCTTTCGGCGCCTTCGTTGACATTGGCGTGCATCAGGACGGCCTCGTCCATGTCTCGCAGCTGGCCGACAAGTTCGTGAAGGACCCACATGAGGTGGTGAAGGCCGGCGACGTGGTGAAAGTCCGCGTCGTCGAGGTCGACATTGCGCGCAAGCGCATCGGGCTTACCATGCGCAAGGATGGCGGCGAGCCGGCGCCCCGCTCGGCCGCTCCCGCCAAGAGCCGCGACATGAAGTTCGCGTCATCGAAGCCGCAGCCAAACAAGGCGGACCAGCAAGGTGCGTTCGGCGCGGCCCTGCTTGAGGCGATGAAGCGCAAGTGAGCAAGCCTGGGCGATCACGCTGCTATCGCAGCGGCATGATCGCCCTTGCCCGCTTGCCCGTTCCTGCTTAGAAAGCCCGGGAAACGCGGCCCCAGCCGGCCGCTTGCAAAAGGTGCCGTGCTCAAATGTCCAAGTGGAAAGACGTCAAGAAGGTTGTGCTCGCCTATTCCGGCGGTCTCGACACCTCCATCATCCTGAAGTGGCTGCAGACCGAGCTCAACGCCGAGGTCGTCACCTTCACTGCCGATCTCGGCCAGGGCGAGGAGCTCGAGCCGGCGCGCAAGAAGGCCGAGATGCTGGGCATCAAGGAGATCTTCATCGAGGACGTGCGCGAAGAATTCGTCCGCGACTTTGTTTTCCCGATGTTCCGCGCCAATGCCGTCTATGAAGGCGTTTACCTGCTCGGCACTTCGATTGCTCGTCCGCTGATCTCCAAGCACCTCGTCGATATCGCCAGGAAGACCGGTGCAGACGCAATCGCCCACGGCGCCACTGGCAAGGGCAACGATCAGGTCCGCTTCGAGCTGTCGGCCTATGCGCTCAATCCCGACATCAAGATCATCGCACCGTGGCGCGACTGGTCGTTCAAGAGCCGCACCGACCTGCTCGACTTCGCCGAAAAGCACCAGATCCCGGTCGCCAAGGACAAGAAGGGTGAGGCCCCCTTCTCCGTGGATGCCAACCTTTTGCACTCGTCCTCCGAGGGCAAAGTACTGGAAGATCCGGCCGTCGAGGCACCCGAGTATGTGCACATGCGCACCATTTCGCCCGAGGCTGCGCCTGACAAGGCAACCATCATCAAGATCGGCTTCGAAAAGGGTGATGCCGTCTCGATCAATGGCGAGCACCTGTCACCGGCGGCGCTGCTGGCCAAGCTCAACGACTACGGCCGCGACAACGGCATCGGCCGTCTCGACCTGGTCGAGAACCGCTTCGTCGGCATGAAGAGCCGCGGCGTCTACGAGACCCCGGGCGGCACGATCCTGCTTCAGGCGCACCGCGCCATCGAATCGATCACGCTCGACCGTGGTGCCGCGCATCTCAAGGATGAGCTGATGCCGCGTTACGCCGAGCTGATCTATTACGGCTTCTGGTTCTCGCCCGAGCGCCAGATGCTGCAGGCAGCGATCGACCTCAGCCAGAAGGACGTCGAGGGCGAAGTCACCCTCAAGCTCTACAAGGGCAATGTCATGGTCATCGGCCGAGAGAGCGCGAAGTCGCTCTATTCCGACAAGCTGGTCACCTTCGAGGACGACCAGGGCGCCTACGACCAGAAGGACGCCGCCGGCTTCATCAAGCTCAACGCCTTGCGCCTGCGCACGCTCGCCGCGCGTAACCGGCAATGACGAGCTTTTTCTTCTCCCCGTTCTACGGGGAGAAGATGCCGGCAGGCAGACAAGCCTCTCAGAATTACGCGCTGCCCCTTATTCAGCCTTTTGGGCCACATTCTCCCCGCAAGCGGGGAGAATGAAAGACTCACGCCCCACCTTCGTAATAATCCTCAAGATACGCCCGCTTGGCCGCCTCGTCGCGCGCTGAATAGAGGTACCGGCTGAAGGCCAGCCGCTCGTGGTTCACTGCGGCCAGCTCCCAGACACAGAAGGTGGCGCGGTGCGGGCCGGGCAGCGGAAACAGCGAGAAATCGGGGGCGTCCGATGTCTTGGCGTAGACAGTTTCCCACATCTCGTTGGCATTGCGCCACGAACTCACCAGCAGAAAATGAAAATCGCCGCCGCAGCGGTGCAGGATGACAAAGCCGAGCTCGCCCTTGAGCTTGAGTCGCCCGGTTGCCGTCTCCGCCGCCAGGAAACGCTGTGCCAGCGCACTGGTGTCGCGTGTCACCGGCGTCGCGGCCTCGGCGATGTCGTACCACTTCAGCAGGCCGCCGCCGGCGGGTGCCGGCAACCCCGGTGTCACGGTCTTTGGGTAATGGCTGTAGCCTTCGACATTGCCGAAGCGCGAGAGATCGGCGGGCAGGCCGCTCTGGCTGTTCATGACAAGATCCTCGTCCGCATTGAAAAAGCCCGGCGTCGCCACCGGGCTCTTGTCATTTTGCGTCCGAGGCCCTGGCTTTGCCAGTGCCTCGGAAATGTCTCCTGACAGGGTTGTGTCAGGTCGTCAGGCGTCAGTTGCCGTCGATCTCGGCGCCGATGATGGCGATCGCCTGCTGGTAGACGCTGGCTGCGTTCCAGCCCTGCAGTGCGCCGAAATTGGCCTGGCCGGGCTGGTAGCCGCCGCCTGCGCTCCAGCCGTGGCCGCGCAGGAAGTTGGCGGTCGAGGCCAGCGCGTCGGCCTTGGAGCGGACCATGTCGATCTTGCCGTTGCCGTCGCCGTCAGCACCGTATTTCAGCACGTTGACCGGCAGGAACTGCGTCTGGCCGATTTCGCCATGAGCAGCGCCGATGGCGTTGGGCGCCAGCGTGCCGCTCTGGACGAGCTTGAGCGCTGCGTAGAGCTGGTCGGTGAAATATTCCGAACGGCGGCAGTCATAAGCGAGCGTGGCGACCGCCGACAGCGTGTGTTGGTTGCCCATGAAGCCGCCGAAGCCGGTCTCCATGCCCCAGATCGCGATCAGCGGGCCGGCCGGCACGCCATAGCGCGCCTCGATGCTCTGGAACAGCGCCGCGTTCTGCTTCTTGATCGTCTTGCCCTTGGAGGCAATCGCCTTGCCGCCGCGCTTGGCCATGAACTGGTCAAGCGAGAGCTTGAAGCTCTTCTGGTTGCGGTCGGCGTAGATCGTCTTGGTGGCATAGGTCGTCTTGGCGAGAGCGCTCAGCGCGTTGCCCTTGATGCCGTTCGCCGCCGCCTGGTCGGCAAATGCCGCCTTCCATGCTTCGAAGCCGCCCGCGTTGTTGCCGCATTCCGCCGCAATTGAGCTGCCTGCCGAAACCGCCAGCATGGCGGAGGCCGCAGCAAAAGTCTTCACCTTGGCAGTCAATGCCATGCCGTTCTCCTGATGCCTGAATCAAATGTCCCTGGGAGGGGTGTTGCCAGCCCAACGCTCGCTTTTTAGCATTAAGAAGGCGTTTACGTCCCCGTCTGCCTGCAATGGCAGGTGGCAAAATTCTCGCATAGGATCAAGCGGTGAATATGGCGAGAGCGGGGAAAAAACATGGATGATGTCGATGTTGTGATCGTCGGCGCCGGTTCCGCCGGCCTTTCGGCGGCAAAAGTCCTGCGTGCCGCAGGACTTAGCTTCAAAGTGCTGGAAGCCATGGATCGTATAGGGGGGCGCGCCTGGACCAGCAGCAAACACTTCGGTGCGCCCTTCGACATCGGTTGCGCCTGGTTGCACGCCGCCGATCGCAACCCCTATTTCCCGGAGGCCGAGGCCGCCGGCTGGACCATGCATCATCACGACATGAACATTGATCACCTCTACTATCGCAACCGTAAGGCGAGTGAGGCCGAGGAAGCGGAGGTCAAACAGGCGGATGCCGCCATGGCGGCCTTACTTGAAAGTCACGCCGACCCCGACGACCGGCTTGGCGCGCTCTTGGCCAAGGGACGCTCGTCGCGTGCCGCCGCCACCTTCTGCGGACCGATGGATTTCGGCGCCGACGAAGACGAGATTTCGATCGCCGACTTCAGGAATGCCGCCGATCTCGATCCCAATTACTTCACTCGGGAAGGGTATGGCGCACTGGTCGCGCGTTTCGGCGCGGATGTTCCGGTCGAGCTTGCCACGCCGGTGCGACGGATCGACTGGGATGGTGCAGGCGTCAGCTGCCACACCGATCGCGGCGTGCTGCGTGCCGGGGCTGCGATCGTGACGGCATCGCCGGCGGTGCTGGCCTTCGAGGAGATCGCCTTTTCGCCCGCGCTGCCGGAACACTATATGACGGCGTTTTTCGACCTGCCGATGGGCATGTTGACCAAGCTGCCCGTCGAAATCAAAGGCAGCCGCCTTGGTCTCAAACCCTTCGATGACCTGCTCATCGAGCGGTCCGCGCGTCACGACATCTACTTCCTCAGCTTTCCCTTCGATCTCGACCTGATGGTCGGCTTCGTCGGCGGCGATTTCGCCTGGGAGCTGTCGGCAGCCGGCGAGGCAGCCGGCGTCGATTTCGCCACCGACCGGCTGTGCGAGATCTTCGGCAACGACACGCGCAAGCATGTCGGCCGGGCGATGATGACGAATTGGGGCGGCGAACGCTATGTCAGGGGCGCCTATGCCGCAGCGCGTCCCGGTCGTTCCGAGGCGCGGTCGGTCCTGATGCAGCCGCTCGGCGAGCGCATCTTCTTTGCCGGCGAGCATCTTGCGGGGCCGCTGATCCAGACCTGCGGTGGGGCCCGGCTGTCGGGCGAAGCGGTGGCAGGACAGGTCGCTTCGCAACTGGCGACACATTGGAGGACATCAGCTTAGCGAACGTCAATCTGCTACAATTCGTGAGCGTTCCGGGCCATTTCGTCAGGAACCGATGACTGTCGGCTCCGTTTCGGCACCTTGAGGGACCAGGAAAACGGAGCGAAAAGATGAAAACGAAACTGTTGTTGCCCGCCATCGCGGGGGCGCTTCTCGCCTTCTCCGGCCCGTCATTTGCCGACGTTGCCGTGCAGGCTGCGACCGATCTCAACGTCCGCGCCGGCCCTGGGCCGCAATATCCGGTCATCGGCGTCATCGGTGCCGGACAGGGCACTACGCTTCGCGGCTGCCTTGAAGGCAGCAAATGGTGCAGCGTCGCCGATTCCGGCGGCGACGGCTGGGTTTACTCCGATTATCTCGTCGGCGATTTCGGCGGCCAGCAGATCGTGCTTTCGGCGCGTCCGGTAGATTCCGGCGTGATTGTCGTTGATCCGCCGGCTGCCGGTGGCGCCGGTGACGTTGTCATCGACGGCACGACAGGGGCGATCGTCGCTGGTGAAGTGATGCCGGCCATCGAGCCGCCCGGGGCGGTTCGTACCTATGTGACCGACCATCGGGTCGAGCCGGTCTATCTCGACGGCGAGGTCGTGGTGGGTGCCGGCCTGCCTGATACGGTCGAACTGACCGAGATACCCGACTACGAGTATCGTTATGTCAATGTGAACGGCCAGCCGGTGCTGGTTGAACCGTCGACTCGGCGCGTGGTCTACGTGGTCCGATAGCCTTGGAGGCCGCCGGGCAAGCTGTCCGGCGGCCGGTCCTAGAGCGGCGTGATCGACGTCTCGGAAGCATGTTCCGCCCGCTTCAGCATTTGCTCGAACTCTGCAGCCGGCAGCGCCTTGGAATAGAGATAGCCTTGGCCGACGCGACAGCCCATGGCGTAGAGTGCCGCCTCCTGTGCCCGCGTCTCGATGCCTTCGGCGATAACCGACAGCCCCATGTCACCGGCCATGCCGAGCACCGCGCGCACGATTGCCGCGTCCTGCGGATCGCGCAGCATGTCGCGGATGAAACTGCGGTCGACCTTGAGCACCGTGAGGGGAAAACGCTTGATAGTGCTGAGTGCTGCGTGGCCGGTGCCGAAATCGTCGAAGGCGAGGCCGACGCCCGCCTTGCCGAGTTTGCGGAACGGCTCCAGAGTACGCTCTTCATAATCGAGCGCGATGGTTTCGGTGACCTCGAGTTCGAGCGCGTCGGCAAGCAGACCGTGACGCGACAGCGTCGACGTCACGGTTTCGGCCAGGTTACCGGCGTTGACCTGAACGGCAAACAGATTGACGGCCATCGTGATGGGGGCAAAGCCTGAAGCCCGCCACGCGGCCGACTGTCGGCAGGCCTCATCAAGGATCCAGTTGCCCACCGTCAGCGCGCCGGAATGCGTTTCGAGCACGGCAAGGAAATCGGCGGGCGCGAGCAGCCCGCGTAACGGGTGGTTCCAGCGCAGCAGCGCCTCGGCGCCCATCACCCTGCCGCTCTCCAGACAGACCTGCGGCTGGTAGTGCAGCACGAATTCCCGGGCCCTGATGGCGCGCAGCAACTCGTCCTGCAGCGCGCGCCGTACGGCCACGGCGTTGCGCATGCCCGGCTCGAATATGCGATAGCTGCCGCCTTGCTGCCGTGCGCGGTAAAGCGCCAGATCGGCGCTGGCCATCAGCTCTTCCGAGTCACCGCCATCGCGGGGCGCAACCGCGCCGCCGATGCTGACGCCGAGCTTGAGAAAGTGGTCGCCGATCTCGAAGGGCTGTTCGAACGAATGCAGCAGGCTGTTGGCGGCGGCAGCGACCGCCGCCGGCCTGTCGATACCGCGCAACAGCACCGCAAACTCGTCGCTGCCTAGCCGCGCCACTATGGCATTGGCGTCGAGCGCTGCGGGCAGGCGCACGGCAAGCGCCTGCAAAAGCGTGTCGCCGGTGGCGTGGCCGAGCGTGTCGTTGACCTTCTTGAAGCCGTCGAGGTCGACAAGCAAAAGTCCGGTCGCCTCGCCTCTCTCAAGTGCATCCTCAAGCTGCATGTCGAACTGCAAGCGGTTGGGCAGGCCAGTCAGCGTGTCCTGATGCGCCAGACGATACAGGCGCATGTCGCGCTGCCTGCGCTCGGAAATGTCGCGGATGATGCCGCCCATGGAAACGCCGTTGGGCCCATCCCAGACCGACAGCGACAGTTCGATGGGGAATTCGCTGCCGTCGCGACGCAGTGCCGAGACCTCGACGGTCTTGCCGCTCAGCTTGGATGGAGTGCCGGCGGCGACGCGCGCGATGCCGGCATTGTGGGCGCCGCGTAGTCTCGCGGGAATGATCAGATCGAGGGTTTCGCCGACGAGTTCGGCCTTGTCGTAGCCGAACATGCGCTCGGCCGACTTGTTGACGAAGGAAATGTTGCGGCTGGCATCGATGACCACCAGGGCGAATTCGATATTCTCGACAAAGCCGGCAAGCGGCGAGGCATCTGCGGTCGGGGTCATGAAGTCACCACCGTCCATACATTTATGCGGATCAACCCGATGATCACACATGGTGGTAGAAGACTCTAAAATAGTACATGCATCCCCCCGGATGGCGCATATGATAGCAGGGAAGTATTAACAGCCACTGATTTTCGTCCGGGAATCCGCCAACAATCGCCGTTCTCGGGCCCTTGCCTTGACTCGCCCGGCATTTTCCTGTCTACAGCCGTCAAATTCCGCGACGAGTTCCACTCCGAGCGGCCGACCGGGACACCCTTAAAGGTACAAAACGATCCCGGAGGCCAACACCCGGCAGCGCAATGCGCCCCCGGGTGCTTTTTGGTTTGGTTCAGGCGCGCAGAGGCATTACCTCTCGGTTCGACACCGGTTGGCTGAGAGAAGGGAAGTCGAATGTTTGAATCGCTGCAAGAGCGGCTTGGATCAATCCTTAACGGCCTGACCGGCCGTGGCGCACTGTCGGAGGCCGATGTCTCGGCAGCCCTGCGCGAGGTTCGCCGTGCCCTGCTCGAAGCGGACGTGGCGCTGGAAGTCGTCCGCTCGTTCACCGACAAGGTGCGCGAGAAGGCCGTCGGCGCCGCCGTCCTGAAGTCGATCAAACCCGGGCAGATGGTCGTCAAGATCGTCCATGACGAACTTGTCGAAATGCTTGGCGCCGAAGGCGTAGCCGTCGACCTCAACGCGCCCGCTCCGGTCGTCATCATGATGGTCGGCCTGCAGGGTTCGGGCAAGACCACCACCTCGGCCAAGATCGCCAAGCGCCTCACCGAGCGCCAGGGCAAGAAGGTCCTGATGGCCTCGCTCGACACGCGCCGCCCGGCCGCGCAGGAGCAGCTGCGCCAGCTCGGCGAGCAGACCAAGGTCGCGACCCTTCCCGTCATCGCCGGCCAGTCGCCGGTCGACATCGCCAAGCGCGCCGTTCAGGCGGCCAAGCTCGGCGGCCACGACGTCGTCATCCTCGACACGGCCGGCCGCACCCATATCGACGAGCCGCTGATGGTCGAGATGGCCGACATCCGCAAGGTGTCGGACCCGCACGAAATCCTGCTCGTCGCCGACTCGCTGACCGGCCAGGATGCCGTCAACCTCGCCAAGAATTTCGACGACCGCGTCGGCATCACCGGCCTGGTGCTGACCCGTATGGACGGCGACGGCCGCGGCGGTGCTGCGCTGTCGATGCGCGCTGTCACCGGCAAGCCGATCAAGCTGATCGGCGTCGGCGAAAAGATGGATGCGCTGGAGGAGTTCTATCCCAAGCGCATCGCCGACCGCATCCTCGGCATGGGCGACATCGTTTCGCTGGTCGAGAAGGCTGCCGAAACCATCGACGCGGAAAAAGCCGCGGCGATGGCCAAGAAGATGCAGTCGGGCAAGTTCGACCTGAACGACCTCGCCGACCAGCTTGGCCAGATGCAGAAGATGGGCGGCATGGGTGGCATCATGGGCATGATGCCTGGCATGGGCAAGATGAAGGACCAGATGGCCGCGGCGGGCCTGGACGACAAGATGTTCGGCCGCCAGCTTGCCATCATCTCGTCGATGACCAAGGCCGAGCGTGCGAACCCCGACGTTCTCAAGCACTCGCGCAAGAAGCGCATTGCCGCCGGTTCCGGCACCGACGCCGCCGAGATCAACAAGCTGCTCAAGATGCATCGCCAGATGGCCGACATGATGAAGGCCATGGGCGGCAAGGGCAAAGGCGGCGGCCTCATGCGCGGCATGATGGGCGGCCTGGCTTCCAAGATGGGCCTCGGCGGCATGATGCCTGGCGGCGGCATGCCCGACCTGTCCAAGATGGATCCCAAGCAGCTCGAAGCCCTGCAGAAGCAGGCCGAAGCCGCCGGCCTCGGTGGCGGGCTCAAGGGTCTTCCGGGCGGCATGCCTGGTCTCGGCGGCGGTGGCCTTCCCGGCCTGCCCGGCGGCATGAAGCTTCCCGGTCTCGGTGGCGGCCTGCCCGGCCTTGGCAAGAAGAAGTGAGGAGCGCGATGACCGACATCACCCCGCAGGCACAGCTTCAGGAATTGCGCGCTTCGATCGACAACATCGACGCAGCCTTGATCCACATGCTGGCCGAGCGCTTCCGCTGCACCAAGTCAGTCGGCGTGCTCAAGGCCACCCACGGCCTGCCGCCGGCCGATCCGGCGCGTGAGCAGACCCAGATCGCGCGCCTGCGCCGCCTGGCCGACGACGCCCATCTCGATCCCGATTTCGCGGAGAAGTTTCTGAACTTCATCATCCGCGAGGTGATCCGTCACCACGAAATGCTGGCTGCCGAACACAACGGCGCGTCAGACAAGACTACCTCCGCCTGACGGCGGAACAGACAGCAGACCAAGACCAACCCAAGACAGAACTATTCAGGAGTAAGACAATGTCCCTTAAGATCCGCCTGGCCCGCGCCGGCTCGAAGAAGCGCCCCTACTACCACATCGTCGTTGCCGACGCCCGCAGCCCGCGCGATGGCCGCTTCATCGAGGCAATCGGTGCCTGGAACCCGCTGCTGCCCAAGGACGGCGACCGCGTGAAGCTCGACGCCGACCGCGCCAAGCATTGGCTGTCGAACGGCGCCACGGCGACCGACCGCGTTGCCCGCTTCCTCGACGAGGCAGGCATCGTGAAGCGCGACGCTCGTTCGAACCCGACCAAGGGTGAGCCGGGCAAGAAGGCCCAGGAGCGTCTGGCTGCCCTGAAGAAGGCCCAGGACGACGCCGCTGCCGCCATCGCGGCTGCAGCTGCTTCCCCGGCTGAAGCTTCGGCCGAGTAATTTTTCGCCTTATCGGCGAAACAAGCAACGGCGGGCCGAAAGGTCCGCCGTTTTGCTTTTTCGGGGCGTGTTTCAGCCGTTTCGGCGACATGGATCTGGCCCCGCCCGCGCCACCGCTGCTGCCCCTAAGCACATGACACTTATGTGACATTCGGCTTAAGCAGGCGGTAAGGCGGCAGCGGATAGCTTGCCCCTGACAGCGCGCGGCATACCGCGCAGGCATGAGGCCGTGCTGTCTGCCGAGGGGGGCTTCGGCATGCCGACAATCGATGCGACGTGCCTGCGACCGGGCTGATCTGGTCCGGGCGGTCGCAGGCTGACAGGTGACCGGATGCTTTTGGCAATGCGAGCTTGGGACAGGGGGCGGGCGCTTCCGTCGGAAATGCCAGGTGGGGCGGCGGAGCAGCCGGTCGCAAGGTGCGCCGCGGACCTGTCAGCTGGCGTCGACACCGAGTTCGACGACGTCAGGTTGGTTCTGCGGCGCTGGCAGGCGGCCTGCATCGACGGCGCCTTGCCGCCCTATGAAGAGCTGGCGCTCGGCAGCGTCGGCCGATTCGCCGACGAGATGGCGGTTGTTCGTCTCCAGCCCGCCACGGACAGTTTCATCCTGCGCGCCGGCCCGCGCTTCGGCGCGATTGCCGGCCTCAGCGTGCCCGCGGCGGTGCTGTCGGTGCTGCCTTTCGCTTTCCAGCGCGCCATATCGGGCGCGATCGAATTGGCCCGCCTGGCGGCGCGCCCGCAATTGGCGCTGTGCCGCTCGATCGTCGACGGCATGGTCTCTACCGTCGAGGTTTTGGCGCTGCCGCTGTCGTGCCGCTGGCCGGGCGAGTATTTCCTGATCTTCGCGCGGCCGCGCAAGAGCCAGATCGACCTGGCTCGGCTGCTCATCAACTCGACCGACGAAGGTATATTAGCGCTCAGCGCGCTCGAATCCGCCGGTGGCGAGGCACGGGACTATCAGGTCCTTAGCATCAACAACGCCGCAGCGCGCCTTCTCGGGGTCTCGGCCGAAGACATGCGATTCAGGCTGCTGTCGCAGGCGAATGCCGCTTGCGGGCTGTCGCGCCTGCTCGACGAATGCGGCGTCGCCCGTGCGCATGGTGTCCCTGCGCCGTCGCTCGAACTGGAATACCAGCTTGGCGGCGAAATCGTCTCGCTGCAGGTCGGCGTCGCTGAAACCGACGGCCTGCTGGCGGTGACGCTGACCGACATACGCGAGATCCGCAACCGCGAAACGCTGTTTCGCTCGCTGTTCGACGACAACCCGGTCCCGATGTATGTGCGCCAGGCCGATGGCGGCGCGTTCCTGAACGTCAACACCGCAGCGCTCAATCTCTATGGCCGAGGCCGGGGCGAGTTCCTGGCGCTCGGCATCGCCGATCTGGAGCCCGGTGTCGCCGACCTGCCGGTGACGGGCGAGCGCTTCGTGCGTCACCGCACGGCGGCGGGCAGCGAGCTCGATGTCATCGAATATGCCAGGAACATTCAGGTCGGCACCGCACCGGCGACGTTGTCGACAATCGTCGACATCACCGAGCGCAAGCGCGCCGAGGATCGCATTTCCTACCTCGCCCACCACGATCCGCTGACAGGCGTCGGCAACCGCACCATCTTCTCGCAGGAGATCGAGGAGGCCGTCGGCGCTGCCGTCGCCGGCCACCAGCCTTTCGCGCTTTTGCTTGTCGACCTCGACGACTTCAAGGCGGTCAACGACACGCTCGGCCATGCCGCCGGCGATTCCCTGCTGGTCGAGACGGCATCCCGCATCCGCACGCTTCTGCGCCGCAGCGACCTCGTCGCCCGACTCGGTGGCGACGAGTTCGCCATCCTGCTGCGCGGCGCGCTCAGCCGCGCCGATGTCCAGGCGCTGGCCAAACGCATCATCCAGGCGATCAGCGAGCCGCACGCCTATGAGGGCCACAAGCTGTCGATCGGCGCCAGCCTGGGTGCTGCGATCGCGCCGGCCGACGCGCGCGAGGCCGGCACGCTGCTCAAATGCGCCGACTTGGCGCTCTATCGCTCGAAGCGCGACGGCAAAGGCGCGTTCCATTTTTTCGAACCGGAGATGGACGCCGAAATGCGCGATCGCCGCGAGCTTGAACTGGAGCTGCGCTGCGCCGACCTCAATCGCGAACTCGAGCTGCACTACCAGCCGATCATTTCGGTGAAGACGGGTGCGCTGCGCGGCTTCGAAGCACTTGTACGTTGGCGCAATCCCAGGCGCGGCATGGTCTCGCCTGCGGAATTCATTCCACTCGCTGAAGAGACCGGCATGATCGAGGCGATCGGGCGTTGGGTGCTCGACGAGGCCTGCCGGCGTGCCGCCACCTGGCCGGACGACCTCGTCATCGCTGTCAACGCGTCGGCTGTGCAGTTCCGGCAGGGTCAATTCGCGCAGACCATCGGCCAGGCGATTGCGCGGTCGGGGCTCGACCCGTCGCGGCTCGAGATCGAAATCACCGAATCCGTTCTTCTGGCAGACACAGGCGCCAATCTCGCCGTCCTGCAGCAGCTCAAGCAGATCGGCGTGCGCATCGCGCTCGATGATTTCGGCACCGGATACTCATCGATGAGCTACCTCCGGCGCTTTCCATTCAGCCGGTTGAAGATCGACCGTTCCTTCGTCCGCGATATCGGCAGCAGCCGTGAATCGATGGCGATCGTACGCGCCATCATCGGCCTTGGCACCAATCTCGGTATCGACACGACGGCCGAAGGCGTTGAAACAGGCGCCCAGCTCGAGCTGCTCCGGCGGGAGCGCTGCGGCGAGATCCAGGGATTCCTGTTCAGCCCGCCGGTCGACGGGGCAGGAGCGGCCGACATCATCGCGAGCTATCGTGGCAACAAGGTTCAGGTGGCTTAGGGCGACTGCTTGACCGAACCGGATGACCGGCCACCTAAGCTGCAGCAAGGTTGCCGGAGGAAATGCCATGCCCGAGAAGATATCCGCACTCAACGCTGACGGTATCTCCGAGCCCTTTGCCGCCGAAGCGGCGCCACTCGAGGTCTTCTCTCATGGCGAGCGCTTCGGATCGAGCTTCCGCCATTTGTCCAGCTTTGGCGGCGGCGACCATGTCGGCGTCGCGCTGGAGGAACTCGTGCCAGGCAAGGAGACGAACCCGTCGCACTATCACATGCTCGAGGAGGAGCATGCCTACATCCTCGAGGGCGCGCTGACACTGAAGCTCGGTGCGCGCAACTATGTCATGAAGACAGGCGACTATGTCTGCTTTCCCGCCGGCCAGAAGGTCGGGCACGCGTTTTTCAACCACACCGATGCGCCGTGCCGCTATCTCATCATCGGCGAGCGCAATCCAAACGATGTCATCGTCTACCCGGAATCAGGCCGCGTCAGCGTCCGCCTGACCGGCGAAGGCTACGGCAAGGCGGCGACGATGGACTATTGGGAGGGCATCGATGCGAGCGCCCCCGATGCCAAGGCCCGGCCCGGGCTAGCTCAGGAATAATAAAAATTTTCCGCCGGCAGCATTGGTGGCGGTGTTTCGCCCAGCGCCTCGAACACTGAGATCTCGCAGACCCGGCACAGGCCGTCGAGGGCGAGGTCGTTGGCCTCCATGCCGAAAGGGTCTTCGAGCTCTTCCGACAGCGCATCGAGGCCGAAGAATGTGTAGGCGATCAGCGCCGTAAACAGCGGCGTCACCCAGCCGGCCGAACCCGCCAGCCCGAACGGCAGCAGCAGGCAGAAGATGTAGGCGGTGCGCTGCAGCAGCAACGTGTAGGCGAAGGGCAGGGGCGTGCCCATGATGCGCTCGCAGCCGGCCTGCAGCGCCGAGATCGCCGCCAGACGCTCGTCGAGGATGCGATAGTCCATCGCCTCCAGCACTTTCGCGCGCTTGAGCGCACCGATCTTCTCGCCCATCCGCCGCATCGCTGCGTCAGGCCTGTTGGTCGCGGCATGGATTTCGTCGATGGCATCGCCGATGAATGGGCGAGCCGCTTCCCTGGTGTCGACCCGTCGCAGTTCGCCGCGCAGGAAATGGCAGAAGGCGAGCGAATCCATCAGGAGCGGCCTGAGTTCGTCGCGGTCGGAGATCATCGCTGTTGCAGCGCGCGACAGGTTACGGATTTCGAAGACGAGCTGGCCCCATAACTTGCGGGCTTCCCACCAGCGGTCATAGGCGGCGTTGTTGCGGAAGCCGAGATAGACGGAAAGCGCGACGCCCAGCAGCGCGAAGGGTGCGACGCCGGCGTCGCCGAGATCGAGCTTGAGCAGCTTGATGGCGGCGACCACCGCGGCGCCATAGAGCGCGAAGCCGAGAATCTGCGGCAGGATGCGCGGCACCACGGAGCCGCGCATGACGAAGAACAGCTTCAAAAGGTTTGTGCGCGGGCGAACGATCATGCGGGGTGGTACCTGTTTCCAAAAGATAGTGCGCCGCCAGGCCTGCCGGTGTCATCTCCAATCACGACATGAATAGCGATTGCGTTGATTTGTCCGATATGGCAGCCGGCCCCGCCGCCCAATGGGGAGGCGCAAAACTTGGGTCAGTTCTCGTAGGTTCGCCCGGTCAGCTTGTCGACCAGCCTGCGGAGAACGCCGCCCCGCCTCAGCCGGCGGACCTCGTGCGCAAGCTCGGCTGTCTTGCTCGACAGCTCGCCGAGCTGGAACTGCAGTTCCTCGCTTGGGCCAAGACCCTCGCGCAATCTGACGAAGCTGCGGTCGTAGATCTGCTTCTGCTGCAGAAATCGTTCTATGATCGCGGCCATGGCGCGTTCGTCCTCGTTCGGCTCCCGCCTCGGCCAGCGCTTTTCCGCCAGCACGTCGCGGTAGATCGCCTCGATCTGCTCGGCGCCCTTTTCGCTGGCGAAGTCACGCCGCACGCGTTGGGTGACCGCAATGGCATCTTCCGCCCTGTAGGCGGCAATTTCGCGGTCGAGCAGTTCGGGCGATGCTGCGTCGGACAATGCGCCATAGGCGAAGTTCACCGCGGCAAAACCGTCAAACATGTCCGTCGTCACCAAGCCGCCAACGCCGAAGCGGTCGACATTGATCACGGCGCAGCCCCGCGCCATGGCTTCGAGCGCCATTCGGCCGCTGGCGAATGCCAGATCCGTGCCGCCCAGCCGCTTGACCACGTCGTCCGCTGCCTTGCCGATCAGCTCACCGCGAAAGGCAATGCCATGGCGCTGGCAGGCTTCGGCGATCATGCCGGTAAAGCGAATGGTCCCGGGGTGGGCGAAGATTGCAGCGGTTGCCAGCCTCGCGGGAGCCGGGGCAGCAGGTCCGACGCGCTGCAGGTCGATGGTGTTCGGCCAGAACCTTACCTTCGACGCAGCGATCCCGCATTCGTCCACCAGCCTGCCGCGCAATGCGGCCCGCACATGGAGATAGCGGCTGATCCTGGGATGAATGGGGGGCGCGTCGATCTCGCTGCTGAAGTCGTGGCAGACGAAGATTGCGGGCGTCCCGGGAAAGCGCGTTAGGGCGGCGATGGTTGGTCCGGTGTGATGGCCGTGAATGATGTCGGGCGCTTCGAGCGCCGCCAGCGATGTTGCCACCGGCGAACCCGTGGCACGGATTTCCGCTACTGCAGGGCCTGTGATCGGCGCAAACGCGGTTACCGAATGGCCACGCCGCCGCAGTGCCAGCACCGTGTCGCGGACGAGCGTTTCGGTGCCGCTGCGCCCGGTCAGCACGGCATTTGTCATCAGGATCCGCAGCGGCCGGTGCACGCCGTCCTGACGGGTGCTGTCGCTGGCTAGACTATCGCGCGCTATCGTCCTGCCTCCGGCACCTCAGCCCCGCTGCCTCCCTGCGACGGACCCAGTCTACCGTAGCAATGTCCGGAATCAACCTTGAGGGGATTGTGGCCGAGCCGCCGGCATGCCGCGGCGGACGTAGAGGATGTCGGGCAAGCCTTCTTCGTTGGACGAGCCGTCGCCGAAGGCGTCGTCAACAAAGTCGTGGCGCTCGTAGAAACGGCACGCGCCTGCGTTGGCTTCGAAGCAGAAGAGTTTCACGTGAGTCATTGCGGCCGTCACATGGTTCAAAAGCCGGGCGCCAATGCCGCGAGCGGTCCAGTCGGGATGGAGATAGAGCTGTTCGATCCACTCATTCTTGGTGGCGGCAAAGCCGACAATCCTGTCCTCGATCGTAGCGACGGTGACGGTCTGCTCGACGAGGAGGACGTGCCTGACAAAATACAGGTCTTCGTCGGGTGTATGCAGCTGGGGCATCCAGTTGAAGGCGGCGAGTGCTGCCCTCAGGATGCGGGCGATGTCGTGTGCGTCTTCGGCCTCGGCCGGACGCAGCACGACATCGGGCATTGGTGTCAGGCCGCCTTCTTCTTCGGCGAGATCAGGCCGCGCTCGACAAGAAGCTCGGCGATCTGGACGGCGTTGAGGGCAGCACCCTTGCGCAGATTGTCGGAGACGATCCACATCGACAGGCCGTTGTCGACGGTCTGGTCCTCACGGATGCGCGAGATGTAGGTCGCGTCTTCGCCGGCCGAGTCGAGCGGGGTGGCGTAGCCGCCGTCCTCGCGCTTGTCGATGACCAGGCAGCCTGGCGCCTCGCGCAGGATATCGCGTGCCTCATCGGCGGTGATCGGCTTGTCGAACTCGATGTTGACGGCTTCCGAGTGGCCGATGAACACCGGCACGCGTACGCAGGTGGCGCTCAGCTTGATCTTGGGATCGAGCATCTTCTTGGTCTCGGCGACCATCTTCCACTCTTCCTTGGTCGAGCCGTCTTCCATGAAGACGTCGATGTGCGGAATGACGTTGAAGGCGATGCGCTTGGTGAACTTCTTGGCTTCGACCGGGTCGGCGACGAAGACGGCGCGCGTCTGGGTGAACAGCTCGTCCATGCCTTCCTTGCCGGCGCCGGAAACGGACTGGTAGGTGGCAACGACAATGCGCTTGATGGTCGCGGCGTCATGCAGTGGCTTCAGCGCCACAACCAGCTGGGCAGTCGAGCAGTTCGGGTTGGCGATGATGTTCTTCTTGGTGAAGCCGGAGATCGCGTCGGGGTTCACTTCCGGAACGATCAGCGGCACGTCCTGGTCGTAACGGAAGGCCGACGAGTTATCGATGACGACACAGCCCTGCTTGCCGATCTTCGGCGACCATTCCTTGGAGATGTTGCCGCCGGCCGACATGATGCAGATGTCGGTGTCGGAAAAGTCGTAGGTGTCGAGAACCTTGACCTTCAGCGTCTTGTCGCCGAACGAAACCTCGGTGCCGAGCGAACGGCGCGAGGCAAGCGCCACGACCTCATCGACCGGAAAGCCGCGTTCCTCGAGGATGTTGAGCATTTCCCGGCCGACATTGCCCGTGGCGCCGACGACTGCAACCTTGAATCCCATATCGAAAATCTCCTGTCCCTCTCCGCTCGCTTTTTGGAGAAAACCCGCTGGCCGTTGCGGGCTTCATCCCCCGGGCCGGACCCGGGAGAGGGTGAGCAGGCCAAGGGAAATCACACCATTTTGGTGGTGGTGGTTTTGGCCATGGTTTTGGTCGAAAGCAGGGAAACGGCTCCGCGCCCGGCACGATCTCTGTCGTGGCCGGGAAAGTCGAATGCGAAAAGCGCCATCAAGAGGCCGCGCATCGGAGGGATCCCTGTTCGCCGCCGCTTTTATCCGGTTTGTATGGAGAGTCAATCGGGGACCGGTGGGCTCCGGCTGATGTGATTTGACCTTTGTCGCTTGCCACCTAGGCTTCTGCGCGGATCGATTGACGGAGGAACCCCAGATGGAAGTCCTGCCGAAAAGCATCTCCCTCGCCGCGACCCTTGCCGTGGCTGCGTTGTTTGCGCTGCCGGCACTTGCTCATCACGGCTGGTCCTGGACCCAGGACGGCTTCTTCGAGCTCAAGGGCGTGATCGCCGACATCTACATCGGCAACCCGCATGCGACGCTCGACGTAGACGTCGAAGGCGAGCTGTGGCGCGTGGAGCTGGCGCCGCCAGCGCGGACCATTGCCGCCGGTTTCACCGATGAGGTCGCCAAGAAGGGTGACGAGGTCGTCGCCATCGGCAACCGCTCGCGCGACGAAACCGAAAAGCGCATGAAAGCCGTCCGGATCATCATCAACGGCAAGACCTATGACGTCTATGCGGACCGCGTGCCGCCGAGCTGACCGGGATAGTACGGGTGGAGCCCCTGCAGGCAGTCGAACAATGGGATTTGGTCAGGCAACTGAAGACCTCGTTTGTCGCCTATCCGGTCGTCAACGCAGTGCACATTGCCGCGATAGGCGCTTTGCTGACGTCGGTCGCGCTTCTTGATCTGCGCATCCTCGGTGCCTTCGGCAGCCTGCCGGAACGCCCCTTTGTCATGTTGCTGCGGCGGCTGGCATTGATGGCCTTCTGCCTCGCCGTGCTGAGCGGCCTCGCCCTGTTTTCCGTGCGGGCGTCGTATTATGGCGGAATGCCGGTCTTCCTCGGCAAGATGGGGCTTATCGCCTTGGCAGGTGCAACCTTTGCCCTGTTCGCTGCGATCGAAAGCGACAAGCAGCGTCGATGGTCTTCGTTGCGGCGTCCGCTTGCTGTGATGTCGGTGGTGATCTGGTGCACGGTCCTGTTGTGCGGCCGCTTCATCGGCTTCCTGTAACGCGAGCGCGTTCTACTTCTCCTTCAGCTTGACGCGCGGGAACCTGAGCGGCGGCCATTCTTCCTCCGGCTGCTGCGGCTGGGCCAAAAGCGTGGTGAGTTCGGCCGGCAGGCTGGCCAGTGCCTTCTTCGATCCGATGCCGTCTGAAATGCTGAGGATGCTGTCGTAGAACTCGACGCCTTGCGCCGATTTTGGCGGCACGGCCTCATGCATGACGCTGATGACGGTGACATCGGGGCAATTGTCCTTGATCACCTGATGAAAGGCGATCTTGGCCTCGAGATCGAGGGCAGCGGTCGCCTCGTCGAGGAACAAAAGCCCCGGCTGCAACAGCAGGATGCGGGCCGCGACCAGTTTCTGCTTCTGGCCGCCCGACAGCAGCTGATCCCAGCTCTTGCCCTGGCGGGTTTCGTCGTCGAGATGATCGATCAGGTCGCCAAGGCCGGCCTTGTGCATGGCCACCGCCACCTTCGCCTCGGAATGGTTGCCTGGGTGGTCGGGCAGGCAGACCAGCTGCTTGAGCGAAACCTGTGGCAGCTTGACGTCCTGGGTGGCATAGAACGACCTGATGCCGTCGGGAAAGTCGATGGAGCCGCGGCCATATGGCCACAGTCCGTTGATCGCCTTGACCAAAGAGGTCTTGCCGCAGCCGGACTGGCCCGACACGAAGGTCCATTCGCCGCGGCGGAAGCGCAGGTTGGTGACGGTCAGGAAGGGGCTGGCTTCAACACCCTGGTGCATCAGTTCGAGATTGCGGACGGTCAGGCCGAACAGCGCGTTCTGGCTGCCATAGCTGAACTCGGACTTTCCAGTCGCGGCATAGAATGACGGCGGCCGCTGCACGTTCTCAATCGCCTTGGCGAGATCGGTGACACGTTCGCTGTTGGCTCTGAGCGTGGCGATCGCCGGCATCACCTGGATGAACCACGAGCACTGGCTGATCAGCGAGTTCACCAGTTCGGCGCCTGTTATGTAGCCCTTCAGGTTGATGTGGCCGTGCATGTAGGGCACCAGCCCCGGCCCATAGGCGACGATGCGCGCGGCGATGAAGCCATAGATCGACTCGAACGACATGTAGCCGGCATTGACGATGTTGAGGCGCGACCAGGTCTTGTCGATGTCGACGTAGAGGCGGTCATGCATCGAGCGCTGCACGTTTTCGCCGTGCGATGCCGCGACATGGAAGCTGCGCCGCAAAAGCACCGTCAGCTCGCCGCGATAGCTGCCCTCGGCCTGCTGCATGCGGATGCTGAGACGCTCCATCATGCCGCCGAGCTTCATGGCAATATAGGTGTTGAGCGGCACGTAGGCGGCAACGGCGGCAAAGGCCAGGATGACGCTGCCATAGGGGCCGAGAAATTCAAGGCCAGGAACGATGGTCGAGGTTTCGAGCAGCTTCTGCCCGACGAAGAACAATGAGGTGGTGACGCCCATCACACCCATGGCGAGGCCGATGGCACCGCCGGTCATGCCCTTGATCGAATCCTGGACGCGTTGGTCGATGTTGTCGGGCGCCGTGCCCGGGCCGTCGCCGGCGCTTGCGTTGTGCTGCACGTGGAAATGGGTGTGGTTGGCGTCGAGCAAGGCGGCGTTGAAGCGGTTGTTCAGCCAGCCGCGCCATTTGCGATGCAAGGTGGTGGAGAAAAGGTGCCGGATGCCGATGAAGCCTGCATCCTTGATGACGACGAGAAGAAGCAATGTGCCGGCACTGGTCAGCAGCGACGCCAGGGGCGCCATGTTGGCCGGGTCATGGAAGAAGGCGATCGAATTGACCAATTCGCCTGAAGCCTCGGCCATCCAGACGCTGGCCTTGCTGGAAAGTGCGGTGAGGAGCGCGATCACCAGCGTCAGCCCCCAGGCTTCCTTCCAGCGATCCGAGAACCAGTAGGCCCGCATCAGGCCCCAGAAGCTTCGCATCGTGGAAACCGGCGTCAGGGGAGGCGGCCTGGCGGCGCCGCGACGCCATCTGTTCGACGATGGATCTCGAGGTCTATCGACCCGAATCACAGTTCCTTACCCCATGCCCTTTGCCTATCGAAAGGGTAACACGAGTTGAACATTTCACAGTCAACATATGGTTACCGGCTAATCAACGCGCCGCGAGCGTTGCGTGAGGGCAACGTTTGGCGGCGAGCTCGATGACCTGCGCCGGCTACCCCTGGAGCTTGCGGCCCAGGGCAAGTTGGAACACTGTCTGGTTGGCAATTCACGAGGCGACAGATGCGCGGCGAAGTACTGCATTACGATCAGGCTCAGGGTTTCGGCTTCGCCGCCGCGGTCGACGGCAACCGCTACACCTTTGCCCGCGAGGATTTGAGGGGCACGGCGATTCCGGGCAAGGGCACCGAGATCGAGTTTCAACCGAGCGGCAGTCAGGCCCGTGACGTGTTTGTAATCCACGCCCAGGTCGGCGCTGCGCAAATGGCTGCTGCGGCGCCCGCTGCCGCAACATCGGGACCCCAGTTCGGCCGCCGCGGATCCGATCAGGAGGGAGCCGCCTACAGCGGCGTGGTCGCAACGACCGGGCTGTGGTCGTATTTCCGGCGCGCGCTGACCACCGACTATGTGAACTTCCGCGCCCGCGCCCGGCGTAAGGAATATTGGGGCTACTATCTGTTCTGGACGCTTTCCGCTGTCGCGCTGGCAGCGATCGGCTTCGGTATTGATGGCGCACTTGGCAATCTCGATGCGGAACCGATTGTCGGTTTCGTGCTGCCAGGCTTGTTCATCCTGGCAACGCTGTTGCCCAGCATCGCCGTCACCATCCGCCGTATTCATGACCTCGGCCTGTCGGGATGGTTCTATCTGCTGATCCTGTTGCCTTATGTCGGCAGCCTGATCATCTTCGTCTTCACTTTGATTCCGTCCCAGAAGCACGACAACAAATGGGGCCCGGTGCCGGTTGGGGTGAACGTTCCGCCGCCTTACGTCCCTGTCGGATAGGGCAACTTCAGAAGCGCAAAAGAAAACGGCGCCGCGTGGGCGCCGTTTGGTTTCTTCGACCTGGTATCAGGCGAAGAACTTCGTGATGATGGCGTCGCCCATCTGGGTCGTGCCGACCTCGGTCTTGCCTTCTGACATGATGTCCTTGGTGCGCAGGCCGTCTTCCAGCACGGCGGCGATCGCCGCCTCGAGGCGGTCGGCCTCGGCCACCATGTTGAACGAGTAGCGCAGGCACATGGCAAACGACGCGATCATGGCGATCGGGTTGGCGATGCCCTTGCCGGCGATGTCGGGGGCCGAGCCGTGCACGGGCTCGTAGAGGGCCTTGCGCTTGCCGGTCAGTGCGTCCGGCGCGCCGAGCGAGGCGGAAGGCAGCATGCCGAGCGAGCCGGTCAGCATGGCTGCGACGTCCGACAGCATGTCGCCGAACAGATTGTCGGTGACGATGACGTCGAACTGCTTGGGCCAGCGCACAAGCTGCATGCCGCCGGCATCTGCCAGCATGTGGTCGAGCTTGACGTCGGAATACTTGGCCTTGTGGGTGGCGGTCACCACCTCGTTCCACAAGACGCCCGACTTCATGACGTTGCGCTTTTCCATCGACGTCACGCGGTTCTGGCGCGTACGGGCGAGTTCGAATGCGACGCCCGAGATGCGCTCGATCTCGAAGGTGTCGTAGACCTGGGTATCGATGCCGCGCTTCTGGCCGTTGCCGAGGTCGATGATCTGCTTGGGTTCGCCGAAATAGACGCCGCCGGTCAGCTCGCGCACGATCAGGATGTCGAGGCCCTCGACAACTTCCTGGCGCAGCGAAGACGACGAGGCGAGCGCCGGGTAGCAGATCGCCGGACGCAGGTTGGCGAACAGCTCCATGTCCTTGCGCAGGCGCAGCAGGCCGGCCTCGGGGCGCACCTCGTAAGGCACGGCATCCCACTTCGGGCCGCCGACTGCGCCGAACAGCACCGCGTCCGCCGCCATCGCCTTGGCCATGTCGGCATCCGAGATCGCCTGGCCATGCGCGTCATAGGCCGAGCCGCCGACGAGACCCTCCTCGGTGGTGAAGCCGCTGCCGAGTTTCTCGTTCATTGCGGTAATCAGCTTGCCGACCTCGGCCATGGCCTCGGGGCCGATGCCGTCGCCGGGCAGGAGAAGAAGATTGCGCGTCGCCATGGAAAGCCTTTCCGAAAGATGCGTGAACCGCGGTCTTGCTAGCCTTGGAGGGGCGCCGGTGCAAGCAGGAAAGGACGCTCCAGAGCGCGCAAATGGCTCCGCCGGCGCCTGTTTGACCGGATTCATCTAGCCGATCTCCAGAAGCAGGGCGCGGTGGTCGGAGACTTCGGGCTGGCCCACGACCTCGAAGTTGCGCACATCGACGTTGTCGCTGACCAGCATGTAGTCGGCGAAGCGTGGCGCTTTCAGGTAGTGCGAGGTGCGGGTGTCGGTGAAGCCGCCCTGTGTCACCAGATCCGTCAGCCCGATGCTGCGTAGTTCGGTGAGCATCCGGCTCTCCGGCAGCACGTTGAAGTCGCCGCAGACGACGAGGCGGTCGCCCTTGCGGCGGATCCTGCCGATCAGCTCGACAAGCCTTGCAGTCTGCGCGTCGCGGGCCGGGGTGTCGCCCTTGCCGTCGAGTTCGCGCAGGCCGTGGAGATGGGCGACGAGAACAGCGTTGCCGGTCACATAGTCATGCAGTCTTACCGCGTGGGCGTTGCGCGAGCGCGGGTGCTCGCCGAAGCCGTCGGCCGAGAAGGCGCCGTGGATGAAGTCCTGTAACTGCCCGATGATCGGCAGCGAGCGCCTGACGAAGGTTGCCAGTCCCCATTCCGACCGCAGCGTCCGGTCGCTGTCATAGAGCGGGCCGCGCGCGGCTGGGCAGAAAAAGGCCTGGTGGCCGGGCAGGGCGTCGGCGACCTCGCCAAAAAGGTTGGCCCGTTGCAACAGCTCGCCGCCGCCGTCGCGATAGACCAGCCACGGCGACGTCGCCGCGGGCGTTCTGGTCGCCTCCTGGAGGCAGAAAACGTCGGGATCCGTGCTGCTGACATAGGCGACGAGCTCCTCGCCGAGCCTGCCGCCCCAGCCGTTCAGCGATAGAATGCGCAAGCGGCCCCCCTTCGCGGTCACGGACGCTTCAGTGCGGTGACTTCGATCTCGATCTTCATCTCCGGCTTGTTGAGCTGGCAGACGATCATCGTCGCCGCCGGGCGGATGTCGCCGAAGGTCTCGCCGAGGATCGGGAACACTGCATCCACATAGGACTGGTCGGTGATGTAGTAATGCGCGCGCACCACGTCGGCCATTTCGAAGCCGCCGTCGTCAAGCGCCTTGGCGATGGTCGCCAGGCAATTGCGCGTCTGTGCTTCCACGCTGTCGGGCATGGTCATGGTGGGGTAGTCGTAACCCGTCGTACCCGAGACGAAGCACCAGTCGCCCTGGACCACGGCGCGCGAATAGCCCGCGGTCTTCTCGAAGGGCGATCCTGTTGAAATCAGCTTGCGCATTGTCACCTCTCCCTCATTCGTCTGCCAGCGCCTTGGTCAAGGCGTCCCTGAACTCGGCCGGCCAAGTCGCCAGTGCCGGCCAGGCCTTGGGCTCAGCCTCCGTCTGCTGCGCCAGATAGAGCTTCCTGGCCTTGGCATCGATCGCTATGAAACCGTCGCTGACGCCGCAGGCATGCGGGACGCAGCCGCTGGCGTAGAAGGCCCCTGACGGCAACGGTTCCGTGCCGCCATTGACCAGCAGGCTGGTGGCGAAGCCAGGCAGGTCGTCGCCAAGCAGTTGTTGAGCAGCCTTGTAGACCGCCTCGTTCTTGAAGGCTGCGACGATGCCGTCCGCGTATGTTTTCGGCGTCAGATCGGACCAGTCGGTGCCCGGCTGCGGCGCATAAGCGAGATTGCCGTGCATTGTCAGGCCGTTTTCCGGATCCCATGTCGTGACCGGCAGCGTCTCGCCGGGGAGCGGATAAGGGATGAAGAAGATGTTGTACGCCGTCACCGCCGGCGACGGCGTGTCGCATTTGCCGGCGCCGATGGTCGTCGACTGGATGCCCGCCTCGGTCTTCCAGGCAAGTACAGTTTCGGGACTGCAGGCGTTGCCGCCGTCGCCGAAAGCAAAGATGGCCACTTTGGTATCGCTCACCTCGACCGTGCGGTCGTGGAAGGCGACATAGTTCCTGGCCAGTTCCTTGCCCTCATAGGCAAGCACCTTCTCGCCCTCGGCGTTTTCGACGATGGTGAAATTGCCGCCTTCGAACGGAATGGTCTGCGGCTTGCTGTCCTGGGCGATGGCAAGGCTCGGCAAAAGCGCGATCGATGCGGTGGCGAAGAGGGTGGATGGTTTCATGCGGCGCTCCATTGTCCGGGCGTGAGCGATGTGCCGAGGCGCAGTCGTGCGCATGCCCCGAATCCCGAGGCGGGACAATGGCATGCCCCAGTTGGCCTGTCAGCTTCGGGTGGCTGGGCCAGCATTTGCGCAGCCGCTAATGCATTCCGGCCGGAGATGAAAAAAGGCCCCGTACCTTGCGGAACGGGGCTTTCGAAACTCTGAGATATGAAGCCGAGCGATCAGGCCCAGGGGCGGCTCTCGGCGACCTTCTTTTCGTAGCTGTCGATCGACGCGGCCTTCTCCATTGTCAGGCCGATGTCGTCGAGGCCGTTGAGCAGGCAGTGACGACGGAAGTCGTCGAGGTCGAAGGTGACCACGCCGCCGTCGGGGCCGCGGATCTCCTTGGCTTCAAGATCGACCGAAACGGTGGCGTTGGCGCCACGTGAGGCGTCGTCCATCAGCTTGTCGAGGTCTTCCTGGCTGACGGTGATCGGCAGGATGCCGTTCTTGAAGCAGTTGTTGTAGAAGATGTCGGCGAACGACGTCGAAATCACGCAGCGGATGCCGAAGTCGAGCAGCGCCCATGGCGCATGCTCGCGGCTCGAGCCGCAGCCGAAATTGTCGCCGGCGACGAGGATCTCGGCCTTGCGATAGGCCGGCTTGTTGAGCACGAAGTCGGGGTTCTCCGAACCGTCCTCATTGTAGCGCATCTCGGCGAAAAGCCCGGTGCCAAGGCCAGTGCGCTTGATCGTCTTGAGATAATCCTTGGGGATGATCATGTCGGTGTCGACATTGACGATTGGCAGGGGGGCGGCGACGCCCGTGAGCTTGGTGAATTTTTCCATGGCTTTTGCCCGTCTGGCTGTTGCGGGGATTTTGGCTTGCCCCGCTTTACACAAGCTTGGCCGGGAATCAAAGCGTTTCGACGTTGGGGAAGAAGCCGTGGGCATCATGCGCGGCGGCGCGAAGCCCGGTGCCGGTTACTTCGTCGGCGTCACGCCGTAGACGCGGGCGATGTCGTCGAGCAGGAGATTGGCGGCGATCACGCCGCCTGCGGTGTTCCACACCGCATCGTCCACCGCGACGGCCTTGCCGGCCTTGACCACCGGCAGGTTCTGCCACAGCGGCTCGGACAGCCACTCTTCCGACTGTTTGCTCGCCTTGCCGTTGCCGGTCTCGTAGACGAAGTAGAACAGGTGGTCGCCGTCGAATTCGGGGATGCGTTCCTTGGTGACGTCGTCGGCGAAGCCCGGCTTGTCCTGCACGGCGGGACGCTGGATGCCGATCTGGCTGAAGATCATGCCGGGAAAGGTGTCCTTGTAGTAGATGCGGGTCAGGCCCGGCATGAAGCGGATCAACGACACCTTCTCGGCCTTTTTGTCGCCGAGTGCCTCGCCGAGCTTGGTCGCCTTGTCGTCGAAGGCCTTGAGTTGTTCCTCGCCTTCGGCCTTCTTGCCGAGCGCGTCGGCATAAAGGGCGAAGTTCACCTTCCAGTCGCCGCGCAGGCGTTCGGACATGACGGTGGGCGCGATCGCCGATAGCTGATCGTAGATCTTTTCCTGGCGCGTCTTGTTGCCGAGGATCAGGTCCGGCTGAAGGCCGGCGATGAGCTCGAGATTGACGGCTGATTCCTCGCCGACAACCTCGACGCCGTCCATCTTTTCGACGATGTGCCTGTACCAGGGCGAGCCGGTCCAGGAGCGCACGGCGCCGACAGGCTTGGAGCCCAGCGACAGCACGGCTTCGGTGCCTTCGTTGGTCAGCACCACGATGCGCTGTGGATTCTCGGGCACGTCGGTCACGCCCATGGCGTGTTTCACTTCGTGGGCGAAGGCGGAACTGGCGGCGAAAGCGGCCAGTGCGAGGCCGAGTGCGGCTTTGGCGATGAGCTTCATGGTCATGGCTCCAAACTTGACGGGGGCAAGAAGGTTTGGCAAAGGGTCAGAACAAACCCTGACTGTCAAGCTCATATTAAGGCTGCCGCGTGCCCCTCGCTTCGTCGAACACGAGCATCCGAGTGCATCAGCGCATCGGTCGGCGCGCGCTGTTATCAGGGCTTGCGGCGATGCTGCTGATCCTGATGTATCTCAGCCTGGCGATCGGCTATCGCCTCTATTCGCCCGGCGAGATCTGGCGCGCAGTGACCGCCTTCGACGGCAGCGAGGCGCATGTCGTGATCCGCGATCTCCGTCTGCCGCGTGCGCTGATGGCGCCGCTTGTCGGCGCAGCCCTCGGCATATCAGGCGTGCTGGTCCAGACCCTGTCGCGCAACCGCATCGCTTCGCCCGACACGCTCGGTCTCAATGCCGGTGCCGCTTTCGCCGTGGTCATGGCAAGCGGGCTGTTCGGCGTCGCATCCTTGCCTGGCTTGTCGATGGCCGCCGCCGCGGGTGCGCTGGCCACCAGCCTGCTGGTCTTTGGTCTCGCTGCCGCCGCCGGCGGCATCTCGCCGCTCAGGATCGTGCTCGTCGGCGTCACCTTCGCCGGCCTGTTCGACAGCTTCGTCAACGTCGTGCTGACGGTCAACGAGACGATGCTCGACCAGCTCTTGTTCTGGCTCGCCGGCTCATTCGCCGACCGCAAGCTCAGCCTGGGGCTCAACGGCCTGCCCTTCGTGCTGATCGGCGGCGGCATCGCCTTCTACCTCACCCGTTCGCTCGACATCCTGCAGACCGACGATTCCACGGCGCGCGGGCTCGGCGTGCCGCTCGGCGCCGTGCGCGGGCTGAGCTTCGTTGCGGTTGCCTTGCTCAGTGGCGCCTCGGTGGCCATGGCCGGGCCGGTCCTGTTTGTCGGCCTCGTCGTGCCGCATGCGGCGCGCGCGCTTGTCGGCCTCGAGCATCGTCTTCAAATCGTGGCAGCAGCTCTTGTCGGCGCGGTCTACACGACGCTTGCCGACATCGTCGCCCGTTTCGTCATCTTTCCGCGCGAGGCACCCGTTGGCGCGGTCACCGCGATCGTCGGCGGCTGCCTGCTTCTTGTCCTGCTCAGAAGGCGCGCGGCATGAGTGTTGTCGCTCCACGCCTGTCGCCGGCATTGGCCCGCGTCAATCGCCGCGCCTGGATATTCGTCGCAATCATTGCGGTCGTCACAGTCGTGCTTGCGTTGTGCGGCATCGGCTTCGGTTCGACCTGGATCGATCCGCGTCGCATCGTCGAGATCCTGATGGGCGAGGGCACGCGCGGCGAGCGTGTCGTGGTGTTGCAGTTGCGCGCGCCGCGCGTCGCCATTGCCGCGCTCGCCGGCGGCGCCATGGCGGTATCCGGCTATCTGCTGCAGAAGGTGACGCGCAACGAACTGGCTTCACCAGGCGTGCTCGGCGTCATCGGCGGTGCCGGACTGGGCGTGGTCATCTTCCTCGCGCTGCTCTCGGACGAGAGCAATTCGCTCGTCACCTCGATCGTCTGGCAGCCGGTGGCGGCGATGATCGGCGCAAGCCTGGCTATCGCGGCGGTGTTCCTGCTCTCCGGCCAGCAGGCCTCGTCGGCGGTGCGGCTGCTCCTGTTCGGTATCGCCGTAGGCGCTGTCTGCAAAGCCGCGACTTTAATCCTGATGATCGTCGGGCCGATCTACCGCACCACCCAGGCCAGCCGCTGGCTTGCCGGTGCGGTCAACGAGATCAACTGGGGCGAGGTCCAGGTAGTGGCCATCGGGCTCGCCATCGCTATGGTCGGCGTCGTCGCGGTGGCGCGGCGGCTGCCGCCGACCGACCTCGACGAGGTCTCGGCGCGCGGACTCGGCCTCAACCTGCCGGTGTTCCGTATCCTGGTCTTCGCACTGGCCTCCGCCTTGACCGCGCTTGCCGTCGCCTTCGCCGGCGGCGTCGGCTTCATCGGCCTGATGGCGCCGCACCTGGCGCGGCTGATCATCGGACGCCCGGTGCTTGCCGGCATCGCCGCCAGCTTCCTGTTGGGCGCCATCATGCTGATCGGCGCCGATCTCATCGTACGCGTGCTGTTCGCGCCGACCGAGGTGCCCGCCGGCACCGTGACGGCGGTGATCGGCACGCCCTATTTCCTCTACCTCGTGCTGCGCAGGGGAAGCACCAATGGATAAGGCCATCAGCGTCCAGGCGCTCACCATCGCTTATGGGGCGGCGACAGCGGTCAGCGCCGTCGACCTCGACATTGCCAGGGGCAAGGTCACAGTGCTCGCCGGGCCCAACGGCTGCGGCAAGTCGACCTTGCTGCGCGCCATCCGCCGGCTCCACCAGCCGAAATCGGGTGAGATCCGGCTCGGTGACCTGCCAATATCAGGCCTCAAGGAAAAGGAGCTGGCGCGCCATATCGGCCTTCTGGCGCAGAGCCCGTCGGCCCCCGACGACATGAGTGTCGAGGAACTCGTCCGGCTCGGCCGCTATCCGCACCAGACCATGCTGCAGCCGTGGAGTGCTGCCGATTCCGACGCCATCCAGGCGGCGATGTTCGGCACCGGCGTTTCGCATCTTGCCGAGCGGCGGCTGGGCTCGCTGTCGGGCGGTCAGTTGCAGCGTGTCTGGATCGCCATGGTGCTGGCGCAGGAAACCGACATCATCTGCCTCGACGAGCCGGTCAACCATCTCGACATGGCCCATCAGATCGACTGCCTCGATCTCGTCAGCCGCCTCAACCGCGAGCATGGCCGCACCGTGGTCCTGGTGCTGCACGACCTCAATCTCGCAGCGCGCTACGCCGACCGTCTGGTGTTCATGAAAGAAGGCGGTCTGGTCGCCGATGGTGCGCCGGCAGAGTTGATGCAGGAAGCGCTGATCGAGAATGTGTTCGGTATCAGCTGCCGCGTCATCGAGGATCCGGTGCATCAGCGTCCGCTGTGCATCCCGATCCGTAATTCGTCGCCGCGCTTCGGGACGGCTCCGCAAGTCTGAGCCGAAACTCCGCACCCATCCGGGTAACAGTCTTCGCCCTGTGACGAATCCCGTTTGCGCGGCCTGTCATGCCGCTTCATTGCAACCGCGGCTTGTCATCGGGTGCATGCGCGCGCTTTAACTGGCGGGGATGTCTGTGTGATGCGCGCATGATCCTGCTACTAGGCGAGGGACTGGCCGAATGAGAATGATCAAGGCAGTCCTTGTCCTGCTCCTGGCTGCAGCCGTAGCCATCCTTGTTGCCCGTATGATCTTCCCGTTGCCGTCGATCAAGGACAGGCCCGTCGAGACGGCCCTGCCGCCGGTCACCGAGGGCGCACTTGCCACGATGGTCGCGCAAGGCAGCGCCGAAAATCCCGGCAAGAGCGGCGTCGTGCCGATCGCCGCCGGTCACGACGCCATTGCCAGCCGGCTGTTCCTCGCCGGCATCGCTCAGCGTTCGATCGACGTGCAGTACTATATCTGGCACGACGACACCTCCGGCCGGCTGCTGCTCCGGGCGCTCTACGAGGCGTCAAAGCGCGGCGTCCGCATCAGGTTGCTGCTCGACGACAACGGCATTCCTGGCCTCGACCCGACAGTGGCAGCCCTCGACGCGCAGCCCAATTTCGACATCCGCCTGTTCAATCCCTCGATGATCCGCTCGCCCAAGCTGCTTGGCTATTCCTTCGACTTCTTCCGCATGAACCGGCGCATGCACAACAAGTCGTTCATCGTCGACGGCCTCGCCGCCATCGTCGGTGGGCGCAACATCGGCGACGAGTATTTCAAGGTCGGCGACGGCACCTATTATCTCGACCTTGACGTGCTGGGCGCCGGTGCCGTGGTCCAGGACACGTCGACGGCTTTCGACCTCTACTGGAACAGCGCGTCTGTGTTTGCCGCCGACAAGATCGTCGATCCGTCCGCCGGCACGCTGGAGGCGTTCGTCCAGGGCACCGACGAGGCTGCGAAGCGCCCTGCCGCAGCCGATTTCGTCCGGCCGGATGCGCCGGCCTACAACAGGTTGCGCAGCGGTGGGCTTGGCCTCGAATGGGTCGACGTCAAGCTGGTGGTCGACGACCCGATCAAGGGAGAAGGCAAGGCAAGCAAGGACCAGCTGATGATCAGCCGGCTTGCCCAGGTGGTCGGGCCGGTGCGGCAGGGCCTCGACCTGGTTTCCGCCTATTTCGTGCCGGGCAAACCTGGCGTCGACTACTTCGCCGATCTGGTGAAGGGCGGTGCCAAGGTGCGGATCCTGACCAATGCGCTCGAGACCACGGATGTTGCGATGGTCCATGCCGGCTATTCGAAATATCGCCGTGAGATGCTGGAAGACGGCATCGAGCTGTTCGAGCTCAAGCCGATGGCCGATGCCGTCCGGGGCGAAGAGGAACTCAACCTCACAGGTTCCTCCGGCTCCAGCCTGCACGCCAAGACCTTCGCCGCCGATGGCGACCGGGTCTTCATCGGCTCGTTCAATTTCGACCCGCGCTCGGCCCTGCTCAATTGCGAGATGGGCTTCCTGATCGGCAGCCCGACCATCGCCAAGGCGATGTCGCAAGGTTTTGATACCAAAGTCGCCGAGGGATCCTACAGGGTCTCGCTTGGCCCGAATGACGGCATGCAATGGTCGAAGAACGAACCCGGCAAGCCCGTTGTCACCGTCCACGACGAACCGAACGCCTCGGCGCTCAAACGGCTTATGGTGACGGTGTTCGGCTGGCTGCCGATCGAATGGCTTCTTTAGCAAGGACCGCATATGACGGAGAGGGGCCAGGCATGAGCAATCGGCAGGTGATCAGGTTGGTGCTGCTGGCCGCCGGTGTCGGCCTGCTCGCCGGCATATCAGCGGCGCTGACGCTGTGGCTGATGCAGCAGGTCAGCCATGCGGTCTGGTCGATCAGCGATGCCATCTGGTACATTCCGCTGGTGACTGTCGCCGGCGGTGCGCTGATCGGCCTGACCCGGCTGCACGGCCCCAGCCCCGACCTCGACCAGCAGATCGCCGAAGCGCAGGATCCGGTCCATCTGCACAGGCGCAAGGCACTGTTCATCGCGCTTGCGGCAATCGTCGCGGTCGGCTTCGGTGGCGCCATCGGGCCGGAGGCCGGGCTGCTGGCCGTGGTTGCCGAAATGACCGCGGCAATTGCCATCGTGCTTGGCCGCAGCCATGCCGACCAGCGTGTGATCGGCGAGGCAGGTGTCTCCGGCGCGCTCTCTGGCCTGTTCGGCTCGCCTCTTGGCGGAGCTGCTTACGCCGACGACAAGCCACAGGCACCGCGCGCCCTGCTCCTGCTCGCCGCCCTTTGCGGCCTGCTCGGCTTCCTGCTTGCCGGCCGGCTGCTGTTCGACGGCGGTCTGCACCGTCTCGCGCTGCCGGCCTATGCGCCTGCAGGCGACGGGACCGACCTGATGATGGCGATCGTTCCGGCGATCCTCGGCGCTGCCGTTGGCATGGCCTTCCTGTTCCTGCATCCGATGCTCAAGCACGCGATCGAGACCCGCGCGCCCTGGCCCTTCTGGCAGCCGGTCATCGGCGGAGCCATGTTCGGCCTGCTCGCCATGGCGTTTCCTGTCCTCAGGTTTTCAGGACACCACGAAATCGAGCCGATGCTGGAATGGGCAGGCGGCGTCGGCATGGCGGTGTTGCTCCTGCTTGGCCTGCTCAAAGTGCTGGCGCTGAGCATCTGCCTGTCCACCGGCTGGCTCGGCGGAGCGATGTTCCCGCTCATTTTCGCCGGTGCCGCCGCAGGGGCCGCAGCGCTTGCCGTGATACCCGGCATGGAGGTGTCGGTGGCGATCGCGGCGGGCATGGGAGCCGCCACCGCAGCGGGCCTCGGCCGACCGATCGCGGCGGTGCTGATCATGCTGTTCATCGTCGATCCGGCGCTGTTCGGGCCGCTCTGCGTCGGCGCGCTGTTCGGCTATGCCGGCGGCATGCTGGCGCCGAAACCGGTGGCTCACTGACGCTGTCGCGTTCTATTCGTTTTCATCGTCCGTGACGCGAAAGATGATCTGCTTGGCGACCGAGGAGCACAGCACGACAAACAGGCCGATGCCGACCAGAGCGAAGAAGATGGTGAAGAGCTTGCCGAGTGCCGTGTGCGGCGCAAGATCGCCATAACCGACGGTAGCCAGCGTCATGACCGAGAAGTAGATCGCGTCCAGATAGCTCCAGCCTTCGATCCAGACGTAGACGACGGACGCAACGGCGACGAGTGTCGAGGTGACGACCAGCAGGGTGCGGACCTGCGGATCGGCGAACGCATCGCGCATGCCACGTGCAAGCGAGGTCAGATGCCATCCGGCGTGGTGCTTCTTGGGGTGCTGGTCCACCGCTTGCCTCCGCCCAAGCGGGCATCAAAGCAAGCCGGCCGGCTCCCGTCCAGTGCGTCGGCCGACTACAACAGCGCGTCCAGCCCGGCGAACAGCCGCGCGATACCAGCTTCCGTCGTGACGGTGCCGGGCGACAGGCGCAGGATGCGGCCACGGCAATCGGTGAAAACACCATGTTCGCGCAGGCCGTTGACGATCGTCGCCGTGTCGGTTTGCTCGGGCAGGCGCAGCATGATGCTGCCGCCGCGCCGCGTTTCGTCGCGCGGGCTGGCAAGCGTCAGGCCCATCTCGTCGGCCTTGGCGATGATCGCGGCGCCGAGCTTGCGGTTGTGCGCGAGCAGTGCTGTCTTGTCCTGCGCCGCGTGCCATTCCAGCGCCCGCACCGAGCCGATGCAGGCCAGTGCCGACGGCGTACCGTGGTCGAAGCGACGGGCATCCGGCGCATAGGCGAAGGCGTCGAGATCCCAGGAGAAGATGTTGTCCTGGCTGAACCAGCCGCGCAGTTCGGGCCGGCATTCCCTGAGCAAGGGCTCTGCGACATGGATGATGCCGGCGCCTGGCGTGCCGCAGAGCCATTTGAGGCTCGTCGACAAGGTAAAATCGACCGCCGGTGCGTCGACGTTGAACGGGATCAGCCCGACGCCCTGGGTGATGTCGACGCCGACGAGGCTGCCCATCTCTCGGCCATGGGCCACCAACCGGTCGAGGTCGCAGCGGTGCGAAGAAGTCGAGGTCACCTGCGTCAGGAGCGCCAGGCCGACGTCCGCGCCCCATGACGCGATGACGTCGTCGTCCTGCACCCAGCTTTCGCCGTCCCGCATTGGCACTGTATCGAGCGTGAAGCCGAAGCGCGGCGCAAGACCGGCGAGCAAGAAATGCAGGCTCGGAAAGCAGTCTGCCGTCACCAGCACGCGGCGACCGGCAAGATGATGGGCTGAAAGAGCTCCGATCAGGCTGTAGAGCGCGGTGGTGACGTTCTCAGCCGAGGTCAGCGTTCCCTTCGGCGCTCCGATCAGGTTGCTCCAGAGATCGATGAAACGCTGGCGCTTGCCCAGCGCCCGCATCCACTGTCCGTCGTCGAAGGCACCCCAACTGGCCGCAAATTCGGAAAGTTCCGCCGCCATGGCCTCGGCCTTGCCGGGATACATGCCGATCGAGTGGTAGAGGAAGTAGGCGGAGCCGTCTGGTGTTGTCATCGTGCGGAATTCCGTATTGCTGTCGTGGGCTCAGCGCGCCGTCATCTGGCGCTTGCCGCGTTCCTCGAGAAAGCTCACCAGCCTGACCAACGGCAACAGGAAGACGAGATAGAGCGCAGCAGCACCGATCAGCGGGGTCGGGTTGGCCATGAGCGCCTGTGCGTCCGTCGCCTGCTTCAACAAATCGGGCATGGCGACGACCGAGGCGAGGGCGGTGTCCTTGAAGATCGAGACGCAATTGCTGGTCAGCGGCGGGATGATGACACGCAACGCCTGCGGCAGGATCACGGTGCGCATCGTCGTCCAGAAGCCGATGCCCAGCGCCGAGGCTGCCTCGAACTGGCCCTTCGGCACGTTTTCGATGCCGGCGCGGCAGACCTCGGCGGTAAACGCCGAGAGCACCAGCGACAGTGCCAGCGTCGCTGCGGTGAATGACGAGAAGCGGATGCCGACGAAGGGCAGCGCGTAATAGATCAGGATCAGCAGCACCAGGATGGGCATCGCCCTGAGGAAATCGACATAAGCGATGGCGACGTAGCGCACCGGCTTCGGCCCGTAGAGCCGCATCAGGCAGACGAGCAGCCCGGCCGCGCCGCCGAAGACGATGCTGGCGACGCCGAGAAGAATGGTGTTGCCGACACCCCGCATGAGCATCGGAAAACTGCGGACCAGTATGTCCCAGTTGAAGAAGGTGGTGATCAGGTCCATGGCGAGGTCCGGGCGCGGGACGCCGCGGCCTTGGGGGGGCCGCAGCGTCGTTTCAACGGTTTGCGGGTCGAGCCGTCGGCTCACTCGGCCTTGGGCAGCGGCATCGAGGTTGTCGTGCTGGTGCCCGCGTCCGGTTCGACACCGAACCACTTCTTGTGGATCGCGGCCATCGTGCCGTCGGCCTTCATCGCCGAGACTGCGTCGTTGGCGGCGACGATGGCAGGATGGTCCTTGCGCGCCATCATGGCGAAGCGCTCGCCGGTCGGAATGCGCACCAGCACCTTGAAGCCCGGCGTCTTGGTCATGGCATACTGGAAGCCGGCGAGTTCACCGGCACCGCCATCGACGCGCTGGGCCTGGATGTCGAGCAGAAGGTCCTGCTGGGCGTTGTAGCTGCGTACTTCGGCGAGGCCGAGTTTCTCGGTGTTTTCCTTGGCCCAGGCTTCGCCCGTCGTGCCGGCGACGACGCCGATGACCTTGCCCTTCAGCCCGTCTAGGCCGGTGATGTCGGACGCTTCGCGGCCGATGACCGTGCCGTCGCCGTCATAATAGGGCTGGGTGAAGGACTGGTTCTGCAGGCGCTCGTTATTGACCGAGATCGATGACACGGCGAAGTCGATGCGGCCCGAGCTGGAGGCGGCGAAGAGCGCCTGGAAACCCATGTCCTGGAATTCGACCGGACGCCCCAGGCGCTTGGCGACCTCTGTCGCGACATCGATCTCGAAACCCTCGAAGCTGCCGCTTTCGGTCTTGAACTCCCATGGCGGATTGGCCGGGTAGGCGCCGACGACGAGCTTTTCCTGGGCGCTGGCCGGTGCCGAGAGCGCGAGGGCAAATGCCATGGCCATGCCGGCCGCTAGTTTAGAGAATGCCAATTTTCTTCCTCCCTTTGATCGATCGACGCTGACAGGCGATCCAGTCGCCAGTCACATGTCGCTGCTTCAAGCCTGTAAGTATGCATGGGCATATGGCGAGCGACGGGTTCTGTCCGCCGCCGGCACCACCGCACTTTCCGTGGCTGGCCATGTTGGCTGCCTCTGAATCTGGCGATCCGTGCTTTGCTTCGTTCGCGTACGAGGGTTTCGGGCAAGTGTTCCGTGTACGCCATCGTTGCCGATGCGCGAGCGCGAAATCTCGATCCTACCCTTGTGCCTCCTCCGTCCTCCTCAGCAAGATATTTGCATTTGCATTTAAATTTGTCCAGATAGTTGTTCTCAGGGTGCCCGAGGTGACTCAGCGTTGATCCTGGTCGGCGATCGACGCGCCGACGCAAACGAAAACGGCCGCGGATCGTGTCGACGATCCACGGCCGCTTGAATGCGGAGTGGGTAATGAGGTTAGGCGCGGCTGAGCGCCATCACGCCTGTTTCGGTGCCGGTCAACCGACGCGAACGACCGTCGGCGCCGACGACCATCTGGATGCGGCGTCGCTCCGACGAAAACAGCTTCGACGTCGACACGTCCACCGGCGGATTGAAGGCGACGGTGACACGCCAGAGATCCGGCTTGATCGTCTCCTCTAGGCCGATGACGCATCCCTTCGCCGGGTTGCCGTTAAAGGTGCCCGACACCGTCTCGCCGACGGCGAAGGGGACGCCGCCCGGGGTCTCTTCGGCCCTGGTGTCCTTGGGACGCGCGGCCAGTGTGTTCCAGTCGCGCACGCCTTCCTGACGGGCGACGAGTTCAAGCGCCTTGGCGTGGCTGATGGCGATGCCTTCGCTGGCCAGCGCGTCGCGCAGCCTGCGTGCATTGGTTTTGTAGTCGGGACCTGTGGTCATGGTTTCGCTCCTTCGCGATGCGCGAACGGCGTGGTGAAAGTCGGGAGCCCGCATTGCCGCTTCGGCCGTCGCATCGACAGGGAAACGAAATTTATGAAGGGAAGCTTCACCGGGGCCTTGCGGCTGCGGGCGGCAGGGGCTCCCCGCCCTTGACCGCCCTCAGATAGGAAGTACAAGGCGCGCCGTCAATGAGGGCGCGGCCGGAGGCCGGAGGTCAGGCGGCCCCTGTTCAGGCGGCTTTGTCCCACACTGGGGCCAGCCCGCCGGGACTGACGATGCGCCCGCCAGGTGTGGCCAGGGCATGGATCGCCGCCATCTCGTCCGCCGACAGGTCGAAATCGAAGATGGCGAAATTCTCGGGCAGGCGCGACAGCGTCGACGTCTTGGTCAGTGTCACGACGCTGTCCTGCTGCACCAGCCAGCGCAGCACCACCTGAGCTGCAGTCTTGCCGTGGCTGGCGCCGATCGCTTTCAGCACGGGATCGGAGATCACCTTGCCGTCGGCCATGGCGTAGTAGGCGGTGACCGACATGCCGGCCTTGCGCGCGGCTTGGAGCACCGCGGTCTGGTCAAGATAGGGGTGGTATTCGACCTGGTTGGTCACCAGCTTGGCGTCACTCAGCTTCACTGCCTCGGCCATCAGTGTGGTGTTGAAGTTGCTGACGCCGATATGGCGTACCTTGCCGGCCTTTTTCACCTCGTTCAGCACGCCGATCTGCTCGGCCAGCGGCACCGCGTCGTTCGGCCAATGCAGCAGCAGCAGGTCGACATTGTCGGTGCGGAGCTTCTTCAGGCTGTCGTCGACCGATCTGACGAAGGCATCGCGCTGGTACTTGTCGACCCAGACCTTGGTGGTCAGGAAGATGTCCGAACGTGTCACGCCCGAGGCGGCGATAGCCTGGCCGACTTCGGCCTCGTTGCCATAGATCTGGGCGGTGTCGATGTGGCGAAAGCCCTTGCGGATCGCTTCAGGCACCACTTCGAGGACTTCTGCGCCGGGCATGCGGAAGGTGCCGAAGCCCAGGGCAGGGATTGTCGCGCCATTGGCGGTAACGAATTTCATGATGTTCTCATTGAGAGGAAATTGGGGGCGGTGGGAAATTCGGACGGATGGCTCCGCCCCTTAGGTAGGTCGGCACTGAAACCGGTCAATCAACTTAAGCCGGTTGGCACAGCGGTTCCTGGCGCCGGTCGAGCGCGCCACTCCATACCGTCAGCACGAAGGCACCGGCCACCAGCACAGCACCCACCCATGGCGTGGCGCCAAGGCCGAGCGGCGAGGCGACAACCAAGCCGCCGATCCAGGCGCCCAGTGCGATGCCGAGATTGAAAGAGGCGATGTTGAGCGCCGAGGCGACGTCGACGGCGCCCGGGCGATGCTCCTTGGCCAGTTGCACGACGTAGAGCTGCAGGCCCGGCACATTGGCAAAAGACAGGAAGCCGAGTGCTGCCAGCGTTGCCAGCGTCCACACGGGCGAAAGCGCGGTGAAGGAAAACAGCACCAGCACCATAGCCTGCAATGCAAACAGCACCGTCAGCGCCTTGACCGGGTTGCGGTCGGCGATGCGTCCACCGGCAATGTTGCCGATGGCGATGGCGAGACCGTAGAGCACCAGGATCAGGCTGACGCTCGAAGCCTGGAAGCCGGTGATCTGTTCGAGGATCGAGGCGAGATAGGTGAAGGTGACGAAGGTGCCGCCATAACCGAGCGCGGTCATCGCAAACACCAGCAGCAGCCGGCCGGAACCGAGCACGCGGACCTGGTCGAGCAGGCTGGACGGTGCGGCCTTGTTGAGGGTCGAGGGCAGCAGGGCAGCGATGCCGACGAAGGCGATGACGCCGAGCAGCGAGACGCCCCAGAAGGTGGCGCGCCAGCCGAAGGTCTGGCCGATGAAAGTGCCGAGCGGCACACCGGTGACGATCGCCACCGTCAGGCCCATGAACATCATGGCGATCGCCGAGGCGCGGCGGTTTTCCGGCACCAGATCGGCGGCAATGGTGGCGCCCACCGAGAAGAACACGCCATGGGCAAAGGCCGACAGCACGCGCGCGACCAGCAACAGCTCGTAGCTGGGGCTCAGCGCCGCTGCCGTGTTGCCGACGACGAACAGCGCCATCAGCCCGAGCAGCAGGGGCTTGCGTTCGATCCGGCCGGTAAGCGCCGTCAGCACTGGCGCGCCGAAAGTGACGCCCAGCGCGTAGACGCTGACGATCAGGCCGGCGAGCGGCAGAGTGATGTGAAGATCCTGGGCCACCGTCGGCAACAGCCCGACGATGACGAATTCGGTCGTGCCGATCGCATAGGCGGCGATGGTGAGCGCGAAGATGGCTAGGGGCATGTCGTGCACCGTTCCCGAGTTGAATGGGCGGCCTGCGCCGCGGTTGATCCGTGGGCTGCATATGGGGCAAGGGCACTTGCGCAATAATGCGCGATGATGGACGAATACTTATGAATTTGATTCACAAGAGGCCAGTCATGGACAATCGCGCCGGTGAGATGGAGGTCTTCGTCCGGGCCGTCTCGCTGAAGAGCTTCTCCGCCGCCGGCCGGCAGCTCGGCCTGTCGCCTTCGGCGGTCAGCAAGCTGATCACGCGCATCGAGGACAGGCTGGGCACCCGCCTGGTCGTGCGTTCGACGCGGAGCCTGCAGCTCACCCCGGAAGGTGAAGTCTATCTCGAGCGCGCCGGCCGCATCCTCGGCGAGATCGAGGAGGCCGAACGTATCGTCGCCGGAGGCGCCAACGCTGTGCCGCGCGGCCTGCTCAGGGTCAGCGCCTCGGTCGCTTTCGGCGCCAGCCACGTCGTGCCCCACATCGCCGCGTTTCTGGCGCTTTATCCCGAGGTCGAACTCGACCTGTCGCTGACCGACAGCGTCATCGACCTCTACGAAGAGCGCGCCGACGTCGCAATCCGGTCCGGCAAGCTGCGCGATTCATCGCTGAAGGCGCGCAAGATTCTGGAAATCCGCCGCGTCGTCGTTGCCTCGCCTGCCTATCTGGAAAGGCATGGCGTGCCGGAAAGACCGGCCGATCTGGTTGGCCACAACTGCCTGCGCTTCAACTTCCTGCGCAACCGCGACGAATGGATGTTTCGCGACCCGGCAACCGGTGAGACCTTCGCACAGCGCATCGGCGGCAACCTGCTTGCCAATAACGGCCCAAGCCTGCGCCGGCTCTGCCTCGACGGCGTCGGCCTGATCCGCAGCGGCCGCTTCCAGGTCCAGGCCGACATCGACGCCGGCACGCTAGTGCCGGTGCTCGAAGCTTACAACCCCGAGGACATAGAGATGATCCACGCCGTCTTCGCCGGCCATGGTCACCTTGCCGCGCGCATCCGCGCTTTCATCGATTTCCTCGCCGATAAGTCGCGCACAGGCTAACGCCATTGTTTCGGCGGATAGGCGCACTACCTTCGTGAGGCGCGGTTGTTTCGCGCGGAAAATGTGCTGGTGGCGAAGATGGCGAGATCGAAACGGGCTCTGATGGTGGCGGGCATTCTGCTTGCCGGCGCAATGCAGGCGCATGCCATCGACCTGCCCGGCCAGCCCGACCAAAACCAGCTTGCCCGCGAAGGCCGCATCAACGAGCTGCAGATCCTGCAAAGCCGGCAGGGCCGCGCCGATTTCCAGGCCGAGCAGCAGCGGCTGCGTGAGCAGGACCGCCAGATCGTGATACCGCAGATGCAGCGGCCCGAGGTGCGCGTGATGAAGTCGAACTGCCAGATCGAGCTCTACGGCAACATCTATCGCCGCGTCTGCCGTTGAGCGACCGTCGCCCGTCAGCCCCCGAGCTACCGCGCTGCCACTTGCTCGGCCAGCACCCCGTCGAGCCTGTCGTATCCGGCCTCGACGCCCCTGGCCATGCCGATGGCGATCGCGCCGTCCCTGGCCTCGCGGGAGCTGTAGAGCACGGTGTTGACCGAAATGGTGCGGCCGTCCCTTTCGGTCAGCACCAGGGTCGAGCGCGCCTCGCCGTCGGTCCAGTCCATGTCGAACAGCTCGACGCTGACGATTCTTTCCGGCCGGGCGATCTCGCGATAGGTCCCGGTCATGCCCATGTCGCGGCCGTCGTCATGGCGCCAGACGAAGCGATACGTGCCGCCGACGCTGAGGTCGATCTCGCAGACGGCAAACGACCAGCCGTCGGGCCCGGTCATCCAGCGTTTCAGCAATGCGGGAATCGTCCAGCAGTCGAACACCAGCTCGCGCGGCGCGTCGAACACACGCGTCATGGCGATCTCACGGTCGCTCGGCGTCGTCACTTCCAGTCTGTGGCTCATCGTCGTTTCTTCTCCTCGCTTCCGCTTCAGGCTTTGCCCTGGTTCGCCTGCAGATCAGCGAGCAGCGCGTCGAGACGCTTGTAGTTGCCCTCCCAGACCTTTCGGTACTCGTCGAGCCAGCCGGTCACTTCTGCCAGCGCCTCGCCCTCGATGCGGCAAGGCCTGCGCTGGGCGTCGCGGCCGCGCGAGATCAGCCCGGCGCGCTCCAGCACCTTGAGATGTTTTGAAATCGCCGGCTGGCTCATGGCAAAGGGTTCGGCCAGCTCCATCACCGAAACCTCGCCCGTCATCAGTCGCGCCAGGATCGCCCGCCGTGTCGGATCGGCCAGTGCGGTAAAGGTCGCGTCAAGGCGTTCGGACGGGGTCATGGCGCTGCTCTCTCATTCTATAACTGAAAGGTTATATAGAATGAGAGAGCCCGTCAAGCTTGGCCGAGAAAAGGCAGGCGCAACGCTGACCTATCCCTCCCCTTTTTTGGGGAGGGATCCAGCGTGGGGGCCTCGTCGAGCACGTCCGTGCCGTGGGCTCTCAGCACAAGCGGCAGAAACGCGTCACGCCGCCTTGCGCGTCTTCTTGGCGTGAACGTTCTGGTTCATGCGGAACATGTTGTCGGGGTCGTATTTGCGCTTCACTTCGAGCAGCCTGGTGTAGTTGGCGCCATAAGCCGCCTCGACACGATCGGCCTCATCAGCCGGCATGAAGTTGATGTAGGCGGTGCCGACAGCCTGCGGCCGCGTCGCTTCATAGATGTTGCGGGCCCAGCCGATGCAGGCCTTGTCCATCGACGCTTCGCGCCAGCGCGCATGCACGTTCATGACGAAGTGCGAATTGCGCTGCGGAAATGCCGTCGCATCGGTCGCCACCCGCCCGGCAGCGCCGCCGACATGGCCGACGAAGATTTCGCATTCCGGCCCCGGCAAGGCACGGATCGCGCTGTCGAGCATGTCGATGGTGGTATCTTCCAGATCGATGAAGTCGTGGCTCTTCCAGTAGTTGCGCGCGCCGGGCGCAAGCAGCGGATCGAACGCCATCTGCCATCCGGCGAACGGGTTCGGCCCGACGACGTCGACGATTGGCTGGCCGATGCCGCGCAAGGCAGCGGTCGCCTTCTCGCCGGCCTCGAGCTCGCCGCACCAGCACATCGCCAGCACCAGCACCTCCTTGCCGTGCCATTGCGCCGGCAGGAACGGCAGCGGCGGCGCCTGCCGCATCACCGTCCAGCAGGTCAGCTCGTCGGGCGCGTCCTCGAGCGCTTCGCGATATTGCCGTAGCACCGACTTGGCCTCGTCGAACGGGTGCACGACCAGCCCCGACAGCACCTGCGGGCCGAGCTTATGCAGCTTGAACTCGAAGGCGGTGACGACGCCGAAATTGCCGCCGCCGCCGCGTATCGCCCAGAACAGGTCGGGATGCTCGGCCGTGCTTGCCCGCACCAGTTCGCCATCCGCAGTCACCACGTCGGCCGACAGCAGATTGTCGATGGTCAGGCCGAGCTTGCGTGTCGTCCAGCCGAAGCCGCCGCCCAGCGTCAGTCCTGAAATGCCCGTCGTCGAGTTGATGCCGGTCGGAACCGCAAGGCCGAACGCCTGCGTTTCCTTGTCGACGTCGGCGAGGATGGCACCCGGCTCGACCCAGGCTCGCCGTGCCACCCTGTCGACGCGAACCGACCTCATCTGCGACAGGTCGATCATCATGCCGCCGTCGCACACGGCGCTGCCGGCGATGTTGTGGCCGCCGCCGCGTACCGAGACGAGCAGCTTGTTGTCGCGCGCGAACTTGACTGCGGCGATAACGTCGCTGGCGCCGGCGCAGCGCACGACAAGGCCGGGGCGACGGTCGATCATGGCGTTCCAGACGGTACGCGCCTCGTCATAGCCGGCATCGCCGGCATTCAGCACTTGGCCGCGCAGGCTTGCTGCGAAAGCATCGAGGACAGGCGCGCTCACTGTCGCCAGCCCACCGTCAAGGGTCGTGAGGTTCAGGTCGTTCATGGAGCTTTCCTCCGCTCAGAGAAAAGGCCTCCTCATCCGCCGTGCCAGGCAATTCTGCGCCTGCGATCCGGCGGCAGCAAGGCAAGAGTGCCTATGTTGCGGGAATGTGATGGGCTTTGCCGGACGGCCGGCATCGGCCGCGCGCCTTGTGGCACGCGCGGCCCACCGATCTTTGGAAGGCAGGGTTCTACCGACTAGTCGAGCAAAGCCAGATCCAGCTTTGCCAGCCGGTCCGGATCGGCGACGGCGTCGATGCCGACGATCCTGTCGCCGTTGAGCCTGAGCATCAGCACGACACGGAGCTTGCCCATCGGGGCGACCAGCAGGCCGATCGCGCCGTCGACAAGCGCCGGCAGCGCGCCCTGCGCCCGGCCCTTGAAGCTTTGCGCCACGGCCTGCGCGCCGCGCAGTTCGGCAACGGCACCGAGATGTGCGGCGACGGCATCGGCGCGGAACACGACGTCGGGATCGAGCACGGCAAGCAAGCCGGCGAAATCGCCGCCGCGCGATGCCGCGAGAAACGCGTCGACAACCTGCCGCTGACGCGTCCGGTCGGGCGCGCGCGCCTCGTCGCTGCCCTGGACCCGGCGCCGGGCCCGGCTCGCCAGCTGCCGCGCCGCGACCGGCGTCCGCTCGACGACGGGGGCGATGTCATCGAAGGACAGGTCGAACATGTCGTGCAGCACAAAGGCGATGCGCTCGGCCGGTGCCAATTTCTCCAGCACCACCAGCAGTGCCAGGCCGACGGCGTCGGCCATCGCCAGCTCGCGTTCGGGATCGACGGCAGGGGCATCGTCGGCAATTTCGTCGGGCCCTTCGGTGTCGAGCTGCTCCTCGCGCCGCGACTTGCGCCGGCGCAGCATGTCGAGGCAGACGCGCGCCACCACCGTCGTCAGCCATCCCGAGAGATTGTCGATGTCGTCGGTGTCGGTGCGCGCCAGGCGCAGCCAGGTCTCCTGGACCGCGTCCTCGGCCTCGCTGGCCGAGCCTAGCATGCGGTAGGCGACGGCGCGCAGATGCCCGCGCTTCTCGGCGAATTTTTCGGCCAGAAAAATTTCTTCGTTCATCGGTCACATTCCCTGCTGCTGTTCCGTCAAGGCCATGACGAACGAATCCCGGCCGATGTGACAGAGACTGTCGCGGGGCCGGCGCCGTCAAGATCGAATGGACCCCAACCCGACAAGGAAGACTCACATGCAAGCTCGTATGACCAACCCCGCCATCCTGCTTCCCGATGCCATGCAGGCGCTGTTTGCGCTCAACAAGGCGACCGAGAGGGACGGCCTGCCCGAGGTGACGCGCAAGCTGGTCCATTTGCGCGCCAGCCAGATCAACGGCTGCAGCGTCTGTGTTCACATGCATTCGCTCGAACTCAGGAAGCTCGGCGAGAAGGACGACCGCATCTTCGCCGCCGCCGCCTGGCGCGACACGCCCTGGTTCACGCCGGCCGAGCGCGCAGCCCTTGCGCTGACGGAAGCCGTGACCCGCATCGCCGACAAGTCCGACCCGGTGACGGACGACGTCTGGGAAGAGGCGACGCGCTACTACGACGAGAAGGCGATTTCGGCGCTGCTGCTATGCATTGCGGCGATCAATGTCTGGAACCGCCTCAACGCCGCGGTCCGCCAGGTCGCGGGTGCTGCCTGGAACTGACGATCCACGTCGTGCGCTCCCTCATCCTGCGCCTGTCGAAGGATGAGGGACAAGTACGCTAAACCACCGCGCGGCGATAAAGATGCCAGGTAGCATGGCCCAGCACCGGCAGCACCACCAGGAGGCCGAGAAAAAAGGGCAAGCAGGCTGCCAGCACCGCAACCGTCACCACCAGGCCCCAGCCGAGCATGACAAGCGGGCTCGCCAGCACCGCACGGATCGATGTCAGCATGGCGGTGACGAAGTCGATTTCGCGGTCGAGCAGTATCGGGATTGAGATGACCGTGATGGAATACAGTACCAGCGCCAGTGCCGCGCCCTCGATATGGCCGATACCGAGGAAGATCCAGCCCTGGTTGGTGGTCAACACAAGATCGGCGAAGCGGTCGAGCGTGGCGTAGGACATGCGGCCGAGAATCAACGCCATCAGCAGCCTGATCTGGTACATCCAGACCCAGAACACGAACAGCATGACGAAAGCCATCCACGACACTTCGCGTCGGCGCTGGGCCCAGATCACGTTGAGGACCTGTCCAAGCGTTGGCTTATGCCCGGCCTCCATTTGGCGGCTTACCTCATAGAATCCGACGGCGGCGAAGGGCCCGACCAGCGGGAAGCCGATCGCGAACGGATAGATCAGCCATGGGGCGTGCAGCACCAGCAGGGACGTTGTAATTGCCAAGCCGATCACCACGAAGACCAGCGCAATAGCGAGCCCGATGCGCGGGCTCCGGGCGAAGTCGGCGGCGCCCTCCGCCAGGCTCTGCCTGATGTCGGCTACGGTCAGTGCGCGCACTTCCGGCGGCCTAGCCGGTCGCCTCGCGTAGGTGTCCATATCCGCCATTCGTCCTCCCTCGCCCCGCGCTGCATCCGACCGCAGCGCTCTATCTGCGCGGCAACGCGACTTCCCGCATTGATCGAGATCAAGCGGGAGTGTTTCCGCATTAGACGTCTCGTTCACGCGTCGAACACGCTGGACTCACGCCTGCATGGCAAGCTCGCCGGGTCATGTCAGGAGACGGGAGGCCGAGATGGCTTACTCAGTGCATTCCAGCCACGGACATCAGACGGCGGATCTGACGATCCGGCTCCTCCAGGCCACTGCACACCGTATCGCGGCAGCCGAGATGTGGTATCGCCGTGCCCAGAGTAGGCGGATCATCGCGGCACTCAGCCCGGAGCAGATGAAGGACATCGGCTACCCTGCCGTTGATGCCATTCCCAGCCTCGACGTCGAGGCTGGTCTCATGTCCAGATTGCAATCGATGCGATAACGAACCGTCGCGGGCAACACGCCGCGGGGTGGCGGTCGCCGGGCCGGCATGCCGCGACGGCGATGGCCGTTGCGTTACGTCCCTGGCGCCTGCGTCAGGGCGATGGCCGTGCCGACGATCAGCATGGCTGCCACGCCTTGCAGCACGCTGACAACGACGCTGAGCAGCGCGCGGCCGAGACCAAGGTCGAGATTGCGGGCAAACCAGCGCGTTTCCACCGCCACGTACCAGACGACGGCAACGACCAGCAGCAGCAGTGCCGCGACGCTCGCGGTGCTGTTGTGGACGCGCCACACCACGCCCGCCAGGCTGACGCCGAGGGCGAAGGGTGCCGCGACATAACACTGGCTGTAGAACGGCGGCTTCAAGGTTGCCCTGTCGATCCGGGCGCCGCGAAAGCGCAACAGCTTCACCGCCATCAGCAGCGGGAAGACGCTGAAGACGACGGCCCGAAAGATCAGAAGGTTGGAGTCGCTGGCGAGCATCGACGGCGCCACCCAGGAACGATCGCTGATGAAGCCGAGCTCCAGGCCATGCACGATCAGCAGCGTCAGCAGCAGGAACATCGGCGGGCTCATCGTGTCCTGGTACTGCTCGTCCACGTCGTCGGACAGCTCGACATTGGCATAGCGCATCATCTTGTCGGGGTCGCGCAATGCTCGCCACATCGTCAGCGGGTAAAACAGCAGCCACGACACGACCTCGTAGAGCAGTTCCTCGATCGATTTCAGCAGTCGCATGAAGTCCATGCGTCGCTCCTTCGCAGAGTGGTCCGCGCGGCATGATGACGGCGGGAATGGGTGAAGGGAAGGGCCGGGTGGCCGCTACAACCGCTTCAGGCGAAACCGCTGCCGGTATTGCGCCGGCGTAATGCCGGTATGGCGCCGGAACAGCCGGCGGAAGAACGCCGGATCCTCGTAGCCGACTGTCTCGGCGATTTCGTCCGTCGCGTCAGCGGTGGCCTCCAGCATCTGCTTGGCCTCCTCGATACGCAGGCTTTGCACATAATCGACAGGCGTGTAGCCGGTCGCCGCCTTGAAGCGGCGCTTGAAGGTGCGCTCGGGCAGACCGCTTTCGGCGACCATGCGCGTCACCGGATTGGCGCAGGCGTAATTGTCGGCGATCCAGAGCTGGCAGTTGCCGATCGCCGCATCCTCGTGGCGCCTGGGCTTGGCCATCGCGGCGAAAGGCAACTGGCCGTCGCTACGGTCGCCGAGCAGGAAAACTTTTGCGATGCGCGCTGCTTCCTCCCTGCCGCTGTAGCGCGCGATCAGGTGCAGTGCGAGGTCTTCCCAGGACGACGCGCCGCCGGTGGTGATCAGCTGTCCCTCAGGGTCCATGTCGCAGACGATGCGCTCGGGCCGGAACCGCACCAAGGGATAGTTGTCGCGGAAGATGTCGGCGGCGATCCAATGCGAGGCTGCGTCCTTGCCGTCGAGCAGCCCCGCCTCGGCGAGGAAGATTGAGCCTGTGCACACCGAGCAGATCGTGGCGCCGCCGGACAGCTGCGCCCGGACCCATTCCATCTCATCGCCCCATCCGAGCGCCGCGCCACCCTCGAGCGGCAGCGCCAGGTCGGTGACGATCACCACGTCGGTATTCTCTGTGTCGGCGAATGTCGCATGCGGCTGGATCGGTGTGCCGATGGCGCAGGTGAACGCCTCCTTGCTTCGTGCCACGATCTCGGCTGAGATGCGCCGTGCCCTGGTCTGCTGCCCGGTCAGCCGGTCCCAGATCGAGCCCACCGCCGACAGCACCTCGAACAGCCCGTATACCGCCGCCGGTGTCGTCTGCGGCAAGGCAAGCAGGCTGATGCGGAGGGGTTCGGCCTGGGTTTTCATGTGCCATCAGTGGCACGTATGCCTCGTTTTTGTCCAGTATCGCTCTCGCGATCCGACTTCGACGTCCCTAGTGTCCGTCCAAGCCGCCCAGCGGGCGCTAGGAGATCGAAATGCCAGATCACATCAACACGACCAGCCGGCGCCGCTTCCTGCTCTCCGCAGCAGTGCTCGCCGTTTTCGGCGCAACCCCGGGGAGTAAGGCGATGGCCAGCAAAACGACCACAAAGACCGTCCGTGCCAATGGCGTCGAGATTGTCACCGAAACCTTCGGCGATCCTTCGGCGCCGCCCGTGCTGCTGATCATGGGCGCCATGGCCTCGATGCTGTGGTGGCCGGAGGATTTCTGCCGCCAGATCGCTGCCAGCGGCCGCTATGTCATCCGCTACGACAACCGCGACACCGGGTTGTCGACCAGGTTCGCGCCGGGCAAGCCACCCTATTCGATGGACGACATGGCCCAAGACGCCATCGCCGTGCTCGACGCCTACGGCATCGAAAAGGCTCATGTCGTCGGCATGTCGCTCGGTGGCATGATCGCCCAGATCCTGGCGCTCTCGGCGCCTGGCCGCGTCGCCTCGCTGACGCTTCTGTCGACGACACCCATCGGCCTCGATCTCGACCTGCCGCCGCCGAGCCCTGCTTACATGGAGCATGCCGCGACGGGCGAAAGCGTCGACTGGTCGGACCGCGCCCAGGCGACCGGCTTCATTGCCGGCGAGGCCCGGGTGATCGCAAGCACTACCCATCCGCATGACGCGGTGAAGACTCTTTCCTTCATCGAACGTGACTACGATCGCTCCGGTGGCTACCTCTCGGCGACCAACCACTTCATGCTCGCCGGCGGCGAAGCGGTGAAGGGCAAGCTTCCCGGCCTGAACGTGCCGCTTACCGTTATCCATGGCACTGCCGACCCGATCTTCCAGATCGTCCACGGCAAGGCGATCGCCGACGCGGTCAAGGGCTCGACATATGTCGTCGTCGAAGGCGGCGGCCATGAGCTTCATGAGGACGACTGGGGCATCATCATCCTGGCCATCGCCAAGAACAGTGCTGCGCCGCGCTGAGCTGCAGGCACATCGCCCGGAAGCGTCCGGTGAAGCGCCCGGTTCCGCCGGGCGCGCCTTGGGCCAGACCGCGCCGATCGCGCGGACAGCGGCCACAACAGGCGCGAAACCCGTTCACGGCATCCGCCCGGGCGGCTATAGCAGTGCATCGCCGATGCATTGGAGCCTGACATGACCGCCACCACCGACACCGTGCTCGACCGCTTCCTCCGCTACGTCGTCATCGACACCCAGTCCGATGCGAGCTCGCCGACCCAGCCCTCGACCGAGAAGCAGAAGAACCTCGGCCGCCTGCTCGTCGAAGAGCTTCTGGCGATCGGCCTCAGCGACGCCCATCTCGACGAGCATGGTTATGTTTACGCCACGGTGCCGGCCAACACCCAAAAGCAGGTTCCGGTCATCTGCTTCTGCTCGCATATGGACACCGCGCCCGATTTCACCGGCACCAACGTCAAGCCGCAGATCCTTCGCAACTATGCCGGCGGCGACATCCGGCTCACAGGCGACCCGCAGCAGGTCATCCGCGTGACCGAGCATCCCGAGCTGAAGAACCAGATCGGCAATGACATCGTCACCACAGACGGCACCACGCTGCTCGGCGCCGACGACAAGGCCGGCATCGCCGAGATCATGACGGCAGCACAGTTCCTCATCGCCAATCCCGATATCAAGCACGGCGCGGTCAAGCTTTTGTTCACCGCCGACGAGGAGATCGGCCGCGGTGTCGACAAGGTCGACTTCGCCAAGCTCGGCGCCAAGTTCGCCTACACGATGGACGGCGAGACCGCCGGCCATATCGAGGACGAGACCTTTTCCGCCGACGGCGTCGAGATCGCCATTTCAGGCGTCGCCATCCATCCCGGTTTCGCCAAGGGCCGCATGGAAAACGCCATCAAGATCGTTGGCGCCATCGTCGACCGGCTGCCGAAGGAGCTTTCGCCCGAAACCACCGAGGGCCGCGAAGGCTTCCTCCACCCCACCGCTTTGTCGGGCTCGATGGAAAAGGCCGCGCTCAGCCTGATCGTGCGCGACTTCACCGAAGCGGGCCTCGCCGCCAAGGAAAAACTGCTCGAAGACATCGTCAAGGACGTACTGAAGGCCTATCCCGGCTCGTCCTACAGCTTCACCGTCAAGGAGCAGTACCGCAACATGAAGGTGGTGCTGGATCGCCATCCCGAGATCGTCGAAAACGCACTCGAAGCCGTTCGCCGCGCCGGCATGGAGCCGGTGCGCGGCAGCATCCGCGGCGGCACCGACGGCTCGCGCCTATCGTTCTTGGGCCTGCCCTGCCCCAACATCTTCGCCGGCGGCCACGCCTTCCACTCCCCGCTGGAATGGGTCAGCCGCCAAGACATGGAAAAGGCGGTGAAGACGATCGTGGAGCTGGCGCGGGTTTGGGAGGAGAGGGCGTAGGGGCGGCCAGCTTGGCTTTGCGCCAATAGCGGCAATCGCCTGCTCACATGTCGCAGTTTGGGCCGATAGCGGACTGGCAGCCTTCAAGACGTTGAAACGAAAAGGCCCGCCGCCGTCAGCGGCGGGCCATCGTGCTCCTTGGAATCTAGAACGCGGTGCTGAACCCAACCGTGCCCTTGAAGCCGTAGCTGCCCTCGAAACTGGTGGAGGCCAGTGCTTCGCCGTACAGGGCGTACTTGCCTCCGGCCCAGCGATAAGTGCCGCCAAGACCGAGTTCCACACCGAAGGAATCGGGTTCGAACGCGACCTTGGTACCCGCCACATCGACAGCCGTTCCATCCAGGAATTCGTAGGTGAGATTGGCGATGCCGTAGACATGGCTGCCGCTCGCGCTGCTGCCTGCGTCATAGTTCAGGGCAACGCCAATCCGTCCTTTCAGGCTGTCGCCACTGTCCAGCGACACCTTGGCGCCGAACGGATCGGCGAACGCGTCGAAATCGACGGAGGTGTAGGCAAGCTGTGCCTGCGGGGTCACCGACAAGTTGCCGCTTACGGCAACCTTGCGACCGGCTTCGATGCTGAAGGCATAGCCAAGGCCTTGATTGTCGTCGACGAGCTTGCCGACAGTATCGGCAGCAAGTTTGCTCGAGAGGCGGGTAACCGAGGCCTGGCCGTCGACATAGACGCCGTTGCTGCCATACCAGGTCAATGTCGCGCCGCCGCCATAGGAATCAGTCGAATTGGTACCATTGCCGAGGCTGGAGCGGATGGCGGCGTTGACCCGGCCATATTGCGCGTTGATGCCGCCAATCAGCACGCCCGAGCCGTTTTCGGTTAGTAGACCGTCGATGCCTGCCTGCACCAGATAGCGGCTGCTGTCATAAGAGGCGCCCGCCGACGAATCTCCTTCGACATGGCCGTGCGCACCTTCGATACGCGTCCAGATATTGCGCGGGCCCGCATCACCCATGGCGGAGCCGGCCACTTCGCTTGCCCCAGGCCAGTAGCGGTCGCCGACGCGCTGCTGCAGCGTTGGCAGGTCGGTCAGGCCGAGTAAGACGATCGGATAGTTCTCATAGATAGGCACGGTCGGCGCTAGGGTATCGGTCATACGCAGATACCAGTCGCCGTCTGTGGGATCGACGATGCCGTTCTGGAAGAGGCCGTAGAGGTAGGCCCCGCCGATTGCCGGAGCGCCGAGCACGAAGGCATTGGCGGCGGATGTCCCCGCCACATCGACGATCTTGATGCCGTCGCCGATGGTCTCCGCCCCGGCTCCGCCGAAGTTGGTGACGACGACCCGCGTCGGGCCGGTCCCAAGGATCGAGTCTCCAGTGACGGCGAGAAGATCGGTGGGCGAGGAGTCGCTGCCGAGGGCGGTGTCGATCTGAAGGGTGCCGCCATTGCCCGTGTAGTTGCCGTCGATCGTCAGCGTGCCGATGCCGTTGATCCCGGGAGCGATCGCTCCGCCGGCGAAATTCCGGGTGTCGCCGACCGAGCCAATACCGGCAAGAGTGCCTCCTCGGACGTCCATGATGCCGCCGAGCATGCCGTTCACCTCGAGCGCGCCGCCATAAACGCTGGCAAGCCCGTTGAAGCCGGTCTGGTTGGCGTTGAAGATGGTGCGGCCGGCGAGCTGGTTGATGGCGCCGCTGCCGTTGATCGGCAGGTCGAAAACGTAGCCGGTTTCGGTGTGGTTGAAGTTGATCTCGGCACTGGCCGCGAGGGTTATCGCCGACGCCTGGAGCGTTCCGGCACCGGTCGCCGCCTGGCCAACCGCGCCGCCGATGTTCAGCGCTGCGTGGCTGCTGGCATGCACGCTACCGACGACAAGGGCCGAGTTGCCGTTGTTCACTACCACCCTGCCGTCATCGGCAAGGGTCAGGGCACCCTTGCCCCTGGTTCCGAGAGTGACCGCGGTCCCGTTGAGCACCGACCCGTCCCCGGAAACAAGGACACTGAAATTTGGGAGGACGCCGCCTGGGCTGGTGGAGATGTTCACGGCCGTCCCGGTCATGACGCCGCCGTCCAGGATCGAGAGCGAACCCTGGTACATTGCTATCGTCGAGCCCGAGTCCCATCGGGATCCTTCGCCGGACACCTCAGCTGTGACCAGTGCGGTGTTGAAGCTGAGGTTTCCAACGCCGCCGAAGGAGGTGTTGCCGGTGATGTCGACCACGCCGCCGTCGCGAACGTAGATGTAGCTGGTGCCGTTAGTGGACGTGAAGCCGCCGGCTTCCAGCGTCGAGCCTTCGCCCATGACGTTGATGGTGGCCGTGCCTTGCGAGCCTGGCGTGTGAACCCTTATGCCCCCCGTCGTCGTGTAAACGGCGCCATTCTCGATGGTCAGGGTCGATTGGCTTCCCGCGCCGCCGCTCAAGTCATTCGGGTCGGTGCCTGTCGCGACCAGCCGGGTGCCCTGACCTGACAACGTCAGGCTCGCCACTTGGCCGTCCCCGCCGGCAATATCCAATTGCGACACGGTTCCACCGGCGGAAGAGCCGAATGTGACGTCGCTGCCGCCAGAGATGAGCGTGTGTCCATCGTTGATGCTGATTGTCGTAATGCCGGAGCCAGCGGCCTCGTTGATGATGAGTTCGCCCCCGCCGACCTTCGAAAGCAAACCCGTGTTCAGGCTGCCAGTGCCCTGGATCTGGCCTGAGAGCGTCAGGCTCGCGCCGCTCGCGACGTTGAAGACCGCAGCCGAACTGTAGGAGAGCGTATTGGCGCCGGTGGCGATCGTGATCGCCTTTCCGGCGATCGCGGGAGGCGGGCTGGTGATCTGGAAACTGGATGTCAGCATGATTGTCGATGCTGCATCAGGGCTCGCCTGGGCGTCCGCTATCGCCTGGTAGAGTTCCGTCTGGTTCGAGGCGACGAAGTTCGCTGCCCTTGCCGCGGGAAGTGTTCCCCCCATTGCCAAAGCGGCAATGCAGACGCCTGAAAGAAGTTTGTATTTGCTGGTTGATTGGGTACCCGGTGCGCCCCCGTTCGCGCAAGACTGCTTCATTCCAATTCCCTGTATGCACTGCCTGAGATTCGTTACATTGACGCCAATTGCAGTTTCTTGACAAGGAAAAGTGGTCTCGTATCTGAGAAAGACTTAATGATCTGACCCGCTCGGTACGCAGGCTCTGCGATATTTTCAAATTAGCTCTCGATAATATTATGAATCTCCGATAAATCCGGACGTTCGTTCGCTGTCTCGTAGGTGAAGCTGCTTGAGGATCCTACCTAGATCACGTTCAGCTCGCGGAACGCTCGCCCTTCCGCGATGCGCTGGTAGCCGAAGGCCGAACAGTCGATGGTACGGTAGGTGCCATGGACAAGGAGCTCGGCGAGCGCCTTGCCGACCGCCGGCGCCTGCTGCAGGCCGTGGCCGGAGAAGCCATTGGCGAAAATGAAGTTCTGAACCTCGGGATGCGGGCCGATGACGGCGTTCTGGTCGAGCGCGTTGTAGTCGTAGTGCCCGACCCAGGCTTGCGTCGCCTTGATCGCCTCGAAGGCCGGCACGCGGGTGGCCAGCACCGGCCAGATCACCTCCTCGAACAGCCCCCAGTCGGGGTTGAAATCCGTGGGGTCGGCAGCCAACTCGCCATCCTCACTTTCGGCCCCGCCCGTGATGTAGACCGAACCTTCGGGGCGGACATAGACGCCGGAGGGGTCGACCATCAGCGGCATGTCGGCGAATTTTTCGCGCGCCTCGAAGACGAAGACGTTGCGTTTGCGCGGCTCGACCGGCAGAGCGAGACCGGCCATGGCGGCGACCTTGCCGGCGTTCGGCCCGGCGGCGTTGAACAGCGTGCCGGTTTCCAGCCGCTCGCCGGTGGCAAGCGTCACTGCCGTAACGCGGTTGCCTGAGCGCTCGATGCCCGTGACCTCCGACGTGATCATGTCGATGTTCTTGGTCTTCAGCGCCTTGCGGAACAGGCCGAGCATGGCATGCGCATCGAACCAGCCTTCGCCTGTGCGGCCATAGGCGCCGGCGGAAATACCCTCGGTCGAGATCCAGGAGAAGCGCTTCGCCAGCTGCTCGGCATCCTCGAGCACGATGTCGGCGCCCTCGGCCATCTGGGCCTCGTGGTTCGCCCTGAGGATCGGCAGGCCGCTGTCGCCGGCGAGGATCAGGTAGCCGCCCTCACGGAAGCCGATATCGGCGTCAGGGCCGAACTCCTGCTTGAGCCGCCGGAACAGGCCAAGCGTGAACTGCGACAGGCGGATGTTCTCGGGGATCGAGAATTGCTGGCGGATCGAGGCGCAGGACAATGTGGTCGCGGCATGGGCGAATTGCGGGTCGCGCTCGACAAGCGCGATCGAGCCGGTGAAACCCTCCTCGCGCAGATAATAGGCGATCGAGCTGCCGACGATCGCGCCGCCTGTGATGACCACGTCGTAGCGTGCCATGGAGTGTTCCCGTCTGTCTGTGATGGAGGACAAAAGCAGTTACGCCGTCGTCCGGCAAGGACTTGCAAGGGCCAGCATTGCCGGGCAAGAAGACCAGATGCAACATTCCCTGCCCCGCCCGCGCCGCTCGGTACTGTTCGTGCCCGCCACCAACGAAAAGGCGATCGCCAAGCTTGCGCAGCTTGCCTGCGACACCGTCATCTTCGACCTGGAAGATGCCGTGCTGCCCGAGCAGAAAGCCGCAGCGCGTGACAGGCTGGCAAAATTCTTCGCCGAACGGCCGGCAGGCGCGCGTGAATATGTCGTGCGCATCAACGGGCTGAAAAGTCCGTGGGGCGCGGACGATCTTGCTGCCGCCAGCGGCTGGGCCACCGATGGCGTTGTGCTGCCCAAGATCGAGACGCCGCGCGACCTGCTCGAAGCCAATGACGTGCTCGACGAGGCCGACGCCCTCGACACGCTCAAGCTCTGGGCGATGATCGAGACGCCGCGGGCGCTGGTCAATCTCGCGGCCATCGCCGAGCTCGGCCGCGATCCTTCGGCACGGCTGTCATGCCTGATCGCCGGGCTCAACGACCTTGCCAAGGACACCGGCGTCAGGCTCACGCCGGACCGCCGCTATATCCAGCCCTGGCTGATGCAGATGGTGCTTTGCGCGCGAGCCGGCGGGATCGACATGCTCGACAGCGTGTCCAACGATTTCCGCGATCTCGACGCCTTCGCCGCCGAATGCGGCGAGGCCGCCGCCATGGGATTCTCGGGCAAGACCGTCATCCACCCGGCCCAGATCGGCCCGGCCAATGCGGCGTTCTCGCCGTCGGTCGAGGCACTTGCCGAAGCGCGCGCCGTCGTCGATGCCTTCGCGCTTCCTGAGAATACGTCCTCAGGTGTAATCTCGCTCGGCGGCAAGATGGTCGAAAGGCTGCACCTTGCGGAGGCCGAGCGGCTTCTGGCGCGGGCAGCGCAGCTCGAAAGCCTCAGGCACTGAAAGGGACACCGCCATGAAACTCTACCGCTTCCTGACCGGCCCTGACGACGCCACCTTCTGCCACAAGGTCACGGCTGCGGTGAACAAGGGCTGGCACCTGTTCGGCTCGCCGACCTATTCCTTCGACGCCGAAACCAGGACGATGCGCTGCGGGCAGGCGGTGGTGAAGGATGTCGAGGGCGCCGAATACACGCCTGACATCAAGCTCGGCGACTACTGATCTCAGGTTCTGCCGCTATTCGGCGGCTTCCTCCAACCGCTCCATATCCTCGTCGGACAGGCCGAAATGGTGGCCGATCTCGTGGATCAGCACATGGGTGACGATGTCGCCCAGCGTCTCTTCGTTTTCGGCCCAGTAGTCGAGAATGGCGCGGCGGTAGAGTGTGACGCGGTTGGGGCCCTCGCCAGTCTGTGGGTTCCAGCGCTCGGCGATGCCGCGGCCCTCGAACAGGCCGAGCAGGTCGAACGGCGTTTCCAGCGACAGGTCGTCCATGATCTCGTCGGTCGGGAATTCGGCCAACTGAATGACGACCTCGCCGGTCAGCTGGCGAAACTCTTCCGGCAGATGCGCATAGGCTTCGAGCGCCAGAAGCTCCATCTCCTCGATCGAGGGCGAAAGCTGGTCGTGCCAGGCGCGGGTCTTGTAAATGCGGGCCATTCTTTGTCCTTTTGGGGGCATATAGCCCTTTGCCGCCGCGCTTACGAGGCCTTTGCCGCTCGGGCGCCAAATTAGCGGCGACAGCAGAAGGAGAGGAGAGGAATAAATTCTCCTTGAATCGGCTTGACTCTCCAGGGCGCCTCTGGAATCTATAGGAACATAACAGGAACAACAGGGAAAGCAGATCGACATGGCGACCAGCGCCGTGGCGCGGGATGTCGTTTTTGCCTTGCGTCAGAAGATAGCCAAGATCGAGGGAACACTGGCTGAGAGGCTGGTCTTGCCTGCCGACGGCCAGCCGGTCGCGGGGCTGCTGGTCCGCCGCAACGGCCACGCCTCGGCGCGTGACTTCTTCCTGCCGACCGGTGTCGAGCGGCTCGACGAGGTGCTTGGCGGCGGCCTGCCGAAGGCGGCGCTGACCGAGATCCATGGCACCGAAACCCGCAATGCGGGGGCTGCCGCGGGGCTGGCGCTGGCGCTCGTCAGCGGCATGCTGAAGGAGCGGTCGCGGTCCAGCGACCTGGTGCTGTGGGTCGGTACCACAGAGATGTTCCGCGAGGCAGGGTTGCCCTACGCACCGGGCCTCGCCAGCTTCTTCGGCATACCGGCCGAAAGCCTGCTGCTTGCCGAGGCGCCGAAGGCCGCCGACGTGCTGTGGATCGCCGAAGAAGCAGCCCGCATCGAGGAGATAGCAGCCGTCGTCGTCGAATTGCGCGGCAACCCGCGCATTGTCGACCTCACGGCGACGCGGCGCCTGCACCGCCGGGCGCAGGACAGCGGCCGGCCCGTCCTCCTGCTGCGCCAGTCGGCCGAGCCGGAACCAACGGCAGCCCCCGTCCGGCTGGTCGTCTCGCCGGCGCCGGCCACCTTGCGGCAAACGCTTCTCGGGCCGCTGGCCGGTTCGATCGCAGCTCCCGCCTTCGCTGTCGAGATTGGCAAGAGCCGCACGGCTCTTCCCGGCAGCTTCATTCTGGAATGGAACCTCGATGCACGCACCCTCGCAGAACGAAGCCCAGAGAATCGTATCGCTGTGGTTTCCCCATCTCGCGGCCGAACGCATCCTCCGGCGCAGGCTGGGGCGGTCCTGGCGTTCAAGCCCGCAGCCGTTGAAGCCGCTGGTGATCAGCCACCGCGAGAACAACACCCAGCGCATCGCCGGCCTCGACGCACGGGCTGAGGCGCTTCGCTTGAAGCCGGGCATGGGCATCGCCGAGGCGCGCGCCATGCACCCCGACATCGATGTCGTCGAAGCCGATCCCGAGGCCGACCGCCGGTTGCTCGAAGGACTTGCCGACTGGTGCGACCGCTACACGCCGCTTGTCGCGATCGACGGTGAAAACGGACTGTTCCTGGACATTTCAGGCTGCGCTCACCTCTTCGGCGGCGAAAAGGCGCTGCTCGCCGATCTGATGGCGCGGTTTTTCCACCAGGGTTTCGACGTGCGCGCCGGTCTTGCCTCGACGCCCGGTGCTGCATGGGCAACGGCACGTTTTGCCACGGGTCAAATCCTGGCCCCGGGCAACGAACGCAAATTTCTCGCGCGCCTGCCGCTGTCGGCGCTGAGGATCGATGCCAGGACGAAGGCGAGCCTGGAAAGCGTCGGGCTGCGCAGCGTCGGCGCGATCATGGACGGGCCGCGCGCGCCACTTGTCCGTCGCTTCGGGGCAGAGCTCATCGAGCGCCTCGACCAGGCGTTGGGTCGGCTCGAGGAGGCGATCTCACCGCGCCTTCCTGTCGCCCCGCTTTCGGTCGAGCGCCATCTCGCCGACCCGCTGTCGCTGATCGACGACATCGAGCGGCTGATCGGCCTGCTTGCTGCCACCCTCAAGGTCGATCTCGAGCGCCGGGAAGAGGGCGCACGCGCGCTCGAACTGCTGCTGTTCAGGGTCGACGGCATGGTCAGCCGCATAACTGTCGGGGCCTCACGCCCCATCCGCGAGCCGGTACTGGTGCGCCGGCTGTTTCATGAGCGGCTGGCGGCACTCGGCGAGACAATCGATGCCGGCTACGGCTTCGACCTCGTGCGTCTCTCTGCCCTGTCGACGGCCCGCTTCGACGCGCGCCAGGCCGATCTTGCCGGCGAGGTGGTGGAGGATGGCGGCGAAGAACTGGCGATCTTTGCCGATCGCATCAGTGCACGCCTTGGCGAAGCTGCGGTGCTCGAAGCGATCCCGGTCGAGAGCCATTTGCCGGAACGTGCCGCCTCCGCCCGGCCCTATGCCCAGGAAGAGGCCCGCAAGGACGGAGCCGAGCGTCCTGCCAGAGCGGCGCAGCAAGCTACCAGGCGGCTCCGGTTGCCCGACCGCCCCATTCGCCTGTTCCGGCAGCCCGAACCAATCGATGTTCCGGCGACCGAGATTCCCGATGGTCCGCCGCTCAATTTCCGCTGGCGCCGGGCGTTGCATCGCGTGGCGCGGGCGGAAGGGCCCGAGCGCATCGCGCCCGAATGGTGGCGCCAGGCGGCCGATGCGCCGACGCGCGACTATTACCGCATCGAGGACGCCGAGGGCCGCCGCTACTGGCTCTACCGGCAGGGCCTCTACAATGCGCAGGCGGTGCCGCGCTGGTTCCTGCACGGGGTCTTTGCATGAACATGGTGGTCGCTGCCAGCTATGCCGAATTCGGCATCCAGTCGAATTTCTCCTTTCTGCGCGGGGCTTCCGCTCCGGAAGAGCTGGTGATCGCGGCGAAATTCCTGGGGCTTTCGGCCATCGGCCTTGCAGATTGCAATACGGTGGCTGGTGTCGTCCGCGCGTGGAAGATGGCGGAGACGGAAGGGCTGGCCTACCACCCGGGATGCCGCCTGGTTTTCGCCGACGGTACGCCCGACATGCTCGCCTACCCCAGGGATCGCAAAGGTTGGGGACATCTGTGCCGCATGCTTACCCAGGCCAATGCCCGGGATGAGAGCGAAAAGGGTGCGCCGCTTCTCTATCGGGAAGATCTTTTCGAGTGGGGCGACCTGCTGTCGCTTGCCATCCTGCCCGACGTCGCGGTCGCCAGGGAAGATGACGTTGCGCTTCTGCGCAGTCTCAAGGAGCGCTTCGGCACTTCCTTGTGGCTCGCGGTCGCTCCGAATTTCGGTGGGGACGACCGCTTCAGGATCGAGCAGGCCGCTACCATGGCCGCCATGGCAGGCATACCGCTGATGGCGACCAATGATGCGCTCTACCATGCACCGGACCAGCGCCCGCTGCAGGATGTGCTGACGGCAATCCGCCTCAGCGTGCCTGTTGCCGAGGTCGGTTTCGAGCTCAAGGCGAATGCCGAACGCCACCTCAAGCCGCCTGTCGATATGGCAAGGTTTTTCCGCAACCACCCGGAGGCCCTGGCCGAGACGTTGCGCTTTGCCGAAAGCCTGCATTTCTCGCTGAGCGAGCTCAAATACAATTACCCCGACGAACCGACGGAATCCGGCCTCGAACCGCAGGCGGAATTGGAACGGCTGGCCTGGGAGGGTGCCAAAAAGCGCTACCCGGACGGCGTTTCGGAAAAGGTTCAGGGCATCATCCGGCATGAGCTCGACATCGTCGAAAAGCTCAATTACGCTCGCTATTTCCTCACCGTCCACGAGATCGTGAAGTTCGCCCGTTCGAGGGGCATCCTCTGCCAGGGGCGCGGCTCCGCTGCCAATTCTGTCATCTGCTTCTGCATCGGCATCACCGATGTCGGACCGGATATCGTCGATGTGCTGTTCGAGCGCTTCATTTCGGAGGAACGTGGCGAGCCGCCGGATATCGACGTCGACTTCGAGCACGAGCGGCGCAACGAGGTGATCGAATTCATCTACGAAAGATACAGCGCCAAGCGCACCGCGCTCGCGGCTTCCGTCGTCACCTATCGCGGTCGCTCGGCGCTGCGCGAAGTCGCCAAGGCGATGGGTCTGTCGGATGACGTCAGGGGCGCCATGTCCGGCTCGATCTGGGGTTGGTATTCGTCGGAACTGGGCGAGAAGGAAGCGACGGCCGGCGGCCTCGACAAGGCGGACCCGGTGACCCGGCATGTCATCGACCGCGCCAATGAGATCATGGGCTTTCCGCGCCATCTGTCCCAGCATGTCGGCGGTTTCGTCATCACCAGAGACCGGCTCGACGAGATCGTGCCGATCGTCAAGACGGCGATGGACGAGCGCAAGATGGTGGAATGGGACAAGGACGACCTCGACGCCGTCGGCATCTTGAAGGTCGATGTTCTGGCGCTGGGCATGCTGACCTGCCTGCGCAAGGCCTTCAACCTGCTTGAGGCGCATTACGACGAGCGTGACCGACATGGCCGTCCGTTCGAGCTGGCGACGCTGCCGCCGGAGGACCCCAAGGTCTATGACATGATCTGCCGGGCCGACACGCTCGGCGTCTTCCAGATCGAGAGCCGGGCGCAGATGTCGATGCTGCCGCGGCTGAGGCCACGCAAATTCTACGATCTTGTCATCGAAGTGGCGATCGTCCGTCCCGGCCCGATCCAGGGCGACATGGTGCATCCCTATCTCAGGCGCCGACAGGGCAAGGAAGCGCACGGCTTTCCCAAACCGGAGCTTGAGGACATCCTGGGCAAGACCCTGGGCGTGCCGTTGTTCCAGGAGCAGGCAATGAAGATCGCTATCGTCGCCGGCGGCTTCACGCCCGGCGAGGCCGACCAGCTCAGGCGCGCGATGGCGACTTTCAAGCGCACCGGCACGATCGGCAATTACCGCGACCGCATGATCCAGGGAATGGTCGACAGGGGCTACCAGCGCGACTTCGCCGAGCGTTGCTTCAAGCAGATCGAGGGTTTTGGCGAGTACGGTTTTCCCGAGAGCCATGCCGCGGCCTTCGCATTGCTCGTCTACGCCTCATGCTGGTTCAAGGCCTACTATCCAGACGTGTTCTGTGCGGCGATCCTGAACGCGCAGCCGATGGGCTTCTACCGGCCGGCACAGCTGGTGCGCGATGCACAGGATCACGGCGTCGAAATTCGCCAGATCGACGTCAACCATTCCGTCTGGGACTGTACGCTCGAGCGTTCGGGCTTCGACCCAAAACGCATCCAGCAACGCCACGCCGAAATGCGGGATGTCATCAGGACCAGCCATGCCGTCCGGCTCGGCTTCCGCCAGATCAAGGGGCTGAGCAAAGCCAGGATGGAGCAGTTTGCTGCGCGGCGTGGCAAGGGCTACGTCTCGGTGCGCGATGTCTGGCTGCGCTCTGGGCTCGATGTCGGCGAGATCGAGCTTCTCGCCCAGGCGGACGCCTTCCGCTCCATCGGCGTCGACAGGCGGGCGGGGCTGTGGGCGGTGCGGGCACTCGATGGCAAGAGTGCCGCCGAGATGCTGCCGCTGTTCGACCGTCCCGAAGTGCAACTGGGCGACAACGAACCAGAAACACACTTGCCGTCAATGCCGCTCGGCGAACATGTCATTCACGACTACCGCTCGCTCGGCCTCTCGCTGAAGGCGCATCCGGTGGCCTTCCTCAGGCACCATCTCGACCGTGCCGGCATTACACCCAATGCCCGGCTCGGTGATGTACCCGACGGGCGGCGGGTCTCCGTCGCCGGGCTGGTGCTGGTTCGCCAGCGACCGGGTAAAGGCAATGCCATCTTCCTCACGCTGGAAGACGAGCATTCGATCGCCAACATCGTCGTCTGGGCACGTGTCTTCGAGCGCTTCCGGCCTGTCATCATGGGATCGAAGTTCATCCGCGTCACCGGCAAGCTGCAGAAGGAATCCGGTGTCCTCCATATCGTTGCCGACAATATGGAGGACTGCACGCATTGGCTGGCGACGATGTCGGAGGAACTGCAGGCAACTGCCGACCAAAGCAACCGGCCGATTGCGGAGGGACGGGCCAGTTCCGCCGACAAGGCCGCACGTGACCCGCGCATGCTGCAGAGCTACGAAACGCTGGCCCGCAAGGCGAGCAACGTCATGCCCAAGGGCCGCAACTTTCAATAGCGGATGGAGGGGGGAAGAGCGCAGGCAAATGGCGAACCGTGCCGGGCGGCAAGGCGTGTGCGTCGATCATTCACTTGCGATGTATCGGCCGGCGGCGTGCCGACGGGAAGCACGTCCGCGCGTGGTAAAGCTGGCGGGCAAATCTCTCTCGAGGTGCCGGGCGAAGCGTTCATTGTGTGATGTGGCATCGGCCCGCAGCAGGGGCGCGCAATCTTGTCCCGGATTCGAAGGGCAAGGAAGGTCGCGTATCAGGTGCTCGGGCCGGGTTCCCGGTCGCCGATCTGCCGTGCCTCGGAGGGCAGCATGACGGGAATGCCGTCGCGTACGGGGTAAGCCAGCTTTGCCAGCCTGGAGACCAGTTCACCGCGTTCGGCATCCCACTTCAGCGGCCCCTTGGTCAGCGGGCAAGCCAAAAGTTCGAGCAGCTTGACGTCGATGTCGCGTTTGTTGGTCTCGACCATTTCCGGCTCTCCGGCAGCGTTGCCTATTGCAGGCTCGATCCGAAATCCTCGTTTTCGCGAGCCAGCGCCATTTCGGTGATCGCGATCAGCGTCTCGGCGCGGGTCTTGAGATCGGGAGCTTCGAGAAGTGCCTGCTTTTCGGCAGCGCCATAGGGCGCCATCATCGACAGCGCGTTGACCAGTATGGCGTTGTCGGCGCGGCTGACGCTCTCCCAGTCGGCCTCGAGTTCGTTGGCCTGGAGGTAAGTGCGGAAGGCTTTGAGCAGTGCCGGCCGGTCGACTTCCGCGCCGGCCTTGTCCTCGCCGAGATCCGCCGCAAACGAGGTGATCCTGCACTGCCGGAACGGCGTCTTGACCACCAGCTCCTGGACGATACGGAAGCGGCAGACGCCTTGCAGCGAAATCAGGTAGCGGCCATCACCCGTCTCGGCGAGCGACGTGATGCGGCCAATGCAGCCGACCGGGCAGAGCGCCGGTTCGCCGTCCGGTCGCAGATTGCCGTCGAGCGAGGGCTGGATCATGCCGATCAGCCGCGAGCCGGCCATCGCGTCGTCGATCATCTGGAGGTAGCGCGGTTCGAAGATGTTGAGCGGCATGCGCCCGCCCGGCAACAGCAAGGCCGCCGTCAGCGGGAACACCGCCAGTGTTGTCGGCAGATCGCTGTCGAGCCGGTAATGCGCGTTTCCTGCCTGCATCTTGTCCTCAGCTGCTACTCATCTGGGGTTGTTGCAACCAAACGCAAGGCCGCGGCGCTGCTCGATTACGAAAACAGCAGCGACGACAGCTTGCGACGCGTCGAAAGCGTCACCTCGTCGGTGAAGCCCCAGGCTTCGAAGAGCTTGAGCAATTGTGCCCGGGCGCCGTCGTCGTTCCAGGTCCGGTCCGCCTTGACGATGGCCAGCAGGTTGTCGGCAGCCTCGGTGCGCTGGCCCTTGGCGTTCTGGATCATGGCGAGATCGAAACGCGCCTGGTGATCGCCGGGATCCAGCGCCAACCGGCGCTCGAGCTCGGCGGAATCGCCAAGCGCTGCCGCTTCTTCGGCAAGCGCCATCTTGGTGCGGACGGAAACCAGTGCCGCAGCGGATTTCTTGTCGTCGGGCGCGCGTGCCAGCACCTCGTTCGCGCCTTCTGCATCGCCTGCCTCGAACAGGATGTCGGCAAGCGCTGCGATGGCGTCGATATTGTCGGGCACCTGTTCGAGCACGGCATCATAGATCTGTACCGCAGTCTGCAGGTCGCCAGCTTCGCGCGCTTCGGCTGCTGCCGCAAGCGCCTCGGCGATCTGCGGCTGGCCGCCATCCTTGCCGGCGATCTTGTCGATGAAATCGCGGATCTGGCTTTCGGGCACTGCACCCATGAAGCCGTCCACCGGCTGGCCGTTCTTGAAGGCGATAACCGCGGGAATCGACTGGATGCCGAGCTGGCCGGCAATCGCCGGATGGTCGTCGATGTTCATCTTGACCAGCTTGACCCGCCCGCCGGCAGCCTGGACGACGCGCTCGATGACCGGAGTCAGCTGCTTGCACGGGCCGCACCAGGGTGCCCAGAAGTCGACCAGCACCGGCTGCTTGCGCGATTCCTGGATCACGTCGGCGCTGAAGGCCGCCGTCGTCGTGTCCTTGATGAGCTCGGCCACGGGGGCGGCAGGTGCGGTGCCAAACTGGACGTTGGTGGCGTACTGGCTGCCCATGCCGCCGAAGGGATTGCTTTCGTTGCTCATCTTCACTCTTCCGGTATTCGCTATCTTCTGCCGGCGACCTGGCCTGGCCGTCAGCCCACCATGTGGCGATCAGCCCGAGACTTTCAAGATAACAGCATCATGGCCGGTTGCCTCGACGAATCGCAGCAGGTCGGCATTGGCAATCGAGGTCGTCGCTTCGTTGGTCAGCGGGTGGGCGTTGATGACGGCGTTTTCCATCAGCGCGCTGTCGAGCACCAGCTTCACCCTGGCTGAGGTGTCGTTGATCAGCCCGAAGACCGTGACAGCACCGGGCACGACGCCGAGCAGCTCCATGAGCGCCTCGGGCTTGCCGAAGGAGACGCGGCTCGAGGCACCGATCAACTGGTGGATCTGCTTGAGGTCGACGCTTGCTTCCTCATCGACAGTGACCAGAAAGAAGTTGTCCTTCTTGTCCTTGAGGAAAAGGTTCTTGGTGTGCCCGCCTGATATGGTGCCGCGCAGCGCCTGCGAATCGGCGACGGTGTAGAGCGGGGGATGGTCGTGGGTGGTCACTGAAATGCCGAGCCCAGCCAGATAGGCGAGCAGTTCGGCGCGGGTCTTGGGTGTCATCGAGGCGGTCATCGCAGCTTCCGGGAATTGCCGTTGCGCGAGGTTTATGGGCAAAGCCGGCTTGCTGCACAAGTCCGGCATAGCGCTGACGCAGAGCTTCCCGAGGGGAATCATGGGATTTTCAGCCGCCGCGAAAAAAGTTCAAGACAGAGCGGTTTTTCCCTGTTGCATTCGCCGCGAGCTTCGGCCATATAGCAGCCGTTGCGGCGACGAGCCGCGGCGAGCGGGTGTAGCTCAGGGGTAGAGCACAACCTTGCCAAGGTTGGGGTCGAGCGTTCGAATCGCTTCACCCGCTCCAAATATCCCACGAAAAGGCCGCGGTTTCACCGCGGCCTTCGTCGTTTCTGGAAGGCGGTAAGACCGCGACGCTTCAATGCAGCTTGTCCTCGAAGCACGGTCGAATGGCTTGGTCCACGGCAAATGTCCGTATCGTCACCGCGGCCGCTGGATTCGCGTCAGGCGCTCGAAGCGCGACAGAATCATTAGCGCGGTTGCCGCGCGGCCGACCCAGAACCCAGCACAGCCTCTACAGGGCCCAACGTACAAGATAGCGTGCTGGCATGAGCCCTCGACAGACGCCAAGGCCAGTGGCGCCGAACGCCTTGCGGTCTGCTTGGCGAGGTTACGATCCCAGCTAGACGGCCGATGCCTTGGCGGCGCGCAACAGCATGCCGAACAGGTCTCGCGGCTCATCGGGGTCGGCCAAAAGGTCGAGTTCCTCGAACAGGCCGGTGTCGATCAGCTTGTCCCTGACGTAGCGCAAAGCGGAAAAATCTTCGATGGCAAAGCCGACACTGTCGAACAGCGTGACCTGCGCGCTGGAGTTGCGGCCCTGCGCCTTGCCTGCCATGACCTGCCACAGCTCGATGACGGGGTGATCGGCAGCCAATTGCTGGATCTCGCCCTCGATGCGGGTCTGCGGCGGGAACTCGACGAAGATGTCGGAGCGCAGCAAGATATCCTTGTGCAGCTCGGTCTTGCCGGGGCAGTCGCCGCCGACCGCGTTGATGTGAACGCCGGTGCCGACCATGTTGTCGGTCAGGATGGTCGCAAGCTGCTTGTCGGCGGTGACGGTGGTGATGATCTGGGCACCTTCCACCGCGTCCTGCGCATTGTCCGCAATGACGATGTCGAAGCCCATGCCGGCGAGGTTGGCCTGGCATTTCTGCGAGGCGGAGGCGTCGATGTCGTAGAGCCTGAGCTTGTTGACGCCAAGCAGCGCCTTGAACGCCACGGCCTGGAATTCCGACTGGGCGCCATTTCCGATGATGGCCATGGTATCGGCGCCCTTGGGCGCGAGATATTTGGCTGCCACTGCCGAGGTGGCCGCGGTGCGCAGCGCCGTCAGGATGGTCATCTCGGTCAACAGCATCGGATAGCCGTTGCCGACATCGGCGAGCACGCCGAATGCGGTTACCGTCTGGCGGCCGTCGCGGGTGTTCTTGGGGTGGCCGTTGACGTATTTGAAGCCGTAGAGGTGGCCGTCACTCGTCGGCATCAGCTCGATGACGCCGTCATGACTGTGCGAGGCGATGCGCGGGGTCTTGTCGAATTGCTCCCAGCGCAGGAAGTCCTCTTCGATGTAGGCCGACATCTCGGTCAGGAAACGCTCGACGCCGACCGCCAGCACAAGCTTCATCATGTGGTCGACGCTGACGAAGGGAACGACATTCAGTTTTTCGGTCATGGTCAGTAACTCCTGGTCGGACGGTCCATGATGCGGCGGCCCATCAGGCTCGCCGTCAGGTCGACCATCAGCGTTGCGGTGCGGCCGCGTTCGTCGAGGAAGGGGTTCAGTTCGACAAGGTCGAGGCTGGTGACCAGGCCGCTGTCATGCAGCATTTCCATCACCAGATGTGCCTCGCGGAAGGTCGCGCCACCGGGCACTGTGGTGCCGACGGCGGGCGCGATCGCCGGATCGAGGAAGTCGACGTCGAAGCTGACATGCAGCATGCCGCCTTCGGCCGCCACACGCTCCAGGAAGGCGCGCAGCAGTGGCGCGATGCCATGCTCGTCGATAGCGCGCATGTCGTGGACGGTGACGCCCGCCTCGGCAAGCGCGACACGCTCGGCCGGGTCGACGCTGCGAATGCCCAGCGCGCAGATGCGCTCGGGGCTGACATTGGCCTGAAGCTTGGGAAAATAGCCCTGGAAACCGGACAGGCCGCTGGCATAGGCAAGCGGCACGCCGTGCAAATTGCCGCTGGTGGTGGTGTCGAGCGTGTGGAAATCCGGATGGGCGTCGAGCCAGAGCACGAACAGCGGCTTGCCGAGTTCGCCCGCGCGCCGGGCAATGCCGCTGACGGTGCCTGCCGACATGCTGTGATCGCCGCCGAGGAAGATCGGCATGGCGTCGGCGCTGATCTGGTAGGCCGCCTCGGCCAGGGCCGCCGTCCAGGCCGCGATCGCGGGCAGGGCTTTCAGCGCCTTGTTTGGGTGCTCCAGCGCCGGCCCCGGCACTGGCACGACTTGCCCCATGTCGGCAACGGAATGGCCAAGTTCGACAAGCGCCTCGACAAGGCCTGCGGTCCGGAGCGAGCTTGGTCCCATGTCGCAGCCCCTACGGTCGGTGCCTTCCTGAATGGGTGCGCCAATGATCCGGCAATGCATCTCGATGTCTCCTCGCCGGGCATGGCCCGGTATTGTTTTCTGTTTTCGCGCCAGCGGCCGTTTCATCCTGCGTTTTCGAACTGGCTCTTGCCAGGCAAGGACGGCGTCGACGCTCGAGCGCGCATGCACCACGGCATAATATGCCCCGAGCGTGGCGTCCACCGACGAGTACCGATGTCTGATTGGTGTCGGCGGGCCTCGATCGCGGCCTCGTCGATGCCGAAGCCAACCTGTCGCCATCGTCCGCGAACGTGATGCTGACCGCAGCCGCGCGATGGAAATGCAGGTGCTTCGGCAACTTTCGGTGCCGTCGTCATCCCGTGACCAGGATGTCGCTCAATTCTGCTCGCGCAGGGCGGCGGAGATGGCTTCGAGCCCGCCCCTGAGTTGCGCTGTTGTCGGCCAGCCGAAACCGACGCGGAAATAGGTTTTGGGCATTTCGAACCAATGGCCGGGGCCGACATAAGCGCCGTGCTTTTTGAGCAGGCCGTCGTAGAAGCGGTCGAGGTCGAAATCGGGACCGACATTGATCCGGGGGAAGCCGACGACGCCGCCTTCCGGCCGGACCCAGTCGACAAGCGGCTCACGGTCGATCCATTGCTGGACGATGTCGCGCCGCGCCTTCATCTCGGGCATCAGCGCGCCGAGGAACTCGTCGCGGCGTTCCAGCATGGCACGTGCGATCGCCTCGTCGATGACGCTGCCGCAAATGCCGATCTGCTCCTTGGCAGCGAGAAACCGTTCGTAGAGCCCGGCGTCCTGGGTAACCAGCCAGCCGATGCGGATGCCGGGGATGCCATAGGCCTTGGACAGCGACGAGACGCTGATGGCGCGCGGGCTGAGCGAGGCGGCTGCAGGCAGGCGTTGGCCGTAACTCAGGTCGCGATAGGTTTCGTCGACCAGCAGGTAACAGCCGTGGCGTTCCGCAAGGGCGATCAGCCCGTCGAGGTCGGCGCGGCTCATGATGGTGCCGGTCGGGTTGTGCGGGCAGGTGACACTGATGTAGCGCGTGTTGGGCCGCAGGGCAGCCGCCACTTCGGCAAGATCGACGGCGAAGCCGTTGTCGAAGTCGAGGTCGATGTAGCTGATGGCGCAGCCGATGGCGCGAGGCGTCTCGATATTGGTAGCGTAGTTGGGCCGCACCACCACGAGGTGATCCTTGTCCGACAGCAGGCTGGTGGCGATGATGAACAGCGCGCCGGCAGCACCGGCGGTGACCAGCACATGGTCGGGAGAGAGCCCGGCATCCTGGCCGGCGATCAACTCGCGCAAGGCCTTGTCGCCGCGATGTTCGCCGTAGAACAGCGTCAGGTCGGGCAGAGACAGGCCGATCTCGGACAGCTTCTGGTCGGCAATCGAGCTCTCCGAGAGATTGTAGCGAATACGGTCGTAGCCATATTCCTCCGGCGCTTCCTTTTCGATTACCATCCTGGCGTAGTTCATCTTCGCGCTCTCCCGTGCCACGGCATGCCACTGTGTCGGTGAGCAGTGTTAGTCAGGATCGCCACGGCAAGCCATCCTCCCAGGGGAGGAGGTTGCCGGTACATAAGGGGACGCAGCAAGCGTATGCCGCAGGACGACTATCGCGACGTGGCGGAACTGGTCGGCGCCATCGGCGCGCCGCGGTTTCCGTCGGTCCTGGCCGCCTGGATCCGCAGCCACGTCGCCTTCGACATGATCGCCATCGTCGTCTATCGCGGCAGCCGCCCGCCGCTGCATATCCATGACGACTTCAAGGGCGAGCGGGCGCGCAACGGGCTGAAGCAATATCTGGCGCAGACCTATATCCTCAATCCGTTCTACCAGAGCCATCTCAAGGGAATCGCTTCGGGCGTCTACCGCGTCCGCGATCTCGCGCCCGACCACTATCTGCAGAGCGAGGTCTACCGCTCCTATGAAATCATCATCGCGGAGACGGAGGAGATCGGCTACGTCACCCGCGACTGGCCGCGCGGGCTCGAGGAGATCGACATCGCAGTGACCCTCGACGATGGCGAGACGACGGAGATCGGCATCTACAGCGCCCGGCCCGGGAGCTTCGACGACGCGGCTGTCGAGAGGCTCAACGGCCTGTTGCCGCTGATCGAGACGAGCTTTCGCCAGCACTGGCAACGCATCAAGGCGCGGCATGCGGCCAAGCGGCATTCCATCGGTGCCGGTTGGGCGGAGGCGGCCTATGAAAGCTTCGGCGCCGAGCTGTTGACCAACCGCGAGCGCGAGGTGGTGGTGCTCGTGCTGCGCGGGCATTCTTCGGATTCGATCGCGGCTCACCTCGACATCTCGCGCGCCACGGTCAAGACCCATCGCAAGCATGCTTATGAGAGGCTTGCCATCTCCACCCAGGCCGAACTTCTGTCGTTGTTCCTCCGGCATGTACGCGACCGCATGCCGGCAGGCTGAAGACTACAGTTCCTCAAGCGCGTCGCCGATGGTCTCGATGCCCCTGAGGCGGGTCCGGCCCGCAGCGCCCGACCGTTCGATGGCGCGGGTGGCGAGCAGGTGGCAGATCGCCATCGCCGAGACGTGGTTGAACAGCGGGCCCGGGGCGAGTGTCTGGCAGCGGAAATGCCAGGCCGCACCCGGGCGGTGGGGCACCCCCTCGTCGGTGATGTAGAGCAGTTTCGCGCCGCTTTTCTCGATCGCCGACAGCACCATTTCCATGCGCGCGATGCGGCGGCGCAACCCGAATACCACTGCAACGTCGTCCTTGCCGACGCTGACGAGATGTTCGCCCAGCGTCTGCCCGCCACCCGGTATGGCGACGATGTTTTCCACCACCTGCGTTATCTGCCACTGGAAGTAGTCGGCGAAAGGGTGGCTGCTGCGGAAGCCGAGCACCCAGATCTTGCGGCTGGCCAGCATCGCTTCGACGGCGGCGTCGATCTGGCTGTCGGTGATGGGTGGCGAAGGTGCCTTCGATGTTGGCGATGCCTTGAGCGATATGGGCGCCCAGCGATTGCACCCCGGCAGTATCCGTCGAGGTCGTCAGGAACAGGCGCGAGCCGGTCTGCTTTTCCTCGCGCGCATGGCGCCGGGCTTCTTCGTAGTTGTCATAACCCAGCCGTTTGACGAAGCGCGAGTGCCTTCTGCATCCAGATGGGCCCCGAAACCTATGGCATGTCGATGGAAGACCTGACCCAGCCGGCCGAGGTCGAGACACCCGAAGTGTCGACCCGGCAGGCGCAAGCAAGAGCGTAACGATGAGCATGACGTCACATATCCTGTTGATCAATCCCAACAGCTCGCAGGCAACCAGCGACATGATGCATGCCATCGCGCGCAAGACTGCAGCAGGACGGGTAGCCGTGGCGATTGCCACGGCTACCCGCAACCCGCCGATGATTGTCAACGGCCCGCAGCTTGAAGCTGCGGCCGACCAGGTCATCGAGATCGGGTCCAGCCATGGCCAGGACTGCCGGGGCATCATCGTCAGCGCCTTTGGCGATCCTGGACTGGCGGCACTGAGGGAACGGGTCGACGTGCCAGTCGTCGGCATCTGCGAGGCCTCGATGATCGAGGCCGCGCGCGACGGGCGGCGGTTCGGCGTCGCGACGACGACGCCGGATCTTGTCGAGGCGATTGCGGGTCGTGCCCGTGACCTTGGCCTCGACCATCTCTATGCCGGCATCCGCTGCACGGCGGGTGATCCGATCGCGCTTGCCGGCGACGAAAAGCTTCTCGGGCAGTCGCTGGCCGAGGCTGTACGCGAATGCATCGAGCTGGATGGAGCGGAGGCCGTCATCATCGGCGGCGGCCCGCTCGGCCAGGCGGCCGAACAACTGCAGCCGATGTTCGACACGCCGATCATCGCGCCGATCCCTTGCGCCATGGAACGCGTGCTTGGACTGTTGCCGACAGGTTCCGGGGTCTTGTCTCCGGTGCCCGCTTGAGATTGGCCGCCACCCTTTCGCGGGACGGCGTCCTTAGGGTCTTGGATTCCGCCGCGCAGCTTTGGCGCGACGCTTGCGCCTCAGCCTGGCTTCGAGCATCGACAGCTCGATGCCGACCATGCGCGGTGCATAGGCAGCGGGGCTCAGGCCGGCGGCGCGGAGAATAGCCTTCAATGCGCTTCTCGACATCAGCTGCCGCAGCTTGCGCAAGGTGTCCCACTTGCCGAAGGTCGCGAACAGCGCAGGCAGGTTCTCAACGATGATGGCCTGGGCTTCGGCCGCTTCGAAGACCTGAACCGAAGTGACGCCGTCGCTGTCGAGAACCTGGGCAATCGCGGACCAGAAGCGCCATGCCCCCATGCTCGCCGAAAGCGACGCCGCGTCTTCGACGAGAACACGCATCGCTTCGCGGCGGCGCGCGGGGAAAAATCTCCTGGCGGGGCCGGAGACGTTCACGGCCCCGTCCAGGGTCGGATTGCCGGCAAAGAAGTTGTTACCGTGCAGCCGATAGGCCGACAGCGGCATGGCGATCGTGGCCGATCCGGCAAATACATGGGCGAGCCGGCAGAAATGGCCGTCGACCGAAAGCCCGAACATGACGTCTGATTTGGCGCGCGGGCGGATGGTTTCGAGCAGGAAACGGCGGAACATGTTTGATGTGCCCGGCGACCACAGCCAGCCGTTTTCGGTGGGTGGATGGGCAACGACGCTGTCGTCGAGCTGGTCGAACTGCGGACCGGAAACCTCAGACAAACGGACGACCAGGAAGGAGCGCCGCAGACTGCCCTTACGCGTGTCGGGCTGCGATCCCCTCAGACCGGTTCCCAATGCTGCGCCAGTCGCATCGATCTCGATCACCGCGCTCGATGTGAAGGCGACGCTCCGTGGCAGCGCCAAATGCGTCTGGACATGCATGGCGGTAAAGTCGGCAAGCAGATAATCGTCGGAATCGACGAAGGTGACGAAATCGCCGCGTGCGACATCCAGGCCTTTCAATGCCCCTGCGAGTGCGCCGAGGTTTTCGTCGAGCCAGATCGTGCGAAACCGCGGGTCGTCCCCGATCGCCGCTTCTATCTCGCGTCGACTGTCATCGGTCGAGCCATTGTCGACGACGATGGCTTCGAAATTGGGATAGGTCTGATGGCGAACCGAGCGGATCGCCGATCCGACGAAGCGGGCGTAGTTCCAGTTTCGGATGATGAAGGAGACGAGCGGGTAGGTCACCGGCTCGGGTGCAAGCTCGCTGAGCGAAAGCCCGCGCAGCGTCAAATCAGACGCTGACGTCTCGACCGACAGCCCGTCCACCTTCTTGTGCACTGACAACTCCCCCGGCAATTGGCTGAGCGGGGCAGGCGCTCTTGGCATTGCACATTGCACGGCATGAGTGCCTTGGCAACAAATTGCCTGCCGGCGTGGCCGGGCCTTCCGTCGCTCTCCCCGAGAGCAAGGGTTATGGCTCCCGCATCGAACTATCTGCTATCGGTTGAACCTACTGTCTGGAGGGCCACCCCAAACATGAGCGCTTCCGCCTATTTAGGTTGGGCCCTGGTCAACCTGACCATCTGCCTGCAGATCATCTATCTCGTGCGGGCGCTGCTGCGCCCGCATCGCGAGCCGGCCTCGCGGCTGGCCTGGATCGTGGTCATCGTCGTTGCGCCGGTGGTCGGCGTTGTCGCGTACATCCTGTTCGGTGATACCAATGTCGGCAGCCGCCGTATCGCCCGGCTGCGCGACGCGCTCCAGCGCTTGCCCTCGCTTGCCACGATCAACACGACCGATCTCGACGGGCGCGAGCAGCCAAGCGTCCCGGAGCCTTACGCGCCGCTGTTTCGTGTCGGCGAATCGATCAGCAATTATGCGCCGGTCGGCGCAAACCGGGCTCACCTCATGCCTGGTTCCGATGCTGCCATCGATGCGATCATCGCCGACATCGATGCGGCCACCGATCATGTGCACCTGCTATTCTACATCTGGTTGCCCGATAGCAACGGCGTGAAGATGGTCGAGGCGGTCAAGCGCGCGGCGATGCGCGGCGTGACGTGCCGGGTGATGGTCGACGACATCGGCTCGCGCCGGTTGATCCGGTCGCCGCACTGGCGCGAGATGGCTTCAGCCAAGGTCAGGCTGGCGCGCGCCCTGCCGGTAGGGATCGCGCTGCTGCGCCCGCTCAAGGGGCGAGTCGACATGCGCAACCACCGCAAGATCGTCGTTATCGACAACAAGACCACCTATTGCGGCAGCCAGAACTGCGCCGATCCGGCCTTTGCCATCAAGGCGAAGTACGCGCCCTGGGTTGACGTGATGATGCGTTTCGAGGGCCCGGTCGTGCTTCAGAACCAGCATCTGTTTGCCAGCGACTGGATGGCGCAGGTCAAGGAGGACCTGAGCCCGCTGATGCGCCAGCCGCTGCCGTCGGCGCAACTCGGCTTTACGGCGCAGGTCATCGGCACGGGTGCTGCCGTGCGCTATTCGGCGATGCCCGAAATGTTCATCGCGCTGATGAACGCCGCACGGCGCGAGCTCGTCATTTCGACACCCTATTACGTGCCGGACGAGCCGCTGCAGGCGGCGCTGTGCGCTTGCGGCCACCGCGGCGTCGAAACGACCATCGTCCTTCCCCGGCGCAACGATTCCTGGATCGTCGCGGCGGCAAGCCGCAGCTACTATCGCGAACTGCTCGATGCCGGCGTGAACATCCACGAATATGAAGGCGGCCTACTGCACGCGAAAACGCTGACGGTCGATGGCGAGGTGACGCTGATCGGTTCGGCCAATCTCGACCGGCGCAGCTTCGAGCTGAATTTCGAGAACAATATCCTGCTGCACGACGCACGCGTTACCGGCGAGGTGCGGAAGCGGCAGCAGAGCTATATCGAGTCGTCCATCCCCATCAGCGACCGCATGGTCGCCAAGTGGAGCCGGCCGCGCCAGATCTGGAACAACGCCATCGCCATGCTCGGGCCGGTGCTTTAGCCGCGTTCAGTCCAATGCGCGGTCGAGATGGGTATAGCCGCCGTCGACGAACAGCCACTGGCCGGTGGTGTGGCTGGCCTTGTCGGAGAGCAGGAAGATGATGGTGTCGGCGATCTCTTCCGACGTCGTCATGCGCTGCCCGAGCGGGATGCGTCGGGTGATTTCTTCCAGCCGTGCTTCCGGATCGTCGAATGTCTTCAGCCACTTTTCGTAGAGCGGCGTCATCACCTCGGCCGGGATGACCGCGTTGACGCGTATGCCATCGCCGCGCAGGGCGGCGGCCCATTCACGGGTGAGTGACAGCTGGGCGCCCTTGGCGGCGGTGTAGCCGCTGGTGCTGCCCTGGCCGGTGAGTGCGGTCTTGGACGAGACGTTGACGATCGCGCCGCGCGATTTTCTCAGCCACGGCAGGCAGTGATGGGCGGTGGTGTAGTAGTGGATCAGGTTGCGTTCGAGCGACTCGCGGAAAGCATCCGAACCGGCCTCGAGATCGATGCCGTCATTGATGCCGGCATTGTTGACCAGCCCGTCGATGCGGCCGAAGGTTTTTGCCACCTGCTCGACAGCTGCGCCGATCTCGGGATCGTGCATCAGCTCGACCTGGACGAACAGCGAGCGCGGCGAAACGGCCTTGAGCTTCGCGGCGAAATCCTCGGCCAGTGGGCTGCGGCCGAAGATGACCGGAATGGCGCCTTCGACAGCGAGACCGAGTGTGACCGCGCCGCCGATGCCGGCACCGCCGCCGGTGACGATGACGATCTTGTCCTTCAGCCCGAGGTCCATTGTCGTTTCCCTCAACCGCGGAACTGGAAGTCTTCGAGCGTCGCCGGCTTCATCTCGATGGAGAAGCCGGGCGCGGACGGGGGCATGTAAGCGGCGTGCTGCACCACGCAGGGTTCCTTGAAGTGCTCATGCAGGTGGTCGACATATTCGACGACACGGCCCTCGCGGGTTCCGGCGATTGAGACGTAGTCGATCATCGACAGGTGCTGGACATATTCGCACAGGCCGACACCGCCGGCGTGTGGGCAGACGAGCAGATTGTATTTCGCCGCCATCAACAGCACGGCGAGGATTTCGTTGACGCCGCCGAGGCGGCAGGAGTCGATCTGCACCACGTCGATGGCGCCGCGCATGATGAACTGCTTGAACATGATGCGGTTCTGGCACATCTCGCCGGTGGCGACCTGGACCGGGGCGACGCCCTCGCGGATCTTGCGATGGCCCTCGACGTCGTCGGGATTGGTCGGCTCTTCGATGAACCACGGCTTGGCAAAGGCGAGGTCGCGTACCCAGTCGATGGCCTGGCCGACTTCCCAGACCTGGTTGGCGTCGATCATCAGCTGGCGGTCTGGGCCGAGCACCTCACGCGCGATGCGCAGGCGCCTGATATCGTCGGCCTTGTCGCGGCCGACCTTGAGCTTGACGTGGTTGAAGCCGGCGTCGACCGCTTCCTGGCACAGCCGGCGCAGCTTCTCGTCGCCATAACCGAGCCAGCCGGCCGAGGTGGTGTAGCAGGGATATCCCTCGCGCTCGAGGGTCGCGATCCGCTCGGCCTTGCCCGGCTCTTTTTCGCGCAGCATGGCGAGCGCTTCCTCGGGCGTGATGCAGTCGGTGATGTAGCGGAAGTCGATGCAGCGCACGAGTTCTTCCGGCGACATATCGGCGACCAGCTTCCACACCGGCTTGCCAACCATCTTCGCCCAGATATCCCAGACGGCGTTGACGACGGCGCCGGTGGCCAGGTGGATCGCGCCCTTGTCCGGGCCGATCCAGCGCAACTGGCTGTCCGACGTCACGTGCCGCCAGAAGGCGCCCATGTTAGCGGCCACCTTGTCCATCTCCAGGCCGACGACCAGATGGCGCATCGCCTCGATCGCCGCGCAGCAGATTTCGTTGCCGCGGCCGATGGTGAAGGTCAGACCATGACCCTCGATCCCTGCCGTGTCGGTCTTCAGGATGACATAGGCCGCCGAATAGTCGGGGTCCGGGTTCATCGCGTCGGAACCGTCGAGATGCTGCGACGTCGGGAAACGCAGGTCGAGCACCCGCATGTCGATGATTCTGGTCATGGTGTGGGTCCTCTGGGCACGATCCCGAAAGGCTGGGAGCCTCGAGGGCAAGTTCGTGCGGCTGAAACGAGAGCGGAAGGATTGCCTGGGAGACGCCTCCCGCTCCAAAGGGGTCAGGCAGCGATAACGCGCTGCCTCTGGCTGCCCAGGCCTTCGATGCCAAGAGTCATCGTCTGGCCTGCTTTGAGATAGACGGGAGGTTTCTGGCCAAGGCCGACGCCGGGCGGGGTGCCGGTCGAGATGACGTCGCCGGACTGCAGGCTCATGAAGCGGCTGAGGTAGGATACGACCTGCTGCACCGAGAAGATCATCGTTTTGGTCGAGCCGTCCTGGAAGCGCTTGTCATCGACATCGAGCCACATCTTGAGGTTCTGCGGGTCGGCGATCTCGTCAGCGGTCACCATCCAGGGGCCGGTCGGGCCGAAGGTGTCGCAACCCTTGCCCTTGTCCCAGGTGCCGCCGCGCTCGGTCTGGAATTCGCGTTCGGAAACGTCGTTGATGACGCAATAGCCGGCAACGTGGGACATGGCGTCGGCCTCGTCGATGTAGCGGCCGGGCTTGCCGATGACGACGCCAAGCTCGACCTCCCAATCGGTCTTGACCGAATTGCGCGGGATTTCGACGTCGTCGTTGGGACCGACGATGGCCGAGGTCCACTTGTTGAAGACGATCGGTTCGGCGGGGATGGCTGCACCGGTTTCGGCGGCATGGTCGGCATAGTTGAGGCCGATGCAGATGAACTTGCCGATGCGGCCGACGCAGGCGCCGAGGCGCAGATCCTGCTGAGGCGTGCCGGCTACCAGCGGCAGCGTCTCGATATCGAGGGTGCGCAGGCGGGCGAGGCCTTCGGGCGTCAGAACGTCGCCGGCGATGTCGTCGACGTGGCGCGAGAGATCGCGGACGCGGCCTGATCTGTCGAGGATGCCGGGCTTCTCGTTGCCCTTGGGGCCGTAGCGGAGCAGTTTCATCTGATGTCACCTTGATTGGAAAAAGCCGGAGGCGGCGGACCGCCTCCGGTAGAGTTGCCCAGGATCAGTCGTACAGCACCGCTGCGATTTCGGGCTGATCGATGTTCGACTTGTCGTAGTAGTAGAAGCCGGTGTCGATGTTCTTTTCGATGGCTTCGCCCTTTGCCGCCTTCACGGCTGCCTCGACAGTCTTGTAGCCGATGCCGACCGGGTTCTGGGTGATGGCGCCGGCCATCTGGCCGTCGCGGATCGCCGCCTTCTGCTGGGCGCCCGAGTCGTAGCCGATGATCACCAGCTGGCGGCCGAGCTCCTTGGCGCCGTTGACGACGCCGATGGCCGAGCCTTCATTGGCACCGAACATGCCCTTGAGGTCGGGGTTGGCCTGCAGGATCGCCTTGGTGATTTCGGTCGACTTGAGATGATCGCCCTCGCCATATTCGATGGCGACGATCTCGACCTTCGGGTGGGCTTCCTTCATGCGGTTGACGAAGCCGTCGCGGCGGTCCACGCCGGTGCGGCTGGTCTGGTCATGGACGACAAGTGCCACCTTGCCTTCGTCGCCGATCAGCTCGGCCATCTTGTCGGCGGCGAGGGCGGCCGCCGCAATATTGTTGGTCGAGGCTGTGGCCACCGGGATGTCGCTGTCGACGCCGGAGTCGAAGGCGACGACCGGGATCTTGGCGTCCTTGGCCTGCTGCAGCAGCGGGATAGCCGCCTGGCTGTCGAGGGCGGCGAAGCCGATCGCCGCCGGTTTTTTGGCAAGCGCTGCGGCCAGCATGTCGATCTGACGGTCGACCTGGGTTTCCGAGTCAGGGCCTTCGAAGGTGACTTCGACGCCGAGATCGGCGGCAGCCTTGTCGGCGCCGGCTTTCACCGCTTGCCAGAACTGGTGCTGAAAGCCCTTGGAGATCAGCGGGATGTACATCTTGTCCTGGGCCATTGCCATGGTCGAGCCGTAGCCGAGGATCGTCATGGCGCTGAGAGCGCCAATCACTGTGCGTCTGGTGAACATGTTTCCTCCGATTGAACCTTGGTTGTTGAACTCTGCTGGTGGAGCGCTTTCGCTCTCTTCTTGATGTTGGCGCAGCACCCCGGCGCTGCGCGAAGCAAGCTTGCTCAAAGCCTGCGCCGCCGCAGAATGTCGGTGTAGACGGCGAGAATGATGATCGAGCCGGTGACCACGGTCTGCCATTCCTGGGCGACCGAGAGGATGCGCAGGCCGTTGGCGAGCACGGAGATGATGAGGGCGCCGATCAGCGTGCCGATGATGGTGCCGCGGCCGCCCGACAGCGAGGTGCCGCCGATGACAACCGCCGCAATCGCATCGAGCTCGTAGCCCTGGCCGAGCGCGGGCTGGGCCGAGTTGAGCCGCGAGGCGATCAGCAGGCCGGCGATGCCACAGATCGAGCCGGCCAGCGCATAGACCGCGATCTTCCAGCGGTCGGTGTTGACGCCGGAAAGCCTGACCGCCTCTTCGTTGGAGCCGAGCGCAAAGGTGAAGCGGCCCAAAATGGTGCGCTCGAGGATGAAGCTGGTGGCGATGGCGACCAGGAACAGGATCAGCACGCCGTTGGGGATCGGAAGGCTCGGGATGACCGAGCCGATCAATGAGCCTTGCGAGATCTGGGTGAAGCCAGGCGTGCCGTTGAAGTAGATCGGGCGCGTGCCCGAGATCACCAGCGACAGGCCCTTGAGGATCAGCATCATGCCAAGCGTGGCGATGAAGGGCGGGATCTTGAGCTTGGCGACGAACGTTCCGGACAGCGTGCCACTGGCAGCCCCCGCCAGGATCGCGGCCAGCACGCCGAGGCCGAGCGGCATGCCCCAGAAGGTCAGCACCACGCCGGCAATCACCGCACAGAAGGTCATCAGCGTGCCGACCGACAGGTCGATGCCGCCTGTGATGATGACCAGCGTTGCTGCGATCGCCAGCACGCCGTTGACCGACGTCGCCTGCAGGATGGCGATGATGTTGGACGTCTGCATGAAATTGGGCGAGGCAAAGCTGAACACCGCGACAAGGATGATCAGGCTGGCGAAGGCGAGCAGCCGGTGTTGCGCGCCGGAAAATCGCGAAACGGCAGAGGTGCTCGCCGTGGATGCTGCAGCACTCATTTGGCCTCTCCCTTTGCCGTCTTTTGCTTGTTCTGGTTGGCGGCATCGCCGCGAAGCGTCGCCAAATGCATGATCTCCTCCTGGCTGGCGCCGCCGGGCAAGATGCCGGTCAGCCGCCCCTCGCACATCACCGCGATGCGATGGCTGAGCCGGAGCACCTCCGGCAGTTCGGAGGAGATGACGATGATGGCGCGGCCCTGCTGGGCCAGCGCATTCAAGAGCTTGTAGATTTCGTTCTTGGCGCCGACGTCGATGCCACGCGTCGGCTCGTCGAAGATCAGCACCTCGCACTCGCGCAGCAGCCATTTGGCGATGACGATCTTCTGCTGGTTGCCGCCCGACAGCAGGCGCACTTCCTGCCGGTCCGACGGGGTCTTGATCGCCAACTGGTCGATGTAGCGGGCGGCGACATCGTGCATGGCGCCTTCCCTGAGCAACCCGGCCGGGCCGGCGAAGCGCGCAAGGCTGGCCAGCACGACGTTGTTGCGTACGTCCATGCCGGTGGCGAGGCCGAAATGCTTGCGGTCCTCGGAGAGGTAGCCGATGCCGGCACGCACGGCGTCTTGCGGGATACGGATGTCGACCTTTTTGCCATGCATGAAGATGTCGCCGCCGTCGCGACGGTCGGCGCCGAAGATGGCACGCGCCACCTCGGTGCGGCCGGCGCCCATCAAGCCGGCGAAACCGAGGATTTCGCCCTTGCGGACAGAAAGGCTGACGTCGCGGATGACCGTACCGCGATTGAGGTTCTTGACCTCCAGCACGGTCTCGGACTTGCTGTGGTCGGGAATGTCCGGCCGATCGTCGGTCAATGTGCGGCCGACCATCATCGAGATGATCTTCTCGACTGGCGTCTCGGCAGCCGGCACCGTGCCGATATATTCGCTGTCGCGCATGATGGTGACGCGGTCGGCGATGCGCTTCAGCTCGTCCATCTTGTGCGAGATGTAGACGATGCCGACACCCTCGGCCTTCAGCCTGGCGATGATGGCGAAGAGCTCCGCGATCTCGGCGTCGTTGAGGGCCGCTGTCGGCTCGTCCATGATCAGCACGCGCGAGCGATAGGACAGCGCCTTGGCGATCTCGACCATCTGCTGGCGTGCGATGGTCAGCCCGCCGACCGGGGTGCGCGGGTCGAGCTTTAGATGCATCGAGGCAAAGATCTCGGCGGTATCAGCGTTGAGTTTCGCCTCGTCGAGCAGCAGGCCGCCGGCCTTGCGTGGCTCGCGGCCGATGAAGATGTTCTGCGCCGCTGTCAGATGCGGCATCAGATTGAGCTCCTGATGGATGATGCCGATGCCGAGATCCTGGGCCTGGCGCGGCGAGTTGATCTCGACCGGCTTGCCGTCGAGCAGGATTTCACCCGCATCGCGGCGGTAGATGCCGGCAAGGATCTTCATCAGCGTCGACTTGCCGGCGCCGTTCTCCCCCATCAGGGCATGCACTTCGCCTGACAGCAGCTCGAGTTGGGCATTGTGCAGGGCGCGCACGCCGGGGAACGACTTGCCGATGTCCTTCATGACGACGAGAGCGGTCATGCGCGACCTCCTTCGATGCCGTAGAAGCGGGCGGCTGTGCCGCCCAGGATCGCCATGCGCTCGCGTTGGCCAAGGCCGTCAAGCAGGCGGCCCGTGACCTCGTCCCAGAAGGCGAAGGGGTTGGCCAGTGTCAGCACCGGCCAGTCCGACCCCCAGATCAGGCGATCCGGCCCAAACCAGTCGAGCAGGCTGCAGATCGCCGGGTGCAGCGCTTCAGCCGCGGCCTTGGACGTCGCGCGGCGCTCCGCGGGCAATTCGGTGAGCAGGCCAGACAGCTTGCAATAGACCTGCGTGTGCCCCGACAGCTCGGCCATGCCGAACCGCCACATGCCATGGCGCGGATCGTCGGCAGAAGCGGCGAAGGCGGGCTTGGCAGCATGGTCGATGACGACGGGGAGCTCGGGATGTGCCTCGACGAAACGCCCGAGCGCCTGAAGATGCTGCGGCATCACGAGCGCGTCGAAACGCAGGCCGAGCCGCTTGAGTGCTGCGATAGCGTCCAGGTGCGGGCGGGTGGCGATCCAGTCGGGATCGTCGAGATCCTGCAACATCGGCCGGACGCCCTTGAACAGGGGATCGGCAGCGAAGCGATCGAGCGTGGCAACGCTTTCGGTGGAGGACAGGTCGACCCAGCCGACGACGCCGGCAACAGCCTTGTCGTCGCGGCCCTGGTCGAGCAGGAACTGCGTCTCGGCTTCCGTCGGGGCTGCCTGGACCAGGATGCGTTTGGCGATGCCGGCGACTTCCGCCAGCGGGCGCATCTCGGCTGCGCCGAAGTCATGGTAGATCGGGGCGAGATGGGTGGCGTCAGGCGTCAGCCAACCGTAGTCGCCGCGCTGGAGCGCCCAGTAGTGGCAGTGGCCGTCGATCCTTTCGATCATGGCCGCCGCCCCGTCTAGATGGTGACGCCGCCATCGACCAGGACTGCCTGGCCGGTGACGAAGCGCGACTCGTCGGACAACAGGTAGACGACGAGCGGCGCGATGTCGTCGACGGTCGCAAGTCGGCCGATGGGCTGGCGGGCGATGAAGTCCTTCTCCGCCTGCACCGGGTCGGCGGCAGCAGCGATGCGGCCGCGCAGCGACGGCGTGTCGACAGTGCCCGGGCAGAGCGCGTTGCAGCGCACGCCGCGGCGCACATAGTCGGCGGCCATGCCCTTGGTGAAGCCGATGACGGCCGCCTTGGTGGCGCCGTAGAGCAGCCGGTTGGGGAAGCCTTTGATCGACGAAGCCATGGAAGCCATGTTGAGGATCGACACCGCGCCGGTCTTTTCGGCGCGTTCGAGCATGCCGGGCAGGAACGCCTTGGTCGTGCGGTACATGCTCTTGACGTTCAGGTCGAAGCTGAAGTCCCAGTCTTCGTCGCTGCAGTCCATGATGGTGCCGTTGTGGACGAAGCCGGCGCAGTTGAAGAGCCCGTCGAGCGGCGCCTGGCCGGCGGCGAAGCTTGCCACGGCCTTGCCGTCGCGGACGTCGAGACGATGGGTCTCGATGTTCTTATGCTCGGTCGAAAGCGCTTTGAGCGCGTCGTCATTGATGTCGGTGGCGATGACATGGGCGCCCTCATTGGCACAGGCCAGCGCGCTGGCGCGGCCGATGCCCTGGGCCGCGGCGGAAATGAAAATGCGTTTCCCGCTTAGTCGCATAACCGTCGCTCCTCCCAGCAAACTGCTTGCGCTTCTGTCTATATACGAACATACTATTCATAAATGAACCAACCTTGCAATGGGGAATTGTGAGGAGGGGTCGTGAGGCCGGTCGAGGGAGGATTTCGCATCATGCCAAAAGGGTCGGCAAAGACGGCCAACAGCGTCGACAAGGACGACCGCTACCGCGCACCGGCACTGGACAAGGGCCTGGACATTCTCGAGCTGCTTTCGGAGCAACCGGGTGGCCTGACCCGGGCCGAGATCGGTGAGGCGATGGGACGTGGGCCAAGCGAGGTCTACCGCATGCTCGAACGTCTGGTGGCGCGCGACTTTGTCAGCCGCTCACCAGAGGGCGACCGCTACGCGCTGACCATGAAGCTTTTCATCCTCGCCCATCGGCATCCGCCGATAAGGCGGTTGGTGGCGCGGGCTCAGCCTTTGATGGATGCATTTTCGGTGGCTGCCGGCCAGTCATGTCATCTGGTAGCGCCCGACCGCGACGCGGCGATCGTGGTGGCGCATGCCAGCCCGCCCGGCAACTGGGAATTCGGCATCCGCATCGGCGCCCATATCGATCTCCTGACCACCAGCTCGGGTCATATCTTGCTCGCCTTCCAGGACCCGCATTCGCAATCCGAGGCAGCTGCCCGCTGGGAAGGCACCAGGCAGGCAAGTGCACGTGAAAAGCTGGAGCCGATCCTGACCGGCTATCGCGAGGCCGGCCACCGCGTCGGCCCGAGCCAGCAGATGCGCGCCATCGACGACATCTCGGTGCCGATCCTCTCGCCTGACGGCTACGCGATCGCCGTGCTGACCTGTCCCTACATCCTGCGGATCGACGACAGGCAGGCCGACATCGACCAGACGCTGGCATTGCTCAAGGACGTCGCGGCCAAGCTGTCGCTGTCGTAGGCGCGGGTTGGACGTTGCTTTGGCGCTGCGTAGCGCAGAGCTCGATGCTACGTACCGGCAGGCGGTTGAGGGCGCGGCTGCGCCCCTTTCAGGGAAAGTTCTGGCTCTCCTAGACCTGCGCCGAAGACGCGGTTCATCCCCCCGGCGGTACCACGCCCTTGCGCACGGCGAAGTCGGCATAGAAGCGGCGTTCCAGGGTCTGGATGACGGCATAGGCCTTCTTGGCACGCTCGTAGAAGGCGAAGCGTTCGATGCCGACCATCTTGGTGGCCGTGCCCTCGATCAGCTTGCCGACCTCACGCTGCACCTCGGGGATCTCGTCCGGCTTGCCGACCACTTCCATGCGGCCGAAGGCGTCGTCGACGAAAGTGTCGACCGGCATCACCGACAGCACCGCCTTCATGACGCTGACGATGTCGCCGTCGATGCGCAGTGGCCGGCCGAAGACGGTCTGCCTCGCCATCGCATCGGCCGGGAAATTGGCATCGGCGATGATCAGGTCGTCGCCATGGCCCATGGCGCGGAGCACGTAGAGCACGTCGGGGCCGAGCAGCGGATCGATGCCAAGGAGCATTTTTGTCACCTGAGATGCGGGTTGCGGATGCGGGGCGGCCGCACCTGAACGCCATAGTTTCCAGTCCAGAATTGCAGGCAAGTGCTTGCGCGCGCAAGCTGTCCATCTGACATTTTCGCCTTTCGCGGAAATGCGGAAAACGGACTTCCGCATTTCCGTAACACCCTAGGCGTCGCGGACGAAACCTTCGCTCGCAACGAGAAGGTTGCGCGTGTAGTCCTGCGCCACGTTTCGCGTGGCGAGGTCGCCGGCCTGCAGCCGTTCGACCTCCTGTCCGACCTGCATCACCATCAGCCGCTCGCACATGTGGGTGATGACGCCGAGGTCGTGGCTGACCATGACGAAGGTCAGCTTGCGGTCGCGGCGCACCTGTTCGAGCAGGTTGAGCACTTCGGCCTGCACCGAAGCATCGAGGGCCGATGTCGGCTCGTCGAGCAGCAGGATCGACGGTTCGAGGATCAGCGCACGGGCGATCGCCACGCGCTGGCGCTGGCCGCCCGAGAGCTGGTGCGAGTAGCGGAAGCGGAAGCCGGAGCCGAGGCCGACCTCGTCGAGCGCGCGCTGGATGCGTTTCTCGGTGTCGCCAAAACCGTGAATGTCGAGCGGTTCGAGCAGCAACCTGTCGACGGTCTGGCGCGGGTGCAGCGAACCGTACGGGTCCTGGAACACCATCTGCACCTGACGATAGAATTCCTTGTCCCTGAGCTTGCCCAACCGCTTGCCGCTGACGTCGATGGTGCCGCTGGAGACGGGCGCGATACCGGCGACGGCGCGCAGCAGCGTCGATTTGCCCGAGCCGGATTCGCCGACGAGGCCGAAGGATTCGCCTTGCGCCACGGTCACGCTGACGTCCTTCAGCGCGACGAAATCGTCGTAGACCACACGCAGTTTGTCGATCGAGAGAGCAGGGGTCACAGCAGCCACTCCGGCTTTCGGTCGAGCACGGGCAGCGGGTGCCGGTCGGCGCCGATCTTGGGCATGCAGTTGAGCAGGCCTTGCGTGTAGGGATGCTTCGCCTGCGACAGTTCCGAGGCCTTGAGTTCCTCGACGATCTTGCCGGCATACATGACGATGACGCGGTCGCAGAAGGTCGAGACCAGGCGCAGGTCGTGGGAAATGAAGATCAGGCCCATGCCGCGGTCGATCACCAGCCGGTCTAGAATGCGCAAGATGTCGAGCTGGACAGTGACGTCGAGCGCCGAGGTCGGTTCGTCGGCGATCAGAAGTTCCGGCCCGGCAATCAGCATCATGGCGATCATGGCGCGCTGGCCCATGCCGCCCGAGACCTCGTGCGGGTAGAGGTCGTAGACCCGCTTCGGGTCGCGAATCTGGACGGCGGCGAGCATGTCGAGAGCGCGCTCGCGGGCCGCCGACTTGCTGACCTTTTCATGCGTCCGCAGCGTCTCCACGATCTGGCGGCCGATGGTCATGACCGGATCGAGCGAATATTTCGGATCCTGCAGGATCATGGCGATGCGGTTGCCACGCAGCGCCCGGCGCTCGGCGACGGAGGCCTTGAGCAGGTCGATGCCGCTGAATTCAAGCCTTCCGGCCCTGATCTCTGCCTGCTGTGGCGTCAACCCCATGATCGCGCGGCCGGTCTGCGACTTGCCCGAACCGCTTTCGCCGACGATGCCGAGCCGTTCCTGGCCGAGCGCGAAGGATACGCCGCGCACCGCTTCGACCACGCCGGTGCGGGTGGGGAAGGAGACACTGAGATTTTCGACATGCAGCAACGTGCTCATTGGCCACCGCTGCGTGTGTCGAGTGCGTCGCGCAGGCCGTCACCGAGCAGGTTGAAGCCAAGGCTGACGATGAGGATCGCAGCACCCGGTGCTGCCGCCACCCACCATTGGTCGAGGATGAAGCGGCGCCCCGAGGCGATCATCGCGCCCCATTCAGGTAGCGGCGGCTGGGCGCCGAGGCCGAGGAAGCCGAGACCCGCGGCAGTCAGAATGATGCCGGCCATGTCGAGCGTGACGCGGACGATCAGCGAAGAGATGCATAGCGGCATGATGTGGCGGAGCACGATGCGCATCGGCGAGGCACCCATCAATTTCACCGCTGCGATGTAATCGGAATTGCGCACGGTCAGCGTTTCGGCACGAGCGATGCGGGCATAGGGCGGCCACGAGGTCAGCGCGATGGCGATGATGGCGTTTTCGATGCCGGGCCCGAGGGCTGCGACGAATGCCAGGGCCAGAACCAGCTTGGGGAAGGCGAGGAAGATGTCGGTGATGCGCATCAGCACCGCGTCGATCCAGCCGCCGGCATAGCCGGCCGCCGTGCCGACCAGGAGGCCGATCGGCGCTGCGATGATCGCCACCAGCACGATGACCTGCAAGGTCAGACGCGAGCCGTAGATCAGGCGTGAAAGGATGTCGCGGCCTTGGTCGTCGGTGCCGAGCCAGTAGGTGGAGCTCGCCGGCAGCAGGCGGGCGTTCTTGAGGTCGCCAATATAGGGCGAATGCGGCGCCAGGAGTGGCGCGAAGGCGGCAACAAACAGCAGCAGAAGGATAATGCCGAGGCCGATCGAGGCAAGCCGGTTGGCGGTGAAGCGGCGCCAGGTCACATAGGCGCGGCCGAGCCGCGCCTGCAGGCGCGATTGCGGTCGGTCGGTGAGCAGCCATTCGCGGCGGGTCATGGTCGTGTCGCTCATCGGATGCGCGTCCTTGGGTCGAGCAGACGATAAAGCAGGTCGGAGAGCAGGTTGAGCGCGATGAACACCGAACCGATGATGATCGTGCCGCCCAGCACCGCGTTCATGTCGGCGTTCTGCAGCGAGTTGGTGATGTAGAGGCCGAGGCCGGGCCAGGCGAAGACGGTTTCGGTCAGCACCGAGCCTTCGAGCAGGCCGGCATAAGAAAGGGCAATGACGGTGACCAGCGGCACGGCGGCGTTGCGCAGTGCGTGGCCCCAGATGATGCGGGTTTCCGACAGGCCCTTGGCGCGGGCGGCGACGATGTATTCCTGGCTCAGCTCGTTCAGCATGAAGGAGCGCGTCATGCGGCTGATATAAGCGAGCGAGAAATAGCCGAGCAACGACGCTGGCAGGATGATGTGGGCGAAGATGTCCTTGAAGGCTGCCCAGTCGCGGTTGAGCATCGCGTCGAGCAGATAGAAGCCGGTGATCGGCGTGAAGGTGTATTCGAACACCACGTCGATGCGGCCGGGGCCGGCAGTCCAGCCGAGGCGGGCATAAAACACCAGCAGTGCCAGCAGCCCGAGCCAGAAGATCGGCACCGAATAGCCGATCAGGCCGATGATGCGGACGACCTGATCGGCGAGGCTGCCGCGCTTGACCGCGGCGAGCACGCCGAGCGGGATGCCAAGGGCTGCGCCGATGATGGTGCCGACGGTGGCGAGTTCCATCGTTGCTGGGAAGACGCGGCGAATGTCGGACATGACGGGATTGGTGGTCAGCACCGAGGTGCCGAAGTCACCTGACAGCACGCCTTTCACGTAGAGATAGAACTGCTGGTAGTAGGGCAGGTTGAAGCCCATCTGCTCGCGCGTCCGCTCGACGACGTGAGCCGGCGCCCGGTCGCCGACGATGGCGAGCACGGGGTCGATCGGCACGACCCGGCCGATGAAGAAGGTGACGGCCAGAAGGCCGAGATAGGTGGTCCCCACGATCACCGCGAAACTGGCGACCGCCTTGAGAATGGTGGAGGCGCGCCTGTTGGCGCGCCTCGCGGGCGTTTGTGTATCAGCAGTGCTCAATGGTCCGATCCTTTTGCGCACGGCCCCTTGCGGATGTCATGCGCAGACTCGAATGGCTACAGCGTCGCTTTGCGTGTTCCGGAGAACGCGCGGCGCCGTAAAGGATCATTCCTTGGTCACGGGGGCGACGAAATTCGAATCGAAGTTCGGTCCAAGCTTGTAGTTCTTGACGTTGCCGCGCAGGCCGGCGACCTCGGTCTGCTGGAAGATCAGCACGAACGGGCTGGTGTCGAGGGCTGCCTGCTGCAGTTCCTTGTACATCGTCGCACGCTTGTCGTTGTCGCGTTCCAGCAAGGCCGCCTTGGTCTTTTCGGTCAGCTCCGGCACATCCCATGCATTGCGCCAGGCCAGCGTCTTCACCGTGCCGTCGTCGGCATTGTTCGGGTTGGAGGTGAAGGTCTCGGCGTTGGAGTTCGGATCCCAGTAATCCATGCCCCACTGGCCGATATACATGTCGTGGTTGCGGGCACGGTACTTGGTCAGGGTCTGTTTGCCGTCGCCGGGGATGATCTCGACCTTCACGCCGGCCTGGCCGACCGTCTGCTGGAAGGATTCGGCAATGCCCGTCACCGGCTGGGTGTTGCGCACGTCCATGGTGACCGAGAAGCCGTCCTTCAGGCCTGCCTTTTCCAGCAGTTCCTTGGCCTTGGCGACGTCGAAGGTGAACGGGTTGGAATCGAGTGCGCCGAGCACGCCCTTGGCCTGGTAGGTCTGGCGGATTTCGCCGATGCCCTTGATCAGCGTCGAGCCGATGGCATCATAGTCGACCAGATATTTGAGCGCCTGGCGCACTTCAGGCTTGGCCAGGTTCGGGTTTTTCTGGTTGAGGCTGATGTAGTAGACGGTGCCCTTAGGCGCGCTCGTGGTGGCCAGCTCGGCATTCTTCGAAATGGCTTCCAGATCGCCCGGCTCGAGGTTGCGGGCAACATCGATGTCACCGGCTTCGAGCATCAGGCGCTGGGTCGCGCTTTCCTTGACGTGGCGGTAGATGACGCGGGCAAGCGCCGGCTTGTCGCCATAATAGTTGTCGTTGCGTTCGAGCACGAGGATCTCGTTGGCGCGCCAGTCGCGGATCTTGAACGGACCCGAGCCGGCGTAGCCGGTCTTCAGCCAGCCATTGCCGAAGTCGTTGTCGAACTTGTACTCGTCGGTCGGTGTAACAGGAGCGACATGCTCGAGCACCAGCTTGCTGTCCATCACGGCACCGACCGTGGCGGTCAGGCAGTTGAGCACGAAGGACGGCGCATAGGACTTGTCGACGGTGAAGACGAAGGTACTGTCATCGGCGGCCTTGGCCTTCTCGGTGACGTTGTCCTTGGTCAAGCCGAACTGGGTGAGGATGAAGGCCGGGCTCTTGTCGAGCTTGACCACGCGCTCGAACGACCAGGCGACGTCCTTGGCGGTGATCGGATTGCCCGATGCGAACTTCAGGCCCGACTTGAGCTTGAAGGTGTAGGTCAGGCCGTCGTCGGAGACGGTCCAGCTTTCGGCGACGCCGGGACGCACCTTCGTGGTGTCGTTGATGTCGAGACGTACCAGCATGTCATAGGCGTTGCCGAGGAATTCGGCCGGGCTGAGCTCGAAGGACTCTGCCGGGTCAAGCGTGATGGTGTCGTCGATGGCCCATGCCTGGACCAGCGTGTCGGCCGGCGTCGCCGCAAGTGCCGGCGCCGCGAAGACCATCGCCGACAGAGCGGCGCCGGCAAGCATCAGACGGAAGTGTCCGTTCATTTTACCAAGCATCATTTTTCAGTTCCCCAAGTTGACGATTATTTGTTGTTAGGCTGCCGTTTCGTGCCAGGCCGAGCGCAAGACCCTCAGCCAGTTGTCGCGGCAGATTTTCGCCAGATCGTCGTCACCGTAGCCCGCGCCGCTGAGGGCGGCAACGAGGTTCTGCAGGCCGGCGGCATCGCCGATCTCGGCCGGCACGGTGGCGCCGTCGAAGTCCGAACCCAGCGCCACGCCATCGATGCCGACATGTTCGACGAGATAGTCGATATGGCGAATCATGTCCGAGAGCGGCGTGTCGACGCTCTTCAGCCCGTCCTCGCGCAGCATGGTGACGGCGAAGTTCAGGCCGACAAGGCCGTTGCTCTCACGCACCGCTGCAAGCTGCTTGTCGGTCAGGTTGCGGCTGATCGGCGTAATCGCATGAACGTTGGAGTGGCTGACGACCAGCGGCTGGTCGCTGAGCTTGGCCACGTCCCAGAAGCCTTTCTCGGTGATGTGGGCAAGGTCGATGGCGATGCCGATGCGATTGCATTCCTTGACCAGCCTCTTGCCGGCTTCGGTCAGGCCGGGGCCGGTGTCGGGGCTCGACGGGAAGGCGAAGGGCACGCCATGGCCGAAGACGGTGTTGCGGCTCCAGACAGGGCCGAGCGAGCGCAGGCCGGCGGCATAGAACACGTCGAGTGCGGCGAGATCGGCGTCGATCGCCTCGCAGCCTTCCATGTGCAGCACGGCTGCAAACTTGCCTTCGGCACGCGCAGCGTCGATGTCGGCGCCTGTGCGGCAGATCTTCCAGCCGCCGGCGCGCTCGATCCTGAAGGCGATCGAAGCCATGTCGAGGGCGATGTCGAGCGACGGCGCGCGTTCGAGCGGCTTGCACAGCGGAATGGCGTAGTGGCCGTTCTCGTCGCGCTGCTCGTCGGGCATGCTGGCCGATGTGATGTAGATGGCGCAGAGGCCGCCGACGAGGCCGCCCTTTGCGGCGCGCGGCATGTCGATGTGGCCCTGGCGGGTGCCCTCGATGAACTCGGCCACCGGATCGGCGCCCTTGGCGGCGTTCTGCCACAACCGGAAAAGGACGTCGTTGTGACCGTCGAATACTGCCTGCATTACCCACTCCTGTAAGTGGAAGGCAGTTGAAGGATGCCGGGCGGGGGGAGTCAACATGTGCCAACGGGCGCCCGACGGGTCGAAGCCGCGGTTCCGCTGGGGAAGCCCTATCCAGGACCAACACTAAGCCATGCCTGGACCACTCGCGCCTGAAACGGCCGCCACGGTCCTCAACCCGGCTCGATATGAGGGGTTGACCGCCCTTGGCTGCCCCCGGGGCTGACGCAGCGGCAGTGATTGGCTCTGGCTGGACGTTGTGCGCTGGCGCTTTTTTGTGCAGGCGGGTCGGGTGCGGTCGATGAGCCGTGCATCACATCGCCAATCCAATCACAGGACATACTCATTATGACAGAAGGCAGTCTTCTTGATCACGCACTCGTGCGCCTCGACGAGGCGGCAAAACACCTGAACGTCGACGCCGACGTGATCGAGAAACTGAAGTTCGCCCGCGAGACGACCAAGGCACGGCTGATGATCCGCATGGACGACGGCTCGCGAAAATCGTTCCTCTCGTGGCGCTGCCGTTATGACGACACCCGCGGCCCGACCAAGGGCGGCATCCGTTTCCATCCGGAATCGACCGCCGACGAGGTCGAGATGCTGGCGTTCTGGATGACCTTCAAATGCGCCGTGATGAACCTGCCCTATGGCGGCGGCAAGGGTGCTGTGCAGGTCGACCCGCGCAAGCTGTCCAAAGCCGAGTTGGAGCGCCTGTCGCGTGCCTACATGCAGGCCTTCGCCCGCATCATCGGGCCCGACCGCGACATCCCGGCACCAGACGTCTACACCAACTCGATGATCATGGGCTGGATGGCCGACGAGTACGCCCAGATCGTCGGTCAGGCTTCGCCCGCCGTCATCACCGGCAAGCCGCTGGCGCTGGGCGGCTCGCTCGGCCGCGGCGACGCCACCGCGCGAGGCGGCTTCTATCTCGTGCGGCACCTCGCCGACGAACTCGGGCTCAAGGGCAGCCTGCGCATTGCCGTGCAAGGCTTTGGCAATGCCGGCCAGCATATCGCCCGCCTGCTTGCCTCGGACGGCCACAAGATCATTGCCGTGTCGGATTCGGAAGGTGCCGTGCATGCATCCGACGGCCTCGACCTCGACCGCCTGTTTGCGGCCAAGAACAGCGCCCGTTCGGTGACCTCGACCGCCGGTCAACACGGTCATGAGCTGCTCGCCGGCGACGCGCTCGTCGGCATCGACTGCGATATCCTGGTGCCGTCGGCGCTGGAAAACATGATCCGCGTCGACAACGCCGACAGCGTCAAGGCGCGCATCGTGCTCGAGCTCGCCAACGGTCCGGTGACCTCGGAAGCCGACGCCATCCTGGAAAAGAAGGGCATCGTCGTGCTGCCCGACATCCTGGCGAACGCCGGCGGCGTCACCGTCTCCTATTTCGAATGGGTGCAGAACCGCCAGGGCTTCTACTGGCAGATCGAGGAGATTCACGACCGGCTGCGCGCCATCATGGAACGCGAGGGCCGCGCCATCTGGGACGTCGCCAGCAAGAAGGAGATCTCGGTGCGGACAGCCGCCTATGTGCATGCGCTCGGCCGTCTCGCTGAGGCGATCGAGGCGCACGGCACGCAGAGCTACTTCGACAGTTGAGCCACGCCGAGGTGTAGCGCCGGGCCATTCGGCCCGGCGGTCCGTCTTTCATCTTCATTTGTCAGGCCGGTGCCCTGCTCTGGCCTGCTTTTTTCCGGTTGAAGCGCCGAATTGGTGCGATTAGGGCTATTGCCGGAAAATCCCCACAACCCTTGCCTTCCAGGCAGACCCGGCGGCCCGATTATGTCCTTCATTCCCGATTGGTCGACCATCATCCAGTTCGCGATCGCAACCTTCATCATCGCGATCACGCCCGGACCCGACATGACCCTGTTCGTCGGCCGCGCGTTGTCGGAAGGCCGCAAGGCCGGCTTTGCCTGCATGGCAGGCGCGATGACCGGCATCGTCATCCACACCACGCTGGTGGCGCTTGGCCTCTCGGCCCTGATCGTCGCTTCGCCGCAAGCCTTCATGGCGCTCAAGGTCGTCGGTGCCGGCTACCTGGTCTGGCTCGCCTTCCAGGCGATCACCAAGGGTTCGGCGTTTTCGCCCGACACCACCAAGCGTGCGCCGCGCTCTGTGTTCCAGAACTGGGCCACCGGCCTCGGCATCAATCTGCTCAACCCGAAGATCATCCTGTTCTTCATGACGTTCCTGCCGCAGTTCGTCTCGGCCCACGACACCAATGCGCCGGGCAAGCTGTTCTTCCTCGGTGCGATGTTCATCGTCCTGTCGCTGCCGGTGACGGCGCCGATGGTGATTGCCGCCGACAAATTCGCCGGGCTGCTCAAGAAGAGTCCGCGCGTGACGCGCATCGTCGACTATCTGTTTGCAGGGGTGTTCTCGGCCTTCGCGCTGAAGATTCTCACGGCGCAGGCGAAGTAGGGGTATTCCTGAGCGCGCCGGCGAAGCGGCCGGTGACGAACCAGTAGGCGATGCCGCCGACCAAACCGCTGCCGATGATCGACACCGGCCAGAGCGGATCGCGATAGGCGAAGCCGCCGTCGCCGCTCTGGTAGGCGACGCCTATGAAGACCAGCGCCACGAAGCCGCCGGCAAGGGCGTAGAACAGCCAGTCGCGCTTGCCGAGCAATTCGGCGAGCAGCATGACGACGACTGCCGGCACGAAGCCGAAATAGGCGACGAACAGCGCGATGAAAGGAATGGTGAAGACCATCGAGCCGCTGGCTACCTCGGGCGGTATGTCGGTGGCTATCAGGCCCGCAACGCCAAGGAACACAACGTTGAGGAAGGCGCTGGCGGCAATGGACGCCGCGGCATAGCCCAGCACCATGTGGGCGAATTTGCCGAGATAGACGAGGACGCGGCTCACGCCTCGCCGTGTCCCGCGATCATCATCGCCTCGAGCGCCAGGCGCTCGCTCTTCTTCATGCGCTCGGATTCCGACTTGAGCTGGCCGCAGGCGGCGAGGATGTCACGGCCGCGCGGGGTGCGGATCGGCGAGGCATAGCCGGCATTGTTGATGTAGTCGGCGAACTTCTCGATCGTTTCCCAGTCCGAGCACTGATAGTTGGTGCCGGGCCATGGATTGAACGGGATCAGATTGATCTTGGCCGGCACGCCCTTGAGCAGCTTGACCAGCGCCTTGGCATCTTCGAGGCTGTCGTTGACGTCCTTCAGCATCACATATTCGAAGGTGATGCGGCGGGCGTTCGACAGGCCGGGATAGTTGCGGCAGGCGTCGACCAGATCCTTGAGCGGGTACTTCTTGTTGATCGGCACCAGCAGGTCGCGCAGGTCGTCATTGGTGGCGTGCAGCGAGATCGCCAGCATGACGCCGATTTCCTCGCCGGTGCGGAAGATTTCCGGCACGACACCCGAGGTCGACAGCGTGATGCGGCGCTTGGACAGCGCCAGCCCGTCGCCATCGGAGGCAATCAGCAGCGCCTTCTTGACCGCCTCGAAATTGTACAGCGGCTCGCCCATGCCCATCATGACGATGTTGGAGACCTTGCGGCCCTCGGCCGGAACAATGGCGCCGGCGGGCGTGTCGCGGTCGGGGAAATCGCCGAGCCGATCGCGTGCCGTCATCAGCTGCGCCAGGATCTCTTCCGCCGTCAGGTTGCGCACCAGCTTCTGGGTTCCGGTGTGGCAGAACGAGCAGGTCAGCGTGCAGCCGACCTGCGACGAGATGCACAGCGTGCCGCGGCCTTCCTCGGGGATGTAGACGGTCTCGATTTCAACCGGGCGACCGGCGCCTCGCGGCGGGAAACGGAACAGCCACTTGCGCGTGCCGTCCGAGGAAATCTGCTCCTCGACGATCTCCGGCCGCGCGATTGTGAAGTGCTTGGCGAGCTCGGCGCGCAGGTCCTTGGAGATGTTGAACATGTCGGCGAAGTCGGAGACGCCGCGGACATAAAGCCAGTGCCAGAGCTGCTGGACACGCATCTTGGCCTGGCGTTCGGGGACGACGCCTGATGTAACGAGCGCTTCGGCAAGCTCCTCGCGGGTGAGGCCGATCAGCTCGCCCTTGACGGGCGCGGCCGCACGGGCGCGCAACGTGTCACGGGTAGCATCGGTGGTAAGGTCGAGCGAAAGGGTCATTCGGGCTCAGCTAGCTGTAGATATCGGCAAATGTAGGATTTTGGCGCGACATATCACAGGTCTGGCGCTGCGTCACGTTTTGGCGGCCATGCATTTGTGCCGCAGCTTTGCAGTCTGTTAGGCAATGGCTGGGATGCTGGCCCGATGAGCAACATCTTTAACGTTGTCCTGGTGGCGCTCGTCGTCAATATTGCGGCGTTCGCTGCCTTCTGGCGCGACAAGTATCTGGCCCGCGTCGGCGGCCGGCGCATCCCCGAGAAAACCCTGCTCTGGCTCGCCTTCGCCGGTGGCAGCCTGGGTGCCTTGTCGGCCCAGCACCTGTTCCGACACAAGACCCGCAAGGAGCCGTTCCGATCGCGGCTCTACACAATTGTCATCGCGCATGCGGTCGCCATTGCCGTACTGGCGATCTGGCTGATCGCGCCGCAATGGGCCTCGGGGTTGCTTGATGCGCTGAGCCGACCGGCCGTGTCTTAGGCCAAAGATGTTTCAGGCGGTTGGGCGGAGCACCAGCCGGTAGCGCTGCTCAGGCCGGCCGCTGCGTTGGTGTGGCACCGGTTCGCCCAGGCGTCGCCAGCCGAGACGTTCGTAAAGCCGGACGGCGCGCTCATTGTCCGAATAGACCGCGAGTTCGGCCGCATCGAAGCCGCGCTCGCGCAGCAGCGCTGCGATGCCGGCCAGCAATTCGACTGCCGCGCCCTTGCCCCAATGGTTCGGGTCAACGCCGAAATAGTGCAGTTCCGCCACGTTGCCATCTCCCGGCATCGGCGCAATGGCACCGAAGGCAACAGCGGTCCCATCGGTGGCCTCGGCGATGGCGAGCAGAGCCCGCTCCGAGCTGGCGAGCACCCGCGAAATGATCGGCCGCGCCTCGTCGAGCGTCGCCACATCAGGATCGTTGTCGCGCACCGCCGTCGCCCGCGCCCAGATGATCGCGGCCCGGTCGAGATGGCTACTGGTCCCGTCAATGATCCTGTGCATCTGCAGACCCCGGCTCCTGTCGCAAAAAAAAGCCGGGCGATCGGGCCGCCCGGCTTTCGAAAACCTGTCTTGCGTCTGCGCTTACTTGCAGGTGGTGATCGACGTCAGCGCCGCCGAAATGCCCTTGAGCGAGAAGACGTAATTGGTCGGGTTGCCACGGCCTGATTTGGCCGAGACCTTCATGTCCGAGCCGCCCTTCATGGCGCTGATCAGGGCAGGTTCCTCGGCTGCGTTCTCGACCCAGGCCGACTTTCCCTTGGTGAACATCGAGAACGACTTGTCGCCAATGGTGACGGTGACCTTGGAGTTTTCCTGGAAATTGTAGCCGGCGATGAACTGCGGCTCGAAGGAAACCTTCTGGCCGGGGCGCTGGCTGACGAAGAAGAACATGTCGCCATGGTCGAGCGTCGACGGCTGCTTGTCGGTCGGCACCGTCAGCACGTAGCAGACCTTGCCGTTCTGCGCCTGGTAGCTGTAGGTGCCCCAGGCGTTGTGCTGGCCGATCTTGGTCGCCGACTGGGCGAGCGCCGGCATTGCCGACACTGCAAGCACCAGACCCGAAATTGTAGCTATCAAACCGCGCATCGTTTTTCCTGTAGTTCAAATGGAGCGGGGCAGGCCGACTGCGCGCCCGCCCGTTCGCTTCATTTTGATTTAATCTGGGTTACCAAAGGGTGAATGCTTTTCAGAAAGGACATTCATCGCATGGAACCCCGCCGAACTGCCCATCGTGGACGGGCACCTTGTCCCTGACGTGGTTGAAAACCACGAAAACGGCAAGAGTTTGACTTTTCGTTTCAGGATGAAACAAGCGGGCAGCGCTGTCATTGGTCCTGTGACAGCGCTTCCTTCGCGGCAATGCGGTGGGCCGGTGTCATGTGCGCCCGGACCGCCGTGATCGCAGCGGTCAGCACGGCGATGTCGTCGGTGAAGCCGAGGCCCAGTATGACATCGGGAATGGTGTCGACCGGCAGGATGAAATAGCCGAGCGCCGCCAACAGGATACCTTTGGCTCGCAGCGGCGTGTCCTTGTCCAGCGCGCAATAATAGGCCGCCACCACCTCTTCCATGAAAGGTACGTGGCGGGCAGCGCGCTTGGCGGTGCGCCAGAACTTCTCGCGCACCTCGGCTTCGCTTGCCGGAGCGCCGTTCACGCCGCCGCGAAAGCCGTCAAAGCCGGGGAACTTCACCATCCAGACAATCTCCTTTGCCCGAACTCTATCTTCTCACGCTTGCCGGAAACCGGTTCCGGTTTCGGTGCCAATGCGCGATCAAAGATGTGGGAAGGTTCGGTCCCCTCTGCAAGATGCCGGCCTCAGGAACCGAAATAGCCGTTCATGCGCTTGGCCAGCTTGAAATCCAGCTCGGTCAGCCCGCCGGCGTCGTGGGTGTTCAGCGTGACGTCGACCGTCTTGTAGACATTCGACCAGTCGGGGTGGTGGTCGAGCTGTTCTGCCGCCATGGCGACGCGGGTCATGAAGGCGAAGGCCTCACTGAAGTTCTTGAACACGAAGCTGCGCGACATCGACAACCCGTCGGCGGCGAGTGTCCAGCCGCCGAGCGCGTCGAGCGCTGCCTTCAGCTCCTGCTGTCCAAGTTTCTCTCTGGCCATTTCATGCTCCCGTGATATGCGAAGTGTTCACCAGCATAGCGCGGGATCGATGAGCGAGAAGCCGGTAAAATCAATTCTGTTCGTTTGCCTCGGCAATATTTGCCGTTCGCCCCTTGCCGAAGGTGTGTTTCGGGCCGTGCTCACCGAGCGCGGGCTAGATGGCGAATACACAATCGACTCGGCTGGCACGGGCGGCTGGCACGCGGGTTCGGCCCCCGATCCGCGGTCGATCGCGGTTGCGGCCGAGCATGGCATCGACATCACCGCCCAGCAGGCCCGCAAGGTTGTGGCGCGCGATTTCGAGCGCTTCGACCTGATCCTCGGCATGGATCGCTCCAATGTCGACGATCTCCGGGCGCTTGCGCCGGCGAGCTTGGCCGAGCGTGTCGAGCTTTTCATCGGCCAGGCCGTGGGTGGACCACGCGACGTGCCCGATCCCTATTACGGCGGGGAAGACGGCTTCGCTGCGGTCTACCGCATGATCCGCGACGCTTCGGAGGCGCTTGCCGACCGGCTGGCAGCGCGGGCGTCGACGCCATTCAGCGGCCAGGCTTCCTCGACGATGTAGGGGCCGCCGCCGACCGAGTCGCGCGACGACATCAAGACGAAGCGGCCGACACGGAAGGGCACGGTGGCGAAGTTGCCGCGCGCTGACAGATAGTGTGCGACATCGAGCGGGCTGGTGTTCCTGAGCCGCGCCAGCGTGACATGCGGGGTGAACTTGCGCGGATCCGACGGCAGGCCGAGGCGCTTGCTGATGCGCTCGATTTCGGCCTGCAGCGCGTTCATCTCCGGCGACGGTGTGACGCCGGCCCAGACCGCATGCGGCTTTTTCTGCCCGAAGGCGCCGACACCCGAAAGCGTGAGCTGGAAGCTCGGACGGTCGACACGGTCGAGTGCTTCGACGATCTCGTCGGCGACGTGGCCTTCGATGTCGCCGAAAAAACGCAAGGTGAGGTGGTAGTTTTCGACGTCGATCCAGCGGGCGCCTGACAGGCCGCCCCTGAGCAGCGACAGCGATAAGGCGGCATCACGCGGAATTTCGAGGGCGGTGAAAAGTCGCGGCATGGCCAGGCTCCCTTCCTCGAATCGCAGTTCGTAGGGCTCAGCGAATCATCGATCGCTGCGCCGGGCAAGGGCTTTGTTCAGCGCCTGCTGTTTCGACCACGCAACGAAATCGGATGTGTTGCAACGATGCATGACGACGTTCATTTGCCGGCAACTGCCTTTTCGACAGTCGGCAGCGCCTTTGCGACCATGCGGTCGATACCTTCTGCTGTCGGGTGCATGCCGTCCTCCAAAAGCAGTTTCGGATCACCGGCGACGCCATCGAGAAAGAACGGATAAAGCGTCACGCCGTACTTCTCGGCCAGCCTCGGATAGATCGTGCCGAATTGTTCGCCATAAGCGTGACCGAGATTTGGCGCCGCAACCATGCCGGCCAGCAGCACCTCGATCTTTCGCTCCCGGAGCCGGGCAAGCATCTTGTCGAGGTTCTGCTCGACGAGCGCCGGGTCGATGCCGCGCAGCATGTCGTTGGCGCCGAGCTCCAGTATGACCAGCTGCGTTCCGTCGGGGACGGACCAGTCGAGCCGCGACAGGCCGCCGCTTGTGGTGTCGCCAGAGACGCCGGCATTGGTAATCACGACATCGTGACCATTGTTGCGTAGCGCCTTTTCGAGCTTTTCGGGAAAGCTCTCGCCGGGATTGAGGCCATATCCGGCCATCAGGCTGTCGCCAAAGCCGACGATCTTGAATGGTTCGGCCCAAACCGGGGCAATGGTCGTGAAAAAGGCCAGAGAGACGGCAAGGAATGCGAAGGTCAGATGTTTCAATGCCATGTTTCAAAACCCATATGACGGAAAAATTCACGCCTCTTAGATTTTCATATAGGACAGATTTGCCGTGACAGAAGCAGTCATCGAACTGAGAGACGTGTCGTTGACGCTTGGGACGGGGGCTTCTTCAGTGCATGTGCTGAAGGGCGTGAGCCTCGATGTCGCCGCCGGCGAGGCCACCGGCATCGTCGGCCCTTCCGGTTCCGGCAAATCGACGCTGCTGATGGTTCTGGCCGGACTCGAACGTGTCGATGGCGGCACGGTCAAGATCGCCGGCGAGCTGCTCAACGGCCGCAGCGAGGACCAGATCGCGGCGTTTCGCGGCCGCAACATCGGCATCGTCTTCCAGTCGTTCCATCTGATCCCCAACATGACCGCGCTGGAAAACGTCGCCGTGCCGCTCGAACTGGCCGGCAAGCGCGACGCCTTTGCCATCGCTGAACGCGAGCTCGCGGCCGTCGGCCTCGCCGACCGCGTCACGCACTATCCGGGCGAGCTTTCGGGCGGCGAACAGCAGCGCGTGGCGATTGCGCGTGCGCTGGCGCCGGAGCCTGCCATCCTCATCGCCGACGAGCCGACAGGCAATCTCGACCAGGCGACAGGGCGGCAGATCGCCGACCTCCTGTTCGCCAAGGCCGCCGAACGCGCCATGACGCTGGTGTTGGTGACGCACGATCCAGCACTCGCCGCGCGCTGCGACCGGCAGGTGGCGATGCGCTCCGGGCGGATCGAGACGGCGACAATTGCGCCTCTGGCCGAGAAAGTCCGGGCATGATTTTCGCTTCTGAGCAACCCCCCTCTGGCCTGCCGGCCATCTACCCCCGCAACGGGGGGAGATCAGCCTTCGCCGTCGTCTCAGCCAATATTCGAGGCCGCAAGAACGGCGGCAAGGACGCCGCCTCCAATCTCCCCCCCTGTGGGGGAGATGCCCGGCAGGGCAGAGCGGGGCAACGTAGAGCGCCAGCGTTGCGGAATGAGGCATTCGGATCGCAGGTGCTCCCATGCTGAAGGACCTGCCTCTCGCCTTCCGCTTTGCCGCGCGTGAAATGCGTGGCGGCCTGCGCGGCTTCCTGATCTTCCTGACCTGCATCGCGCTCGGCGTGGCGGCAATCGGCGGCGTCAATTCGGTGGCGCGGGCGATTACCGCCGGCGTTGCCAGCGAGGGTCAGGCGCTGCTCGGCGGCGACATCCGTTTCCAGCTGATCCAGCGCGAGGCGACCGACAAGGAAAAGACCTTCCTCGAAAGCCTCGGCACCGTCTCGCACAATGCCGGCATGCGCTCGATGGCGCGGCTGGAAGACGGTTCCGACCAGTCGCTTGTCGAAGCCAAGGCGGTCGACGACGCCTATCCGCTTTACGGCCAACTGGTGACGGAGCCGGCGCTGCCCCGCGCCGAACTCTTTGCCGAGCGCTCGGGCATCTTCGGCGCGGTGGCCCCCGATCTGTTGTTCGAACGGCTCAACCTCAAGCTTGGCGACCGCATCAAGCTCGGCAGCGCGACCTTCGAACTCCGGGCAAAGCTGGTCACCGAGCCCGACGCGGTCTCCGACGGCTTCGGCTTTGCGCCGCGCCTGTTGGTGTCGATGGAAGGGTTGACCACTTCCGGACTGATCCAGCCCGGCAGTCTCGTCGAACACGCCTACAAGCTGCGCATGCCGGTCGGTACCAGCGAAGCCGAAGTGGCTGATGCGCGCGAGCGGGCGAATGCCGAATTCCCCGAGGCTGGCTGGAGCGTGCGGACAAGGACCAATGCCGCGCCCGCATTGTCGGCCAACATCGAACGCTTCACCCAGTTCCTGACGCTGGTCGGCTTGACCTCACTGGTCGTTGGCGGTGTTGGCGTAGCGAATGCCGTGCGCGCCTATCTCGACGGCAAGCGTGGCGTCATTGCCACCTTCAAGAGCCTGGGCGCCTCGGGCGGCTTCGTACTGACAGTTTATCTCATCCAGATCCTGCTTATTGCAGGTCTCGGCATCGCCATCGGCCTGGCGCTCGGCGCGCTGATGCCGTTTGCGGCGAGCGCAGCACTCCAGTCGGTCATCCCGGTACCGGCCGAAGCCGGCGTCTACCCGGCGGCACTTGCCATGGCCGCTCTGTTCGGCGTCCTTGTGACGCTTGCTTTCGCCATCCTGCCGCTCGGCCGTGCCCGCGACGTGCCGGCCACCGCGCTGTTCCGCGAGATGGGTTTTGAAGGTCGGGGCCTGCCGCGGCTGGTCTACATCGCAACCGCTTTGGGCATCGCCGCCATACTCGCGGCGCTCGCGATCTGGTTCGCCGGCGACCGCCGCATCGCCACCATTTTTGTCGGCGCGACGATCTTTTCGTTTCTGGTGCTGCGCGCCGTGGCCGTTGCGGTGCAGTGGCTGGCGCGGAAAAGCCCGCGTGTGCGCTCGACCGCGCTCAGGCTCGCCGTCGGCAACATCCACCGCCCCGGCGCTTTGACGCCGTCCGTGGTGCTGTCGCTCGGCCTCGGGCTGACGCTTCTCGTCACGCTGGCGCTGATCGACGGCAATCTGCGCCGCCAGATATCAGGCAGCCTGCCGGAGCGGGCGCCGAACTTCTTCTTCGTCGACATCCAGCCTGACCAGGTCGACGACTTTGCCAGGCTCGTTGCGACAGAGGCGCCCGGCGGCAAGCTGGTGCGGGTGCCGATGCTGCGCGGCCGTGTCATGGCGCTCAACGGCACCGACGTGCAGAAACTCAACGTACCGCCGGAAGGCGCCTGGGTGCTGCGCGGCGACCGTGGCCTGACCTATGCCAAGAACCTGCCGGAGAATTCGACGCTGTCGCAAGGCACGTGGTGGCCGGCCGACTATTCGGGCGAGCCGCTGGTGTCATTCTCGGCACAAGAGGCGGGCGAACTCGGCCTCAAGATTGGCGACATGGTCACCGTCAACGTGCTGGGCCGCAACGTCACGGCCAAGATCGCCAATTTCCGCGAAGTGCAGTGGGAATCGATGGGCATCAACTTCGTCATGGTGTTTTCACCCAACACCTTCGCCGGTGCGCCGCACAGCTGGCTGGCGACGCTGACCGAAGACAAGGCTGTCCCTGCCGACGAGGCTAAGATCCTGAACGCGGTGACGCGCAGCTATCCGGCAATCACCACCGTGCGGGTGAAGGACGCGCTCGACGTCGTCAACCGGCTGGTCGCCCAGCTCGGTACTGCGATCCGTGCCGCTGCCGGCGTGGCGCTGATCGCCTCGGTGCTGGTGCTGGCCGGCGCACTTGCCGCCGGCAACCGTGCCCGGGTCCATGACGCGGTCATCCTGAAGACGCTCGGTGCGACGCGGCGGACGTTGATATCGGCGTTTTCGCTGGAATACATGCTGATCGGCCTCGCCACCGCCATCTTCGCGCTCGCCGCCGGCGGGGTCGCGGCCTGGTTCGTCGTCGCGCGAATCATGACGCTGCCATCGTCCTTCCTGCCGGAGGTGGCGGTTGCGACGATCGTCTTTGCCCTGGTGCTGACCGTCGGCTTCGGTCTGGTCGGCACCTGGCGGGTGCTCGGCCACAAGGCGGCGCCGGTGCTGCGCAGCGAATGACGAAATGCCGTTGCGCGGGCTGGACTTCAACGACATTTGTATGAGATTGTGCGCTCACAGCCGGTTTCAAGGCGTTACAGGCCTTGTTTAGGTCTGAAAGAAACATCATATTTCGGCGGAGGCATGCTGGAGTCCCGCCAGCGGCGCCTGGGTCTCGGCCTGACACCCGACGGGGCAGAAGCAACAGAGGAAACCATGTCCGACTTTAGAAACTACCAGACGCGCATGGCGACGGCAGGCAGCCGCACCGACGCGTCGATCGACGAAGGCCTGCGCGCCTACATGCTCAAGGTTTACAACCTTATGGCGCTCGGCCTGGTCATCACCGGTCTTGCAGCGCTGGGCACCATGACGCTGGCGACCACCAACGATCCGGCCACCGCCGTCGCCACGATGGGCAACGGCAAGATGCTGACCAGCCTCGGCGTTGCGCTCTATGGTTCGCCGCTGAAGTGGGTCGTCATGCTGGCTCCGCTCGGCATGGTGTTCTTCCTGAGCGCCCGCATCCAGTCGATGAGCGTTTCCGGCGCGCAGACCGCGTTCTGGGTGTTCGCCGGCCTGATGGGCCTGTCGCTGTCGTCGATCTTCCTGGTCTACACCAGCGCCAGCATCGTCCAGACCTTCTTCATCACCGCGACCGCCTTCGGTGCGCTCTCGCTTGTCGGCTACACGACCAAGCGTGACCTGACCGCCATGGGCACGTTCCTGACCATGGGCGTGATCGGCCTGCTGATCGCGATGGTGGTCAACATCTTCCTGCAGTCGCCGGCCCTGCAGTTCGCCATCTCGGCGATCGGCGTGCTGGTGTTCGCTGGCCTGACCGCCTACGACACGCAAAAGATCAAGGAGATGTATTTCGACGGCGACGACGTGCTCGTCTCCGGCCGCAAGGCGATCATGGGCGCGCTCACGCTCTATCTCGACTTCATCAACCTGTTCTCGTTCCTGCTGTCGTTCCTGGGCAACCGCGAATAATCAGCTGGACCATCAGACTTTCGAAGGGCGGCCAATGGCCGCCCTTTTCATTTGTTCGGAGCTTTGCTCTAATGGAGGCAGAAGAATGGATTGCCTAAAAAATGAGCATGAAGATTCGGCACGCGCTGCCTGACGACCTCGACCGGATCACCGAAATCTATGCCGACGCGGTCCTCAACGGCACGGCGAGCTACGAGCTCGATCCGCCCTCGCGCGCCGAGATGGGGGAGCGCTACAACAGCCTGACGGATGCCGGTTATCCCTACCTCGTCGCCGAGCGCGACGCTGTCATTCTGGGCTATGCCTATGCCGGCCCGTTCCGTGCGCGCCCTGCCTATCGCTTCATTGTCGAGGATTCGATCTATGTTGCGCCGGAAGCCAAGGGCGCCGGCATCGGCAAGACGCTGATGCAGGCGCTGATCGACGAATCAACTGTTCTCGGCTTTCGACAGATCATCGCCGTCATCGGCGACGGCCATGCCGACAGCGCTTCGGTGCAGCTGCATGAAAGGCTCGGTTTCCATCACACCGGCCGCATGGAAGGCTCCGGCTACAAGCATGGCCGCTGGCTCGACACCGTGTTCATGCAACTGGCGCTGAATGGCGGCGCGACACTGCCGCCGGATCCGGGCTCGATGCCGGAACGGCGCTTCGTCGCCAAAGGCGGCAAGGGCTGAGCCGTCAGCCCGTGCCGCCGAGAAGCGGCACGAAACGCACGGCCACGAGCGTCTTCCGCGCATAGTCGTTCTCGCCGTTGCGCACGATCTTGACCAATTGCTGGTCGCCGAACGGGCCCAAGGGCATGATCAGCCGTCCGCCTATCGCAAGCTGTTCCTTCCACGCCGACGGCACGGTGCGTGAACCCGCTGCCGAGAGAATGGCGTCGAACGGCGCCTCGGCCTCGCAGCCGGCCGAGCCGTCTCCCGCGATGACTTGTACATTCGCATGGCCGAGCTTGTTCAGCCGAGCCCTGGCGCTGTCGGCCAGCGAAGCGATGCGCTCGATGGTGACGACGCGGCCGGCTAGCCTGGCCATGACGGCCGCCGCATAGCCCGAGCCGGTGCCGATCTCCAGAACCTTGTTGCCGCGCTCGAGTTCCGCCGCCCAGGCCATCAGCGCGACGATATAAGGTTGCGATATAGTCTGGTCGTGGGCGATGGGCAGGGCGGTATCGTCGTAGGCGCGGTCGCGCAGGGCCGTGGGTACGAATTTCTCACGCGGCACCGCGGCCATGGCCTCCAGCACCGCCGGCTCGGTCAATCCACGCCGGGCGATCTGGTACTCCACCATGTTGAGGCGCGCTGCCCGATAGTCGACCATGGCCTTCCTGCCGTCGCCCCTTTAACCGTCGCGGTTGCGCAAGGTTCCCCTATCAGGGCTGCTTACGCAGCGTCCGCAAGATGGTGCAGCGCGGCGCCTCTTGCTGCATTGCACAAAACGCAAAGCTCCTATGCAATATCAACACTTTAAATCGATACGCAGCGGAGCTAGATATCAGTCATCGAATTTGTCGGGCCTACCTCCTCCCAGGTTTCCGACGAATAGGTCAGCGCCTACCTCCTCCCAGACGCTGGCCACAAATACGACACCCGCCGGACCTCCTCCCCCGGCGGGTGTTGTTTTTTCAGCCTCCCTCACATCGATGTCAGCTTCGCCGCGCGTACCGCGTGGCGCTGGATCACGTCTGGCCAATTCGCCGGACAGCACGCTCACAGCGATCGCCGATGTGGCGCTGAGGTGGTCGATCAGGCTATAGCCATTGCCAAGCGTCTTGCGGCCAAGGCCGTCGAGAAACGAAGCGATAATGCCCCGACCGACGACGCGAACACACGCGCAAACGGCCCCGGGGCGGGTGAGGAACGAGGAAAGGAATTCAGCATGAACATGACCAGCGAAACCGCCGCTCTTCTGGAGCGGCTTGGCGTTGCGTCAGCTGCCTTCACCGGCGGCGACCTGATCGTGCGCAGCCCGGTGACGGGCGAGCAGATCGGCGCGCTCAAGTCGATCTCATCAGCCGAGGCGGAAGCCGTAATTGCCCGCGCCGATGCCGCCTTCAAAGCTTGGCGCAACGTGCCGGCGCCGAAGCGCGGCGAGCTTGTCCGCCTGCTCGGCGAGGAGCTGCGCGCTTCAAAGGCCGATCTCGGCCGCCTGGTCTCGATCGAGGTGGGAAAGATCACCTCCGAGGGCCTCGGCGAAGTCCAGGAGATGATCGACATCTGCGACTTCGCCGTCGGCCTGTCGCGCCAGCTTTATGGCCTGACCATTGCCACCGAGCGTCCCGGCCATCGCATGATGGAAACCTGGCATCCGCTCGGCGTCACAGGCGTCATCTCGGCCTTCAACTTCCCCGTTGCGGTGTGGTCGTGGAATGCAGCCCTGGCCTTTGTCTGCGGCAATTCGGTGGTCTGGAAGCCGTCGGAAAAGACGCCGCTGACCGCCCTTGCCTGCCAGGCGATCTTCGAGCGTGCGGCAAAACGTTTTGGCGCTGATGCGCCCGCAGGCCTGTCGCAGCTTTTGATCGGCGATCGCGCCATCGGCGAGGTGCTTGTCGACCACCCCAAGGTGCCGCTGGTCTCGGCCACCGGCTCGACCCGTATGGGCCGTGACGTCGGCCCGCGTCTGGCCAAACGGTTCGCCCGCGCCATCCTCGAGCTCGGCGGCAACAATGCCGGCATCGTCTGCCCCTCGGCCAATCTCGACATGGCGCTGCGCGCCATCGCCTTCGGCGCCATGGGCACCGCCGGCCAGCGCTGCACCACCATGCGCCGCCTGTTCGTCCATGACAGCGTCTACGACCAGCTCGTGCCGCGGCTGAAGAAGGCCTATCAGAGCGTCTCGGTCGGCAGCCCGCTGGAAAGCTCGGCCCTCGTCGGCCCGCTGATCGACAAGGCCGCCTTCGACGGCATGCAGAAGGCGCTGAGGCACGCGGCCGAGGCCGGCGGCGAGATCACCGGTGGTGCGCGCGTCGACCAGGGCCATGACGGCGCCTATTACGTCAAGCCGGCACTGGTCGAGATGCCTGATCAGACAGGTCCGGTGCTGGAAGAGACCTTCGCACCGATCCTTTATGTGATGAAATATTCCGACTTCGATGCTGTGCTCGACCTGCACAATGCGGTCGGCGCCGGCCTGTCGTCGTCGATCTTCACGCTCGACCTGCAGGAAGCCGAGCGCTTCCTCTCGGTCGAGGGTTCGGACTGCGGCATCGCCAATGTCAACATCGGCACCTCGGGTGCGGAGATCGGCGGCGCCTTCGGCGGCGAGAAGGAGACCGGCGGCGGCCGCGAAAGCGGCTCGGACGCCTGGAAGGCCTATATGCGCCGCGCCACCAACACGGTGAACTACTCCAAGGCGCTGCCGCTGGCCCAGGGCGTCAGCTTCGACATCGACTGAGCAAGCCGACACCGGTTGCGGCGCTGGCATCGGCCACGCCACAGCCGCCGCATGACTTCAGGCGCCGTCCGCAGAAGCGGGCGGCGTCTCCGCTTGCGGTTCAGAGTGTGAGGTCGGGGATTGTCCATCCCGCCAACTCCGCTTGTGCTGCCGGCGCGATGGGCAGAAGCTTGCGCGTTTCCAGGTCGAAGCAGATGGCCACAACCTCCATCGAGCCGAACGGCCTTCCGGAGAACGGGTCGAGCATCCAGTTGACGATGTTCATGGTCCGCCCGTCGACGCGGGCGAGGCCGGAGCGCACCTCCCAGCAGTCGCCGCTTGCGGGCAGGCCGTCCACGCCGATCAGGAACTCGAGTGCTGCGGCACCGAAATGTGGTCCAGTCCTGTCGCTGTGGCGGGCGCAGGCCTCGCGCAGCGGCGTGATGATGTTGCGGACGCTGTCGGCCATGGCGCCGACGAAGGCGTAAGGCAGCATCCTGCCCCAGGGGTCACAGGCCTGATGCGGCACAGCGCCTTGGCCGAGCCGATGCAGGCCGAGTTGTTCGGCCCGCACGCCCGATGCGGATATCATCGTGGGAAGATCGCCTGTGCCACGCGGCATTGCCAGCCTCGGCGTCTCGGTGAGCTCGGTCGCAATATGATTGGCGAAGGTCTCAGGCCATGGCCGCCCGCTGCCGTCCGTCGATGCGACATGATGAAGGCGGATGCGAAAGGTCGCGGCGCAATCATTCGAGGCTGTGTCGAACATCATGGCAACGATGTCGGCCGTGCCGTTGCCTATGGCGGCGAACCCCGCCGAGATGTGCATCGAGCTTCCGGCCCGCGCCTCGCGCAGGAAGCGGATATGCATGGTCCTGACGGCCAATGTCGTCTCCGAGCCGACCGCCAACAGGCGGGGCAGGCCAGACCGGCCGAACAGCATGGTGATGGCCTCCATGCAGCGCGCCACGTAGAAGCGCGTGTTCATATGGCCCATTTCGTCGCATTCCCAGGTGGCGACGCCGCCGCGCCAGACGTCGCGCAACCCCGATATGCCAGCCTTCATGCGTATTCTCCCGCGCTCGACTGCAAGTCGTACCGGTGATGGCAATGAAGGCCATCGTCCGATGCGACGATGGCCGACGGGAGAGACGGGCGTTCGCTCGAACAAAGAATTTGTCGCAGCGTGGTCCATTTTCGCTTTCGTGCCATCGATGCTATCAGTGGCCCCGAAAAGAAAAGGTCGCGACGCTTGGTCGGATTTCGCCGCAAGGGATTTGGGTTCGGGGTCGCGCATGTCGCGGCGCTGATGCTCGTCCTGCAGACGGTGGCGGGTGCCGTGGCGCTCGGCCAGGGCACGCCGCCGCTCGACATTTTCGGCAACCCGCTCTGCATCACCTCGGCAAGCGGCCACACCGCACCGGCCAAGAGCGAACATCCTGCCTTGACCGCGTGTTGCACGCTTGGCTGCAACATGGTCTCGCCGCTCGCGGTGATGCCGCCCGATGGCGCTGGTCTTCTGCTCGGGCGCCAGATCGAGACAAAGACCGTCTTTCTGGCGCTCAGACCCGATGCGGCGACAGCGCCGGAGCACGACCCCGGAAATCCGCGCGCGCCGCCACCACTGGTCTGAGACGGCTGCCGCATAGCTGCAGCCGGACGAATTCGCATATCTCGACAGACCCTGCGCCGCATGTGCCGGCGCCTTAGACATCCGGAGTTTTCCATGACCCGTTCCGCTCGCGCCTTTTCGCGCCCGCTTTTCCGCAGCTTCGAGGAGCGTATCGGCATCGCCGTCTTTGCGCTGCTGCTGCTCTTCGCTTCGACCCAGCAGATGCTCGCCCATGGCTTCAAGGCGGGCGATCTCGAGATCGGCCACCCCTGGTCGCGCGCTACGCCGGCCGGCGCCAAGGTCGCTGCCGGTTATTTGACCATCACGAACAACGGCAGCCAGGCCGACCGCCTGGTTTCGATCCAGTCCGACGTTTCCGAAAAGGCCGAGATTCACGAGATGGCGGTAGACGCCAAAGGCGTGATGAAGATGCGCCAGATTACCGACGGCCTCGAAATCCCGGCCGGCGGCGAGGTCGCGCTCAAGCCGGGCGCCTACCACATCATGTTCATCGGCCTGAAGGCGCCGGTCAAGGAAGGCGACAAGTTCTCCGGCACGTTGACCTTCGAAAAGGCCGGTACGGTGACCGTCGAGTTCCAGGCCGACAAGATCGGCGGCCAGAGCCAGGACCATTCGGGCCACTGACATCATGGGCGCGCGCTTTCCTTGCCTGACCGGGGGCGGCATTGTTGGCGACAGCGCGCGCCTGCTCGTTTTCCTGTGCGGCCTGATCATGGCCGCCAGTGCCTTTCTGGGCACGACGTCGGTCGCACGTGCTCATGCCTCGTTACTGCGCTCGACGCCTGTCGAAGGTGCGGTGGTGCAGGCAGCCCCCGCCGAGCTCTTGCTCGGTTTCAGCGAGACTGTGGCGCCGCTGGTCACCGAGCTGATTGGCCCCGACGGCACCAAAACGCGCCTGACAGCCAAGGCAAATGGCGCCGACCTGGCGATTGCCTGGCCGGGCTGGAAGGCCGAAGGCACCTACCTTTTGTCCTGGCGCGTCGTCTCTTCCGACGGGCACCCTGTGGCGGGCGTGTTGTCCTTTTCGGTCGGCAATCCGAGTGTCACGCCTCCCGCTGCACCTGAGCTGAACGACACGTCGATGCGACTTGCCATCTGGAGCGCCAAGCTGGTGCTCTATCTCGGCCTGTTCCTTGGCGTCGGTGGCGCATTCGCGCTCGCCTGGCTCATGCCCGGCAAGCACTCCGGTGTCGGTGTCATCGGCGCGCTGCTCGTTGCGGGCCTTGTCGCAGCACCCGTCTCCTTCGGGCTGCAAGGGCTCGATGCGCTCGGCGCGCCGCTCGCATTGTTCGGTCAGGGCATGGGCTGGCAGGCGGCGGCTGCGACCAGCTATGCCTTCACCGCGGCTATCGCCTTCATCGCCCTGTCGCTGGCGCTGCTGGCACTCGCCAGCGATGCCAGCCTGGCCCGTTGGCTGTCGCTTGCCGGCCTCGTCGGCGTCGGCACCGCCTTGGCCGCGAGCGGCCATGCCAGTGCCGCAACCCCGCAATGGCTGACGCGTCCGATGGTGTTTGTCCATGGGACCGGCATCGCCTTCTGGGCCGGGGCGTTGCTGCCGCTGGCCTTTTGCTGGCGCGAAGGTGGAGAAAGCGCCGAGCTGGCGCTGCGACGGTTTTCGGTGGCCATTCCCTATGTGGTTGCGGCGTTGGTCGCCGCCGGTCTCGTGCTGACAGTCATCCAGGTCGAGGCAGTTCCCGCGCTCTGGCATACCGGATACGGGCTGCTGCTGTCGGCGAAGCTGGTGCTGGCTTTCGCCCTGCTTGCGCTCGCCGGTTTCAACCGTTGGCAGCTGACGAAACCGGCCTTGGCCGAGCAGCGTGGGGCACAGCGCCTGCTGGTGCGCAGCATCCTGGTCGAGACGCTGCTGATGGTCGCGATCCTCGGTCTCGTCGCCGGCTTCCGCTTCACGCCGCCACCGCGCGTTCTGGCTATCGAGACGGCGGCGCCTGCAGCAATTCACATCCATACTCCGGAGGCCATGGCCGACTTTGCCCTCAGCCCCGGCCATGCCGGCGCTGTCAGCGCCTCGATCATGGTGATGACTGGCGATTTCGGCCCGCTCGACGCGCGCGGCGTCGTGCTGCGGCTGAGCCAGTCCGGCTCGACCGAAATCAAGGCCGACGCCTACAAGCCCGGCGACGGCACCTGGCGAATCGACAGCCTCGACCTGCCGGCGCCGGGCATATGGGCCGTCGCCATCGACATCGACATGGCGGAAGGGCAGGTGGTCACTCTGGACGGCGCGGTCGCCATTCGTCCTGCCACCGGCTGGTAGTCGATACGGACGATGCCGTACCCGTGACGCTGCCTATCGTCCGGCCATCTTTTTTGCAGATGCCCGGGAGCGCGCGCATGAAAATCCTCATCATTGGCGGAACGGGCATGATCGGCGGCCACACCGCCGCCTACCTCAAGGCTCAAGGCAACGAAGTGGTGCTGGCGGCACGCAAGCCGGCACCCGAGACGACCCCGATGGCGGCCTATCCGACCATCTATGGCGATTACACCAAGGGTGATTTCTTGGCTGCCGACCTCGCGCCATTCGACGGCATCCTGTTTGCCGCCGGCAACGACATCCGCCACCTGCCCAAGGGCGTCGACGAGAACGAGTTCTGGACCAAGATGCAGATCGAGGGCGTGCCGACCTTCGTCGAGTTGGCGCGCAAGGCCGGCGTCCGTCGCGTCGTCCACATCGGCAGCTACTATCACCAGGTCATGCCGAACCTGGTGGAGACAAACGCCTATGTGCGTGGCCGCAGCCTTGCCGACGAAGGCGTGCGTGCGCTTGCGACCGCCGACTTCAACGTCTCGACGCTCAACCCGCCGTCGATCGTCGGCTATGTCCAGGGTCTGCCGACCAAGCGCTACGAGAAGCTGATGGCTTATGCGCGCGGCGAGACGCAGATGCCGATCTTCGCGCCGCCCGGCGGCACCAACTACATGTCGGTGCAGTCGCTGGCGGAAGCCATCTGGGGAGCTTTCCAGCGCGCCGAGAGCGGCAAGGCCTATCTGGTCGGCGACGAGAACCTGACGTTCCAGCAATATTTCCAGTCGCTGTTCGACGCCGTCGGCAATCCGCACCGGGTCGAGGAGCGCAATGAGGAGCACCCGCTTTTGCCCGACATGTTCATCGTTCCGGGCCGTGGCAACATCCTCGCCTACGAGCCTGAGGCCGAGGAGACCAAGCTGCTCGGCTATCGCCGCAACGACGTGCAGCGGGCGCTGCGCGAGGTCTTCGCGCAGGTCTCGGGCCGGTAGCGCTTCTCCGGGGAGGACGTCATGGCCGACAATCAGGCGGATCTGCTGATGGAAGTGGCGCTGCGGCGGGTGTCGGAGCGCTATGCCTATGCCGTCGACACTGGTGATGGCGACCTGCTCGCCGCGCAGTTCACCGCTGATGGCGCGGTCATCGCGCCGCGTGGGACCTTCGAGGGTCTCGCCCAACTGCGCGGCATTCCAGCGATGGTCGCCGGCCGCTATCTCAAGACTTTCCATGCCGTGCTCAATCAGGCGGTCAGGCCGGTCGAGGGCGGTGCCGAAGGCGAGACATACTGCATCGCACGGCACTATTTCCGCGATCCGGCCGGCCGCTACCTCTGCTACGAGATGACCATCCGCTACCAGGATCGCTTCGTTCGCACCCCTGACGGATGGCGCCTTGCGCGCCGCGAGCTGGTGGTGGTCGGCACCCACACATATGAGGCGCAGGACGCGGCGAGCTGAGCCGCCTGTGCTTGAACCGTCGACTGCGGAGGACAAGATGACCGACGAAATCTCCATCCTTGGCCTCGCCGGCAAAGTCGCGCTGGTAACCGGCGGCGGCGCTGGCATCGGCCGCGCCACGGCCGAACTCTTTGCGCGCGCCGGCATGAAGGTTGCTGTCGCCGAGATCGACCCCGTTCGGGTGACATCGATGCGCGAGACGCTGGGCCCCGATCACCTCGTCGTCGAAGCCGACGTACGCAAGGCGGATGACGTGGCGCGCCTTGTCGAAGCGGTGCGTGGCAGCTTCGGCCGGCTCGATGTGGTGGTCAACAATGTCGGCGACTATCTCGGCTTCAAGACGCCGTTCGAGCAGTCGACCGAGGCCGAATGGAACGCGCTCTACCACGTCAACTTGCTGCACATGTTCCATGTCAGCAAGGCGGCGATCCCGCTGATGCGGGCAAGTGGGCAAGGCGGCAGCATCATCAACGTTTCGACCATCGAGGCCTTCCGCGGCATCCCGATGACGGTTGTCTATTCGGCCTTCAAGGCAGCGGTCACCGGCTTCACCCAGAGCCTCGCCGTCGAGCTTGGCCAGCATGGCATCCGCGTCAACGCCATTGCGCCCGAGACCACCAATTCGGCGCAGATCGTGGCGACGCCGCGCGTGCCCAAGGAAAATCTCGAGCACCTCAAGCGCTGGTTCCCCATTGGCCGCTTTGGCGAGGGTTCGGACTCGGCGGGTGCCGCACTGTTCCTGGCGTCGGACACGCTGTCAGGCTGGGTGTCGGGCACGACGATCCTTGTCGATGGCGGCGCGCTTGCCGCCGGTGCCTGGATGCGCATGGCCAACGACGCCTGGACGCACCTGCCTGTCATCCAGTCCGACGGCTACACGCCACGGCCGGAAGCGCGCTGAGGCCTGACAGGCTTCAGGCAGCGCTCGACCGCTGGAGCTCCGAGCGCATGTTGCCGGGAGCTTCGTTGCGACCGACGAGGCTTGCAATCTCCGACAGCGGCAACGGCCGGCCGAACAGGAAGCCCTGCATCTCGGTGCAGCCTTCGGCGCGCAGGAACTCGAAGCTTTCCCGCTTTTCCACGCCTTCGGCCAGAACCGGGATGCGCAGGTCGTTGGCGAGCAGGATCGTTGCCCTCACGATCGCTGCGGCTGCGCTGTCATTGCTGACGTCCTCGACGAAGGAGCGGTCGATCTTGACCCTGTCGAAGGGGAAGATCTGCAGCGTCGACAGCGAGGAATAGCCGACGCCGTAATCATCCATGGCGATGGTCACGCCGAGCGCCTTGAGCTGGCGCACCACGTGCAGGGCGCGGTCGCGGTCCTCGATGATGCTGGCCTCGGTGATCTCGAGCTCCAGCCGCGAGGCCGCAAGGCCGGTCGAAAGCAGCGTCTCATGCACAACCTTGGTCAGGTCGGCCTGCACCAGCTGGGCGGCGGCGATGTTGACGGCGATCTTGTAGGGCTTGCGCCAGCCGGCAACCTCGGCGCAGGCGGTCTTCAGCACCCACTCGCCGATCGGGATGATCAACCCATTCTCCTCGGCGATGGGGATGAATTCTTCCGGCGCAACGATGCCGCGTTCGCGATGATGCCAGCGCAGCAGCGCCTCATAGGCGGTGACCTCGCCAGTCTTCATGTCGAGCTGCGGCTGGTAATAGAGTTCGAACTCGTCGCGCTCCAGTGCGTGCCGCAGTTCCATGGCGAGCGCGCTGCGCTCGCGCCGGCCCTCGTCCATCGAGCGGTCGTAGTAGCAGACCTTGTCTGTTACGGCGCGTTTGGCGCGGTACATGGCAAGGTCGGCCGCGCCGATCAGCTCGTCGGCGTCGCTGGCGTGGTGCGGGAACAGGCTGATGCCGATGCTGGCGCCGACGGACAACGTCTTGGACTTGTTCTGGATCGGGTCGAGCACACCGGAAATCAGCCTGATGACGAAGCGATCGACCTCTTCCTTGCTCGAAATGTCCTGCTTGACGGCGATGAACTCGTCGCCGCCGACGCGCGCCACCAGTTCACCGGGGCCGGTCAGGATCTTCAGCCGGTTGGCCACCGTCTGCAACAGCAGGTCACCAGCGTGGTGGCCGTGGACGTCGTTGATCTCCTTGAAGCGGTCGAGGTCGACCACAATGACAGCGGCTTCCTTGCCGGCGGCAGCACTGCGCTTGAGCATGCCGGGCAGGTTGTCGGACAGGAAGGCGCGATTGGGCAGGCCGGTCAGCGGGTCGTGCTGGGCGGCATGGCGGAAGCTGTCGACCAGTTCGCGCTGCGACTTGGCGTCCATCACGTAAAGCGTCAGCCCAGCGATGATCGCCATGGTGGCGAGCACCAGAACGGCGAGGAATTCGCTCGACAACACCTTTGTCGGCACCGGAACCGACGGATCGGGCACAATGGTGGCAGCGCCCATGGCAGTGAAATGCATGGCGCAGATGGCAAGCACGAGAGCCAGCACCGAGAGCGGCTTGGCGTAGCGAATGCGCTGCCGTGCCGCCAGATGCATGGCGAGTGCGCCGAAGGCTACGGCAAACAGGATCGAGGCCTCGACGAGACCGGCATCCCACTCGATGCGGCCGGCGATCTCGAAGCCGCGCATGCCGGTGAAATGCATGGCAACCACACCCGCGCCGATCACCGCGCCGCCCGTCTCGACCGGCAGTCCATTGGGCGGGCTCGCTGAAAGATGCAGTCCGGCGGCGGTGAAGGCGATGGCGATGAGCAGCGAGGCGATGGTCAGAAGCGGGTCGAAGGCTGCCTCGAACGGCAGTTGGAAGCCAAGCATGGCAACGAAATGTGTGGTCCAGATCGCGGCACCGCAGGCGATGCCGGAAAGCATGATCCAAGAGGAGCGGGCACTGGCCGAGAGACGAGAGGCACGCTCGAAAAGCCGAATAGTCATGGCCGCGCCGGCAATACAGACGATCGCGGCGACCACGACGAACGAATAGTCATGCTCGTAAGCAAGACAGGAAATGACCTTGAACATTGCCACGCCCCCATGCCCGCCAAGACTGTCTGGTCAGGCCGTGGCTAAGTCTCCTCCCGAAAGATGAAAGAAATTCCTAATCTAAGCAGGCTTTTATTCACGCGGTACGCGCATCTGGTCGCGGTGTACGCGCTGCCCGCGAGCTGTCCGCCGCGGGAAGGCTATCACAGCATCACGGTTGCGAACCGCGCGCATTTCTTCGACAAATGGTTGTCTCAGTCTAAGCAGGAGCAGGGCATGGCCGACGGCAAGACCAAGCGGTTCGACGCGACGCTGACGGCGTTGCGGGGAGTTCTGATCGCGGCGGCGGCATTGGTCGCCTTCTTCTATCCGTCCCAAGCGGTGCAATTGCTGGTGCTGGTCGGCGGCGGGCTGTTGCTCGTCGACGGCATTTTGGGCCTGGTGACGCTCGACCGCTCGCCGCCACGCACGACCGGCCAGACGCTCGGGCTGGTCCGCAACCTGTTGTCGATCGCCGCGGGCGCGATCGTCGTCGCCAGCGGCCTGTTGACCAGCGTGTTCACCTTGTCGGCGCTGACATGGATCGTCGGCCTGCTGGCGCTGCTCGTCGGCCTGATCGAGATGGCGTCGAGCTTTCTCGATAGCGAGCGGCAGACGCGGCTGTGGCCGACACTTGTCGGCGGCGCGGTCTATGCCGCCTTTGGCCTGGCGCTGATGTTCGTGCCGCTTTCAAGCGCTGAAACGCTGCTGCGCATCGCCATGATCCTGATGCTCGCCTATGCGCTGCTGTTGTTCTACCGCGCCTGGAGCATTCGCGCGGCGCGCTAACTAGTTCGCGCCGGAAAAACCGGTGAGGAAGGCGGTCAGGTTGTCGCCGAGCGCGTCACAGAGATAGCCGCCCTCCTGGACGATGACAGTCGGCAACCTTAGCTGGGCAATCGCCTCGGCAATGCGCGCAAAGCCCGATGTCGTCACCGACAGGCCGCCGAACGGGTCGCCTTCGAAGGCATCGAGCCCGAGTGCCACGACAAGCGCGTCGGGCGCAAAGGCCCGGATGCGGCTGACGGCGTGGCCGAGCGCCTCCAGGAACTCGGTATCGCCCGACTTGCGCGCCAAGGGCAGGTTGAGGTTGTAGCCGAGACCGGTAGCCTCGCCGCGCTCGTCGGCATGGCCCCAGAAGAACGGGTAGAAGCGGCTCGGATCGGCGTGCAGCGACACTGTCAGCACGTCCGGTCTCGCGTAAAAGATGCCTTGCGTGCCGTTGCCGTGATGAAGGTCGACATCGAGGATGGCGACTCGCGAGGCGGTCGCCCGCAGCCGCTGCGCGGCAATGGCCGAATTGTTGAAGAAGCAGAAGCCGCCGGCGACGTCGGCAAAGGCATGATGGCCGGGCGGGCGGCACAGCGCGTAGGCCGCCGGTTCACCCGACATCACCGCCTCTGTGGCGGCGACGGCACTCCATGCGCTCCAGCAGGCGCTGTCGAAGGTCTCTGCCGAGATCGGGCAGGCGGTGTCGGCCATGTGGTAACCGGCCTGGCCGGCCGCACCCGCTGGGTAGCTGCCATTGCGGGCAAAAGGATGGACGTTGGGAATGACCTCGGCGGAAGCGCCCTCCATGCGCTGCCAGCGCTCGAAGATGTGGGTGAGGAACTCGATGTATTCGGGCGTGTGGACCGCAGCGATCGGGGTGAGGCCGTAGCTGGCCGGGCGATGGATCGTCGAGCCGGCCGCCCGGGAGCCCGCCAGCAGGCGCTCGACGCGTTCGGGCTGTTCCGGATTGGGCTTTTGCATTCCCATCGACAGGAACGCCTTGGGGTCGTGCCGCTTCTGCTCCTCGGCATAGAAGGTTTTCATTCCGGCTCCCCTGTCGTTTGGCTCAGCGCCTGGAATGTCGGTCCGCCGGCAATGTAGGACCTCTGGTCCTTCGTCCAGGCCAAGCCGAGCCTGGTGTAGAAGGGATGCGCCCGCGCATTGTCCTCATCGACCGCGAGCCTGATGTAGACGCCGCCTCTGTCCCGGCAAAGCCGGGCGACATGGCGCAATAGCCGCTCGCCGATGCCGAAGCTGCGGAATTGCTGGTCGACGAACAGGTCCTGCACGAAGACGCCCGGACGACCATACCAGGTCGAGAAGATCGGAAAGAACAGGCACATGCCAGCGAAAGCGCCGTCGATCTCGGCGATGACCGCTTCAAAGGCCGGCTTTTCGCCAAAGCCGAAACGCCGGATGTCGTCTTCCGTGCAGGCGATGCCGTCAGCCTCACCGACATGCGCGGCAAGGCCGATGATCGCCTTCATCAGCAACGGCGAATCGCCAGTGGTTGCCGGCCGGATGAGAATGGCGGCCGGTTCTGTCTTCTTGGCGCCCATTGGCTTGTTCCGCATTCAGTCGCGGTATTGATAGCATCGAGGAAAGGGCCGGGGAGCGGGATTCGGTCTCTGGCGCAAGCATCGCGGCATCATGGCCCGATGCGCTGCAACTCGCGCTTGGCGCACCGGTCGAGACGACTTTAGGCTTCCACCACCTTCAGGCGCTTGTCGAAGACGCCGAGCACACGGGCCAATTCGTGGCCGCGCTTGAGGATCAGGCCGCCGGCGGCGATGACCGAGAAGGCGCCCTGCTTGCGGGCGAGCCTGGGATCCTTGACGATCTGGAATAGCGGCGTTTCGCTGGTGCGGCGAAATACCGAAAAGACGGCGCGGTCGCTGAGATGGTCAATGGCGTAGTCGCGCCACTCATTGGCGGCAACCATGCGCCCATAGAGCCTGAGAATCTGGTCGAGTTCCCGTCTCTCGAATGCCACCGGGAGTTCTTGTCGCTCCCGACGGGCCTCATGGAGCGGGATCAAAACCGCGGATGGCTCGCCATCCTCCGCCCCAGCGCCGCGATCAGTCATCAATCGTTCCCTTGCAGAACATGACCTCGGCTAAAGAATCGCGCATTCGCACCCGAAATGCAACAAGTAACACCTGTATGAAGAGTGTAAGGTAGCTTGCCGCAGCGGTAACGTTTGCGAAACAGACTGTCGGAATTGGTGATGACTCGCCACATTCCTGCCGTTTTTTATCCGCGCTGACGCCCCATTGTCCGACGAATTTACCCGTGTTGCCTGAGACGGTTCGGTCCGGCACCGGCTCGTAAACCCCAAGCCCCCCGCCCACGGGCTAGAGTCGGATCGAACCAACCTCGGCTCCTTTTCAGGACGAGGGCGACGATCCCAAAATCTGAAGCCGACGTCTGGCCACAAGCCTGCGTCGGCTTTTTTGCGTCTACAGCGCCATCTTCGACGGCTTGCGCACGACAGCCGCGCCGAGAATCGGGCCCGGTACGCCATCCTTGCCGACAGCCTGCAACAGCACGGCGCAGCCGCCCTTCTTTTCCACTTCGCTCTTCGGCAGCTCGAACCGTTGCGTCTGGCCGTGCCACATGCCAGCGGTGTGCAGGTCGGTGACGGCATTCCAGTAGGTGACGCTGCGGCCCTTGTTTTCGCCCTTCTGGAGGTCGACGACCTGCGGCGGCTGATAATGCACGATCACCACATGGGCCGGGCTGGCCGGGCCGGTGGCGGCGCCGACCTCGATGGTGAAGGTGTCGCCATTGTCGGTCACCTTCAGGTCGACATTCATGCCCTGGCCGGTCTCGGCGAGGTTGGCGAGTGCGCCGTTCACATCGTCGCTCTTGGCGCCATTTACATGGGTGCGGCCATTGATGACGGCCTGGGGTGTGTAGACCGAGCGCGCGCCGAAGGCACGCATATAGGCATATTGGCGTTCGGTGTTGTCCTTGCTGCCGAGTTCGTCCTGCCAGCCGAGGTAATCCCAGTAGGTGACGTGATAGGCGAGCGCGACCATGTCGTCCTGGGCGGCGAATTTGGCAAACAGTTCGTCGGCCGGCGGGCAGGAGTTGCAGCCCTGGCTGGTGAAGAGTTCGATGACGCCGAGCGGGCGCACGGGTGCCTTGGTTGTCGAGTCGGCATGCGTTGCGCCGGTAAACCCGGCAAAGACCAGCGCCACGGCCGCCAGCCGAAAATATCTGCGAAACTCCATGACCGATCCAGATCCTCAGCCAGCGAAACCGGCCTTTTTTGTAGTTGCTGAAATATGTGGCAGAAGCGCCATTCAACGGGAAGTCACGTTGCGGTGAAATTTCCAACAAGTGAAGTTTCCGCTGCGTCAGGCTGTCGGGACAAATTACCGTTATGAAAATTGGCTGGCGGCGGTAGAATTGGGCTGTGGTGAGGCAAGGTGATGCTGGAACAGTTCAGCCAACATCTCGATCTCTATTGCGAACGGACTGACATCGGTCTGTGGGCCGAGCCGTTCAATGCCGTCAGCAATCTCGCCTTTTTCCTCGCCGGCCTGTGGGGCGTCTACGAGGCACGGCGGCGCGATGCCGGCGCTTTCGCCGAGGTGCTGGGCTGGTGGGTGGTGGCGATCGGCATCGGCTCGACGCTGTTCCATACGTTTGCCAACGAGGCGACCAAATGGGGCGACATCGTCCCGATCGCCGGTTTCACGCTGGTCTATTCGCTGTTCAACCTGCGCCGCTTCGCCGGCATGGGATGGCCCAAAGCGCTGGTGATCTTCTTTGCTTTCTATGTCGCTGTCGGGTTCGTCACCTACATGGTGCCGGACTGGCTGCGTACAGCTTCAAACGGCACTACCGGCTACCTGCCGCCGTTCCTGGCGCTGATCTTCTTCGGTTGGGTGGTCATCGCCAGCGGCAGCCGTGCCGGCTGGTACAACATCGCCGCCGCCGTCATCTTCCTCGGCGCCGTCACCTGCCGGGTCATGGACCCGCTGGTCTGCGACGCCATGCCGATCGGCACGCATTTCATGTGGCATATGCTGGACGGGCTGATGCTCGGCGTGCTGCTTGCCGCGACGACACGCTACGGCAGGCCACGTACAGCGCGGGCAGTTCATGAAAATCCAGCACGTTTGACGGCGGACGGTGCCTTACCCGGCCAGTGAAGCTGCCGGCTCGGCGTGCCGTTCGGCCCAGCCGTCGAGCCATTCGGCGCCTTGCATCTCGATAAGCCGCGACGACGTCCGGTCGAACTCAAAGGCCTCGTGTCCCCGCTTTCCGACATAAAGCTTGTCGGGCGTGGCGGCGGCACTGATCACCAGCCTGATCTGCTGGTCATAGAGCGTGTCGACCAAGAGGATGAAGCGCTTGGCCTCGTTGCGATTGGCTTCTGCCAGAACCGGCACATGGTCGACGAAAATGGTCTTGTAGTGTGCGGTGATCGCCAGATAGTCGCGCGCCGCAAGCGGCTTTTCGCAGAGATCGGCGAAGCCGAAGCGCGCACAGCCGGGAACGGCCGCCGGCACGGCGACCTTGCGGCCCTTGACCGCGACGGTGGCCGCCTCAGCTGCGGCACCATGGGTCATCCTGGCCCAGGCCTTGTCCATCGCCTTGTCGGCAGCCTCGCCGAGCGGGCTGATATAGACAGGCACGCGATCGAGCTTCTCCAGCCGGTAATCGGTGTCGGCATCGAGGTTGAGCACGTTGGTGTTCTGCTCGAGCATACCGATGAAGGGCAGGAACAGTTGGCGATTGAGCCCGTCGCGATAAAGATCGCGCGGCGCGACGTTGGAGGTGGCGACCAGCACCACGCCTTGGGCAAACAGCGCCGAAAACAGCCTCGACAGGATCATCGCGTCGGCGATGTCGGTGACCGAGAACTCGTCGAAGCACAGCACCCAGGCCTCCTCGGCCAGTGCCGCCGCCACCGGGGGGATCGGGTCGTGATCGCGCGAGGTGCCGTTCTTGCGCGCCGCCCGCTGCCTCTGGATGCGGTCGTGCACGTCGGCCATGAAGTCGTTGAAATGGACGCGACGCTTGTGCTTGACCGGCACCAGCTCGAAGAACATGTCCATCAGCATGGTCTTGCCGCGGCCGACGCCGCCATGGACGTAGAGGCCCTTGACGTGTTCGTGCTGCGGCTTGCGCCGGGCAAACAGCCAACCCAGCGCGCTCGACTTGCGCGCCAGCCTCTTCTCGGAAATCTCGTCGATCAGCCGGTCCAGTGCGGCCACGATCGGAAGCTGGGCCTGGTCGCTGCGGATGCTGCCGCTCTCGACCAGGTGGTCATAACGCTGCCTGACGGTCACATGAGTCTGCAGGCCGTCACGAACGTGCATGATTTACTCTGGCTGCCGAGATGTCAGCGGTTCAGCGAAATCGGCAGGCCGTTCGAGGTCTGGCCGTCGAAGCGGCCTTCGCCCGATTGATAGAGCCTGGCCAGCGGCGAGCCGCTTTCATCGAACAGCGTCAGCTGCTTGCCAGCGACGTTCCACGACTTGACGCCGTCGATCGGAGCCGGGCAGCGCAGCGGGCCGGCGCGGAAGCCCTGGCCGAACTTGGTCTGCGGCGTCGCCACCTTGCAGCTCTGGCCGGAAACCGACGCGCTCCACACCCCAGCCACGCTGGTTGCGGTGATGTCGGGTGCGTTGGCGGCGGCAGCGCCACCGTCGGCGGGCAGGGCCGCGACCTGGGTCTGTGCCGGCGCGGCCGGAAATTGCGAAGCACCTGCGGCGGCGCCTGGTGCCGAGGGCGGCGGCAGCTGGCCGCTGGTGACAGTGCCGGCGGGCGCCGCGGGCAGCGGGGCCGGCTGGGTGTCCATCGAGGAAAGGCGCGTGCTGTTGCAGCCAGCTGCAGCCAGAAGCGCCACCAGCGATGCGGCCAGCAGGCCGGTTTTCGAAAAAGCCATTGCATTCCCTCCGTGGGGCAGTTCTGGGGGCGCCCCCGCGCGATCGACAATTCGCCTCTAAAGCGGCGAAGTTGGCAGAATTTCAACCTGATATGGTTAAAATAGGGTTTGCGTATGAAATTGTTGCAAAATTGTCTCAATAGGCCAACGTGCCGCGAGACTGGTAATTCGGTGATGTTTCCGCCATATAGGCCCCAAACAGCCGCGAGACTTACCGACCATGGCCATTGAGGCCCCTTTCGCCAAGATGAACGGGCTCGGCAACGACATTATCGTTGCCGACATGCGCGGTCGCGCGGACCGCGTTACGCCTGCCGCGGCGATTGCGCTTGCCGCCGATCCGGCGACCAAGTTCGACCAGATCATGGCGATCCACGACCCGCGCACCCCAGGCACCGTGAACTACATCGAGATCATCAACTCCGACGGCACCCATGCCCAGGCCTGCGGCAACGGCACGCGCTGCGTCGTCCAGGCGCTGGCCGCCGAGACCGGACAGAAGGTGTTCACCTTCGAGACTGTCGCCGGCATCCTCAATGCCGAAGAGCATGAGGACGGCTCGATCTCGGTCGACATGGGCATTCCCCGCTTCGGCTGGCAGGACATCCCGCTGGCGGAAGAATTCCGCGACACCCGCGCCATCGAGTTGCAGATCGGGCCGATTGACCAGCCTGTGCTGCATTCGCCCTCGGTCGCCTCGATGGGCAACCCGCACGCCATTTTCTGGGTCGACAACGACGTCTGGTCCTACGATCTCGACCGTTTCGGCCCGCTGCTCGAAAACCATCCGATCTTTCCCGAGCGTGCCAACATCTCGATCGCCCAGGTGACCTCGCCCGGGACGCTCAACCTGCGCACCTGGGAGCGTGGCGCCGGCCTGACCTTGGCTTGCGGTTCGGCCACCTGTGCTGCTGCCGTCTCAGCCGCGCGCACCGGCCGTACCGGCCGTAGCGTGACAGTCACCGTGCCGAGCGGCGGTACGCTTCAGATCGACTGGCGCAACGACGACCATGTCGTCATGACCGGTCCCGCCGAGTGGGAATTCTCCGGCAGCTTCAATCCGGCGACCGGCGCCTGGCGTCGCGATCAGCAGGACGTCGCCTGATGGCGGTCGACATCGTAACTTTCGGCTGCCGCCTCAACACCTACGAATCCGAGGTGATGAAGCGCGAGGCCAAGGCCGCAGGCCTTGAAGAACTCAAGGGCGGCGCGGTCATATTCAACACCTGCGCAGTGACGAGCGAAGCGGTGCGCCAGGCCAAGCAGTCGATCCGCAAGGCGCGCCGCGAGAACCCTGACGCACGCATCATCGTCACCGGCTGTGCCGCCCAGACCGACCCGGCGGCTTTTGCCGACATGGCCGAGGTCGACCTCGTGCTCGGCAACGAGGAAAAGCTCAAGGCGCACAATTACCGGGCGCTGCCGGACTTCGGCGTCAACGATTTCGAGAAGGCCCGCGTCAACGACATCTTTTCCGTGCGCGAGACGGCTGGCCACATGGTCGATGCCATCGAAGGCCGCGCACGCGCCTTCGTCCAGGTGCAGAACGGCTGCGACCATCGCTGCACCTTCTGCATCATTCCCTATGGCCGCGGCAATTCGCGCTCGGTGCCGATGGGCGCGGTGGTCGAGCAGATCAAGCGCCTGGCCGGCAACGGTTATGCCGAGGTGGTGCTGTCGGGCGTCGACATGACCAGCTATGGCGCCGACCTGCCGGGCGCGCCGCGACTGGGCAAGCTGGTCAAGACCATTCTGCGCCAGGTTCCCGACGTTCGCCGCCTGCGTCTCTCCTCGATCGATTCGATCGAGGCCGACGAGGACCTGCTCGAAGCGGTCGCTACCGAGAGCCGGCTGATGCCGCATCTGCATCTGTCGCTGCAGTCGGGCGACGACATGATCCTGAAGCGCATGAAGCGCCGCCACTTGCGCGACCAGTCGATCCAGTTCTGCGCCGATGTGCGCAAGCTTCGCACCGACATTGTCTTCGGCGCCGACATCATTGCCGGTTTTCCGACCGAGACCGACGAGATGTTCGAGAATTCGATCCGCATCGTCGAGGAGTGTGGGTTGACCCATCTCCACGTTTTCCCGTTCAGCCCGCGAGAGGGCACGCCCGCCGCGCGCATGCCGCAGGTTCGTCGCGACATCGTCAAGCTGCGCGCCGCCCGCCTGCGCGCTGCCGGCGACGTCGCCTATACGCACCATCTCGAAAGCCTCAAGGGTTCGCGCCAGAAGGTGCTTGTCGAGCGCGAGGGGCTCGGCCGGACGGAAGGTTTTACGCTCGTTGCGATCGACAGGGGCATGGCGGGTGAAATCATGGAAGTCGACATCGCCGGACATGACGGCGAGCGGCTGACAGCGGCACCGGCCGCCGCGCGCGCGGCCTGACGAAAGCGACCGCATGGCATTCGGGTTCATCAAGAAAGTTTTCTCCTTCGGCAAGAAGGAGGCTGTCGAGCAGCCGGCCGAGAACGAGGTTCTGCCGCCGCTGAATTTTGACGCTCTGGAAGCGTTGAAGCCGGCGGAAGAGGTGCCGGCCGCAGCGGAAACGCCTGTTGCCGGGGAGACACCGGCCGTTCCGATCGAAGAGCCGACGCCGGAGCCGGCTCCAGAAACGCCGCCGACGCCGCCAGTGGTGCCGGAGCCAAAGCCGGCCGAACAGCCGGTACCGATCGAGCCCGGGCCGCAGCCCGTTCCGCAGGAAGAACCTGCTGTCGAGCCGGAAAAGCCAGCCGAACAGCCCGTGCCTGCGCCGAGCCCGGTCGAGCCGGAGCCAACGCCGGCGGAGGTTCCGCTGCCGCCGGTTGAGCCGTCCACGCCGGAGTTGCCCGAAGAAGTTCCGGCTCAGCCGGTGCCCTCTGCGCCCGAGCCGACAATGCGTGCCCCTGAAACGGAGCCGGTTGTCGAAGAGCCCGTCATCGAGGCGCCTGCCTCTGTACCGCCGGAACCTGTGGCTGAACCACGTCCCGTCGAGCCAGTCGACGAGGAGCCTGCGCCGATCGCAGCCGAAGCGCCTGTGCCTGTGGCGATGGCAGCCGAGGAAGCGCAGCCGGTAGCAGCGCTGCGCAAGCCTGCACCTGTTGTCGTTCCCGCTCCCGCTGAACCGGTACAGGCTTCCTCTGCGCCTGAGCCGAAACCCTCGGCCGGCAAGGTCACCGTCCAGAAGAAGGTCGAGCAGAAGGCCGAAATCGTCGAAGTGGCGGCGCCCGCGCCGCGCCAGAGCTGGTTCCAGCGCCTGCGCCAGGGCCTGTCGCGCTCATCCAAGGAACTGTCGGGCAACATTGCCGGCATCTTCACCAAGCGCAAGCTGGACGAAGACACGCTGCAGGACCTCGAAGACGTGCTGATCCGCGCCGATCTCGGCGTCGAGACCGCGCTTCGGGTCACCGACGCGCTGGCGGCGAGCCGCTATGGCAAGGACGTTTCCGACCACGAGGTCCGCTCGATCATGGCGGTCGAGGTCGAGAAGGTGCTGAAGCCGGTGGCGCTTCCGCTGGAGCTCGACCTGTCGCACAAGCCGCATGTCATCCTGGTCGTCGGCGTCAACGGCACCGGCAAGACCACCACCATCGGCAAGCTGGCCGCCAAGCTCACCGAAGGCGGGCTGTCTGTCATGCTCGCCGCCGGCGATACCTTCCGCGCTGCGGCCATCGAGCAGCTGAAGATCTGGGGTGAACGCACCAAGTCGCCCGTCATCGCCACCAAGCTCGGCGCTGATGCCGCCGGTCTCGCCTACGATGCCTTCGAGCAGGCCAAGGCCGCCGGATCCGACGTGCTGATCATCGATACCGCCGGCCGCCTGCAGAACAAGGCCGAACTGATGGCCGAGCTCGAAAAGATCGTGCGCGTTCTCGGCAAGCTCGATCCCGAAGCCCCGCACACGGTGCTGCAGACTGTCGATGCCACCACCGGCCAGAACGCGCTCAATCAGGTCGAGATCTTCCGCAATGTCGCAGGTGTGAACGGGCTGGTGATGACAAAGCTCGACGGTACGGCGCGCGGCGGTATTTTGGTCGCAATCGCCGCCAAACATAAGCTGCCGGTCTATTTCATCGGCGTCGGCGAGCAGGTCGACGATCTCGAACCCTTTTCGGCAAGCGATTTCGCCAAGGCGATCGCAGGAGTCGCCTGATCCATGAATGCACCTATCCTCGAACGCGATCCGTCGGACCCGAAAACCAAGAAGGAAGACGTCAGCCCGCTGCTCAAGCTGGCGCTGGAGCTCGGGCCGCTGGTCGTGTTCTTCTTCGCCAACGCGCGCGGCGAGTGGCTGGCGTCGCACTTCCCGATACTGGCAGAGCTTGGCAAGCCGATCTTCGTCGCCACAGGCCTCTTCATGGTTGCCACGGCGGTTGCGCTGGCGGCTTCCTGGCTGCTGACCCGCTCGCTGCCGATCATGCCACTGGTCTCGGGCGTCGTTGTCTTCATATTCGGCGCGCTGACGCTCTATCTGCAGAACGACATCTTCATCAAGATGAAGCCAACGATCATCAATTCGCTTTTCGGTGTCGTGCTACTGGGTGGCCTTGTCTTCGGCAAGTCGTTGCTTGGCTATGTCTTTGCATCGGCCTTTCGCCTCGATGCCGAAGGCTGGCGCAAGCTGACCTTCCGCTGGGGCCTGTTCTTCCTGTTTCTTGCTCTGGTCAACGAGGTTGTTTGGCGGTCCTTTACGACCGACACCTGGGTGGCTTTCAAGGTCTGGGGCATCATGCCTATAACCTTGCTCTTCACTTTCAGCCAGATGCCGCTCATCATGCGCCATTCGTTGGAAGACCATAAGTAAGAGGGCATCATGGAGTTCATCACCGACCGCGAGGCGTTGCGTCAACATTATCGCGCGCCGGGTGATGGCGCCGTGCGCAAGGAGCTCCGCCGCCTCGACCATCACGCCAAGGGCTTCCTGGCGCGCAGCCCGTTCGTGCTGATCGGTTCGTCCGACGACAAGGGCAACGCCGACGTCACGCCCAAGGGCGACAAGCCGGGTTTCGTCGCCATACTCGACGATGTCACCATCGCCATTCCCGACCGGCCCGGCAACAACAGGCTCGACACGCTGGAAAACGTCATCGTCAATCCCGCTGTCGGCCTGCTGTTCCTGATACCGGGCATGAACGAGACACTGCGTATCAATGGCGATGCGCGCCTGACCGCCGATCCGGCGTTGTGCGAACGGCTCGCCGCCGAAGGCAAGCTGCCGGTCACCGTCATGGTGGTTGCGATCAAGGCTGTCTACATGCATTGCGCCAAGGCGTTCATGCGTTCCGAGCTGTGGGTATCAGGCACATGGCCCGACCGCACCAGCCTGCCTACGCTCGGCCAGATCCTCCGCGACCAGCTGGTGCTCGCCGACAATGCCGAGACGCTCGACCGCTCGCTGGACGAGTCCTATCGCAAGAGCATGTGGTAGCTTTCGCCGGACACGAATCGTCCGACGCTGGCGGCCTTGCCTTGATCAATATTCTCGCCCTTTCCGGCAGCCAGCGGGCTGCCTCTACCAACACTGCGCTTGTTGTCGCCCTGGCGCGCAATGCGCCACCGGGATGCCATGTCAGCGTCCATGACGGGCTTGGCCACCTGCCGATTTTCAATCCCGATGACGAGGGTGAACGCACACCGCAGGAGGTGACGGCGCTCATCGCTGCCGTTACGCGAGCCGACGGAGTGATCGTCTCTTGTCCTGAATACGCCCATGGGGTGCCGGGCGGACTGAAGAATGCGCTGGACTGGCTGGTTTCACGTGACGCCGTCGTCGGCAAGCCGGCGATGCAGGTTCATGCCTCGCCGCGGTCGCAATTTGCCCGCGCTGCCCTTGCCGAGATCATGAAAACAATGTCCTTCGACCTTTTTGACGGGCAAGACCTGACCATTACGCTGCTCGGCAAGAGACCGCAGGAGATTGACGAGATCCTTGCTGACGCGGCTAGCATTGCATTGATGCGGGACAGGTTGGCGGCGTTTTCCAGTTTTGTTTGCACTCGTTAACTCGTTATGCGCGCCGTGCATTGCTGCGTTGCAGCATCTTATTTTGCAGCGCAACGGTTCCTATGTCATGTTCGGATCGATCAGGGAGGTCGGTTCAAGCCGCATCGGGCGGCAGACGAAAGGAACGCAAGATGTTGTTCGACAACCTTCTGACCCGCGCGCGCCAGAGCGCCGCCAAGCGCAAGCAGTACAAGCGCCTCGTTGCCGAAATCGACGGCTTCTCGAGCCGCGACCTGGCCGATATGCGCGCCGACCGCAGCGAGATGCTGTTCCAGGCCTACAAGCAGGTCTACGGCTGATTCCTAGCGAGAAATGTCCGGCCGGCTTTTGACCGGCCGTTGCGACAAGGCGCCAGGGGCACCCTCAAGGGATGCCGCAAGCGCCTTTTTCGTTTGCAGCATCGTGGGCCACGCGGCGGCCTCAGTGCACCGGCATCGTCGCAGTCGCGCGGCCATGCGACCGCTTCAGCCAGTAGCCGAAGATCGCTGCGGTGATGAAGGCGATCAGCCCGTAGATCGCTGCCGGAACCGCCATTGTCGCGTTGTTGAGCAGCAGCGGGCTCAGCGCGATGGCGATTGCCAGCGTGCCGTTGTGGATGCCGATCTCCATGCCGATCGCGGTGGCCTGCCGTTTTTCGACGCCGGCGGCGCGGGGCACGAAATAGCCGACGCCGAGGCTGACGAGGTTGAAGGCAAGGGCTGCCAGGCCGACGATCGGTCCCCAGGCCTTGAGCGTTTCCCACTCCTGCACGAGCGCCACGGCAACCACGGCGAACAGGAACAGCATCGAGAAGATCTTCACCGGCCGCGCCATGCGTTCGGCGAAATCAGGGAAGCGGCTGCGCAGCCACATGCCGATCAGCACGGGGCCGAGCACGATGACGAACACCTGCATCACCTTGGCGAATTGCAGCGGGATCGCATGGTCGCCCGACATGAAATGCATCAGCGACCAGTTGACGATCAGCGGCAGCGTCACGATCGACAGCGCCGAATTGATCGCCGTCAGCGTGATGTTGAGCGCCACGTCGCCGTCGGCCAGGTGGCTGTAGAGATTGGCTGAGGTGCCGCCGGGGCTTGCCGCCAAAAGCATCATGCCCACAGCCAATGCCGGTTCGAGGCCGAAGACGTAGACCAGGCCGAGACACGCAAGCGGCAGGATGACGGTCTGGCAGAGCAGCGCCACGATCACCGCCTTGGGCTTTTGCAGGACGTTGCGAAAATCCTCCGTCGTCAGCGACAGGCCGAGGCCGAGCATGATGACGCCGAGCGCGAGCGGCAGAAAAATGATGAGCGCGGAACTGTCTTGCATTGACGTCTCCCCCAACAGCCACCGGTCGCGCCCTCACGGCGCGCCTCTCCCCAGCGGTTGTATGAAAACGTAGTTGAAATCTTGATGATTCGCACGTGGTGCGCGAGCCGGCCCCGATCCGGTCTATTGCGCCGCCAGTGCCTTCTCGATTTCGGGCATGAGTGTCGTGCTTACCGCCTCCGGCGACAGCGGTCCGACATGCTTGAAGGCAACCTTGCCGTCCTTGCCCAGAAGGAAGGTCTCCGGCACGCCATAGACACCCCAGTCGATCGCCGTGCGGCCGTTCTGGTCGACGCCGATCGCCTTGTAGGGGCTGCCGAGGTCGCCGAGAAAACGACGGGCATTCTCGGGCTTGTCCTTGTAGTTCAAGCCGGCGATGGAAAAGCGCTGGTCCTTCGACAGTTCGAGCAGCACCGGGTGTTCCTCGCGGCATGGCGCGCACCACGACGCCCAGACATTGACCAGCGTGACCTTGCCGGCGAAGTCGGCTGAGTTCAGCCCGGGAACCTGCATGCCTTCGAGCGGCGGCAGGTCTGTCTCTGGCGCCATCTGGCCGATCAGCGCCGAGGGCACCGCGGTGAGGTCGCGGCCGGACAGCAGCTGCGCCAGAAACAGGCCGGCGAGGCCCATGAAAATCAGCAGCGGCAGCAGAACCATAAGCCTGCGAGGCCGCGCCGTCGGCTTCTGGCTGTCTGTGCTCATGCCTTGGCCTTGTCCGAGCGACGGCGATGGCCGGCGGCCTCAAGTTCGGCCATCTCGCGCTTGCGCGCGCGCTGGTCGGCAAGAATCCACAGCACCAGTCCGACGATGGCAATCGCCGAAACGGCATATGCCGCGGTGACATAGAGGGCATGCGCGCTCATCGGGCACCCTGGCAAGACGTGGTCATGTCGCTGTTTCCGAGCATGTCATTCACTTAGCGGCGAGGCTGCCGCTGCGCAATCGGACGCCGCGCCGCACCGTTGCGGTTGAAGGAAACGTGATCAGTCGGTGCCCGAGCGAAGCGCAACCGCCGCCGCCAATGGGCCGATGACGGCGAGGAACATCGTCAATGCGCAAAGAATCAGGAACGGCGGGGTGAACGGGTCGGGGTCGTTGACAGCACCGTAGCTTGCTGTGACGCCGAAGATCAGCACCGGGATGACCAGCGGCAGCACCAGCACCGAGATCAGCAGCCCGCCCCGCGGCAGGGCGACGGTGACGGCGGCACCCGTCGCGCCGATGAAGACGATGGCCGGCGTGCCGACGAGCAAGGTGAGTGCCGCGGCCCCGATGCCGATGAGCTCCATGTTCATGAACAGGCCAAGCAGGGGGGCTGCGATAACCAGAGGCAACACGCTTGCTGTCCAGTGCGCCAGGCATTTGACCAGCACCGTCAGCGCCAGCATGTGGCGGTCGGCATTGAGCACCAGAAGATCGAGCGAGCCGTCCTCGCGGTCGGCCTGGAACAGCCGGTCGAGGCCGAGCAGGCTGGCCAGCAGCGCGCCGATCCAGAGAATTGCCGGGCCGATGCGGGCAAGCAGGTTGAGATCGGGCCCGACGCCGAAGGGGATGGTGACGATGACGGCGAGGAAAAACAGCACGCCCGTCAAGGCGCCACCGCCGGCGCGGACGCCCATGCGTAGGTCGCGAAGGTAGAGGGCTAGCATGGGAGCTGCCTTCCGTTGATCTGTTCGGAGAGGGGGGTGGGAAGAAGGGCAGCGTTTTCAGACATGCACCCGCCCCATCTCCAGCGCCTTCACCCCCTCCAGCCCAAGCGGCAGATGGGTCGCGGCGACGACGATTCCGCCCGCCGCGCAATGATCCCGCATCAGCCCTGCCAAGCGCGCGTCGGACGCCTTGTCGAGACCTGCAGTCGGCTCGTCGAGCAGCCAGACCGGGCGGTGGCTGATGAGCAGCTTGGCGATCGCGGCACGGCGCTTCTGGCCGGTGGAGAGGTAGCCGAAGGGCAGGTGGCTGAGGCCGCCGAGGCCGACATCGTCCAGGGCGTCAGCAATGCCCAGCTTTCCACTGCCCGCAAAGCTCTGCCAGAATTTGAGATTCTCGCGAACCGTCAATGCGGCCTTCATTGCGTTCTGATGACCGAGATAGTGGCAGGCTGCGGCAACGGTCGGAAACTCCTCGCCGCCGCCCTCGATGCCGATTCGTCCCGATGCATGCGGCAAAAGCCCGGCGATGACGCGCAGCAGGGTCGACTTGCCCGAACCGTTGGGGCCGGTGACGATCAGCGCCTCGCCGTTCTCCAGCGTGAAGCCGATGTCTTCGAAAACCGGCTCGCCACCCCGTTCACCGCTGAGATTTTCGGCGATCAGCCGCATTCTTCCCCCGTCGCCGAAACCATCTCGCTGCCGCTTTGCGTCGCAGCAAAATAGGCGAATCTCCGTCTAGAACTATTCCAATAAATTCTCTATATGCCACTCGACCATGCCAGCGGTCGGCATGGAAACAGAATTTGCGCCGAACCAGCGCACGCGCCGCCTTGAACGGCTCGGGTTGCTTGGGACCGGACAGCGGAAATGGCCGTACCCGCACCTTTGCGCGTGATTGCATGCCCATCGGAGTCCGTTCCCTTTCAGGCTGAACAGACAAGGATGGATCGCACGTGTCCAAATCACTCGACAGTTTCAATTGCCGCCGCACGCTCACCGCTGCAGGCACGGACTATGTCTATTACAGCCTCATCGAGGCCGAAAAGAACGGCCTGACCGGCATCTCGCAGCTGCCCTATTCGATGAAGGTGCTGCTGGAAAACCTGCTGCGCAACGAAGACGGCCGCACCGTCACCAAGGACGCCATCCAGGCGGTTGCCGGCTGGCTTGTCGACAAGGGCACCGCCGGCGTCGAGATCGCCTACCGCCCGGCCCGCGTGCTGATGCAGGACTTCACCGGCGTTCCGGCCGTCGTCGACCTTGCCGCCATGCGTGACGGTATCAAGACCCTGGGCGGCGACCCTGAGAAGATCAACCCGCTGGTTCCGGTCGACCTCGTCATCGACCACTCGGTCATCGTCGACGAATTCGGCACGCCGCTGGCCTTCGCCCGCAATGTCGAGCTCGAATATGAGCGCAACGAAGAGCGCTACAAGTTCCTGAAGTGGGGCCAGCAGGCATTCCGCAACTTCCGCGTCGTGCCGCCCGGCACCGGCATCTGCCACCAGGTCAATCTCGAATACCTCGCCCAGACGGTGTGGACCAACACCGAGGACGGCGTGACGACGGCCTATCCCGACACCTGCGTCGGCACCGACTCGCACACCACCATGGTCAACGGCCTGGGCGTGCTGGGCTGGGGCGTCGGCGGTATCGAAGCGGAAGCCGCTATGCTCGGCCAGCCCGTCTCGATGCTTCTGCCTGAAGTCATCGGCTTCCGCCTGACCGGCAAGCTCAAGGAAGGCGTCACCGCTACCGACCTGGTGCTGACCGTCACCCAGATGCTGCGCAAGAAGGGCGTCGTCGGCAAGTTCGTCGAGTTCTTCGGCCCCGGCCTCAGCAACATGACGCTGGCCGACCGCGCCACCATCGGCAACATGGCGCCGGAATATGGCGCGACCTGCGGCTTCTTCCCGGTCGATGCCGAGACCATCCGCTACCTCAACATGTCGGGCCGCGCCGAAAACCGCATCGCACTCGTCGAGGAGTTCTCCAAGGCGCAGGGCATGTGGCGCGACGCTTCGTCGGCCGATCCTGTCTTCACCGACCTGCTCGAGCTCGACATGGCGTCAGTCGTTCCATCGATGGCCGGCCCGAAGCGTCCCGAAGGCCGCATCCCGCTCGAAGGCATCGCCTCGGGCTTCGCGACCGCGCTCGAAGCCGAATACAAGAAGACCGTCGACACCGCCAAGCGTTATGCGGTCGAGGGTGAAAAGTTCGACCTCGGCCATGGCGACGTGGTGATCGCTGCGATCACCTCCTGCACCAACACCTCGAACCCGAGCGTGCTGATCGGCGCCGGCCTTCTGGCCCGCAATGCCAACCGCATCGGCCTCAAGCAGAAGCCGTGGGTGAAGACCTCGCTGGCTCCCGGTTCGCAGGTGGTTGCCGAGTATCTCGAGAAGTCGGGCCTGCAGAAGGAGCTCGACCAGATCGGCTTCAACCTCGTCGGCTTCGGCTGCACGACCTGCATCGGCAACTCCGGCCCGCTGCCGGCGCCGATCTCCAAGACCATCAACGACAAGGGCCTGATTGGCGCGGCCGTGCTCTCGGGCAACCGCAACTTCGAAGGCCGCGTGTCGCCCGACGTGCAGGCCAACTACCTGGCCTCGCCGCCGTTGGTGGTCGCTTACGCGCTCGCCGGCACTGTGACCCTGGACCTGACCTCCGAGCCGATCGGCGAGGACCGTGACGGCAAGCCGGTATTCCTGAAGGACATCTGGCCGACCAATGTCGAGATTGAGCAGTTCATCGCCGAAAACGTCACCCGCGAGCTGTTTGCCCGCAAATATGCCGACGTCTTCAAGGGCGACGAGAACTGGCAGAACGTCAAGGCGCCGGAAGGCCAGACCTATGCCTGGGACGACAAGTCGACCTATGTGCAGAACCCGCCTTACTTCGTCGGCATGGGCTCGAAGCCGGGCCAGATCGGCAAGATCCAGGGCGCGCGCGTGCTCGGCCTGTTCGGCGACAAGATCACCACCGACCACATCTCGCCGGCTGGTTCCATCAAGGCGGCTTCACCTGCCGGCAAGTACCTGACCGACAACGGCGTCGGCGTTGCCGACTTCAACCAGTACGGCACGCGTCGTGGCAACCACGAAGTGATGATGCGCGGCACGTTTGCCAACATCCGCATCCGCAACCACATGCTGGGCGAGAACGGTCGCGAGGGTGGCTACACCTTCCACTATCCGTCCAAGGAAGAGATGCCGATCTACGATGCCGCCATGCAGTATCGCAGCGAAGGTACGCCACTGGTGATTTTCGCCGGCGTCGAGTACGGCAACGGCTCATCGCGCGACTGGGCTGCCAAGGGCACCAACCTGCTCGGCGTCCGCGCCGTCATCGCCCAGTCCTTCGAGCGTATCCACCGCTCGAACCTGGTCGGCATGGGCGTGATCCCCTTCACCTTCGAAGAGGGCACCAGCTGGAAGACGCTTGGCCTCAAGGGTGACGAGCAGGTGACGATCGACGGCCTCGAGACGATCAAGCCGCGCCAGAAGATGGTGGCCAAGATCACCTTCGCCGACGGTTCGGTGAAGGACGTTCCGATCCTCTGCCGCATCGATACCCTTGATGAACTCGACTACTTCAAGAACGGCGGCATCCTGCAGTACGTCCTGCGCGACCTCGCCGCGTAAGTTCTCGACGCGATTCATGTGAAACAAACCGCCGGGGCGAAAGCTCCGGCGGCTTTTTTGCAGGTGCTGTTTGCAGTAGACGTGTTCTCGGTCCGGGGGCGCCGGGCAAGAGCCACTGGCCGCCAGATGGGTCGGCGACGCGATCGGCTGCAGTTTCTGGATGTTCAGGGGCTGGATCGTGTTCGACGGCCGGTCGCAGCGGTCTTGGCCTTCATCGCGGCGGGCAGCATCGGGCCATGCCGCGTGTCTCTGACCCTTCTCAGCGTTCCCTATGTGCCGCTCTGTGCGGCCTGCCGTCGCCCCGTAGTGCAAGGGTCCCATGCGCAGGATCGGCGACTTGTCCCATGGTACTACGTCTTTGCATTCCCGATGCAGCAGATGACGGTTGCGCGCCCAGAGCGGCGGCTGAGCCTGATCGTGGTGCCTATGAAGCTTAATCTTCGGCGTCATGATCCTTCGCAGCCCCCTCTGGCCTGCCGGCCATCTCCCCCACAAGGAGGGAGATCATGCCTTCATCGGCGCCTTGCCTTACCATTGAGGTTGCAAGCGCATTCCCAGCAATCTTGCAGAATGAGCGCCGGCGGCGGAGAGACTAATCTCCCTCCTTGTGGGGGAGATGCCCGGCAGGGCAGAGGGGGGCGAAGGAACGAGACGGTGGAAACCAGGCCTGCGGCAGCGCCGGAATAGCGTGAAGGCGTGAGGATCCTATCCCGCTCTCTTCCGTAGGCGCCGCCAAAACGAAGGTCAGGCCGTCATCGACGCTCCGGTCTACTTCGATCCTTCGCCAAGGTCGTAGAGATACATCACAAACGTCTCCGCCGGTTCGGCCGGCTCCCTGCGGCTGTCGTAGAGGGCACGGGCGGGGAGGTTGTCGGGTTCGGTGCCGAGCCAGGCTTCTTCGCAGCCGGCTTCGCGGCCGGCGTTGAACAGCGCGTCCATCAGCAGGTTGGCGATGCCGCGGCGCTGCCAGGCGGGCGAGACGCCGACTTCGTCGACATAGAGTTCCGACGGCTTGTCGACGTGGTGGTGGATCATGCCGGCTGCCTGCGCCACAACCTGGCCATCATCGAGGGCGACGAAGAGCAGATGGCCCGGGGAGGCGAGGCAGGCCTTCAGGCGGAGCGGGTCGACCGGCTCGTCGAAGACGTCTGCGGCGACGGTGTCGAGCAGGCGTTCGTCGCCGGGACCCAGTCTTCGGATCTCGATGGGAGGCATCGTACTCTTCACCGTTTCTTCGTAAAGTCGTCACAAAACTTTGACGTTTACGTAAATCCCGTTGTTTCTAACCGATTGAAAAAGTTGAGGTCAAAATAATCGGTTGAATTTTTTTGGCCATGGAGCTATTGCGAGCCGCTATTTCTGGCTGCATTTCCGCGGCCTCTCTGGCCCAAACCTAATCCACCCCGCCGCCACGGCGTCGTTACAGGCAAAGGGAAATTCCTTCATGGCACGCAACAAGATAGCCCTCATCGGCTCCGGCATGATTGGCGGCACGCTCGCCCATATGGTTGGCCTCAAAGACCTCGGCGACGTGGTCATGTTCGATATTGCCGAAGGCATCCCGCAGGGTAAAGGTCTCGATATCGCGCAATCTTCGACGGTCGACGGCTTCGACTCGCGCTACACCGGCGTCAACGACTATGCCGGCATCGAGGGTGCCGACGTCTGCATCGTCACCGCCGGCGTGCCGCGCAAGCCCGGCATGAGCCGCGACGACCTGCTCGGCATCAACCTCAAGGTCATGGAACAGGTCGGCGCCGGCATCAAGAAGTATGCCCCGAAGGCCTTCGTCATCTGCATCACCAACCCGCTCGACGCTATGGTGTGGGCGTTGCAGAAGTTTTCGGGCCTGCCCAAGAGCCACGTCGTCGGCATGGCCGGCGTGCTCGACTCGGCGCGTTTCCGCTACTTCCTGTCGGAAGAGTTCAAGGTTTCGGTCGAAGACGTCTCGGCGATGACGCTGGGCGGCCACGGCGACGACATGGTGCCGATGGTGCGCTATTCGACCGTTGCCGGCATTCCGCTGCCGGACCTGGTCAAGATGGGCTGGACCAGCCAGGACAAGCTCGACGCCATCGTCGAGCGCACCCGCAAGGGCGGCGGCGAGATCGTCGGCCTGCTCAAGACCGGCTCGGCCTACTACGCGCCGGCCTCGTCGGCGATCCAGATGGCCGAAGCCTATCTCAAGGACAAGAAGCGCGTGCTGCCCTGCGCGACGCACCTGTCGGGCCAGTATGGCGTCAAGGACATGTATGTTGGCGTTCCCGTGGTGATCGGCGCCGGTGGCGTCGAGCGCATCATCGAGCTCGACTTCAACAAGGCCGAGCAGAAGATGTTCGAGAAGTCGGTCGAAGCGGTGAAGGGTCTGTGCGAGGCCTGCGTCGCCATCGCGCCGAACCTCGGCAAGAAGTAAGGGACAACGGGCATGAACATCCACGAATATCAGGGCAAGCAATTGCTCAAGGGTTTCGGTGCTCCCGTCGCTGACGGCGTGCCGGTGTTCAAGATCGAGGAAGCCGAAGCTGCCGCCAAGGCGCTGCCGGGCCCGCTCTACGTCGTGAAGAGCCAGATCCACGCCGGCGGGCGCGGCAAGGGCAAGTTCAAGGAACTGCCCGCCGACGCCAAGGGCGGCGTGCGTCTCGCCAAGTCGGTCGACGAGGTCGTGGCGTTTGCCAAGGAAATGCTCGGCAACACGCTGGTGACCAAGCAGACCGGCCCGGCCGGCAAGCAGGTCAACCGCCTCTATATCGAGGACGGCGCCGACATCGACCGCGAGCTGTATCTGTCGATCCTCGTCGACCGTTCGGTCGGCCGCATCGCCTTCGTGGTTTCGACCGAGGGCGGCATGGACATCGAGGCTGTCGCCCATGACACGCCGGAGAAGATCATCACCGTTGCGATCGACCCGGAGAAGGGCGTGACGGCTGACGACCTCAAGGCGCTGAATTCGGCGCTGAAGCTCTCAGGCGAGGCGGCCAAGGACGGCGAGAGCCTGTTCCCGATCCTCTACAAGGCGTTTGTCGAGAAGGACATGAGCCTGCTCGAGGTCAACCCGCTGATCGTCATGAAGAATGGCCGCCTGCGTGTGCTCGATGCCAAGGTGTCGTTCGACAACAATGCGCTGTTCCGCCACGCCGACGTGCTCGAGCTGCGCGACACCACCGAAGAGGATGCCAAGGAGATCGAGGCGTCGAAATACGACCTCGCTTATGTGGCGCTCGACGGCAACATCGGCTGCATGGTCAACGGCGCCGGCCTGGCGATGGCCACGATGGACATCATCAAGCTCTATGGCGCTGAGCCTGCCAACTTCCTCGACGTCGGCGGCGGCGCTTCCAAGGAGAAGGTGACGGCAGCGTTCAAGATCATCACCGCCGATCCGGCTGTCGAAGGCATCCTGGTCAACATCTTCGGCGGCATCATGAAGTGCGACGTCATTGCCGAGGGCGTGATCGCGGCGGTCAAGGAAGTCGGCCTCAAGGTTCCGCTGGTTGTGCGCCTCGAAGGCACCAATGTCGAGCTGGGCAAGAAGATCATCAACGAGAGCGGGCTGAACGTCATCTCGGCCGACGACCTCGACGACGCGGCGAAGAAGATCGTCGCTGCGGTGAAGGGAAACTGAGCCAATGTCCATTCTCATCGACAAGAACACCAAGATCCTGGTGCAGGGCCTGACCGGCAACACCGGTTCGTTCCACACCGAACAGGCGCTGGCCTATCACGGCACCAAGATGGTCGGCGGCATCCACCCCAAGAAGGGCGGCGAGACGTGGGACGGTTCCGTGCCGCTGCCGATCTTTTCGACGGTTGCCGAAGGCAAGGAAAAGACCGGCGCCAATGCGTCCGTCGTCTACGTGCCGCCGGCAGGTGCCGCCGCAGCGATCATCGAGGCGATCGACGCCGAGATCCCGCTGATCGTCTGCATCACCGAAGGCATCCCGGTCACCGACATGATCAAGGTCAAGGCACGCCTCGACCGCTCGAAGTCGCGCCTCATCGGCCCGAACTGCCCCGGCATCGTCACGCCGGACGAGTGCAAGATCGGCATCATGCCGGGCAACATCTTCCGCAAGGGTTCGGTCGGCGTTGTTTCGCGCTCGGGAACGCTTACCTATGAAGCGGTGTTCCAGACCACCAATGCCGGTCTCGGCCAGTCGACGGCTGTTGGCATCGGCGGCGACCCGGTCAAGGGCACGGAATTCATCGACATGCTCGAGATGTTCCTGGCTGACGACGAGACCAAGTCGATCATCATGATCGGCGAAATCGGCGGCTCGGCCGAAGAGGACGCAGCGCAGTTCCTCATCGACGAGGCCAAGCGCGGCCGCAAGAAGCCGATGGCCGGCTTCATCGCCGGACGCACCGCACCGGAAGGCCGTACCATGGGCCACGCCGGCGCAGTGATCTCCGGCGGCAAGGGCGGCGCGGAAGACAAGATCGCGGCCATGGAGGCAGCGGGCATCCGCGTGTCGCCGTCGCCTGCACGCCTCGGCACCACGCTGGTCGAGGCGATCAAGAGCTAAGGCCAAGTGAATAGGGGAGTAGGGCAGTACGGGCAGCAGGAATTCCAGATCATTGCCCTACTGCCTTACTGCGCTACTCCCTTCAAAACAGGAGAGGAGCCAGAGGCTCCGCAGGACAAAGATGGCACGATCCGATCAGGCCAACGACCAATTTTCCCTCACCTCGTTCCTCTATGGCGGCAATGCCGACTACATCGAGGCGCTGCACGCCGCCTATCTCGACGACCCTGAAGCGGTCGACCAGGAGTGGCGCGACTTCTTCGGCGCGCTGAAGGACGACGCCGGCGACATCCGCAAGAACGCCAAGGGCGCCTCGTGGTCGACGCCGAGCTGGCCGCTGCAGGCCAATGGCGAACTGGTTTCCGCGCTCGACGGCAACTGGGGCATGGTCGAGAAGCTGATCGAGAAGAAGGTCAAGGACAAGGCGGTCGCCGTGACCGGCACCGAACCGTCCAAGGCCGACGTGCTGCAGGCGACGCGCGACTCGGTGCGCGCCATCATGATGATCCGCGCCTACCGCATGCGCGGCCACCTGCATGCCAATCTCGACCCGCTCGGCATCGCCAAGCCGCTCGAGGATTATAACGAGCTGTCGCCTGAGGCCTATGGCTTCACCGCCGCCGATTACGACCGGCCGATCTTCATCGACCATGTGCTGGGCCTCGAATACGCGACCATCCGCGAGATGCTCGAGATCCTGAAGCGCACCTATTGCTCGACGCTCGGCGTCGAGTTCATGCATATCTCCGATCCCGAGGAAAAGGCCTGGATCCAGGCCCGCATCGAAGGTCCGGACAAGGCGATCGAGTTCACGCCCGAGGGCAAGAAGGCGATCCTGTCGAAGCTGATCGAGGCCGAGGGCTTCGAGCAGTTCATCGACGTCAAGTACAAGGGCACCAAGCGTTTCGGCCTCGACGGCGGCGAGTCGCTGATCCCGGCGCTGGAGCAGATCGTCAAGCGCGGCGGCTCGCTCGGCCTCAAGGAGGTCGTGCTCGGCATGGCCCATCGCGGCCGCCTCAATGTCTTGACCAACGTCATGGCCAAGCCGCATCGCGCCGTGTTCCACGAGTTCAAGGGTGGCTCCTACGCGCCTGACGATGTCGAGGGTTCGGGCGACGTGAAGTACCACCTTGGTGCCTCGTCGGACCGCGAGTTCGACGGCAACAAGGTCCATTTGTCCTTGACCGCCAACCCCTCGCATCTCGAGATCGTCGATCCGGTGGTGATGGGCAAGGCACGCGCCAAGCAGGACCAGCTGTTCGGTCGCGCCCGCGGCGAGATCGTGCCGCAGGAAGAGCGCGCCAAGGTGATGCCGCTGCTGTTGCACGGCGATGCGGCATTCGCCGGCCAGGGCGTGATCGCCGAAATCCTCGGCCTGTCGGGCCTGCGCGGCCACCGCGTCGCCGGCACGCTGCACTTCATCATCAACAACCAGATCGGCTTCACGACGAACCCGCGCTTCTCGCGCTCGTCGCCCTATCCGTCCGACGTTGCCAAGATGATCGAGGCGCCGATCTTCCACGTCAACGGCGACGATCCGGAAGCGGTGGTGTTCGCGGCCAAGGTCGCGACCGAGTTCCGCATGAAGTTCCACAAGCCGGTTGTCGTGGACATGTTCTGCTACCGCCGCTTCGGCCACAACGAAGGCGACGAGCCTGCCTTCACGCAGCCGATCATGTACCGCAACATTCGCACCCATAAGACCACGGTGCAGACCTATGCCGACAAGCTGATGGCCGAAGGCCTGATGAACCAGGCCGAGGTCGACAAGATGCGCGCCGACTGGCGCGGCTTCCTCGAAGCCGAGTTCGAGGCGGGCCAGGCCTACAAGCCGAACAAGGCCGACTGGCTTGATGGCGCGTGGTCGGGCATGCGCACGGCCGACAACCAGGACGAACAGCGCCGCGGCAAGACCGCGGTGCCGGTCAAGACGCTGAAGGAAATCGGCAAGAAGCTGACCGAGGTGCCGAAGGACTTCGAAGTCCACCGCACCATCGGCCGCTTCCTCGAAAACCGCCGCCAGGCGATCGAATCGGGCGAAGGCATCGACTGGGCAACGGCGGAATCGCTGGCGTTCGGCTCGATCCTGCTCGACGGCAATCCGATCCGCCTGTCGGGCCAGGATTCCGAGCGCGGCACGTTCTCGCAGCGCCACACCGTGCTCTACGATCAGCGTGACGAAAACCGCTACATCCCGCTCAACAATTTGTCGGCGGCGCAGGCCGGTTACGAGGTCATCAACTCGATGCTCTCGGAAGAAGCCGTGCTTGGCTTCGAATATGGCTACTCGCTCGCCGAGCCCAAGGCGCTGACGCTGTGGGAAGCGCAGTTCGGCGACTTCGCCAACGGCGCCCAGGTGGTGTTCGACCAGTTCATCTCGTCTGGCGAACGCAAGTGGCTGCGCATGTCGGGTCTCGTCTGCCTCTTGCCGCACGGCTATGAAGGCCAGGGCCCCGAGCACTCGTCGGCGCGCCTCGAGCGCTTCCTGCAGCTCTGCGCCGAAGACAACATGCAGGTGGCCAATGTCACCACGCCGGCCAACTACTTCCACATCCTGCGCCGGCAGCTGAAGCGCGACTTCCGCAAGCCGCTGATCCTGATGACGCCGAAGTCGCTGCTGCGCCACAAGCGTGCCGTGTCGTCGCTGTCGGAGATCTCGGGCGAGAGCTCGTTCCACCGTCTCTTGTGGGACGACGCCCAGTATCTCGGCGATCAGCCGATCAAGCTGGTCAAGGACTCGAAGATCCGCCGCGTCGTGCTGTGCACCGGCAAGGTCTATTACGACCTCTACGAGGAGCGTGAGAAGCGCGGTATCGACGACATCTATCTGTTGCGCGTCGAGCAGCTCTATCCGTTCCCGGCCAAGGCGCTGATCACCGAGCTCAGCCGCTTCCGCAACGCCGAAATGGTGTGGTGCCAGGAAGAGCCCAAGAACATGGGCGCGTGGTCGTTCATCGACCCGTATCTGGAATGGGTGCTCGCCCATATCGACGCCAAGCACCAGCGCGTGCGCTACACCGGCCGTCCGGCTGCCGCCTCCCCGGCGACGGGCCTGATGTCCAAGCACGTGGCGCAGCTCCAGGCATTCCTCGACGACGCCCTCGGCGAATAAACAAAGAACGGACAGGCAAAAAATGGCTACCGAAATCCGTGTCCCTACCCTCGGCGAATCCGTTTCCGAGGCAACCATCGGCAAGTGGTTCAAGAAGGCCGGCGACGTGATCGCCGCCGATGAGCCTTTGGTCGAGCTCGAGACCGACAAGGTCACCATCGAAGTGCCGGCGCCGGCCGCCGGCGTGCTGGTCGAGCTGACCGTCAAGGAAGGCGAAACCGTCGGCGTCGGCGCGCTGCTTGGCACCATCGGTGCCGGCGATGGCGCCGTGGCAGCAACCAAGCCCGCAGCGGTTGCCCAGGCGTCCGCGCCGAATGCGGCATCGACCGTCAAGGAAGCTGTCGCGCAGACCGCATCGGTTGCCGGCTCGCCGCCCATCGAAGAGCGCAAGATGCCGCCGGCACCGGCTGCTGCCAAGATTCTGGCCGAGACCAACCTGTCGGTCGACCAGGTCGCCGGCTCCGGCAAGCGCGGCCAGGTGCTGAAGGGCGACGTGCTCGAAGCCATTGCCAAGGGCGTTTCGGCGCCCGCCGCTGCACCGGCTGCTGCCGCCGCACCGGTTGCGGCACGCGTTCCCTCGTCAACCGAAGACGCTCCGCGCGAAGAGCGCGTGCGCATGACCAAGCTGCGCCAGACGATCGCGCGCCGCCTCAAGGAAGCGCAGTCGACGGCTGCCATGCTGACCACCTTCAACGAGGTCGACATGAGCGCGGTGATGGCGCTGCGCACCAAGTACAAGGACATCTTCGAGAAGAAGCATGGCGTGAAGCTCGGCTTCATGGGCTTCTTCACCAAGGCGGTGACCCATGCGCTGAAGGAAATCCCGGCCGTCAACGCCGAGATCGACGGCACCGATATCATTTATAAGAACTTCGCCCATGTCGGCGTTGCCGTCGGCACCGAAAAGGGCCTGGTGGTTCCGGTGGTGCGCGATGCCGACCAGATGTCGATCGCCGAGATCGAGAAGGAAATCGGTCGCCTCGGTCTCGCCGCGCGCGATGGCAAGCTGTCGGTCGCCGACATGCAGGGCGGCACCTTCACCATCTCCAACGGCGGCGTCTACGGCTCGCTGATGTCGACGCCGATCCTGAACGCACCGCAGTCGGGCATCCTCGGCATGCACAAGATCCAGGACCGTCCGGTCGCTGTCGGCGGCCAGATCGTCATCCGCCCGATGATGTATCTTGCACTGTCCTACGATCACCGCATCGTCGACGGCAAGGAAGCCGTGACCTTCCTGGTCCGCGTCAAGGACAGCCTGGAAGATCCGGAGCGTCTGGTTCTCGACCTCTGATCGAAAAAGGCTTCAAGGGGCCCGGCTGACTGGGCCCCTTTGCTTTCCTGAGCTAATGCCGGACTTGCCAGCGGCCGGAGACGCCGTACTGATCAGCTATCTTGCGCTTCGAGGGCGGTAGTGGTGATGGAACCCGCAGCAGCATCGACTGAAATCTGGGTTCTGGGCTGGAGTGTCGTGCTGCTGATCGCGCACATACTGGTGCAGGCGCTTTCGCTCGACCTGTCGGGCGATTTCAGCATCAAGTATCTGCTCAGTTCGCGTGACGACGGCCGCGCGCCGAAGAGCATCATTTCGGGGCGTCTGATCCGGTCGCTCAACAACATGCTGGAGACCTATCCCGCCTTCATCGCGCTGGCGTTGGCGCTGGCGGTGACAGGCAAGACGGGCGAGCTGGGTGCTCTGGGCGCCGTGATGTGGATCGTCGCCCGCCTTGTTTATGCCTTGCTGTACGTGGCCGGAATTCCGGTGCTGCGTACGCTCGTCTGGTTCGTTTCGATCGCCGGGCTGGTCCTGATGGTCGTGCGCCTGATGACGTAACATTGCCGCCTGAAGAAACCGAAACGAGACGGTCGCATGGCTTTCGAACCAGACATTCCCGCAATCCAGGTGCATCTGTGCGTCAAGGACGGCAAGGAGGCGATCGCCTTCTACGAAAAGGCGTTCGATGCCGTCGAGACCTTCGAGCAGATGGCCGATGACGGCGTGCGTGTACTGCATGCCAACCTCGCCATGTTCGGCAGCGAGGTGATGCTGCATGACGAGTTTCCCGAATTCGGCGGCGATGTGTTGTCGCCGCTCTCCCGCGGCGGCGCCAGCATGACCGTCAACATCAATTTGAAGCTGCCCGGCCAGGTCGACCAGGCGGTCGAGCGCGCGGTGGCGGCTGGTGCGAAGACTGTGATGGAGCCAGACGACATGTTCTGGGGCGCACGCTACGCCAAGATCCAGGATCCGTTCGGCCATGTCTGGGCGTTCAATGCGCCCTTGGGCAATGCGTCACTGGGCGCGCAGTCGGGGAGTGACAAGGCATGACGCAATATGCGTTCGAATTTGCCGGCCTGCTGGCCGTGTTCTCGGTGCTGATGGTGGTGCCGGGTGCCGATTTCGTCATGGTGGTACGCCAGAGCATCGTGCATGGCCGCCGTGCCGCCATCATCACCAGCTTCGGCATCGGCGTGTCGCTGCTGTTTCATGTCAGCTACACCATTTTGGGCATCGGGCTGATCGTGTCGAAGTCGTTGCTGCTGTTTTCGCTGATCAAGTGGGCCGGTGCGGCCTATCTGCTCTATCTCGGTATCAAGGCGCTTCGCGCCGGGCCGATGGAGATGGCGTCGGTCGAAGTGCAGGCGGGCGCAAGTGAGCCGCGGGAGATTTCTGCTGTGCGCTGCTTCCTGACGGGCTTCGTCACCAATGCGCTCAACCCCAAGGCGGTGCTGTTCTTCCTGCCGCTGTTCACGGCGATGGTCAGCCACAAGACGCCCGCCGCGGTGAAGGGCGTCTACGGGCTGTTGATGGCCGTGGTGCTGATTGCCTGGTTTGTCGGCGTGTCGATGTTCTTCACCATGGCCTCGGTGCGCGAGCGCTTCGTCGCCTGGGGCCGCTGGTTCAACAAGGTGACCGGCATGATCTTCATCGGGCTTGGCGTGAAGCTCGCGACCGTGCAGGCCGGCTGATGCGGCTTCAGGCATTGATCACGGCTGTAGCGGTGCTGTCGGCGACGGTGGCGCAAGCGGCATGCCCGATCGAGCTTGCTGTCTATGGCGACCGCGACGGTGCCGCCGAGATCGACTTCCGGCCGACGCTGGAATCGGCAACCGTGACCAACAGCTTCAAGATGGTGATGGACAATTCCATCGTGCTCGACGGCGTGGTGATGTGGTCGCAGGACGTGGCGCGGCCGAACGGCATGCTGATGCATCAGTGCCCGGAAGGCGACGTGACCGGCGAGGAGATCGAAGCCTGCACGGTGTGGCAGGGTGTGATCTACAGCGTCGACGAGCAGGGCGATGTCGGGCTTCTGCCGCGCGAGCGCATCGCGGCGGCCGCGCCGAAGAAACTTATCTTCTCCGACCTGGGCCACGGGCTCAGGGCATCTGCAGCCTATGGTCCCCAAGGCTTTTCCAAAGTGCCGTGGGACGTGTTCGAGCTGAAGGGGTGCCAGGAATGAGCGCTCAGGGAAAAGTCCTGCTGGTTACAGGCGGCAGCCGCGGTATCGGGGCCGCCATCTGCAGGCTGGCGGCCAAGGCCGGCTATTGCGTGGCGTTCAGCTACGTGTCCAACGCTGCCGCGGCCACAGCACTGGTGGCCGAGCTGAAGTCGGCAGGCGGCGATGCCATCGCCATCAAGGGCGATGTCGGTAACGAGGCCGACGTGCTCGCCATGTTCGCCGAGGTTGACCGCGCCTATGGCCGGCTCGACGCCTTCGTCAACAATGCCGGCGTGGTCGACATGAAGGCGCGCGTCGACGAGATGAGCGCCTTCAGACTCGAGCGCATGATGCGCATCAACGTCGTCGGCTCGATCCTGTGCGCCCGCGAGGCGGTGAAGCGCATGTCGAGCCTGCATGGTGGCGCGGGTGGCGCCATCGTCAACATCTCGTCGGCGGCCGCCTCGCTCGGCTCGCCCGGCGAATATGTCGACTATGCCGCCTCCAAGGGCGCGATCGACACCTTGACCATCGGGCTTGCCAAGGAAGTGGCAACCGAGGGCGTGCGCGTCAACGCGGTGCGTCCCGGCATCATCGACACCGAAATCCACGCGTCGGGCGGTCAGCCCGACCGGATCGCTGCCATTCGCGGGCTCGTGCCGATGAAACGCGAAGGCAAGGCGGAAGAAGTTGCCCGCGCCGTCATCTGGCTTTTGTCGGATGAGGCATCATATACGACGGGCTCGATTTTGAATGTGAGCGGCGGTCGCTGACCGCCCCAGGCAAGAAGGAAAGAACAATGGCATATGACGTCGTCGTAATCGGCTCGGGCCCAGGCGGCTATGTGTGCGCCATCAAGGCGGCACAGCTCGGATTGAAGGTCGCCGTGGTCGAGAAGAACGCGACCTTCGGCGGCACCTGCCTGAACATCGGCTGCATTCCCTCCAAGGCGCTGCTGCATGCGTCGGAAATGCTGGCCGAGGCGCAGCATTCCTTCGACGCGCTCGGCGTCGAGGTCGGCACGCCGAAGATGAACCTGAAGAAGATGATGGCGCACAAGGATGCGACCGTCGCGGCCAACGTCAACGGCGTGTCGTTCCTGTTCAAGAAGAACAAGATCGAAAGCTTCCAGGGCATCGGCAAGGTGTTGGGCGCCGGCAAGGTTGGCGTGACCGGGGCCGACGGCAAGACCCAGGAAATCGAGACCAAGAACATCGTCATCGCCACCGGCTCCGACGTCGCCGGCATTCCGGGCGTCAATGTCGAGTTCGACGAGAAGGTGATCATCTCGTCCACCGGCGGCCTGTCGCTGGAGAAGGTGCCTGCTCATCTGGTGGTTGTCGGCGGCGGCGTCATCGGCCTCGAGCTCGGCTCGGTCTGGGCGCGCCTCGGTGCCAAGGTGACTGTTGTCGAGTATCTCGACACCATCCTGGGCGGCATGGACGGCGACGTCGCCAAGCAGTTCCAGCGCATGCTGGCCAAGCAGGGCTTCGAGTTCAAACTCGGCTCCAAGGTGACGGGTGTCGCCAAGGCCAAGAAGGGCGCGACGGTGACCTTCGAGCCGGTAAAGGGAGGAGACACTGAGACCATCGAGGCCGATGTCGTGCTCGTTGCCACCGGCCGTCGGCCCTACACTGACGGTCTGGGGCTCAAGGAAGCCGGCGTCGAGATGGACGAGCGTGGTCGGGTCAAGACCGACGGCCATCTGCGCACCAACGTTGCCGGCATCTATTCCATCGGCGACGTCGTCGTCGGCCCGATGCTGGCACACAAGGCAGAGGACGAGGGCGTGGCGGTTGCCGAGATCATCGCCGGCCAGGCCGGCCATGTGAACTACGACGTCATCCCCGGTGTGGTCTACACCAGCCCCGAAGTGGCTTCGGTCGGCAAGACCGAAGACGAGCTCAAGAAGGCCGGCGTTGCCTACAAGGTCGGCAAGTTCCCGTTTACCGCCAACGGCCGGGCGCGCGCCATGCTGCACACCGACGGCTTCGTGAAGGTGCTGGCCGACAAGGACAGCGACAGGGTGCTGGGCGTGCACATCGTCGGCTTCGGCGCCGGCGAGATGATCCACGAAGCGGCGGTGCTGATGGAATTCGGCGGCTCGTCGGAAGATCTCGGCCGCACTTGCCATGCGCACCCGACGATGTCGGAAGCGGTGAAGGAAGCGGCACTCGCCACCTTCTTCAAGCCGATCCACATGTAAGAACCGCTGGATCGCTTCGGTCCGCAGTTCGTTTCGAACCAAATTGAAACGGCCCGCTCGATGAGCGGGCCGTTTGCATTTGAGCTGGTGCCTTAGCCGCCGGAAGGTGCCGGGGCCGGAGCCGTTGTGCCGCCGCCCGAAGGCGCTGGCTCGGCCGGAGCCGGAGTGGCCGGTGCGGGTGCAGGCTCGGCAGGTGCCGGCGCGGGGGCCGGTTCAGCAGGCGCGGGCGCCATCGTGCCCGACGGTGCCGGAGCAGCAGGTTCGGCCGGAGCTGGTGCCGGGGCCGTCGCCGCCGGTGGCTCGGCGGGTGCCGGAGCTTCGGCGGTCTTGGGACCGAAGATGTAATAGGCCACCGCGGCGAGCAGCACGACGATGATGGCTATCAGCCACGTGCTGCCCATGCTCGACTGGCCGGCCGGGCGTCCTGGATCTGGATTGTTCACCATTGAGATCTCCCTCAGCTGCGCTCCGCAATCGTTGCGTGAACATCGCAATCAACGCGCGAAGGCCGTTTCGGTTTCACTTTGACGTGAAAATTTCGAAACGAACGTTCCGGCGGCGTCGTTTCGCCACGCTCCAAAGGCGATCAAACAGGAATAGGCTCGGTCAGGTTGCAATGAGCAGAGGCCAAGAACATGCCAGTGGTGCCTGTCTTTCCCGATGCCGCGCAAATATTGCCCGGCGCGAGTTTCGCCGACAAATTTACCGTTGTGGTGCATGGCCAGCGTCTTGACGTCGGGACTGCGGCCGAGCGGGTGTTCCGCCATCGGCCGAGTTGGATCGGGGCACTGATGACGCTGCGCAATGTGATGGTCAGGCCGTTCGGCTTGAAGACTCGCGACGAAGACCTTGCGCCGGAGCTGGAACGGAAGGGGATGTTCCCTGTGCTGAGCCAGTCCGGGCAGCGGATGGTGCTTGGCTTGGACGACCACCATCTCGATTTCAGGCTGCTTGTCGAATTGACAGAGCTTGGTGGGGGCCGGCAGGAGGTCAGCGCAACAACGTTGGTCAAGCCGCACAACTGGCTCGGCCGAACCTATCTCACCATTGTCCTGCCGTTCCACAGGATCATCGTTCCGGCCATGCTGGCGCGGGCTGCCAAGCCTTAGAAGCAGTTGTCAGCGGTCGGCCACCGTCACGGTGTAACCGGCCTTGCGGAACAACTCGACCAGCCCGTCCGGGCCGGGCAGGTGCAGCGCGCCGACGGCCATGAAGGCGTCGCCCGGGCCGACGAGCGGCCCGGCGCGCTCGACCATGGTCTTGTTGCGCGTCGTCACCATCGCTTCCTCGAAGGCGGCATAGCTGGTTTCGTCGCCGGCTGAGCTCGGCAGCGCATTGCGGAACAGCGGCCAGAACATGCCGGTGTCGCCGCGCTGGTAGAGCACGACCATCGTTTCGATGACATCGTTCATGCGGTTGCCGAGCTTGAGGGTTTCGACAAGGCCCTTGATATGGAATTCGATCGGCAGCGACGCCATCGCCGAGAGCTGGTCGGCCGCACTTTCGAGGCCCTTGACCTGCTTGCCGGCCGCCTTGGCCTGCTGGGCCAAGAGGATGTCGAGCACCGGCGCGCCGCCGGACTTGCGGGCGAGCTCGCAGGCTGGAAGGGCGACCATCGCCGACAGCATCCACGGCTTCATCTTGGTCACGCTTGCCGGCGGGATGCCGCGCGCTTCCAGCGCCGCATTGACGATCTTTGCTTCCTCTGCCGACAGCAACGACGGCAATGTCGTCGCATCGGTGAACATCATCAATTCGGGCTGTTTCATCAGGCCGGCGACCATCGCCTGCTGGTCGAGCACATCAGTGGTTTCGATGACCAGCGTGTGCGATCCGTCGAAGGCCTTTTGCGCCGCCGGCTCAAGCACGGTGACGCGCGGATCGGTGACATGCATGGTGCCGTAGAGCCAGGACGGCTTCTGGCCGGGCTTTTCCAGCTTCCACAACAGGCCCTGGCCGTTGAGCGTGTCCCTGGCCTCGGTTTCGATCCTGGCGAGCGCTGCCGGGTCGCTCTTCTGCAACTCGGTCAGCATGTCGGAGCCAGTGCAAACAGGCGCCTCGGCATGTGCCTTGCCGGCGAGCAGGAAGGCGATGGCGAAGAACAGGATGAAGAACAGCATGTTGAGTGCTGCAAGCAGCTTCAACGACAACAGCGAGGTGCGATCGGCAATGGCAACGAGACGTGTCATGCTGCTGGTGTAACGGTCAAAAACGGCAAAACGGTTAATGCGGTGGTGACAATTGTCGAGCCGCAAGAGCTGTTGCAGGCGAAATATGCTCCGGAAATCGGGGGCGACTTTCGGACGAGGCGTCAGGCACGCGGGTGGGCGGCTTCGTAGATTTCCAGCAGCCGCGCCGTGTCGACGCCGGTGTAAATCTGGGTCGTCGACAGGCTGGCGTGGCCGAGCAGTTCCTGGATGGTGCGCAAGTCGCCGCCTCGGCCGAGCAGGTGGGTGGCAAAGGAATGGCGCAAAGCATGCGGGGTTGCCGTATCGGGCAGGTTGAGTGCTGCGCGCATCTTGCGCATCTCGCGCTGGATGATTGCCGGATCGAGCTGGCCGCCGCGCGCGCCGCGAAACAGGGCGCCGCCGGCGCCGAGATGGTAGGGGCAGAGCTTGCGGTATTCGGCGACGGCCTGGAGTGCAACTGATAGAACCGGCACGAGACGGGTCTTGCCGCCCTTGCCCGAAACGCGCAGCACGGTGTCGGCAGGCGTGGCCAGTTCCGCGCCGGACAGGTTGAGTGCTTCGGAAATACGCAGGCCTGAGCCATAGAGCAGGGTCAGCACGGCGGCATTGCGCGCGGCGATCCATGGTTCTTCGGCGAGCTGTTCGCCCACCGAGACGACACGCTTGGCATCGACCGCGGTCAGCGGTTTGGGCAGCGATTTCGGTTGCTTCGGCGCCCTGAGGGCCGACGAACCGGCTGCATTGACCAGGCCCTGGCGTTCGAGGAAGCGCAGCAGCGAGCGAACGCCGGCAAGGCCGCGCCCGAGCGTGCGGGCACCGGCGCCGTCGGCGCGGCGCGAGGCAAGGAAGCCGCGCAGGTCGGCCGGGCGCAGGTCGCTGATGTCGGAAATGCCGGGTGGGCCGCCATTGTGGCCGGTCAGGAACTGCAGGAACTGGCGTGTGTCGCGCTCATAGGCATCGACCGTTGCTGCCGAGAGGCGACGTTCGCCGGCAAGCGCCTTCAGCCAGCCTTCGCGGGCTGATTGCAGGTCGGGTTTTGCGGCGATGAGGAATTCCTGCATTGGCAGCGGGCGTCCGATTGGAATATGGCAGTGTTGAACGCGTGAAGTTGACAAGCAGTGAAGCAGGCGATGGCCAAACCCCAAAATCCTATCCAGATGGCCGTGATCGGCGCCGCCCATGGCATCAAGGGCGAGTTGCGGGTCAAGACCTTCACCGGCGACCCGCTGGCCTTGGCCGACTATGGCCCGCTCTATGCCAAGGACGGGCGCGCTTTCGAGATCGCTGCGATCCGGCCTGCCAACGAGGTGGTGGTGGTGCGTTTCAAGGGCGTGGCCGACCGCAACGCGGCCGAGGCGCTGACGGGCACGGAGCTGTTCGTCGACCGTTCGGCGCTGCCCGACGATGGTGACGAGGGCGAGTTCTATCACGCCGACCTGGTCGGCCTTCAGGTTCGCGATGAAACCGGCGCACCGGTGGGCAAGGTGTTTGCCGTGCAGAATTATGGCGGCGGCGACATTTTGGAAATCCAGTACCAGGGCCGCAAGGGCGTGCTGATCCCGTTCACCCAGGCCGCGGTGCCGGTCGTCGATGTATCAGGCGGCTTCGTGGCCATCGACACTGTGGCGGCCGGACTTGTCGATGACGAGGACGACGAAGACGCACCCTCCGATGGCGAGTTCGACGAACGGCCGCGCGGCCCGAAGGACGCCGGGGGCAATCGCTGATGTTCCGAGCAACCGTGCTCACGCTTTATCCGGAAATGTTTCCGGGCGCGCTGGGGCTGTCCCTGGCCGGGCGGGCGATGGAGCGCGGCGACTGGGCGCTGGAGTCGGTGCAGATCCGCGACTTCGCCACCGACAAGCACCGGACCGTGGACGATTCTCCGGCCGGCGGCGGCGCCGGCATGGTGCTGCGTGCCGACATCATCGCCAAGGCCATCGACCACGCTTCGCCCGAGGGTGACGAACGTCCGCGCATCCTGATGAGCCCGCGCGGCAAGCCGCTGACCCAGGAGCGGGTGCGCGAGCTGGCGGCGGGGCCTGGTGCTGTGATCCTGTGCGGGCGCTTTGAAGGCGTCGACCAGCGCGTGATCGATGCACGCGAGCTGGAAGAGATTTCCGTTGGCGACTTCATCCTCTCCGGCGGCGAGCCGGCAGCACTGGTGCTGCTCGACGCGGTGGTGCGGCTTCTGCCCGGCGTGATGGGCAACGACGTCTCGGGTGACGAAGAGAGCTTTGAGGGTGGGCTGCTCGAGCACCCGCATTACACCCGGCCGCAGGAGTTCGAGGGCCGGGCCATCCCCGAGGTGCTGACCTCGGGCAATCACGGCAAGATCGCCAAATGGCGGCGGGCGGAGGCGGAAAAGCTGACCAGGGAGCGACGACCGGATTTGTGGGCCGCGCGTGCGGGGAAGAAGGGGTAGGCGTTAGCCCCGTCCCTCATCTGCCTGTGAGCACCCTCTCCCGGTGAACGGGGAGAGGTGAGAAGCGACGGCGTTTCAGCCTTTTGTGAAGTAATAGCCCGCAAGGAACAGCCCGACCGCGACGACGAAGGTGCGTACGAGCGCTTGGGGGACGCGGCGGGCGGTCCAGACGCCGGCGTAGCCGCCGAGCGCGACGCCCGGCACCATGATCGCGGCATGGGTCCAGGCGACGACACCGCCCGAGGCGAAGATGATGATGGCAACCGCGGCGATGACGATTGAGAGCATGTTCTTGAGCGCGTTGAGGCGGTGGTAGTCGCCGCCTTCGGTGAGGCCGAGGGTGGCCAGCATCATCACGCCCATGCCGGCGCCGAAGAAGCCGCCATAGATCGAGGTGAAGAACTGAACGATGCGGCCGGCGAGCGAGGCCGGTGCATCAGCGGCGCGCGCGGCGAGCTTCTTCGGGCGCAGCCACGGGCCGGCGGCAAAGAGGGCGGTGGCGGCGAGCAGAAGCCACGGCACGAGCGCACCGAAGGCGACATTGTCGAGCGAGAGCAGGATGAGCGCTCCGGCCAGCGCGCCAACGGCCGAAATGATGGCAAAGGCGACGGCGCCGCGCCACATCTGCCTGATGTCGGCCATGTAGGCCCAGGTCGACGTGATGTAGCCGGGGAACTGGGCGATCGACGAGGTGGCGTTGGCCGAGATCGGCGGGACGCCGAGCATGGTCATGGCGCCGAAAGTGAGGAAGGTGCCGCCGCCGGCGATGGCATTGACGACTCCCGATAGGAAGCCGGCGAGGAAGAGGATGCCAATTGTGACGAGGGACACGGGCTGCCTGAGAGGTGGTTTGCGTTCGTTGCTCTCTAGGAAGCTGACGCAGGGAAGGCAAGGCACGTTGTCCTATACCTCGGTGAAACTGGCTTTGTGGCCGCCGGCCGCCATCCTTCGCTGGACCGCTGCACACAAGGCGCGTAAAAAAGAAGCGGCAAAGGCGTGACAAATGGCCGAAATAGCGCTATGTGCCCGCCCGAACCGGACGAATAATCGACCGGACCCGTCAACAGTGACGGTGTAGTCGCCCCTGCCAGAAGGCCCGCAAGGGAAGAAGGCATACCCAAGCGGTCATTTGGAACTGCAAGGCGAGCGTTGGGCGCTCTGGCTGTCGGAAGAACAAGAAGTGGATTTTTGAGATGGATATCATCCGCCAGCTCGAGGCCGAACAGGCCGCCAAGATCGAAGCCAAGCGCACCCTGCCGGAATTCCAGCCGGGCGACACCGTACGCGTCCAGGTGCGCGTCACCGAAGGCTCGCGTACCCGCGTCCAGGCCTATGAAGGCGTCGTCATCGCTCGCGCCGGCTCGGGCTTCCAGGAAAACTTCACCGTCCGCAAGATCTCCTATGGCGAAGGCGTGGAACGCGTGTTCCCGGTCTATTCGCCGATGATCGAGGGCGTCGAGATCGTCCGTCGCGGCAAGGTGCGTCGCGCCAAGCTTTACTACCTGCGCGATCGTCGCGGTAAGTCGGCTCGTATCACCGAGAACACCGGCGTCCGCGCCCGCAAGCTGAACGACGCCGAGCGTGCCGCACTGGTCGCCGAGAAGGCCCGTATCGAAGCCGAGAAGGTTGCCGCAGCCCAGGCGCTGGCCGCCGAGAAGGCCGCTCAGGAAGCCGCCGAGAAGAAGGCAGCAGCCGAGGCCGCCAAGGCAGCTGAAGCCGCCGCTGAGACCGCAGCCGAGTAATTTCCGGACTTGATTTCGAAAGGGCGGCTTCGGCCGCCCTTTTGCGTTTGGGGAGGATTTGTTGGTGGTGAGCTCGCGGGATTTCGTCGTGCGTCGGCTTATGCTGGGCGAGGGCGCTGCCTATCGCAAGCTGCGGTTTGCTGCGCTTGAAAACGCGCCGCTGGCTTTCAGCTCGAGCCCGGAAGACGAGGCGCACCTGACCGACGCCGATTTCGAGGCGCGGATCAGCCTTGCCGAACCCGATGCGGTGTATGGCGTATTTGGCGATGGCGAGCTCGTCGGCGTCGCGACCTTCATCGGCGACAAGCGGCGCAAGACACGGCACAAGGGCGCGATGTTCGGCGTTTATGTCGATCCGGTCTGGCGCGGCACGGGTTCCGCCCGGGCGCTGGTGCGGCAGGTGATCGACCATGCGACCGAACGCGGCCTTGCACTGCATGCCCATGTGATTGCCGACAATCTGCCGGCACTCAGGCTCTATCTCGGTCTTGGATTCGTCAGCTACGGCGTCGAGCCGAGAGCGCTGCTGGTCGACGGCGTGTTTCATGACGAGCATCTGCTGATTTACCAGCCGGGTGGCTGAGGCCGGGGTTTGTTTCGCAAACGGGCCAAAAGCGAAACAGATACAGTGCATTCGGCTGTGCCAGCGCATCGTCCATGCTTGCAAGCACGCTTGGGACGGCTAAAGTCTGGCGCAAATCGACCGGCGCCGCCGGTCTTCTTGTTTCGGGGAACGCATCATGTCTAATTTCAAACTGTCGCTGGCCGGCGCGCTGGCTGTCGTGCTTCTGCCCTTGGCCGCCATGGCCCAGAGCCTGCCGGATCTTGGCGGCAAGTCGGTCGTCGTGGTGACCGAAAATGCCTATCCGCCGCTGCAGTTCATCGACCCCAAGACCGGCAAGCAGATCGGCTGGGAGTACGACGCCATGGACGAGATCGCCAAGCGTCTGAACGTCAAGATCGAGTACCAGAACACCTCGTGGGACGCCATGATCCAGGCGGTCTCGGACGGCCAGTACCAGATCGGCATGACCGGCATCACCATCAAGGACGAGCGCAAGGAGAAGGTCGACTTCTCCGACCCCTATATGCGGTCACAGCAGTTCATGCTGGTGCGATCAGACGAGAGCCGCTTCACTGACGCCAAGAGCTTCGGTGCCCTCAAGGACGGCCTGATCGCGGCGCAGCCGGGCACCTCGCCTTTCTACACCGCCGTCTACGAGATCCTCGACGGCAACGAGCAGAACCCGCGCATCAAGCTGTTCGAGACCTTCGGCGCCACCGTGCAGGCGCTCAAGGCCGGCGACGTCGACCTCGTGCTGACCGACAGCGTCGCCGCCCAGGGTTATGTCGACGCCTCGGAAGGCAAGCTCAAGGTGGTGGGCGAGCCGCTGGGCAGCGAGGATTTCGGCTTCATCTTCAAGAAGGGCTCGGACCTCGTCGCTCCGATCAACCAGGCGATCGCGGCGCTGAAGGCTGACGGCACCTTCGACAAGCTGAACAAGAAGTGGTTCCTCGACTACAAGATGGGCCAGTGATTGCGCTGCCGTCTCCTCCATCTGGCGGAGACGGCAAACTGTTGGTCGAGCCTAGGCTCGGTAGCGGCTGGCGCCGGCGTGGTCGACGACATAGAGCCACGTGCCGTCGGCCTGCCTGCGCACGATCTCGGCAGTGAAGCCGAAATAGAGGGGGCGGCCTTCGTCATCGACGATCGCGAAATCGGCGCGCAGCAGCGCCAGGTCGCCATGCTCGACGCAGAAGGTGTTTTGCGACCTCATCGTGCCGGGCATGCGCACGAGCCGCTCAAGTTCTTCGGCGATGGCGGCCTTGCCGGCAAAGCCCTCGCCGCCGGCATCGACCAGCAGGCGGGCATCTTCCTCGTAGAGCCCAAGCAGAGCCTCGACATCGCCGCTGTTGCGGATGGCGGCAAAAGTTTCGTTCATGTCGGCCGGCCGGTAGACTTTTGATGACATTGGCTTTCTCCTGTTTCGGCGACCAGAACACGCCCTTGCAGAGCTATCCAAACGGGTACCCCGAATGAGTGCAGAGATGACTGCGACCAGCGAGCGCGAAGTGCCGATGCCGCGACGGCCGGAGCTATGTCCGGTGGAAGACTGGCTCTCTTTTCTCGGCCATCGCTGGAACGCGCTGGTGTTGTGGCAGCTGTCGGTGGGCGCGAAGCGGCATGGCGACCTGATGGCACGGCTGCCCGGGGTCACCGCCAAGGTGCTGTCGGAGCGGTTGGACGGCCTGTTGAGACGCGGCCTTGTCGAGCGCGACGCAGTTTCAGCTTTCCCGCGCGGCGTCGTCTATTCGTTGACGGCGGGCGGTCGCCGGGTGGTCGCCTTGCTCGACCAGTTCGAGACGCTGCCGCATTCTTTTGCCGGGCCGCGGCAGGACGCAGCATGAGCCAGTACCGGGTCAAGAAGGACGATTTCCCGTGGTGGCTGGTGGCTGCCGTGGCGATCGGTGTGGTTTCGGCGGTGACCATCGCGGCCAGCGACGTGTACGGCCAGATCCTGTCGACCCTCGTCAAAGGGCTTTGGGTAACACTTTTCGTCACCATCGTCGCCTTCGCAATGGCCTCGGCGCTCGGGCTGCTCATCGCCCTGCTCGGGCTGTCGAATTCCAAGCTGCTGCGTCAGGTTTCGCGTTTCTATGTCGAGATCATTCGCGGCCTGCCGATCCTGGTGCTGCTGTTCTGGATCGCTTTCGTCGGCGCGCCGGCCTTCGTCGTGGCGTGGAACTGGGTGACGCTACCGCTGCAATCGGCGGGGCTGGTCGAGCCGATGCAGGTGCGCGACTTCTCGCTACTGTGGCGGGCGATCATTGCGCTCACGATCGCCTATTCGTCCTTCATCGCCGAAATTTTCCGCGCCGGCATCCAGGCCGTCGATGTCGGCCAGATCGAGGCGGCGAAGGCGCTGGGATTGTCGCGCACCCAGCGCTTTCGGCTGATTGTCTGGCCGCAGGCATTCAGGACCATCCTGCCGCCCTATGGCAACGACTTTATCGCCATGGTGAAGGATTCCTCGCTGGTGTCGGTGCTTGGCGTCGCCGACATCACCCAGATGGCCAAGGTCTATGCCTCGGGCTCATTCCGCTTCTTCGAGACCTACTCTATCGTAGCCTATGTCTACCTGCTCCTGACCGTCGGGCTGTCGCTCAGCCTGCGGGCGCTGGAGCGGCGGATGCGCAGGGATTTCACGCCATGACCGGAGGTGCCGACAAGACTGCGCTCGCCATGGTCTATGCGGCAGAGACAGAAATGCAGCTGGCGGCGGCCTATGCGGCCTGGGCGAACGGCTACGACACCGAGACAGCGGCGCTGGGATACTGCCTGCCCTTCCTGATCGCGGCGTGGGTGGCGCGGCACGTGCCCAAGGGCGAAGGACCGCTGCTCGATGCCGGTTGCGGCACCGGACTGTCGGGGCCGTATCTCCAGGCGCTTGGATATGACGACATCGAAGGGCTCGACTTCTCCGAGGAAATGCTCGAACTGGCGCGGGCACGCGGCGGCCACAGCGCGCTGACGCAGGCGGCACTCGGCGGTCCGTTGCCTTGGGCGGATCGGCATTTCGCCGCCGTCTTCTCGACCGGCGTGTTCACGGCGGGCCATGCGCCGGCATCGAGCCTGGACGAATTGGTCCGGATCACGCGGCCGGGTGGCTTCGTCATCTTCACCGTCCGCGACGTGGTCCTGGAAGCGGGCGGTTTCCAGGATAAGTTCACTGAACTTGTGGCGACCGGAAGATGGCAGGCGGTCGAGGAGAGCCCTGCTTTCCGGGCCTTTGCCGTGGCCGAACCGGATGTGCTGGTCAAGGCGTATATATTCAGGGTTGTCTGAAATGTCGCGCGTCATTCGGCCTCTGCGACCGGATGGACGATTGCGAGCGGCACGGCCGCGGACAAATCTCGCGGCATGGAAACCATTCGCAAGATCCTCTCCAATCCACTCTCCCGCCTGCGCTTCGCGGGCCTGTTCGAGGGAAGCACGCTGCTTTTCCTCGTGCTGTTTGCTGTCCCGATGAAACATCTGGCCGGCTATCCCGCAATCGTCAGCACGGCCGGGCCGGTCCACGGCCTCGCCTTCGTCTTCTACGTCGTGTGCCTGGTCGACAATTTCTCCGGCGGTGGTTGGTCGCTCAGGGAGATGCTGCGCACCGGCCTCGCCTGCCTCGTGCCCTTCGGCACCTTCATCAATGATCGCTTCCTCGCCGCCAGGGCGGCCAACCAGACGGCAGGGCAATGAGCTATCTCGTCATCAAGTCTCTGCATGTCGTGGCGATGGTGGTCTGGCTGTCAGGCATGATATCAGTGCCGCTGGCATTGTCGCACATGGCCCGGAATGGCGGCATCGATTCGCGGCAGGCGGCGCAGTTGCGCGCCGGCTTCTCGATGCTGTCGACGCCGGCGATGATGATCGTCTGGGCGCTGGGGCTCTATCTCGCTTATGACCTCGGCTCTTTCGGCGACGCCTGGCTGCACGCCAAGCTGGCGCTTGTCGTGGCGATGTCGGGCCTGCATGGCGTGCTGTCGGGCCAGTTGCGGCAGCTCGCAGGCGCCAGGCTGGCGAAGCCTGCCGGCATCCTGCTGAAGCTGCATTGGCTGGTCGGCCTGCTGTTGCTCGGCATTGTCGGGCTGGTGATCATCAAGCCGTTCTGAGCGAAGCGGGCTGTTCCGGGCGAGGAACCACCCTTGCCATGGCGCGTTGGGAGCCGAACCAATCATGAGGCCCCCATGGAACAGCTCGTCGAAGAATTCGGCCATCCGACCTACACCTCGTTTCCCGTCATCGTCGCGCGCATGCTGCTGGCTGCCGTCTTCGGCGCGGCCATCGGCTTCGAGCGTGAATGGCGCAACCGGCCGGCGGGTCTGAGGACACATATTCTCGTCTGTGTGGCGGCGGCGACCTTCGCGCTGCTGACCATCGAGATCGTGCATGCGCCGATGTTCGGACCGGAGGTGCTGAAGGACGGCGCCAAGGTCGATCCGATCCGCGTCGTCGAGGCGGTGACCGCCGGCGTCGCCTTCCTTGCCGCGGGCGTGGTGTTTTTCAGCAGGGGCGAGGTGCAGGGGCTGACGACGGGTGCCGGTATGTGGCTGGCGGGCGCCATCGGCCTCGCTGCAGGCCTTGGGCTCTGGCAGATCGCGGCCTTCGTCACCCTGCTCGCACTGTGCGTTCTCGGCTTGCTGCACCGCTTCGAGGTCAAGTTCGACCTCAGCGAGGACAAACGCGACGAAAAGCCGGGTGCGCATAGCCCGGGCAAGGGCAAGGCCGGCTAGTCAGCCTTCGTCTCATCGCCTGGGCGGGTCGTCACGTCGTCGCGCACCTTTTCGAACAGCAGCCGCAGCGCCTGCCGCAACGCCTCCATCTCTTGCGGGCTGGTCAGTTCGGCCCAGCGCTCGTCAACCTTGCGCCCTGTGGCGGCGGCGATGGGGCGCACGGCCTTGCCGCGTTCCGTGAGGAAGACCAGCCGGCCGCGGCGGTCGTTGGGATCGGGTCGGCGCTCGACATAACCAAGCTTCTCCAGCTCCTCCACCGCCTGGGCCATCGTCTGCTTGCGGACATGGGCGAGCTTGGTCAGTTCGCTGACCTGGATGCCTTGCGATGGGGTGAAGGTGAAGACGTTGGCGTGCGGCGGACGAATGTCGCCGAAACCGGCAGCGTCGAGGGCGGTGTCGACGGCCTGGGTCCAATGCTGGTGGACCAGGCGCAGCAACAGGCCGAGCGGCGGATTTTCCGGGATCGTCTCTTTCAAGATGGACAGGTGCCTGACTAATTGATATTAGACAGGCACCTTACTACTTGAGCGACGGGAAGGAAAGCCAGATGCCTGCAATCAGCGTACTCGACTCGACAATCTCCTATGTGGATGTGGGGCACGGCGTGCCGTTCGTGTTCCTGCACGGCAACCCGACATCGTCCTATCTGTGGCGCAACGTGCTTCCCGGCATGGGCGACGGCGTGCGCCGGCTTGCGCCCGACCTGATCGGCATGGGCGGTTCAGGCAAACCTGACATTGCCTACAGCTTCGACGATCACGCCCGCTATCTCGACGCCTGGTTCGAGGCGATGGGGCTGGAGGAGGTGGTGCTTGTCGGTCACGACTGGGGCGGGGCGCTGGCCTTCGACTGGGCCGCGCGCCATCCCGGGCGGGTGCGCGGCATCGCCGTGATGGAGACGATCGTGCGTCCGATGAGCTGGGCCGACTTCGCCGAAAGCGCCCGGCCACGCTATGAGGCACTTCGCGGCGCGGGCACCGGCGAGGCCAAGGTGCTGGACGAGAACTTCTTCATAGAGTTCGCCCTGCGCGCCACCGTGCTCAATGGGCTGAGCGACGGGGATCTCGACGTCTATCGCAAGCCCTATCCGACCCGCGAAAGCCGGCGGCCACTGCTCGCCTGGCCACGCGCCATGCCGATCGACGGCGAGCCAGCCGATGTGATTGCCCGCATCGAGGCCTATGACCGCTGGCTGGCGGCGAGCGGCGGCGTGCCGAAGCTGCTTTTAACCTTCGAAGGTTCGATGGAAACGTTGATGATCGGGGAGGAGATGATCCGGTGGTGCGCCGACAACATTGCCAGCCTCGAGATCGAGAACTGCGGTCCAGCCCGGCATGCGGCGCCGGAAGACCAGCCGGAAGCGATTGCTGCCGCTGTTTCAGGCTGGGCCGACCGGCATGGGCTGCGCCGCGGCGAGGCTGCGCTGGCGCGCATCGTATAGCTTCTTGCGGGCATCCGTGGACGCTCCGCCATCTTGCCGCTTGGGCCAGGCGGAGCTTGCGATTGCCGGAACGTCAAAAGATTGGTATTGAGCCGCTTATGGAAGCACTCTTTGGAGATCCGGCCTACAAGGGTTTCGTGCTGCAGGACCACAAGCGCCTGCCGTCGCGATTCTTTGCCCGGATTTCAGGCGCGTTGACCAGCCGACTTATCTAGTCGCTTGCGCCGAGCCGACGGGCCTTTGGCGCGCCCTTTAGCCTTCCCAAGTTTCATATCGACGGATCCAAAGCCATGAGCGCACCGCGTACCCTCTACGACAAGATCTTTGACGACCACGTCGTCGACCGCCAGGAAGACGGCACCTGCCTGCTCTACATCGACCGTCACCTCGTGCACGAAGTGACGAGCCCGCAGGCCTTCGAAGGCCTGCGTATGACCGGCCGCAAGGTCCGTCATCCCGAGAAGACGCTCGCCGTGGTCGACCACAACGTGCCGACCTCGCCGGACCGCAAGAACGGCATCAAGAACGAGGAAAGCCGCATCCAGGTCGAGGCGCTGGCCAAGAACTCGGCCGATTTCGGCGTCGAGTATTACTCCGAAAACGACAAGCGCCAGGGCATCGTCCATATCGTCGGCCCCGAGCAGGGCTTCACCCTGCCGGGCATGACCATCGTCTGCGGCGACAGCCACACCTCGACGCATGGTGCTTTTGGTGCATTGGCGCACGGCATCGGCACCTCGGAAGTGGAACACGTCCTGGCGACCCAGACGCTGATCCAGAAGAAGGCCAAGAACATGCTGGTACGTGTCGACGGCCAACTGCCGGAAGGCGTGACCGCCAAGGACATCGTGCTTGCCATCATCGGCGAGATCGGCACCGCCGGCGGCACCGGCTACGTCATCGAATATGCTGGCGAGGCGATCCGTGCCCTGTCGATGGAAGGCCGCATGACGATCTGCAACATGTCGATCGAAGGCGGCGCCCGCGCCGGCCTGATCGCGCCCGACGAGAAGACCTACGCCTACGTCAAGGACAAGCCGCGCGCGCCGAAGGGCAAGGCCTTCGAGATGGCGCTCGACTACTGGAAGACGCTGCATTCGGACGAAGGTGCGCATTTCGACAAGGTCATCGTGCTCGACGCAGCCAAGCTGCCGCCGATCGTTACCTGGGGCTCGTCGCCCGAGGACGTGGTCGCCGTCACCGGCGTGGTGCCGGATGCCGAGGCGATCGAGGACGAGACCAAGCGCAACTCCAAGAAGCGCGCGCTCGACTATATGGGCCTGACCGCCGGCACCAAGATCACCGACATTTCGGTCGACCGCGTCTTCATCGGCTCTTGCACCAATGGCCGCATCGAAGATTTGCGCGCCGTCGCCAAGGTCGTCGAGGGCCGCAAGGTCGCCTCGACTGTCAGCGCGATGATCGTGCCGGGCTCGGGCCTGGTCAAGGAACAGGCGGAAGCCGAAGGCCTCGACAAGATCTTCGTGGCGGCTGGCTTCGACTGGCGCGAGCCGGGCTGCTCGATGTGCCTGGCCATGAATGACGACCGCCTCAAGCCGCATGAGCGCTGCGCCTCGACCTCGAACCGCAACTTCGAGGGCCGCCAGGGCTTCAAGGGCCGCACCCATCTGGTGTCGCCGGCCATGGCTGCGGCCGCTGCCATCGCCGGCCACTTCGTCGACATCCGCGACTGGCACTGACGACGGCGGCCTCAGGGCCGCAGCAGAAACAGACAAGGCGGCGGAGCACATGCTTCGCCGCTTTTTTGTCTCAAGCCTCTGGGATGACCGGTATTTCGGCCCTTGCGTTAACGTCTTTTTCGCCGGGCTGTGGTGTCATCCGCGCGAAGGAGATTGCAGTCGACGATGACCGGCGCCGAGTTCATACTTGCGATCAACGTGTTTGTTGCCGGCCTCCTGGCCGGCGCTTTCATGTCGATCGCCATCTATGACGGGCGTCGCAACTCGGCGCGCTGGTTCGCGCTCTGCTACCTCGCCGGCATCGTCTATATCGGGACCGAGTTCGCGATCCCTATGTTCGAAGACACGCGGTTCATCGTCACCGCCAACTTCGTCGCCTTCCTGGCCACGCTGATGGTCATGAACGTCGGCTTGGCTATCCGCTACGAGGCGCAGCCGGCATGGCGGCTGATGGCAGCGTTTCTCGTTGTGACGACGATAGCCGTCTTTGCCACGCAGGGCTTCGCCCGCGATTCGCTGCTGCGCATGATGACCTACCAGACGCCTTATGCGATCGCCCAAGCCGTCGGTGCCGCTACAATACTGCGCTCGCGCCGGCAGCTCAGCCAGTTCGACTACGTGCTGGCGGGCGTGCTCTTCGCCAGCGCGCTGCAGTTCTTCTCCAAGCCTTATCTAGCGCTCGCCGTCGGCGGCCCGGGAGCCGATCCGCATCACTATCTGCAGAGCACCTATGCGATGATCTCGCAGGCGCTGGGCACGGTGTTCGCGCTGTCGATCGCGCTGATGCTGCTGGTGATTCTGGTGCGCGACATCCTGCTCGACGCGACACAGAAGTCGGAGACCGACGCGTTGTCGGGCCTGCTCAACCGCGGCGGCTTCCAGCGCCGGGCGGCCAGCGCGATGCGCGACGCGGTGCGCCAGGGGCTGCCGATCACGCTTGTCATCTCCGACCTCGATCACTTCAAGTCGATCAACGACAGTTACGGCCACGCCTCGGGCGATCGTGTCATCGAAGCATTTGCCCAGTTCATCCGCGAATCGATGGCCGGTCATCACGTCGCCGGCCGGATCGGCGGCGAGGAATTCGCAATCATCCTGCCGGGCGCGCATCTGGCCTCGGCGCGGCTGTTCGCCGAAGGCGCGCGCTCGGCATTCTCCGGCATGCCGATCGATGGCCTACCGGACGATTGCCGCTTTACCGCAAGCTTCGGTGTCGCCGAACTGGTGGCCGGCGAAAGCATCGACCAGTTGATGGTGCGGGCCGACTCAGCGCTTTACGAAGCCAAGAAGGACGGGCGCGACTGCGTTCGGGTGTGGGGCGCGGTGCAGCTGTTTTCGGACTCGACCGTGGTGCCGTTCGGCCTCAAACCGCCGAGCCGGTAGCCGCGCAGTTTCAGCGGCAGACCAGGCCGGGCTGCGGGATTTCACCTTCGGAGAAACCATACATGTAGCTGCGGCCCTTGAGCAGCATGGGCGGGCGGTAGCAGTGGCGCTGCGCGCTGGGGCCGTCGAGATAGACGACCTTCGGTCCGGTCGAACCGGTGTAGGCTGCGAGCTTGCGGGCCGAAGCGCCCTCGCCGACGATGATGCGCTTGTAGCCAGTGGTGCTCTCGACGATCAGGTTGCCGAACGAATCGGCATAAACGCGGTCGTGGCTGCCTCCTGCGGCGGCCGGAGAGGTCAGCGCGACGCCGGCGGCAAGCATGAAAGACGCAAATGTGGTCAAAGCCAGTGCGGGACGCATCGGGCAAATCTCCCTGTTCGATCGAACCGGAGATTAACCGTTTCTTAATCATTGTTAAGGCTTGGCGTCTGCTTGGACGGAAAAGATTAACAAACATGGTTAATTATCTGTTGCGCTGATATGCCTGCAGCCTGTCCAAGCCAACGAACGGGTAGCCTGATATCGTCCCGATGGGGGATGCCGTCATTGCCTGTTTCGTCGGCACGTCTGGTGACGACTCACCCACTGGGGTAGTGGCGGCATTTGTTCAATCGATTGAAGCCGTGATGCGACTAAATAGGTGCGCCAGAACGGTTTTCTGACTTTGACGCGGTGCAAAAAGAGCTTTAGAAAGCGCGCAGTCCGACGTCGCAAAACGGTGCGACGGCGCCGTATTCAAACATAGCCACGCTCGGATGCAGACCGGGGGAGCCATGAGCAAATCACAAGCAACCCAAGCCACATCGCGTGCGCGGCCTTTGTCGCCGCACCTGAGCATCTATCGTCCGCCGGTGACGATGACGACCTCGATCCTGCACCGCATCACCGGCTGCGCGCTGTATTTCGGCACGCTGCTGGTCGCCTGGTGGCTGATCGCGGCGGCGACGTCGCAGGAGTATTTCGACTTCGTCAGTTGGGTCTATGGCAGCTGGATCGGCCAGCTGGTGCTGCTCGGCTACACCTGGGCCTTGATGCTGCACATGCTGGGCGGCATTCGTCACCTGGTCTGGGACACCGGTGCTGCGCTCGAAAAGGAAACTGCCTCCAGGTTCGCCTGGGCGACGCTCGTCGGTTCGGTGGTGCTGACGGCGGCGGTCTGGATCGTCGGCTACATGGTGCGGGGAGCATAAGATGAGCGGCTCGAACAACGACATGCGCACCGCGCTTGGCAAGGTCCGCGGCCTGGGTTCGGCCCGCGAGGGTACCGAACATTTCTGGCGCCAGCGCCTGACGGCGGTCGCCAACATCCCGTTGATGTTGTTCTTCGTCGGCCTCTTGATCGCGCTCAACGGTGCCGATTTCGCCACCGTGCGCGCCTCGTTCGCCAATCCTCTGGTGTCGCTTGTGCTGGCGCTGGTGCTGGTCTCGGGCCTCTACCACATGCGCCTCGGCATGCAGGTGGTGATCGAGGACTACGTGCATGGCGAGCTGCTCAAGGTGACGCTCATCATGCTCAACACTTTCTTTACCGTAGCTGTCGGCGTCGCTTCGCTCTTCGCCCTGCTCAAACTTGCATTTGGAGGCTGAAACGGTGGCCAAGGACGGCAAGACCAGCGGAGCTTCCGCCTATACCTATGTCGATCACAAGTTCGACGTCGTCGTCGTCGGTGCCGGCGGTGCCGGCCTGCGTGCCACGCTCGGCATGGCTGAGCAGGGGCTGAAGACCGCCTGCATCACCAAGGTGTTCCCGACCCGCTCGCACACGGTTGCGGCTCAGGGCGGTATCGCCGCCTCGCTGCAGAACATGGGCCCCGACTCCTGGCAGTGGCACATGTACGACACCGTCAAGGGTTCCGACTGGCTCGGCGATGTCGACGCGATGGAGTATCTGGTGCGCGAAGCGCCGGCTGCGGTCTATGAGCTCGAGCACTATGGCGTGCCGTTCTCGCGTACTGAAGAGGGCAAGATCTACCAGCGGCCGTTCGGCGGCCACATGATGAATTATGGCGACGGACCGCCCGTGCAGCGCACCTGCGCTGCCGCCGACCGCACCGGCCACGCCATACTGCACACGCTCTACGGCCAGTCGCTGAAGAACAACGCGCAGTTCTTCATCGAGTATTTCGCCCTTGACCTGATCATGGAGCCGGATGGCACCTGCACCGGTGTCGTGGCCTGGAACCTCGACGACGGCACAATCCACCGCTTCTCGGCCAAGATGGTGGTGCTGGCGACCGGAGGCTACGGCCGCGCCTATTTCTCGGCGACCTCGGCCCATACCTGCACCGGCGACGGCGGCGGCATGGCCGCGCGTGCCGGCCTGCCTTTGCAGGACATGGAGTTCGTGCAGTTCCACCCGACCGGCATCTATGGTTCGGGCTGCCTGATCACCGAAGGCGCGCGTGGCGAGGGCGGTTATCTCGTCAACTCCGAAGGCGAGCGCTTCATGGAGCGCTACGCACCATCGGCCAAGGACCTGGCATCGCGCGACGTGGTTTCGCGCTGCATGACGCTGGAGATCCGCGACGGTCGCGGCGTCGGCAAGAACAAGGACCACATCTTCCTGCATCTCGACCACCTCGATCCGGCGGTCCTGCATGAACGCCTGCCCGGCATTTCCGAGTCGGCGAAGATCTTCGCCGGTGTCGACGTGACCCGCGAGCCGATCCCGGTGCTGCCGACGGTGCACTACAACATGGGCGGCATCCCGACCAACTATTGGGGCGAGGTGCTGAATCCGACCAAGGCGAACCCGGACCGCGTGTCGCCCGGCCTGATGGCCGTCGGCGAGGCCGGTTGTGCTTCGGTGCATGGCGCCAACCGTCTCGGCTCCAACTCGCTGATCGACCTCGTGGTGTTCGGTCGCGCCGCCGCCATCCGCGCCGGCCAGGTCGTCGACCGCAACGCGCCGATCCCGTCGCCCAACGCCGCTTCGGTCGAGAAGATCATGGATCGTTTCGACCGCCTGCGCCACGCCAATGGCGGCACGCCGACGGCAGTGCTGCGCGAGAAGATGCAGAAGGCGATGCAGGAGGACGCTGCCGTGTTCCGCACCCAGGAATCGCTGGAGCAGGGCTGCAAGCGCATCTCCGAGATCTGGGGCGAGATGAAGGACATCAAGGTCTTCGACCGCTCGATGATCTGGAACTCGGACCTGGTGGAGACGCTGGAGCTCGAAAACCTGATGTCGAACGCCATCGCAACCGTCTATGGCGCGGAAGCACGCAAGGAAAGCCGTGGCGCGCATGCCCGCGAGGACTTCTCGGCCCGTGACGACGAGAACTGGCGCCAGCACACGCTGGCCCACGTCGCCGAGGACGGCAAGGTGACGCTGACCTACCGGCCGGTGCACACCGAGCCGCTGCTCAAGGAAGAAGACGGCGGCATCTCCCTGGCCAAGATCGCACCCAAGGCGCGGGTGTACTGAGCCATGGTCGAGACGCGGCGCTGCGCAAGACAAGCTGGAGGGCCTGAAACGGCCGTCCTCGCTTGCGCGCGCGCCGACAAGCGCTTGGAGAATTGGCGCTTGGAGCATTGGCGCTGGGAGAACTGGCGCCGGGAGTGCCGGCGATGAGCGAACTCGCTTTCTTCGCCATCAATCTCGACCGATCGCCGCATCGCTGGGCGGAAATCCAGCGGCTGTTCGGCTCGATGCCTTGGCCGCTCGAACGTGTCGCCGCAGTCGATGTGCGCAACCCCGACGAGGTGCTGGCGGTGCGCGGCCAGAAGCTTGATATGCCGCCCAACGGCATCGGCTGGAATCCGCTGCGCAACCGCATGTTTGCGCTGGTCGAGGAAGCATGTTTTGCCAGCCACATGCTGGCGCTGAAGGCGTTCCTGGAATCCGGCCACGACCACGCGGTGATCCTGGAAGACGACGCGGTACCGCTCGACGGTTTCGCCGAGACGATGCGCCGGCTCCTTGCCAGCGGCATCGCCTTCGACATCGTCAAGATGGAAGGCATCGTCCGCAGCGGCGGCAGGCTGTCCGTGCCGGTGTCCGACCTGGGGGCTGCGAAGCTGGTGCGTTCGCTGCGCCCGTCTTCGGGTGGCGCCGGTTATCTGGTGACGCGCAAGGCTGCCGGGCAACTGCTTGCCAGGGCCGGCAAGCTGGCCGTGCCGGTCGACGATTTCATTTCCAATGCCGGGCTGCATGGCTGCGACGTGATGCACACTTCGCCCTGGCTGATCGCACAGGCCGGTGCCGACACGACGATGGGCGAACTCAGGACGCCGCACCGCCACGTCAAACGGCGTGACCCGTTCCATTTCCTTCAGCAGGGGCTGGTGCGCGGCAGGCTCAGGATCCAGCTCTGGCTCAACGCCATGCATGGTTCGCCGCTGTCGCTGTTCGGGCTCTACATGGCGCCATGGTCGCCCGTCGATGTCGGCCAGCAGATGCGTCGGCTGGCGGTGCAGGCATGATGGCCGCGACCTTGCCCGATGCAGGTTATTCGGCTGTGCCGCTTGCGGCCAAGCTCGGCCTCAAGGACGGCCAGAGCGTGGTCTTCGTGAACCTGCCTGGCGACCTCCGGGGGCTGGCAACTGCCTGCGACTTCGCGGCTGTGGCGCAGACCGACTGGGCAGCCCTTGGCGCAACGGGCGAGCGGCATGACATCGTTCATGCCTTCACCGGCAAGCGCGCCGATCTCGAAGGTCATGTCGAGACATTCAAGAAGATGATCGCGCCCGACGGCGCTGTCTGGATCTCCTGGCCCAAGAAGGCAGCGAAGATCGCCACCGACATCACCGAGGATGTCATTCGCGACGTCGTGCTGCCGACTGGGCTGGTGGACGTAAAGGTCTGTGCCGTGGATGCCGTGTGGAGCGGGCTCAAGCTCGTCATCCGCAAGGAACTGCGTGCCAAGCTGTGAGGAACCGATCGTGGTCGAACTAACACTCCCCAAGAACTCGCAGATCAAGCAGGGCAAGACCTGGCCGAAGCCGGAGGGTGCGACCAATCTGCGCGAGTACCGGATCTACCGCTGGTCGCCCGACGATGGCGAGAACCCGAGCATCGATACCTATTTCGTCGATGTCGACGATTGCGGCCCGATGGTGCTGGACGCGCTGCTTTACATCAAGAACAAGATCGACCCGACGCTGACTTTGCGCCGCTCCTGCCGCGAAGGCATCTGCGGCTCCTGCGCGATGAACATCGACGGCTCGAACACGCTGGCCTGCACCAAGGGCTGCGACGACATTTCGGGCGCGGTGAAGATCTACCCGCTGCCGCACATGCCGGTCGTCAAGGATCTGGTGCCCGACCTCACCAACTTCTACGCCCAGCACCGCTCGATCGAGCCGTGGCTGAAGACGGTGTCGCCCGAGCCGGCGAAGGAATGGCTGCAAAGCCATGAGGACCGCCAGAAGCTCGACGGCCTCTATGAATGCATCCTGTGCGCCTGCTGCTCGACCTCGTGCCCGAGCTACTGGTGGAACGGCGATCGCTATCTCGGCCCGGCCGTGCTGCTGCAGGCCTATCGCTGGCTGATCGACTCCAGAGACGAAGCCAAGGGCGAGCGCCTCGACAATCTCGAGGATCCGTTCCGGCTCTATCGCTGCCACACGATCATGAACTGTGCCCAGACCTGCCCCAAGGGTCTGAACCCGGCCAAGGCGATCGCGGAGATCAAGAAAATGATGGTGGAGAGGCGCGTTTAGTTTCGTCGATCGGTTTTGGTTGCGCGCCTGTACCGGCGCGGCAGCCGAAATAAGGAAGATGATGGTTGAACGCCGGGTTTGAGGCGATAGCTGATATGACGGACACGGATCTTCCCCATCTCACCCCGGCCGAAGTGCGCGTGCTCGGCTGTCTGATCGAGAAGAAGGAACTGACGCCTGACGTCTATCCGATGACGTCGAATGCGCTGGTTGCCGCGGCCAATCAGAAGACCTCGCGCGAGCCGGTCATGGCCCTTGAGATGGTCGACGTCGTCAGGACGCTTGGCACGTTGCAGTCGAAGGGACTGGCGAAGCAGCAGTTCGCCTCGCGCGTCGAGCGCTACGAACACCAGATGGCGCAGAAATTCTCGCTGACGCGCAACCAGAGCGCGCTGATCGGCATGCTTTTGCTGCGCGGTCCCCAGACCGTCTACGAGTTGCTCGCTCGCACCGAACGCATGGCGAATTTCGCCGATGCCGACGCCGTGCGCAGCGAGCTCGACATGCTGATTGGCCGCCGGCCGGCGCTGGTCAAGGAAATCGGCCGTGCCCCCGGCCAGCGCGAGGATCGCTTCGCCCATCTCTTGTCAGGCGATGTCGAGGCTGCCGCGATCGTCGCGACGAGCCGGGCACCGAGCGCCTCACCTGTTGTCTCGGAACTCGAGGAACGCGTCCGGCTGCTGGAAGAGGAAGTGGCGGCGCTGAAGGCGCGGCTCGACGCGGTCGGCGCATAGGCCAAGGCGGGAACGATCGACCTTGATCCCTGAGACCTGCTATAGCGCTAGGCTATAGTCGGCGCGTGGGGTGGCAGGTTTGATCGATCGGCATTTTCCAACATCGATGGATCGGACAATTGTAGCCGGGATCGACGGCCGTTTGGCCGACATCAAACGTCATCACAACGTATCGATCCCGTTGGCCGTCGAAAGCGGAAGTCGAGCCTGGGGTTTTCCGTCGCCAGACAGCGACTACGACTGCCGATTCGTGTTTGTCCGGGCAGTCAGCGAGACTTTCACGCTGTTCCCCGAACGCGATGTCATCGAAACGCCGCTCACTCCGATCCTTGACGTCAATGGTTGGGAGCTGTCCAAGGCGCTGAAACTCCTTCTCAAAGGCAATGTGGTGGTGGTCGAGTGGCCGACATCGCCCTTGGTCTATCAGTGCAATTCCGATTTTCGTGCGGCCTTCCTGGAGATTGCTGGCGAAGTGGCGGATCGCAGTCTGACAGCTAGGCACTACTACCACCTTGCGGCGAACCACCTCGATCGCTTCCTGTCTGCCGAGGAGGATGTGCCGCTCAAGAAGCTTTTTTACGCCCTGCGTCCGCTCATGGCGCTGAAGTGGCTGGAAGAGAACCCAAATTCCGTGATTGCGCCGATGAACTTCCCGAGTCTGTGCGCGGGCGTGCCGCTGGAGCTATCGGTCGTGGATACCATCAATGAGTTGATGGCGCGCAAAGCGGAAACGCGCGAACTTGGCAACGGCCCAATACCCCTGCCTATACGTGCGTTTCTGACAGCGGAATTCCCACGAATGCAGTTTTGGAAGGATGGGGTGCAGGAGCGTCGTCCTGGCAGTGAACGACTGCTTGATGCATTCTGGCGCGAATGGACCCACAGGCTCGCCCCGGGCGAATGACCTGACAGTCTGACGTTGTGAAGGAGAACGGCCCGGTTGCGGAAGCAGCCGGGCCGTCTTTGCTTTGGGCGGTGCCTGCGAGGGCCAGCCCTCATCCGCCTACCGACACCTTCTCCCCGCCAACGGGGAGAGGGGAGCTAATGGCCTACTTCCTCGCAGCTTCGACGATCTCCCGGGCCATAGCCTCGGCGACGGCGTCGGTGGTGCGGCCTTCGCTGTCGGCGCGCTGGAAGATGGCCGACAGCGTGTCGGCGATGCGGGCGACGCGCGGGGTGACGGTTGCGACGTCGTAGCCGCCTTCGGCCATCTCGGCGGCGACGTTGATGACGCCGCCGGCATTGATGACGTAATCGGGGGCATAGAGGATGCCGCGCGTGACGAGGCGCTGCCCGTCCTCGGCGGTAGCCAGCTGGTTGTTGGCGGCGCCGGCGACGATCTTCGCCTTGAGCAGCGGAATGGTGTCGGCAGACAGGATGCCGCCCAGTGCGCAGGGCGTGAAGATGTCGACGTCGGCTGCGATGATCGCATCGCCTGACACGACGGTTGCGCCGAAGGTCTCGGCGGCGCGGGCGGTTCTGACCGCATCGAGATCGCAGACTGTCAGGACGGCACCTTCGGTGTGGAGCTTCTGGCACAGCGACCAGCCCACCGAGCCAAGGCCCTGGACGGCGACGCGGACGCCAGCAAGATCGTCGCTGCCGGTGCTGTGGCGCAGGGCCGCCTTGAGCCCGACGAAAGTGCCTTCGGCGGTGAAGGGCGAGGGGTTGCCGCTGCCGCCTTTGGTGGTGCCGCTGACATTGGGCGCGCGCTCGGCGAGGAAGTCGGCGTCGGCGAGCGTCATACCGACGTCCTCGGCGGTGATGTACTGGCCCTGAAGCGTGTTAAGCATCTCGGCATAGGCCTCAAGCATGGCCGGCGTCTTTTCGGTTTTGGCGTCGGCGATGATGACCGCCTTGCCGCCGCCGAGCGGCAGGCCGGCGATGGCCGACTTGAAGGTCATGCCGCGCGACAGGCGCAGCGCGTCGATGATGCCGGATTCGAAGCTTGTGTGCGGCCAGATGCGCGTGCCGCCGAGGGCGGGCCCGAGAACGGTGGTGTGGACCGAGACGATCGCGGTCAGCCCGCGTGCCGTGTCGCGACCGAGCCAGACCTGCTCGTGATGGTCGAAGCCTTGGAGATGACGAACGTCTGCGGTGATGTCGGTGATTTCGAGCGTCGTCGCGACCGATGGCTGCGGATGACGCGGTTCAAGGACGTTCAGCATGAGGGTTCCTCCCGGGTGCGCTGGTCCCCTCGAAAGTTAAACATTTTCGGCGATTTTTGGTTTCGAAGACGGGGCGCCGCGCGACTGCCCGTTGCGCGGTGCCGCTTTGCCGCGCAACAAACGCAAAACACGGAGTGCGCGGAAGGAGGGTGGCCGGACGCGGGTCTGCCCCCACGCGCCCGGCCTGCCGGCTGGTCGGAATGCCACTGCCCTGGCACTCCTTGCAGCCAGACTCCGTCAGCCGCCGGCGTTGAGCGCCGGCGTTTCAGGACCTGTCCTTGCGGATCAGGCCTCCGGTTCGCTGTTCTCCTTCGGCTGCCGCTTGTCAGCCGGTTCGGGGAGCTTGCCGCCGAGCGCCATGGGGGCGAGGAAAGCGCGCGGGTTGAAGCCGGCCGCGGCAAGAGCCGCGAGCGTCTTCCAGACTTGCAGGCGGTACATGTCCGTTACCTCGTTCGCTGGACTGACCACTTCGATTCGCGAGCGCAAACTAGACGGGCGAGCAGTGCCGTTCTTGGACTGCGCGGCCCATTCTCAGGGTTTCGGCGGTACGGGCTTGACCTATTCATCCGCGCGAAATAGAAGGAGTGTCTGCCCGCCTTGGTTGTGTATCGTTGAGTAGACCAATGACGAATCCTGACGGGCAGAATGCCTCCTTTCGCGTGCTGACAGACGACCTCCCCGCGCAGGAGCGGCTTGCCGTTCTGCGCGAGGTCTATGGCCGCACCATCCTCAATGCCGATCTCGAGCCGTTGGAAGGTGCGCCCGTCCACATGGACATGCGGGTGCGGCTGCTGCCGGGCGTCGGCATCGCCACCGGCTCGGCGTCGCCGATCAAGGTCGGCATCGGCAAGGAGATGATCGACAATGACGATGTGATCCTGCTCGCCGCTCTGTCGGGCGGCAGCCACATGCAGGTCGGCGGCCAGGACGAAAGCATCCGTCCGGGTTGCGCGATGTTCGTGCCCGGTGGGCGGGTCGGCGCCAATATCACGCGGCCGGGCTTCACCTATGTCAACCTGCGCTTCGACAGGAAAGCGCTGCAGCCGCTGCTCGGCGACGTCTCCGCAATGATGATGCGGCCGATTCCGATCAGCCAAGGGCCGATGCAGTTGTTGATCACCTATGCCACGGCGCTGCAGAAGCTGGACGAGCCGCTGCCGGGCAACATGGCGCGCATGGTGGCGAGCCATCTGCTCGACCTGACCGCGCTGACGCTTGGAGCCGAGCGCGACGCCGAACAGGTGGCGCTGGGGCGTGGGCTGCGAGCCGCCAGGCTGGCGGCAATCAAGTCGGACATTTCGGCGCGCGGCGACCTGCGCGGACTGTCGGCCGAGGCGATCGCGGCCGAGCACAAGCTGTCGCCGCGCTATGTCAGGAAGCTGTTCGAGAGCGAGGGGCTGTCCTTCACCGAATTCGCGCTCGGCCAGAAGCTGAAGCGAGCGCACCGCATGCTGGCCGACCCGCTGTGGGCGCAGCGCAGCATCACCGACATCGCCTATGAGGCGGGCTTCAACGATTTGTCGTACTTCAACCGGGTGTTTCGCCGCCGCTTCGACGCGACGCCGTCCGAGGTGCGGGCGGATGGACTGGCCGCCTGAGGCGGCGAGGGCGCCGATGCCTGACCGGCGCCCAGAGTGTCGTTAGGCGAGGCTGGCGGTCAGCGAAACCTTGATCGCACCGAGCGCCTTGGAAACCGGGCAGTTCTCCTTGGCCTTGGTGGCGAGTTCCTGGAACTTGGCATTGTCGATGCCGGGCACGGTGCCGACAAGCGTCAGCGCGCTCTCGGTGATGCCGGTGCCGGGGATCAGCGTCACCACCGCCTTGGCGTCGAGCTTGTCGGCGGGCGTGCCGTTTTCGGCGAGGAAGTGCGACAGCTGCATGGCGAAGCAGCCGGCGTGGGCGGCGGCGATCAGCTCCTCGGGGTTGGTGCCGGACTTGCCGGTTTCGTCCTCGAAGCGGGCCTTGAACGAATAGGGTTGGCCCTTGATCGCGCCGCTCTGGGTGTCGAGCGTTCCCGAGCCTTCCTTCAGATTGCCTTTCCAGACGGCGTTGGCGCTGTGGTTCATGACGTTCTCCATGATTTCTGACGGGGCCAGGTGCGGCAACCGGGTGAGACTATAGCGCCGCCCGGCGTACCCGCCAGCGTTCCGTCGTCGGGAAAGCAAACATCGCGCGAAAAAAGTCTTGCGCCGAAGTGTCTGCTTGTCTTCGCCAGCTGCGTCCTTGTGGCGTAAGGTCAACCCAGGGAGATCAACCGTGAAATATGCCTGCCTTGTCTATCTCGAAGAAGGCCTGTTCGGGACGCTGTCGCCTGAACAGAAAGAGAAGCTCGACACAGACTCGTTGGCCTATGACAGGCATCTCGAAGCCAAAGGCAAGCTGATCGCGGCCGAGGCGCTGCAGTCGGTGAGGGCGGCGAAGACGGTCACGCGACGCGCCGGCAAGCGGCTGGTGACCGACGGGCCGTTCGCAGAGACCAAGGAACAGCTGATCGGCTTCGTGATGATCGAGGCGACCGACCAGGACGAGGCCCTGGAGATCGCCTCGAACATCCCGCTGGCGGCGATGGGCAAGGTCGAGGTCAGGCCGATCTACGACATTCCCGGTGCTTGATGCTGTAGCTGGCTGGATGGCGAACTGCCGCCGTCAGATCGCCTCGCCCTTGAGCAGGCGCGGGGTTTCGCCTGTCAGGCCTGAGGCCTGGCGGATGAAATAGTCCTTGAGCCGGGGCACGCGGTCGACGAGGCCGAGGCCGATGTCGCGGATGGCACGGACGGGCGCGATGTCATTGGAGAACAGCCGGTTGAGCACGTCGGTGGTGATGCCCATGCGCACGGTGTCGAAGCGGCGCCATTGCTCGTAGCGCTCGAGCACGTCGATCGCGCCGATGTCCTGTCCCAGGCGATCGGCCTCGACGATGGTTTCGGCAAGCGCTGCGGCATCCTTGAAGCCGAGATTGAGGCCTTGGCCGGCGATCGGGTGGATACCGTGGGCGGCGTCGCCGGCAAGCGCGAAGCGGGAAGCGACGAAGGCGCGCGCCAGGGTCAGGCCGAGCGGCCAGGCACGCGGCTTGCCCTCGACGCGGATCTCGCCGAGCTTCAGGCCGAAACGCTGTTCGAGCTCTATCTCGAAGACGAACGGGTCGCCCGCAACCAGCTTGTCGGCGTCCTCGGTGCGTTCGGTCCAGACGATGGAGGAGCGGTTGGTGCCGTCCTTGGTCGGCTTGAGCGGCAGCGTGGCGAAGGGGCCGGCCGGCAGGAAATGCTCCTCGGCGCGGCCGCCATGCGGGCGCTCGTGGATTACGGTGCAGACGATGCCGGACTGGCCGTATTCCCAGCGCACGGTCTTGATGCCGGCCATGTCGCGCAGCCTGGAGTTGACGCCGTCGGCAGCGATGAGAAGGCGCGTGTCGATGCTGATACCGTCGGCGAGATGGACCTTGGCCCCGGCGGTGCCGGCCTCGAAGGCCTGGACGGCGACGCCTTCGATGATGTCGATACCGAGCTCGGCGGCGCGGCGGCGCAGGGCGCCGTTGAGCAGCCGGTTCTCGATCATGTGGGCGAAGGGCTCGCCGGCGCCGATCTCGCCGTCGAAGGTGAGGAACACCGGACGGACCGGATCGGCACTCTTCGAATCGGTGATGATCATGTCGGTGATCGCCTGTGCCTCGGGTGCGATCTCTTCCCAGCAGCCGAGCTGGTCGAGCATGCGGCAGGCAGCAGCCGCGATGGCCGAGGCGCGGCCGTCCTTGCGCCAGACCTCGGCGGGAGCCGCGTCGACGATGGCGATGTGCAGATTGGGTCGTGCCTGCTTGATCGAAACGGCGGTGGCGAGGCCGACATAACCGGCGCCGGCGACGAGCACGTCGAGCTGTGTCGATTTCTTGTCGTCAGATTCGCGCGTGACCATGGCGGCGTCCTTTACGGCTAGGCTTCCCGCCTTGACTCGACGGGGGCTTCCTGCTGGAAACCGGAAATACTTCGTCCCGAAAAGGGGAAAAGCATGCCGGCCGGAATACAAGAGCTTCTCAGCATTCTCAATCTCGAGAAGCTGGAACACAACCTGTTCCGTGGTCGCAGCCCGCAGGTTCAGTGGCAACGCGTGTTTGGCGGCCAGACCATCGCCCAGGCGCTGGTGGCGGCACAGCGCACCGTCGAGCCGGACCGGCACGTGCATTCGCTGCACGGCTACTTCATGCGCCCCGGCGACATCACCGTGCCGATCATCTACGAGGTCGACCGCATCCGCGACGGCGGCAGCTTCACCACGCGGCGCGTGGTGGCGATCCAGCATGGCCACGCGATCTTTTCGCTCGAAGCGTCGTTCCAGGTCGAGGAGCAGGGCTTGGAGTACCAGATGCCGATGCCGCTCGACGTGCCGCCGCCGGAAGAGCTCAAGTCGCAGCGCGAGCTGCTGGCCGAGGCCACCCATGTGCCCGAGCAGATCAGGTTGTTCTGGGCCAAGGAACGGCCGCTGGAGCTGAGGCCGGTCTATGCCGAGCATTATTCCAGCCGTGACAAGCTGCCGCCGCTGCAGAAGGTGTGGATCCGCCTGACCGGCCCGGTGCCGAACGACCGGGCACTGCGCTGTGCGGTGCTTGCCTATCTTTCCGACATGACGCTGCTCGATACGGCAACCTTTGCCCATGGCCGTGGCATCTTCGATCCCGACATCCAGGCGGCGAGTATCGACCACGCGATGTGGTTCCATCGCGAGCATGCGCTCGACGGCTGGCTGCTTTACACCCAGGACAGCCCTTCGACTTCGGGTTCGCGCGGCTTCACGCGCGGCGCGCTCTATGCCCAGGACGGCACGCTGGTCGCTTCGGTGGCACAAGAGGGGCTGATCCGCCTGCGGACAAAGCCTACGAAATAGGCATTTTGGCTATTTTGCACATTTTGTGAGCAGGTGCTTTGCTGCACCTGCGAAGGATGTCGTCTGCGCGCAGCGCATTTTCATTAAATTTCAAATGGTTGGCTTGTGCTGGGGCAAACTGGCATGGAGCTTGAATAGCCTTGGTCACTCACCGGTGGTCTTCGGGTCCGCTGGCGACGTCTGCAACGCGGGGGACCCGCATCAGAAAGGGGTGAAACCTGATGAAAATCGTGATGGCCATCATCAAGCCGTTCAAGCTCGACGAGGTGCGCGAAGCGCTCACCAATGTCGGCATCCAGGGCCTGACCGTCACCGAAGTAAAAGGCTATGGGCGGCAAAAGGGACATACCGAGATCTACCGCGGCGCCGAATATGCCGTGAGCTTCCTGCCCAAGATCAAGATCGAAGTCGCCGTCTCGACCGACCTCGTCGACAAGGCCGTGGAGGCGATCACCGGGGCCGCCAAGACCGGCCAGATCGGCGACGGCAAGATTTTCGTCTTCGGCATCGACCAGGCCGTGCGCATCCGTACCGGCGAAACCGACACCGACGCGCTCTGAGCAGGCCAACCAATTCTCATGGAGACCTCAATGCAAATTCCAACCTCATTGAAGACGGCGGCGCGGACGGCCCTTGTCGGCACGCTCGCACTGACCGCCCTGGGAACGGTCGCAGCCTTCGCCCAGGAAGCCGCACCTGCGGCGGCAGATGCCGCGGCGGCCGCGCCGGCGCCCGCCGACGTCATGGAAAAGGGCGACGTCGCCTGGATGCTGACCTCGTCACTCTTGGTGCTGTTCATGGCACTGCCGGGCCTGGCGCTATTCTATGGCGGCCTGGTGCGCGCCAAGAACATGCTGTCGGTGCTGATGCAGTGCACGATGATCGTGGCGCTGGTGATCGTGATCTGGACGTTCTGGGGTTACTCGATGGCCTTCGGCGACGCGCCGAGCCCGTATTGGGGCGGCCTCGGCAAGGCATTTTTGGCCGGCGTGACGCCCGAGAGCATGGCGGCGACCTTCACCAAGGGCATCGTCATCCCCGAATACGTCTTCATCGTCTTCCAGATGACCTTTGCCTGCATCACGCCGGCGCTGATCGTCGGCGCCTTTGCCGAACGCATCAAGTTCTCGGCCGTGCTGCTGTTCGTCGCGCTGTGGGTGACGGTCGTCTATTTTCCGATCGCCCACATGGTCTGGGATTCGGATGGCCTGATCTATGGCTGGGGCGCACTTGATTTCGCCGGCGGTACCGTCGTGCACATCAATGCCGGCATCGCCGCCCTGGTCGGCGCCCTGGTGATCGGCAAGCGCACGGGCTACGGCAAGGACAACATGGCCCCGCACTCGATGACGCTGACCATGGTCGGCGCCTCGATCCTGTGGGTCGGCTGGTTCGGCTTCAATGCCGGCTCGAACCTCGAAGCCAATGGCGGTGCGGCACTTGCGATGATCAACACCTTCACCGCCACTGCCGGCGCGATCCTCGCCTGGGTGATCATCGAAGTGGTTGCCCGCGGCAAGGCGTCGATGCTGGGTGCTGCTTCCGGCATGGTTGCCGGCCTCGTCGCGGTGACGCCTGCCGCCGGCTTCGTCGGTCCGGTCGGCGCCATCGCACTCGGCGCCATCGCCTCGGTGATCTGCTACTTCTTCGTGGCGGTGGTGAAGATCAAGCTCGGCTATGACGACTCGCTCGACGTGTTCGGCATCCACGGCGTCGGTGGCATTGTCGGCGCCATCGGCACCGGCGTGTTCAACGCCAAGGCGCTCGGCGGCATCGGCTATGGCGAAATGTCGATCGGCGGCCAGGTCTGGACGCAGTTCCTCGCTGTCTCGGTGACCGTCATCTGGTGCGGCATCGGCTCGCTGGTACTCTACAAGCTGGTCGATCTGCTCGTCGGCCTGCGCCCGACCGTCGAAGCCGAACGCCAGGGCCTCGACCTGACCTCGCATGGTGAAGTGGCCTACCACTCCTGATGCCTGTTGGAGCGCGGTCCTCCCCCTAGGGATCGTGCTCCGGCGCGCGCGGCCGACGCCCTGGCCGCGCAACATCCTCCCTAATCCGTCGTGGCCGCCCTCAAGGCAGCTGCGCTTTGAGGCCCGGAGCAATCCGGGCCTCCTTTTTTGTCTGGAGTTGTTAGTCGGCCTTGGGCAATGCCGGATCGAGCGGACGCTTGCTCAGGAAATTGCGCAGGTTGCGCGGCGTGCGGGGATAGCTGTCGCCCTCATATTTCGCCGGGTCGCGATAGACGCTCAGTGTCGATGGATCGCGGCGCGTGCCGCGCGGAATGGTGCCCCAGCGGCCGGCGTCGTAGAGGTCGACGAGGAAGGCGTAATCGTAGCGGCAGAAGCGCAGCGCCTTGGCGAGTGCTGCCGGCGACAGGTCGGACGGGCTGGCCTGGCCGCTCGAGACGTGGATGTGCGGCATCGACACATCCTGGCCGACGATCTCGCTGATATAGGCCGCGACCTGGTCGATCTTCTCGAGTTTGAACACCCGGTCGAAGAGGAAAAGGTTGCTGCCGAGAAAGTAGCGCGGCGAGGCGACATGAAAGCGGACGTCGGCGCAGATGCGGCAATAGTCCTCGACCCTGAGGATGAAGGTCTCGAGGTCCGGTTCGAGCGACAGGCCGAGCTCGCGGGCCAGCGGGCTGTCGGCTTCATCTGACGTCAGCAGGCCGGCTTTGACGACGCGGTCGGAATAGGCCGACAGCAGCCGCTCGACCGGGTCCCTGACGATGGTGAAGGGCTTGGCGTCGGCATTGTGCATCGGGCGAAACGGATCGACCAGATTGGTGCCGAGGTGGTGGTGGACGTCGTCGTCGGGATTGTCGAGCGCCTGATGCGCGCCGGCGACCTGCATGAGCAGGTACTTGACGCTGCTGCTGCCACTCTTGGGTACGGGATAGTAGGTGGCGTCGAAGAATCTCAATCCTGTCGGCATCTGGCTCCTGGCTTGAATCCGAGGGGGCAAAGCGACGGAGGTACGTCGCGCGATCCGGGTCGTTACCTGGTCAATCGATTATATGTGTACATGCTAATGTTTCTACCCGATGGCAGCAGGCGTAGCGTCCACCGGGGCCCGAGCCAGCCGGGCCCTTGGCTGGATTCTGGAGTGCCTTGCGCGCCTTCAGGCGAAGAATGCCCGGATGCGCGTCCACATGCTGATCGCTGCCCGGACACGGCGGGCGGCACTTGCACCCCTGACCGCATCGCCGAAATGGCAGTAGCAGACGATGTTGTGCAGCTGCCGGTCGGACAGCTCGAAGAAGCGCTTGGCTGCGCCGTAGCTGTCGTCTTCAAGGCCGGCTGCCCGGAAGGCAGGGTCCTCGAATGCAACGGTAATAGGCGAGCCCGGTACGCGCATGGCGAGCCGTTCGGCGCGCGGCGCGTATTCGGTGCCGGAAAGTGTGCCGAGGCGCCGTTCCGGCTGATCTTCGAGCAGTTGCGCCCAGCGCTCGAGACGCTCGGTACGCGTCATCGGCAGATAGGGGCTGAGCGGCTGGATGTCTGCGAAGGCCTGCAGTTGCTCGATGCTATGGTGCTTCATCGCTGCCTCCATTAGGTTTTCCTAATATGGAAAACTATGGCGCTGCGGTCTCTGCGGCAAGCCTGTTTTGAACCGGAAATGCAAAAACCCCGCCCTGTCTGGACGGGGTTTCTGCGAGCCAGGTCGGGGTCGTTACATCGCCGACGTCATGACGGCGGTCACCTTGGTGGCATCGTCATCGGCAACGGTAATCGACACCTTCATGCCTGCCGCCAGATCGGCGGGAAGTGCCACGTCAGCCGGGACGGTGTAAGTCTTGCCGTCCTCGAGCGTGATCACGCGGGTGTCCTTGTTGAACTCCTTGACCACGCCGTCGGCCGAAGCTGCCCAAGCGGCGCCAGCCATCAAGGCTGCCGCACCCAAAGCCAAAATGAGCTTTCTCATTTCTTTCTCCTCGTTTCTGGTCCCTTCCGGCAGACCCAACGCCACGGAGACAGGATGGTTGCATCAAAAATGCCTATGCCGGGGAGGAGTGACGCGTTGTTTGCCGCCGCTCGCGGAAGCGTCCAAGGGGCTGTTGCGTGAACAATGGCTTAACCTTAATGCCGCCTTAACCTTCGCCCCGATAGTCTGGCAAACGAATCTGCCCGCCATGCGTCCGCATGCGGGCCACGGCATCAATGGACGGGGACGAGGCATGCGTTCTGGGGTTTCCTCACCGCTCGCGCTGACCGAGACGGGGCACGGCATTCAGGCATTCGCGCGACGGCAGGCAGGCCGCGCGGCGGGTCTGGGCCTGTTTGCCTTCGTGGCCTTCGGGCTGGCGGCGCTCGGCACCTGGAATGTCGCCGACCCGAGCTTCAGCCATGCCACCGACAATCCCGTCACCAACGCCATGGGGTATCCGGGTGCGGTGTTCGCCGATCTCGCGATGCAGTTCTTCGGCCTTGCCTCGGTCGCTGCCCTGATGCCGGCGGTGATCTGGGGCGTGCTGTTCGTCACCGCGCGCGGCGTCGACCGCATGCCCAAGCGCGGCCTGGTCTGGTTCGGCTCGGCACTTCTTGGCGCGGCCATTGCCGGCTGTGTCGGCGCACCGCCGACCTGGCCGCTGCCGACCGGCCTCGGTGGCGTGTTCGGCGACATGGTGCTCAAGGTGCCGGGGCTGTTCATCGGCGGCTATCCAACCGGGCTGATCGCCACCGTCATTGGCGTGTTGCTGATTGCGCCGGCGATCTGGCTGTTTGCCTTCGGCGCCGGCCTGCTCAACCGCGAGAACGGCTTTGCAGTGGTCAATCCCAAGCCCAAGCCCGACATGCGCGAGCAGGACTTCGCCAGCTTCGACGACGAGGACGAGGACGAAAACGAGGGCGTGCTGGCGCTTGGCGCCATCGCCCACTGGTGGTTGTCGGCCAGGGCATGGATGCGCCGTCGCGCCGCCAAGCGGCGCGAGCTGGAAGGCTACGACCTGCCGCCGGTCAAGCGCGAGAGCGCCTGGCGGCAGGCGGCCGAGCGCGTCGAATCGGCCGAGCGCGCCGAGCAGCGCGTTACGACAGGCGGCCGCGCCCGCGTCGAACCTGAATTCTTTGCCCAGATGGTGTCGGAGCGGACGGTTTCGATAGACCCCAACGACCAGGATGTCTTCGGTGACGACGACGACATGGACATGCCGCCGGTGTCATCAGAGCGCCGGGGCGCCAATGCCCAGGTGCAGAATTTCCGCTCGCCGGAGGCTGGATCTCCCGCCGTGCGTGTCGCAGCACCTGCCCCCCGGCCGGCACCAGGAGCCCGTGTCCAGCGCGAGGCCCAGACCACGCTGATCGGCACCGAGACATTCGAGATGCCGTCGCTGCATTTCCTGGCCGAGCCCAAGAACGTCGTGCGTGACGCCTCGCTTTCCAAGGATGCGCTGGAACAGAATGCGCGGCTGCTGGAAGGCGTGCTCGAAGATTTCGGCGTCAAGGGCGAGATCATCCATGTCCGTCCCGGCCCCGTCGTCACGCTCTACGAACTGGAGCCGGCGCCCGGTATCAAGTCGAGTCGCGTCATCGGCCTCGCCGACGACATCGCCCGCTCGATGAGCGCGATTGCCGCCCGCGTCGCGGTGGTGCCGGGGCGCAATGCGATCGGCATCGAACTGCCGAACGCCAAGCGCGAAACCGTCTATCTCCGCGAGATTCTGGCGAGCCGCGACTTCGAGACGACCAAGTCGAAGCTGGCGCTGGCACTTGGCAAGACGATCAATGGCGAGGCCGTCATCGTCGACATCGCCAAGATGCCGCACGTGCTGGTCGCCGGTACCACCGGCTCGGGCAAGTCGGTCGCCATCAACACCATGATCCTGTCCTTGCTCTATCGGATGACGCCGCAGGAATGCCGCCTGATCATGATCGATCCGAAGATGCTGGAACTGTCGGTCTATGACGGCATCCCACATCTTCTGACCCCTGTCGTCACCGATCCAAAGAAGGCCGTGGTGGCGCTGAAATGGACGGTGCGGGAGATGGAAGACCGCTACCGCAAGATGTCCAAGGTCGGTGTGCGCAACATCGACGGCTTCAACGCGCGCGTCAGCCAGGCGGAAAAGAAGGGCGAGCAGATCTCGCGTACGGTGCAGACCGGCTTCGACCGTCAGACCGGCGAGGCGATCTACGAAACCGAAAATCTCGATCTGGCGCCGCTGCCCTACATCGTCGTCATCATCGACGAAATGGCCGACCTGATGATGGTCGCCGGCAAGGACATCGAAGGTGCGGTCCAGCGCCTGGCGCAGATGGCGCGCGCGGCCGGCATCCACGTGATCATGGCGACCCAGCGTCCGTCGGTCGACGTCATCACCGGCACCATCAAGGCCAACTTCCCGACCCGCATATCGTTCCAGGTGACGTCGAAGATCGACAGTCGCACCATTCTCGGCGAGCAGGGCGCCGAACAGCTGCTCGGCATGGGCGACATGCTCTATATGGCCGGCGGCGGCCGCATCCAGCGCGTCCATGGCCCGTTCGTCGCCGACGACGAGGTCGAGAAGGTTGTTGCCCATCTCAAGCTGCAGGGCGTGCCGGAATATCTCGACGCCATCACCGAGGATGACGGCGAGGACGAGGACGAGCCGTCGGGCAAGGGCGGCGGTAATGGCGGTGGCGGCAATTTCGAGGATTCGGACGATCCCTACGACCAGGCGGTATCGGTGGTGCTGCGTGACGGCAAGGCGTCGACCAGCTACATCCAGCGCCGCCTCGGCATCGGCTACAACCGCGCGGCGTCGATCATCGAGCGGATGGAGCAGGAGGGCATCGTCGGTCCGGCAAATCATGCCGGCAAGCGCGAGATTCTGGTGCCGACGGAAGACGACAAGATGTAGGATCGGGGAACTGGCGATCACGTTTTCGCGTTCAGTGCGCGAGGCCGTGAACCATGTCAAACTTCAGCCCTACTAAGTGCCGATACAACCGTCGAACTTGAATGAGAGAGTAACCGGCATGAACGATATCCGCACTCCGACCCGCCGACGCCTGCTCGGCTTCGCGGCCGCGATCGCGCTGACCGCGACGCCGCTGGTGGCCTTCAATGGCCCGGTACAGGCACAAGGCTCCGATGCCGCCCAGCGCATCGCCGATCATTTCTCGAGCGTGCGCTCGATGTCGGGCGAGTTCGTGCAGTTTGGTCCGCGCGGCGAACAGACCGGCGGCAAGTTCTTCCTGCAGCGTCCGGGAAAGATCCGCTTCAACTACGAGGCACCGTCGAACTTCAAGGTGATTTCCGACGGCCAGTCGGTGGTCATCCTCAACTCGAAGATGCGCACCTCCGACCTCTATCCGCTGTCGAAAACGCCGCTGAAGCTTTTGCTCGACGAGCGCATCGACCTCAGCGGCAACAAGGTCAAGAGCGTCACCGAAGAGGACGACCTGACCACCATCAAGCTGTCGGACAAGCAGGTCTTCGGCAATTCGACCATCACCATGATGTTCGACCCCAACACCTACGAACTGCGCCAGTGGACGATTACCGACGCCCAGGGCAAGGACACCACCGTCATGGTGTTCAACGTCAAGCAGGGCGGTTCCTTCCCGGGCGATACGTTCAAGATCGACTACAAGCTCAATCGCGAGCTGAATGCGCAGAAGAAGGGCGACTAACAGGCTGCCCGCCAACTCTACCTTGCCGGCCATCTGGCGCGGCAAGCTAGGTGCGCGGCCTCATTCGCTGGACTGCCCGGCTTAGTTGTGGACATCGGCGGCACGGGCGCCGCATCGGGCATCGTGCCTTGTCATCGCAGGTCCGTGCTGGCAGGTTCCGCCGCAACCTGTTGCCGGAACCTGCCATGCCCTTTTCCATCGCCACCTGGAACATCAACTCCGTGCGCCTGCGCATGCCGCTGGTCGAGCGGCTGCTGAGCGAGCAGGCGCCTGACGTTTTGTGCCTGCAGGAGACCAAGTGTCCCGACGACCAGTTTCCCTCGGCGGCGTTCCGCAAGGCAGGCTACGAGCACATCGCCTTCCATGGTCAGAAGGGCTACCACGGCGTCGCCACTGTGGCGCGGCGGCCGCTGGAGATCGTGGAGAAGCGGCGGTTCTGCGAGATCGACGACAGTCGGCATTTGTCGGTGCGCTTCGAGGCCGGCGGCAAGAAGGTGACGCTGCACAATTTCTACGTTCCGGCCGGCGGCGACGAGCCGGATGTCGAGATCAATCCGAAGTTCCGCCACAAGCTCGGCTTCGTTTCGGAGATGAACGCCATCCGTGCCGACCATGACGAAGGTTCGGCTTCGGTGCTGGTCGGCGACCTCAACATTGCGCCATTGGAGCACGACGTCTGGTCGCACAAGCAACTGCTCAACGTCGTCAGCCACACGCCGGTCGAGACCGAGAGTTTCGAGGCGATGCGCAAGGCCGGCGAATGGGTCGATCTGATGCGGCTCAACGTGCCCGACGACCAGAAGATCTACACTTGGTGGAGCTATCGGGCGAAGGACTGGGAGACCTCCAACCGCGGCCGACGGCTCGATCACGTCTGGTCCTCGGCCAATCTTGCGCCCAAGCTTGCCGGCATCGACATCCTGAGCGCCGCCCGCGGCTGGGAACGGCCGTCGGATCATGTGCCAGTCATAGCGCGCTTCGACCTCGACTGAGGGATTCTGGTGAGGCCGGCCTGCAAATGGCGGCTTTCTGCGCTTCCGGTGCTCACGGACCTGAATGTCCGCTCCGCTCCGGTACTCGGAATCCATCATTTTCGGCTCGGCCTGGCCCGATCCGGCCGTGCCCAGCTGGCCGAATTGAATTGACGGCTGGCCGACTACTTCCCGAATCGCGGCGCCATGCTTTCGATGCGGGCGATCATGTCCTGGAGGTCTTCGAGGATGTGCTGGTGCAGCCGCTCTGCGAGTTCGGGGTATTCCTCGAGGATGCGGTGGAACATTTTGCGGTTGAGCCGGATGATTTCCGAATCGATGGCGGCAGCGGCACTGGTCAGGCGCCTGGTGTCGGCGATGAGGGCGAGCTCGCCAAGCATCGAGCCGGCCGGCGGAGCCAAGATCGGCGCGCACGCCGTCGGTCTCGCGGTAAAGCGCAATACGTCCCGATATCACGACATAGGCCGAATCGGCCTCGTCGTCCTCGCGGTAGAGCTTGCGATCGGCGGGGAGGTTCACATTCTCCGCACCGAAGGCCAGCAAACGCAGCTGTTCTTGTGTGAAGCCCTCAAACAGCCTCACGCCGGACAGGATGCGGATGTCGTCATCCAGCGCCATTATGTCCCCGACTTCTCAGACTGGCTCCCCTCCCGTTGTTAGCCGGTTCCCCGTTCCAAACTAACAACATATTCCGCTTATCCCCCCGAAAACCAAAGCTGATTTTGGGGCGATTCAGCAAACCAGTCAGGGGACCAGCTTGTATCCGCCGCTTTCTGTCACAAGAATTTCAGCATTGGAAGGATCGCGCTCGATCTTCTGGCGCAGCCGGTAGACATGGGTTTCCAGCGTGTGGGTCGTGACCCCCGAATTATAGCCCCAGACTTCCTCGAGAAGGACGTCGCGGGTGACCACTTTCTGGTCGGCGCGGTAGAGATACTTGATGATCGAGGCTTCCTTTTCGGTCAGCCTGACCTTGCCGCCGCGGGCGTCGATGAGAAGCTTCTGGCTCGGCTTGAACGTATAAGGCCCGACCGAGAAGGTGGCGTCCTCACTTTGCTCGTGCTGGCGCAGCTGGGCGCGGATGCGGGCGAGCAGGACGGCGAAGCGGAACGGCTTGGTGACATAGTCGTTGGCGCCGGCTTCGAGGCCGAGGATGGTGTCGGAATCGGTGTCGTGGCCGGTCAGCATGATGATCGGCGCCTTGTAGCCGCCCTTGCGCAGGATCTTGACCGCCTCGCGCCCATCCATGTCGGGCAGGCCGACATCCATGATCAGCAGGTCTATGAGGCCGGCGCGCGCCGCGTTGACGCCCTTGGCCGCCGTCGCTTCCTCAAGGACTTCGAACTCCTCGTAGAGCGCCAGCTGTTCGACCAATGTGCTGCGCAGATCGTCGTCATCGTCGACGATGAGGATAGTGCGTGAGGTCATGGATCAATCCGTTGTTTCAAAATCAGTATTCAGTTGACCGCGGCAATCGAATGCGGAAGCTGATCGCCACAACTTTCAGCGGTAGTGATTTGTTCCGCAAGGCGATCATACAAGAAAAATCAAAGGCGTAATTGGGGCGGGTGCATTTTTGCGAAAAGGCATTTCGACAATCGTCGTGCGGGCCAAGCCCGGCGACCCGACCAAGGGGCTGATGCAGGTCGGCGGGCTGGTGTTTCCCTGCGCGCTGGGGCACGGCGGCATCACCGCGAGCAAGCGCGAGGGCGACGGCGGCACGCCGCTGGCGTCGATGCGGCTGTTGTCGGGCTATTTCCGCCGCGACCAGTTCGTGGCGGGGCAGAGCCGCCTGCCTATGAGCCCGATCGGCGCCGATCTCGGCTGGTGCGAGGTGCCGGACGACCGCAACTACAACAGGCCGGTGAAGATACCTTACGGCGCCAGCCATGAGCGGATGAAGCGCGACGACAACCTCTACGATGCTTGCCTGGTGCTCGACTGGAACATCCGGCCCCGCCGGCGCGGGCGCGGGAGCGCTATCTTCTTCCACCTGGCGCGGCCGGGTTTCACGCCGACGCAAGGCTGCGTCGCGGTCACGGCGCAGGTGATGGCGCGGCTTCTGCCGCAACTGTCGCGCCGGACCGTGCTGAAGGTGGTGCGCTAGTCACTGCACAGAAAGCGGCCCGAAGATCGGGAGACATGATCCTCGGGCCGAGCGTGCTCCCAGAGTGAGCTTGGGAGATGGGAATCAGTGACGGTTCAGGCGGCGGGGCTGCTGCCAGCCGATGTCGAGCAGGCCGAGACGGCCGAGATCCGCATCGACGGCCCTGGCGATATCCTTTTGGGCGATACCGGTGTCGCGGCGATAATGGTCCGACAGCTCGGCCGCATCCTGCGGCGCCGGCACGTTGAGTGCTGCCCGCATCTGGCGAAGCCAGTCGAAAACCGGCTGCAGCCGCGACGGCTGGACAAAGGTGGTTCTCAAGACAGCGGTGGACATGGTCATTTCCGTTTCGTCCGGACATCAAATCCGGTTTGACATTGGTTGAACTGGGCTCATGATGCAGTGCTGAAAGGCAAAAGAGAAACGAGTAGTTCTTTCTCGACCATCAAACCAAATTTGAAGATCCGGCAATGCGCTTCGTACCTGGGACACGTGCTTTGCGAACGCTGGCGGCCGCAGGCAAGCATCTGAATTTCACCCGCGCCGCCGACGAGCTCGGCCTGACGCCGGCTGCGGTCAGCCACCAGATCAAGGAAATCGAGGACCAGCTCGGCGTCACCTTGTTCACCCGCACCAGTCGGAGCATCAGGCTGACCGAGGCAGGATCGGCGCTGGTCGACGCTTCGGTCGATGCGCTCGACGTGCTCAACCGCGCGGTGTCGCGGGCGCGCAAGCTCAGCCGCGGCACGGCGCTGCTCAAGGTGACGCTCGATGCGCAATTCGCCTCGAAATGGCTGATGCGACGCATCGACGGGTTCCGCAAGCTGCATGCCGACATCGAGCTGCGTTTCGACATCAGCTACGAGGTGCGCGACTTCGACCTCGACGATGTCGATGTGGCGATCCGCTTCGGCATGGGCAAGTATCCCGGCCTGCGCGCCGACCGGCTGTTCGACAACATGATCATCCCGGTGTGCAGCCCGCGGCTCCTGGCATCCGGGCCGCCGCTCAAGGTGCCGCGCGACCTGTTCCACCACACACTGGTGCATATCGAGTGGTCGCAGCAGGGCGTGACCTGGCCGAACTGGCGGATGTGGATGGCAGCTGCCGGCGTCGACGATTTCGACGACAGCCGCGCCATCGTCTTCACCACCTCGTCGGACGCGGTACAGGCGGCGATCGACGGCAGCGTCGTGGCGCTTGCCGATTTCGCCATGGTCGCCAACGACCTGTCGGAGGGGCGGCTGGTCCGGCCATTCGACCTGGGCATCCGGGTGTCGCGTGAGTTCGCCTATTTCCTGGTCTATCCCAAGACGTCGGAGGGCGACCCGCGCATCGGGGCGTTCCGAGACTGGATCATCGAGGAGGCGGCGAAGACGGAGATTTGAGTGCGTCGATTCACGTCATCCCGGAAACCGGAGCGCAGCGTAGGGTTATCCGGACCCGATCGCCCGGGATGACGATCGCAGGGAGCTCGGTTCAGGCAAATCGCCAGACGGTGGTGCGCTTGACCTCGGCGTCCTCGAGGGCGCGGGTGACCGGCACCTCGTAGGTGGCGAGCTTTTGCAGCCGGTCCTTGGGCAGGTAGGAGCGGCCGGGGTCGCCGACGAGCACGTCGGCGCCGCGGGACCGAAGCGCTTCGAACCACGGCACGAGCCGGTCGGCGAAAGGCTTTTCGTAAAAGACGTCGCCGGCGAGGACGACATCCCAGCCGTCGTCGCGCCCGACCTGGTCGGCGCCGAGGAAGCCGACCTCAACGGCATTGGCCTCGGCATTCAGCCGGATCGCCGTCTCGCAGAACGGGTCGATGTCGGCGCCTGTAAGGTTTGCAGCCCCCGCCTTCATCGCAGCGATGGCGACGAGACCCGAGCCGGAGGCAAAGTTCGAGCACGCGCTTGCCGGCAACAGTCTTGGGGTGATCGAGTACGTAGCGCGCCAGACCCTGGCCGCCTGCCCAGGCGAAGGCCCAGAAGGGCGGCGGCAGGCCGATCTCGGACAGCTCTTCCTCGGTACGGTGCCAGAGGTCATGCGCTTCGTCGGCGAGATGGAGCGCGACTTCGGGCACATGCGGCGGCCGCATCAGCGCCGTGTTGGCGCGGATGAAGCTTGCGGCACCCTCTGATGTCAGGCGTGTCGGGGAAGCCGTCGTCACGGCGCCTTGTCGAGCCCGGCCATGCGGCAGACTTCCTGCCACTCGTCAGCGGTCACCGGCTGGACCGACAGGCGCATCGAGGTGACAAGCGCCATCTTTTCGAGCTTCGGATTGGCCTTGACGTCTGCAAGGGTCACCGGCTTGGGGACCGGGCTGTGGTAGCGGATGTCGACGCACTCCCAACGCGGGTCTTCAGTCGTTGTGTCATGATGGGCGAGCGCGCAGACCTCGGCGATGCCGACGACTTCGAGCCCCTCATTGGAGTGGTAGAAAAAGCCGAGGTCGCCGATCTGCATGGCGCGCATGTTGTTGCGGGCGAGGTAGTTGCGCACGCCGTCCCACTGCGTGCCTTCCTTGCCCTTGGCCTTCAGCATCTCGAAGGAGAATTTGAACGGCTCGGATTTGAACAGCCAGTATTTCTTCTCGCTCATCTCGTCCCCTCTTGGCTTGTGGTCAGGCGCTGGCCGGGTTGTTGAAGACCCAGTTCCACGGCCGGATCTGGACGCTCTCGAACAGGCCGGCCTTGGCGTAGGGGTCGGTGCCGGCGACTGCCTGGGCAGCCTCCGCGTCAGCGGCTTCGATGACGACGAGCGAACCATCCGGCTTGCCGTCGGCATCAAGGAAGGGGCCGGCGAATTTCAGCGCGCCCTTGGCGTTGAGGTCGTTGAGGAAGGCGACATGGTCGGGCCGTGCGTCGAGGCGGACCTGGAGATGGTTCGGCTTGTCTTTGCAGATCAGTGCGAAAAGCATGTTGTCCCTCTCGATTTGGACGTTCAGTCGGCTTCGGCGCGCAGCGGGCGGGTCATCAGCCCGGCGACGGCCTCGTTGATGGTAATGGCATTGTCGAGCAGGGCAGCGACCGCCTCGATGATCGGCGCGTCGAGGCCACGCTCACGGGCGATGCGGGCGGCGATGTGGGCAGTGGCGACACCTTCGGCGAGCGGGCGGCCGGCAAGCTCTTCGCCTTTGCCGAGTGCCACGCCATAAGCGAAATTGCGCGATTGCACCGACGAGCAGGTCAGCATCAGGTCGCCGAGGCCGGACAGGCCCATCAGCGTTTCGGGGCGGGCGCCGAAGGCGGCGCCGATGCGGCGCAGTTCGACGAAGCCACGGGTGACCAGCGCTGCCTGGGCCGAGGCGCCGAGACCGGCCCCGGTGACGGCACCGGCGGCGATGGCAAAGACGTTTTTCAGCGCACCGCCGATTTCGACACCGATCAGGTCGTCGCTGGAATAGCAGCGCAGGTTGGCTGCCGAGAAGCGCACCGCCAGAGCCGAGGCCAGCGCCTCGTCTTCGGCAGCGACGACGACGGCGGTGGGGAGTCCACGCGAGACGTCGGTGGCGAAACTCGGGCCGGACAGTGCGGCCACGGGATTGTCGGGCAAGATTGCGCTGGAGATGTCGGACAGCAGGCGGCCGGTGTCGCGCTCGATACCCTTGGCGCAGAGCACCAGCGGAACATCGTCGGCGATATGCGGCTTGACCTCGGTCAGCACGCTGCGCAGGGCCTGTGCCGGGGTGACGACCAGCACGCAATCGGTGCCGGCAAGCGCCTGGGCAAGGTCGGTTGTGGCGGCGATGCCTGTCTCGAAGACGATGCCGGCGAGATAGCGTGGGTTGGTGCCCTTGGCGATCGCCGTGACGCTGTCTGTGTCGCGGGCCCAGAGCGTGACGGCATGGCCGGCGCGCAGCATGGCGAGCGCAAGTGCCGTGCCCCAGGCGCCGCCGCCGAGAACCGTGACCTTGTATGCGCTCATGCCTTGGCTCCCCGCCTGCCGGAACCGACGACCGGGGCTGACACGCTGTCCAGCGGCCAGCGCGAGCGCGGTACAAAATCGAATGCGTTGGGTTCGACGAGATCGGCGCGCAGGCGCTCGATGCCGGCCCAGGCGATCATTGCAGCATTGTCGGTGCACAGCGCCATCGGTGGCGCGATGAAGGCAAAGCCGTTTTTGGCGCAGAGCTTTTCCAGCATGGCGCGGATCTGTTTGTTGGCGGCGACCCCGCCGGCGACGACGAGGGCCGGGGCTGCGGTGTCGGGGAACTCGTCACGGAAGCGGGCCAGCGCGCGCTTGACACGGTCGCCGAGCGTATCAGTGACGGCTGCCTGAAAGGAGGCGCAGATGTCGGCGACGTCCTGGTCGCTGAGGGGTGCCACCGATGTTGCTGCCTGGCGCACCGAGGTCTTGAGGCCGGAGAAGGAGAAATCAGGCTGGGCCGAACCCTTCATCGGGCGCGGGAAGACAAAGCGTGAAGCGTCGCCCGACTGGGCTGCATTTTCGACATTGGGGCCACCTGGATAAGGCAGGGCCAGCATCTTGGCGGTCTTGTCGAAGGCTTCGCCGAGCGCGTCGTCGATGGTGGTCGCCCAGCGCTGATAGTCGCCGACGCCCTTGACCAGGACGATCTGGGTGTGGCCGCCGGAGACGAGCAGCAAGAGGTAGGGAAATGCGAGGCCGTCGGTGAGCCGCGCCGTCAGCGCGTGGCCTTCGAGATGGTTGATGGCGATCAGCGGCTTGCCCACTGAAGCGGCAATCGCCTTGGCCGTCATCAGCCCGACGATCAGCCCGCCGACGAGGCCGGGACCGGCCGTGGCGGCAATGGCGTCGATGTCTTCAAGGGCAACGCCGGAATCCTCGAGCGCCGCCTCGACGATGCCGTCGAGAGCCTCGACATGGGCGCGCGCGGCGATCTCCGGCACGACGCCGCCAAAGGCCGCGTGCTCGTCGATCTGGCTGAATACCGTGTTCGACAGGATGCGCGGCGGCTGCCCGGATTCGAGCGCAACGACGCTGGCCGCGGTTTCGTCGCAGCTTGTCTCGATGCCAAGAACACGGATCAATTGGTCGCTACCCTGCATGATTGCCCGGTGGTAATTTCCTAGATAGGAGGTACGGGACCGCCCCGCCAGCGCGGGGTTATCACGGACCAAGCGCTATGCAAACTAGAGCCTTGAGAATCGGAACCCGCGGCAGCCTGCTGGCGCTCGCCCAGGCGCACGAGACGCGTGCGCGGCTGATGGCAGCGCACGGCCTGCCGGAAGAGGCATTCGAGATCGTGACGATTTCGACCAGCGGCGACCGCATCCAGGACCGGCCACTGTCGCTCGCCGGTGGCAAGGGGCTGTTCACCAAGGAACTGGAAGAGGCGATGTATGCCGACGAGATCGACATCGCCGTGCATTCGTCCAAGGACATGCCGACGCAGCTGCCCGACGGGCTCGAATTGTCGGCGTTCCTGCCGCGCGAGGACCCAAGGGATGCGTTCATCGGCCGCGCGGCACCCAGCATCATGGAACTGCCGCAAGGTGCCGTCGTCGGCTCCTCGTCGCTCAGGCGACAGGCGCTGATCCGACGCATGCGGCCCGACCTCGACGTGGTGATGTTCCGCGGCAACGTGCAGACCCGCCTGAGGAAGCTTGACGAGGGGGTGGCCGAGGGCACGATCCTCGCCAATGCCGGTCTGCGCCGGCTTGGGCTCGAAGAGGTCATCACCGATCTGATGGCGCTCGACGCCTTCCCGCCGGCCCCCGGGCAGGGTGCCATCTGCATCGAGAGCCGCATTGGCGATACTGCTGTCACCAACATGCTCCAGGCGATTGATCACAAGCCGACCGGGCAGGCTCTGGCCTGCGAAAGGGCGTTTCTGGCCGCACTCGACGGCTCTTGCCGCACGCCGATCGCCGGATATGCCGAGATCGACGGCGACAGGCTGTCTTTCGCCGGGCTTATCCTGACCCCGGATGGTACGCTGTGGCACGAGGCCAAGGCCGACGGCCGGGCGGCGGATGCCGCCGAGATCGGCCGGAATGCCGGCGACGAGGTGCGGGCACGGGCCGGCACCACATTCTTCGAGGGATGGAGCTAGATGGCACAGCGGGTGCTGGTGACGAGGCCGGAACCCGGCGCAACCCGCACCGCGCGGCGCCTCGAGGCGCTCGGCTTCGAGCCTGTGCTTTTGCCACTTTCCGAAACGCGACCGCTGCCGGTGGCGCGTGAAAGCGTCCCGTCCGGCGCGACGGCGATCGCGGTGACAAGCGCTAACGCATTGCGACACGCGCCGAGCGGGCTTGTCGAGCGACTGCGGGGCCTGCCCTGTCACGCCGTTGGCGCAAGGACCGCGGAAAGCGCGCGCAAAGCCGGCTTCTACTCCGTCAACGAAGGTCCTGGCGACGCTGCCGCGCTCGCCGACATGATAGCAATCGAACTCGGCAAGGCGACGGTTGTCTATCTGTGCGGCCGGGTACGGATGCCGGACTTCGAACGTCGTCTCGGCATCAACGGGGTGCGGGTGGTGCCGATCGAAACTTATGACACAGTCGCGCTCAATCCGGCCCCTTCCTTCGTGCGCCAGCAGCTTGGCGGGCAACCAATCGACGCCGTGCTCGTTTACTCGGCGCGCGCCGCAGCCGCCTTCGGTTCGCTGATGGAAATGCACGCCGAGGCGGATTTCCTGATGCGCAACGCGCGTTGCCTTTGCCTGTCCGGCCGCATCGCTTCGGCGCTGGTCGGCGGGATCAGGGTCGAGGTCGCGCGCGATCCCAATGAGGATGCGCTGCTGGCGCTTCTCGGCGATCCCGACTGACGGAAAGGCTACTTGCCATCAACCGGCCTTTTTTCGCGGGACGGTGGGTGTTACTGGTTTTTGATCTTCGAACCCGCATCTGCCGCGGGATTTATGCCAACGAAATCGCGGAGCCCCCAGCATGGTCAAGACGCCGAAGACGCGCCATTCGAAGACGCATCGCGATCCGGTGACGATCGAACTGGAGCCGGGCGCGGTGTCGCGCGTAGAAGAGGCCGCCAAGCCTGACGCTGAGACGGAGGCGGTCGCAGCGACGGCCGGCGAAGAAGCCCTGACCTCGGCAGAGACGCCGTCTGAGGAGACGGCGGCGAAGGCAGACAGCGCCTATGCCTCCTATGACTACAGCTTCGAAAACGACAAGCCGGCCGAAACGCCCAAGGCCGAGGCGCCGTCGCGTGCTGCTTCGTCGAGTTCGGCCGGGTCGCGGGCTACAAGTGATGCAGCCTCGGCTGCATCATCGAATCGTCAATCAGCATCCGGGCTGTTGCCGGGCCTGGCCGGCGGCGTGATCGCGCTGTTGGTGGCCGGTGGGCTGCAATATGCCGGCGTGCTGGGTGCGCCGGGTACCGGAACCGGTGACAATGGACAGATGCAGGCCGAAATCGCCTCGTTGAAGTCGCAGCTGGCCGATCTCGGTGCTGCCGCCAATGGCGGTGCGGCGCTGAAGGGTGACGTCGACGGCCTCGCCGCTGCCGTCCAGCAGGTGAAGTCGGACATCGAGGCGCTGAAAGCGACGGCCGGCCAGGCCGGGTCGAATGAGGCCCTTGCCACGCTCGACGGCCGCATCGCGCAGGTTGAAACTGCCGTGGCCTCGCTCAGCCAGAACAACGGCGCTTCGAGCGAGATCGCAGCACTCACCGAGCGCGTCAGCGGCCTTGACGCGGCGCTGAAGTCGGCGGGCGAGGCGGCGACGGTCGATGACGGCAAGATCGCGACGCTGGAGCAGTCCATCTCCGCGCTCACCTCGAAGGTCGACGCACAGGCGTCGCAGCCCAAGATCGCGCTGGCGATCGCCGCTTCGGCGTTGAAGGCGGCTGTCGACCGGGGCGCGGGCTTCGGCGCCGAGCTCGAAACTTTCGCCGCGATTTCCCCGGAGGCGCCGGAACTGGCGGCCCTGAGGGCTCATGCCGAAAAGGGCGTGCCGACACGCGCCGATATCGTGACCGAAACCGATGCGGCGGCGAATGCGATGATCGCTGCAGCCAAGCCGGTCAACGAGGATGCCGGCATCCTCGAACGGCTGGTGTCGAGCGCCGAGCAACTGGTTCAGGTGCGGCCGATCGGGGCGGTCGAGGGCACCGGCGTGCCGGAGACGGTGGCGCGCATGGAGGTGGCGGTCAACCAGGGCGATTTCGCCAAGGCGCTGGCCGAATATGACACGCTGCCCGAGACGGCGAAGGCTGCGGGCGCCGACTTCGTTGCCAAGCTTAAGGCGCGGCTAGATGTCGAAACGCTGGTCGACAAGCTTGTCGCCGGCGCGATGAAGGCATGAGGGACGCCAGATGATCCGTATCCTGTTCTATCTGGCCATCGTTTTTGCGCTCGGGCTGGGCTTTGCCTGGCTGGCCGACCGTCCCGGCGACATGGTCGTGACCTTCAGCGGCTACCAGTACAAGGTCAGCCTGATGGTGGCAGCGGTGGCGATCACCGCGATCGTTGCGGCAACGATGTTGACCTGGTGGCTCACCAAAGCGGTTTGGAATAGCCCTTTCACCATCGCCCGGCATTTTCGCGCCCGCCGGCGCGACCGCGGCTATCAGGCGCTGTCGACCGGCATGATCGCCGCCGGAGCGGGCGACGCCGCACTTGCGCGCAAGAAGAACAAGGAAGCCGCCAAGCTGATCAACTCCGACCAGGAGCCGCTGATCCTGCTGCTTGATGCCCAGGCGTCGCTGCTGGAGGGCGACCACGACACGGCGCGGCAGAAGTTCGAGGCGATGCTGGACGATCCCGAGATGCGGCTGCTCGGCCTGCGCGGGCTCTATCTCGAAGCCGAACGGCTCGGCGACCGGGCCGCTGCACGCCACTATGCCGGCCGCGCCGCCGGCCTTGCGCCGCAGCTCGGCTGGGCGGCGGATTCGACGCTCGAGGAAAAGTGCGAACGCGGCGACTGGGACGGCGCGCTGGCGCTGATCGACGCGCAGAAGTCGACGCGCCAGATCGAGCGCGACGTTGCCAACAACAAGCGCGCGGTGCTTTTGACCGCCAAGGCGATGTCGCTGTTCGAAGGCGATTTCAATGCGGCGCGGACCGCAGCGCTTGAGGCCAATCGGCTGCGGCCCGGTTTCGGTCCGGCGGCTGCAATTGCCGCAAAGGCGCTGTTCCGCCAGAACGACGTGCGCAAGGGCTCGAAGGTGCTGGAGACGGCGTGGAAGGCGGAACCGCTGCCCGACATCGCCGAGCTCTACGTCCATGGTCGCCCAGGCGATGCCGTGCTCGACCGGCTGGCGCGGGCAAAGAAATTGCAATCGCTGAAGCAGAACCATCCGGAATCCTCGCTCGCCGTGGCGCGGGCGGCACTGGAAGCACAGGATTACAAGCTGGCGCGCTCCGAGGCCGAGGCCGCCGCACGGATGCAGCCGCGCGAGGGTGCCTATCTTTTGCTCGCCGACATCGAGGAAGCCCAAGGTGGCGATCAGGGCAAGGTGCGACAGTGGCTGTCGCGGGCCGTGCGCGCGCCGCGCGACCCGGCCTGGGTGGCGGACGGCGTGGTCTCCGAACGCTGGGCGCCGTTCTCACCCGTCACCGGCCGGCTCGATGCTTTCGAATGGAAGGCGCCGGAAGAGCGGCTCGGCCACCTGATCGAGCAGGACGACGAGCCGAACGAGCGGGTGTCGATCCCCAGCATTCCGGCAGCGCAGCCCGCCGGCGACGACATCGTCGACGTGATCGTCGAGGACGAGGTGGCGCAGGAGACTGCGGCAGTGCAGCCCGTGCCCCCGCGCGCGGTGCCGCCGGCGACCGACGGCGCGATCCTGACCGACGAGGATGACATGGCCGAACCGATCCGCTTGCCCGACGACCCCGGCGTCGATCCGGAAGTGGAGCGGGAAAACGCCCAGAAGCGGTTCCGTTTGTTTTGATTTCAGCTCGACCCTAGATCTAGGCTTGGCCCAAACAGGAACCGACGATGTTCGAACGCATGATTTCGTTTCTGAAGGACCTGCCGGCGGCAGGGTCCAAGGCGAGCCGCGAGGACGATCCGCGCGTTGCCGCGGCGGCGCTGATGTACCATGTCATGGACGCCGACGGGGACCGGCAGGACGTCGAATGGGAGCGGGTCAAGCAGTTGCTGAGCCAGAGCTACGGCATTTCGGGCGCCGAGCTCGACCGGCTGGTCAAGGCCGGCGAACAGGCCGACAACGAAGCGATCGATCTCTATGCCTTCACCAGCGTGCTCAAGCGCAGCCTCGACGACCAGGCGCGCAAGGACTTCATCGGCATGATGTGGGAAATCGTCTATGCCGACGGCGAGCTGCATGAGATGGAGGACAACACCATCTGGCGCATCGCCGAACTGATCGGCGTGGAAAGCCGCGACCGCGTCGAGGCCAAGCGCAAGGAGGCTCAGAAGGCGCAGCGCCAGATCGGACCCGAAGCGGACGAGTAGCTGTAAATGCCGGGCAAGGCGCGACCCAAGATCCTGGTGGTGCTGCATCAGGAGCATTCGAGTGCCGGCCGCGTCGGCCATGTGCTGATCGAGAACGGCTTCGAACTCGACATCCGCCGGCCGCCGCTCGGCGATCCCTTGCCCGACACGCTCGACGGGCATGCCGGCGCCGTGGTCTTCGGCGGCCCGATGAGCGCCAACGACCAGGATGAGTTCGTTCGACGCGAGACCGACTGGCTGGCAGTGCCGCTCAAGGAAAACCGTCCGTTCCTCGGCATCTGCCTCGGCGCCCAGATGCTGGTCAATCACCTCGGCGGCAAGGTCGAAGGGCATGGCGAGGGGCTTGTCGAGATCGGCTGGTATCCGATCAAGGCGACCGAGGAAGGCCGCAAGCTGATGCACTGGCCCGAGATGGTCTACCAGTTCCACCGCGAGGGCTTTTCGCTGCCTGGGGATGCCGTGCTGCTGGCGTCGTCGGAGAGTTATCCCAATCAGGCCTTCCGTTATGGCGATAATGCCTGGGGCATCCAGTTCCATGCCGAACTGACGCGCGTGATGATGCAGCGCTGGGTCGTGCGCGGCGCCGAACGCTTCGTCTTGCCAGGCGCCCAGCCCGGCCGCGACCATCTCGGCGGCCGGCTGATCTGGGACATGCATCTCAAGCGCTGGCTCGACGAATTCCTGGTCAGGATCTTCGGCGAACCGGCCAAGGGCTGAGGCTTACTTCTTGCCCTCGCGGGCGTCGATTTCGCTCTGCTGGGTGTCGATTGCCGCTGCCTGCACCTTGGTGTTCTGTCCGGCGCCGACCATCCAGCGTCCGTTCTCCTTGACCAGCACATAGAGCGGCGAACCTTCGAGTTCGCCTTCGATAGGCGTGCCGTCCTTGTGGATCGGGCGCTGGCGGACATTCACCGCGGCCACGTCGGGGCTCAGCATCGTGACATGAGCGACGTCGTAGCGGGCATACTGGTCGCCCAGGTCAGGGGTCAACACCTTGCGGGCGAAGTCGGAGATCTCGGCCTTGTTGCTGAACCGCCGACCAAAGGCGGTGACCCAGACGGCGTCGGGACGGAACAGGGCGAGGAAATCGTCCGCCGAGCGTTCGTTCTGCGAGCGCTCGACTTCGGTGATCAGCTTGTTGATCAAGGCGAGGTCGTTGTCATTCACATTGGACATGGTCATTCCGAACTATTCTGAGGGCTCGCGCAGTGTTCTTCTTGCGGTGATCAGGCGGGGCAAGCATCGCGATCCCCTGACCGATGTAGAAGAATGTATGAATACGTTGCGACGTTTGCAACGCCGGCAAAGCAACCGGGCAATGGAAAGGTCAGACGTGCCGGTCGAGGTGCCTGACCTTGCGCAAGGCAGGGAACGTCCAGGCCCAGATGCCGGCAACGGCAATGGCGCCGATGCCGCCGAAGACGACGGCGGGCGCGGTGCCGATCAGAGCGGCCATGGTGCCGGCGCGGAATTCGCCGAGTTCGTTGGAGGCGCCGACGAAGACGCCGTTGACCGCGTTGACGCGACCACGAACATGGTCGGGCGTCCACAGCTGGATCAGCGTTTCCCTGATGTAGACGCTGACCATGTCGGTGGCGCCGAGCAGCGCAAGTGCCGATATGGAGACCCAGGGGATCGTCGAGATGCCGAAGACCGCCGTGGCGACGCCGAACAGCGCCACGAAGACGAACATGACCTTGCCGGCATGGTCGCGGATCGGGTGCCCGGCGAGCCAGACGGCGACGATGATGGCGCCGACGCCGGGGGCGGCGCGGAGCAGGCCGAGGCCCCACGGCCCAAGGTCGAGAATGTCGCGCGCATAGACCGGCAGCAACGCCACGGCGCCGGACAGCAGCACGGCGAAGAGGTCGAGCGAGATGGCGCCGAGCACGACCTTTTCGCCCCAGATGTAGCGGAAGCCGGCGAACAGCGTCTCGACCGACGGCTTGTCGGTCTCGCTGCGCTGGACCGGCTTGGGGATGGAGAAGATCAGAGCCGTCGATGCCAGCATCAGGACGGCGGCGGCACCATAGGCGATCTCGGGCGACAGGCCATAGAGCAGGCCGCCGGCGACCGGGCCGACGATCGTCGCGGTCTGCCAGGCCGACGAGTTCCAGGCGACCGCGTTGGCGAAGTCCTCTGATGGCACGAGGTTGGCGACCAACGACGCCGAGGCCGGACCGAAGAAGGCACGCGCAATGCCGAAAACGACGAGCACGGCGAAGATCGGCAACGGGCTTGCAAGGCCGTGGTAGGTCAGCGCCAGCAGTGCCGCCGCACAGGCGGCCTCGACCAGGGCGGACAGGCCCATGATCAGCCTGCGGCCGAAACGGTCGGCCACGACGCCGGTGACAAGGACGAGCAGCAACGCTGGGGCAAACTGGATGATGCCGACGAGGCCGAGGTCGAAAGGGTCGCGTGTCAGGTCATAGACCTGCCAGCCGACGCCGACCGAGATGATCTGCGTCGAAAAGGTACCCAGGAAGCGCGCCACCCAGTAGCGCGAGAACGCGCCATGGCGGAAGGCGGCGAAACGCTGTTCAGGTGCCGTGGCGGTCTGGGATGTCATCGGGGCGGGCGAATGCACCTGTTGCGGCGCCGGTCCGGATCGCGCCAGCCGACACGCGCTGCATAGCGCAGTTTGCGGACGGGCGGGCGGACAAAATCAGCTGGATCAAGATTTTCCGGGTCGGCTGGCCAGCGTGGCACGGCACATCACGCCACCGGGCCAACGCCGCATGGTCCCGGCCAGCTTTGCTACCTGACGAAGACCGTCACCGCGCCATCTTCGGCGATTTTGGCGGCCAAGATGGCCGAGGTGTCGACCGTGTTGGCGTCGATCTGCTTTTTCAGCGCGCTGTTGGCCATGATCGCGGCCTGCACACCGGTGATATCGGCCTCGTTGTCCGACACGGCCTTGTCCAGTGCCTGCTTGTCGCCGGGGCTGACGATGTCGGAAACCTTGACGACACGGACGCTGCCGACGGTCGTCATGGCCTGGATCGCGGTTGCAGTGCTCCGGCTGGCTTCGATGGCCGACATGACGGTTGCGAGATCGGCCATTGCGCCGGTACTGGCCGTCGTGGACCTATCCAGCTGCGCAGCCGGCTTGGCGGCGTCCTCGGCGGCGGCGGGTACCGCCAGCGTTGCCGACGCGATCAGGATCGCGATAGCGTGTGCATGTTTCATTTCTTTCCTCTCAAATTCCTGGCCTCTCAAATTTCTGGCCGCCGCCCAGGTGACAAACCGACCGGGCCGGTTTCGGTTCCGCGAAAATGCCGTTTCGGGTGACGTCGGACGGCAGGTGCGGGCAGAGAGTAAAGCCGAGTGTCGCCGATCAGGCGCCCATCATCCACAGCACTGCGCTCGACGCCCCGAACACCACGGCAAGATAGAACCAGTCTGTCCAATCCATCGATGACTCCTGAGATCAGGGCGTGCCACGCAACGACCGCGTCCGCCGATACTGCCTGTTGGGCGGCAGTTGCATTGCAAGGCCGGTTCGGTGCCTGGACGCCGACAACTGGGGACGCTGGTCACTGCAACAGATGCAGCACCAGGACAAAAGCAGTGGCGTTGGTGTGGAGCATCGTTGTTGCCATCGCCAGCATCGTGGCCGCGACGAAATAAAGTTCTATGCGCTGTTCGCCTTTTTCGGGGCGTTGCGGTTGAAGTGGTGTCGGCATGATGTCGGCTCCAGCGATATCAGCTGATTCAATTCCCGAAACGACCGACAGTTCCATGACGTCGACCAGGATTTGACAGAAGGCTGGTGCGGGCAGGCTGCGTTACGCCTGGATGCCTGGACCGATGCCGTTCGACGGCATCGAAGGCGACGGCGGGCGCCAGTCCGCTGCCGAAGCGGGCCGTCGCAGCGCCGCCGGCTCCTTGGCGCGGGCCCAGCAGTAGTAGAGCAGGAACGAGCCGATAACGTAGGGCTGGAGGATATCCACCTCGAAGAACGAGCGAATGACCAAGAGCGCGAGCAGGCCGGTCTGCAGCAGGGCTTCGGTCCAGTCGCCGTCGGACAAAAGGCGCGCGATGCAGAGCCTGAGGATGGCGAGCAGCGGCAGCACGATCATGACCGCGCCAACATAGCCTGTTTCTACCAGCGCCTCGATATAGGTGTTGTGGAAGTGGAAGCCGGTGCGGGCGGGGATGTAGAACTCGTTCCACAGCCGCTCGGCCTCGGAAAAGCCCTGCACCCAGTAGGCGGCATAGCCGACGCCGAGCAGCGGCGTGTTGGCCGCCGCATCGATGCCCTGCTGCCAGAGATAGGTGCGGCCAGTCAGCGTCGAATCCTTGCCGAAGGCGCCGAGCACCATGTCGGCCGCGCCGAAATTGAGGGCGGCCAGCACTGCCGTGCCGGCAAGCGCGAGGCCGGCGGCGAAGAAGATCCGGCGATGTATCGGCGAGAATGCCTCCAGTCCGGCGATGGCGACGACCATGGCTATGGCCGCGGGCGTGGCGAGCATCGATGTCGCCGATTGCGACAGCACCAGCGACGCGGCCGAAAGGGCGACGACGCCGAGCGCAAGGAGGCGAGCGATGCGGCTGCGGGTCAGGAACAGCGCGAAATAGCAGCCCAGCAGCACGCCCAGCGAGGCGTAGAAGCCGAGCTGGTTCTTGGAGCCGAAGGCGCCGACGAAGCTGTAGCTGCCGTCGAGCGCGTCGTAGACATAGCCGCCCTGCAGCATCGAATAACCGAGAATGACGGCGATGCCTGCGATGGCGCCGATGCACAAGGTGCGCGCATCGATGACACGGGCGGCGATAACGGCGCAGACGACATGTGTGAGGTACTGGAGGGCTGCGCGCAAGGTGACGTCAGGCGCGTCTGACCAAAAATAGGACAGGCATGCCAAGAACGCGAAGGCCAGGAGTTGCGGCGACCGGGCAAGGCGGCCGAGCGTGAAACGGTAGTCGACCAGCACCAGCGGCAGCCACACCGCGTAATACATCAGGATCGAGATCTGGCCGATGCGGAAGGAATAGGCGAAGACGAAGAACGAGACGGCGACCGCGAATGCGCCGTAGAGCGTGTTGCGGCCGGGTTCGACCAGTGACGACTTGCTGATCCGCATCGCGTTAGACCCGATCAACTACTGGACGAGCGGGCTACCCGACCGCACGACCTTGATCACGTCGCCGGGCAGGATGGACGTGTCCTCGGCAGCCGTGATTTCCTTGCTCTTGCCATCGCTGCCCTTGCGGACGAGGACAAAGGACGTCGGCTGCTCGATGCCGGCTGCCGCGGACGCCGTGCCGCCGGCTTCGGCGATCAGTCCCTTCTGCATGCCGAGCTTGAGCGTCACCGCATTGAGCTCGCCGACAGTCTTCTGGCGCTCGACGGCGAGTTCGGATTCGGCGTTGTTCCTGAGATCGATCGCTTCCTGCTCGGCCTTGCTGACGTCCTGCTTGGCACGCAGCGTGGCGGTCTCGAGGTCGAGGATCTTGCCTTCCATCTCGGCGATCGAACGTTCGGTCGACAGCACGCGTGTGTTCACGACGAGCCCCTTCTGCGCCAGCGTGTCGATGCCGCTGAGTTCCTTTCTGGCGAGTTCGACCTGGCGTTTCTGCGTCTCGGCCTTCTGGCCGAGCGAGACGATCTCGCTTTCGAGCAGGCCCTTGAGGTTGTCGAGCGCCTGCAGCCGGAGCGTGAGCTTCTTCTGGCGCGAGGCCATGATGGCGGTCTCGTTGGCGACCATGCCGTCCACCCCAGGCAAGGAGGCGATGTCCTTTGGGGCGGCGAATTCGGTCTTGCCGGCGAGTTCAGCGTCGATGCGCGCCTGCGTCACCATCAGGCGGAGCTGCTCGTCGGACAGCACGGCGTGGCTGCCTTCGGCGTTGATGAGGTCGCGCTCGGTGCGGGCGCCGTCGGCGCCGCGACGCATGCCGCCGGCGATGCTGACCGCCTTGAGCACGGTGAGGTCGGGCGCATAGGCATATTGACCGGGGCTCTGGATGTCGCCGGAGATGTAGAACGGGCGAAACTGCGCGACCTCGACCGAAGCCTCGGGGCGATCGGACAGGCCGAACTTGTCCTGCAGGGTCTTGCCGATGGTCTCGGCGATCTCGGCCGTCGTCTTGCCCGCGGCTTCGGTCTCACCGACGAACGGCAGCGACAGCTTGCCGGAGGGGCCGACCGTGTAGTCGCCGCTGACCGAGGACCAGTCGCGGAAGGCGCCTTCGACGGTCTGCCATTCGACGACGCGGATTGTCAGCTTGTCCTGGGTGCCGAGCTTGTAGTCCTCGGCTGCGGCCAGGGTTGTCGCGAAAGCGAGGGCAAGAAAGAGCGCGGCGCCCATGCCGAGCAGGCGCTTTGCGCGCTTGGGAGTGCTGATGGTGTTCAACGGTATCGTCCATTCCTGTGCCGCGACATCTCCGGGGATGCGCGGCTGGGAGTGGCCGCGCGCGCCGGCGCAGCCCGATTGCGGCAGGATCAGTAGCTGCCGCGCGACATGCAGACGGCCGGAACCGTCTTCAGGATGATGCGGATATCTTCGACGAGCGACCAGTTCTCGACATAGTGACGATCGAAGGCCACGCGGCTGTCGTAAGAGACGTCGTTGCGGCCGCTGACCTGCCACAGTCCTGTGAGACCCGGCCGGGACTTGAGGTAGAAGACGACGGCCTTGCCGTAATATTCGAGCTCGTCGCGGACCACCGGGCGCGGGCCGACGATGCTCATGTCGCCGAGCAGGATGTTGATGATCTGCGGCAGCTCGTCGAGGCTGAGCTTGCGCAGCACGGTGCCGACGCGGGTCACGCGCGGATCGTCCTTGAGTTTGCGCGTTGCCTCCCACTCGGCCCGCGCCTCAGGATCGTTGCGCAGATGAGCGGCCAGAACTGCATCGCCGTCTCGAACCATGGTGCGAAACTTGAGGCACTGGAAGATACGGCCGCCGCGGCCGATGCGGCGATGGCCGTAGAAGACCGAGCCGCCGTCGGAGGCTTTCACCAGTAGTGCGATGAGCAGGAACAACGGGCTCAGCGCGACGATGCCGAGACCGGCACCGACGATGTCGAATCCGCGCTTGGCCACGCCACCGAGCGGAGGAAGGTCGGCGGCCATATGTGGAAACTCCAAGCTGCTCGACTTGGCTAGATCCCTCATGCTGCAACTCCAATTGGTCGATAAATCGCCCCAGAATCGCCCCGTGTCAGGATAGGATTGGTATGCTGCGCCGCAACACACGTTTTTTTGACGCGTGAAATATTTGCGCCAGTAGATGTCCTAGAACCGTGCATGGCCTGCACAAAAAGAGTCCATTGCGACAGTTTTGTGTCCTCAAGATTAATGCGTATGCAGAATCAATCCAGTCCATCAGGTGGAAATGCCTGAAATTATATCTTCGTCATGCTGCTGTTTAGTCGAACAAAGTGCGTCACGAGATACGAGCATATTGTTACAGGCGGCTGATATCGCAGAAATTTCTGAAATAACGCCATCAAAGGTAAAAATCGTTTCGACTTGGGGCATCGCCGGACGGTGCAATGCAGCATTCATCTTTGCCGTCTAGACTCGCTCTCCAAGAGGCTCCGCTTGCTGACAGTTGGGCGGGTCAATATAGTGGAATGACGTTCTTCGCGCCGACCGGCTGGGGCCGAGCCGGCATCAAAATAAAACGAAGGAACGGACACGGGCGGAAGCTTTCAGGGCAAGGGGAGTTGCAAGCAACATGGCGACGAAATCAGTGCCGATGCCTCCGGCCTGACGATCAGCTGACATGACTTTACCCAAATTCGTGTTCGGCATGGCGATGGTCATCGCTGTCGTGGCGTTGTGGTCCTACATGGATGCTGCCGGCTGGGGCACGATCTTGCTGCGCGCGGTGATATGCGCGGTTGTTCTTCAGGTCGGATACTTTCTCGTCGTGCTGGCAATGGTGGCGCGCGCCGGGCCGAAACCGGTGGAAACCGGCAAGTCGAAGACCGCGGCTGAAGGTACCGCCACTGTTCCAGCCGACGACCTGACCCCGAAAGGCAGCGCTCACTAGACCGACAAGATCGGCGTGAGCGGCCGCCTGTTCCGGCAGAATCGCTGCCGTCCTGCCCGTATATGTAAGCAAGACGCGACGCTGCCAATCCGAAGGCGGCCTTGGCGGCCTCGGTGTGATGAAACCGTCATATGTGATCGGACGAAGCTGCCTGCAGCCCTTGGAAAGCCGCGGATTGCCGATGGCGGTTGCCGGTGCCCGTAGCGCCTCCCGTGAATCGCCGTAACAAAAGTTGGGGTTCCCTTGTTAGCAGGTGCAATATAGCTCTTGCGTCGGCGGGCTATGACGAAAGGCAACCGACGTGAGCGGAACCGACGTCTGTGTCATCATTGCTGCGCGCAACGCAGCCGAAACGATCACGACGGCCATTGCCTCCGCTCTGCTGGAGCCGGAGGTGGCCGAGGTGGTCGTCGTGGACGACGCTTCGACCGATGCGACCGAGGCGGTGGCGCGCGCCGCCGATGACGGCAGCGGCAGGCTTCTGGTGCTGCGGCTCGACGTCAATCGCGGCCCGTCCTTTGCCCGTAACATGGCAATACGCCACTCCAGGGCGCCGCTGATCAGCATTCTCGACGCCGACGACTTCTTCCTGCCGGGACGGTTCGCGAAGCTCGTGGACGGCGATGACTGGGATCTCGTCGCCGACAACATCGTCTTTGCCGAACACGCCTCGGTGCGCGACGTGCTGTCGGGCAGCATCGAGCAGTTCGCAGCCGATCCGACCGAGCTCGACCTTGTCGGCTTCGTCGCCGGCAACATTTCCCGGCGCGGCGCCCGGCGCGGCGAGCTGGGTTTTCTCAAGCCGGTGATGCGGCGCGCCATGCTCACAGAGCACGGCCTGCATTATGACGAGCAGCTGCGCCTCGGCGAGGATTATGCGCTCTATGCCCGGGCTCTGGCTTTCGGTGCCTGCTTCAAGCTGATCCACTCCTGCGGCTATTGCGCGGTGGTCCGGTCCAATTCGCTGAGCGGCCAGCATCGTACCGAGGACCTGAGGCGGCTGGCCGATGCCGATCTCGATCTTCTGGCGCTTGCCGGTCTGACAGCCGGACAGCGACGTGTCCTGCGCCGCCATGAGCGGCATGTGCGCGACAAATATCGGCTGCGACATTTCCTCGATCTCAAGGCCAGTGGCGGGCTTTCCGGTGCCATGGGCTTTGCCTTCGCCTCGCCGACGAACCTGTCGGCCGTGACCAAAGGGGCGGCATTCGACAAGCTCGAGCTGCTGCGCCGTCACAATCCGTCGGCGATGGAAAGTGGCGCTGCACGTCCACGCTACCTGATGGCCGGCTCGGCCGCGAAGGCGGGGTAGGGCGCATGGCATCGATCTTTGCATTCCGCACCCGCAGCCCCGACCGCGACCGGCAGACCGACGAGGCGCGCTTCGGCCAGCTGTCGCGGGCGCTGGACGAACTCGCCGCCGGCATCGAGGCGGAACGAACCGGCATCCGCAACCGCTACGAGGCGGTTTCGGCCAATGCTGCTTTTCTTGTCGAAGCCATGGAAAATTCAGCGGTTTCCGTGCTGCGGGCGCGTGAGATGGACCAGATGACAGAATCGCTCAAGGCCTGTCTGAGACGGATCGAGGCGCTCGGACGGCAAAAGGATTTCGTCGCTGGGCTTCGTCATTCGCTGGACATTTTTGCCGATGAAGGTCGCGAGACCGACGAGGAATCATCGGCACGTTTGGCGCAAGGGGAGGCCCTGCGCCAGTTCTAGGCCCGAGGCGACAGGGCCTGACATCAGGGAGGATGGGAGGATTTCGTCCGGCTGGGGGCATCTCCGGCCGGTATGGCAATGCGGTTTCCGGGCGGGAGGCGCGAAGACACAAGGATGACCTATGAACGCGAACGTTAGGGACTACAGCGCGTGCCGACCTCTCGGCAGTACCGCTGCGTTGGCAGTGTCGGTCACACTTGCCGGCCTGCTGGGTATGTCGGGTGGTGCCGTGGCGCAGGAGGCCACCGGCAAGTCCTTCGTTGAGACCTTCGACACGCTGACCGCTTCGCGCTGGTTCATCTCGGACGGCTGGGACAACGGCAAGCACCAGAACTGCACCTGGTCGAAGGACCAGGTCAAGGTTGCCGACGGCAATCTGGTCCTGAGCTTCGAGAAGAAGCCATTGAAGAACCGCGACTATTCCTGCGGCGAGGTGCAGACCAAGGAACGTTTCGGCTACGGCACCTATGAGGCGCGGATGAAGACAGGTACCGGCTCGGGCCTGAATGCCGCCTTTTTCACCTATATCGGCCCGGTGCACAAAAAGCCGCATGACGAGATCGACTTCGAGGTCCTGACCAAGGATCCCTCGAAGGTGCAGGTCAACGCCTATGTCGGCGGCAAGTCCAATGACGAGAAGCTTGTCGACGTGCCCGGCGGCGCCGACCAAAGTTTCAACGACTATGCCTTCGTCTGGGAGAAGGGGCGGCTGCGCTGGTATGTCAACGGCCAGCTGGTGCATGAGGTGACCGATCCTACCCAGCTGCCGAGCAACCCGCAGAAGATATTCTTCAGCTTGTGGGGCACCGGCACGCTGCGCGAATGGATGGGCGAGTTCACCGATCCCGGCAAGCCGGTGAGCATGGCGGTCGATCGCGTCGCCTTCACCGCCCCGGGCGAAGCTTGCCAGTTCGAGGGCTCGGTCGCGTGCACCCTGAAATGACGGGCAGATACCCAGGCGCGGTTCAGCCGCGCTTCGACATCATCAACAGACAGGAACGGACTGGATGAACCTCACGGTATTTGGGATTGGCTATGTCGGTCTTGTTCAGGCGGCTGTTCTGGCCGAGGTCGGTCATGACGTCGTCTGCGTCGACGTCGATGCGGCCAAGGTCGAGCGGCTGAACCAGGGTTTCATCCCGATCTTCGAGCCGGGGCTGGAGGCGCTGGTGCGCGAGAACCACGCGGCGGGGCGTATCGTCTTCACGACGGACGCTTCGATGGCCGTGCGCCATGGCGCGATCCAGATGATTGCCGTCGGCACGCCGCAGGGCGAGGACGGCTCGGCCGACCTCAAATATGTGCTGTCGGTGGCCGATGCCATCGGCCGCGAGATGGCGGGTGCCAAGATCGTGGTGACCAAGTCGACGGTGCCGGTCGGCACCGCCGACAAGGTGCGCGAGACGATTGCGGTGGCCTTGAAACAGAGAGGCCGGGAGGAGCTAAGCTTCGACGTCGTCTCCAACCCGGAGTTTTTGAAGGAAGGTTCGGCGGTCGCCGACTGCATGAAGCCCGACCGCATCATCGTCGGCACCGACAGCGAAGCGGCCGAGGAGGTGATGCGCGAGCTCTATGCACCGTTCAACCGCAACCACGAGAAGATGATCGTGATGGACGTGCGCTCGGCCGAGTTCACCAAATACGCCGCCAACTGCATGCTGGCGACCAAGATCAGCTTCATGAACGAGATGGCGAATCTGGCCGAGCTGCTCGGCGCCGATATCGAGGAGGTGCGCAAGGGCATCGGTTCGGACCCGCGTATCGGCTACCACTTCATCTATCCCGGGCTGGGTTATGGCGGCTCGTGTTTCCCCAAGGATGTGCGGGCACTGATCCGCACCGCCGGCGATGTCGGTTTCGAGCCGGTGCTGCTGCACTCGGTCGAGGCGCGCAACAATGCCCAGAAGGCGGTGCTGTTCGACAAGCTGAAGAGCCACTTCAACGGCGACCTTGCCGGCAAGACCTTTGCGCTCTGGGGTCTGGCCTTCAAGCCCAACACCGACGACATGCGCGAGGCACCATCGAGGGTGCTGATGGAGGCGCTGTGGCAAGCCGGCGCCAGGGTGCAGGCCTATGATCCCGAGGCGATGAACGAGGCGCAGCAGATCTATGGCCAGCGCGACGACCTCACCTTGTGCGGTACCAAGGAGGCGGCGTTGCGCGGCGCCGATGCACTCTTGATCGCCACCGAGTGGAAGAATTTTAGGGCGCCGTCCTTCGAGCTGATCCGCGAACAGCTCAAGACCGCCGTCATCTTCGACGGCCGCAACCTCTACGACCCGGCAGTCGTCGCCCGCCACGGCATCCAATACGTCTCCATCGGCCGAAAGGCCGGGTGAGGCGCGAGGCCGTCAACCAACTTGATATCGGAGCAGGGACATGAAGGTTCTGTTTGCAGGCGGCAACGGCTACACGCCCGAGTTCAGCGGCGGCGTTCAGTCGTCGACGCATCACTTGGTCGAGCAATTGCGCGCCCATGGCCACGAGGCTTCGGTGCTGGCCGCGCTGTTCGGCGACGGCATGTTCGGCTTCAAGGCGAGAGCCAAGATGAAGCTGACCGGACAACGCGCTGTCATCGACAGCTTCCCTGGATATCCCGTGGTGCGGGCCTGGTTTCCATGGGAGGCCGCAGGCTTTGCAGTGGAGAAGCTGAAGCCCGACGTCGCCGTGGTCCAGTGCCACAAGTCGGTGCCGATCGGGAAAGCGCTGGAGGCCCAGGGCATTCCACTGGTCGTCTATCTCCGGAATGTCGAATTCCACGAGCTTGGCGGCGATCCCAGCGAGTTGCGGCAGGCGCGCTACATCGCCAATTCGGAATTCACCGCGCGCACCTATGGCCAGCGCTTCGGCATCGAATCGACTGTCATTCCGCCGACGATCAATCCCGCCCACTACGCCACGGAAACGTCAGGCGAATTCGTCACGCTGATCAATCCTTACGAGGAAAAGGGTTTTGAGCTTGCGGTGCACATCGCCGGGCGCTGCCCCGACATTCCGTTCCTGTTCGTCGAAAGCTGGAAGCTGGCCGACGATCACCGCGCCCGTATCGAGCAGACGATTGCGCCGCTCGGCAATGTCCGGCTCGAAAGCCGAACCAGCAACATGAAGACGGTCTATGGTCGGACGAAGATCCTGCTCGCGCCGAGCAAATGGGAGGAGGCCTGGGGCCGTGTCGCCTCGGAGGCGCATTGCAGCGGCATTCCGGTCATCGGCTCGCGCCGCGGCGGCCTGCCGGAGGCGGTTGGCGAGGGCGGCGTGGTGCTCGACTACGATGCGCCGCTCGACGACTGGGTCGAAACCGTGCGTCGGCTCTGGGAGGACAAGGCCTGGTATGACCGGCAGTCGGCGGCCGCGCGCGCCTTTGCCGGGCGCGCGCAACTCGACCCCGACGCGCAGTTCGCCACCTTCATGGGCGTGCTCGAGCAGGCCGTGACGCAGGGCCTGAACAAGGCCGCCTGAGGTGATGCCGTCAGGGTTCTGGAGAGCCGTTCGATGAAGGTCTGTTTCGTCGTCGACAAGTTCCCGTCGCTGTCCGAGACCTTCGTGCTCGACCAGATCGAGGGCTGCCTTGCGCGCGGCATCGAAGTCGGCGTCATATGCAATGAGACGACCTTCGGCAAGGAGCGCAACATCGACGATCCGCGCTGGCGCAACCTGCCCGGTGGCGTCGCGCAATGGTGGGGTGCGCTCGGACCGCTGCGCCCGTCGCTGCGCCGCTGGTCGGGCAAGCTTTGGGACAAGGCGTCGACAGCGCTCGACATTGCCTTTGCCGGCAAGCTCGAAAAATACGATGTCATCGTCGCGCATTTCGGCAACAACGGCTTGCGGGTCGCAAGGGCGATGAAGCAGCGGCGGATATCGGCTCCCCTGGTGACGATCTTCCATGGCCATGATGTCGGCGCGCCGATGCATGACGGCTCGCTGTCGCGCTACGAGGTGGTGTTCCGCCAAGGCGCGCTGCAGCTGCCGGTCAACGGCTTCTTCCGCGATGCGCTGATCGAGGCCGGCGCGCGCGCCGACAGGGTTGCCGTGCACCATATGGGCGTCGATACCGAGACGATCGGTTTTCGGGCCGGCGAGCGCCGGGATAGCAGGCTGGCGCTGATCTCGGTCTGCCGGCTGACCGAGAAGAAGGGCATCGAGTTCGCGCTTCGCGCGCTCGGCGAGGTGCAGTCCGTCAGGCCCGATATCGACTGGTCCTACACGATCATCGGCGGCGGTGAATTGCTCGATGCCATGAAACAACTGGCTGCAAGTCTCGGCATTGCCGGGCGCGTCGCCTTTCGCGGGCCGTGTCCGCACAGCGAGGTCAAACAGCGGCTGGCCGAGGCGCATGTCTTCGTGCTGCCCAGCGTCAAAGCGGGCGATGGCGACCTCGAAGGTATTCCGGTGGCGCTGATGGAGGCGATGGCTGCGGGGTTGACCGTGGTCAGCACCTATCATTCCGGCATTCCCGAGCTGATCCAGGACGGCAGGACCGGGCTTCTGGCCCCCGAACGGGACGTCGGCGCGCTGGCGCAGAAGCTGATCTGGATCGCCGACAATCCCGGCTCCTGCGGAGAACTGGCACGCGCGGCGCGGCGCAAGGTCGAGGAGGATTTCGATTCCGGTCGGCTCAACGACGCTTTCGCCGATACGCTGTTCCGTCTTGCCGCCACGAAGGTTGCCGCATGACGGCGGAAGCGCAGCAACTCGGGCGCATAGCGCTGCGCGGCGGCGCGCTGACGGCAGCGGCGCAGGCGATCAAGATCGGCATCCAGTTCGTTTCAGTGGTGGTGCTGGCCAGGATGCTGGCGCCGGAGGATTTCGGCCTCGTCGCCTCGGTTGGTCCGATCATCGCCTTTGTCGGGCTGTTCCAGAATCTCGGCCTGCAGCAGGCGGTTATCCAGCGACCGGAAATCAGCCGCCAGCAGCTCAACCAGGTGTTCTGGATCAGCGCGCTGGCCGGGCTGATCTGCACCATCGTGATTGCCGCGCTGTCGCCGGCGGTGTCGGCATTTTATGCCGATGGCAGGATGACCGGCATCACGCTTGCCGCCGCCACGCCGCTCTTGCTCGGCAGTCTTGCGGCGTTGCCGCTGGCCCTGATGAACCGAAACCTGCAATTCGGCCAGCTGGCGATCAATGACGTCGCGACCGCCCTTGCCGGCCTGGGCGCGGCGGTCGCTGCGGCCTATGCCGGGCTCGGCTACTGGTCGCTGGTGATCGGACCTGCGGCGGGTGCCGTGGTGACGCTCGCCGGTGCATGGTTGGCGACGCGCTGGAAACCGGGCAGGCCGAGCATCAAGGTGGAGCGCGAGATCCTGTCCTTCGGCGCCAATCTCACCGGCTTCAACCTCGTCAACTTCTTCTCGCGCAACCTCGACAACATCCTGATCGGCAAGTTTTCCGGTCCGGTCGAGCTCGGCTATTACGACCGCGCCTACAAGCTGCTTCTGTTTCCGCTGCAGAACATCAACCAGCCGCTGTCGCGGCTGATGGTGCCGCTGCTGAGCCGCATCCAGGACGACAAGCCACGCTTTCGCGAGCTCTATCTGCGCACCAACTGGTTGCTTGCGTTCATCACCGTTCCCGGCATCGCCGCCCTGACGATTGCCGCAGAGCCGGTCGTTTCCATCCTGTTCGGCGAACGCTGGCTCGGCGTAGCGCCGATCTTCGCCTGGCTCGGCATTGCCGGCCTGATGCAGCCGGTGTCGAGCACGACGGGCTGGATCTTCATCTGCCAGGGCAAGACCGGCACGATGTTCCGCTGGGGCGTCTATTCGGCGCTGACGACGGCGCTGTCATTCGCTGCCGGGCTGAAATGGGGTGCAGTCGGCGTCGCCGCTGCCTATGCCATCTCAGGCTATGCGCTCAGGCTGCCGGTGCTGGCGGTGATGATCGGGCGGACCGGCCCGGTCACGGCGCTCGACTTCCTGATGGTGCAGGGGCTGCTGATTATCGCAGCGGCCATGACCTGGCTGGCCTACGACCACCTGCCGGCTGCGCTGATCGCCCAGTCCAACATCGTGGCGGCGATCACCGCGGCAGCCCTAAGCTACGCGGTGGCGCTCGCCTTCATGGTCGCCGTTCCGCAGTCGCGCCGCGCCCTCGTCGCGACGTGGAAGACCATCGCCCGCAACATTCGCTGACGCATCCGCTAGCAGCGGCCGGACCAGATCGGCGGCCGACATGGCCGAGGCGTGTTCTTCCAGCACCGCTGCAAGGGTCGTTTTCCTGAGGCGGTCGAGATCGCCTGTGAAGGTCGCGAGCTTTTGGGCGGCCTCTTCAGGGGTCACGGAGTCGATGTCGAGCAGCAACTCGGCCAGGCCGACGCGCTTGGCAAGTTCTCGGGTCTTGAATTCGTAGGCGATGGGCAGAACCGGCACGCCGACGCAGAGCGACATGATCATCATGTGCATGCGGGTGGCGACGACGAAGTCGAAGCCCTTGACCAGTTCCATCAACTGCTCGGGCGTGTGGAAGCCGGCGTCGACGTCGACATGGGCGGCGACATCGGCATCGAGTTCGGCAACGATCGCCCGTGCGGTTTTCGAATCGTCATGTGCGTATTCCGGCACGCCCTGACAGGTCGAGACGAAGGTCACCTGCTTGCCGTGGTCGCGCACCAGGCTTGTGGCGATATCACGGATCGAGGCCATGTAGCGGTGCATGCCGTCGGCGCCGTCATTGACGTAGTTCCAGTGTCGTACCGAAATGCCGACACGGCCGGTCTGTGCCGGCGGCGTGCCGGCCGAGAGCATCGTTTCGATGCGCTTCTTGTCGGCGAGTGCAAACACCGAATCGGCGACGACATGGCATTTGCCGGGATTGTCGACGAGCCCGTCGAGATGGCCGTGCGAGCGTCTGTCGCGCAACAGGATCAACGGACTGCGGTCGAAGGCCGGCTTCAGTTCACGGCGGTTGTAGTCCTTGTCGAACGGGCCCAGCGACTGGGTGAAGAATACCGGGTCCTTGCCGAAGATCGCGTCGATGCGGAACTGGTTGAGGCGGCGTTCGAGATTGTAGTTCTCGACCAGATAGGTGCCGCCTGTGGTGACGACCAGATCGGCTTGGCGGTACATGTCGAGGCTGCGACGGTCCTCGGCGCTGAACATCGTCTCGTCCAGGGCGCGGCTCTTGCCGTAGTGGCGCAGCGCACTCAGGGCGAGGCGGTTGTAGATCGGCTTGGCCAGGTTCTTCAGGCGGTTGTCGTCATAGGGGTACTTGAAGATCGATTCGGCCAGCAGCTTGCGGATCTCGATATCGGGATAGGCTTGCGTGGGATAAAGCCGCGACGCCACCGTGGGCTGGCTATCGAACACCTGGAAGCGCAACTCGCCCGGACAGGCCGCCTTGAGGATGTGCCGGATGGCCAGCAGGATCGCCGCATCGCCAGTGTTCAGGCAGACGGTGTTTTCGACGATGACAGTCTTCATGGGGACAGTCTTCATGGGGGCTAGCCTCCTCGGATTGGTCGCGTCGGGAAGATAAGTACAGGCTAACCGGGCCATTTTGCGGCGCAACAATATTTGAGGTGCGACCAGTCAATATTTGTTGCGACGCAGCAATAGGTGCACTAGCTTCGTCGTCGGTGGGCCAAACTGCGAGCGTGAATTCATGCTGCATGTTCTGTACCTGGTGCACGATGTTTCCGACCCGGCAGTCCGTCGACGGATCATCATGCTCAAGGCCGGTGGCGCGCGCGTTACGCTCGCTGGTTTTCGCCGGACGCAAGAACTCGAAGACGTCGAAGGCGTTACGCCGATCGACCTCGGTCACACCCGCGACGGGCGTTTTGCGCAGCGGCTGGGTGCGGTTGCAATGGCGGCGACGCGTATCGGCGCTTCGCTGAAATCGGTGGTGACGCCCGATGTGATCGTTGCCCGCAATCTCGAAATGCTGGCGTTGGCGCAACGTGCCCGTTCGGTTTTCGGTGCGTCGACGCCCATTGTCTACGAGTGCCTAGACATCCACCGGCTGGTGCTGCGCGAGGATTTTCTGGGCAAGGGCCTGCGTGGCGCCGAGCGCCTGTTCGGGCGCAATGTCGGCCTGCTCTTGACCAGCTCGCCGGCCTTCGTCAGGCACTATTTCGAACGGTTCGGGCAGATCGACGCCCCCATCGAACTGGTCGAGAACAAGCTCCTGGAACTCGAGCCGCGCATTGAAGCGCTGCCGTCGCCGGCGCCGGCGGGCGAGCCCTGGACGATCGGCTGGTTCGGGGCGCTGCGCTGCCGCAAGTCGCTCGAACTGCTGGCCGCTTTCAGCCGTGGGACGGAGGGGCGGTTCAAGGTCGTGTTGCGCGGCCGCCCCGCGCTGTCGGAGTTTCCGGATTTCCACGGTTTCGTCGCATCCGAGCCCCATTTGGAGTTTAAGGGTGCCTACAGAAATCCAGAGGACATGGTCGACATCTACGCGCAGGCGCACTTTGCCTGGGCGATCGACTTCTTCGAGGAAGGTCAGAACTCGACATGGCTGTTGCCCAACCGGCTCTATGAAAGCTGCCGGTTCGGTACGGTGCCGATCGCCATGGCCGGCACCGAGACGGCGCGCTTCCTCGAGCGCCTCGATATCGGGCTGATGCTGCCCGAGCCGTCGGCATCAGCTCTGGCGGAAGCGCTCTCGGGCATGACGAGCGAACGTTACGCCGCCTTGCGCGGTGAAGTGCTTGCCCGTGATCCGCGAAACTGGATCTGCGACCTGGCCGATTGCCGGGCGCTGGTGGCGAAGCTCGAACGGGTCGCCGCCCAAAACGGCGAAAGCCCTGGCGCCATCGCCGCCTGACCTTCAACGCAATCAACACAAGCAGACGCATGACCGAAACGTCCTCCGCCATCATCATCATTCCGTGCCTCGACGAGGAGCGCCATATCGGAGGCCTTCTGGCCCAGCTGCGGCCCTCTGCCCGGCGGCTCGGCGCAATGATCATCGTCGCCGACGGCGGCAGCCGCGATGCGACCCGGACCATCGTTGCCGGCATTGCTGCCGAAGACGACAATGTCGTGCTGATCGACAATCCGGCGCGCATCCAGAGTGCGGCAGTGAACCTGGCCGTCGAACGCTTCGGTCGTGGCGTCGACTATCTGATCCGCATCGACGCTCATGGCGGCTATCCCGACGATTATTGCGACCGGCTGCTCGAGGAAGCGCTGGCGACGGGCGCCGATTCCCTCGTCGTTTCGATGCTGACCGAAGGCCGCGGCACCGTGCAGCAGGCGGCTGCGACTGCGCAGAACTCGAAGCTCGGCACAGGTGGGTCCAAGCACAGGCATGGCTCGGCCGGGGAATGGGTCGATCACGGCCATCACGCCCTGATGCGCATCGCAGCGTTCAGCGATGTCGGCGGCTATGACGAGAGCTTCAGTCACAATGAGGATGCCGAGCTCGACCATCGTCTGCGCCAGGCCGGCTACCGCATCTGGATGAGCGGGCGCACCCGCATGACCTATTTTCCGCGTGCTTCACTTGGCGGCCTGTTCCACCAGTATCTCGGCTATGGCAGGGGACGGGCGCGGAACGTGCTGAAACACCGCGTCATCCCCAGGCTCCGCCAGATGGTGCCGCTGATGGTGGCGCCGACGGCGCTGCTCGCAAGCCTCGCCGTCGTTCACTGGATCTTCGCCGTGCCTGTCCTCGTCTGGGCGGCGATCTGCCTGGGCTATGGCGCTGCCCTTGCCTTGCGGGCCGGCAAGCCGGGGCTGGCGCTCGCCGGCGTGTCGGCGATGGTGATGCATTTCGCCTGGTCGCTCGGCTTCTGGCTCCAACTCGCTGCCTTGCCGGCAAGGGGGCGCCCAGCATGACCGAAATGCCCAGCATCGACATCTGCGTCTGCACCTTCCGGCGGCGCGAACTGGCCGACACGTTGCAGTCGCTTGCGGCGATGGACCTACCCGCGGGGTATCGCATCGGCATCGTCGTGGCCGACAATGACGAGGTGCCCAGTGCTGCGGAACTGGTCTCCGTTCTGGCGGACGAGCTTTCGCTCGAGGTTCGCTACGTCCATTGTCCGGCGCGCAACATCTCGCTTGCCCGCAATGCCTGCCTGGATGCCAGCTCGGCCGATTTCGTCGCCTTCATCGACGATGACGAGAAGGCGACAGGCATGTGGCTGAAGCGGCTCGTCGAGACCGCGCAGGCGACCGGTGCCGAGGTGGTGCTCGGGCCGGTCAAGGCGCGTTATGGGACGGGAGCCCCGGGCTGGATGCAGGTCGGCGACTTTCACTCGACCTATCCGGTGTTCGTTCGGGGCGAGATCCGCACCGGCTACACCTGTAATGCCTTGCTCCGGATCGCTTCGCCCAGCATCGCCGGCCGCCGCTTCAGCCTGGAGCGCGGCCAGTCGGGCGGCGAGGACACCGAATTCTTCGACCAGGTGTTCGGTGCCGGTGGTCGCATAAGCTATGCCGCGGAGGCCTGGGTGGAGGAGCCGGTTCCGGCGTCTCGCGCCTCGTTCCGCTGGCTGACGACGCGGCGCTTCCGTGTCGGGCAGACGCATGGTCGCCTGCTTGGCGCCAAGCGGAGTGGCGTTGGTCGCTTCGGTGAGCTCGTACGGGCCTCGGCCAAGGCCGGCTACTGCTTTGCCGCGGCGGGGCTGACCGCGCTGCAGCCGGTCAGCCGCAACCGCAGCCTGCTGCGTGGCGTGATGCATTTGGGCGTGCTGAGCGGGCTGGCCGGCGCACGTGAACTGCGTCTCTACGGCAAAGAGGGAGGCTAGGATGCAGCCTGACGTCAGCTTCGTCATCGCCGCCTACAATGCCGAGGCAACGCTCGGCCGCGCCATTGACAGCGCGCTGGCACAGCAAGGCGTCACCGTCGAGGTGATCGTCGTCGACGACTGCTCATCCGACGCGACGATTGCGCTTGCACGGGCCTATGCCGATCCGCGTGTGCGGGTCGTGGCGCTGGAGAAAAATCGCGGCCCAGGTGGAGCGCGCAACGCTGGCCTCGATGCGGCGCTGGGGCGCTGGGTCGCCGTGCTCGATTCGGACGATGCCGTCCTGCCCGACAGGCTTTCGGCAATGATCGGCAGGGCTGATGCTGGCTCTGCGGCGATAGCGGTCGACAACATCGTGGTTGTTCACGACGACGGCAGGCCAAGCGAAGTAATGTTCGCCGAAAGCTATCTCGAAAAACTCGGCAATCTGACGCTGGCGGACTTCATCAGCAGCAATGTCGTCTTCGAGGCGACGTTCAATTTTGGTTACATGAAGCCGATATTCTTGCGTGAATATCTCGAGACAAATGAGCTCCGTTACGACGAGAATTTGCGCATCGGCGAGGACTATATCCTGCTCGCCAGCGCGCTCGCACGGGGCGGCGGCTGCATCGTCGAACCCGCTGTAGGCTATGCCTATCACGTGCGAAACGGCTCCATTTCAAGAGTTCTGGAGCTTCATCACGTCGAGGCGATGCAGCGGGCGGATGCCATCTTCGAGGCGGCTTACTGGCTCGACGGAGAGGCGAAAAAGGCGTTCACGCGACGTGCCCGGAGCCTCTCCCGGGCTGCCTCATTCCTGTCACTGGTTGCGCACATCAAGCAGCGGTCGCCGCTCAAGGCGGTACGGACCGCACTGGGGGACCCGGCGGCGGTTCGACATTTGCGGATGCCTATAGAGGTCCGGCTGCGCCGGCTTGCCAGGCAGTTCGCATACCGGTCCGGCACATGATGCGCGTGCCCGGAGCGGCCAAGAACAAGACGAGGAGAGTTACATGAGCGAGAGGATTGGCACGATGAAGAAAGTCAGGAAAGCGGTGATCCCGGTGGCGGGTCTCGGCACGCGGTTCCTTCCCGCGACTAAGTCGATGCCCAAGGAGATGCTGCCCGTGGTCGACAGGCCGGTGGTGCAGTATGCCGTCGACGAGGCGCTGGAGGCCGGCATCGAGCACATCGTCTTCGTCACCGGCCGCAACAAGGCTGTCATCGAGGACTATTTCGACCTTCACCCCGAACTCGTCGGCACGCTCGAACAGGCCGGAAAGGTCGACCAGATCAGGTCGCTGGAGAGCCTGCTGCCTGTGCCCGGCGCCACCAGCTTCACCCGCCAGCAGGCGCCGCACGGCCTCGGTCACGCCGTCTGGTGCGCCCGCGACATCATCGGCGACGAGCCCTTCGCGCTGTTGCTGCCCGACATGGTGTCCTTCGGCAAGCGTGGCTGCCTGGCCGAGATCATGGACTTGCATGCCGTGTCAGGCGGCAACGTCATTGCCGTCGAGCAGTGCGATCCGAGTGAAACGAACAAGTATGGCATCGTCGGCAAAGGCCCCGATGTCGGTTCGGGCTTCGAGGTGACGGCGATGGTCGAAAAGCCGGCACCGGCCCAGGCGCCGTCGAATTTCTACATCAACGGCCGCTACATCCTGCAGCCGGAAATCTTCAACCTTTTGGGCACGCAGAAGCGTGGCGCCGGCGGCGAGATCCAGCTGACCGACGCAATGGTGCGCCTTGCCGCGAGCCAGGCCTTCTTCGCCCGGCCATTCAATGGCCGGATGTTCGACTGCGGCTCCAAGGAAGGTTTCATCCAGGCCAATGTCGCCTTTGCCCTGAAGCGGGCCGACATCCGCGATTCCGTGCTCGATGCCATCCGCGAGATGGTCGCCGAGCAGGATCACGTCGTCGCGGCCTGACATGATCGGTCCGTCGCGGCGGCTGGAATGGCCACCACGACGGTGTTCGAAAAGAGCCGTGCCCGTCGGGCGCGGTAGATTGCGTAGCTGAAGTCGGCTTCGCCAGAACCCAGCGAGCAGCGGCCGCTGCTCAGGCAAGAACTGGAACGCAGATGAACTACGCCAGCTTTCCCTTCGGCAACCGCCTTGCCGCGTCTCGCGAGGACGCGCGCGAGGGGAGCGACTTCATCGACCTCGAACGCCTGCTGGCGATGGCCAAGCGCCAGGCCAAGGTGGTCGGCGTCGGCGCCGTCATCGGCCTGCTGCTCGGGCTTGTCTATCTGCAGACGACGCCACCGACCTTCACGGCGTCGACCCGCGTGCTGATCGACGAGGGCATGAACAAGATGGTCGACGAGGTGTCGGCGACGCCTGTCAACATGCAGACCGATGCGGCGATCCTGTCACAGATCGAGATCATCAAGTCGGCGCGGCTGGCTGCCGTGGTGGTCGAGAAGCAGAAGCTCGACCAGAACGCCAGCTTCATGCAGCCGCCGCAATCGCTGCTGTCGACGCTTGTCGGCTACGCTCGCGGCTTCCTGCAGGTTTTCCGTTCCGCGCCCGAGATCGCCGGCAGCCCCGAACTTACCGATGCGCAACGCAAGGCGATGGCCGACGCCGCCCGCAAGGAGCAGGCGGTGGCGATGCTGCAGAACAACATCATGGCCGAGCGCTCCGGCCGCAGCTATGTCATTTCCATGGCCTACCGCGCGCATGATCCGCAACTGGCGGCTGCGATCACCAAAGCCTATGCCGATGCCTTCGTCGCCGACCAATTGGATGCCAGCTTCGACGCCACCGAAAAGGCGGCCGTCTGGCTGCAAGGCCGGCTGGAGGAACTGCGCACGAGTTCGCAGAAGGCTGCGCTCGAGGTGGAAAAATTCCGCGCCGAGAACGGCCTTGCGGCGGCGCGCGGCGAAACCATCGCCGAGCAGCAGCTTTCCGATCTCAACGCCCAGCTGATCCTCGCACAGGCCGATACCGCCAAGGCGCGGGCGCGCTACGAACAATACCGCACCATCGTCGAGAGCGGGCCGGAAGCGGCGGTCGGCAATTCAACCCTGTCGGCGGCCGAGGCAGGCAATCCGCTGATCTCGGAGCTCAAGAAGCGCCATTCCGGCGTATCGAAGCGCGAGCAGGAGATTTCGGCCGGCTTCGGTCCCAACCACCCTCAGGCGGTGGCGCTGCGCAAGGAACAGAGCGACCTCGCCACCCAGATTTTCCGTGAGCTGAGCCAGCTTTCCGAAACCTATCGCAACGAATTCGAGGTGGCGCAGTCGCGCGAGACCGCGCTCCGCAACTCCGTGTCGGAGGCGACTGGCCAGAACTCGAGCGCCAACCAGGCGCAGGTGCGGCTGCGCGAACTGCAGCAACAGGCGACGGCACTCAGCACGCTCTACCAGACCTTCCTGTCGCGCTACGAGGAGGCGTCGCAGCAGCGCTCCTTCCCGATCGCCAAGGTCCGGGTGATTTCGGAAGCAACGATGCCGCGCGGCCCGTCGAGCCCGCGGACCTCGATGGTGTTTGGCCTGGCGCTGGTGCTCGGCGTCGTCCTCGGTGCTGCCTTCGGCGCACTCAACGAATTCAACGAGCGCTTCTTCCGCACCGCGGAGGACGTGCGCGAAAGGCTGGGCGTCAAGTTCCTCGGCTACCTGCCACTCATCGCCTCGAACGAGGACAGGAAGGACGCCGGGAAGACGGGCAATATGGGCACGCCGCCGCCGTCGCGCGCGGCGGAGCTTATGAAACGCCGGGCCAGGATGCGCATCGCGGTCGACCAGCCGGCGTCGATGTTCGCGGAAACGCTGCGCAGTACCAAGATCGCCGGCGACGTCGTGCTGCAGGACATCGGCAGCAAGGTGATCGGTGTCATCTCGATGCTGCCGGGCGAGGGCAAGTCGACGGTTGCCGCCAATCTGGCCGGCCTGATCGCCAGCAATGGCGCAAGGACGCTGTTGATCGACGCCGACCTGCGCAATCCGGGCCTCAGCCGCAGCCTTGGCATCGATGCCGAGCAAGGGCTGGTGGAAGCCGTGGTCAACGACCAGGGCTGGCAATCGGTGGTGAAGGTCGACCGCCAGAGCAAGATGGCGATCGTGCCTGCGGTGGTGCGCGGCCGCTTTTCGCATACCAGCGAACTGCTGTCGTCGGCCGGCATGCGGCGTTTCATCGACGACGCCAAGGCGACCTTCGACTACATCATCGTCGACCTGCCGCCACTCGGGCCGGTCGTCGACGCCAAGGCGTTCGCGCCGCTGGCCGACGGTTTCGTGCTGGTGGCGGAATGGGGTGCTACCCCGCGTCCGCTGGTCCGCTCCGGGCTCGGCGCCGAGCCGCAGATCGCCAGCAAGGTGCTCGGCCTGGTGCTCAACAAGGTCGACTTGAAGAAACTGCCGCGCTACGGCGCCTATGGTGGCTCGGAGCAGTTCTTGGAACGCTATTCCAGCTACTATATCGACAAGAGCGAAACCAAAGCCAAGGCCTAGGTGTCGTTTCCAAGAAGGTTGTTCAGTCTTTGGAACGGGCTGATGCCTCCAAGGGCCGAGTGTGGGCGTGCCAGGTTGTAGTTGGCTGCCCATTGGTGAATGGCCTTGGCGCGTTCGTTCGATGAGGCGTATGGCCTGGCATAGGCCCATTCGCGCAGCGAAGTCTGGATGAAGCGCTCGGCCTTGCCGTTGGTGCGCGGGGTGTAGGGCCTTGTGCGGATGTGTCGGGCACCGGCACCTTGGAGTGCCTGGGCGAACAGTTTGGAGCGATACGCCGAGCCGTTGTCGGTCATCACCCGCTCAACCCTGGCGCCCAGCCTGGCGTACCAGGCCAGTGCCCGGTTGAGGAACCCGGTGGCATCATCCCGGCCCAGGCTGGGCAGCAGTTCGACATAGGCGAGGCGCGAGGCATCGTCGATGGCGACATGCAGGTGTTCGTAGCCGATGCCTCGGGCGCGATGATGGCCTTGGTGCTGACCCGTGATCCGATGGCCAACGCCGTCGATACGGCCCAAGGTCTTGATGTCGATATGGATCAGTTCGCCCGGCCGCTGCCGTTCGTAGCGCAACACCGGGGGCCGGGGATCGAGCCAGGCCAGCCGGTTCAGTCCCAGCCGGCGCAGCACCAAGCCTACCGTCGAGCGCGCCAGGCCCAAGGACCGGGCAATTGCCGGCCCGGTCATGCGCTGGCGCCGCAACTGCTCGATCCGCGACACCTGCATGGCTGCCAGCCGATGCCGGCAGCGGTGCGGAGCCGAACTGCGATCGTGCAGAACCCGGTCGCCGGCCCGGTAGCGGTCGAGCCAGCGATAAGCCGTTCGTTCCGAAACCCCGGCCGAACCGGCAGCACGCCGCACGCTCCAGCCCTGTTCAATTCGTTGCACCAAAAGCACTCGACCTGACGGCGTCAGACGCGCATTCTTATGGACGTTCATTCGGGGAGCTCCACTGAAGGTTGGTTGGCTTCGCAACCCCAGCTTCTCAGTCCCTCCTCGAATGAACAACCTTCATAGCTTCGACACCTAGGTCGCGAGCTAGGAGAAAAACAGCCTGCCGCTCTTGCCTGATATGCGCACCGCCGTCAGCCGACCAGTCTTGAAGGCGCCGGTGTCGATGTCCAGCCGGCGGCCGTCGATGCGCGGATGGTCAACCGGCGTGTGGCCATGCACGACCCAGCGGTCGAGCCGACGCGACGCCTCGAAGAACTCCTCCCTGATGTAGAGCAGGTCGTCGTCTTCCTGGTCGAGCAGCGGCACGCCGGGCCGGATGCCCGCATGAACGAACACGAAGCGTTCGGAATAGGCCATGATCGGCAGGTCGCGCATGAAGGCGATGTGTTCCGGCGGGATGGTTTCGCGAATATGGTCGTCGAGCCTGTTGCCGCCGCCATAGAGTTCGCCGAGATGCTCGGCGTCGATGCCGTAGGAGAACAGCGTGCTGCGTGCACCCGTGGACAGCCACCGAGCCAGTGACAGCTTGCCGTCGAGATAGTCGAGCGTCTGGGTCTCGTGGTTGCCCATCAGGCAGAGACGCTCGAAGCCTGGTGGCGGCGGGGCTATGAGGTGATCGATCACCTGTGCCGAATCGGGGCCACGGTCGATATAGTCGCCAAGCATGATGATCAGCTTGCGGCCGGGCAGGATGGCCGCGTCGGCAACGACCTTGTCCTCGAGCGTGCGCAGTTCGCGATAGCAGCCATGGACGTCGCCGATCGCATAGACGACCGTTCCGAACAGGTCGATCTCGATGCGCCGACGCCCGGGTGACTGTCTTTGCGAACGGAAATTCAGAAAGCTGACCAGCCTGTCGCCTCGCTAGAATTGTCGGGTTGCGTCCCGACGCCGGGCACGTCAGTGCCTGAGATCACAGTGCGCGGCGGGCGTTTCCGTTTCCTGAACGTAGCCGTTGGCATGCTTGATTTGAACCAGGATGTCGTTGCAAGCAACAGCGTGCCGGAACCCATGAGCTGCATCCAAGTTAGCGTTGATCCCGAGGGATCGCACCGATGCGGAAAGACACCGAGCAGTCCCGGCGCGTGCCGGACGAAAATGCCGAGGCCGCGCATGACGCATCGCTGGCTTATGTCAGCGACGACGAGCCCGGCATATCAAGGAAAAGGGCAGGCAAGCGCCTTCTCTACGAAACGGCCAATGGCGGAAAGGTCGCCAGCAAGGCGGTTCTTGCGCGCATCGATGCGCTTGCCATTCCTCCGGCATGGACTGATGTGTGGATTTGCGCCGAAAGCAACGGTCATATCCAGGCGACGGGACGCGACCAGCGTGGCCGAAAGCAATATCGCTACCATCCCGACTGGTCGGAAAAGCGTGACGAGCTCAAATTCTCGAGCCTGGCCGAATTTGCACGCGCGCTGCCGCTGCTGCGCCGCCGGATCGACAAGGATTTGCGGCTGCGCGGAATGGTGCGCGAGCGGGTCGTCGCAGCGGTGGTATGGCTGCTGGACAATACAATGATCCGGGTGGGTGGCGCCGCCTATGCCAGGGAGAATGGCAGCTTCGGGCTGACGACGCTACGCAACCGCCATGTCGACATCGAAGGTTCGACGCTCAGATTCGCCTTCAAGGGCAAATCGGGAAAAGAATGGCGTTTGCGGCTGGTCGACAGGCGTATGGCAAAGATCGTGCGCAGCATCCAGGAACTGCCCGGCCAGACCCTGTTTCAATATCTCGACGACAATGGTGCGCGGGCGCCGATATCGTCCCAGGACGTCAATGACTACATTCGAGCTGCGGCGGGCGCAGCTTTCAGCTCCAAACATTTCCGCACCTGGGGCGGAACCGTGCGCGCGATGGCGCTGTTTTCCAGAACGCCGGTGCCCGAGCGGGCGGAAGCGAGGGCGCAGGCATGCAACGAAGTCATTGACGACGTTGCCAGGCACCTCGGTAACACGCGGGCCGTCTGCCGAAAAGGTTACATTCATCCGGAAGTGATTTTGGCGTGGTCGGAAGGGCGGTTGTCTGACGAGCTGGCTGCGTCCCGCCCCAAGGCCGGCTCGCAGCTTGACGTCGACGAGCGCATCACTCTTGCCTGGCTTTCGCGGCAAGAGAAGCGAAGCCGACTGCAGAGGTGAAGCTACTGCCGTCAGGGAGCGGGCGTCCGGACCAGGTCAAGCGGTGCGTCGAGCGTCCAGGTGACGCCATCTGGTTGGAAGCTGAGATGGCCTACGCCGTTCAGCGCCAAAGGCGCGACGCGCTCGAGCACGATCCGGCCAAATCCTTTGCGCGAGGCCTTTCCAACGGTCGGTCCGTTGGTTTCCTTCCAGGTCAGGCGAAAGCGATCGGAAGCGGTCCAGCCGATTTCGACGGTGCCAAGATCGGATGACAGCGCGCCATGCTTGGCCGAATTGGTGGCAAGCTCATGAAAGGCCATGCCAAGATTCTGGACCGCCATCGTCGACAGCAGGACCGGCTCGCCCGATATGGTGATGCGGCGCTCGGCGGCAAACGGCCGGATCTGGTTGCTGACCAGATCGGCCAGGTCAGCGCCGCGCCAGTCACCGTCGACAAGCAGATCCTGGGACTGCGACAGCGCCATGATCCTGTTGCGGATCTGGGTGTCGAATTCGGCGATCGTCGTTGCGTGCTTGCCCGTCTCGCGGATCATCGACAGGATGACGGCGAACTGGTTCTTCACCCGGTGGTTGACCTCGCGCATGAGCATGCGGATGCGGCTCTCGCTTTCCTTGCGCTCGGTAATGTCTCTGGCGATCTTCGAGGCGCCGATGACCTTGCCGGCGCCGTTGAGCACCGGCGATACGGTGAGCGAAATGAAGACAAGGCTGCCGTCCTTGCGTTTCCTGATCGTATCGAAGTGGTCGACGCGCTGACCGCTCCGCACCTTGCCGAGGATGACGTCCTCTTCGTCCTGCCTGTCATCTGGGATCAGCATGCGGACGTGCTTGCCGATGGCTTCATCGGCGCTGTAGCCGAAAAGCCTGGTGGCGCCGGCGTTCCAGCTCTGGATGACGCCGCACAGATCCTTGCTGACGATGGCGTCGTCGGAAGATTCGACGATCGAGGCGAGGCGCTGGGTTTGTATCTCGGCCTGCTTCTGGGCCGAGATGTCGACCAGAAGATTGATGGCACCCGTTATCTCGCCGGTTTCGTCGCGTATTGGCGCGGGGAAGGCGAGGAACGGCACCAGAGTGCCATCTGGCCGCTCGGCTATGGCCTCGGCGTTGCGGATCGCCCGACCCTCCTTCAGGGCCCGCGCCATCGGGCAGTCGCCATGTGCCAGCGGTTCGCCCTCCGCCGTCCGAAGCCGCCAGGAGCCGCACCACGAGTCCTTGCCGATTTCGGGCCGGTGACCCCAGAGTGCTGCTGCGGCTTCATTGAAAAAGGTGATCCGCCCGCTGGCATCGGTCGTATAGACCGCAGCCGGCAGCCCGCCGAGCAAAGTCTCGCGATTCGTCATGTGGCCGCCCTGGTTCCGTGGGGCATTAACGACCAATGCCCGCATGAGTTCCGTTCATACAGAAATCGACACTCGAAGGCGCGGAAATGCACGCGTTTCTCCCGGGTAAGGTGTTCGGAAAGGCGGCTTTCATGTTGCATTGCAACATAGTTTGAATTGTGCCCGCGGGCATGGTCGCCCAACCTGCCGTCATGTCCAGCACGCACATCACAGCACACGTTGCAGCAAAGACATGACGGCACCTGTCACCACCTTCCGCCCCGACATCGAGGGCCTGCGTGCCATCGCCGTCAGCGGCGTGATCGCCTTTCACTTCGGCATGTCCGACCTGCCGGGCGGTTTCATCGGCGTCGATATCTTCTTCGTCATCTCGGGCTATCTGATCACACGCCATCTGATGCAGGAGATCGGCCGCAGCGGGACCGTCGATCTCTGGCGCTTCTATGGACGCCGCGCCCGACGGCTGTTGCCGGCATCGCTTCTGGTGATCGCCACCACGCTTGCCGCCGGCTATTTCATCCTCGCGCCGTCCGAGCAGCAGCTTTACGCCAAGGGTGCGCTGTTTGCCTCGAGCTACGTCATCAATCTCTGGCTGCTGCGCTGGTCTTTCGATTATTTCGCCGCCGACACGGCCAGCAACCCGTTTCTGCATTTCTGGTCGTTGTCGGTCGAGGAGCAGTTCTATCTGCTTTGGCCGGCGTTCCTGCTGTTGGTCGCGTGGTTCCGGCCGGGGGCAAGGGGTATCGCGCTCATCCTCGGTGTGGTTGCACTGGTGTCGTTCGGCGTGAGCGCCTGGATGACCTCGGAGTCGCAGCCCTGGGCCTTCTATTTCTCGCCGCTGCGGGCCTGGGAATTCGCTGTGGGCGGGCTCGTTTCGCTTGTTGTGGCGGAGCGCTGGGCATCGGGTTTTCGATTCTCGCCTGTCATGGGCTGGACTGGTATCGCATTGATCGCCGTCGCCTATCTCAGCGTCTCGGAGACCGATCCTTTCCCCGGCTTCCTCGCGTTGCTGCCGGTCGCGGGCACGGCGATGCTGCTGCTGTCAGGCGCCCGCAAGAGTGCTGTCGGGCCGGCAAGCCTGCTGTCACTGCCGCCGTTCCAATGGACCGGCAAGCTGTCCTATTCGCTGTATCTCTGGCACTGGCCCGTCATCGTCTATGCGACGATCCTGTGGCCTGACCTTACGCTTGCCGGCAGGCTTGCCTGCCTGGCGGTGACGGTCGGCCTGTCCTTCCTCAGTTATCGGTATGTCGAGAATCCTGTTCGCTCCAATGGCTGGCTTTCGGCCGGTTCGCTGCGCTCGCTGGGTTTGGCGGCGCTGCTGACCTCGCTCGGCGTGACATTGTCCTTTGGCGCAGCTCAGATTGCTGCGCGAAGTGTCGGCCCGGAGCAGAAGTTGATCGCGGACAGTGCTGCACGTTCGTCGTCGGCGCGCCAGATAGACAGCGCCTGCGTTGCCAGCCTCGAGCAGACCAAGCCGCGCAGCTGCAGTCTGGGTGCATCGAAGCCGCAAAAGACGATCGTGCTGTTCGGCGATTCGCATGCCGACCACTGGTCGACGCCGCTGGCAAAGATTGCCGAGACCAACAACTGGCGGCTGGTGACCTATCTGAAATCGTCCTGCTCGGTGGCGGCGGTGCCGACATGGAACGTGCGATTGATGCGGGCCTATTCCGAATGCGATGCGTGGCGGCAGACGGCAATGAAGGAGATCGCCAGCCTCAAGCCCGATGCGGTGATCGTTTCGCAGTTTTCCTACAGCTACGTCGAAAACGACGTCAATGGCGGGCTGAAGCATCTGGTCAGCCGCGACGTCTGGGCGGGTGGCCTGAGGGCATCGCTTGCGGCGCTTCGCAAAACCGGCGCCGAGGTCGTGCTGCTCAGGGATGTTCCCGTTCACAAGTCATATCTCGACCGTTGCGTCGCCCGTTCGTTGTGGCAGGGCAGGAGCAGTACGGTCTGCGACACGCCGCGACGGGAAGCGATCGACGAACGGGTGTCGAAGACTGAACAAGTGGCGAGCGCCGGGCTTGATGGCGTCCGCTATGTCGACCTGACCGAGCTGTTCTGCAACGACACGACCTGCCCGGCGATGATCGGTGGCAAGCTGACCTTCCGCGACCGCCACCACATCGCCACGCCTTTTGCGGCGACCCTTGCCGGTTCGATGCAGCGCGCGATCTTCGGCAACCAGGTGGCGGCGCGCTGGCCGTGAGGCCGGACCGATCTTGCTAGAGGCGGATGCCCGTCTGCAGCAGGCCACGGGTGATGCTGCCCGAGGTCGGCAACAGTGGGATCAGACAGGCCTGGAGCGCGTGGTAGATGTCGGGCTTGCCGTAGAACGGGCCGGCATTGGGCTTGAGATCGTCGTCGAGCTGGGCGTGCCAGCCGCCATTGGCGCGGTCGATGAAGCGGCTGGCGCAGAAGCTCCAGATACGGCGGTACCAGGCCTCGTAGGCAGCGTCGCCGCCGATGGCGTTGAGTACGGACGCGGCACCGATCGCCTCGCAGCACGGCCACCAGTAGCGATCCCTGATCCGGGCCGAGCCGTCCCATTCGAGCGTGTAATAGAAGCCGCCCTTGGCGGTATCCCAACCGTCTGCCGTCGCCTGGCCGAACAGGTTCCTTGCCGCGTCCGGCAGCCAGGCATGCTTGCGGCCGCCGAGCTCCCACAATTGCAGCAGCAGCCGTGCCCATTCGAGCGAATGGCCAGGCGTCGTGCCATAAGGGCGGAACATCGGGTCGCCGGAGTAATCGCGGTCGAGCTTCCATTCCGCCGTGAAATGCTCGGGCAGGCGCCAACCGGCGGCAGCCGAATGGCGGCGGATGATCAGGTCGGCGATGCGCTCGGCCATGGTGAGATAGATGCTGTCGCCAGTCGCCTCGAAGGCGGCCATCAGCGCCTCTGTGAGGTGCATGTTGGAGTTCTGGCCGCGATAGCTGTCGAGCGGCTGCCAGTCGCGGCTGAACTCTTCCGCCACCGCGCCATGCGCCTCTTCCCAGAATTTTTCAGACAGGATTGTCGAGATGTCGGTCAGCAGGCGGTCGGCGTCGGGGTGGCCGGCGACCTTGGCGCTGGAGGCGGCAAGCAGGACGAAAGCATGGCCATAGGCCTGCTTGGTGTCGTTGGTCGGACCGTCATAACCGACGCCCCAGAAATAGCCGCCATTGGCTGTGTCGCGATGGCCGTTCCAGAGGAAATCCATGCCGTGGTCGACGAGCACGTCGGCGCCAGGGCGTCCCATCAGATGGGCAATCGAGAAACAGTGCACCAGGCGCGTGGTGACGTGGATCTGTCGGCCGGCGAAGCGGCCGGGGACGGCGCCCGGCGCGAGCGGGTGGCCATGATCGTCGAGGTCGTGGAAGCCGCCGAGCGGATTGAGGCTCTGGCGTTCGAAGAAAGAGAACAGCGCGTCGGCCTGCTGCAACAGCCACAAGCGATGGCTTGGAAGCGTGGTCCATTTGGCCGAGCCGGCGGAAATTTCCAAAGAAGCCATGGATAGGAGTTCCCTGCGGCTGCTGGCCGCGCCTCGATGATTTCCCCGACCTAAGACGTAATGGCCCGCGCACTCAACAGGAAAACGCCATGATTTGCGTCCAGCGGTGCATAGACGCTGGATACGGCTAATATGCCACGGTGGTGCCACTAGCCATGGCGCGTGCCGCGCATTATGGACAAATGGCGCGCTTGACCGAGTTGGCAGCGAGATTTCGGGGACTAAATGACGAAATTGATGTCGTCCAAGGCGGACGACCTGCCCAAAGGGTCTGCCCAGGGTGCGGATCATGCGGCTGAAAAGGCGCTCGTTCGCCGGCTAGCCTCGCATTGCAACCGCTTTCGCGACCCCGACGACCGCCGCGCGGCGTTCGAACTGGCGGTGACGCTGATACCTTTCCTGGTGATGGGTGCAACGCTTATCTGGCTCGCAACCTATGCCGGCCCGCTGCTCGGCGGTTGGCGCTGGCTGCTGATGGTGGCGTTGGCGCCGGTCTGTGCCTCGTTCCTGGTGCGGTTGTTTGCCATCCAGCATGACTGCGGTCACGGCTCGTTCACCAGTTCGCGTATGGCCAACAAGACCATCGGCCGGGCGCTGAGTGTCTTCACCTTCACGCCCTACACGCTATGGCAGAAGGCGCATGCCGTGCACCATGGCGGCTCGGGCAATCTCGACAAACGCGGCATCGGCGACATCGATACGCGCACGGTTGCCGAATATGAGGCGATGACCACCAGCCAGCGGCTGATGTATCGCATCTATCGCAACCCGATCATCCTGATCGTCATCGGCGTGCCGATCTACTTTCTGATCATGCACCGGCTGCCCTACAACGACGCCATTCCGCGCGTCGAGGCATGGCGCAGCGCCGGCGGCCTCAACGTGGCGCTGGTGCTGGTCTATGGCGGCCTCGTGCTCTTGGCCGGCTGGGCGGTGATGCTGGCGGTTCTGCCCGTCGTGGTGATGGGCGCCTGGGCCGGCGGCTGGCTGTTCTACGTCCAGCACCAGTTCGAAGAGACGCGCTGGGATGCGGGCGACGCCTGGGACCTGCATGTCGCGGCCTTTGGCGGCAGCTCGTGGTATGCCTTGCCCGCTGTGGCGCAGTGGATCACCGGCTCGATCGGCCTGCACCACATCCACCATCTGTGCAGCCGCGTGCCGTTCTATCGCCTGCAGGCCTGCTTCGACAGCAATGCCGAGCTTCGCGATGCCAGCCAGACGGTGAAGCTGACTTTCTGGAAGAGCGTCGGATGCGTCAATCTCGCGCTGTGGTGCGAGGATCGCCGTCGCCTTGTGACCTTCGCCGAAGCCAGGGTCTAGCTGCCTCTTGGCGGTGTGATGGCCGGCAGTGCCAGAGCTTGGCGCCTTCTGGCTGAAAACGACCTCCAATTCCCAGGTTCCGTCTAGAGGGCCGGTTGCGGCACGCCCTCGCGGATCAGCCGCGAGAAATCGCCGGTCAGCCCAACCGCCAGCGCGCGCTGGGCGATATGGGCGCGGCTGCGCAGCTCCTGCACCGACATGCGTGTGTCGAGCGCGCCGCGGTCATAGGCATATTCGGGCAGGTAGCCGTTGACGATCAGGCGCCAGTCGAACGGGGTGACGTCGCCGACGGCGCGCATCATCCTGAAGATGACGGTGGTGCAGTTGGTGGTGATCGAATTGTAGAAGCGCGGTGTTGCGGCCAGCGCATTGGCATCGGCGACATAACCGAGCAGCAGCGCCCGGGCGGCGGTCGGTGAGACGTTGAGGCGATAGAGCTGGACGTCCTCGCCGCGAATGTTCGAGCGGACGCCGACGACGTCGCGCTCGTCGGCGGCGACGATGACCAGCGGGTTTGCCTTGAACAGATCGGCGATCGGCGAAAACTGACCGCCATTCTGCCGCCGCACCTCGACCGACCAGGCGAGCTGGTCACCGCCCTCGAAGCCGAAGCTCATGATGACATGGGCCATCTCGGGCCCGGCCCAGTAGGACATGAACAGGTCGAGCGTCTTGAGCTTGCTCAGGTCGTAGCTGCGCGTCGTCCAGCGTTCGGTGAAGTCGCTGTTGCTGCGCCAGTCGAAGTCGCGGACATCTGTCAGGGTCAGCATGTCGCCGTCGCGCCGGCCGGTGACCTGCCGGGCCACGTCGGGCGCAAACTCGGCATGGTCCGACGGAACGATGGTGTTCCACCATACCAGCACCGCGGCGAAGCCGATGGCGAACAGTGCCAGCCCATGCAGGCGCCAGGGCGTGAACAGGGCGATGGCGGCTGCGATGCCGAGCAGGACGAACAAGCCTGCGGCCAGTCCCCTGGCGATGTCAGGCGCCGGCAACCGATACCAAAGCGCCATCGCTGCCCAGGCGGTGGTGAGCACGATGGCGATGACAAGGACGATGGCCGAAACGATCAAGCCCACACTGCGCACTGCCAACTCCGGTCGGGTTCATTTCGATGCTCACGCCGAGATCGCAGATCGGCTGTCCGGCGGCAAGGCGGCATTGGCACGCCAGTGGCGATTTGCGCGGCACCTATTGCAGCCGGAAATCGCAGATTTCGGCGCTCAGGGCCGCGACTTCCTCACAGAACTGCACATGGTAATCGTTCCTGAAGGTGGCGAAGTATTCGAGATTGGGCAGCTCCATCTCGGTGCGCACGACGCACAGCCGGCCATCGGCGACCATGTTCCTGAAGAAGGCGTGCGGCAGGATGGTGACGCCCATGCCATGGGCCGCCAAGTGAGCCAGCGCCACCATGTTGTTGCAGGAAATCGTCCGCTTGAACGGCAAATTCGGGTCGTCGATGACGCTGTGCAGGATCGGCCGCAGGATCGAGCCGGTCGTCTGGATCAGCAATGGATGCTTGGTGAGATCGCTCAACGTCGCGTTGTCCTTGCCGTCCAACAGCTTCGGGCTGCACATCCACACAAGCTCGATGGCGCCAAGCGGCGTGCTGACGAATTGCGGCTCCTGGATGACTCGCGGGCAGATGACGAAGTCGAGGCGGCGGTCGACCAGGCGCTCGAGCAGGGAGGCGGTGAGGTCGATCTCGGGTTCGAGTGTGATCATCGGATAGCGGTCGAGAATCCCGGACAACAGTTCGGGCAGCCATGACAGCGCGACGAGATCAGTGACGCCAAGGCGAAAGCGGAATGACGGAACCGACGATTTCTTTGCCAGTGAGTTCAGGCGATCGTTCAGGCGCAGAATCTGCTCGGCGATTGCGCGGATCTCTTCGCCCTTGGTCGTCAGGACCGGCTTGCGCCCGGTCCGATGGAACAGCGGCGTCGAAAACCTGGCCTCCAGTTCGCCGATGCGCTTGGAGATCGTCGACTGGACCATGTTCAGATAGTCGGCAGCAGCCTCGAAACTGCCCAGCGTGCTGACCCAGTAAAGCGCCTCCATCTGCTTGATCGTGAACATGAATTCCTCCTGATATGAAGAATAGTGATGCCTTCTGATGCATTAATATCGCTTTTCTTCAGGAAGTGACACTCCTATCCCTTTGACGACTGGAGGCCGCTGATCCGCGGTCGCCAAGGGAGGAGCTATCATGACCGTCACCGAACTGCCGTCCGCGGTGCCCGTTTCAGACGAACTGCTGAAACAATACGCCAATGTCGCGACGTCGATCGTCAGCGACAATCTGGACCGTCTTCCGGGCGCGGTCGGCCTCTTGCCTTTTCATGCCGGCGGACAGCTGGTCGGCACGGCGCTGACGGTGCGGACGCGTCGTGGCGACAATCTCGCCATCCATGCGGCGCTGCGCATTGCGCGTCCCGGCGACGTCATCGTCGTCGACGGCGGCGGTGACACCAGCCAGGCGCTGATCGGCGAGATCATCCTGGCCCATGCCGAATCCCTTGGTGTTGCCGGCTTCGTCATCGACGGAGCTATCCGTGACGTCGCAGCCATCAGGGCCAGCAAGCTGCCTTGTTTTGCCCGCGGCGTCACCCATCGCGGCCCCTACAAGAATGGCCCCGGCGCCATCAACGTCGACGTCGCCATCGGCGGCCTCGTCGTTCATCCGGGCGACCTGGTCGTCGGCGACGAGGATGGCGTTGTCGCCCTGTCGCCGAAGGTGGCGGCCGACATCCTGCCCGGCATCCGTGCCCAGGAGGAGAAGGAACGACTGAAGCTGGAGGGCTTCAGGACGGGTGCGCGCCTGCGCGCCGTCTAGCCGCGACGGACTTCACGAAATCAACTAGAACTCGGGAGGAGTTTGAAATGAACGCATTCAGGAAAACCGCACTGGGGCTTTCGACGGCGCTGTTTCTGTCGCCGATGCCAGCGGCCATGGCCCAGTCGGGCGATGCCGTGACCATCGTCTTGCCGGGCGGGCCGGACCGGCTCGATCCATGCGAGACTCCGCGCTCGGTCATCGGCCGCATCATCAAGCAGAATGTCGTCGAGACGCTGGTCGAGCTGGACTATGCCAAGCAGACGACAATTCCGCGCCTCGCCGAAAGCTGGGAGCAGACCTCGCCGACGACCTGGCGCTTCAACCTGCGCAAGGGCGTCAAGTTCCACGACGGCACGCCGTTCGATGCGGCCTCGGTGGTTTATTCGCTCGAGCGCACGCTCGATCCCAAGCTGACCTGCATCACCCGCACCAAATATTTCGGCGGCGTCGACATCACTGCCAAGGCGATCGACGAGAACACCGTCGAGTTCATGACCAAGACGCCGATGCCGATCCTGCCGACGCTGCTGGCGCAACTGGCGATCGCATCGGCGAAGACGCCGAAGGGCGAATACACGACCGAGCCGATCGGCACCGGCCCCTATGACTTCGTCAGCTGGACCCAGGGCGAGAACGTCAAGATCAAGCGTTTCGACGGCTATTGGGGCGAGAAGCCGAAGATCGAAGACGCCACCTATGTCTGGCGCAGCGAATCCTCCGTCGCGGCCGCGATGGTGGAAACCGGCGAGGCCGACCTGGCCTTCTCGATCGCGCCGCAGGATGCGACCAATCCGGAGACGGACAAGGTCTACCCGAACTCCGACAGTGCGATGTTCCGTCTCTCCGCCGACATTCCGCCGCTCAACGACATTCGCGTGCGCAAGGCCCTAAACCTGGCGATCGACCGCAAGGCATTCCTCGGCAGCGTCATCAGCGACAAGGCGGAACTCGCCACCCAGCAGGTCGGCCCGAGCGTGCTCGGCCACAACCCGAACCTCGTGCCGTGGCCCTATGACCCCGAACAGGCCAAGGCGCTGCTCGCCGAGGCAAAGGCCGCGGGCGTGCCCGTCGACACCGAGATCCGCATGATCGGCCGCCCCGGCATGTTCGCCAACTCGAACGAGTTCGTCGAGGCGGCCGCCGAGATGCTGCGGGCCGTAGGCTTCAAGATCAAGCTCGACAATCTCGAGATGACACAGTGGCTGGAGGCGGCCAACAAGCCGTTCGCCGCCGGTCGCCAGGCCAACGCGCTGCTGACAATGCATGACAACAACAGCGGAGACGCCCAGTTCACCGCGTTCTTCAAGTATCACAGCGACGGCCGCCAGAGCGAAATCCACGACGCCAAGGTGGACAAGCTGATCACTGACGCCGGCATGGCCTCGGGCGAGGAACGCGCCAAGCTCTACCAGGAGACCTTCCGCTACATCTACCAGGACCTTGTCGCCGACGCGCCGCTGTTCCACATGGTCAACTACATGCGGGTCGGCAAGCGCATCGACTTCACGCCGACAATTGCCAACGCGGTCGAGCTGCAGCTTGCCAAGCTGGTCGTCAAGTCACCGTCGTAACACTGGAACGGCGCCGGCCGATCGCCGGCGCCGCCCTCCCGTGTCAACCATGTCCGGCGGAGGAGGCGGAGAATGGGCAATTTCATCTTCAAGCGATCGTTGCAGAGCGTGCTGTCGCTGGCGCTGCTGATCATCCTCGTCTTCTTTCTGGCCAGGTTCACCGGCTCGCCTGCAGACCTCTATCTGCCGCTCGACGCCACCGAGGAGATGCGCGACCAGTTCAACCAGCGCTTCGGATTCGACGATCCGGTCTATGTCCAGTTCTTCCGTTTCCTGGGCGGCCTGCTGCAGTTCGATCTCGGCGAGTCGATCCAGTATTCGAAGCCGGCCGTCGAGGTCGTGCTGCAGGCCTTCCCGACGACCCTGATGCTGGCGGCGATCACCATGCCGATCGTCATCGCGGTCGCCATCGTTACCGGCTCGCTCGCCGCCTTCCGTCCGGGCGGGCTGTTTGACCGCATCGCCAGCCTGATCTCGCTGATCGGCGCCAGCACGCCGAATTTCTGGGTGGCGATCGTCGGCGTGATCGTCTTCGCCGTCTGGCTGCGCGTACTGCCGACATCGGGCACCGGAACGCCCTGGCACTGGGTCCTGCCGGTCGCAGTGCTTTGCCTCAGGCCAACAGGTGTCTTGGTGCAGGTCGTGCGCTCGTCGATGATCACGGCGCTGTCTTCGGCCTATGTGAAGACGGCGCGAGCCAAGGGCGTGCGCGCCAGGGCCATCGTCTTCGTTCACGCGCTGCGCAACGCGCTGCTGCCTGTCATCACGGTCGCCAGCGACCAGGCCGCCGGCATCGTCAATGGGGCAGTCATCGTCGAAACGGTGTTTGGTTTTCCCGGCATCGGCAAGCTGATGATCGATTCCGTGCTGCTGCGCGACTTTGCCGTCATCCAGGCCGCAGTGCTGGTCACGGCACTTGCCGTCTTCATCATCAACATCGTTGTGGACATCACCTATGCGCTCGTCGATCCACGCATCCGGCACAGCTGAGATGGCCAGGCCCGCACAGGCAACGCCGTCGGCACTCCGCGACATCGTCTCGAGCCTGTTGCGCGACAAGGTCGCCCTGGTCTCGGCCGCCTTCCTGGCCATCGTCCTGGTTTGCGTTGCACTGGGGCCGACGCTGCTCGCCGACAAGGCCCGCGCCATGAACCTGATGCAGCGCAACGCAGCACCGTTCTCGTTCGATCGGCCATGGCTCTACATCCTCGGCGCCGACGCGCTCGGACGCTCGGTTCTCGCCCGCATCATCGTGGCGAGCCAGAATACCATCCTGATCGCCGGAACGGCGGTGCTGACTTCGCTGGTGGTCGGCGGTGCGCTCGGCCTCGTCGCCGGTTTCAAGGAGGGCGCCGTCAGCGCGATCCTGTTGCGCCTGGCGGACGCTATCATGAGCTTTCCGTCGCTTCTGCTCGCCGTTATCGTGCTGTTCGTGTTCGAGCCCGGCGTCGCCAACGTCATCCTGGTGCTCGCCATCTCGCGCGTGCCGATCTTCCTGCGCACGGTCCGTGCCGAAGTGCTCGAGCTGAAGGAACGGCTGTTCGTCACCTCGGCACGCGCCATGGGCGCCTCGACCTGGCGCATCCTGTTTCGCCATGTCGCGCCGATGGTGCTGCCGACCGTCATCAATCTCGCGGCGCTGGAAATGGCCTTCGTCATGCTCGTCGAATCCGGCCTGAGCTTCCTCGGCATCGGCATCCAGCCGCCCGAGATCACCTGGGGCCTGATGGTCTCGGACGGGCGCAACTACATCGGCTCGGCCTGGTGGGTGGCGTTCTGGCCCGGCCTCGTGATCATGCTCGTCACCATGTCGCTCAATCTGTTCTCGAACTGGCTCCGCGTCGTGACCGATCCGGTTGAACGCTGGCGCCTGCAAACCTCGGCGGAATGACAATGCCCGACACGAGACTTCTCAAGGTGCAGAACCTCAGCATCCAGTTCCCGACGCGCAAGGGCATCGTGCATGCCGTCAACGACGTCAGCTGGACTGTCGACAGGGGGCGAAACGCTGGCCATCCTCGGTGAGAGCGGTTGCGGCAAGAGTGTCAGCGCCTCTGCGGTGATGAACCTCGTCGACACGCCGCCGGCGGTGATCTCGTCCGGGCAGATCCTGTTCCGTGGCCAGGACCTGCTGAAGGCCTCTGCCGAGGACCGGCGCCTGGTCAACGGCAAGAGCATCTCGATGATCTTCCAGGACCCGCTCGCCGCGCTCAACCCGGTCTACCCGATCGGCTGGCAGATCGCCGAGACGATGCGCGTGCACGGCATCGACGCCGACACGGCGCGGCGACGCGCCATCGACCTGCTCGGCCGCGTCGGCATATCGGATCCGGAGCGGCGCGCGCGCGACTATCCGCACCAGTTCTCGGGCGGTCAGCGCCAACGCATCATGATCGCCTCGGCGATCGCGCTGCAGCCCGACCTTCTGATCGCCGACGAGCCGACAAGCGCGCTCGACGTCACCGTGCAGGCGCAGGTGCTGGACCTGATGAAGGAGCTGCAGCGTGACAGCGGCATGGGCATGGTGATCATCACCCATGATCTCGGCGTCGTCGAAAAGGTCGCCGACAAGGTCGTGGTCATGCAGGGCGGGCGCATCGTCGAAGCAGGACCTGTGGCCAAGGTACTATCGCAGCCGAGCCATCCCTATACCCAGCGCCTGCTCGACGCGGTACCGGGGCGCCATGGCTTCAGCGTCAACGAGGCAGCCGAGGCGGGACCGACGCCGCTGCTCGAGGTGCGCAATGTCTCCAAGGTCTATTTCGGCCGCCCCAAGCTGTTTTCCAGCGCGCCGCAGCCGCAGGTCAAGGCGGTCGACGACGCGAGCTTCAAGCTGTCGCGCGGTGCGACGCTTGGCATCGTCGGCGAATCCGGCTCCGGCAAGTCGACGCTGGCGCGCATGCTGCTCGGGCTCGACACACCCACGGCGGGATCGATCGACTTCGACGGCAAGGATCTGCTCAAGCTGTCGGCCGCCGAGACCTTCAAGGTCCGGCGGCGCGTGCAATTCGTGTTCCAGGACCCGACCGCTTCGCTCAATCCGCGCATGACCATTCAGCAGATCGTGTCGGAACCGTGGGCGATCCATGCGGGCGTGCTGCCGAGGCAGCAATGGCGTGAGCGTGTCGCCGAACTGCTCGAGAAGGTCGGGTTGCTGCCGGACCATGCCGAGCGCTACCCGCACCAGTTCTCCGGCGGCCAACGGCAGCGCATCGCCATCGCCCGCTCACTGGCGCTGCAGCCGGAGTTGATCGTCTGCGACGAGGCGGTGTCGGCGCTCGACGTCTCGATCCAGGCGCAGATCATCGACCTGCTCAAGGAACTGCGCCGCGACATGGGGCTGTCCTACATCTTCATTGCCCACGATCTCGCGCTGGTCCGCGACTTCGCCACCTCGGTCATCGTCATGTACCAGGGCAAGATCGTCGAGCAGGGCCCGACCGAGCAGGTCTACGGCAAGCCGCAGCACGATTACACCAGGCGACTTTTGGCGGCGAGCGAAGTGCAGCCGGGCGCGCTGGCGGCCTGAGATGACGTCGATTCCCGATCCGGTTGTGGAGCCGCAGCTGTTGAACGCAATGCGGCCTGCCCCAGGCCTGGGCGCGCTGTTCCTCGCCTGCCTGAAGATCGGGCTGCTGAGCTTCGGCGGCGGTTTGTCAGGTTGGCTCTACCAGGAGTTCGTCTTGCGCAACCGCTGGATCAGCGACGAGGATTTCGCCAGCTCGCTCGCGATCTCGCAGATGCTGCCCGGTGCCAATGTCGTCAACCTGGTCATCTGCATGGGCGACGATTTACGCGGCCTTGCTGGCAGCATCGCCTGTGTGCTCGGCTTCCTCGTCGGCCCGTTCTTTGCCGTGATCGCATTGAGCGCAGTGTTCGACTCCCTGCCCGATGTGACCATGCTGGAGGCGGCGTCGAATGGCGTGGCCTATGCCGCGTTGGGGCTTTTGCTGGTGATCTGCCTGAAGGGTGTCCAGCGCGCCATGAAGTTTCCACCGAGCTTGGTCGTGATTGCCGTCGTCGCCATCGCCGTCGGGCTGATGAAGCTGCCGCTGATCCCCGTCGTCCTTGTCGTGGCACCGATCAGCGTCGCCCTTGCCTGGCGTCCGAGCTGATCAATGCGCGACGACGACCTTGTCACCCTGATCGCCGTTTTCGTGCCGTTTTCGCTGCTGTCGATCGGCGGCGGCTCGGCGATCATCGCCGGTATCCAGCACGAATCCGTCGCGGTGCACAGCTGGATCAGCAGCCGTGAGTTCATCGACCTGTTCGCCATCTCCCGCGCTGCACCCGGACCGGGCACTATGCTTGCGACGCTTATCGGCTGGAAGGTCGCCGGCTGGTGGGGAGCGCTGGCCGCGACCATGGCCCTGTTCGTGCCGTCTTCGCTGCTCTGCTACGGCGTCATCAAGGTGTCCAATGCCCACAAGGCAAAGCGGTGGCACAAGGCGATGCGCGAGGGCCTCGCCCCCGTCGGGGTGGGGCTGATCATTGCGGGCGTCATGGCCATTTTCCAGCTCGCTGGCGGCGGTCTGCTTGCAGCCGGGATCGCCGTGGCCTCGGCCGCACTGCTGCTCTGGATGCCGCGCTGTCCCACCGTCGGCGTGCTTGTCGCCGGGGCGGGGACGATGCTGCTGTGGGCCCAGTTCGGAGCTACGGGCTGACAAGGCTGGAGGCGTGTGCCCCCTGCTGCATCGGTTGCGTCCTTTACATTACCAACATGCCATGCAGTCATGTGGCATCAGGAGGAAATGGGAGGCGGTGCGTTGGGAGGCGTGCTGCAGTGCCGATGTTTTCGCATTCCGACCATATTCGCGAGATCGAAAGCGTCAGCCTCGGTGCCTCGACCGGGCGTGACGAGCAAGTGGTCAAGTCGTGGCTGCGCTGCATCGAGCAGCATCGTCTCGACCCTACCCAGGCGTGCGAGGCCTATATCCTGCCCGATGGCGAATTGCGCGCGCATCGCCAGCAGTCCGAGGAACTGATCGCCATTGCCCGCTCGGGCCTCGAAAACCTGTTCCGGCAGGTGGCGGGCCAGAACTATGTTCTGCTGCTGTCCGACCGCAAGGGCGTGACGGTCGAGTTTCTGGGCGACCCGCTGTTCGACAACAATCTCCGCAAGGCCGGCCTGTATCTCGGCTCCGAGTGGTCGGAGGCGCGCGCCGGAACCTGCGCCGTCGGCGCCTGCCTGGAGGCGGGTGAGGCCCTGACGATCCACCAGACCGACCATTTCGACAACACGCACACGCCGCTGTCCTGCACCGCCGCGCCGGTCTACGATACCAGTGGCGATCTTGCCGCCGTGCTCGACATCTCCCTGTTGAGCTCGCCGATCCGCAAGACCAGCCAGAACCTCGCGCTGCATCTGGTCGCCGCCACCGTGCGCCGCATCGAGCTGGCCAATCTGATGGCCCAGACCCGGGACGAATGGGTGCTGCGCTTTGCCCGCTCGCCAGAGTTCCTCGACGTCGACCCGGAGGCGGCGATTTCCATCGATGGCTCGGGCCGCATCATCGGCATGACCCATGGCGGCGCCAAGATACTGGCGCGCTCTGTCGGACTCGACTGGCGCCAACCGGATGGGCTGATCGGTCAGCCGATCGCGCGATTCTTCGACATGGAGATCGACGACCTGCCGGATCTCACCCGGCGGCGGCCGACTCAGGATCGCCTGGTCTTCGCCCGCGACGGCAACGCGCTGTTTGCCCACGCCATCGAGCCGCACCACAAGGTGCAGGCGCCGGTGCTGGCGCGCGAGCAGATTCCGGTGTCGCTGCGTGGCCTGAGCGGCGGCGATCCGCAGATGGCGACTCTCCAGGCAAAGGCGGCGAAGCTGGCTGGCAAGCCGCTGCCGATCCTGCTCCAGGGCGAAACCGGCACCGGCAAGGAATATCTGGCCAAGGCCATCCATGACGGTGCTGCCGTCAAGGGCAAGTTCGTCGCCATCAACTGCGCCGCGATCCCGGAGCAACTGATCGAAAGCGAGTTGTTCGGCCACCTGCCGGGCGCCTTCACCGGTGCTTCCGCCAAGGGGCGCAAGGGCCTGATAGAGGAGGCCGACGGTGGCACACTGTTCCTCGACGAGATCGGCGACATGCCGCTTTCACTGCAGAGCCGTTTCCTGCGAGTCCTGGCCGAACGGGAGGTGCTGCCGGTGGGCGCTGCGCGGCCAAGACCAGTGAACCTCAGGGTCATCTCGGCCTCGCACCGAGACCTCGGCTTGCTGGTGCGGGAGGGACGCTTCCGCGAGGATCTTTACTACCGCCTGAATGCGGCGACACTTTCGATCCCGCCGCTGCGCGAGCGCCGCGACTTCGACTGGCTGCTCGAGACGGTCGTAGCCCGCCACCGACCGGTCGGCGAGCGACTTGCAGTCTCGCCGGCGGCACTCCTGGCGTTGCGCGCCCATGGCTGGCCGGGCAACATCCGTGAGCTCGACAATGTGATCGCCGTTGCTGCAGCGCTTTGCCAGGACGGCGTGATCGAACCCGGCGACCTGCCGGAGACGCTGACGTCGGCGGCAGCGGTCGCCGTGCGGCTCGATGACGCCAGTGCCGGACCGGCGGCGCTGAAAGCGATGCTCGGGGCCTGCGGCTGGAACATTTCCGAGACCGCCCGCCGCATGGGCGTCGACCGCTCCACCATCCACCGCCAGATCAAGCGCTACGGCCTGACCGCGCTCAACTGAGCTGTTGCAGCTTGCCGCTGCAACAGCTGTGGCATGCGGCAGGCGCGGTGCAACAGGCCGCGCCTGCGTTTCCCCAGGAAATCAAGTCTTTTCCCGGCGCCGGCGACTTGGCACGGCGCTTGCTGTCCATGGATCGACTGGAATCGGAGGAAGCCATGTCGAACAGCCAGGGCCGCGACGGCCTGCTGAAAGCTGCGGAACAGCCGGAGACGAGAATCCGTCTCGCCGGCCGGACCGCCCGGGAAAGCGCGAGACCGCGCGCTCGCCATTTGAACAATCATCGGCAATTCGGAGGAAAACAACATGCTCGACGACAGCCCGCAGACCAAGATCGACAACATTCTCGCCAAGCTGGAAAAAGCGCTTGCCGGCGGCGACATCGAAGCGGCGGTGAACCTGTTCCAGGCAGACTGTTACTGGCGTGACCTGGTGACGTTTACCTGGAACCTCAAGACCATGGAGGGCCACGACCAGATCCGCGACATGTTGAAGAGCCAGCTGGCATCGATCAAGCCGGGGCGCTTCCGCCAGGACGAAAAGGAGCTTGCCAGCCAGAATGATGGCATCACCGACGGCTGGTTCGAGTTCGAGACTGCAGTGGCGCGCGGCTATGGCCATGTCAGGCTCAAGAACGGTCTCATCTGGACGCTGCTGACGACGATGAGTGAGCTGAAGGGTCACGAAGAGCCCAAGGGCCTTCTGCGTCCGATGGGTGCCGAACATGGCAGCGACGCCGGCCGCCGGACGTGGAAGGAAAAGCGCGAGGCGGAGGCCGCAGAGCTCGGCTTCTCCGAGCAGCCTTATGTCGTCATCATTGGCGGCGGCCAGGGCGGCATCGCGCTGGGCGCCCGACTGCGGCAGCTCGGCGTGCCCACCATCATCGTCGAACGCAACGAGCGGCCGGGCGACAGCTGGCGCAAGCGCTACAAGTCGCTCTGCCTGCACGATCCGGTCTGGTACGATCACCTGCCCTACATTCCGTTCCCCGAGAACTGGCCGGTCTTTGCGCCGAAGGACAAGATCGGCGACTGGCTGGAGATGTACACCAAGGTGATGGAGCTCAACTACTGGAGCTCGACCAGTTGCAAGTCCGCCAGCTATGACGAGGCCACGCGCGAGTGGACGGTCGTGGTCGAGCGCGACGGACGGGAGATCGTGCTGAAGCCGAAGCAGCTGGTGCTGGCGACGGGGATGTCGGGCAAGGCGAATGTTCCCAAGTTCAAGGGGCAGGACGTCTTCAAGGGCGAGCAGCAGCATTCCTCCCAGCATCCGGGGCCCGATGCCTACCGGGGCAAGAAGGTTGTCGTTGTCGGCTCCAACAACTCGGCGCACGACATCTGCGCGGCCCTCTGGGAGGGTGGCGCCGACGTCACCATGCTGCAGCGGTCCTCGACCCACATCGTCAAGTCGGACTCGCTGATGGAGATCGGGCTCGGCGATCTCTATTCCGAGCGCGCGGTCGCTGCCGGCATGACGACACGTAAGGCGGACCTGATCTTCGCCTCGTTGCCCTACCGTATCATGCACGAGTTCCAGGTGCCGATTTACAACAAGATCCGCGAGAAGGACGCCGCCTTCTACGAGCGGCTGGAGAAGGCCGGCTTCATGCTCGACTTCGGAGACGACGAGTCCGGCCTGTTCATGAAGTACCTCCGGCGCGGCTCCGGCTACTACATCGACGTCGGCGCCTGCGAGCTGGTTGCCGATGGCCGGATCAAGCTGGTCAGCGGTGTCGGCGTCGAGAAGCTGACGGAGACCTCGATCGTGCTCGAAGACGGGCGCGAGCTGGAAGCCGACCTCATCGTCTATGCCACCGGCTATGGCTCGATGAACGGCTGGGCCGCCGACCTGATCAGCCAGGACGTCGCCGACAAGGTCGGCAAGTGCTGGGGACTTGGCTCGAGCACGACCAAGGATCCCGGGCCGTGGGAAGGCGAACAGCGCAACATGTGGAAGCCGACCCGGCAAAACGCGCTGTGGTTCCATGGCGGCAACCTGCACCAGTCCAGGCATTATTCGCAGTATCTGTCGCTGCAGCTCAAGGCGCGCAAGGAAGGGATCGCAACCGACATCTACGGGTTGCAGGAGGTCCATCACAAGTCCTGATGTCAAACCACGCGGCCGGCGGGCGTTGGCTCCGCCGGCCGGCATCCGCATACGTCTAAGGGCTACTTGACCCGATTTCGGAAGCAGGCAACGACTATGCGGTACGGGAAGAGGTGCAGACGCCACCGGAGGAGAGGATGAGAGGCACCGCAGTCACCGAGCATGCCGACAAGGTGCAGGCTGCCCTGAAGTCGAGCGAGGCCGCGCGTTCGGCACTGGTCGCGTCCTGGCAGCGATCGTCGCATCACCATCTCGATCCGACCCATCGCAGCCCGCCCAAACGCTTGACCGAATCCGAGCTCGTGTTCGCCCGGCAGCGCATCGAGCCGCTCATCGCGGTCGCCCAGGCCAGCCTCGACCGGCTCTACCTCGCCGTCGGCGGGGTCGGCTGCTGCGTGCTCCTGGCGGATCGCGACGGCGTGCCGGTCGAGCGCCGCGGTGCGCTGGCCGATGACGAGACCTTCCATGACTGGGGACTGTGGACCGGCACGGTGTGGAGCGAGGAGAGCGAGGGCACCAATGGCATTGGTACCTGCCTTGTCGAGCAGCGACCGCTGACAATCCATCGCGGCCAGCATTTTCTGACGCGCAACACGGCTTTGTCCTGTACGACCACGCCGATCTTCGACCACGAAGGCAAGCTGGCCGCGGCGCTCGACGTCTCGTCCTGCCGTGCCGACCTGACCGAGGGCTTTGTCAACCTCATCGCGCTGGCGGTGGGGGACGCCGCCCGGCGCATCGAAGCCGACAATTTCCGGCTCGCCTTCCCCGATGCCCGCATCATGCTGGCGCCGGTGGCCGAACGCAGCGCCGGCGCCCTGCTTGCCATCGATGCCGACGATCTCGTCATCGGCGCGACGCGCAGCGCCAGGCTGGCGCTCGGGCTGACCGCCGAAAGCTTTGCCAAACCCATGCCGGCAGCCGACCTGCTGGGCGGCAGCGTGGTGGCGGAGCGAGAATTGCGCGAGGCCGAGCGGGCCGTGCTGCAGCGCGCGCTGGCCCGCGCCGGCGGCAATGTCGCGCTTGCCGCGCGTATGCTCGGCATCAGCCGCGCGACCTTGCATCGCAAGATGAACCGGCTCGATCTCCACCGCGCCACCTGACGAAATCAACGGATGCTGACAAGTCTCCTGACATCAAGATGGCAGGAGCCGGGTGGTATGTCGCGGCCAGTTCATCGAGGAGGACGTCGTGATCAAGACTTACCGGGGCAGCTGTCATTGCGGCAAGGTGCATTTCGAGGCTGACATGGATCTCGCGGCAGGGACTGCGCGCTGCAACTGTTCGATCTGCTCCAAGCGGCGCTCGTGGAACGCGCTGGTCAAGCCGGCACAGTTTCGCCTGCTGTCGGGCGAGGACGCCATGACCGACTACGGCTTCGGCACCATGCAGGGGCATCATCTGTTCTGTTCGACATGCGGCTGCGCGCCGTTCAGCCAAGGTCATGTCGAGGCGATCGGCGGCGACTTCGTTGCCATCCAGATCGGATGTCTCGACGACGTCGATCCGAACGAGCTTGCAGCGGCGCCCGTCAACTATGGCAATGGCCGCGACAATAGGTGGTGGGAACCGCCTGCGATCACCTCCTACATCTGAGGTCCCGGCACCGCCTTTCGGCCGGCTGCCAGTGCGTTTGGCAGATGTGTCGCAGAACTGCGACACATCGCGACGGGCCCCGCTTGCAGCCCGGCTGACAACTGTCGAAGTCCCGGCAAGTCTGCCTCCCGACGCGCCGCATGCCGCGGCGCTGCTTCTCGGGAGGAAGAGCATGAACAAGGTGGAATTCTCGCGTACCGCCAAGGTGCCGTTTGCCAAGCGTTATGACAACTATATCGGCGGTGCCTGGGTAGCGCCGAAGGCCGGCCGCTATTTCGAAAACATCTCGCCTGTCACAGGCCGGCCGCTCGGCGAGGTTGCCCGCTCCGATGCGGCCGACATCGAGGCGGCACTCGACGCCGCCCACAAGGCCAAGGACGCCTGGGGCAAGACAGCACCTGCGACCCGCGCGCTGATCCTCAATCGCATCGCCGATCGTATGGAGGAAAACCTCGACCTTCTGGCGCTGGCCGAGACCTGGGACAATGGCAAGCCGATCCGCGAGACGACCGTCGCCGACGTGCCGCTTGCCATCGACCATTTCCGCTACTTCGCCGGCGCGCTGCGCGGCCAGGAAGGCAGCCTGTCGCAGATCGACGACGACACTGTCGCCTATCACTTCCACGAGCCGCTCGGCGTCGTCGGCCAGATCATTCCGTGGAACTTCCCACTGCTGATGGCCTGCTGGAAGCTGGCACCGGCGCTCGCTGCCGGCAACTGCGTGGTGCTGAAGCCGGCTGAGCAGACGCCCGCCACCATCATGCTGTGGGCCGACCTGATCGGCGACCTGTTGCCCGAGGGCGTGCTGAACATCGTCAACGGCTTCGGCCTCGAGGCCGGCAAACCGCTGGCGTCGAGCCCGCGCATCGCCAAGATCGCCTTCACCGGGGAAACGACGACCGGCCGGCTGATCATGCAATATGCCTCGCAGAACCTGATCCCGGTGACGCTCGAACTTGGCGGCAAGTCGCCCAACATCTTCTTCCAGGACGTGACAGCGGAAGACGACGACTTCTTCGACAAGGCGATCGAAGGCTTCGTCATGTTCGCGCTCAACCAGGGCGAGGTCTGCACCTGCCCGAGCCGCGCGCTGGTGCATGAGAAGATCTACGACAGGTTCATGGAGCGGGCGCTGAAGCGCGTCGAGGCGATCGTCCAGGGCGACCCGCTCGACCCGGCGACGATGATCGGCGCCCAGGCTTCGTCGGAGCAGCTGGAGAAGATCCTGTCCTACATGGACATCGGCCGCCAGGAAGGCGCCGAGCTGCTGGCCGGCGGTGAACGCGCCAACCTGCCGGGCGACCTTGCCGGCGGCTATTACGTCAAGCCGACCGTGTTCAGGGGCCACAACAAGATGCGCATCTTCCAGGAGGAGATTTTCGGGCCGGTTGTCTCGGTCACCACCTTCAAGGACGATGATGACGCGCTGTCGATTGCCAACGATACGCTCTATGGCCTCGGCGCCGGAATCTGGAGCCGCGACGCCAACCGGCTCTACCGCTTCGGCCGCGCCATTCAGGCCGGCCGAGTCTGGACCAACTGCTACCACGCCTATCCGGCGCACGCTGCCTTCGGCGGTTACAAGCAGTCGGGCATCGGCCGCGAGACGCACAAGATGATGCTCGACCACTACCAGCAGACCAAGAACATGCTGGTCAGCTACAGCCCGAAGAAGCTCGGGTTTTTCTGAGCCTCTTCCTTCTCCGCGCTTGCGGGGAGAAGGTGCCCGAAAGGGGCGGATGAGGGGCGGCTCGAACCACCAATGTCTGCGCTGCCCCTCACCTGCCTGCCGGCATCCTCTCCCCGTGAACGGGGAGAGGAAAGCTAACCCGGAACTCCGCCCATGCCCTCGCATCCTCCCCTCGACAAGGTCTCCGCCACGGTCGAAGCAGTCGCCCTGCTCGACGAGATCATCGCCGACCATGGGCCGGTGCTGTTCCACCAGTCCGGCGGCTGTTGCGACGGCTCGTCGCCGATGTGCTATCCGCGCTCCGACTTCATCGTCGGCGACAACGACGTGCGGCTGGGCACCATCGGCGAAACGCCTGTCTACATCAGCGCCTCCCAATACGAGGCCTGGAAACATACCGACCTGATCATCGACGTCGTGCCGGGGCGCGGCGGCATGTTCTCGCTCGACAACGGCCGCGAGAAGCGTTTTCTGACGCGCTCGACGGTGTGCGCCCGACCGGCCTGACAGCGCTCAGCCTGCTCATCGCATAGTGCCTGGTGCGCCGCAGAAGACAGCCGGACAAGCCGTCGCGGAAACGGAACGATTTGCCCGGCGGGGTCCGTGCCGTCGTTAGCGAGGTTCCGCTTTTCTTCGAACCGCGGAACCTTTCTATCTTCCTGCTTTTGCGCAATTCCGGACGGAAAACCGCTGCACACTTTTCCTGGAATTGCGCTAGCGCGTCGTTGCCGTCCGCGCCTTCGGGCCGGGATGGCGCTCTTCCAGCTTGTCCGCGTGATGGGCGCGGCCGGTGGCCCTCAGGCGTTCGAGATAGGCCGGCAACTCGCCCTTGCAGTGATAGGGACCGCCCTCGCGCAGGACGGTTACCAGCGGGTCGACGTCGGTCTCGCTGCGGGCAAGCGTGGCCGAACGCCAGTCCTCCAGGAGCTTGCTCGCATGGGCGACGATGTCGGGCCGCTCGACGGCGAGGTCGTGCTGCTCGTGCGGGTCGTAGGTCAGGTTGTAGAGCTCGATCGGTTCGAGGTCCTTGTAGCCGTCGTGGTAGGTGCGCAGCATCAGCCAGTCGGCATCCTCGCTGCGGAAGCGCACGCCACGCTGCACCGCCCATGCGCCCTGCGACAGCACCAGAAAGTCGCGGCCACCCTGTTCACCCGCTGCCAGAGCAGGCGCGAAGGACTTGCCGTCCCAGACCTCGGGCACCTTACCGCCGAGCTTGTCGATCAGGGTCGCTGCCCAGTCGAAGTGATAGTGCAGGCCCTCGTTGACGCCGCGCATGTCGGCGACACCGGGCCAGCGCATGACCAGCGGCACGTTGCAGGTGTATTCGTCCGCGGTCTGGTGGTCGGCCCAGACGTTGAGTTCACCCATGTTCTCGCCATGGTCGGCACCGATGACGATGATGGTGTCGTCGAACAGGCCGAGGTCCTTCAGCGTGGCGACCAGCATGCCGACATGGTCGTCAGCATATCTGACGCCAGTGTCGTAGCCGTCGAACCAGGCCTTGGCCTTTGCGAGGTCATCGATGGGGACGGGCATGCGAGGGTAGCCGGAGGGATCGGCGTCATAGCCGCGCGGCTCCATCGGGCTGTGTGGGCCATAGCCTTTCATCTGCTCGGCAAGGACCTCGCGCGTCATCCATGACGGGATCGGATCGTCCCTGAACGGGTCGCCGAAGCTTTCAGGTACGCGGTAGGGGGTGTGCGGATCCCAGACATTGACATGCAGGAACCATTTCCTGGACTTGCCGTTGCGGCGCAGCCAGTCGACGGCCACCGGGACGACGTCGTCGGCATTCTCCATGCCACCCTGGCCGGGATTGAACATCTCGTTGAAGCCGGCATACCAATGCCAGCAGCCATGGCGCTCGCCGAAGGACGAGATCGTGGCGGTGTGGTAGCCGAGGTCGCGCAGCGCCTTCATCCAGCCTTCCTCGTAGAAGGTGCCGGCCCAGGCGCGCTCAGCACCCTCCCGAAAAGGTTCGCAGGCGGTGCCGCCATGACCGACGACGCCCGTCCGCAACCCGTGCCGGCCACTCCAGAGAGCGGTGCGCGACGGATGGCAGGGCACGTCGGAGACATAGACGTTCTCGAAGCGGATGCCGTCTGCCGCCAGAGCGTCGATCGCAGGCGAGGTGTTGCGGTGGTAGCCGTAGCAGCCGAGATGGTCGCGGCGGAGACTGTCGATGTCGATGTAGAGAACGTTCATGGGGTCACGCTTGGATGGGAGAGGTCGGGAAAGGCCCCGCCGCCAAAGCGGCGAGGCAAGCAGACTCGATCAGCCGGCGTAGAGATCGCCGAGATAGTAGTCCTTCGGATCGAGCGGGTCCTTCAGCTTGCCGAAAGCGACAAACTGCTCGTTGAGGCCCTTGAGCCAGCCGGCGACGGTGCCGTCCTTGGTGGCGGCGGCAAGTTCGGCACTGGTCAGGTACTTGCCGTTCTTGCTCTCGGTTACCAGCGGGTCTGCCGGAACGCCGAGGAATTTGGCGGTGATATCGACCGAGCGCGGAACGTCGGCGGCACGGAAGTCGTTGGCGTCCTTGAGCACGGCGATCATCTTCCTGACCGTGTCCTGATCTTCCGCTGCAACCTCGTTACGGGCGACGAAGGCCGAGGGGAAGGAATTGGCGGGAAAGAAATCGGCACTCTGGGCGACCTCGACCAGGTCGGGCACGGTCTTCTTGATGACGCCGACAAGCGGGTACCAGATGCCGGCACCGTCGATCTGCTTGGAGGCGAAGGCCGAGACCACGGTGCTCGGGTCCATCTTGACCACCTCGACGTCGGAGAGCTGCATGCCTGCCTTGGCGAGCGCGAGGCGCAGCAGCATGTCGCCGGATGTGCCCTCGGGCACGCCGACCTTCTTGCCCTTGAGGTCGGCCATCGAGTTGAAACCGGCCTGGGCGATGACGCGATCGGACAGGCCAAGCGCGTTCATGGCGACGATCTTGGCTTTGCCAGAGGCGGGCAGCCACAAGGCGCCGGGACCGACATAACCGAAGTCGAGGCTGCCGGCGCCGAGCGCCTGGACCTGGATAGGACCGTTGGTGAACACCTTGAGTTCCGGTTCGAGGCCATGTTTGGCCCACAGGCCCTGGTCGCTGGCAACGGCTGTCAGGCTGGTGCCGAAATAGTCGGCGATGTAGCCGACGCGCACCGGCTTGGCCTGTGCGCGGGCCGGACTGCCGAGCGACAACACTGCGGGTGCGGCCAGCGCGCTTCCGGTTGCGGCGAGAAAGCCGCGCCTGGTCAGTTTGATCTTCATTGTAGTCCTCCCTTTGGTGTCAGGCCTCGACCTGCGGCTTCTGGTGGTAGACCGAGTGCCAGACCTGGTTGCGTATCTCGGTGAATTCCTTGGACAGGCGCACATCCTCGTTGCGCTCGGCCGGCAGGTTGACCGGTATGATCTTGTGCAGGCGCCCGGGCCGGGCGGCCATGACGATGACGCGGTTGGCGAGATAGACCGCCTCGTCGACGTCATGGGTGATGAAGAAGACGGTGCGGCGCTCGCGGCTCCAGGTGTCGAGCAACTGGTCCTGCATGTGCACCCGGGTCAGCGCGTCGAGCGCGCCGAACGGCTCGTCCATCAAAAGCATCGTCGGGTCGACGGCATAGGCGCGGGCAATCGCGCAGCGCTGCTTCATGCCGCCCGACAGAGTCTTGGGCAGCGCGTCGGCGAAATCGCGGAGCCCGACCAGCCCGATGAAATGGTCGGAGATGCGGCGCCGCTCCGACGCCGGCAGGCCCTTGATGCGCAGTCCGAACTCGACGTTCTGGCGCACCGTCAGCCACGGGAACAGGGCGTATTGCTGGAAGATGACGCCCCGTTCCGGCCCCGGGCCGCTGACCGGCCTGCCGTCGACGAGAACCTTGCCGTCGGAGACGTCCATCAGGCCGGCGGCGATGTTCATCGCCGTCGACTTGCCGCAGCCGGACGGGCCGACGACGGTGACGAACTCGCCGTCGGCGATGTCGAGGTTGAGCCGGTCAAGCGCCAGGAACGACTTGTCGCCTTCGCCGAAGCGGCGGCTGACATTTTGGAAGGAAAGTTTGGGCTGGAAGGAAAGCTTGGGCTGGCTCATTGGGCGCGCTCCTGCCAACTGGTGAGGCGGCGTTCGGTCGCCTGAAGCAGGCGATCCATCAGCAGGCCGAGCACGCCGATGGTGATCAGGCTGACGAAGATGGTCGGCAGGTCGTAATAGAGCTGGGCCTGCTGCATCCGGAAGCCGAGGCCCGACTGCGCCGCGATCAGCTCGGCCGCGACGACAGTTGCCCAGGCCGATCCCAGGCCGATGCGGACGCCGACGAGGATGAAGGGGGTCGACGCCGGGATGACGACCCGCGGGAATATGACCCTGTCGCTGGCACCGAGCACGCGGGCTGCGTTGATCAAAGTGCGGTCGACGCTGATGACTCCCTGATAGGTGGCGACGACGCAGGACAGGAACGAGGCAAGGAAGATGACGAAGATCTTGGGGGCCTCGTCGATGCCCATGGTGACGATGGCGAGCGGGATAACCGCCAGCGGCGGGATCATGCGGAAGAACTGGACGTAAGGTTCGATCAGCGCGCGGGCGATCTTGTACCAGCCCATCAGGAAGCCGACCGGGATGGCGAGTGCTGCGCCGAGCAGGAAGCCTGTGAGCACGCGCTTGAGGCTGGAGAAGATGTCGAGCGCGAGCTGGCCGTTGGCGGCGAGTTCGATGGCGCGGACGAACACTTCCTGCGGCCCGGGCAGGACAACCAGCTTGGCTGCCGTGATCGCCCACCAGATGGCGAGGCCGACGAGGAAGGCGAGGGCGTTGAGAGCGAGGCCGGGGAGGTGTGGTCCGACGCGCGAAAGAAGCGTGCCAGTGGAGGCCGCGACGGTCGACGAGGCGGCGCTCAATGGAGTGCTCCCGAATAGAAGAACTGGTCGAGTGCAACGGCCGCGCCGCCGATGGCGCCGGACTGCGCTCCGAACGTGGCGCGGCGGATGCTCAATATGTCGCGCATATGCGGCATGATGCGGAGCGGCAGGTCCCGTTCCAGCCGCTCGAACAGTGATTGCGGCGCGTCGCCGAGATGACCGCCGAAGACGATCAGGTCGGGGCTCAATATGTTGACGGCGCTGGCGAGCGCGGTGGTGAGGTGGCGAACGACGACGTCCCAGGCGGCGGTGTTCTGCTCGACCCTGGCGAGCAGGTTGTCGGGCGCCGCGCCCTTGAGGCCGGCGGCGTCCATCAAAGCGCGCTCGCAGACGAAGGTTTCGAGGCAGCCGACATTGCCGCAGGCACAGCGCTTGCCCTCGGCCACGATCTGGATGTGGCCGAGTTCGACCGCACCATGGCCGCCCGGCCTGAACGGCGCGCCATCGACCATCAATCCGGCGCCAAGGCCGGTGCGCAGGTAGATGTAGAGCAGGGCCGGCACATTCTTGCCGATGCCGTAGTGGCTTTCGGCCAGAGCCATGGCGCTGACATTGTGTTCGACCGTCGTCGGCAGTCGAAGCGCATCTTCGAGCTTGTCGGCGAGCGGCACGTTGCGCCAGCCGACATTGATCGAGGCGAGCGCCGTGCGGCGCGCCGGATCGACCGGGCCGGGCACGCCGATGCCGACGCCAAGCAGTCTGCTGGTCTCGACCTGCACTTCGGCGGCAAGCTCGGTGACAGTCTTCGACACCTGACCGACGATCTCGTCGGGATCGGCAGCCTCGGTGTCGAAGGCGAAGGCGGCGGTGGCCTTGGGGCGGGCGAGGAGATCGGTGATCGCCACCTGCACATTGCCGGCGCCGATATGGACGCCGGCGACGCTGCGGGCGTCGGGCGCCAGCTTCACCGCCTGAGCGGGGCGGCCGACCACGCCGTTGGGCAGGCTGGTGTCGCCTTCGAGGATCGAGCCATCACGCAGCAGGGCAGCCGTGACATGGGTCAGCGTCGTCGCCGACAGCTTCGACCGGCGCGACAGGTCGGCCCGCGACTGCGGTCCTTCATCCCTGAGGATGCGCAAGATATGGCCGTGATGAACACCCATCCGGTTCCTCCCATATTATTTTCTAAACTTTAGAAATTAATATGGGAGGAGTCAACAGGTTCGGTTGGCGGAGCAAAGGATCGACATCCGAACCGACGAACGGCCAGAGTGTCCCGGCTGGCGAATGAGATCGGCGCGCTCCCCTGTTCGATAGCGAGCCCGAAGCGGTGCCGTGCTCCCGCTATGCCAGCAGCGACCAGGCGAACTGGGCCGAGACGGCGAGCAGGAAGACGCCGAAGGACACTTCGAGCGCGCGTTTGGAGGCAGCATGGGCCATACGCGCGCCAAGGGGGGCGGTGACGAGCGATATCGGCATGATCAGAGGCCGGCATCTCAACGCGCGTAAAGATCCTGTCGCGGCTGAACATCGCTGAGCGGCGGCTACCGCAGGACGGCAGGATGCGCATTGCCGTCAGGGGCAGAGATGTCGACCTTCGCGTGTCCATTGTCCCATCGGTTCACGGTGAGACGATGGTGCTGCGAATTCTCGATCGTGCATCTGTCGAGCTAAGATTGGGCAAGCTTGGCTATGACGGTGATGCGCAACGAAACATTGCGCGCATGGCACAATCGGCAAACGGCATCGTGCTCGTTACTGGGCCAACCGGCAGCGGCAAGACCACGACGCTCTACTCAATCTTGTCAGAGTTTTCGAAACCCGACGTCAAGGTGTTCACCGTTGAAGACCCGGTCGAGTACCGACTGAACGGCATCACCCAGTTGCAGATTAACCCGGCCATTGATCTCGATTTTGCAACCGCCCTCCGATCGGTTCTTCGCCAGGACCCCGATACGATTTTGATTGGCGAGATTCGCGACCGTGAGACCGCTCAGATTGCCATCCAGGCCGCACTGACAGGCCATCTGGTGTTTTCAACGCTTCACACCAACAGCGCTGCCGGGGCACTGACACGGCTTCGGGATATGGGCATCGAAGGCTATTTGCTTGGTTCGACGATCAAGGGTGTCATTGCGCAGAGGTTGTTGAGGTGCTGCTGTTCAGAATGCACGACTGCACGTAGCGAACCAGTGTCTGACGAGGTGGCAGCTTGTACACGATGTAACGGCACTGGATATCGCGGGCGAACAGTAACCTATGAGATGCTGCACGTGTCTCCCGAAATTGCAGCGCTCATCGATGCGGGCGCTAGCGAAGCCGAGATTGAACTGGCCGCAGCAAAAACCGGTATGACCAGAATGCGGGCGCATGCCATGTCTTTGAGCGCCGGCGGCACGACGACGATCGAGGAAGTTCGACGGGTGCTGGACTATGGTGGCAGCAGCTGATGCCTACATTCCGCTACCGCGCCTACTTGGCCGATGGCACTGACGAAAGCGGGCTCTTGGAGGCCGCTACGAAACAGGACGCCGCGCGAGACCTTAGCAAACGAGGGTGCCGACCGTATTATTTGGCACCAACCAAAACAGACCAAAGCGCAGCCAGGCCGTCATCGTTTGCTTTGTTTTCGCAAAAAGTTAAGCCTGAGCGGCTGTTTGCCGACCTGTCCGTGTTGCTCAATGCGGGTTTCACAATCGACCGCGCGCTTGCGGCCGTGATTGCAAGCGAAGGCAATCGCGCCAGGCAAGGGCACCTTCAAAGCATCCACGATCTGATCGTCAGTGGCCGGTCTGTTGCAGAGGCCTTTGCCACCTTGCCGGCGATGTCGCCAACGACGATTGCTCTGCTGTCCAGTGGCGAAAAGAGCGGGAAGATCGCGCTGGTCTGTCAGAAGCTCGCAGAGTCATATCAAGCGAGCGCCAGACGGAAGACAGCGATCATCGAGGCGCTGACCTATCCGGCGTTCCTGTTGATCGTAATGGTTGGCGCACTCTTCGTGCTCGCGGCCGTGCTCGTTCCTGCACTGGAGCCAATCTTTGAAGGCTCAACGTCCGATAAGCCACTTGTCATGTCGATGCTTGCATCGCTGCGGAACACGTTCATCGACTATCCCGCGGTCTTCCCATTGATCGTATTGATCTGCCTGCTGGCCTTTTTTGGGATGTCGCGATCCACTCGCATGCAGAATCTTGCATCTGAGGCGCTATTGAAGACACCACTGCTCGGCCAATTGATCAAGAGGATGGCTGTTGCCCGCTACCTTCAAACGCTCTCGTTGCTGCTTGCCAATGGCGTGACGATGCTGGATGCGCTCAAGCTCGCCGGCGACACGGTCGCGCAAGCAGGATTGCGCCCGCATTTTGCAGACATCAAAGAAAGCGTTGCGAACGGCTCCAAGCTCAATGACGCCATCGCAGGCCAGCCATTGTTCGAGCAAGCGACTGTCTCACTCATCAGCATCGGCGAAGAAGCTAATGCGCTTCCCGCAGTCCTTGAGCGTGCCGCGGAAATGCTTCAGATGCGGGTGACCAGCCAGATCGAAGCGCTGCTGAAGCTGTTGACCCCCATCATGACAATTTCGATGGGGCTCGTCGTCGGCAGCCTGGTAGTCTCGGTCATGACGACCATCTTGAGCATCAACGATCTGGCGCTCAAATGACAATTCCGACCTTTGTCAAAGCTGGAAACGAGGAAGGGTTCACGCTTGTTGAACTCCTCGTCGCCTTGGCAATTGTCGCGCTCGTGGCAGCGTTAGCTTTTCCAAGCATTCAGGCAAGTTCACGATCGCAAAACGCGGAAACGATATCTCGTGAGATCGTATCCCGGCTCCGCGTGTCCAGGACAATGGCAATTGCTCGAGCATCACCACAATCGATTGTCATTGCGCCAGGCGCGAGGCAAATCCGCTTTCCCGATAGCTCCTTGCTTAGCATCCCTCAGGAGGTCGAACTGACGATCGTGACGGGGCAAGAGACAGTTCGGGCAGAATCCGAAGCCGTGCTTGCCTTTCTTCCAAATGGCAGCGCAACCGGTGCTGATCTGTTTCTCAAGGACGCTGCCTCTGAGGTGAAGATTGAGGTCAATTGGCTGACGGGCCTTTCTGCAAGACGGCGGGTCCGCTGATGCAACCACCCACGACATCTGAGGAAGCTGGCTTCTCCGTACTGGAAATGATCGTCGCCTTTACGATTCTGGCGCTGGTCCTGGGAATGGTCAGTCAGTCCATCGCACTGGCTCGCCGGAACATCGTGACCGCCGAAGCACAACTTCGCTCGATCAAGGAGTTGCGTGAGGCGATCTTGCTACACCAGCTTGGTTCGGCCGCGGAAAATACGAACCCCGCTCAAACCGGGCTTGCTGGTTTTCACACGGAAGAGCGCGAGATCGACATCGGTGGCAGCCACATCATTGCTCTTCGCATCGAGCCGAACGCATCTGTCGGACCTACCGCGGGCAATAAGCGGTTCCTGACATTCGTTCCAGCACCCGCGAGACGTCTGCAGTGACTGCTTTGAGCTCTGCGGGGAGGTTCACCGCAACTCGAACTTACCATTGCCCGGAAGCAACTGACCGACAAGGCCGGCCTGGCACAGACGGCTTTGCCTTGATCGACATGCTCGTCGCACTTGCGTTGGTCGCGGTGATTTCGTCGTTGATGATTGTCTTCCTTGGCCAAGCGCGATCGATCATCAGAATTACGAATGCCACGGAAGTTCAGACGGAAATCGACGCCGCCGCGGACTTCCTAGAAGGCTTGATTTCAGCTGCGGAACCCTTGCCGTTGCAGCTCTCGTCCCAAGGCAATACGCTGTTTCTTTCGGGAAGTTCGCAACGGCTGGAGTTGGTTGGCGTTCAGGTAACCGGATTCGGTTCATCGGCCTTGAGGCAGATAGCGATTTTCGCTGATAAGCCGGACGATAAGGTTGGCAACGACTTGATGCTCGAACTCCTTCCGCGACGGATAAGAAATGCGAATACAACCTCAGATGCAGAACGCATCATAGTGTCGGGTGGCGATACAAGCGTAGAATTCGAGTATCTCGACGGAACCGCCCTACCCGCGAAATGGTCCACGGAATGGACGGTTCAGAAACGTCTGCCTGCCGCTATTCGCTTTAAGATCACCGTTGTTCGAGACGGTGTCAGCTACTCATCGAATGGCTTGGCTCGATTGGCCTTGGCAGGTGTGGAGCAGGCCAATTAACGCCTGAGGCCGCGCTCAGTTGGTGACGTCCTGGTCTTCCCCTGTCCCGTCCAGCTTACCATCCCGCCCAAATGGTCCGGCGGGAGAATGGGACTTGCAACCCGGTGTCGGACCCGACGCCGTTATGGAGATCACAAGGTGACGACTGCCGCTCAACAGAATGCCATGATGCTCGCATCGCTTCTCGGGGTGGGCGAGGACGAGGCAGCCGAACAACTCGATCGAACGGTCCTACTAACAGCGGAGGCTGGCTGGAAGTCGGACTGGGCGCTCGAGCTCGCGCGGGTGCTTGAGCGGACCTTGCATGTGGTGACCGAGGATGACGGTAGCGGGTGCAACCTCGAAATCGTTATCGGCAAGGTCGACGGCCGAAGCACGGGACGCGCCATTTTCGCAGACCTCGATGCGAGCGGCTTGCTCGTCGGAAAAGAGAGCAAACTCCTCAGCGGATCTAAGCCACACGGCCTCTATGGCGCCGCTGCGGCGTGCGCGGTCTCCGCGGTTGCGATCCATTCGGCTATCGGTGCGGCAGCGCTTCCCGAGGTCCGGCTTCCCATGAAGTTCAACTTCGCGGACCTCGGCGTGCCGCCTGGAGCGCTCGAACGCGAGATCGTGCTCCGCGATGCATTCGTTGCGGGCGCCGGGGCCGTCGCACACGGATTCCTGCACGCGGCCCGGCATCTGGTTCTCAGTGGGACGTTGACCGTCGTCGATCCGAAAACCGTGAAGGAAGGGGTTCTCAACCGGTGCCTCTATCTCGAGCCGGAAGACATCGGCAGCGACAAGGCGGCCGCACTCGTGGGGCGAGCGAAGACCGACTTCGCCGGCCTAGCCCTCGTTGCCGATCCCCGCGATCTGCGCGAAGTGCTCAAGGGAAGGACGCGGCCGCCGGAAACGGTGTTCGTCACCGTTGATAGCCGTGCGACGCGACGCTCGATCCAGAACGAGTTTCCCCACACAACAATCGACGCGTCCACTACGGATGTGAGCGGCGTCATCGTGCACTCCAACAGCCTACCGACTGCCCATGCATGCCTTGCCTGCATCTACAGCCATGTGCCGGAGGAGCATTCGCGCGAGCGCGCCATCGCTGCTGGGCTGGGGGTCGATCTCGATGTCGTGCGCAAAGGGTTCATCGACGCCGATGCCGCCGGCACGATCAACAAAAAATATCCGCAGATCGATCCAGACGCGATCGTTGGCTCGGCTTTTGACAGCCTGTTCCGCCAGCTCTGCGCGCAACAGGCGCTCACCACTCCTGAAGGTCGGCAGATCTTGGCGCCATTTGCATTTGTGTCTGCTTGGGCGGGCATCCTTATGGCGGTGGAAATGCTGCGTACGTTCAATGGCGAATGCTCCACCAACTACTGGCGGGTCGATCCGTGGAACCTGCCGATCGCCCGTGCCCGCGTTATGCGCAAGAAGCTGGCCGGGTGCCAATTCTGCTTTAATCCGGACACCGACGGACTCATCTCGTCATTCGGCTGGTAGGCGCCGGTCTGGAGGTTGCGCCTGCACCACTAAATTGTTCGTTGGCTTACTCGTGATCAGTGACGCAAGCCGACCGTCAGCGCCCCAGCAACAATCATTGCGATCCGGCTTTTGGTTCCAACAACTTCTGTTCGGGCGTCGCCACTAGCCAACACGACCAGCCTGCCACATTGATTGCGACACCTGAGGCGCAGTCTAGCGTTCCAAAGGGCTGAGTTAGTCGCGCAAGCCTTGGCACCCTAGATCCCTGACAGCATGCGAGCTATTCTAACCGCGTATCTGTCGGTCATTCCGGAGGTGAAGTCGGCGAGCGCGTGTAGAGCCTGACCCGCATCGCCGACATGGCGGATGTCTAAGTCGAGCGCTCGGATAAGCTGGACGTTGTGGGGCTTGAGCTTCTCGGCTCTCCAATTGACGCGGGCTAGATCTTCGAAGACCGGCATGACGCCGGACATCACGTTTTCGATCACACGGCGGCCGGACACCTCCAACTCGGTCTTGCGTCGGGCCGTGAACACTTCATCCCTTGAGAGCGTCTCCATCTCATCGAAGACGGAGCCCATCGGACCGGCGCCGCATAGCGAGCCTGAGAATTCGCCCGCCATGATCGCGTCGTAGTGTGTCTTGAACGCCTCGAGGCAAGCGTTAACGGCCGCACCGATGCTCACGGCGCGCAGCATTGCAACGTGCTCAGCTTGGTTCAGGCCGGACGCGTCCTTGTTGGAATTGCCCGTTGCCTTGAGGAGAAGTTGCTTGACGGTCTCGAAGGGGAGCTCACCGGTGGTGAATGCGTCCTCCAGATCGACGATGTTGTAGCAGATGTCGTCGGCGGCCTCGACGAGGAACACCAGGGGATGCCGCTTCCACCAAGCCCCGGAGTCGTGGGTTTGGCGTGGAAGACCGAGCGTGTTGGCCGCGTCGAGGAACAAGTCGACCTCCGAGCGGAATAGGCCGAACTTCTTCAGTCCGATGTAGGGGGCCTTCCCCTTGCCCACGATGGCTGACTTGACCGCCGCCGAGACCGGGTATTTCGTGAAGGCGCCCAGCATGGCCTTAGAGAGCCGCATGCCGCCTTGGTTGCGGTACATTTCCAGCCGCGTGATAATGCGGAAACCCTGCGCGTTTCCCTCGAAGTCGATGAACTCAGCCCTATGGAGCTTTTCGATTTCCGCAAATATCCCTTTCGGATCGGCGAACCGCTCGGCGAACCAGTCGCCCATCGCCTTCTCACCCGAGTGACCGAACGGCGGATTGCCGATGTCGTGGGCCGCGCACGCCGCCTGGACGATGCTGGCGAGGTCGCTCGACACTCCAGGCTCGATCCGGCCGGTCTCCTCGAGCCAGGCACCGATCCGCATCGCCAGCGAACGGCCGACGCTGCTGACTTCTAAGGAGTGGATCAGCCGATGGTGGACATGGTCGTGCTCGTAGAGCGGCTGGACCTGCGTCTTGTTGGCGAGGCGACGGAAAGGCGCCGAGAAGACGATGCGGTCATGGTCCTGGACGAAGATTGACCGATCGGGCTTCTGCTCGTACCTGCTGTCGCCGAGGCGTTCGCTGCAAAGCAGCTTCTCCCACTCCATATCGCCGTCCCTGATCCTGCTGCGGAAAACGTATCGATACCTCAACTTCAAGATGCAGCCAAGCTGGCACGCCCACGCTGGGTGCCGCCGCCTCGACCGACGCCCCAGTGCTCGATCGTATAGGCTTTCGGGTGGGCGCTCCCGCTGCCTGCTGCACGGAGTACTTCCTCGCTCAGCTCAGCCAGTCGAGTCGATTTGGCCAGTTACGGCCGTTATGTCGGCGGCTTGAGCCGTAGCGTATATTCCCGCACGGCAGGTTGCCCATGAATGTATGGCAGCTTACCACGTATAGATTTGAGCAGGGCAAGGCGGCAATCTTGGCGAGATTGGCGAGGCTCTTGCGTCGGCAAAGGGCAGCTTTCTTGCGTATCGCGCCTAGAAGCGGACAGGCAGGACACGGCCCCCCTACTGACCCGAACGCCCACAGGGTGTTGGATGATCGTTCCGAGACCACACCGGTCGGACGTGATCGTCGCATTTGCGTAGTCCGATCGTGGCAATCAGCGGTAGCTCCACTCCCATCGAACGGCCTGTTGCGATGCCAGCGTCGCGCTAGGCTTTGATTCAGAAATCGGCAACCAGGCTTTTTGGGCCGAGGCGGTTGGGACCAACCGGATACCCAGAAAGGCGACGAAGATCCGATCTCAATACCTGTGACATTGAGCAGAGGGGGCGCCTACCCGTGAGTCGGGGCAGGCACCTCGCCATCCAAAGCGAATGAAGATTTTCATTCCTTGACATTGTGAATGGATATATACATAGTTTGGTGACCCGGGAAATTTTCATTCATTCACGTCGAGGAACCCCAATGTCATCCCCTGAAACTCTCGAATTCCACGCGCCAGGTACAGGCCTGTCGTTCCGGGCAAAGTTGCTCGTGGACGACAATCCAGACGTCGTGCAGCAAGTGCTTTCTCAACTTCCTCTTCAGAGCGTCCTAGGCCATGTCGTGGTCTCCGGCGAGGCAATCTGGATGCCGACGCGCATCGTACATCTTGGTCGTAGCAATATGGTCCAGCGTTCACCTGGAGCCGTGTACCTTTATGCACCTGGTCAGACCATCTGCATGACCTATGGACGCATTACGGAAAGCGCCCACGTCAACAAGTTCGGGCAAATCGTGGAAGAGGACATGCCCGCATTGCGCCAGCTCGGTGAGCTTGTCTGGGAGCAGACCATTGCGCAACCACGGCGCAATGTCGTCGAAATCAACGTCCGGAGGGCTGCATAATGTCCGCAATTGTCAAATTCGAAGGCGACTGGAAAGAGGCCAAGACCCTCATCGAAAAGGAGATCGACCGGGTCTGGTTCAATGAGCCCGAAGAAATCCAGAAGATCCGCTGGGGCGTAATCGACAGCGGAGCGGGAAGTGGGGAACAGTCGTTTTCAGTCCTCGTCCATCTTGAAGCATATCTTATGCTCACCGGTGCCGACGTCATGTATCGGTTCCTGAAGATCTCCCAATATGAAGACATGGAGCTCTCCACGCTCAATCGAATGACGCGTGAATTTCTCACCGGGACGTTCAATGTGTTCGAGTTCATGACCGATCTCGGCATCACCAACATGCACCAGATCGGGCAGACTTATTCCGACGCGCTCGACACTCTGTCCACCAAGGAAGAATATGTTCAGCTGACGGGCGCGATGATGACCTATGTCATCCGCATGCATCGCTGGATCCATTACATCTTCCCATGGAACCTCGGCGTGGCGTTCCCCCATCGCAAGCCCGCCGAGGTGCTTACCTTCGCCAAGGTCGCCGCCAACGCGTGACGTGCCTAGCCTCCCAAGCTGCCACAAACAAAGCCCCGGCTCCGATGCTGGGGCTTTGTCATTTTCGGCGAATAGATTTTACAACATGCAATGCCTCTGAATATATTAATACACGCGCTGACACTGAGGGGAGCACGACCGTGACGAATGATGACCGCGAGCAGTTTGTTGACGCAGGGACTCAAGCCCTTCCAGGCGTTCAGTCGAACGACCGCCAGGCGATCCAGGCTGAACTTGAACGTCGCGCAGAAGGGCAGAGGCTGACCCCTGCCCAGCGCCGAATTGCCCAGTGCCTGACTGAGCACAGTGCCGAAATTGGCTTCCTGTCGAGCATGGAGCTGGCCGACCTTGCCAACGTAAGCCAGCCATCGGTGACGCGGTTTGCGATCGCGCTTGGCTTTGACGGATACCTTGAGATGCGACGCTACCTCCGTAGCGGCATGACGGGAGAGGAGTCGGTCGGCGAAGCGCAAGCGAACCGCTATCAGGCGGCCGCATTGGCTGAAGTTGGGAATCTCAACGAACTCGCCCAGTCACTCGCTGACGAGGCTTTGGTCGACAGGTTTGGAAAGGCATTGGCCAATTCGCGGCCTCTTGCGGTCGTGGGTCTACGTGCCTCGGCCAGCCTTGCAACGCACTTTTGCTTCTTTGCGTCCAAGGTGCATCCAGATGTGCGGCTGATAGTGGACGGTGGCTCTATGGTCGAAGACCAGTTGGAGCAATGTGTCGCAGCTGGTGGGCGCACCTTGCTTGCGTTCATGATGCCGCTCTATCCACGCGAAACTGTGCGGGCGCTGGACTTTGCGCGGCAGATAGGCATGCGGGTCGCTCTGGTTTCGGATGCCAGCTACAACGACCACGACAAGCATGCCGATCTGCTTCTCAAGGCTCGCGTCAACACGCGATTGGTCTTCGATTCCTACGCGGCATCGGCAACGCTTGTTTCGGTTCTGCTCGATGCCATGTGCAACAACATGAATGGTGAGGCGCAAAAGCGCCTCGACCAGATCGATCAGTCTTCGAAGAAGCGAAAGGTATTCACCTCCTAGAGGCCTAGCTGCGCTTTCTCACGCCTCCAAGACCTACCGTGCGATCGACCACGACGAGCAATGCTATCGAAGCGATGATCAGGATTGTCGACATCGCTGCGACAAACGGTTCGTATTCGTACTGCAGATAGGCGCGCAGTTGTAGCGGAAGCGTCGTCCAGTCCTTGTTCGCGAGGAACACCGACACGGTGTAGTTGTTCCAGGAAAGGACGAAAGTAATGATAAGCGAAGGTACAATGCTCGCTTTCAGCAGTGGCAGTGTCACACGGCGCAATGCCTGCATCGGCGTCGCACCAACGCTAAGTGCCGCTTCCTCAAGCCTGACGTCAAAACCTTCCATCTGAGCCATGACATTGCGGACCGGATAGGGAATGGTAACGACCACATGGGCTGCGACAAGCGTCCATATGTTGTTCACGATCCCGAGCATGAACAGGATTTGAAACAGCGCAAGCGCAACAATTACCGCTGGAATGAACAATGGCGACATCAACAAGAACGCGATCGGCGCCTTCAAGATTCCCGTATAGCGCTGCAACCCGATTGCCGCCAAAACACCGAAACCGGTGCTGATCACGGCAGTCATCACTCCGAGAAGTGTGCTGGCCCAAGCAGCATGGAGGAAATCTGGTTTGTCCAGGATGATGGCGTACCATTTGAAGGTAAAGCCTTGCGGCGGGAACACCATCGACGTTGGATTGAACGACACCGCGATCAGGATCACCAGCGGCGCAAGCAGGAACATGAAGAATGCGACCGTTCCCAAATACCATGACGCGGTTCCAACAACTGTTTTTTGCATTGTATGAATCCTCTATACCGTCAGCTTGCTTGGAGAACTGCGGTGGAACGGCCGGCTGAGCGAACCGCCCACTGATAGACGCCAAGCATCACCATAGTGACGATCAGGAGGATCACCCCGATCGTGGCAGCGAATGGCAAATTGTTCGATATCGTTGCGGTCTCGTAGGCAGCCACGCTCATAAAGCGGACGCGCCCTCCACCAAGCAGGATCGGCACAACAAACGATTCCACATTGATGCCGAAGGCGAGCACGCTCCCTGCGAGAATGCCAGGTACACTCAATGGAAGGGTAACCCGCCGAAATACCGACAATGGGGTCGCTCCAACCGTCATTGCGGCGTGTTCGAGCTGACGTGGAATCGACTGCAGAACTCCATAGATCGACATCACGACGAAGGGTATCGCAACCTGAACCATACCGATCACGACGGCCGTCTCATTGTAGAGAAGCTGGAGAGGACGATCCGCGATACCCAATCCCACAAGGATCTGGTTGACCGGCCCATTTCGGCCGAGCACGACCATCAGGCTGAGGGTTCTGACGACAAGGTTGACCCACAAGGGGAGCATCACGAGGAGGACCAGCCACGTCTGGGTACTCGGCTCTGCCCTAACGATGACAAAGGCTCCGAGATAGCCGATAGCGACAGAAAACAGGGTAGCGATCGCAGCAAGGCGAATGGTGCGAAACAGCAGGTCGTTGAGGTAATAACTGTCAGTCAGGAACCGGCCGTAATTGGCGAGCGTGAACTGTTGTTGGATTTCTCCCGTAGGACCTGAGGTAAGGAAGCTCAGAATGACCACCCAAATCAGCGGCACCACGAAAAAGGCGCTGAGTATGGTAACGGCAGGCAGTGTGAGGCTGGATGTGGCAGCTCTCTTCACGACACGGATCCACTTCGCGGAAGAACTTGGGCAATGCATCGCAAGGCAACATCGTCGCCTGGCTTGAACTCCATCCCGTCGGAACGATGTTTCACACGCAGTTGGCGGTCGCCCAACCGTACCAGGTAGTCGCTCGACTGACCGAAAAACATCAGCCGCTCCACCGTTCCCTTGGGCATCCCTGGTTCAAAAGCCATATCAAGCCGGCTAAGGCCGACCCATTCTGGTCGAACGAACGCGACAGCCTCCTGGCCGACCTGCACGCCGTTTCCCTTGATCGGCACCGCCGCCCCGTCAGATAGCCGCAGTGTTTTCGCGGTGCCGTTTCCTTCGACACTGCCCTCGAAGAAAAACGCCTCTCCGACGAAGCGAGCCACATATTCAGAGACCGGCTGGTTGTAGATTGCGTTCGGTGTGTCGAGTTGTTCGATCACCCCCCTATTCATGACTACAACCCGGTCTGAAAGCGACAGAGCCTCTTCCTGATCGTGCGTCACGAAGATTGTTGTCAGGCCCAATGTCTGTTGAAGGGCCTTCAGCTCGACCTGCATGTCTTGCCGCAAATTCTTGTCGAGAGCGCTTAGAGGTTCATCCAGCAACAAGACCTCGGGCTTCAGTACGATCGCCCGCGCTAATGCCACGCGCTGTTGTTGCCCTCCCGAGAGCTGGGCAGGAAGGCGATCGGCGAGCGCTTCAAGTTGCACCAAGCGCAGAGCTTCCATGACCCTTTCATGCAGCTCGCCTTTCTCGATCTTGCGGAGCTCAAGCCCCATCGAGACGTTGCGAAACACCGTCAAATGCGGCCAAAGCGCGAAATTCTGGAAGACAAAGCCGATCTTCCTCTTCCAGACGGGGTCTTGCGTGACTTTTTGGCCGGCGATGTAAATGTCGCCTCCACTTGGCTCCTCGAGACCCGCTATGATCCGGAGCAGGGTGCTTTTTCCGCAGCCGCTCGGGCCCAGAATCGACAGAAATTCACCCTCGCGCACATCCAGGTTGACGTCCTGCAGAGCAACGAACGAGCCCCAGTTTTTCTTGATGTTGCTGACGCCAATCTGATGCATCACGCATTTCCTCCACCACTTGTAGGTAGCCCGGCCTTTTCGGCCGGGCGTGTTTGTATGTCAGCGAGCAACGATTTCCTTCTCCCAGCGCTCCTTCCACGCATCCATCTGAGGAACGATCTTCTTCCAATCAGAAATCAGCAGAGCGTTCACGACATCCTCACCGTAAGGGACATCAATGCCGGCGAGATCGAGGCCCGCACGTGCTGGCGTGTATCCGAGATCGCCGGCATAGGTCTTTTGGCTCGTCTCGCTGAGGACATAGTTGACGAACTTCATCGCCAAGTCCTTGTTCGGCCGATCTTTCACCACATGGACGGTGGAAACCAGACCGATAGCGCCTTCGCTCGGGACTGCGAACTTCAGCGCGACACCTTGCTTGTTTGCCCAGTCGACACGCCCCCGGAGCCAGCGCGCCATTGCCACTTCCTCGTTACGGAAAAGGTCGAGCAGTTGGGCGTGCTGATTGTAGAACACCGTAACGTGCTTGCTGAGCTCGGCCACCTTGGCGAAGCCAGGGTCGATGTTGTCTTCGCTGCCGCCATTCAGCTTCGCCATGAGGACGAGGAGCTCGACATTCGCGGCATCGAAACCCGCCGTCGTGACCTGGTCTTCATACTCAGGCTTCCAGAGATCTAGCCAAGATGCCGGGGCTGGATTCACCAGTGTCGGATTGTAGGCGATACCGTACTGGCCGAAATTGGTAACGACGCCATAGTCAGAAAACCGCGCCTTTGGGAAAAGGTTAGCGAGGTTGGTCACTACTGCCGGATCAAGCTTCTCGAATGCACCCTGCGCCTCGCCACGATAGGCCCACGCCATATCGGCATGTATCACATCGACTTCCTTGGCCATCGCTTTGGCAAGGCCATCTGCGCCCGACGCCGGCACGAAGGTGACCGTGGCGTCGTTTTCCTTCTCGAAGGTGGCGATATTCTTCTTGAGCGCGTCAGTGTAGGCGCCACCAAAGGCTGCAACTACGAGTTCCCGCGGCTGCGCATGTGCCGTCATGGTCGTAGCAAGCGTCACTGCGATCGCTGTCAAAATCCTGCTCATCTCATTCCCCTTTGACGCCTCAGACGGGCTGTTTTGGTTAATTGCAGGACCACTGTATGAAAATATGTGTTGCTAATCAAGATGAAATCTTTCATTCATTCGATGTGTTTCCGGCCCGTCCGCAAGGCAGATGGCTGGACATCGACGATCACCTACTGTGGAGGAATTCGCATGGCCCTGACACTGGTTCCCGGAAGCGTTCCGCTTTCCGATCTCGCCGACGTCTTCTGGAAAGGAACGCCAGCCGTCGTCACCCCGAATGCCTATCCGGCCATCCACAGAGCCGCCGAGCGTATTTCCGAAATCGCGGCCGGGTCGGAGCCGGTCTATGGCGTCAACACCGGTTTTGGGAAGCTGGCGTCAATCAAGATAGATGCCGCCGACACTGCAACTCTGCAACGCAATCTCATTCTTTCCCACTGTTGCGGGATGGGCGCGCCCCTTCCTGAAGCAATCGTGCGGCTCATAATGACGCTCAAGCTGATTTCACTCGGACGAGGCGCATCTGGAGTGCGGATTGAACTTATCTCCCTCATTGAAGCTATGCTGGATAAGGGCGTGATCCCGGTGATCCCAGAAAAAGGATCTGTAGGCGCATCTGGCGATCTTGCTCCACTTGCCCACATGACCGCGGTGATGATGGGAGAAGGGCAGGCTTGTTACAAAGGTGACCGGCTCTCCGGCCGTGTCGCTCTTCACCGAGCTGAGTTGTCTCCGATCACACTGTCAGCCAAGGAAGGCTTAGCTTTAATCAACGGTACACAGGCATCGACGGCACTAGCCCTCGCCGGCCTGTTTAGGGCGCATAGAGCCTTATTGGCCTCGCTCATTACCAGTGCAATGTCAGTCGATGCCGCGATGGGTTCGACAGCTCCTTTCCATCCCGACATCCACACGCTTCGTGGCCACCAAGGGCAAATCGACGTCGGCAACGCGCTTCGTCAACTGCTTGCGGGCTCAGAAATCCGGACGAGCCATCTGGAAGGCGACGAGCGGGTGCAAGATCCGTACTGCCTCCGTTGTCAGCCGCAGGTTGTTGGCGCATGCCTTGATCTGTTGCGGCAAGTTGGTTCCACCCTCGAAACCGAAGCCAACGCGGTTACCGACAATCCCTTGGTGCTCAGCGATAACTCGGTCGTATCCGGGGGCAATTTCCATGCCGAGCCTGTCGCCTTCGCCGCTGACCAGATCGCACTCGCTGTTTGTGAAATTGGAGCCATCGCCCAGCGGCGGATTGCTCTGCTCGTTGATCCCGCACTATCCTTTGGCCTGCCGGCCTTCCTTGCCGCAAAGCCTGGCCTCAACTCTGGTCTTATGATTGCCGAAGTGACATCCGCTGCGCTCATGTCTGAAAACAAACAGATGGCACATCCGGCATCGGTCGACTCCACGCCAACATCGGCAAATCAGGAGGATCATGTGTCCATGGCGTGCCATGGCGCGAGACGCCTGTTGGTTATGACCGATAACCTCTTTGGCATCCTCGGTATCGAAGCAATCTGTGGGGCCCAGGGTATCGAATTCCGCCAACCGCTTAAGACCAGCCCTGAACTGCTCAAGGCCGCTGCGACCCTTCGTTCAACAGTCGCGAGCCTCGAATGTGATCGGTTCATGGCGGACGATCTGCAGGCGGCTGCCGACTCGATTCGAGACGGCACACTCATAACTTCCATCACAGGCGGGCTCCTTCCAGACAGGCTCGCGTGAAGTGCCGGAATGGATGGCTCGCCTCCGGCGGTCTTTGGCTCAAGCCGAGACTGCGTGCTGAACGAACCACTGATTTTGAGTCGCGCGATTTATCGGTTTGGGCGGCTGCGGAACGGCAGTTCCTCGACATAACACGCCGAAAGCCGACGGACCGCTACCGGCCCCGATTTAGCCGAATCGCGAGCACCTCGGATTTGCTTCAGGTTGCGTTCTCGCTGAGCTTTGATAGTCCTTCTAGGTGGTCAACTGTATGATTGACCGACCCGCCAGCTGGAAGAATTTATGGAGTCCATTACATCTGATCAAAGAAGGCTACAGCGAAGTTGGGGGGCTGGTCGGTGGCTGACCCATTCAGAACCGCTCGATCGAACCATAGGAAATTTGCACATTCAGACAGTGCAGATCATCCTCGCCGCGATCAGGCAACAGCGGATTCCTGAGGGCGCGCGAATGCCGTCGTCACGCGTGATAGCGGAAATTCTCGGCATAAGTCGCAACACTGCAAAGCGCGCGGTCGAAATACTAGTGGAGCAAGGCGTTTTAGCTAGCCGCGACAGGTCAGGCACATACATAGCCGTCCCCCCACATGCAGAGTGTGCCGACGACAACCCCAGTGGCAGTAACGATACCATCGACTGGCTCAGCCGTTTCACACTGAAGCTGAATTCTGAGTTCGAAGTCCCTTCGATTAGGCCAACGCATGCAAGTTTCCTATATGGTCAGTTTGACGCGTCCATTTTTCCGATTGGACGCTGGCGCGAATGCGAGCGTTCTGCGCTTAGCGTCACCGAGATCCAAAACTGGGGCAAAGATGTCGTTGACGAAGACGACCCCCTATTAATCGAACAGCTGCGCTCCGAAGTTTTGCCGCGCCATGGCATTCTTGCCCGGCCGGAAAACGTCCTGATCACGCTTGGCGGCCAGCAGGGCCGCTATCTGGTCAGCCAGCTGTTTGGCGGATCGGAAACGACGTCGGGGATAGAACATCCCTGCATGCCAGACATGGCGCGGATGCTCGACCTATCGAGGACGCGAGTCAGACCGCTAGCGCTCGATGAGGGAGGCGTCATTCTCGGCGACCAGATGCGCGGCTGTGACACTGTGTTCCTGACCTGCGGGCATCAGTGTCCGACTACGGCGGTCATGTCGCTGGAGCGGCGAACAGCATTGCTCGAGCAGGCAAACCGGGATGACTTTGTCGTGGTCGAGGACACGTTCGAGACGGAGATCTTTGCCAACGGCAAGTATCCGCCGGCATTGAAATCGCTGCCGGGATCGGAGCGGGTAATCCACATTGCCAGCCTGTCGAAACTAATCGCGCCCGGCCTACGCATTGGCTACGTGATCGCTCACCCGTCTGTTATCGCCAAGATGCGGGCGCTGCGGCGCCTGATCCACCGCCACCCGCCGGGCAACAACCAGCGTGCGCTCGCGATGTTCATAGAGCGCGGCTACTATCGGGCTTTCCTGCGCCGAGCGCAGGCGGTCGTGGCGGAGCGCCAGGAGACAATGGCCGCCGCGCTCAATCTCTATTTTCCCTCCGCCGACTGGAGACACTGCGACGGCGCATCAACGTTCTGGATGAGAGTCCCCGACGGAGTCGGCGGGCGGGCCCTGGCCGCCAGTGCCTCGGCGCGTGGCGTGCTCGTCGAATCAGGTGCCCGCTACTTCCATAAGGACCAAGGCCGGGACGATCATATCCGGTTGTCAGTGTCGAGCATCGTGTCCGGCCGGATCGAGGACGGGATCCGGCGCCTGGCCGAGGCACATCGCGACGTGCTGCTTGGCGGAACCGGAGCTTAGCCGTAGCTCGCGTAGCGCGCATTTGCGTCAGCCATTTGCTCGGCTGCCAGCGTCTTTACGGTGCCGGCCTGTCGAGCAAGCACATATTGCATGCAAAGTGTCTCGAGCCGCAGCGCGGCGTTGAAGGCGGCCTGCAGAGACTTGCCATGAGAGATCATGCCGTGATTGCCGAGCAGACAGGCGGTGCGTCCCTGAAGCGCCTCGACGGCGAGGTCCGCGAGTTCGGATGTCGCCCAGAGCACGTAGGGTGTGCAACGCACGTCGCTGCCGCCGAATGACGCCACCATGTAGTGAAATGCCGGCAGACTCGCGCCCGTCGACGCCATTGCCACGCAGTAATTGGAATGCGTGTGGACCACAGCGTGTGCATGCGGAAACGCCTTGTAGATGGCTGAGTGCATCGCCCATTCGCTTGATGGCTTCTTGCCATCGTTCGCCTGTCCGTCGAAGTCGCAGTCGACGAACAGCTCGGGACTAATCGATGCGACCGAGGCCCCAGCGGGTGAAATCAGCATTCCGTTCCCCGCACGTGCACTGACATTGCCGGCCGCGAGGAAGATCAGCCCGGAATTGCCCATCTCGACATAGGTCCTGCAAAGGTCCCGGCGGATGTCATCTTGGCTGCTCATCAAGCTCTCCTTATTCGTTGGGTGTGTTCATCATTCGGCTGTGGCGGCCCCCGCAATGCGGGCATGCCAGTCCGTCAAAAGTCCGCTCGGTCCATTCGTCGTAGGCGTCAAACGTCTTGTCCAGCGCGACCCGACCGGGTTCGGCGAGTGCTCGCAAGTTAGCGGCATGATGCTCGGCTTCAGCGATCACCGCGGCCTCGTCGAAGACCCTTACTATGCGGTCGCGCATCAGCCATTGGCCGTCGACCATCAGATCGCGAACCGCGCGCGGGTCGCCATGGCTCACGATGCTTGCTGACGAAATTGCCGACGCGGCCAATGTCACGGAGCGGAAGTCGAGGATCAGGAGGTCGGCACGGGTGCCGGGCCTGAGAGAGGCCGGACCTTCGCCAAGCGCCGCCCAGCCGTCCTGCGTCGCAGCGGCGATCACCTCATCGGAGCGTATCCACGCCTTGTGCGAACTGCCAGGATCGCGGCCGGAAACCAGCGTCTGACGCATGGTCTCGAACATGTCGTGCCGACCAGACGTATTCGAGCAGTCGGTGCCAAGTCCGAGCCGCACGCCGGCATCAAGCATCTTTCGTACCGGCATGTTACCGGAGCCGAGCATCTGGTTGCTAACGGGATTGTGGATCGCCGTGGCGCCGCGCCTGCCCAATGTATCCCGCGCGGCCTCGTCCAGCCATATGGCGTGCGCCAGCGACGTTCGACAGTTGAGCAGCCCGAGCCGGTCGAGTTCGGCCACCGCGCCGCCAGGCCAGCGCGACTGAGCCAGGCGATACTGGGGATAGGTTTCCAGAAGATGCGTATGGCTGCCGAGATCGTGGCGGGCGGCCATCTCGGTCCAGAGATCGAGCAGAGGTGGCGAGCATCGCTGCGGGGCGTTGGGGCCAAGCAGCGGCGTGATGCGCCCGTCGCGCATCGCAGCCAACCGTTCGGTCCTGAGGCGCAGCGTTTCATGGTCAGTCATCTGCATCCGGGCATACTGTTCCAGCACCGCGCGATCGAGCGGCATGTCGAGAGTGTCCTCGTCGCGCAGGTCGGCAAAGAAAGGTGCAAAGCCGATACGCATGCCGCTTTGGCGATGCACCTCCAAGGCATCGTCTATGAACGACGCTGCCGGGAAATGGTCGACATAGCCGCCGATGCCGGCCCTGATCATTTCGATAGCAGTCAGGCGCAGCGACGCGCGAATCGACGCCGCGGTCGAGCCGCGTCCGTAGCAGACAGCCCAGAGCGACCACAGTTCCAGCGGATAGCTGTTTTCGGTGCCGCGCAATAGCGTCGAGGAAGAGTGGACATGACCGTTGAAGAACGGCGGCAGTATCGCGCAGCCCGTCGCATCGATCGTCACCAGCCCGGAATCCTTCGCCTCGCCTGGCGCGATGAACGCGGAGATCGAACTGTCATCGATTAGGATATCGGCAGGGCGGAAGGCGCCGTCAATCCACACGACGCCATTCGCAATCAGAGTCTTGTTGGTGGACAGCCCGTTCACCTCAGCCGAACTGCGCCGCTAGTTCATGTGCCTTGAATACGCCGTTCTGCGTTGCATACTCGCTGACGAACTCGGGTGGTGTGATGTCGAACGCCGGATACCAACCCTTGGCCAGAGGCGTCGCTGTGCGCTGGCCGAGACAATAAAGCGACTCGTCGCCGTCGCGCATTTCCAGCTCGACCGCTTTTGGCCCTGGCGCCAGCCGGTCGGGCTTCAACACCATGGCGATGTATGGCACGTCGAGCGCCTTTGCGGCAGTCGCGATCTGGAACGTGCCGACCTTGTTGAACACATGGCCCGATAGGGTCACCCGGTCGGCGGCCGTCATGTATCTCGAAACCAGTCCGTTCGCCATGGCATGTGCCGCCATGCCATCAGTAATGACAGTCACCCGGAGCCCCATCTCGGCGACCGAATGAGCGGTAAGGCGTGCGCCCTGGAGATAGGGGCGGGTCTCGGTACAGATCACCGAGATCTTCTTGCCGCTCTCAATGCAGACAGTCAGCGTGTCGATCAGGCTGGTCTCTGCCCAGCAATGCGTCAGGATAGCATCGCCGTCATCGATCAATGCCGCAGCGGCCGCTCCCAAGCGCCGGCAGTTCCTCAGGCGCATTTCCCATTGGCCGCACACCAACGCATCAACGACCTCGACAAAATCATCGCGCCCGGCAATCTGCGGCAGTTCCGCGTTCACCGCTGCGACAACGTCCCGGATATTATTGTTTGTCGGCCGGGTCTTGAGGAGCCTTTTTCCCGCAGCCATCATGACTGCCATGCGTCCCTCGGCATCGGCGTCCGCGCAGCTTTCGGCGGCGAGCGCCAAGGCAGCTCCCGCCACTTTCCCGGGGCCGGCGCTCTGCGTCACCATGTCCTCAATCGCCCTAGCGCAGGCCTCAACATCAAAGCATTCTACGAATTCGACGCTGTGCGGGAACACCCGCCGATCGAGAATGCGCACCATGCCCGGTTCGCGGAGGACGCTGTCGCGGATGAGTGTCGGGATGATCGCCATGTTCATGTTGGATGCTCTTTCTGGATCGTTACGCCGATGTCGAAACGTGGGCTGCAGTGAGTGGCACCTTGCCGTGGCCGCCGCGCCCTTCGTCCCACTTCGACAGCCTTGCGAGCGCCTCGACGCCCGTCATGCACGCTTTGGCGACGCCTCCACCTTCGGACCAAACACCCGTGCGCCGATTTGCGATGACGGAGCAGACCACGCCCGCCCGGAAGCCGAAGATGCGCGCGAATGTGAGCAGCGATGCCGCTTCCATCTCGAAGTTGAGGACGCCAAGGCCAGCCATTTCCTCCAGCACGGTCTCGCTGTGCTTCGACATGAAGCCGTTGAGTGAAGGACGTCCCTGGCCCGTCAGGAAGGAGCCGGCCGTGCAGCCGGTGCCGATCCTGTAGGGATGGCCGAGCGCCGAGGCGGAATCCGACAAGGCGAGTGTCGCCTCATATGATGCCGTCGCTGGAAACTCCGGCCGGGCGTAAAAGTTGGTCGTGCCGTCGAGCCTGACGGCTGCATCGTTGATAATCAGCGATCCGGGCTCGATATCGGCATGCAGCGCGCCACAGGTGCCAACGCGGATGAAGGTGTGGACCCCAAGTCTCGCCAGGTCGGTGAAGACACTCTCAAGCGAAGGCGCCCCGATCGCTGTCGACATCGCGCCCACCCGAACACCACGATAGACGCGGGTCGCCGCCTTGTAGGCGCGCGGCAGCGTCACCACGGTGGCATCCTCCCACTGTGATGCCATGATGTCGACGCGGTCGGGATCGCCAGGCAAAAGGACATAACCCGGGAGGTCGATCTCGCGCAGTTGCTGGATGCGGCGCTGGTCGCCGATTGTGGCAGGAGAGCCGGTGGCGGTCATGTTCATCAAATCCTCGGTGCTTGGTGTGTGGTGCGCCGTTCAGCTGGTGCGCCAGCGAACGATGATTGTCTCGGCAACGACCACGATCGTGAACATCGAAAGCGCCAGTAGCGAAGACGTCGCGATCGCCGCATAAAGAAGCTCGGTGCGGTAATCGAAGGTGGTCTGGATGATCAACACGCCGAGACCGAGTTCCGCGCCGATCCACTCAGCCACAATCGCGCCGATGACGCTGGCTGTCGCCGATATACGCAGCGCCGCAAACAGGAATGGGACGGACCTGGGCAGCCTCAGTTTGAAGAACACCTCTCTGCGCGAGGCCGACATGACCCGCATCAGTTCGAGTTCCGACGCCGAGACGGCCTCAAAGCCGCGGATCATGTTCACCAGCATCGGGAAGAAGCACACGATGGCCGACACCATGATCTTGGAGGTGATACCGAGACCGAAGATCAAGATCAGCACCGGCGCGAGCGCGATGATCGGGATGGTGTTGAAGAATACCGCGACCGGCAGGTAGATTTCCCGCACCCGGTTCCAGTGCACAAAAACGGTCGCAAGGCAGATCGCGGCGAAATTTCCGATCAGGAAGCCGCCAATGGCTGCCTCCATCGTCGGCACCAGGTTCTTAAACAGCACGTCGAAACTGGTGCCGAATGCCTTTGCCACGCCAAGCGGCCCGGGGGAGATGTAGTTCGGGACGTTGAAGACCCAGACCGCGAACGCCCAGGCGATTACCAACGACGACAGTCCGAGGATGGGGCGAAGGATGGTCATCATGTCAGGCCATCCCTTCCGCTGTCTCGAGGTGTCGTCGCAGGTTTGAGGTAATGTCGAAGAACTTGCTTGAGCTGCGGTCCATCGCGCCCACCGGCTTCTCGCCCTGGAGGTCGATAACACTCGACATCCGCCCCGGATGCGCGGCCATGACGGCTACCGACTGGCCGAGGAACGCAGCTTCGGACAGGCTGTGCGTGACGAAGACGATGGTGGTTCCCGTCTCCTGCCAGATATTGAGCATCTCCTCGTTCAGGCGCTCGCGAGTGATTTCATCGAGCGCACCAAATGGTTCGTCCATGAGTAGTACATCGGGCCGCGTGACGAGTGCCCGAGCGATGGCGACGCGCTGGCGCTGGCCGCCTGAAAGTTGATGGGGCAGCGCCGATTCGCGGCCGCCAAGCCCTACCAACCGAACGAGTTCGTTTGGATCGCGATGCGGCCGGCCAACGGATTTCCAGTTGCCGACCTGAAGCGGCAGGCGGACATTGTCGATCACGCTTCGCCAAGGCAGGAGGGTGGCCTCCTGGAACACAAAGGATATTCGACGTGCCCGGCGCGCTTCGCACGGCTTTCCACCAAAAACCTGCACCTCGCCCTGGTCGGGCGCCTGGAGGTCGGCCATGACTCTCAGCAGTGTAGATTTTCCACATCCAGACGGCCCGATCAGCACACAGAACTGACCTTTCGGAATTTCGATCGCAACGTCGCTAAGGGCCCGGATTGGGCCGGAGGCGGTGGCGAAGGTGACGTCTACCCCCGATAGCCTGATTGCCGCCATCAGCCGAGCCTCGGTCGTGCGTCAGCGGTGGCGTCGAGGATCGCGTGTGATGAGACCTCGCTCAGTACCGGCCTGCGCACTTCGAAGGCCTTGCCCTTGTCGAAGGTGTCGATCTGCGTCTGCAATTTATTGTTATCGAACCAGCCCCAGCCATTGGCTTTGGTGTCCGGTCCGAAGGCAATGCTCATTACCGTGTCGACGGTCGCATGCTCGACAGTGCGATCGAGGTTTGGCAATGCGTCGCACATGATGTCGACCGCCTCCTTCCGATTCTCGAAAGCCCAGCCCCAGCCCTTGCTGCAGGCGCGGATGAATTTCGCCAGGCTCTCCTGCTCTGTGGCGAAGACCTCCGGCGTCGTCAGGTAGGCATTGGCATAGCCAAGGGCGCCTGCTGATTCAGCGGTCATGACCACCCGGTCCTCGCCCAGCACCGCCAGCGCAGTGGCGTTGGTGAGGAAGCCTGTCACAGCATCGGCCTGGCCGACCAGCAGCGCGGTCATGTCGGCGCCCTGCGTGATCGTCTTGACGCTGTTTGGATCAATGTTGTGCAGATTCATGATGATCTGCAGCGTCAGGCGGCCGTTGGGGTTCAGCGCGATCGTCTTGCCGACCAGGTCCTGTGGCGTTCGGATGGGCGAGCCGGGCTTCGAGAAGTAGGCGTAGGGCGTATACTGGTAGCCGCAAGCAAAGAGCATGACCGGACGGCCGGCGCCGTGCGCGAGAATGGTCTGTGAGCTGGTCATTTGCGCCAGCATCGCTTGGCCAGTCAGCAGCGGCGGCAGGGTTTGGGCGTTCGGTCCGCCGCCGCCCAGCGTAACGTCGAGGCCCTCCTCGGCGAAGTAGCCCTTAGCCTTGGCAACGATGTCGCCTATCTGGCCGTTGCCGAGCAGCCAGTCGTACTGCACCAGCATAGCCTTACCATCGGCGGCTTGCGCCGGCCGGAAGCTGACAAAGGCGCCTGCCATCGCCGAGCTTGCCACCGTCGTGGCCGAGGCACGGAGGAAATCACGGCGGTTCATGCTGCCGGATGGATCGGATGTTTGTCCCATTGTCACGATGTCGTTTCCCTTTGCCGCGCTGATGCGCTGTTGCTCTAAAGCCAACACCGACGCAGGGTTGACGCAACCAACCAGTTATCCGCAAACGAAGGACCCAGATCTTCGACGAAGCCAGTTTGTGCCTGCTTTGGCCGATTTTGCTTTGTGTTGTGCAATGGTCACCATAGCCGCATCAAGCGACCATCCTGTTGCCGCCGATTTCCGCTTAAGCAAGTTGAAATCACAAAGCTGACGGACAGCTTTCGGCCCCATTCCCGTCTGCGACCCGCTCATTGCGTCGGGAACGCTTCCGCGTCGGCACATCGACCACAAAACTCGCGATGAGAGCTCACCCCTCTGGACTTCCCTGTCACAGCAAGCATGTGTTGTGCCGACAGGACGGACGGAGACGCTGATGCCCGAGAACACGCTCAAAGAACAGTTGAATCCTGAAGTAAACGCCGGGCTGCGGGAGATCTTGTTTGAGATTGAATCTGAAATTCGCCGGCTTCAGGTAGTGGTTTCAAATCTGACAATTTTGACAACAGCACCGGACAGAGGCTGCCGAACGCGTGATGCACGGCAAATTAGAGCCTAACCAGAGCCGACAGGGGGAAAAGACCGGCTTGGGAGGTCGGTCTGCTCAAGCAATTTGAACCGATGTTCACCTCCTCGATATCTTTTGCCCGCCAGTGCGGGCTTCCGTCAGTACCGGCGCCGAATGGTTCGGTGTGGAGATCGACGGAGAAAAGATCATGACGACTTCCAAGAATTTTTCATTGAGTTCGGCTGTGCCTGACAATGCAATGACGAGCGCCCTTGGCGCGGTTGCCGACGACGGAGCTGGTGTTGCGGTTAATGCCAACTCAGGCAGCGCGGCGAATGCCAGGGAAAAGGCTCGCGACAAGTCTGGAAAGACGAAGCGGAAAGCGGCCGCAGATACCTCATCGAACCAAAAAACGAAGCTCCGGGCTGCGTCAGAGACCAAGGCCGATGTCGTGTTGAAGAAACTTCGGCTTGCCAAGGGTGCGACGCTCACTCAGCTCGCTGAGGCCACCGGCTGGCAACCGCACTCGGTACGTGGCTTCCTGTCCGGCACGGTGAGGAAGAAACTCGGCCTTAAGCTCGCGAGCGACATCGGCAAGGACGGGGTACGACGTTACCGGATTGATGACACAGCCGCGGAAGCCTGAACGAGATGAACAGGCAGGGTAAGCTGGAGCGGGAACTTGCAGCACTCGACACTATGTCACGGTCTGACCTGAGTGCTTGCTGGCAAAAGCAATATGGCTGTCCTCCTCCTGATGGTATGCGCCGCGACTTGCTGCTCAGATCGGCGGGTTGGCATCTCCAGGCCAAGCATCTCGGCGGCTACTCCGCCGAGACTCGCCGCCGGCTTAAGTCTGCCAAGACTGAGGTCAGCGAGGCCTTGGCAAGGCGCCGCAATCCGCCATCGACCGGGGCTGTCGCTAATGAAGGCGTGGATATCACCAGGAGAGCGGCCGATCCCAAATCGAAACGTCGCGAGGTGCGGCCAGGCGCTAGGTTGATCCGTGACTGGAACGGCAAAGCCTATGTCGTTGATGTCATCGAAGGAGGCTACGTGTTTGAGGCCAAGGTTTATCGGTCGCTGACCGCAATTGCCGGAAAGATCACCGGCGCCCACTGGTCTGGTCCGAGGTTCTTCGGACTATGAGAAACAGCCGTCCCCCATCCATGGCCGGCATCAGCAAGGGCGGCCATCCGACTTCTGGCCCCTGCTCGCCTGAAGGGCGAGTGCCACGGCCAGTCACTCGGCTGAGCTGTGCAGTCTACACCCGTAAGTCGACCGAGGATGGTCTCGACCAGGAGTTCAACTCGCTCGACGCACAGCGGGAAGCATGTGCTTCCTTCATTGCCTCGCAGGTCGGCCTTGGTTGGAAGCTGATCCCCGATCACTACGATGATGGTGGCATCTCTGGGGGAACAATGGAACGGCCAGCGCTCCTGCGTCTGCTTCAGGATATCAGGGATCGGAAGGTCGATGTTGTTGTCGTCTACAAGATCGATCGGCTGACCCGATCGCTGGCCGACTTTGCCAAGATCGTCGAGGTTTTCGACGGCAATGGTGTTTCCTTCGTCTCGGTGACCCAACAGTTCAACACCACGACGTCTATGGGACGGTTGACGTTGAACGTACTTCTCTCCTTCGCCCAATTCGAACGAGAAGTCACTGCTGAGCGCATCCGAGACAAGATCGCGGCATCCAAGCAGAAGGGTATCTGGATGGGCGGTACAGTCCCACTCGGATATCTGGTCGAAGACCGAAAGCTCCTTATCAATGAAGCAGAGGCGAGCTTCGTTCGGAGCCTCTTCAGTCGATACCTTGATGTCAGGTCGGTTCCCAAGCTTGCTCGGCAAGTCAGCCTGGAGGCGGCTGCATTCGCGCGAGGAATGTGCAGTGCTGAGGACGTAAATATGCCCTCAATCGGTCGCGATACGGAAAAGCTCGGCATTGCCGAAGGTTGTGCCCGCTATCATAGGCGGCCGATGACATCGGGCATGCTGTATAAATTGCTGTCTAACCCACTCTACATCGGCAAGGTGCGCCACAAGGGAAATGTCTATGATGGCGAGCATGAAGCCATCATTGATATCGAACTGTTTCAGGCGGTGCAGCGACAACTGGCTATCGGTGCCGCGGTTCCGAGGGGTTCAAATCCGAACGCTGACACCCATTTGCTGACGGGCATACTGTTCGATGACACCGGCGACCGGATGGCGCCCACGCACTCGCGGAGGCACGGCAAGCGCTATCGATACTATGTCTCGGGGCGCGTCAGGCGATCGGCTGACGCTGTTCCAGACAGCTGGCGGATTCCGGCAGAGGAGATCGAGCGAGTTGTCTGCAATCATGTGACGCAGATGTTGGCCGATCGCGCCTTGATTGCAGGGTGGATCCAGCAATATGCGTCTGTCGATCTGATCGAGACTGGGCTCGACAGGGCCGCCAGTCTGGGCGCGTCCTTGGCAGACCACTTACCCAGTGACCAACGTCGCGCGACCTTGCATCTGTTACTCCGCACGGTGACATTGATGCCTTCGGCCATTCGCTTTGAAGTCGATGCAAAACAGGCCGTGCGGGTGCTGGTTGCAGGAAACGAGTTGTTAGATGGCGATGATGATCGAAGCGCTGATCACGATGACGACCAGGTGGACCTGGTGCCGGAGACAGCAACGATTGAGGTGCCGATCAGCTTAAAGCGTCGAGGGGTGGGGATGCGCATCGTGGTAGACTCGCCTTACGCGCCGCCACCCGAACCCGATGCCGCCCTGGTGGATGTGATTGCTCGGGCGCATGTCTTTCTCGATCATCTGACCAACTCATCAGACATGAGCAGTGGCGGCATAGCAGCTGCCTTCGGAATTGATCGTGCCGATGTGGGACGTATTCTGCCACTGGCCTTTCTCAGCCCACCAATGCTCGACGCCATTTTCAATGGCAACCAACCCGCATCTCTTTCGGCTCGACGCCTCGCGCGTATGGAGCTACCGATGCTGTGGGCCGATCAGCAAGCCGCTCTCCAGTAATGCAAATCTAGCCGACGGCCGGATGTCTCGTTCGGCAGATGAACGCTTCGTGTGACCTGCGCGGCTCGTCTTGCAGTATGCGTTAACTCGACGGCTGATACCTGCCCATCTGACCAAGCATCGCTAGGATGGGCGCGCATCGGCTACGCAAACTTGTGGGCACGGGAAATGCTTCGAGAGACCGGAGGCCAAAACGGCCCCACGGATGCCGCCAAAGCACGTCTCTTCAGCGGATCGAGATCGCCGTATCCAAGCTAAGAGCCTGAAAATTAACAGCAAAAATGGGACTCAACGTGGGGACGGGACTTTGGGAAAATCCGCTGGTGGAGCTGAGGAGGATCGAACTCCTGACCTCGTCATTGCGAACGACGCGCTCTCCCAGCTGAGCTACAGCCCCGTCCAGCGGATGGCCGCATTTATTGGCGCTCGAAGCCGTCTGTCAAGCGAGCAGTTGACGTAGGGGCGAAATCACATTCCGGCAGGTGCGGCAGTCGCGGAACGCACGGTCTGTCAGGCGGGACTTGCCGCTCAGGCGTGCAATGGCTAAATGTCGGCAATTCATTGGAGATCGGCATGCTCGCCCTCATTCAGACCATCGTTCTGGCCCTCGACCTCTACTGGTGGATCATCATCGCCTCGGCGATCTTCTCCTGGCTCTATGCTTTCAACGTGGTCAACCCGCGCAACCAGGTGGTCGGCACCATCGGCAATATGCTGTTCCGGCTGACCGAGCCGGCGCTACGGCCGATCCGTCGCCTGATGCCAGACCTTGGCGGCATCGACATTTCGCCGATCGTGCTTCTGCTTGCGCTGTTCTTCGTCAGGCAGTTCATCCTCACCACGGTGGCTCCGCTCGTCATCTGACCTTTGGTGGTGGCCAGCTTCTTCAAGGAGCGTGATGACGGCGTCGAGCTTTATGTCAGGCTGACGCCGCGTTCCTCGAAGGATGCTGTCGAAGGTGTTGAGCAGGCGGCCGACGAACGCTGCCATCTCGCGGCGCGGGTGCGCGCCGTGCCAGAAAAAGGCAAGGCCAACGCAGCGCTTGAGAAGCTGCTCGCAGCCGAGTTGGGCATTCCGAGAAACTCCATAAAAGTGGTCGCCGGCGCAACCTCGCGACTGAAGACCATTCGCGTGGCAGGCAACACAGGCGAACTGGCCAAGCTCATGATGGAGCTCGCCAGGCGCTGAGCCCGCGCTCTGGATAACGTGGCTCGGGCGCGACATACTCCGGTTGCATGCGCGCAGGATGTTGCGGGCATCGCAGGTTCGGAGGGGAGCGCGGAATGCGGAAGCTTGTATTTGCCTTGGCCCTTGCCATGCCGTTGCACCAGGCCGTGGCGGAAGAGATCTCGAGCGCCTATGTCGAGACCAACACCGAGGCGGACTGCGTGCTCTTCGACAAGGCCGGCGCAGATGACGGCGACTATGCCAACATGGTTTGTCCGGGATATCGCGGCTATCCGGTGCTGATGTTTTCAGCCGATCTCAGGGAATCGGTGTTCTACGGTTTCCCGCCCGCCGATTTCGTCGACATCCCGTGGCAGAGCTTCGAGACGTTCAACAGAAGTGCCGGCAAGGCCGAGTGGCGCATTTCGAGCCATGACGGCAAGGTGGTCCCGTTCGCCACCATCCGCCGCTGGTACGTCCAGGCGGAACCTGCCGAGGGCGACAAGGAAATCGAGGTGCTGGTGGTGGCGAAGGTCGGGCAGCCGGGCAAGGCCGATGGCTGCGTCGTTGGGCTGGTGTTGGCGACCGGTGAACCCAAGGCCAATGAGCTGGCGCGCAAGATCGCCGACGAACAGGCTCGCGATTTTGCCTGCGGCTCGGACGAGAGGGTGCTCGTCGGCGATCCGATGCCGGTGTTCTATTCTGAAGGCAAGACAAAGAATTGAGGCGCGGCCGGCACTGCCGAACCGCGCCCGGTATTCACTGACCTTGAAACAGAAGCCTCAGGCCTTCAGCGCCTTGGCGCGTTCGATCGCCTCGACGATCATCTTCTTGGCGTAGGCCGCATCGTGCCAGCCGCCGATCTTGACCCACTTGCCGGGCTCGAGATCCTTGTAATGGCCGAAGAAGTGCTCGATCTGCTGCAGCGTGATCTCGGGCAGGTCGGTGTGGTTGAAGACGTTCTCGTAGCGGCGGGTCAGCTTGGGCGACGGAACGGCGATAACCTTTTCGTCCTGGCCGGCATTGTCTTCCATGACCAGCACGCCGATCGGGCGCACGTTGATGACGCAGCCGGGAATGAGCTGGCGGGTGTTGCAGACCAGCACGTCGATCGGGTCGCCGTCGCCGGAAAGGGTGTGCGGCACGAAGCCGTAGTTACCCGGATAGTGCATCGGGGTGTAGAGGAAGCGGTCGACGACGAGCGTGCCGGCTTCCTTGTCCATCTCGTACTTGATCGGCTGGCCGCCGACAGGCACTTCGACGATCACGTTGACGTCTTCAGGCGGATTCTTGCCGATCGAAATCGCATCGATGCGCATGGGGAAGCTCCAGAATTAAAGGTGCCTCCCGATAAACGCCTTGGGCCGCGTGTGCAATGCAATATTGATGTCAGGAGACTGCGACGAAAGGCTTGCTTTCCGGATCACTCCCAGACGAAAGCGACCTTCTTCAGCGCCTTGTGGTCGAAAACCTCGACGCCCTCGGCGATGTCGCGGCCGCCGGCACCGGAATAGAAGGCGAGCGCGTTGTCGTTCTCCTCGAGCGCCCAGACCACCATGCCCTTGAGGCCGTGGTCGGCGAGGCGCTGGCGGGCGGCGGCGAAAAGGCGGCTGCCGAGGCCGATGCCCTGGCATTCGGGGCGGAGGTAGAGTTCGTAGATCTCGCCCTGCTGCTTGAGTTCACGGGCGCGGTTGCGGCCGAGCGTGGCATAACCGGCAATCTTGCCGCCGATCTCGATCACCAGAACGGTTGCGGCGCGGCGGATGGCGTTGGCCCACCATTCGCCGCCGCGGCGGTTGATCATGGTGGTCAGCGCACGATGCGGGATGATGCCTGAATAGGCGCCGCGCCAGGCCTCGTGATGCACCTCGGCGATGGCATCCGCGTCGCGGGGCTCGGCTTTCCTGATGTCGATCGTCAGCGTGTTCATAGTTTCTTAACCATAAACCGCGCCGCGACAGTTGCAAAGAGTCCGCACGCAGCCGGAATGGCGTTTCATATGATCCGGATCGAGGATCAGGTGCAGGTGTGTCCAAATGGACTCACCAGGGCTATGCGGTCAGATCTCGACGAGGTGGTCGTCGAGTTCGTTGACGTCGGCTGAGGACACCGGGAAATGCCGGGCTAGCAGGGTGCCGACCGTGGCGATGGCCGCAACGAAACCGTCGGCGAGACGGTTGGCACGCGCTTCCGCGGTGAGGTCGCGGACGATGCCGTCCCAGGCATCCTGCGGAACCTTGGCGTGGATGCCGGCGTCGGCGACGACCTCGACATAACGTTCGGCCAGCGACACGAAGATCAGCACGCCGGTGCGTGCGGTGGTGAGATGCACGTTGCGGGCAAAGAACTGCCTGAGCGCGTTGGCGTGGGCGGCGCGGTAGAGCAGGCCGCGCGGGATGAGCCGGATGCGCAGGCCAGGCAGCCACCACAACAGCGCGCAGGCAGCCGCCGCCGCCAGCAGCTGAACGATGACGAAATGCGGCAGCCGGACGGCGACCCACCAGTGTTCGAGCGCGAAGGCGGCGGCGAGGCTGACCAGCAGGATGCCCGTGATGACGGCGAAGGCCGCGGCAAAGAAGTAGCCATCGCTGCGGTGGGCGACGACGCAGTAGATCTCGCCCGAGGTCTGGGCTTCGGCGGCGCGGATGGCCGCGGCGATGCGTCCGTGATCGCTGGGGGGGAGCGTGGTCTGGGTCATGTCGTTCTACCAGCTCCCCGATGAACCGCCGCCGCCGGAGGACCCGCCCCCGCCGGAAAATCCGCCGCCACCGCCGCCCGACGACCAGCCTCCGCCGCCGCTACCCGAGGACCAGCCGCCGCCTGATGACGACGAGCCGGAGCGCTGGTTGTAATTGAAGGTCATGCCGAGCCACTCGTAGCGGCCGGGTCCGAGCCTGCGGCCATACATGCGCGGCAGGATGGCCATGGCCATGCCGCCAAAGAAAAGAGTCGCCCAAAGCGCTATGAAGACGAAAAAGATGATGTCGTCTTCGCTCCAGCCGGCAACGCCGGTCTGCTCATTGCGCTTGGCGCGTGCCTCGAGTTCGGCGCCATCGCCCTCGACGACCATGACGATGTCGTCGACCGCCTTGGAAATGCCGCCCGAAAAATCGCCGGCGCGGAAGGCCGGCACCATGGTGTTCTCGATGATCAGCTTGGTGTGCAGGTCGGTGAGCACACCTTCCAGGCCGTAACCCACTTCGATGCGCATGCGCCGGTCGTTGGGCGCCACGATCAGCAGCACGCCATTGTCCTCGCCGGCCTGGCCGAGCTTCCAGGCGCGGAACAGGCGGTTGGCATAGGGCTCGATCTCCTCGCCGTCGAGGCTGGGGATGGTGGCGACGACGATCTGGTCGGAGGATTTCTGCTCGAAGGCCGCGAGTTTCTGGACCAGCTCGGCTTCGGTGGCGGCGTCGATGATGCCGGCGTCGTCGACGACACGGCCGGTGAGGATGGGCAGTTCGGCGGCGAGGACGGGAGCCGCAAACAACAGCAGAAGCAATGCGAGAAGGGCAGGGACGTGCTTGTGCACCCGCCTCTGGCCTGCCGGCCATCTTCCCAGCAAGGGGGGAGATTGGCAGCGTCGGCCGGCATGCTGGACGTTCGATATGTGCAATGAGCGCAGCCTGCGCGGCCAGCTGATCTCCCCCCTTGTGGGGGAGATGGCCGGCAGGCCAGAGGGGGGGGTGCAGGCGCCTGCGCTCAAGGTCATTTCCGCCACTTCATTGGGCGCGTGACGCCGTCATTACCCGCCCTGGCCGGTGCCGAAATTCACCTTGGGCGCCTCGAGCTTATCTTCGGCGACGGTGAAGTTCTGGAACGGCTGGTTGCGGAACCAGAGCGTGTTCCAGATCATGGCGGGGAAGGTCTTGAGCGAGGTGTTGTAGATGCGAACGGTCTCGATGTAGTCGCGGCGGGCGACGGCGATGCGGTTTTCGGTGCCTTCGAGCTGGGCCTGCAAAGCGAGGAAGTTCTGGTTGGCCTTGAGGTCGGGGTAGTTCTCGACAACCGCGAGCAGGCGTGACAGCGCGCTGGTCAGGCCGGCCTGGTTGTCCTGGAAAGCCTTGAAGGCGTTGGGGTCGGTCAGCGTTTCCGGCGTCACCGTCACCTGGGTTGCCTTGGCGCGGGCCTCGACGACGCCTTCGAGCGTGTCCTTCTCATGCGAGGCATAACCCTTCACCGTCTCGACCAGGTTGGGGATGAGGTCGGCGCGGCGCTGGTACTGGTTCAGCACTTCGCTCCATGCCGCCTTCGCCTGCTCTTCCTGGGTCGGGATGGTGTTGTAGCCACAGGCCGACAGCAACGGCATGACGATCGCCAGAACAACGAAAGCCGGAAGCAGACGGAAAGCAGGAAGTGCCGGCGAAGCTTGCATGCGCATCTGTTTGTCCTCGACAAAGCAACTGATCCGACAGCATTATCACAAACGCGCCCGGAGAAAACCGGCGTTCGATTTGGCGATGATGCCAGGAGTTTTTGACGATGGCGTCACCGAGAGACAGCGACGGCGAGAAGGAATCGCGCCGCATTCTCGACCGCATAGCACGCGAGAGCGACCCTGGCGGCGCGTCGTTCGTGGCGCGCAAGGCCAGCGAAATGCGCAATCATCTCGGCGCCGCCGACGTCGACAAGGCCGATCCGATCGAGCACATCGGCACGCGCATCGGCCGCATCCTCGGTTTTCTCCTGACCATCGGCCTCGTTCTGTGGCTGATCAATTATCTGGTTCGAGGCGGATAGTGGTGACAGGCAGTGAGGATGAGGGGCCGGCGCAATCTCGCCGCATCCTCAAACGGCTGTCGCGTGAGAGCGACCATGGCGGACGTTCGTTTGTCGCACGCCACAGATATGCTGCGAAAGAAGAAGGCGAGACGCCCAATGGCCTCTACATGCTGCTGGGTGCTGTGTTGGCTATCGCGCTTTTCTTCTGGTTGTTGTCTTACATTGCACTGGTGAAAATCTGATGAGCACTGAACAGTCCGGAGCGCCACGCGCGGTCATCGTCGTGTCGAGCCATGTCGCGCGCGGGTCGGTGGGCAACCGCGCGGCGGTGTTTGCGCTGGAGACGCTCGGCCACCCGGTCTGGGCCGTACCGACGGTGATCTTGCCGTGGCATCCCGGCCATGGCCGCGCGACGCGCATCGTGCCGCCGACAGAACAATTCGCCGCCTTCATGGCCGATCTTGAACGGGCGCCATGGCTCGGCGAAGTCGCTGCGGTGCTGTCGGGTTATCTCGGCGAGCCAGGCCAGGTGGAAGCTGTGGCCTCGCTGGTCGAAACGGTGAAGGTGAGAAATCCGAAGGCGCTCTATGTTTGCGATCCCGTCATCGGCGACAAGGGTGGGCTCTATGTCGCCGAGACGCTGGCCGCGGGCATTCGCGACAGGTTGCTGCCCTTGGCCGATATCGCCACGCCCAATCGCTATGAGCTCGAATGGCTGGCGGGTGCCAAGGCCGACGACATGCGTTCGACAATGGCGACTGCCCTCGGGCTCGGGCCGGCAACGATGCTGGTCACCTCGGCGCCGGCGATGATGGCCAACGGCACGGGCAATTTGCTGGTCACCCAGACGCAGGCGCTGCTGGCCGAGCACCGCACGGTCGAGCGCCCGCCGAACGGGCTCGGCGACCTGAGTGCTGCCGTCTTTCTGGCGCGACTGCTGGCCGGGCACACGCCATCCAAGGCGCTGCAGTCGACCACGGCCGCCGTCTACGAGATCCTGGCGCGCACGTCGAAGCGCGGCGGCGACGAGCTGCAGCTCGAAACCGATGCGCAAAGCCTGTCGCATCCGATGGCGATGGTCGAGCTGCGCACGCTCATCCATCCCTCGCGGAGCCGGAAACCCGGCCAGGATTCTGGGGCGTGACGGTTGCCGGCGTCGACGGCTGCAAGGCCGGATGGGTCGCGGTGATCCGCGACGACGCCGGAACGAGAGCTCAGGTGTTCGGCAGCTTCGACGCGCTGTTGGCGGCAATTCCAGACGATGCGGTGGTGGCGGTCGACATGCCGATCGGCCTGCCTGACTTCACCACCAAGGGTGGTCGTGGTCCCGAGATGCTGGTGCGGCCTTTGCTCGGTCAGCGGCAATCGAGCGTGTTTTCGATCCCGTCGCGCGCGGCAGTCCATGCCGAGGCGGCCGAGTTCACCGACCTCGAGGCCTGGTACGCCGCGCATCGCCGGTCGAGCGAGGTCGCTATGAGGACCTCTGAGCCGCCACGCGGCGTCTCGATCCAGGCCTTCGGCATATTTTCCAAGATACGGGAGATCGACGCGCTGATGATCTCGAGGCCGGAGCTGCGTGAGCGCGTGATCGAATCCCATCCCGAAGTGGCGTTCTGGCGGCTGAATGGCGGGCAGGCGATGAGACTGCCGAAGAAGATCAAGGGTCGCGTCAATCCCGACGGCATGGCGGAGCGGAAAACGCTTCTGGCGCGCGTCGGCCATGGCCGCGGCTTTCTCGACCAGCCTGCGCCGCGCGGTGCGGCTGCTGACGACTTCCTCGATGCCTGCGCGATGATGCTGATCGCCGAGCGGCACCGTCGCGGCGAGACCATGAGCTTTCCGTCGCCGCCCGGGCGCGATATCAATGGCATTCCGGTCGCGATCTGGGTTTAATGCTCTCGTCCGACAATTCTCCTGTCCGACAGGGAGGCGTGCGATGTTGCCCGTTCGTACGATTGCAGCAGTCCTGGCGCTGCTGGTGGCTGCCGGCGCCGTGGCGCAGGAGAGCATCGTCGACCGTTGGTATCAGGCGCTGCTCAAGGCGGATGGTCCGACCTTGTCGCAACTGTTGGCCGACAATGCGACGATACGGCTCGACGATATTGGCGTGACCCAGAGCAAGGCGGAGTTCATCGCCTCGATGGATGAATGGCAGGTTGCCGTGAAAGGCGCCAAGATCCGCCACAAGATCGAAGCGGAAATGGGCGAAACGACCGTGGTGCGTACCTGCTACGACTTCCCCAACAATGACATGACGACGCGCGAGACATTTACCGCCAGGAACGGCCTCATCGTCGCCAACACGCAGATGACGATCGGCGAGAATTGCGACGGCTTCTAGGGCGTTTCCGCTTTTCGTCGGTTGCGGAAGCTCTCTGTCTCCATGTCCTGCGCAATTCCGGACGGAAAACTGCTGCTGCTCTAGCCCTGCTTCAGCCGTGCCATCAGCGACGGCTCCGGCAGACGGCGCCAGATCAGCCATGACAGGATGGCAAGGAGGCCCATGATCGGGATCACGGTGGCGAGCGCATTGACCGGGTCACCCATCAATGCCGCCGCTGCACCGCCAACCATTCCCGCGCCCATCTGGAAGAAGCCCATCATGGCGGATGCCGCCCCGGCATTTTCGGGGAAGGGCGCCATCGCCGCCGTCATCATCGCCGGCGAGATCATGGCGATGCCGAAGGCGTAGATGCCGACCGGAACCATGACCAGCAGGAAGCTGGGTTCATAGGTCCTGAGCAGGATGGCCATGGCGATCGATCCGATGGCAACGAAAACCAGGCCGACGGGCACCATCCTTGCTGCGCCGAAACGCTTCATGAAGATGCGCATGACGATCGCGCCGGCCATGAAATTGGCGGTCTGCATCAGCATGCCGACGCCGAACTGGGTGGGCGTGAGGCCGACACGCTCCATCAGAATGAAGGCCAGCACGGTCGCTTGGGTGTAGATCGCGCCGGTCGTGCCGGCGATGACCAGGCAGCAGAGCACGAAATAGGGGCTGCGGAAGAGCGAGCCGTAGGAGGCAACGAGGGCTTTCGGCCTGATGCGGCTGAGGTCGCGCGTCACCGTTTCGCGCAGGGCAAAGATCGCCACCAGCATGACGACGACGCCGAGCAGCACCATCACCACGAAGATGGCATGCCAGCCGAACAACTCCATGGTCAGGCCGCCGAGGGTTGGCGCGATGGCCGGGCCGAGGGCCAAAAGGATGCCGATCATGTTCATGATGCGGGCGGAGCGTTCGTGGGTGAAGACGTCGCGAACGACGGCACGCGCCACCGAAACACCGACGGCGGCGCCGACGCCCTGCAGGAAGCGCGCGACGACGAGCGTTTCGATGTTCGGCGCCATCAGCGCCAGAACGCTTGCGGCAAGATAGATCGCCATGAAGGCGAGCGTGATCGGGCGGCGGCCAAAACCGTCGGAGAGCGGGCCACAGACGAGCTGGGCAAAGGCAAAACCGCCGAAATAGAGCGACAGCGTCATCTTGACTGCAGCTTCGGTGGTGCCGAAGGCCTGGACGATCTCGGGCATGGCCGGCGTGAACAGCGCCAGCGAGATCGGGCCGATGGCAACCATCAGGCCGCCGATCAGCGACACCCGGCGCTCGCTCATGATCGGTGCGGTTTCCACAAGGTCCAGCGCCTGGCTGATATCGGTGCGCATGTTCATGCCGCCGTGTCCTCGCCCGATAGCGCTTCGGTGCGCGTGGCGAGCAGGTTGGTGCGGGCTGCCCGCAGTGAAACGAGAAGGCGCTGCCAGTCGTCCGGATCGATGCCAAGCGCTGCCTCGCTTCGGATCGCGGCGGCGATCGGCTCGATCTGCCTGACGACGGTGGACCCGGCTTCGGTGAGGGTGACCAGCTTGGCACGGCGATCGGCCGGATCGGGCTGGCGCTCGACGAAACCCTTGGCTTCTAGCCGGTCGACAAGACCGCTCAGGGTCATCGCTTCGACACCCAGCCGCTCGGCCAATGCCGTCTGCCTGATCGGACCGGTGCGGCTGACATTGAGCAGCGCCCGGCCCTCGCCGGTGGTCAGGCCGAGGCCGGCTTCAGTGGTGCGGCGGTCCATCTCGGCGCGGATGATGCGCGAGAGATCGTTGACGATGAAGCCGAAAGTGTCGGTTTCCGGACTGGCAGGCATTTTAGTAAGTAATCCTTATTATATGGGTTACTTAGTTTACGTGAGGCGACGAGTCAATGCGGTTGCGCAGTTACCGGTCCGGCCCTACATCGAGGCTGTCCGAACCGAATGCCAATCGAGGAAGCCATTCATGTCCGCCAGCCAGAACATCGATCTCGCGCGTCATCCGCTGACCCATTGGACCGGGCCGCTCGGCCTGCCGGATTTCACCAGGATCGAGGACAGCGATTTCGGGCCGGTGTTTGATGCAGCGCTTGCCGCGCACGCCGCCGAGATCGATGCGATTGCCGCCAATGCGGAACAAGCGACGGTCGCCAACACGCTTGAAGCAATGGAGCTCGCAGGTGATGCGCTCGACCGCGTGTCCTCGATCTTCTGGTGCCGCGCCGGTGCCCACACCAATGACGCGATCCAGGCGATGGAGCGTGAGATCTCGCCGAAGATGGCTCGCCATTTCTCGGCGATCTCGATGAACGAGAAGCTGTTTGCACGCATAGACGATCTCTACTCCCGCCGCGCTTCGCTCGGCCTAGACCCTGAGACGCTGAGGGTGCTGGAAAAAACCTGGAAAGGCTTCGTCCGTTCGGGTGCCAAGCTCGACCCGGTGGGCAAGAAGCGGCTTGCCGCTATCCAGGAAGAGCTTGCCTCGCTTGGCGCCAAGTTCGGCCAGAACGTTCTGGCCGACGAGAGGGAATGGGTGCTGTTTCTCGACGAAGGCGATCTCGACGGCCTGCCGGAATTTGTCCGTGGTGCGATGGGCCAGGCTGCCGAGGCGCGCGGCGAGACGGGTAAGTACGCCGTCACCTTGTCACGCTCGATCTATGAGCCGTTCACGACGTTCTCCGAGCGGCGTGACCTGCGCGAAAAGGCATTCAAGGCCTTTGCGGGACGCGGCGAAACAGGTGGCGAGACCGACAATGCCAGCATTGTGCGCGATACGCTCAGCCTGCGCGCCGAAAAGGCCAGGCTGCTCGGCTATGACAGCTATGCGGCGCTGAAGCTCGACGACACCATGGCAAAGACCCCCAAGGCGGTGATGGAGCTGCTCGAGCCGGTGTGGAACAAGGCGCGCGAGAAGGCCGCCGCCGACGAGACCGAACTGCAGCGCCTTGCAGCGGCCGCCGGCAGCAACGACAAGCTCGCCGCCTGGGACTGGCGCTTCTATCAGGAGAAGCTGCGGGCGGAGAAATACGCCTTCGACGAGGCCGAGCTGAAGCCCTACCTCCAGCTCGAGAACGTCATCAAGGCCTGCTTCGATGTCGCGACGCGGTTGTTCGGCATCACCTTCAAGGAAGTGCCCGATGTTGCCGCCTGGCATCCCGATGCCAGGGTGTTCGAGGTGTTCAACGCCGACGGCAGCACGCGCGGGCTCTTCCTCGCCGACTATTTTGCCCGCCAGTCGAAGCGTTCGGGTGCCTGGATGAGTGCGCTGCAGTCAGGCTACAGGCTGGGCAAGGGCTCGACGCCGATCATCTACAACATCATGAACTCCGCCAAGCCGAAGGCCGGCGAGCCGGCGCTGCTGTCGCTCGACGAGGCCAAGACGCTGTTCCATGAATTTGGCCACGCTTTGCATGGCATGCTGACCGATGTCACCTGGCCGTCAGTGGCGGGCACCTCGGTCAGCCGCGACTTCGTCGAATTGCCGTCGCAACTCTACGAACACTGGCTGACGGTGCCGGCGGTGCTGGAAAAGCATGCGCTGCACTACAAGACCGGCAAGCCGATGCCCAAGGCTCTGCTCGACAAGATGCTGGCTGCCAAGACTTTCGGCGCCGGCTTTGCCACCGTCGAGTTCGCTTCGTCGGCGCTTGTCGACATGGCCTATCATGCCCGGCCGGACGCACCGACGGAGCCCGCCGCCTTCGAAGCCGAGACACTGGAAAAGCTCGGCATGCCGGATGCGATCGTCATGCGTCACCGTACGCCGCATTTCCTGCATGTGTTCTCGGGCGAGGGCTATTCGGCCGGCTACTACTCCTACATGTGGTCGGAAGTGCTCGACGCCGACGCCTTCGCCGCCTTCGAGGAAACCGGCGACGCCTTCAATCCCGGCATGGCCGAGAAGCTGCGCAAGCACATCTATGCGGCAGGCGGTTCGGCCGATCCGGAAGAACTCTACAAGGCCTTCCGCGGCAAGTTGCCGTCGCCGGAGGCGATGATGGAAAAGCGCGGCCTCGTCTAGGCCGCGGACGGGCAGGCCGATGGAACTACCGGCAGCATTGCGGGCGGCGGTCGACCGGGCGCTGGAAGGCGTGCCGCTTGGCGAGTTGCAGCGGGCTGCCGACACCTTGTCGAGCCGCTATCGCGCCGAGTTGCGCGATGGAAAACTGCATCTGTCGGACGAGATGTTCGCCAACGCCTATCTGGCGACGCGGCTGCCGGCGACATTTGCGGCCGTCAGGGCGAGTCTCGAAAGTGCCGCCGAGCTGATGCCTGACTTTGCGCCGAAAAGCCTGCTCGACGTCGGTGCCGGTCCAGGCACGGCACTTTGGGCGGCTTCGGACTGCTGGCCGAGCATCGATTCCGCGACGATGCTCGAGGCAAGCCAGGCGATCCGTAAGGTTGGCCTTGCGTTGTCGGCGCATTCGGGCGTTGCGCATGTGGATTGGCGCGTGGCGGATGCCGCCAAGAGCTTCGAGGCCGACAAGGCCGATCTGGTGACGCTGGCCTATGTGCTGGACGAGTTGTCGCCGGCCGAGGGGCTCGCGTTGGTCGAGCGCCTGTGGGCTGCCACCGATGGCCTGCTTGTCGTGGTCGAGCCCGGCACGCCGGCCGGCTGGCAGCGCATGATGGCGGTGCGACAGCGCCTCATCGATCTCGGCGCACATCTGACTGCACCTTGTCCGCATGCCGACGCCTGCCCGATCGTCGAGCCCGACTGGTGCCATTTTTCGCGCCGCGTGGCGCGCTCGCGGCTGCATCGGCTGACCAAGCGTGGCGAGGTGCCGTGGGAAGACGAGAAGTACATTTTCCTGGCCGCGTCGCGCATGCCGGCTGAACCATTCCGCGCCCGGGTCTTGGCGCCGGCGCGCGGCGGATCGGGCAAGGTCCAGCTCAAACTGTGCCTGGAAAATGGCTCGATCGAGGAAAAGCTCTTGACCAAGCGCGATGGCGAGCTGTTCAGGTCGGCACGACGGGCCGACTGGGGCGACTTCTTGTAGGCTTACCGGCGGGCAGAAAATCGGCCGATTTGCCTGCCCCCCTTTCGCATTTGCGAAAAAAGCTGTATGAGCCCGGCCACACGAAACGCGGCGCGTCGACAGGCAGTGCCCGCAACGCTCCCGAGTAGACATATGAACCTCCGCAATATCGCGATCATCGCGCACGTCGACCATGGCAAGACCACGCTCGTCGACCAGCTTCTCAAGCAATCCGGCTCGTTCCGTGAAAACCAGCGCGTCGCCGAGCGCGCGATGGATTCGAACGATCTCGAAAAGGAACGCGGCATCACCATCCTGGCCAAGGCGACTTCGGTCGACTGGAAGGACACCCGCATCAACATCGTCGACACCCCTGGCCACGCCGATTTCGGCGGCGAGGTCGAACGCATCCTGTCGATGGTCGACAGCGCGATTGTTCTGGTCGACGCTGCCGAAGGCCCGATGCCGCAGACCAAGTTCGTGGTCGGCAAGGCGCTCAAGGTCGGCCTGAAGCCGATCGTCGTCATCAACAAGATCGACCGTCCTGATGGCCGCCATCAGGAAGTCATCAACGAGGTGTTCGACCTGTTCGCAGCCCTCGACGCCACCGACGAACAGCTCGACTTCCCGATCCTCTACGGTTCGGGCCGCGATGGCTGGGTTTCCGAGAATCCGGAAGGCCCGAAGGACCAGGGCCTGGCGCCGCTGTTCGACCTCGTGCTCAAGCACGTACCGGCACCGACGGTTCACCCCGGCCCGTTCCGCATGATCGGCACCATTCTCGAGGCGAACCCGTTCCTCGGTCGCATCATCACCGGCCGCATCGAATCCGGCACGCTGAAGTCCAACCAGCCGGTCAAGGTGCTGCACCATGACGGTTCGCTGCTGGAAACCGGCCGCGTCTCCAAGATCCTCGCCTTTCGTGGTCTCGAGCGTCAGCCGATCGAAGAAGCGCAGGCAGGCGACATCGTTGCCATCGCCGGCCTTTCCAAGGGAACCGTCGCCGACACCTTCTGCGACCCGGCCGTGACCGAGCCGCTGCATGCGCAGCCGATCGATCCGCCGACCGTCACCATGTCCTTCATCGTCAACGACTCGCCGCTGGCCGGCACCGAAGGTGACAAGGTCACCAGCCGCGTCATCCGCGACCGTCTGCTCAAGGAAGCCGAAGGCAACGTCGCCCTCAAGATCGAGGAATCGGCCGACAAGGATTCGTTCTACGTCTCCGGCCGTGGCGAATTGCAGCTGGCCGTGCTGATCGAAACGATGCGCCGCGAGGGCTTCGAGCTTGCCGTGTCGCGTCCGCGTGTCGTCATGCAGAAGGACGAGAACGGCGACCTGCTCGAGCCCGTCGAAGAAGTCGTCATCGACGTTGATGAAGAGCATGCCGGCGTCGTCGTCCAGAAGATGTCGGAGCGCAAGGCCGAGATGGTCGAGTTGCGTCCTTCAGGCGGCAACCGCCAGCGTCTGGTGTTCCATGCGCCGACGCGCGGCCTGATCGGCTACCAGTCGGAACTGCTCACCGATACGCGTGGCACGGCTGTCATGAACCGCCTGTTCCACTCCTACCAGGGCTACAAGGGCGAGCTGCCCGGTCGCACCAACGGCGTTCTGATCTCCAATGATCAGGGTGAGTCGGTTGCATTCGCCATGTGGAACCTGGAAGACCGCGGCCCGATGGTCATCGACGCCGGCGTGAAGGTCTACCAGGGCATGATCATCGGTATCCACAGCCGCGACAACGACCTCGAGGTCAACGTGCTGAAGGGCAAGAAGCTGACCAATATCCGCGCCGCCGGCAAGGATGAAGCAGTGCGCCTGACGCCGCCGATCCGCATGACGCTCGAGCGCGCGCTCGCCTGGATCCAGGACGACGAACTGGTCGAAGTGACGCCGAAGACCATCCGCCTGCGCAAGCTCTATCTCGACCCGAACGAGCGCAAGCGCTTCGAGAAGTCGTCGAAGACCGCCGGCGCGGCATAAGCCACGCGGCACAAATCAAGAGGGCGTCTCCAATGGAGGCGCCTTTTTTGCTTTGGGGCGTGGGTGCGACCCCGACTACATCTCGATGATGGGTGCGACTTCCACCGAACCACCGGCGTGGAGGATAGGGCAGCCCTTGGCGATGCGCGCGGCGTCGGCGGGATCCTTGGCGTCGAACACCGAATAGCCGCTGACCGGATTGGCGCCGCCGTCATTGGTAACAGCGCCGTTGGCGGCAACCGTCTGAGACTTGCCGACCGGATTGCCGCCATCGACGACGGCAGCGCCCAAGCCGGCAAACCAGTCCATCCAGGCCTTCATCACCTTGGCGCCTTCTTCCTCCGATTGCGGCATGGCGCCGCCGTGATAGACGAAGAGAAACTTGGCCATGACATCTCCTCCGTGGCGTGCCGAGGTGCCGGCCACCCGACATCGTGCCGGCGCGCGAGCTATTCATTTGCCTGTAGGCTGTCCTGGACAACCTGCTTTCCTGTCCGATCTCGCAAAGTTGATGGCATAGGCGCCTGGTTCGTCTGGCGGTTGCAAGTTGCGGCGCATGCCGTAAGGTTCCGCGACCAGCCATTCGGGGATGACGATGGAACCGACTTCGCTTCTGATCTTTGCCGGTGCTCTGCTTGTTGCCGCCGGTTCGCCCGGGCCTTCCATTGCAGCACTGGTGGCACGGGTCATCTCGAAGGGCTTTCGTGACGTGTTGCCGTTCCTGGCGGCGATGTGGATCGGCGAGGCGATCTGGCTTTCGCTGGCGGTGTTTGGCCTCGCCTTCGTGGCGCAGTCCTTTCACATGGCCTTCGTCGTGGTGAAGTGGGCTGGCGTCGCCTATCTCGTCTACCTCGCCTGGAAAATGTGGACGGCCCCCGTCGACACGCGCGAAGGCGAGATGCCGAGCCAGGATTCTCCGCTCAAGCTTTTCGCTGCCGGCATGGCCGTGACGCTCGGCAATCCCAAGATCATGATGTTCTATCTGGCGCTGTTGCCGACGATCATCGACCTGGCTTCGGTGAGCGTCGTCGGCTGGCTGGAACTGACGCTGACGATGGCGGCGGTGTTGATCGCCATCGACCTCGCCTGGGTGTTCGCAGCAGCACAGGCGCGCAAGCTTTTGCGGAGCAAGCGGGCGATGCAGATTGCGAATCGGGTGAGTGCCACGACCATGGCGGGTGCGGCCGCGGCGATTGCCGCGAGGTAAAAGGCCAAAGTTTTGTCAGGCCAGGTACGCAGCGAGCCTTGGGGACGCTGCGTCAGCCTATTTTGCAGGCAATTTCTGCCTGCCCGATAGGCGTTTTTGCCTACCTTCCGTCAAACCTTTGTCGCTAAAGGCAGGCCATCTGCTACGATAGTCGCAAAAGCATGTGACGGGACGGGAGAAACTAGCGTCATGGCCGCATCTGTGAAGTCTAAGGCGAAATCCGCCAAGACTGCATCCGCCTCCAAATCCTCCAACAGACCTCCCCAGCTGCACGAATTGCTGCTCGCCCGAGCGCCGGCCGAGGACGTGGCCGATTACGAGCCGGGCATGCTGGAGCGCGCAGCACAGCTCGCCGAGCAGGCCGTGCTCAAGCACCGCAAAGGTTCTTCGGTCATCGACATCGAGACCGACGGCAGCGTCGTCCGTCATGACCGGCCGGTCACTGTTGTCACCGTCGTCAACGACAACATGCCGTTCCTGTTCGATTCGGTGCTCGGCGAGATCACCGAAGCCGCCGGCGAGCCGGTGCTTGTCACCCACCCGGTCATCCACGTGCGCCATGGCCGCACCGGCGTCGACGAGATCCTGAGCGATGGCGGCCACAAGGGCGAGGAGGCGGCCGACAAGGTCAGCGTCATTCACGTCCACATTCCGCCGCTTGGCAAGGAAGCCGCAGAAGCGTTGCGCGAGCGGCTGAAGAAGCTGCTTGGGCAGGTGCGCGCCGCCGTCACCGACTGGAAGCCGATGCTGGCCAGGCTCGACCAGGCGATCTCGGAATTCCGCTATGCGCCGATCCCGCTCGACAAGAACGCGGTGACCGAGGCGATCGCCTTCCTCGAATGGCTGCGCGACGACAATTTCACCTTCCTCGGCATGCGCGAATTCAAATATTCGGGCGGCGAAAAGAGTGGCGTACTGGAACGCTCCGACAAGCCGGGCCTCGGCATCCTCGCCGACCCCGACGTTCTGGTGCTGCGCCGTGACACCATCGACGCGACGTCGACGACACCCGAAATCCGCGCCTTTCTGCATGGCCCGGATCCGCTGATCGTCACCAAGGCCAATGCCAAGTCGGCGGTGCACCGCCGCGCCTATCTCGACTACATCGGCATCAAGACCTACGACGCCAAGGGGCAGCTGTCGGGCGAACTGCGCATCGTCGGCCTGTTCACCTCGACCGCCTACACGCGCTCGGTGATGAAGATTCCCTATCTGCGCTCCAAGGCCGAAACCGTGGTGCAGAAGTCGGGCTTCGACCCTGCCGACCATTCCGGCAAGGCGCTGATCAACGTGCTTGAATCCTATCCGCGCGACGAGCTGTTCCAGGTCGCCGTGCCGACGTTGCGCAAGCATTCCGAGGCCATCCTCGGCCTGATCGAACGGCCGCGCGTGCGTGCGCTGGTGCGTGTCGACCAGTTCGATCGCTTTGTCTCGATCCTCGTCTTCGTGCCGCGCGACCGCTACGATTCGGTGGTGCGCGAGAAGATCGGCGCCTATCTCAAGACCGTGTTCGAAGGCCGCCTGTCGGCCTATTACCCGGCTTTCCCCGAGGGCGGGCTGGCGCGTGTCCATTTCATCATCGGCCGCTCCGGCGGCAAGACGCCCAAGGTCGAGCAGACGGCCATCGAGGCGGCAATCCGCGATATGGTGCGGACCTGGGATGACGGCTTGCGCGAGGCCTCAGCCGAGGCCGGCTCATCCGCATCTTTCGTCAGGCTCGCCAGCCACTTCCCGCAGGACTACCAGAACAGCTTCTCGCCGGCGGCAGCCCTTGTCGATGCCGAGCGCATCGCCTCGATCGGCGCATCCAACCCGATCGTCATCGACTGCTATCGCGATACCGGCCAGGCGCCCGCACAGGCCTCGCTGAAGATCTATCACCACGGCGCGCCGGTGGCGCTGTCGCGGCGCGTGCCGCTGCTCGAGAACATGGGCTTCCGCGTCATCAGCGAGCGCACATTCGAACTGGGCGAGAAGGGCGAAGACCAGATCTTCATCCATGACATGGAGCTGGAGAACGCCTACGGCCAGCCGATCGACCTCGCCGACAGTGGCGCGCTGTTCGAAGAGGTGTTCCTGTCGGTCTGGAACGGCGACGCCGACAATGACGGCTACAACGCGCTGGCGCAGACGGCAGGTCTCGGCTCCAACGAGATTCTTATCCTGCGTGCCTATGGCCGCTACCTGCAGCAGGCCGGCATTCCGCAGAGCCAGGATTTCATCGCGGCAGCGCTGAACCGCTATCCCGATATCGCGCGCGGCCTGCACGCGCTTTTCCTCGCCCGGCTCGATCCGGCACAGGAACAGGACGGCCTGGTCACCGCCAAGCACCTCAAGGCCAAGATCAAGGACGCGCTCGAGGCGGTCCCCAATATTGACGACGACACCATCATCCGGCGCTACGTCAACCTGATCGAGGCGTCGCTCAGGACCAACCACTTCGTGGCGGGTAAGAAGGAGCGTGGCCAATCGCTGGCGATCAAGCTCGACTCGCGCAGCGTCGAAGGCCTGGCAGAGCCGCGGCCGTGGCGCGAGATCTTCGTTTATGGTTCGGAGGTCGAGGGGCTGCATCTGCGCTTCGGCGCGGTGGCGCGCGGCGGCCTGCGCTGGTCTGACCGTGCCCAGGACTATCGCACCGAGGTGCTTGGCCTGGTCAAGGCGCAGCAGGTCAAGAATGCCGTCATCGTGCCTGTCGGCGCCAAGGGCGGCTTCTTCCCCAAGCGCCTGCCCGTGGGCGGCAGCCGCGACGCGGTGTTCGAGGCCGGCAAGGCTGCTTACGTCAATTTCGTCTCCAGCCTGCTGTCGATCACCGACAATCTCGACGGCGACAAGGTGGTGCCGCCGGTGGGTGTTGTCCGCCGCGATATCGACGATCCCTATTTCGTCGTTGCCGCCGACAAGGGCACGGCGACCTTCTCCGACACGGCCAACGGCATCAGCGAGAAGCACGGCTTCTGGCTCGACGACGCCTTCGCCTCGGGCGGCTCGGCGGGCTACGACCACAAGAAGATGGGCATCACGGCGCGTGGCGCCTGGGAAGCGGTCAAACGGCACTTCCGTGAGATGAACCGCGACATCCAGACGACGCCGTTCACCGTCGTCGGCGTCGGCGACATGTCGGGCGACGTCTTCGGCAACGGCATGCTGTTGTCCGAGCAAACGAAGCTGATCGCCGCCTTCGACCACCGCGACATCTTCATCGATCCCGAGCCCGATATGGCCGCGTCCTTTGCCGAGCGCAAGCGGATGTTCGACCTGCCGCGTTCGAGCTGGCAGGACTATGACAAGTCCAAGCTGTCGGCAGGCGGCGTGATCGTTTCGCGCGCCCAGAAGTCGGTGACGCTGCCGCATGCGGCGGCAACGGCGATCGGGCTCGCCAAGACGACCGCATCGCCGACCGAGATCATGAACGCCATCCTGCGGGCGCAGGTCGACCTGTTGTGGTTCGGCGGCATCGGCACCTATGTCAGGGCGACCGGCGAAACCAACCAGGAAGTCGGTGACCGCGCCAACGACGCGATCCGCGTCACCGCCACCGACCTCAGGGTCAAGGTGATCGGCGAGGGTGCCAATCTCGGCGCAACCCAACGGGCGCGCATCGAGTTCGGCCTCAAGGGCGGGCGCTGCAACTCGGACGCCATCGACAATTCGGGCGGCGTCAATTCGTCCGACGTCGAGGTCAACATCAAGATCGCGCTGGCTTCGGCGATGCGCAAGGGCACGCTGCAGCGGCCGGCGCGCAACAAGTTCCTCGCCGAAATGACCGAGGAGGTTGCCGGGCTGGTGCTGGCCAACAACTACGAGCAGACGCTGGCGCTGTCGGTTGCGGCCAAGCGCGGTATTCAGGACATCGCGCATCAGGGCCGCTTCATGAGCGCGCTCGAGGCGCGCGGACTGCTCGACCGCGCCGTCGAGAACCTGCCATGGCCGCCTGCTCTGGCCGAACGCCAGACGCGTGGCGAGCCGCTGACCCGGGCCGAGCTTGGCGTGCTGCTCGCCTATGCCAAGATCGTGCTGTTCTCCGACATCGTCGCCAGCGACGTGCCCGACGAAGCCCATTTCGAACGTGATCTGCTCGGCTACTTCCCCGAGCGCATGGCCAAGAAATATGCCGCCGAGATCGGTGGTCACCGGCTGCGCCGCGAGATCATCGCGCGTGTCGTCGCCAACGATCTCGTCAATCGTGGTGGGCCATCCTTCGTCAACCGGCTGCAGGAGGCCAGCGGCCGTTCGGCGGCCGATGTGGTGCGGGCTTTTGCCGTCGTGCGCGATGGCTTTGCTCTGCCGGCGCTCTATCGCGAGATCGACGCGCTCGACAATGTCGTCGACGGCACGCTGCAGCTCGACCTGTATCAGGCGGTCAGCCGGCTGATCTTCGGTACCAGCGGCTGGTATCTGCGCAACGAGCACAGCGACGCGCCATTGGCGAGCCGCATCGCCGAGCTGCAGGAAGCACGCGCAGCACTGGAGCCGAAGTTCTCAGGCATGCTGCCTGCCTTCACCCGCGAGCGCATCGAAAACCGCAAGGCTGGCTTTGCCGCCGCCGGTGCGCCGGAGAAACTGGCCGAGCGGCTGTCGCTGCTCGAGGCAGGCGAACTGGTGCCCGACATCGCCCTGGTGGCCAAGACCGCCAAGGCCGACATCCTGGCAGCGGCGAAGGCGTTCTTCGGCGTCAGCGAGGCGTTCCGCATTCCGCGGATCGAGGATGCAACGCATGCGATCGCCACCTCCGACTATTATGAGGGGCTGGCGCTGTCGCGTGCATCCGACACCATCGGTGCGGCGCGACGCGGCATCGCGGTTGCGGCATTGACCGGTTTCGGCAAGGCTGCCGATCCGGTCGCTGCATGGCTCGACGCCGGCGGCGACAGGACCAACCGTACCCGCGACAGGCTGCAGGCCCTGACGGAGGGTGGCGACATCACCGTGTCGCGCCTGACGGTGGCGGCCGGGCTGATGAGCGACCTGTCGGGACGCTGAGCCCTTGCAACGGCGCCTGCCACGGCAACCGTGGCAGGCATTTTCCTCAAGGACCACGCAAGCGAACTACGCTATAGCTCCAGACAACGCGCTGATGCGGCGCGCGCGGAGGGATGATGGCTGACACGATGGTGGTTCAACGCACGCCTCGGCGTGGCGTCTGGGGATGGATGTTCTTCGACTGGGCGGCGCAGCCGTTCTTCACCGTGGTCACCACCTTCATCTTCGGTCCCTATTTCGTCTCGCGCATGGCGACCGATCCGGCCATGGGCCAGGCAGCCTGGGGTTACGGCATTGCTGCAGCCGGTTTTGTCATCGCCATCCTGTCGCCGGTGCTTGGCTCGATCGCCGACCAGACCGGCCCGCGCAAGCCATGGATCGCATTCTTTGCCGCGATCAAGATCATCAGCCTGTGCCTGCTCTGGTATGCCGAGCCCGGATCGCCGCTGGTGCCGATCGTCCTGCTGTTTTCGCTCGCTTCGGTGGCGGCGGAGTTCTCGATCGTCTTCAACGATTCGATGATGCCTCGCCTTGTTTCGAAGGAGGAGATCGGCAAGATTTCCAACATTGCCTGGGGCCTTGGTTATCTCGGCGGCATGATCGTGCTGATCTTCGTCGTCGGTTTCTTGGCTGCGTCGCCCGAGAGCGGCAAGACCATCATCGGGTCGGCCCCGCTGTTCGGGCTGGACCCGGTGGCAGGCGAGGATGCTCGCGCCACAGGCCCGATTTCAGCATTGTGGTACCTCGTCTTCATCCTGCCGATGTTTTTCTTTACGCCCGACAGCGGCAAGGGCATCGCCATCCGGCCGGCCGTGCGGCTGGGGCTTTCCGAGCTCAAGTCGACGATCGGCGAGGTGCGCCAGCGCACCGGCATCTTCCGTTTCCTCGTCGCCCGCATGATTTACCAGGACGGCGTCAACGCCTTGCTCGGTCTTGGTGGCGCGTTCGCGGCTGCGATGTTCGGTTGGACAATCACTGAAATCGGAATCTACGGCATCATTCTCAATGTCGTCGCCATCTTTGGCTGCCTGGTTGCCAGCCGTCTCGACACCAGCTTCGGTTCCAAGGTCGTGGTGGTGTTTTCGCTGGTGCTGCTGACGATCGCCACCATCGGCATCGTCTCCACCGGACCGGGCTACACGCTGTTCGGCCTGTGGCAGATGCCTGGTGCCGATACCAACGGGCTGTTCGGCACGCCCGCCGAGAAGGCCTACATTGCCTTCGGCCTGCTGGTCGGCATTGCCTTCGGCCCGGTGCAGGCGTCGTCGCGCTCCTATATGGCGCGCAGTGTCTCGGCCGATGAGGCAGGGCGCTATTTCGGTCTGTATGCGCTGTCGGGCCGGGCGACCAGCTTCGTCGCGCCGTTCGTGGTCGCGACAGTCACCGCCCTGAGCGGCTCGCCACGGCTTGGCATGGCGATGATCATCATATTCTTCGTCGTCGGGCTGGCAGTGCTGTTGCGCACGCCCTATCCGGCTGACGAGGTGAAATAGCGGATATTATCTTCCTCCTGTGGGAGAAGCTGTCACCGAAGACGACGGATAGCGGTGCTGGACGAGGCGGTGCGTCTCAAGGTTTCGGCGCTCGCCGCTTTTCTGGCAACACCTCACTCCGTCCAGAACCCCTCGTCCGGCTTTGCTCCGCTCACTACCTTCTCCCGCAACAGGAGAAGGTATCTCCCCCTCAGTGCCTGAAGTGTCTCACGCCGGTGAAGATCATGGCGATACCATGGGCATCTGCCGCGGCGATGACGTCGTCGTCGCGCATCGAGCCGCCCGGCTGGATGACAGCGGTGGCGCCCGCCTCGACGGCAGACAGCAGACCGTCGGCGAAGGGGAAGAAGGCATCGGAGGCAACCACCGACCCCTTGGTCAGCGGTTCGGCGAGGCCGGCGGCTTCCGCGGCATCCAGCGCCTTGCGGGCGGCGATGCGCGATGAATCGACCCGGCTCATCTGGCCGGCGCCGATACCCACCGTGGCAAGATCCTTTGCGTAGACGATGGCGTTCGACTTGACGTGCTTGGCGACACGGAAGGCGAATTTCAGGTCTTCGATCTCGCGTTGGGTCGGTTGGCGCCTGGTCACGACATTGAGGTCGAGCGTATCGACGACGGCGTTGTCGCGCGATTGGACAAGCAGGCCGCCGGCGACCGACTTGACCGAAAGGCCGGCGCGATCCGGATCGGGCAGGCCGCCTGTCACCAGCAGCCGCAGGTTCTTCTTGGCAGCGACGATGGCCTGGGCCTCCGGCGTAGCCTCCGGCGCAATGATGACTTCGGTGAAGATCTTGACGATCTCCTCGGCCGCCTCGGCGTCGAGAATGCGGTTGAGCGCAACGATGCCGCCGAAAGCCGAGACGGGGTCACAGGCGAGCGCCCGGGCATAGGCCTCGGTCAGCGTTGCACCCTCGGCGACACCGCACGGATTGGCGTGCTTGATGATGGCGACGGCGGCCGTGCGGACAGGGTCGAACTCGCCGGCCAGCTCGAAGGCTGCGTCGGTATCGTTGATGTTGTTGTAGGACAGCTGCTTGCCCTGGAGCTGGGTCGCGGTGGCGACTCCGGGACGCTTGTCGCCGGTCAGGTAGAAGCCGGCCGATTGATGCGGGTTCTCGCCATAGCGCATGACGCTCTGCAGCTTGCCGCCGAAAGCGCGCCAGTCGGGCGTCTCGATCTCGAGCGCCTCGGCAAACCAGCCCGAGATCGCCGCGTCATAGGCGGCGGTGCGGGCAAAGGCCTTGGCGGCGAGCTTCTTGCGGAACTCGTAGGTCAGGCAGCCATTGTTGGCGACGATCGAATCGAGCACGTCCTTGTAGTCGGCCGGGTCGGTGACGATGGCGACATAGGCGTGGTTCTTGGCCGAGGCGCGGACCATGGCCGGGCCGCCAATGTCGATGTTCTCGACGATCGAGGCGTAGTGAGCGCCGGAATCGCGGACCTCCTCGAAGGGATAGAGATTGACCACCACGAGGTCGATCGGCTCGATGCCGTGCTCGGCCATGGCAGCGACGTGCTCGGGGTCGTCGCGGACGCCGAGCAATGCGCCATGCACCGACGGATGCAGCGTCTTGACGCGGCCGTCCATGATCTCGGGGAACTTGGTGAGTTCGGAAACGTCGCGGACGGCGATGCCCTCGGCCGAAATACTCTTGGCGGTGCCGCCGGTGGAGACCAGTTCGACACCGACATTGGTCAGGCACTTGGCAAATTCGATCAGCCCGGTCTTGTCGGAGACCGACAGCAAAGCGCGCCGGATCGGCACGAGGTCGGGTGCGGGGATCTTCTTGGAAACGACGGCCATGGGTGGCGGGCCCTTCAAAGTTGGGAGCGGAAACTTTGCTTGCGGGCGGCCTAGCACATGAGGCCCGGAAATCAAGGCGCGCAGCGGCGCATGCGGCCTATTTCCCGAGGTGATGCCGATCAGGCGCTCAAGGTGCCTCCGCAATCCTGGACGGCTCTAGCCGTCGAGGCGGCTGATGATGCGCGTGCGCGAGAACTGCCAATGCACCTCGGAGATTTCCGAAGCCTTGAACGACAGCACGATCTGGCGGGAGCGGCGGGGACCGCCGAGACCAGCGAAATAGATCGATTCCTCGACCTCGGACCCAACATCAGGCGAGGTGAAGACCCAGGTGTCGATATCAGGCCCGGTCAACACCAGTCGCTCCTTCTGGTCACGGAACAGCTGGACGTCGGGATGGACGTGGAAGCGGATGGTGACGAGATCGCGTCCATCATTCTTGATCGGCGTCTTGCCTGCACGAAGGATGCGGTCGCAGCCCGACAGGATGCTGCCGCCGGCCGACAGGCTCAGCTCGCGCTCGTGATGGAGGCCGAAGCGCTGGGCGTAGCCGTCATGGCGGGCGACGAAGCCATGGATGCCGGGTTTGTCCAAGCGCTGGGTCGGCACCGATTTCGGTCCGCCAAAAAGCGGGCTGCCGAGCACGCCGCTGACGCGTTGCGAATGGGCGAAGCTGGCCGACGAGGTGTCGTTGATGGTGACGGTGGAGTGAGCCGCGGTGGCCCGCGCCAGCGGCCTGAGATCGGCTGCGCCATAGGTGTCGATGCCGGCGTTGACGATGTAGTGCTGGCGGCCCGACGACATCTCGAAGGCAAGGCAACCGGCATGGGCCTGGTTTGACACGTCGATCGGCGGTGCCGTGCCGGTGTCGGCAATCACCGTCGTGCCGCCCATGGCGAGGCGCTCGTAGCCGGAATGGGTGGCGTGCAGCGGCGGCGAGCCGGCGGTGTCGTCATGGCGCAGGATCGCCACGATGCGGTCATGGATGGTGGCGCCCATGCCGTTGAAGCGGGCGAGGCTGCCGTCCTGGTGGCGGAAGAAGCGCAGTGCCGGCAGCATGCGCTCGACGGCATTGATCAGCGCCAGCGGCGGCTGCTCGGCCTGGTTGGCGTAGGTGTGGCGCAGCGGCAAAAGGTCGGCGAGAATTTCGAGAACCGCCATCGGATTGCGCGAGATGTGCCCGCCGTCGGGCAGGATCTGGCGGTCGAGCTCCTCGGCGAGGTTGCGCGTGGCCGAGCGCAGCGCCGAGACAGGCGCCGGCAGCGACAATGCGGCGAAGGCGAGCGCAACACGGGCGCGGAGCCTGTCCTTGCCGTCGGGCATCTCGGGTGACATCGACCGGAGATAACGGATCTGCATTGCCAGCGAACGCAGGAAAGACCGGTAGAAGGCGAACTCGGCGCCCTGCAGCACGACCGAGGAGTGCTGCAGCCAGGCGATGACGCGCTTGGCGGTGGTTGCCGGTTCCCAGGCGATGCCGGAAATCCGGCTGCCATGCAGCGCGATCCAGTCTGACACCAGGGCGCGGGCGTTGGCGGCGGCCAGCTCGGTGCCGGCGGCGCGCATGTGGCGCAGCCAGCGGAAGCCATGCAGGCTGCGCTGCCAGCCGCGATTGGGCACGTCGATCAGGAAGGGCGACTGGCCGCCGGTCTCGACAAGATGGCCCGACAGCGGAAAGCGGCCATAGTAGATTTCGAGCGCGATCTGGGGATCGGCCAGGCGCAGATCCGGCGGCGCGATAAGCACGCGTTCGGGCGTGCGCCCGGAGTAGCGCCAGCTGTAGGCCGGCCCGGCGCGCAGGCGCCGGCGCGTCTTACGCCAGAACTCCTTGGCAACGAGAGCCCAAAGACGCGTCGTGTTGTCCGTCGCGATCGACAATACCCCTCCTGACGCAACCCCACGTCGTACACAAATTAGGTTGTTTCAATGGCGGGCGCGAGGGTGAATTTTTCGTAAACGCCGTGTTGATCAGGCGATGCGTCGGAACCTTGCTGCAAAGAAGCCATCCAGGCCGGAGATGGCGGGATTGCCGATGTCGAGGCCAGCGGGCGTGGTGCGCAAAAAGCCGGTGGCGGTGACGAAATCGTCGATGCCTGCGACCTCGCCTGTCCGAATCGGGTCAAGTTCGACCTTGGCCTTGTGATCGGCGAGGAAGCCGGCAACGAGCGCTTCGCCTTCCTCGGGATCAAGCGAGCAGTTGGAAAAGACAATTCTGCCGCCAGGTCTCACCAGCTTGACGGCGCGGTCGAGCAAAGCGCGCTGGACGCCGGCGAGCTTGGTGATGTCGGCAGGCGACTTGGTCCACAACACGTCGGGATGGCGGCGCACCGTGCCGGTGGACGAGCAGGGCGCGTCGAGCAGGACGGCATCGAACAGCTCGGCCGGCTCGTAAGTGAGAATGTCGGCATTGACCTTGTCGGCGTCGAGGCCAAGGCGCTCCAGATTGCCGGCAAGACGGGCGAGGCGGTTCTTCGAGGCTTCGACCGCTGTGACCCTGGCGCCGGTGAGCACGAGCTGTGCCGTCTTGCCGCCGGGGGCAGCGCAGAGGTCGGCGACGCGCTGGCCGGTGACGTCGCCGAACAACTTTGCCGGCAATGCGGCAGCGGCGTCCTGGACCCACCAGGCGCCTTCGGCGAAGCCCGGGAGTTCGGCGACGGGGCCGGAGAGGCGTTCGATACGGATCGTTCCGGTGGGCAGCACGGTGCCGCCCAGTTGCTCCGCCCACATGGCCGGATCCGCCTTGGCGGTGAAATCGACCGGCGCCTCGATGCGATGCGCGGCGAGGATCAGCTTTGTCTGTTCGGGGCCGTAGGCCGCCGTCAAGCGCTCGACGAACCAGTCCGGCGCGTCACTTGTCGTTGCCAGCATTTCGGGCAGTTCGGCGTCCTTGGCACGCGCAAGGGTGCGCAGCACGCCATTGACCAGGCCGGAGAAGCGCACGGTGCGCGGGTCGGCCTTGGCGTGGGTGACGGCGAGGTCGACGGCGGCGCTGTCGGGAATGTCGAGGAACAGAATCTGGGCTGCCGCGACATGAAGGATGTGGGTGAGAACAGTCGCGTTGGCCGGCAACGGCTTTTCCAGCCGGCGCGCCAGCAATTTGGTGATGGTGACTCGATGACGAAGCGCGGTGGCCAGGATGGCGCGGACCAACCCGCGGTCACGCATGTCGAGCGCGCGGAACTGCGGGTGGCCGTGTTCGTGATCGGTCAGGCCGTCGAGTGGGGTCCCGGCGTCGATCGTCGCGGCAAGCAGGCGGGCGGCCGCCATGCGCGCAGCGATGCCGGGGACATCGGGAACGGTGGACGGGCGACTGCCCTTGGCATTGCCTGAGCGTGCGCGGTTTCGCTTGTCGTCGCGCTGACCGCCGCTCACGACCTCGGGCCTTTCGGCCCGGTCGGATTGCGGCCCCAGGGGCCGGACGGACGTGGCTGTTCGGGCGCCGCCTGCTCGGCAGGGCGACCGCCCCACGGACCCTGCGAGCCGGAAGGTGCCGAGGACTGCGCCGTCGGCTGGGGTGCCGTACGCTGGGCTGGACGACCGACACCCTCGTTCGCCATCGCCTGCAGGGCGGCGATGCGGTTTTCTGTATTGGGGTGGGTCGAGAAAAGATTGTCCATGCGCTCGCCGGATAGAGGATTGATAATGAAGAGGGGAGCCATCGCAGGATTGCGCTCGGCTTCGGGGTTGTGGATGCGTTCGACGTTGCGGGCGATCTTGTCAAGGGCCGAGGCGAGCCAGAGCGGATTGCCGCAGATCTCGGCGCCGCGCCTGTCGGCCGAATATTCGCGGGTCCGGCTGATCGCCATTTGCACCAGCATGGCGGCAAACGGCGCCACGATCATTGCCACCAGAACGCCGACGAAGCCGAGCGGATTGTTGTTGTCGCGGTTGCCACCGAAGAAGAAGGCGAAGTTGCCGAGCATCGAGATCGCGCCGGCAAGGGTCGCGGTAACGGTCATGATCAGCGTGTCGCGGTTTTCGATATGGGCGAGCTCGTGCGCCATCACGGCGGCGACTTCCTCATGGCTGAGGCGCTGCAACAGGCCGGTGGAAGCGGCGACGGCGGCATTTTCGGGATTCCGGCCGGTGGCAAAGGCGTTGGGCTGCGGGCTGTCGATCAGATAGACCCTGGGCATCGGCAGGCCGGCATTGGCGGCAAGGCCACGCACGATGGCGTAATATTCAGGTGCGTTGCGCTCGTCGACCTCGATGGCATTGTTCATGCGCAGGACCAACTTGTCGGAATTCCAGTAGCTGAACAGGTTCATGCCTGCAGCGATCAGGAAGGCGATGGTCATGCCGCCGGAGCCGCCGATCAGATAGCCGACGCCCATGAACAGCGCCGTCATGGTCGCCAGAAGCATCGCCGTCCGCATCATGTTCATCGTTCACTCCGTCCTTTTCCGCGCGCGCCAGGGTCGATCACGGCCGTGCGCTTCGCTATATGATGGGAGAGACGAGGGTGCGTTTCAATCATTTCCGAGGAATCCCATGGACGACGCCAAGCTGCAGACCGATCTGGAAACGCCTGCGCCAAGGCAGCTTTCGCCGGCGGCCAAGCGTGCGCTCGCCGAAGCGGAAGCGCGCCGCGAGGCCTACAAGGCCGAAGAAGCCAAGCTGCCGCGCGAGATCGGCGGCCGTGGAGGCAAGGAGCCCGGGCGCTATGGCGACTGGGAAATCAAGGGCCTGACCAGCGACTTCTGACGCGGTCGGGTCGGGTCTTCCTTGCACGACTGCGATGGAACCGAAATCGCGAGCCGGTCGTTCTCCAAGGGACCGTGCAAGGAGCTGCCATAACCAGGATGATTTCGGGACTCGCACTTGTTGTGCTGCTGGGTGCCGTGCCCGCGCAAGCGCAGACCAAGGAACCGGCGGTGCCGCCGCAGAATTCGCTCAAGCTGTCCGAGATCATCGCCAAGATCGAGCAGCGCGACCAGTTCCACTACATCTCCGAGATCGATTGGGAGAGCGAAGGCTATTACGACGTGACCTACTACACCTCCGACAAGGCCAAGGTGGAGATCAAGGTCGATCCTGTCAGCGGCGAGCCGAGGTTGTAGTTTCGCAACGCCTGCGCTCGGGCGTATTGCTCAATCGACGACATAGGAATAAATACCTTGAATGGATTCGAATCCGCTCAAGGTTATTTCGGTGCTGGTTTGTGTCGGCCTTGCCTATCCCGTAGAAGCCAAACGGCGGGACAATTTCGCCGGGCCGGTCAGCGCGCGCGTCGTCGAGGTGATTGACGGCGACACGCTCCTGGCCGAGGCCGAGATCTGGCCCGGGCAGACGCTGCGGGTGAACATCCGCATTCGTGGCATCGACGCACCGGAGATGAAAAGCCGGTGCGTGGATGAACGAACCGCGGCACTGGCGGCACGAGCAGCCCTTGCCCGGCTTGTCGCTGAGGGTCCGATAAGTCTCTCCAATATCGGTGGCGCCAAATATTACGGCCGTGTGCTTGCCGACGTCAGCACCGGAGACGGTGAGGGGGTCGCCAAGGCAATGCTCGAAGACGGGCTGGTGCGCGCTTATGGCGGCGGCAAGCGGGACAGCTGGTGTAGGTGACCCGATCTGGCACAGGCTCTGTGTGCCGAAGTGAGGCGGCGCCAGCGGTGCTGCCGTCACCATGGTGAATGAGCGGTAAACAAGCCCGCCGGTTTGCAAGCGGGTTAACCCCACATTCACCATGTGGATCACTGATCTCAATGAAAATCAATGACTTGATGCGGTGATGCCGCCGTGCCCGGCTGAATGGGCGGCTGCGGCCGATTTCCTGCTTTGCCCTTGCCAGAGGCACACAGGCGGCGGGGCAGGACATGCGGAAATTTCAGGCACTGGCACGGGCGGCAAGGCGTTTCACCGGAGACAGCAGCGGCAACTTTGCCATTCTTGGCGGCGTCACCATTTCCATTCTCGCCATGGCAGCCGGCTACGGCATCAACACCGCGCAGTTGTTCAACGTGAAGTCGGGTCTGTCGCAGGCGGTTGATGCCGCGGTGACGTCGACCGCCCGCGATCTGACGACCGGCAAGATCAAGCTCGAGGATGCGGACGCCACAGTCCGGGCCTTTCTCGAGGCCAATGCTGGCCGTCTGCTGGCGCCGGGCGAAAAGGTCGTGTTGAACAAGGTGACAGTCGACAAGCTCGCCGGCACGGTGGAGGCGTCGGCCTACATCGACGTCAATGTGTTCTTCCCGTTGTTCGGCACGTCCAACCGTCAGGGTGTCGCGGCGTCGACGGCGTCACTCTATTCCGACAAGCGCATCGAAGTGGCGATGATGCTCGATGTCACCAAGTCGATGGACGGTCAGAAGATCAAGGATCTGAAGACGGCGGCAAAGAATGCGGTCGACAGCTTCCTGAAGGGGGAGAAGACGCCGTCAGGCGACCCGCGCGTGCGCATGTCGCTGGTCCCCTACGCAAACTCCGTCAACACAGGCGATCTGGCGTCAAGCTCTGTCTTCGTGGAGCGTAGTAAGGCGGACCGCAAACAAGCGCCTGCCAATACCGACGCGAAGGCGGTTTCGAGCTCGACGCGTCCCGACAACTGCGCCACCGAGCGCAAGGGGTTTTACCAGTACACCGATGCGGGGCCTGACTTGGCGATGGTCAATCGCGATTTTCTGATCGACGCCTATTCCGAAAACTACGACACCCCCGCCTGCCCTGGCGCGAAGGTGGTGCCGCTCACCGATGACGGCAAGAAGCTCAAGACCGAGATCGAGGCTTTCGTTGCCAATGGCGGCACCGCCGGGCATATCGGCATTCAGTGGGCCTGGTACACCTTGTCCGAGAACTGGGCCGGTGTCTTTCAGAAGTCGGAGCGGCCGGAGAAGGCCGATCCCGAGAAGGTCGCAAAGTTCGCCATCCTGATGACCGACGGCGAATTCAACCTGTCGTACGCGGATGCCTCCAAATGGCAGGATGCCTACAATGCGAGTGGCAAGACCGCCACCCGCACCGCAGCCAAGACGCTATGCGAAGAGATGCGCAAGAAGGGCATCGAGATTTTCACCATCGGCTTCAAGCTCGACACCGCGGCTGCGAAGAAGACCATGAAAGACTGTGCTTCGCCAGACGGTGTGGTGAAGCGTTATTTCGAGACCTCGAACGGCAAGGAACTCGATACCGCTTTTCAGACAATCGCTCAGAACATCGAGCGGCTGGTGCTGACCAAATAGCAGGACGGTATGCGCCGAAAGGAAAAAGGCCGCCCTTCTTGCGAAGAGGCGGCCTTTCCGTTTTTCCGTCCATGGCGCGGCTCAGGCTGTTACCAGCCGCGCATCTCGCGCCTTAACGGGAAGACTGCTTCCCGAAAGGGCAATCCGCTGAGGCCACGTTCTGGAAAACGAAATCACTCGACATCGGATCACCTCCTTTCAGTTCGTTGAACACTTGAAGAAGGTGGGGTCTTTCCATCGATTTGGCAAGTGCGACCATGGCACTAGACCATTGGTACGACATCATGCTGCGAGACTGTGCTTTTCCTGGAACACCTCGCGTGCGGCGAACAGGCCGTTGAGGGCCGCCGGAAAGCCGGCATAGACCGCCATCTGCATGATGGTCTCGACGATCTCGTCGCGGCTCAAACCGACATTCAGTCCCGCCTGGATATGCACCTTGAGCTGCGGCGCAGCATTGCCGAGCGCGGTCAGGGCGGCGATCGTTGCGATCTCGCGCGACCTCAAGTCGAGGCCGGGGCGTGAATAGATGTCGCCGAACGGAAACTCGATGATGTAGCGGGCGAAATCGGGGGCAATGTCGGCGAGAGAATCGACGACCTTCCGGCCGCCTTCGCCGTCGATGTCAGAGAGTGCGCGCGTGCCGCGCTCGAAGCGGCTTTCGTTGTTGTTGTCCATTGGTCTCGATCCTTTGTTCTGCATCGGCGTAGCCCGATATCTTGGCGTCGAGAACGAGGAGGTTGGCCTGAAGATCGGCGACTTTGGCCAGGACCTTGTCGCGGTGCCTTTCCAGCAGGAGGCGACGCTCGGCTTCGCTAGCCTCACCCTGCTGGCGAAGCCGGGCATAACGCAGCATCTCGCGGATCGGCATGCCGGTGGACTTGAGCCGGCCGAGGAACTCGATCCAGGTGAGGATCGAGGCGTCATAGTCGCGTTGCCCCGAGGCGTCCTTGTCGGCCACGGGCAACAGCCCGATCTGCTCGTAGTAGCGGATCGTGTAAGCGGTCAAACCGCTGCGCCTGGCAAGCTCACCGATCTTCATCATCAACCTTGTCTCGTTACGACGCTCGCGATGCTAGGTGTTCGAGCGCACTCTAAGTCAAGGCCTGTCCTTCATGCCTGCCGGGCGCGGGCGCTTTGCCTGCTCAGTCGGCGCGTCCGGCGCGCGTGTCGAGCCCGCGACCCGGCCGCCAGACAGCGTCAGGCTTGGTCCACAGCACCGGGTCGACGATCAGCTTGGCGAGTTCGCGCGCCTGCAGATCAAGGAAGCGCTCGCCCTTCTCGGCCGTGCCCTTGGCCGGAACGCCCCATGTGCCGGTATTGGGCGCGCGCTCGGAGAACGAGTAGAAGCGATGGGCACCATGCGGCGCCTCGTTCTTGCCGGCCTCGTTGGTGAAGGCCAACTCGAATTTGTCCGGTTTCACCGTGTCGGGCGAGATCGCCAGCATCACTGACGCCTCGCCTTCGCAGGCATGCTTGGGACCGTTGTCGGTCTCGAACAATGCTGCCGTCTCCGCCGGCGCCAGCATCCAGGGCGTGGTGTAGACGATCGGCATGGCGAACTCGACCGCAAGCTCGCGTGTCGACATCGCCAGCGGGTCGATGTTGCCGCCATGGCCGTTGACGATCAGCAACCGGGTAAAGCCGATAGCCTTCAGCGACCGGACGATCGATTTCAGCACATGGAAATAGGCGGTGTAGTCGAGGCTGATCGTGCCGCCGAACGGCAGATGGTGTTCGCTCATGCCAAGCCAGAGGCCGGGCAGCACGGCGAGAGGCACCTCATCGGCGACTAGGCGCGCGCCGCGCCGGGCGGCGGCCTCGGCGCTGGCCGTGTCGGTAATGACAGGCAGATGCGGGCCATGCTGCTCCAGTGAGCCGACCGGCAGGATCGCCATGGCGTTGCCGCGCGCGGCGATCTCGCGCAGGTCCGGCGCGGTCATGCGCGCCCACTCAACTTCTCGTGCCATCTGGCAGCTCCTCTCAGGAATTTTCGTATAGGAAAATTCTTTTTCTGATGCGAGGAGTTGTCAATAGGTGACTGCGAGCAGTCATTGGACCAGCGGTCCGTGCATCGCCGAAGCAAAACCCCCGCATCGGTGATGCGGGGGTTGGAGGTTCATCAGGCCCGCTTGTTCTGGCGGTTGGCGACGAGGTCGTCGACGACGGCCGGATCGGCCAGCGTCGAGGTGTCGCCGAGCGCGCCGAAATCGTCCTCGGCGATCTTGCGCAGGATGCGGCGCATGATCTTGCCCGAGCGGGTCTTGGGCAGGCCCGGCGCAAACTGGATCTTGTCGGGCGAAGCGATGGCGCCGATCTCCTTGCGGACATGGGCGACGAGCTCCTTGCGCAGGTCCTCGGTCGCCTCGATGCCCGACATCAGCGTGACATAGCTGTAGATGCCCTGGCCCTTGATGTCGTGCGGGTAACCGACGACGGCGGCTTCCGAAACCTTGTCGTGGCTGACCAGTGCCGACTCGACCTCTGCGGTGCCCATGCGGTGACCCGAGACGTTGATGACGTCGTCGACTCGGCCGGTGATCCAGTAGTAGCCGTCGGCGTCACGGCGGCAGCCGTCACCGGTGAAATACTTGCCCTTGTAGGTGGCGAAATAGGTCTGGATGAAGCGTTCGTGGTCGCCATAGACGGTGCGCATCTGACCCGGCCAGGAATCGGTGATGCAGAGATTGCCGTCGGCGGCACCCTCGAGCACATTGCCTTCGTTGTCGACGAGCTCCGGCTTGACGCCGAAGAACGGCCGCGTCGCCGAGCCCGGCTTGAGGTCGGTTGCACCAGGCAGCGGCGTGATCAGGATGCCGCCGGTCTCGGTCTGCCACCAGGTGTCGACGATCGGCACCTTCTTGTCGCCGACGACGTTGTAATACCACTCCCAGGCTTCCGGATTGATCGGCTCGCCGACCGAACCCAGAACGCGCAGGCTCTTGCGCGAAGCCTTCTTCACATGCTCGTCGCCGGCGCCCATCAAAGCGCGGATGGCGGTGGGGGCGGTGTAGAAGATGTTGACCTTGTGCTTGTCGACGACGTCCCAGAAGCGTGAGGCGCTGGGGTAATTGGGCACACCCTCGAACATCAGCGTGGTGGCGCCGTTGGCGAGCGGGCCATAGACGATGTAGCTGTGGCCGGTGACCCAGCCGACATCGGCCGTGCACCAGTAGATATCGCCGTCATGGTAGTCGAAGACATATTGGTGGGTCATCGAGGCGTAGACGAGATAGCCGCCGGTGGTGTGCAGCACGCCCTTGGGCTTGCCGGTCGAACCCGAGGTGTAGAGGATGAACAACGGATCCTCGGCCTTCATCTTCTCGGGCTTGCATTCGGCTTTCACCGAGCGGACCTCGTCGTGGTGCCAGTGGTCGCGGCCGGGCGCCCAGCCGACCTTGCCGCCGGTGCGGCGCACCACCAGCACGTCCTTGACCATGACATGGTGCTTGGCGGCAATGTCGATTGCCTTGTCGGTGTTTTCCTTGAGCGGGATCGCCTTGCCGCCACGCAGGCCCTCATCAGCGGTGATGACGAAGGTCGATTCGCAGTCGACGATGCGTCCGGCCAGCGCATCGGGCGAGAAGCCGCCGAAGACGATCGAATGGATGGCGCCGATGCGGGTGCAGGCCAGCATCGCATAGGCAGCCTCGGGGATCATCGGCATGTAGATGGTGACGCGGTCGCCCTTCTTGACGCCGTGCTTCTTCATCACGTTGGCGAGGCGGCAGACATGCTCGTAGAGCTCGTTGTAGGTGATCTTCTTGTCGTCGTAAGGGTTGTCGCCTTCCCAGATGATGGCGGTCTGGTTGCCGCGCTTCTTCAGGTGGCGGTCGATGCAATTGTAGGAGACGTTGGTCAGGCCGTCCTCGAACCACTTGATCGACACCTTGCCGTCGAAGGAGGTGTTCTTGACCTTGGTGTAGGGCTTGAACCAGTCGATGCGCTTGCCGTGCTTGCCCCAGAACTTGTCGGGGTTCTTGACGCTCTCGCCATACCATTTCAGGTAGGTATCGTTGTCGATCAGCGCATTCTTCTTCCACGCCGGCTGAACGCGGTGGACACGGACTTCGGACATTTCTCTCCCTTCCTCCCGGAAACGATCCGACGGCTCCTTGCGGCCGGCGGACGGCGGCGTTGGAGCCGCGTTGGCGCGCATTATTAGCAATTCGCGCCGCCTCACAATATTAGACCTTGGATTTGGCTGTGGTCTTTCCGTAGCGGCAAATCGCCGCCGCTATATAGCTATCAGCAATGGCTGAGGTCGAGTGCTAAAGTGCTGATTTCTTGGAACTATCATATGCGCATTCCGTTGTTTTAGCAGACGGTTAACCATCGCGGCGCAGACTTTGGCCGTGGAGGAGCTGTTCGATACGGAAGGCCAGCATGCGCGACGCTTCTGAACTGGAACTGATGCTCAAGGGCTACGGCCTGACCACGGCCGAAATCCTCTATCACCTGCCCGACCACCCACATGTGCTGCAGACATTCATCTGGCAGGACTACGACCTGGCGCCGAAATTTCCCGTCCTGTTCGGCTTCATCGAGTTCTGGCGGACAAAGCTCGAAGGCCCGCTGCACTCGGTGCACTACACCCACCGCAAGCTGATCGCGCCCAACGAATGGCGCAAGGTCGACGGCGAGTTCGTGCTGCTGCACTGAGCCTTCCCGTCGGTTCGCCTATCTCATTGATCGACAGCGATTTTTCACGCGATGACGGTCGCCTGCGCAAGGTTCTGGCACAAATCAATTGCGGCTTTTGCGGCGCTGGGCCGATTGCAGGACGCTCCCCGGGCCGCTATCCCGCCCTCCAGAGTTCCCGTCGAATCCTTGAGATCGGCGGGTATAAGGGAGAACTACGATGAACATGAAGATCCTTGCGGGCGTCTCGCTCGCCGCGCTGATGGCCTTCGGCTCCGCCGCGCATGCCGACATCACCATCGGCCTCGTCGCCCCGCTGACCGGTCCGGTCGCCGCCTATGGCGACCAGGTCAAGAACGGCGCCCAGGCCGCCGTCGATGTCATCAATGAAAAGGGTGGCATCCTCGGCGAGAAGATCGTGCTGAAGCTCGCCGACGATGCCGGCGATCCAAAGCAGGGCGTCTCGGCTGCCAACCTGCTGGTTGGCGAAGGCGTGAAATATGTCGTTGGCCCGGTGACTTCGGGCGTTGCGATCCCGGCTTCGGACGTCTTTGCCGAAAACGGCATCCTGATGGTGACGCCGACGGCAACCGCGCCGGACCTGACCGCACGCGGCCTGACCAACGTGCTGCGCACCTGCGGCCGTGACGACCAGCAGGCCGAAGTTGCCGCTGCCTACGTGCTCAAGAACATGAAGGACAAGCGCGTCGCCGTGATCGACGACAAGGGCACCTACGGCAAGGGCCTGGCCGAAGCCTTCAAGAAGGCGATCAATGCCGGCGGTCTGACCGAAGTGCAGCAGAACTCGCTCAACCCGGGCGAAAAGGACCTTTCGGCACTGATCACCCGTCTCAAGGCCGACAATGCCGAAGTCATCTACTTCGGCGGCTATCACCCCGAAGGTGGCCTTCTGGCGCGCCAGCTGAAGGACGGTGGCGTCAACGCCGTCATCATCGGCGGCGAAGGCCTGTCGAACACCGAGTTCTGGGCGATCGGCAACGAAGCCGCTGCCGGCACGCTGTTCACCAATGCGACCGACGCACTGAAGAACCCGGCCTCGGCCGAGGCGGTCAAGGTTCTGACCGACAAGGGCATTCCCGCCGAGGCGTTCACCCTCAACGCCTATGCTGCCGTCGAGGTGCTGAAGGCCGGCATCGAAAAGGCCGGCAAGGCCGACGACGCCGCAGCTGTTGCCGCCGCGCTCAAGTCGGGCGAGCCGATCTCCACCGCCATCGGCAACCTGACTTATGGCGAAACCGGCGACCTGACTTCGCCGAGCTTCTCGCTGTTCAAGTGGGAAGGCGGCAAGATCGTCGCCGCGGAGTAACTTCCGGGCTAGGTAGAAACGAAAAGGCCGGGATGCAGCAGATCCCGGCCTTTTGTGTTCGTGGCTGCTGGCATCTCAGCGGGTGCCGAAGATCGCCGAGCCGACCCGCACGCTGGTGGCGCCGAATGCAATCGCAAGTTCGTAGTCGCCCGACATGCCCATCGAAAGCTTCGCGACATCGGCTTCGCGCGCCAGTTTTTCCAGCAGGGCAAAATGCGGGCCGGGGTTTTCGTCAGCCGGCGGGATGCACATCAGGCCTTCGATGGCGAGGTTGTGGACCTCGCGGCAGCGCTTGACGAAGGCGACCGCTTCGCGTGGCTCGATGCCGGCCTTTTGCGGTTCGGAGCCGGTGTTGACCTGGACGTAGAGGTTCGGCGACCGGCCCTGCTTCTCGATTTCCCGGGCGAGCTCGGCGGCAATCTTCTCGCGGTCGACAGTCTCGATGACGTCGAACAGGGCGACCGCCTCCTTGGCCTTGTTGGATTGCAGCGGGCCGATCAGATGAAGCTCGATGTCGGAAATCTCCGCCTTCAGCTGCGGCCACTTGCCTTGCGCTTCCTGGACGCGGTTTTCGCCGAAGACGCGCTGTCCGGCCTCGATGACGGGGCGGATGTGCTCGGCATCGAAGGTCTTGGAGACCGCCACCAGCACTGTCGAGCCCTCTGGCCTGTTGGCCTCGCGCTCGGCCGCACCTATCTTATGCTTCACCAGAGTGAGCTGTTCGACCGACTTTTCCATGCCGCTGGCCCTGCTGCTTTTTGCCCGCCTCCAGCCTGCCGGAGTTGACGGGTCCGGGAATCCATGATGAACACCCGGCAACGATTTCCTGAACCGCGGGTTTTCGCCCCGGTCCATGCACGCTTTTAAGTGAAAAACATCCGATGGCAACCGAACGATACAATCCGCGCGCGTCCGAACCCAAATGGCAGAAGGCCTGGGGCGAGGCAAAGCTCTTCGAGACCGACAACGACGATCCCCGGCCGAAATACTACGTGCTGGAAATGTTCCCCTATCCGTCGGGGCGCATCCATGTCGGCCACGTCCGCAACTACGCGATGGGCGACGTCGTCGCGCGCTTCCGCCGCGCCATGGGCTACAACGTGCTCCATCCGATGGGCTGGGATGCCTTCGGCATGCCAGCGGAAAACGCTGCGATGAAGAACAAGGTCCATCCCAAGGACTGGACCTACCAGAACATCGCGACGATGCGCACGCAGCTGAAGTCGATGGGCCTGTCGCTCGACTGGAGCCGTGAGTTCGCCACCTGCGACGTCGACTATTACCACCGCCAGCAGATGCTGTTCATCGACTTCGTCGAGAAGGGACTGGTCACCCGCAAGTCGTCCAAGGTCAACTGGGATCCCGAGGACATGACCGTGCTCGCCAACGAGCAGGTCATCGACGGACGCGGCTGGCGTTCCGGCGCACTGGTCGAACAGCGTGAACTGACGCAGTGGTTCTTCAAGATCACCGATTTTGCACAGGACCTGTCGGACGCGCTCGACGGCCTCGACGAGTGGCCCGAGAAGGTCAAGCTGATGCAGCGCAACTGGATCGGCCGTTCGGAGGGCCTGCTGATCCGCTGGCCGCTGGCCGCCGGTACCGCACCTGCGGGTGAGAACGAGCTGGAAGTCTACACGACGCGTCCGGACACGATCTTCGGCGCCTCCTTCATGGCGATCTCGGCCGACCATCCGCTGGCCAGGAAGGCCGCCGAGAGCAAGCCTGAGCTCGCCGCCTTCATGGACGACGTCCGCCGCATGGGTACGTCGGTTGCAGCGCTTGAAACGGCCGAGAAGAAGGGCATGGACACCGGCATCCGCGTCGTCCATCCGTTCGACCCGAGCTGGACGCTGCCGGTCTATGTCGCCAATTTCGTGCTGATGGACTACGGCACGGGCGCCATCTTCGGCTGCCCTTCGGGCGACCAGCGCGACCTCGATTTCGCCAACAAGTATGGCCTGCCGGTGGTTCCTGTCGTGATGCCGGAGGGCGGCGATGCCGCGACCTTCCAGATCACCGAGGAGGCCTATACCGACGATGGCGTGATGATCAATTCGCGCTTCCTCGACGGCATGAAGCCGGAGGCGGCGTTCAACGACGTTGCCACCCGTCTCGAGCAGATCTCGATCGGCAATCGCCCGATGGGCGAGCGCAAGGTGCTGTTCCGCCTGCGCGACTGGGGCATTTCGCGCCAGCGCTACTGGGGCTGCCCGATCCCGATGATCCACTGCGAGGATTGCGGTGTCGTGCCGGTGCCGAAGGCCGATCTGCCTGTCAGGCTGCCCGACGACGTCGAGTTCGACCGTCCGGGCAATCCGCTCGACCGTCACCCGACCTGGCGCCACGTCAACTGCCCGCAATGCGGCAAGGCGGCACGCCGCGAGACCGACACGATGGACACGTTTGTCGATTCGTCATGGTATTTCGCGCGCTTCACCGCACCTTGGGAAAACGAACCGACCGATCCGAAGGCCGCCAATGAGTGGCTGCCGGTCGATCAGTATATCGGCGGCATCGAGCATGCGATCCTGCACTTGCTCTATTCGCGCTTCTTCACCCGCGCGATGAGCAAGGCCGGCCACCTCGACCTGTCCGAACCCTTCAAGGGCCTGTTTACGCAAGGCATGGTCGTGCATGAGACCTACCGTCTCGGCAGCGGCCCGAACGGCGAGTGGGTTTCGCCGAGCGACGTCAGGATCGAGGAGACCGACGGCAAGCGGCGGGCGACGCTGATTGCGACCGGCGAGCCGGTGGAGATCGGCTCGATCGAGAAGATGTCGAAGTCGAAGAAGAACGTTGTCGACCCCGACGACATCATCGCGAGCTATGGCGCCGACACTGCGCGCTGGTTCGTGCTCAGCGATTCGCCGCCCGAACGTGACGTGGTGTGGACCGAGGCCGGCGTCGAGGGCGCGCATCGTTTCGTGCAACGCGTCTGGCGCCTGGTGTCCGAATCGGCGGAGGCGTTGGCCCAAGCGGAAGCCAGGGCAGCCGGCGAAGGCGATGCGGCGGCCGTCTCGAAGGCGGCGCACAAGGCGCTGAAGTCGGTCGGCGAGGACATCGGCAAGCTCGCCTTCAACAAGGCCGTTGCGCGCATCTACGAGCTGACCAACACGCTGCAGGGGCCGCTTGCCGACGCTGCCGCCGGCAAGGCTTCGGCCGAGATGGTCTCGGCGCTGCGCGAGGCTGTCGACATCCTGATCGTGATGATCGCGCCGATGATGCCGCATCTGGCCGAAGAGTGTTGGGCAGCGCTGCAGGGCGATGGCCTGGTTGCCGATCGTCCGTGGCCAAAGTTCGATGCAGCACTCGTCGTCGACAACGAAATCACTTATCCGGTCCAGATCAACGGCAAGAAAAGAGCTGATTTGACAATCGCCCGCGACGCAGATCAATTGACCGTCGAGAAAGCGGCGCTGGCACTGGAAGCAGTGCAGAAGGCGCTGGATGGGAAGTCGCCGCGCAAGGTGATTGTTGTGCCGCAGAGGATCGTCAATGTCGTTGCCTGAGGCGCGGAATTCTGCCCGTTCGCTGCGTGTTGCTGCGCGTCTGGCTTTGCTTGCCACGCTTGCACTGGCATCTGCCTGCACCGTGCGCCCGCTTTATTCGGACGGTCCGGCACAGGCGGGTGCCGAGGCCGGCACGGCGACACAACTGGCCTCGATCAACATCAAGCCGGTCAACACCCGCTATGGCCAGGAAGTCCGCAACCATCTGATCTTCATGTTCAATGGCGGTGCCGGCCAGCAAGCAGCGGCGCCATACACGATGGATCTGGCGGTCACAGCGTTGAGCGAATCGGCGCTGCTCGCCGCCGTGACCACCAAGGACGACGAGCCCACCACCGGCACGATGACCCTGACCGGCACCTATATCATCACCGACATCAAGACCGGCAAGCGCATCGCTTCGGGCAAGCGCAACGTCTCGGCGTCGTTCGACCGGCCGCGCCAGGAGTTCGCCACGCTGCGGGCGCAGCGTGATGCCGAAAACCGTGCGGCGCGCGAACTGGCCGAACTGCTCAGGCTGGCCATCGCCCAGGACATGTCCAAGGGCTGACGCCCTCTTCAAAGGGATGGGTCGATGCGGCTGACATCCTTTTCGGCCGCAGGCTATCGATCGCTGCGATCGATCCGGCTCGACATCGGCCAAGTCTCGATTTTCGTCGGCGAGAACGGTGTCGGCAAGTCCAATCTCTATCGGGCGCTGCAGCTCATCAAGGCGTCCGCCGAGGGAACGCTGGCGCGCGAGATCGCCGGCGAGGGCGGCATGAACTCAGCCCTGTGGTCGGGCACTCGCCGCATCGGGCAGCCGGCCCGCGTGATCATCGACGCTCAATTCGTCGATGACGAGACGGCCGTGTGCTATGCCTACAAGGTCGAGATCGGTCTGCCGCCGCCGCTGTCGGCGGGTTTCGCCTTTGAACCGCACGTCAAGGAAGAGAGCCTGACCATCGAGGCAGGACGTCGACCGGTCGAGATGATGTCGCGCAAGGGGCAGGCCATTTTTGCCCGCGACGGAGACGGTCGCCGGTTCGAGCACCCCGAACGTGTCCTGAACTCAGAAACCGCGCTGGCTCTGCTCGGCGGCGCTGGCCGCTATCCCGAGGTTGGCGACATGCGCGCCGCCGTTGCCGGCTGGCGATTCTATCACGGCTTCCGAACGGACGCAGATTCGCCGGTGCGGCGGGCAGCACTTGCAACGACGTCGCCCATGCTCGACGAGGACGGCGCCAATCTGGCGGCCGTCTTTGCAACGCTGAGGCATATCCGCGAGGACACCGTCGATCTCGACCGCTGTATCGCCGATGCGCTTGGCGGTGCAAAACTCGACGTGCCCGTGCCGGGAGAAACCGCGACATTCGGGCTGGTGTTGCCCGAATTCCCGCAGCGTGTGTTCAGGCCGCAGGAACTGTCGGACGGCCAGACCCGCTTCCTGGCGCTGGCGGGTGCGCTTTTGTCCTACAGACTACCGAAACTCATTGCGCTCAACGAGCCCGAGTCGAGCCTGCATCCGCGCATGATGCCGGCACTCGCCGACATGGTCGCGCGGGCCGCCGAGCGCACGCAGGTGTGGGTGGTGACACATTCGCGCGAGCTTGCCGACCTGATCCGAGACCGCACCGGGTCGCGGGCGCTGACGGTGGTGCGCAATGAAGGTGCGACGACGATCGAAGGCATGCGCGCGACAGGGCAGATGCCCGACGACGATTGATGCCGGCTCAGGCACGCGCAACGCGCCGCTTCACCAACGTCCAGCCGAGCGTCATCCCGGCGGCGGCGATCAGGATCGCTGCGGCGCCGAGCAGCTGCAGCGGCTGCAGACGATGGCCAAAGGCCAGGAAGTCGGCCAGGATCGCAACGACTGGATAGATGAAGGACAGCGCCCCCACGAGGTTCGTCGGCAGTTTCTGGATCGCGCCGTAGAGCAGGATGTACATCACGCCGGTATGGACGACGCCGACCGCGACAAGCAGCGTCCAGGTCTTCGCGTCGACCGGAAGCGCGGCGAAGTTGGCGAACGGCGCGAGCATGAGGATACCGACGGTCACCTGGATCAGCGCGATCAGATGCGGCGGCACACCCTTGAGCTTCTTGGTGATGATCGCGGCGATGGCGTAGAAGAAGGCAGCACCCAGCGCCAACAGGATGCCGGAGAGATAGTCGGTGCCGACGGCGCCGGCGTCCGGCTTGGACTGGACGATCAAAAGCATGCCGCCAAAGGCGATGCCGAGCCAGCTCAGCTTGGTCAGCGTCAGCCGCTCGCCGAACAACGTTGCCCCGAGCGCCACCAGCATGAAGGGCTGGGTGTTGTAGATGGCGGTCGCGATCGAGATCGAGGCGCGCGGGAAGGCCGCGAACAGCAGGATCCAGTTGGAGACTATGGCGACACCGCCGGCCGCGGCCCAGGCAATCTGGCGGTGCGTCATCACCTCGGGCCGGAACAGGCCGAGTGCGGCGCAGACGATCAGCAGGGTGATGGCGCCGAAGGCGCAGCGCCAGAACACCACATCCATCACCGGCTGGCCGGACAGGACGACGAACAGCCCGATCGTTCCCGAAATCACCATGGCGGCGGTCATTTCGACGGTTCCGCGCATCTTGTCCGACATGTCCCTGCTCCCTTGTTAGGCTGGGCACATTCTGCGCGGTCGCAGGGCGGAAAAACATGGCATTGAAGAGACGCTTTCTCGGTTCTCCCTGATAATGTAAGGTTGATGAATGATTTTGCCTTTGAGGTGAAAAATGCTTGATGACATCGACCGGCGCATGGTCGAAACCCTGGTCGAGGACGCCAGGATTTCCCTGAAGGAACTGGCCCAGAGGGTCGGGCTGTCGTCCCCGAGCGCATCGGAACGGCTGAAGCGGCTGGAGGAGCGTGGCGTCATCCGCGGCTTTACTGTCGATGTCGACCCGGCGGCGCTTGGCTACACGCTGCAGGCCATCGTCCGCATCCGGCCGCTACCGGGCAAGCTGCATGTGGTGCAGGACCTGATCCAGCAGATCCCGCAATTCTCCGAATGCGACAAGGTGACTGGCGACGACTGCTTTGTCGGGCGGCTGCACATCCGCTCCATCGACGAGCTCGACACGATCCTTGACCGCATCGCCGACAAGGCGGAAACCAGCAGCTCGATCGTCAAGGCGCAGCCGGTCAAGCGCAGGCTGCCGCCGCTTCTCTGAGCAGCAGACACAAAAAAGCCGGCGCTGATGGCGCCGGCTCAGACTGCTGACAAACCCCTGGCGAGAGTTGGGGGGTTGTGATTCAGTGGGTGATGTTGAAGCGAGCCGGCCCTGAACAAACCGCACTTGAGATCGTCACGCTCGATCAACTGGTTCCAGTTGATCACCTTCTGCGCAAGATCGATGGTGTTATCGATTTCTCGTTCATCCACGATCTGACAGCGCCGCTTTACTGCGCCGACAATGGTCGCCCGCCACTTGATCCGACTTTGATGTTCAAGGCGCTGTTCATCGGCTACCTGTTCGGGGTGCGCTCGGAGCGGCAATTGGTGCGAGAGATCGAGGTCAATGTCGCCTACCGGTGGTTCCTGCGGCTGAAGCTGACGGACAAGGTGTTCGACGCCTCGACATTGTCGCAGAACCGACGCCGGCGTTACCAGGACGAGACGATCGCGCAGGCGATCTTCGACCGCATTGTCGAGCAGGCGATCGGGGCAGGCTTGGTCGACGGCACGGTGCTCTACACCGACAGCACGCACCTGAAGGCCAATGCCAACAAGGGCAAATACGACCTTGCCATGGTCGCCAAGTCGCGTGCCGACTACTGGGGCGAGCTCGACCGGGCGATCGATGCCGAACGGGCGCTGCACGGCCAGAAGGCGCTGAAGGAGCAGGAGCGGCAGCCCTGCGGTGAAAGAGACGAAGGTCTCGCGCACCGATCCTGAGGCTGGCTATATGGTGCGCGAGGGCAAGCCGAAGGGCTTCTTTTATCTCGATCACCGCACGGTGGATGGCGGCTTCGGCATCATCACCGACACGTTTGCCACGCCGGCCAACGTGCATGACTCGATCGTCTATCTCGACCGGCTCGACCGCCAGGTGGAGCGTTTCGGCTTCGATGTCACGGCGGCGGGGCTGGATGCCGGCTATGCCACGCCAGGCATCGCCAAGGGCCTGGAGGACAGGAACATCCACGGTGTCGTCGGCTATCGCAACCCGCCCCGGCCAAAGCCTGGCAAGATGAGGAAGGGCGCTTTCGTCCATGAGCCGGACCTTGACGGCTATCGTTGCCCGCAGGGCCAGTTGCTCACTTACGCCACCACCGATCGCGGCGGTTACCGCCACTACAGGAGCAACCCGACGATCTGCCGCAACTGTCCGCTGCTGGCGTCTTGCACATCAAACGCCAAGGCCGAGCGCACCATCACGCGCCATGTCTGGCAGGATGTCCGCGAGCGGGTCGATGCCAACCGCTTAACCGCATGGGGCAAGGCGATCTATCGACGCCGCAAGGAGACGGTCGAGCGATCCTTCGCCGATGCCAAGCAGCTCTTCGGCCATCGCTATGCCCGCTTCCGAGGGCGAACAAGCGTCGCCTGCCAGTGCCTGATCGCAGCCGCCGCCCAGAACATGAAAAAGATCGCAATCAGCCTCTGGCCAAAGCCAGAACCAAGCCTCGCATGAGGCCAAAGCCGGCTCGCAACGGCACTGGCATCTGCCCCCCGACATCAATCCAAAAAAGCTCAATCAACCCACAAAACAAAACCCCGCCGAAATTCGACGGGGTTCGTCAGCAGTCTGAGCCGGCGCTGATGGCGCCGGCTTTCGTCGTTCTGGCTGGAAGATCAGCCGATCTTCTGGCCGGTCTTGGCCCAGTCGGCCAGGAACATCTCGAGGCCCTTGTCGGTCAGCGGGTGCTTGACCAGTGCCTTCAGCGTTGCCGGCGGGATGGTGGCGACGTCGGCGCCGATCAGGGCGGCGCGCTTGACGTGCTCCGTCGAGCGGATCGAAGCGGCCAGGATCTCGGTGTCGAAGCCGTAATTGTCATAGATGTGGCGGATCTCGGCGATCAGCTCCATGCCGTCGACGGCCATGTCGTCGAGACGGCCGATGAAGGGCGAAATGAAGGTGGCACCGGCCTGGCTGGCGGCGAGCAGGGCCTGGTTGGCGGAGAAGCACAGCGTGACGTTGACCATGCGGCCCTCCGAGGTCAGCGCGCGGCAGGCCTTGAGCCCGTCCAGCGTCAGCGGCACCTTGATGCAGATGTTGTCGGCGATCTTCGACAGCACCGCCGCTTCCTTCATCATCTCGGCATATTCGGTGGCAGCGACTTCGGCCGAGACCGGGCCTTCGACGATGTCGCAGATTTCCTTGGTCACTTCGGCGATGTTGCGGCCGGACTTGAGGATCAGCGACGGATTGGTGGTGACGCCGTCGAGAAGGCCGAGCTCGTTGAGCTCGCGGATGTCCTTCACGTCGGCGGTGTCGACGAAAAACTTCATAACTGTCTCCTTGGTGATGGAAGGGTGCCTCAGGCACACCGCACATGTCGGCCTTTGCTCTAAACCAACTTCGGGGCAAGGTCACGCGTCATGACCGCCGATTCGCCAAGAACCAGGGCCGCCCCCGTGCTGGTGCCGATGCCGGCCGAGCGCGCCTACTCCTATGCCGTTCCCGACGGCATGCAGGTGGTGCCCGGCTCGATCGTGCGCGTGCCGCTCGGCCCGCGCGAGGTGGCAGGCATCGTCTGGGACGGACCGGTCGAAGCGGTCGATCCGAAGAAGCTCAGGCCGATTGCGCATGTCTTCGATTGTCCCCCCGTCAATGACGAGATGCGCCGGCTGGTCGACTGGATCGCCCACTACACCCTGTCGCCGCCCGGCATGGTGGCGCGAATGATCCTGCGCGCGCCCGAGGCCTTCGATCCGGAGCCCTGGACGGAAGGGCTCAAGCGCAGCGACGGCGAGCCCGACCGAATGACTGCGGCGCGCGCCCGTGTGCTCGAAATGGCCAATGACGGCATAGCCTGGACGCGCTCGGGCCTGGCGCATGCTGCCGGCGTTTCCTCCACCGTCATCGACGGGTTGAGGGCGCAAGGCGTATTCGAGACGGTGATGATCCCGCCGCGCCCGGTGGTGGCGCCGCCCGATACGTCCTACACCAGCGCAGAGCTCACCAATGACCAGGAGGCAACCGCGGCAAGCTTGCGCGCCCAGGTCGAGGCCGACAAATTCGCGGTCACGCTGATCGACGGCGTCACCGGCTCGGGCAAGACGGAAGTCTATTTCGAAGCGGTGGCGGCGGCGCTCGACAAAGGCAAGCAGGTGCTGATCCTGCTGCCTGAAATCGCGCTGACGCAGGCCTTCCTCGAGCGCTTCCAGAACCGATTTGGCACCAAGCCCGCCGAGTGGCATTCGGACCTGCCGCCGCGGATGCGCGAGCGCGTCTGGCGCCAGGTCGCCGAGGGTGGCGTGCGGGTGGTGGCTGGCGCCCGCTCGGCCCTGTTCCTGCCGTTCAACAATCTCGGGCTGATCGTCGTCGACGAAGAACATGACCCTGCTTACAAGCAGGAGGACCGCGTCTTCTACAATGCCCGCGACATGGCGGTGGTGCGGGGCCATATCGGCGGCTTTCCTGTCGTGCTGGCGTCAGCCACGCCGTCGGTTGAGAGCCGGGTCAACGCCGAGCAGGGCAAGTATGCGCGTTCGGTGCTTTCAGCCCGTTTCGCCGAGGCGGCGCTGCCACAGCTGGCGACGGTCGACATGCGGCGCTCGCCACCGGCGCGCGGCGGCTTCCTGTCGCCGGTGCTGCTCGGCAAGATGCGCGAAACCCTTGGCCGGCAGGAGCAGTCGCTGCTGTTCCTCAACCGGCGCGGTTATGCGCCGCTGACGCTCTGCCGGGTCTGCGGTCACCGCTTCGGCTGCCCGGTCTGTTCGGCCTGGCTGGTCGAGCATCGCTTTCGTGGCCAGTTGGTCTGCCACCATTGCGGTCACAACGAGAAGCGGCCCGAGGCCTGCCCGGAATGCGGCACCTTCGATCATCTCGTCGCCTGCGGGCCGGGCGTCGAACGCATTGCCGAGGAAGTGGTTTCGCATTTCCCCGACGCGCGCACCATCGTGCTGTCCTCGGACATGCTGGGCGGCGTGAAACGGCTCAGGCTGGAACTGGAGGCGATCGCCAATGGCGAAGCCGATATCGTCATCGGTACCCAGCTCGTCGCCAAGGGGCACAACTTTCCGAACATGACGCTGGTCGGCGTGGTCGACGCCGATCTTGGCCTCGCGAATGGCGACCCGCGTGCCGCCGAGAGGACCTATCAGCTGTTGTCGCAGGTGACCGGCCGGGCAGGGCGCACCGGCAAGAAGAGCCTTGGCCTGCTGCAGACCTTCCAGCCCGACCATCCGGTCATGCGGGCGATTGTCTCGGGCGATTCGGAGGCCTTCTACGATCGTGAGATCGCCGAGCGCGAGCGTTCCGCCCTGCCTCCCTACGGCCGGCTCGCCGGCATCATCGTCAGCGCGGCAACGCGGCCCGAGGCCGAGAGCCATGCGCGTGGTCTGCGCCGCGCAGCCCAGGTGGCGCAGGATGTCCATGTGCTCGGGCCAGCGGAGGCGCCGCTGGCGCTCATCGGCGGCCGCCATCGCTTCCGTTTGCTGGTCCAGGCCGACAGGAAGGCCGACATACAGGGCTACATCCGCGCGCTGCTTGCCGCCGGGCCCAAGCTGCGCGGATCGGTGCGCGTGCAGGTCGACATCGATCCGCAGAGTTTCCTGTGATCAGGCCATGGGCCGGGTGATCATGCCGAGCAGCGGCGGCGTCGCTGCAGGGCCGTACATGGTTTTTTCCAGCACATAGCCGCCCGCCTTGAGGCGCACCTCGATGGCGTGCGCGATAGCTGAGATCTGGCCGGCGCTTGGCGGCTCGAAGAACAGGTACAGTTTGCCCTCCGGGGCGAGCAGCGACCGGATCAGCTTGAGTTCGCGCGCCGCCTCCAGCCAGAACAGGTTGACGTTGATGGCGAAGATCTTGTCGAAGTGCCGACCGCCACCGCTCCAATCCGCGAGTGCCCCCTGCGCCAACGCTGCCTTGCCGGCCGATATCGCTGCGCGATTTCTCTCGTCGGCGGAGCTTACGGCGCTGTCCGAGCGATCGAGCCCGATAATGTGACCATCGGTCAACAGCGGCGTGATTTCAGCCATGGCGATGCCCCGCCCGCAGCCGATTTCCAGCAGCCTGTCGCTTGGCTGAATGCCGAGGTGACTGATCGCCCAGACTATTCGCGCCGGTATGGCCATGGTCCCTCCATCAGGCCCGCCGACCGCAGCATACTTGTTTCGGCCGTTCACACCAGTTGCGCTCTGGCGCTCGACACACCGTCGGATATGATCCCTGTGGATTCGAGGCCTGACCGGAGGGGAAATATGGAGTTCGCATTTCCGTGGCCGGCGAGCCAGGGCGAGTGGCTGGCGTGGAGCTCGGCGGCGGTCACGCTGCTGTTCGGTGTCATCCTGTTCTTTGCCCCGAGAATCGCCTTCCGCCTGCTCAGGCTGCAGGCAAGGCCGGACAATCCGGAAGCCATCGCCCAGGGTCGCGCCACTATGGCCGGCTTCTTCCTCGGGGTTGGGCTGTGCGCGATTCTGCTAGCCCAGCCATTGCTTTACATGGCGCTCGGCGTGTCGTGGCTGTTCACTGCCTTCGGCCGGATCGTCGCCATGATGTCGGACGGTGCCAACACCCCATACAATTGGGTGGCGATCGTTGTCGAACTGGCGCTGGCGGCCCTACCCCTTGGGTTTGTTTTCGGCTTCTGGCCGTGAATCGCCGTCAAGCCACAGCTCCGATGCGCAAGATGCGACAATAGTGCCTCAAAAGCCTGTTAGAGGACGTGTTGCGGTCATCAAAAGCCTGTGCTAGACGGCAATCGACTTTCGGCCGGGGGGATGCGGCTGTCGCGAGCTCCGGGGTCAAAAAACGCAGTAAGGTCAAAGATTTAGCTAGAGTCTCACACTCGCGCCAACAATCTTGCGGCCTGTCAGACAAGAGAAAAGACGGTCCGTGACCCAATCTTCCTCGCCAATCTCCGGTGTTGCTGAGCGCTATGCGGGATCGTTGTTCGATCTCGCACTCGAAGCAGGCGCTGTTGCAAAGGTAGAAGCCGACCTCGGTCGTTTCGCTGTGCTGCTTGACGGCAGTGCTGATCTGGATCGCCTGATCAAGAGCCCGGTGTTCTCCGGCGAAGATCAGGAAAGGGCCATCTCGGCGATCGCCGACAAGGCCAAGATCACCGGCCTGACCGGCAATTTCCTCCGCCTCGTGGCGCGCAATCGCCGCCTGTTCGCACTGCCCGGCATGATCAAGGCGTTCCGCCAGATCGCCGCCGAGCATCGTGGCGAGACCTCGGCAGAGGTGACTTCGGCGCATGCGTTGACCGCGGCGCAGGAAACGGAACTCAAGTCGGCGCTGAAGAGTGTCGCCGGCAAGGACGTGGCGATCTCGGTCGCGGTCGATCCTTCGCTGCTCGGCGGCCTGATCGTGAAGATGGGCTCGCGCCAGATCGATACGTCGCTCAAAACCAAACTCAATTCGCTCAAGCTTGCACTGAAAGAGGTCGGCTGATGGACATCCGCGCCGCGGAAATTTCCGCAATTCTGAAAGACCAGATCAAGAATTTCGGCAAGGAAGCCGAAGTTACCGAAGTCGGTCAGGTTCTGTCGGTGGGTGACGGTATCGCCCGCGTCTACGGTCTCGACAACGTCCAGGCGGGCGAAATGGTCGAGTTCCCGGGCGGCATCCGCGGCATGGCGCTGAACCTTGAAAGCGACAACGTCGGCGTCGTCATCTTCGGTGCCGACCGCGACATCAAGGAAGGCGACACCGTCAAGCGTACCGGCGCGATCGTCGACGTCCCGGTCGGTCCGGAGCTGCTCGGCCGCGTCGTCGACGCGCTCGGCAACCCGATCGACGGCAAGGGCCCGATCAAGGCGAAGGAGCGTCGCCGCGTCGACGTCAAGGCGCCCGGCATCATCCCCCGCAAGTCGGTGCATGAGCCGATGTCGACCGGCCTCAAGGCCATCGACGCCCTGATCCCGGTCGGCCGCGGTCAGCGCGAGCTGGTCATCGGTGACCGTCAGACCGGCAAGACTGCCATCATTCTCGACACCATCCTGAACCAGAAGGCGATCCACGTCGCTGGTCCGGAGAAGGAAAAGCTCTACTGCGTCTACGTCGCCGTCGGCCAGAAGCGCTCGACCGTCGCGCAGTTCGTGAAGGTGCTCGAAGAGCGCGGCGCGCTCGAATATTCGATCATCATCGCCGCCACCGCCTCCGATCCGGCCCCGATGCAGTTCCTGGCTCCGTTCGCCGGCTGCGCCATGGGCGAATACTTCCGCGACAACGGCAAGCATGCCCTGATCGCTTATGACGATCTGTCCAAGCAGGCCGTCGCCTATCGCCAGATGTCGCTGCTGCTGCGCCGCCCGCCGGGCCGTGAAGCTTACCCGGGCGACGTCTTCTACCTGCACTCGCGCCTGCTCGAGCGTTCGGCCAAGCTGAACGACGAAAACGGCGCCGGCTCGCTGACCGCTCTGCCGGTCATCGAAACGCAGGCCAACGACGTCTCGGCCTACATCCCGACCAACGTGATCTCGATCACCGACGGCCAGATCTTCCTCGAGACCAATCTGTTCTTCCAGGGCATCCGTCCTGCCGTGAACGTCGGTCTGTCGGTGTCGCGCGTCGGCTCGTCGGCCCAGATCAAGGCGATGAAGCAGGTTGCAGGCTCGATCAAGGGCGAGCTCGCGCAGTACCGCGAAATGGCTGCCTTCGCGCAGTTCGGTTCCGACCTCGACGCGGCCACCCAGCGTCTGCTCAACCGCGGTGCGCGCCTGACCGAGCTGCTCAAGCAGCCGCAGTTCTCGCCGCTCAAGACCGAAGAGCAGGTGGCGGTGATCTTCGCCGGCGTCAACGGCTATCTCGACAAGCTGGCCCTCAACCAGGTCGGCAAGTTCGAGCAGGGCCTGCTGGCTTACATGCGCTCGGAAGGCAAAGACGTTCTCGACGGCATCCGTACGGAGAAGGCGCTCAGCGACGAACTCCGCGGCAAGCTCAAGGGTCACATCGACGCTTTCGCGAAAAACTTCGCCTGACACTGACGGATAAGGCATGGCCTCGCTAAAAGACCTCCGCAACCGTATCGCCTCGGTCAAGGCGACGCAGAAGATCACCAAGGCGATGCAGATGGTCGCCGCGGCGAAGCTGCGTCGCGCCCAGGAAGCTGCGGAAGCCGCGCGTCCCTACTCGCAGCGCATGGGTGCGGTTCTCGCGAATATCGCCCAGGCTGTCGGTGGCGGTGGCGATGCTCCGGCGCTGATGACCGGCACCGGCAAGGACGACGTGCATCTGCTCGTCGTCTGCACCGCCGAGCGCGGCCTGTGCGGCGGCTTCAACAGCCAGATTTCGCGTCTGGCTCGCGACCATGTCCGCAAGCTCCAGGGCCAGGGCAAGACGGTCAAGATCATCACCGTCGGCAAGAAGGGCTACGATGTCCTGCGTCGCGACTTCGCCTCGCTGATCATCGACCGCGTCGAACTGCGCGACGCCAAGCAGGTTGGCTTCGTCCATGCCGACATGATCGCCAAGAAGGTGATCACCCTGTTCAACCAGGGCGGCTTCGATGTCTGCACGCTGTTCTACTCCGAGTTCAAGTCGGTGATCAGCCAGGTTCCGACCGCGCAGCAGGTCATTCCTGCCGCCGCTCCTTCGGCCGGCGCCGATGCCGCGACCAGCGGCGGTGCGGTCTACGAATACGAGCCGGAGCCGGGCGAAATCCTCGGCGATCTCATTCCGCGCAACATCTCGGTGCAGATTTTCCGGGCGCTGCTGGAAAATGCTGCCGGCGAGATGGGTGCCAAGATGAGCGCGATGGACAATGCCACGCGCAACGCAGGCGACATGATCAACAAGCTGACGATCACGTACAACCGCCAGCGTCAGGCCCAGATCACCAAGGAACTGATCGAGATTATTTCGGGCGCCGAAGCGCTCTAGCCACGTGATGGCTCGCCGCAAGGCGGGTCCGCGTGAAACAACGAACGGACACAGAGGTTAAACGATGGCTAAAGCAGCTACTCCGAAAGCCGCTCCGGCGGCGGAAAAGGCCCCCGCAGCAAAGAAGGCGGCGCCTGCCAAGGCGGCCGCTGCCAAGGTCGAAAAGTCGGCGGTCGTCGCCTCCGGCGCGGGCCGCGTCTCGCAGGTCATCGGCGCTGTCGTCGACGTGCAGTTCGACGGCGAACTGCCGCCGATCCTGAACGCGCTCGAGACGATGAATGGCGACAACCGCCTCATCCTCGAAGTGGCACAGCACCTCGGCGAAAACACCGTCCGCTGCATCGCCATGGACATTTCGGAAGGCCTCGTTCGTGGCCAGGCCGTCCGTGACACCGGTTCGCCGATCATGGTTCCGGTTGGCGACGAGACGCTCGGCCGCATCATGAACGTCATCGGCGAGCCGGTCGACGAAGCCGGCCCGGTCAAGACCAAGTCCAAGCGCGCCATCCACCAGGAAGCGCCTGCCTATGTCGACCAGTCGACCGAAGCACAGATCCTGGTCACCGGCATCAAGGTCGTCGATCTGCTGGCTCCTTATGCTCGCGGCGGCAAGATCGGCCTGTTCGGCGGCGCCGGCGTCGGCAAGACCGTTCTGATCCAGGAACTGATCAACAACGTCGCCAAGGCGCACGGTGGTTACTCGGTGTTCGCCGGCGTCGGCGAGCGCACCCGCGAAGGCAACGATCTGTATCACGAAATGATCGAGTCGGGCGTTAACAAGGACCCGCACGAGAACAACGGCTCGACCGAAGGTTCGAAGTGCGCCCTGGTGTTCGGCCAGATGAACGAGCCGCCCGGTGCGCGCGCCCGCGTCGCCCTGTCGGGCCTGACCATCGCCGAGCACTTCCGCGACCAGGGCCAGGACGTGCTGTTCTTCGTCGACAACATCTTCCGCTTCACCCAGGCGGGTTCGGAAGTGTCGGCTCTGCTCGGCCGTATTCCTTCGGCCGTGGGCTATCAGCCGACGCTGTCGACCGATATGGGTGCGATGCAGGAACGCATCACCACCACCAACAAGGGCTCGATCACTTCGGTGCAGGCGATTTACGTCCCCGCCGACGACTTGACCGATCCGGCGCCGGCAACCTCGTTCGCGCACCTTGACGCGACGACGGTTCTCAACCGCGCGATCTCGGAAAAGGGTATCTACCCGGCCGTGGATCCGCTCGACTCGACCTCGCGCATGCTCGATCCGCTGATCGTCGGCGAAGAGCACTATTCCGTCGCCCGTCGCGTCCAGGAAATCCTCCAGCGCTATAAGTCGCTGCAGGACATCATCGCCATCCTGGGCATGGACGAGCTGTCGGAAGAGGACAAGGTCACGGTCGCCCGCGCCCGCAAGATCGAGCGCTTCCTGTCGCAGCCGTTCTTCGTCGCTGAAGTGTTCACCGGCTCGCCCGGCCAGCTGGTTCCGCTCGAAGACACCATCAAGAGCTTCAAGGGCCTGGTTGACGGCGAGTACGATCACCTGCCGGAAGCTGCCTTCTACATGGTCGGCGGCATCGACATGGCGATCGAGAAGGCCCAGCGCCTGGCTGCGGAAGCGGCATAATCATAAAGCCGCAGCGCGGGCCCATGGTCCGCGCTGTTGCACCGATGACTGCCCAGTTGTGGGCAGGTCTGCTCGGAACTCCGTCCAAGCATTTGTGAGACACCATGGCTGAAGCATTCAAATTCGAACTGGTCTCGCCCGAGCGTCTGCTCGTTTCGGAGCAGGTCGAGTCCGTCGTCATTCCCGGTGCGGAAGGCGAAATGACTGTCATGGCCAACCATGCGCCCGTCATGACCACGATCAAGCCGGGCGTCGTGACGGTGAAGGCCGTTGGCGGCAAGGAAGAGCGCTACGTCGTATTCGGCGGTTTCGCCGACATCGTCCCGGCAGGCTGCACGCTGCTTGCCGAATCGGCGACGCCGGTGAAGGACATCGACCGCGCCGAACTGCTGCGGCGCATCCAGGACGCACGCGAGGACGTCGCCGACGCTAAGGAAGACCAGGCCCGCACCAAGGCGGAAGCCTATCTCAACCACCTTTCGACCCTGGAAGCCGCGATCTGAGGATTTCTCGCCGGGTCAGGCACGTTCGACAGAATTGCTCAAGCCGCCGGCTCCACCGGCGGCTTTTTGCATTTTGGGGTCTGTCGGCTGGGGTGGAGAGCTCGCGAGCTGGAGTTAGCCGCTCCACGCCCTGACCGCCTCGGCCAGCGGCAGCACCTCTCGAGGTCGGGCGCGCGCCTCGGTCGGCGTGCCGGAAAAGCGCGGGGTCGGAGCTGGTTGTGTCAGCCCGTTCAGTTGAACAAAGCTTTTCCGGGCGATGAGATGAGGATGTTGCGCCGCCTCGTGAAGGTCGAGCACCGGTGAAACGCAGGCGTCGGAGTGTTCCAGCAGAGCCAGCCATTCGGAGCTTGGGCGTCTGATGATCAGCGCTGCGATCTCGTCTTTCAGTGCTGGCCAATTGCACCGGTCGGCGCGCAGGGCGTGGGCGGTGTCGTCCAGCCCGATGGTCTGGCGGAACAGTTCGAAGAACTGCGGTTCGATCGGACCGATGGCGATATGCCTGCCGTCTGCGCATTCATAGGTGCAGTAGTAGGGCGCGCCGCCGTCGAGCAGATTGGCTGCGCGCTGGGGCTGCCACTGGCCGGCGGAGGCAAGGTCGTAAGCCATGGTCATCAGTTGGACGGTGCCGTCGCAAATGGCAGCATCGACGACTTGCCCGGTGCCTGTACGCTGCGCCGACAGCAGGGCCGCGAGCATGCCGGAGACGAGGAACATGGCGCCGCCGCCGAAGTCGCCGACGAGGTTGAGCGGCGGCACGGGATGGCCGGCGGGGCCTATCGCCGCGAGCGCGCCGGTAATGGCAATGTAATTGATGTCGTGCCCGGCACAGGCTGCCATCGGGCCGGTCTGTCCCCATCCCGTCATGCGGCCGTAGACGAGGCGTGGATTGCGCTCCAACAGGACATCAGGTCCCAACCCCAGCCGTTCCATGACAGCCGGCCGGAACCCTTCGATAAGGGCGTCGGCACTGTCGCAGAGTGTGCGGACCATCTCGGCCTGGACGGGATCCTTGAGATCGGCCTCCACGGTTGGACGCCCGCGTCCCGAAATCGGATCGGGAATTTTAGGCGTGGCCTCCGGGCGCGCGATGCGGATGACGTCGGCCCCCATGTCCGCGAACTGCATGGCGGCGAAGGGCGCAGGTCCGAGACCGACGAATTCGACGACGCGAAGCCCGGCAAGCGGGCCGGTTGCCGGTTTGGTCATGGTCCGCACTCCTTGTGGCGAAAACGAGAGGCTGGCGGAGGGGCTTGTGAAACCTTCCGGCCGGATTGGGGTGAAGAGCCTAGGATTGGGACTGTGCAGCCTGCCACTCGGCGTAAAGATGCTGGTGGTCCCGCGAGCGCACCGGGCGATATGCGACCTTCATCGTCTGTTCGGTCGCTGGCCGCGCCAGGTCGGCATAGACAGCTGCCGTCGACAGGCCATAGGGCGCGCCGTCGTCATTCGAATATGCATATGCGACTTCGGTTATGCCGGCCATGCGCATCGCGCCCATGCACATCGGGCAAGGATGGCCGCTTGCATAGACTGTGCAACCGTCGAGCCGTGGCGAGGCCAGGGCCTGACTTGCCGCCCGGATGGCCGACATTTCGGCATGGGCAGTCGGATCATTGGACGAGAGCACTTCATTGACGCCACAGGCGACGACCTCTCCGTTCCTGACCACAACCGCTCCAAAAGGACGGCCACCTCTCGAAATGTTCGCGCGCGCCAGCTCGATTGCATGGCAAAGGAACTCACTCGACTTGTCCAATTCGGCCTCCTCAGCGGGCGCCGGCGGCAACCAGGACCTTCTCGATCTCGGTGAAGCCGTGCCTGCGTGCGTTCTGCAGCGGCGTTACGCCGTCGCCGTCGGCAAGGTTGACGTCAGCACCGGCGTCGACGAGCAACTTGACGATCGCGACGTGGCGGGGACCGCCATCGCCGAGTACGATCGCCTCCAGCAGAGCCGTCCAGTTGAGCTTGTTGACGTGGTCGACCTCGACACCGGCCTCGATCAGCGTGCGCACGGTTTCGACATGACCGCGTTCGGCGGCCGGGATCAGGGCGGTGCCGCCATAGCGGTTGATGCTCTTGAGATCGGCGCCGTGGGCCAGCGTCATCTTCAGGATCTCGAGGTGTCCGCGTGCGCCGGCATAAAGATACGGGCTGTCATTGATGGCATCCTTGGCGTTGACGTCGGCGCCTGCGTCGATCAGCACCCTGGCAGCTTCGATCTGGTTGCCGTGGGTGGCGAGCAGAAGTGCGGTGCGGCCGCTGTCGTCGCGTGCGTCGATGCTGGCGCCCTTTGCAAGCAGGTCGCGGACAGCTGTCGCGTCACCCTTGCTCGCGCTTGCATGCAATTCACGTTCGAGCATGTTTTCTCCTGCGGCTGGTGCAATCCATGCCATGGCGGCGAATGCCAGGACAGAGGCGATCTTGAGCAATAGGCGGTTCATGTTCCTAATCTTTCGATACGTGTGGCCGAGCGGCTGGATAGCGGGTTCCGCTCCGCAAGTTTTACCTTCTGAAACCAAATCTGTTCGTGATTGTGGCAGACGAAGTTGATGTCTTGTTTGTGCGTCCCATACGGTCTATTGCGGTTTGTCAGCCGGGACGGGGGTCAGAAGGCAACGACACCAGGGATGTACCGTGAAGGGAATTATACTTGCGGGCGGTAGTGGCACGCGACTCTACCCTGCAACACTTGCAGTATCGAAGCAGATACTTCCGATATATGATAAGCCGATGATCTATTATCCGCTCGGCGTTCTCATGCTGGCGGGTATTCAGGACATCCTTATCATCTCGACGCCGCGCGATCTGCCGCAGTTCCAGCAGTTGCTCGGCGACGGCTCGGCGTTTGGCGTGTCGTTTTCCTATGCCGTCCAACCTTCTCCCAACGGCTTGGCCGAAGCGTTCATCATCGGACGCGAGTTCATCGGCAACAGCCCGGTGGCGCTTATACTTGGCGACAACATCTTCTATGGCGACGGCCTGTCGGAGCGCTGTCGGGCAGCCGTTGCCCGCGAGAGCGGCGCTTCGGTCTTTGCCTACCATGTCGAGGATCCGCAGCGTTATGGCGTCGTGTCATTCGACCGGGAGACCCAGCGTGCCCTGTCGATCGAAGAAAAGCCTGCGCAGCCGCGCTCGAACTGGGCGGTGACAGGTCTCTATTTTTACGACAATTCGGTGGTCGACATTGCCTCGTCGATCAAGCCGTCGGCGCGTGGCGAACTGGAGATCACCGACGTCAACCGCACCTATCTCGAGCGCGATACGTTGCATGTCGTCCGCCTGGGCAGGGGCTACGCCTGGCTCGATACCGGCACTCATGACAGCCTCCACGAGGCGTCGTCCTTCGTGCGCACCATCGAGCATCGCCAGGGCATCAAGATCATGTGCCCGGAAGAGATCGGCTTCGAACTCGGCTGGGTCAGCGAAGAGGACGTGTTGCGCCGTGCCGCCGAGCTCGGCAAGACCGACTATGCCCGCTATCTCGAGCGCCGAGTCAGGGAAATCAGTCATGGTTGAGGTGAGCAAGCTCGGCCTGGACGGCGTTTGCGAAATACGCGTCCCCAGGTTCGATGACGCACGCGGTTTCTTTTCCGAGACCTGGAATGCCGGGAAGCTTGCCCAGGCAGGCATCGCCGTCGATTTCGTGCAGGACAATCACTCGCTGTCGCGGGAGCGCGGCGTGTTGCGGGGGCTGCATTTCCAGAAGCCGCCCTTTGCACAGGACAAGCTGGTGCGGGTCCTGCGCGGATCGATCTACGATGTCGCCATCGACATTCGCGTGGGCTCGCCGACCTTCGGCAAATGGGTGGGGCTGACGGTTTCCGCCAAAGAATGGAATCAGATATTGGTGCCCAAGGGCTTCGCGCATGGCTTTGTTACGCTCGAGCCCGACACCGAAGTTGCCTACAAGGTGTCGGCACCCTATTCGCAGCCGCATGACCGTTCGATCCGCTTCGATGACCCCGACATCGCGATCGACTGGCCGGTAGCCGCACAAGAGCTGATCCTGTCGGACAAGGATGCTGCCGCCCCCTTGCTGACTGATGTCGAAACCGGATTTGTCTACCCGTGAAAAACGTCCCTCAAACTGTGCTGGTCACCGGTGGCGCCGGTTTCATCGGCTCGGCCGTCTGCCGGCATCTGGTGGCAAGCGGCAAGTACCGCGTCGTTAACCTGGACAAACTGACCTATGCCGGCAACCTGACGTCGCTGCGTGATCTCGATGGCAATCCGAACTATGTCTTCCGGAAGGCCGACATCTGCGACACCGACAAGGTGCGCAAGATTCTCGCAGACGAAGCCGTCGATCTCGTCATGCACCTGGCGGCAGAAAGCCACGTCGACCGATCGATCGATGGGCCTATGGCCTTCGTCACCACCAATGTCGTTGGCACGGCGAGCCTGCTGCAGGCCGTGCTCGACCACTGGCGCAGCCTTGGGGAGGAGGCACGCAAGCGCTTCCGCTTCCATCACGTCTCGACCGACGAGGTGTTCGGCGACCTGCCTTTCGATTCCGGCGTCTTCACCGAGGACTCGCCCTACAAGCCGTCGTCGCCTTATTCGGCATCGAAGGCGGCGTCCGATCACTTCGTGCGCGCCTGGCACGAGACCTACGGATTGCCGGTTGTCCTTTCCAACTGTTCGAACAACTACGGGCCCTACCACTTCCCGGAAAAGCTGATCCCGCTGGTCATCGCCAACGCGTTGGATGAGCAGCCGCTGCCGGTCTATGGCAAAGGCGCAAACATCCGTGACTGGCTGTTCGTCGAGGATCACGCCAGGGCACTCGAAGCGGTCATGACCGGGGGCCGGATTGGTGAGAGCTACAACATCGGCGGACGTGCCGAACGCACCAATCTCGAAGTTGTCGAAGCCATCTGTGCCCTGCTTGATGCACGCCGCCCTCGCAATGGCGGCCGCTCGCATCTCGACCTCATCACCTATGTTACCGACCGGCCCGGACATGACCGGCGCTATGCCATCGATCCGACCAAGAGCGAGCAGGAACTGGGCTGGACGCCGCTGGAAACCTTTGAGACCGGCCTCGCCCGTACCGTCGACTGGTATCTCGCCAATGGCTGGTGGTGGCGCCCGATCCGCGAGCAGCGCTTCGACGGAACCCGCCAGGGACTGGTCGCTGCCAAGTGAAGATTCTGGTTACCGGAACATCCGGCCAATTGGCGCTCTCGCTTGCCGAGCGCGCCAAGGGAAAAGCAAATATCGTCCTTGTCGGTCGGCCTGACCTCGACCTTGAAGATCTCGCCACTTTTGCCCCGGTCCTGAAATCGGTCGCGCCTGATATGGTCATCAATGCCGCCGCGCACACCGGCGTCGATCAGCAGGAAGACGAACCCCAGCGTGCGTTTCGCATCAATGCCGAGGCGCCGGCGGAATTGGCTCGGCTGACCAGGCTTGCGGGCATACCGATCATCCAGGTTTCGACGGACTACGTGTTTGATGGCAAGGCGGCGCAGCCTTACTCAGAGACGGACATGCCCAACCCGCAGACGGTCTATGGCCGCAGCAAGCTGGCGGGCGAGGAAGCCGTCCGTGCCGGCAATCCGGACCACCTGGTGGTGCGCACGGCCTGGGTCGTCAGCCGCCATGGCCGCAACTTCGTCAAGACGATGCTCAGGCTCTCGGCGACACGCGACAGGCTGCAGGTCGTGGCCGACCAGTTCGGCAATCCGACGGAGGCCCGTGATCTCGCGGACGGCTTGCTGGCGGCAGCTGCCTCGTGGCGCAAGCAAGGCGGCTTTCCGCAGGGCCTCTACCATCTCGCCGGCCAGGGCCGCGCCAATTGGTTTGAGCTGGCCACTCATGTCTTTACCGTCAGTGCGTCGCTCGGCGGACCATCCGCGCTTGCAGAACCTGTCGGCAGTGAGCAATGGCCAGCAAAGGCCGCGCGGCCGGCGAATTCGCAACTGAGCTCGGACGCCTTTGCCCGCGATTTCAGCTACCGTGCCGGCGAGTGGCGAGAGCGGGTCGGGGGGCTGGTCACGGAACTGGTCGGATCTTCAAACAGGTGAATCTGATCCCGAGCGCTTTCGAAAGCGAACGCCAGTTGCCCGTTGCCGGAAGGTTCCCGTTTGGTTGATCACCCGATTGCTACGGCGGAAAGAAGCTGTGATTGTACAAATGTTGTCCGGACAGCCGTTTCGCTGCATAGATGCGAGACGAGGAAAAGCTCACTGCTTTGGGTAGGAGTCGACATTTACGTTAAGTCAAGTTGATGCGGACGACTTTATGAAACCGGACGTGGATCTGATCGTCGTTACCCACAACAGCGGCTCGGTCTTGCCAGTGTTTTTGGCGACTGTTCCGAGTTGTGCAAACGTTGTTGTCGTCGACAACGCCAGCGTCGACGACTCCGTGACGCTTGCCGAGGCTGCCGGGGCGAAGGTCATCGAGATCGAGGAAAATGTCGGCTATGGCAGCGCCTGCAATGTCGGCGCGGCCGCCGGCAATGCGCCATTCCTGCTGCTTGCCAATCCTGACCTTCGCTTCGAGGCGGGCGCGATAGAAGCGCTTGTTGCTGCAGCCGCTGCCCATCCCGACGCCGCCTTCAATCCGCGTTTCTATTCGGGCTCGCGCCGGCGCTTCAGACGGTGGTCGCGACTGCTGCCGGCGTCCGACTTTTGGCACGGGGCGCCCCCCAAACATGATTGCGCCATCCCGGTCCTGCATGGCGCCTGCATCTTCATCAGGCGTAAGCATTTCGAGCAGGTTGGTGGCTTCGACCAGAACATCTTCCTGTTCCACGAGGACGACGACCTCAGCGTGCGGCTGCTGCGGGTCGGTGTCGAGCTGCGGCTTGCTGCAGGTGCTGCCGTCGACCATGCGGAAGGCCGCTCCAGCGCGCGGTCGGTCGAGTCGGGCCGCGTCAAGGGTGAAGCGATGGGCCGGTCGCTGGTCTATGTCATGAACAAGCACCAGATGCCGCTTGACGTACCTGCCGAACGTTTCCGTACATGGCTGAAGCTGCTGTGGCCGCATGTGCTGTTCTCCAGTGCGCGACGCTCCAAGCTTCTGGGATTTGCAAACGGATTGAATGGCGGCCCTATGGGCAGTTTCGGGAAGCGCCAGTGAACGCTCTGTCAGGCGCCCCGTGGCGTGAAAGGCCATCCTTCTTGCGCAGAGTCTGGGGAAAGTTGCGGCGGATCGCGCAGCCGTCCCGATGGCTGGCGAGGTCACAGCCGTCGGACCGGCTACACGAGACACAGGTCCGCAATCTCCTTGGCCATTATCCGGCCGGTGACTATAAGCCGATAGCAAGCGAAAAGCCGGCCGCGACCGACGTCCGCCTGGTGGCGTACTACTTGCCGCAGTTTCATCCGACGGCGGAGAACGACGAGTGGTGGGGGAGCGGCTTCACCGAATGGCGCAACGTTGCGCGCGCGTTCCCTGTCTTCGAAGGTCACTACCAGCCGCGGCTGCCGGGAGAACTGGGCTATTATGACCTGCGGTTGCCTGAAGTCATGCGCCGGCAGGTCGAACTGGCCAAGCTCTACGGCATCTCAGCCTTCTGTTTTCATTTCTACTGGTTTGGTGGTCGGCGTCTGCTGGAAGGTCCGCTGGACCATTATCTGGCAACCGCCGATCTCGACCTGCCATTCTCCCTGTGCTGGGCCAACGAAACCTGGTCGCGACGCTGGTCCGGGCGCGAGCAGGACGTGCTTCTGGCGCAGCGGCATTCGGCGGAGGACGACATCGCGGTCATTCGCGGCCTCGACAAATATTTCCGCGATCCCCGCTATCTGAAAATCGACGGCAAGCCGGTTTTCACCGTCTATCGCGCGAGCCTCTTCCCGGACATGAAAGCCACCATCGCACGCTGGCGCGCAGAGATGACCAGGCTCGGATATCCTGGGATCTACCTGATCGCGACGAATGCCTTTGATTTCAGTGCGCATCGCGACCACGGCTTCGATGCGCTGTCCGAGTTTCCGCCGCACAACATCCGCACGCCGAGTATCGAAAGCAGCTTGTCCGTCTCACGCTTCCGGGACAGCGGTCGTATTCGACGCTACGCCGATGTGGTGGCAGCGGAAAAGGTGAAGTCGGTCGAGGCAGGCGTCGTCCATCCCGGCGTCATGCCGTCATGGGACAACAGCGCGCGCCGTCCGACGTCTGCCCAGATCTACCATGGCTCGACGCCCGATCTGTTCGAGCAATGGCTCGGGGACGCGATGGAGCGCGCGCAGGCCAATCCTGCAAACGAGCGCCTTGTCTTCATCAATGCCTGGAACGAGTGGGGCGAGGGGGCGTATCTCGAACCCGACCTGAGATATGGTTACGCCTATCTCGAGGCCTGCGCGGAAGCCCTTCGGAACCATAAGTGACAGCGGCGCCGTCTTGCATAAGGTAATTTCCATCGGGGCGCTGGGCCTGTACAAGGCGCGCTGACATCTCACTTGCATTGGAGAGTACCTATGGCCGGTGGACAAGACCGCATCGTCTGGCTGAATGGCAGCTACCTGCCGGCCGCTGAGGCCAAACTGTCGATCTTCGATCGCGGCTTCCTGTTTGCCGACGGCATCTACGAGGTGACGGCGGTTCTCGACGGCAAGCTAGTCGACAGCGACCTGCACATGGCGCGTCTGGAGCGCTCGGCCCGTGAACTTGGCTTGCGCCTGCCCATCACCACCGCTGCCATCGAAGAGATCGAGCACGGTCTGATCGAGCGCAACGGTCTGCAGGAAGGGCTTGTCTACCTGCAACTGACGCGGGGCGCCGAAGAGCGGAACTTCCTGTTCGGCGAGGAGCTGGAGCCGACACTCCTGCTGTTGACGCAGCCGAAGGTGCTTGTCGATGTTGCCGCAGCAAGGACCGGCATTGCCGTCAAGACGCTGGCCGACCTGCGCTGGGCAAGGCGCGACATCAAGAGCGTGTCCCTGCTGCCGCAGGTGTTGGCCAAGCGCGACGCCAAGGCGGAAGGTTGCGACGAGGCGTGGATGGTCGAGGACGGTCATGTCTCCGAAGGTGCGTCGTCGACCGCCTATATCGTTACCCATGACGGCAAGATCGTCTCACCCGCCAACAGCCAGCGCACGCTGCCCGGCTGTACGCGACAGGCGCTTGTCCAGTTGGCCGAGGAGGGCGGCCTGACGCTCGAGCAACGCCGCTTTACCGTCGAGGAAGCCCAGGCTGCTGCCGAAGCCTTCATCACCAGCGCTTCGACCTTCGTCATGCCGGTGGCCCGCATCGATGGCAAGCCGATCGGCGACGGCAAGCCGGGACCAGTCGTCACGCGGCTGCGCGAGATCTATATCGACCATGCGCGCGCGAGCGCACGCTGACGGGCAAGGGCTGACCCATCCGGGCCCGCCGCCAGGTGGGCCGGCAAACGCCGTCGCGGCTGCCGAAGATACACGACCATCTTCGGGTCCTGGTAGTCGTCCATGGTCGGCATGGCGTGCATGAAGACGGCTAGAACCGCACCGCAAGGTTTGCCTTGAAGCTGTGATGCTGTGCGTCGGATGCCAGTTGGCCATGATAGGCAAGGCCGACGCTTGCAGCCGCGGAGATGTCGAAGTCGAGCCGGCCTCGGTAATGGCGCTGTCTCTGGCGATCGGTGCCCCCGCGACAGAGAAAGCGCTGGAGTAGCCAAAGGCATTGACTGACGAGGGAAACGTGTTGCCGAAAGCGTGGCACCAGCCGAGCATGCCGCGTGCGCTGGTTTCTATGCCTGCCACTGTAAATGCGGTCGAGGCGCGCAACCCGACGGTGGTGAAGGTGACGTCGGTCGAATCCCTTGCGACGGTGAGAGCCGCAGCGCCGCCCTGTTCGGCAAAGCCATCCGTGTGGAGATTGACGTAGGCGAGATTGGCGAAGGGTTTTGTCGATGGGCAAATCGCGCAACTTTCCGGCGCTGAGTACCTAACCTACGAATCTGCCGGTTGGTGGGAACACCAGGATCTTTATGTCATCCGCAAACCTTCCGCCGCTGCACACGCTGGGATCCAAATGAAGACAGCTGGAGAGTAATATCGGTCGAGTAGATCTACAGCGGAGTGGTTAGCGGACATACAGATCAGGGCTATAAGGCGGTATCAGACTCTAATGCGGTCTCGCACGTTCATGAGCGCGAAGCCGAGCAAATTGTCGCCACGCCACAGGAGTGGATTGGCTGCTCGCTTGTCATCAGCGGCCAAGCCGATGCCCCACACGCGGTCCACCGGGCTTGCTTCAACTAGAATCTGATTGCCGGTAGACAGCAGAAATGCCCCGAGCGCCTTGTTTTGGGAGAACTTTGCGAAGCTTCCTTCAGTGACGATGCGGCGCTTCTCTCCATCCCAACGCGCCTCATCAAAACCGCGCACCTCGCGACCGATCTGCTTTGCCTGCTTGGGACTTCGCGCCTTAAGGACGTGTTGCACCGCTTCTTGGTCGCCAAACAGCCGTGCCTTCTCAGCCATCATCCAATGCTCAGCCGTGGGATAGCGGATGCTGGCCACCTCGAAGGCCACAGACCACCACTGGCTGAAGCATGAGGAAGTTATCCGTCCATCCTCTGCAGGCTGGTGCCCCCAGAAGAAAAGGAACTTCAGGCGTGCCTTGGCACGGAACGCTATCTCAAGGTGGGCGCGATCATGAACCATAATCTGCACTCTAAAGCAGCAATGCCGAACATCGGCAATGAAGGCAGGAAGCCGCCGTTGCGGCCTCAAGATATTTAGGGCTTTAAGCGTAGAAGCGGCGGTGTCTGGCGGAGAGGGAGGGATTCGAACCCCCGATGGGCTTGCACCCATGCCGCATTTCGAGTGCGGTGCATTCGACCACTCTGCCACCTCTCCGCGGTCGTGATCGGCCGTTGCCGGCGCGGCGCAGTAGATAACGGCTCATGGCCTGTCGCACAAGGCCAAATGTGACCGAGTTGGCGTATCTTTTTCATTGAGCCGATTTAGCCAGATGGACGCTGCGTCAGCCCGGTGGAAAATCACGGTCAGAGAGACTGGCTTCACGGGCGTTTGGGTTATGCGGGCGTCGCCTCGGCAGTTGTTCGCTTGAGCTGAAGCCGGTATCCGGGACTGGACTGCGTGAGGCTCGCGTCGGCACGGGAGGCCTGACCGGGCTCAAAAGCGCAGCTTTGCCAAGGTGTTCGCCTTGACTTCATGGCAACCTTCGGTTACGGGACCCCTGCAATCGGCGTGGAGGGTCCTCTGCGCCGTTTGTCATGAACCCGTAACGACTGACAAAAAGACGGCCGAAAAGGCCGACCGAACAGCGAAAGGCACAAAATGTTCGCAGTCATCAAAACGGGCGGTAAGCAGTATCGCGTTGCCGCCAATGATGTGATCAAGGTTGAGAAGCTCGTCGGCGCCGCCGGCGACACCGTGGAATTCGTTGAAGTGCTCGCCGTTGGCGAAGGTGAAAACGCCGAGATCGGCGCGCCCTTCGTCGCGGGCGCAGTGGTGACGGCTGAGGTGGTCGAGCACGGCCGCAACAAGACCGTCATCGCCTTCAAGAAGCGTCGCCGCCAGAACTCGCGTCGCGCCCGCGGTCACCGCCAGCACCACACCACTGTCCGGATCTCCGAGATCCTGACCGGCGGTGCGAAGCCTTCGAAGAAGGCGGCAGTGAAGGCCGAAGCCGCAGCTGATGCAGCTGCAGAAAAGCCCGCGAAGAAGGCAGCGCCGAAAAAGGCTGCAGCCGTCGCGGAATCAGAGTAATCAGAGCGCTGAAGGAGAACATCCATGGCACATAAGAAAGCTGGCGGTTCGTCGCGCAACGGTCGCGATTCAGAGTCGAAGCGCCTTGGCGTCAAGAAGTTCGGTAGCGAGTCCGTGATTCCGGGCAACATTATCGTTCGTCAACGCGGCACCACCTGGCATCCCGGCGTCAACGTCGGCATGGGCAAGGATCACACCCTTTTTGCGCTCGAAGCCGGCGCCGTGACCTTCAACAAAAAAGCCAATGGCCGAACCTACGTATCGGTGAATCCGATTCTCAAGGCCGCGGAGTAGCCGGTTCCGCACTACAACACCGGCGCCCCATCTCGGGAACCGGTGTCTGGCCAAGCCAGGAAAAGGATCAGGGGAGATGGGTTTCCATCTCCCCTTTTTCATTCTCCTGGAGGATTTCACATGGTTGCCGAGAAGGAAGACAGCGAAGACGAAAGGCTGTCGATCGACTGTCCGATATTGCTGACCGAGCGCCTGGTCCTGCGGCCACCGCACGAGGACGACATCCCCGAGCTGGTGCAGCTGGCCGACAACCGCCACATCGCCGAGATGTTGTCGCGGATGCCGCATCCCTACGGCGAGGCCGAGGCGCGAGCCTTCCTGTCGATGGCGCGTAGCAGGCGCGGCGGGGTGGTTTATGCCATCACCATCGCCGACACCGGTGCCTTCGTCGGTTCGGCCGGGCTAAACGTCACCGACCGCGGGCTAGAGCTCGGCTACTGGATCGGTGAACCCTACTGGAAGTCGGGCTATGCCACCGAGGCCGCGCATGCGCTCGTCGATCTCGCCTTCCGGGCAACCGATGTTGCCGTGCTCAACGTCTCGTGCCGGGTCATCAACCCGGCGTCGCGGCGGGTCATCCACAAGTGCGGCTTCCAGTATGCCGGCCAGGGCATGCTGAACTCGATCGTCGCCGGCCAGGTCCCTGTCGAGCGTTACCGGCTCGACCGCAAGACCTGGGCGAGCCTCAGGTCGTGGGCGCGGTTCTAGGCGGACGGCTCAGGCCAGCTCGACCCACACCGGCTGGTGGTCGGAACCTGCCGCATCGCTGTCGATGCGGACGGATTTGACCCTGGCGGCCATGTTGGCCTGAACGAAGACGTAGTCGATGAGGCGGGTTTTTTCCGGATGGGTCGTGTCGGTCCAGGAGACCGACCCATCCGGAACTCCGCCCGCCAGCGTATAGGCGTCGACAGGGTGATGGGCGACGATCTGCGGACCTTCCACCGGGTCGGGCACGCCGGTCATGACGAGATGTTCGGGCGAGCCCGGCACCATGTTGAAGTCGCCCATGAGAACGAATTCCTCGGGGCTGGGGAGCTCGGGGAAACCGTATTCGGCAGCACCGGTGAGGACGCCGCCTTCTGCGGCAAAGGCGTAGACCCGTTCCTTGAGGTGACGGATCTGGGCGATGCGCTCCTCCTGGCTGACGTGGTCGGTGTGTACGGAGTAGACACGCAGCGGACCCGACGGTGCCATAATAAGCGCTTCCAGCGCCGAGCGCTGCAGGTTGCCGCGGCTGAGGCGTTTGCTGCGCGGCAGGAGCAGGTTGCGCGACGCGACGATGGGCCAGCGCGACAGCACCATGTTGCCGAACTGCAGCCGCTTGTTGGCGGGCTTGCCGTCGGTGCCGAGCATGCCGAAGTCGATGTCCATGGCGACGCCGTAGACATGGAAGTAGTCGGGCAGCAGGCGGGCAAGGCCGTCGACCATGTCGGCCATGTCGTTGCGCATGAAGTTGCGGGTCACCTCCTGCAGCGACACGATGTCGGCGCCGTCGACGGCGCGGACAATGCGGTCGAGGTCGTAGCGCGCGTCGCGGCCGACGCCATACTGGGTGTTGTAGGTGACCAGTTTCATCTACGTCCTTTCGATACGGGCTTCGCGGCCCAATCCGCTCTCGCCCTTCGCCGCGCCTTGCGCTATGGCAAGTGCGCTGAAACAACGAAATAGCAGCAGAAGACGAAGAGTCCGATGAAATTTCTCGATCAGGCCAAGGTTTACATCCGCTCCGGCAACGGTGGCGCGGGTGCAGTGTCGTTCCGGCGCGAAAAGTTCATCGAATTCGGCGGCCCGGACGGTGGCGATGGCGGCCGCGGTGGCGACGTCTGGCTCGAGGTCGTCGATGGTCTCAACACGCTGATCGACTATCGTTACCAGCAGCATTTCAAGGCGCAGACCGGCATTCACGGCATGGGCCGCAACATGACCGGCGCCAAGGGAGCCGACATCACGCTCAAGGTCCCGGTCGGCACGCAGGTCTATGAAGAAGACAACGAGACGCTGATCTGCGACCTGACCCAGGTCGGCCAGCGTTATCTGCTCGCCAAGGGCGGCAATGGCGGTTTCGGCAACCAGCATTTCAAGACCTCGACCAACCAGGCGCCGCGGCGAGCCAATCCCGGCCTCGAAGGCCAGGAGATGTGGGTCTGGCTCAGGCTCAAGCTGATCGCCGATGCCGGCCTCGTCGGCCTGCCCAATGCCGGCAAGTCGACCTTCCTTGCCTCGGTCACGGCGGCAAAGCCGAAGATTGCCGACTATCCCTTCACCACGCTGCATCCGGGCCTGGGCGTGGCCCGCATCGACGCCCGCGAGTTCGTCATCGCCGACATTCCCGGTCTGATCGAGGGCGCGCATGAAGGTGTTGGCATCGGCGACCGTTTCCTTGGCCATGTCGAGCGCACGCGCGTGCTGCTGCATCTGGTCTCGGCGCGGGAAGAAAGCCCTGCCAAGGCCTACAAGACGGTGCGCCGCGAGCTTGAGGCCTATGGCCACGGTCTCGACGAGAAGTTCGAAGTGGTCGCACTTTCCCAGGCTGATACGCTCGATCCAGATGAACGCAAGAAGAAGATGGCATCGTTGAAACGCGCGGCTGGGCGCGCGCCTATCCTCCTGTCGGCGGCGACGCGCGAGGGCGTCGAGGAGACGCTGCGCGCGCTGATGAGCGTGGTCGAAGAGGCACGTCAGGCAAGCGGCGAGGTGGCGCCCTCCGACGCGCGCTGGACGAAGTAGACTGCCATGACGATCCCTACGCTTCGAAGCTACAAGCGCATCACAGTCAAGATCGGCTCGGCGCTGCTTGTCGACCGCTCGACCGGTCTCAAGCGCGAATGGCTGGCCTCGATGGCCGACGACATCGCAACGCTCGCCGAAGGTGGCGCCGACGTGCTGGTCGTCTCGTCGGGCGCGATCGCGCTTGGCCGCACCATCCTCGGTCTCGGCAAGCGCGCCTTGAAGCTGGAAGAGAGCCAGGCCGCCGCGGCCGTCGGCCAGATCGCTTTGTCGGGCGCCTGGGCGGAAGAGCTCGGCCGCAAGGGGCTGAAGTCGGGCCAGATTCTGGTCACGCTCGGCGACACCGAGGAGCGCCGGCGCTATCTGAACGCGCGCGCCACCATATCGACGCTGCTCAAGATGGATGCTGTGCCGGTCATCAACGAAAACGACACGGTGGCGACGAGCGAAATCCGCTATGGCGACAATGATCGCCTGGCGGCGCGTGTGGCGACGATGATGGGATCTGATCTTTTGGTGCTGCTGTCCGACATCGACGGGCTCTACACCGCCCCGCCGGCAAGCGACCCGAATGCCAAATTCATTCCGGTCGTCGACCGCATCACGCCTGATATCGAGGCGGCGGCCGGGGGAGCTGCCTCCGAACTGTCGCGCGGCGGCATGCGGACGAAGATCGACGCCGGCAAGATCGCCACTGCGGCCGGCACGGCGATGATCATCACCGCCGGCACGCGGCTGTCGCCGCTGATGGCGATCGAACGCGGCGAACGCTCCACCCTGTTTCGGCCGAGCGGCAATCCGGTGAAGGGCTACAAGACCTGGATCGCAGGCCAGCTCGAGCCGGCAGGACGGCTGACCGTCGATGCGGGTGCCGTCGGTGCGCTGCTGTCGGGCAAGTCGCTGCTGCCGGCCGGTGTGAAGCTTGTCAGCGGCAATTTCTCACGCGGCGACACGGTGGCGATTCTGTCGCCCGAGGGGCGCGAGATCGCGCGCGGGCTGGTTGCCTATGACGCTGCGGATGCCGTAAGGATCGCTGGACTGAAGACGGCGGAGATCGAAACCGTTCTTGGCTACGAGGCACGCTCGGCGATGATCCATCGTGACGACCTCGTGGTCAGCCATACGGACAAGGTTGCGGTGCAAGCGGAAGGGTAGGACATGCTGAAGGCGCATGAGAAGTCCCATGAGGATACTGCGCGGCTGATGGCTGATATCGGCCGCAAGGCTCGTGCCGCCGCCCGCCCACTCGCTGTCGCCTCCGCCGAACGCAAGCATGCTGCCCTCATCGGCATGGCCGAAGCCATCCTGCATCGCGAGCACGAGATCCTCGAAGCCAACGCCATCGACGTGAAGAACGGGGAAGAAGCCGGTCTCAGCGGTTCGTTCATGGATCGTTTGAAGCTGACGTCGGGCCGAATCCGCGACATGGCCGACGGCATCCGCGCCATTGCCGATCTCAGGGACCCGGTCGGCGAAGTGATTGCCGAATGGGACCGCCCCAATGGCCTGCATATCGAGCGCGTGCGCACCCCGCTCGGCGTCATCGGCGTGATCTATGAAAGCCGTCCCAATGTCACGGCGGATGCCGGTGCGCTGTGCCTCAAGGCCGGCAACCCCGTTATCCTGCGCGGCGGCTCGGATTCGCTCAACTCGTCGCTGGCGATTCATTCTTGCCTCGCCGAGGGACTGAAGTCGGCCAACCTGCCCGAGGACGCGATCCAGTTGGTGCCGGTGGCCGACCGTGCCGCCGTCGGCGAAATGCTGAAGGGCCTGTCGGGCAATCTCGACGTCATCATCCCGCGCGGCGGCAAGAGCCTTGTCGAACGCGTTCAGACCGAGGCGCGAGTGCCGGTATTCGCCCATCTCGAGGGCATCTGCCATCTCTACATCGACAAATCGGCCAAGCTCGACATGGCAGTGGCGATCGCAGTCAACGCCAAGATGCGCCGCACCGGCATCTGCGGCGCGGCAGAGACCTTGCTCGTTGATCGCGCAGTTGCGGCGACACATCTGGTTCCGGTGCTCGAAGCGCTGCGCAAGGCAGGCTGTGAAATTCATGCCGACGCGGATGTGGTCACGGCCTTTGCCGACGCCAAGCCGGCGACCGATGCCGACTGGGTGACCGAATATCTCGACGCCATCATCTCGGTGAAGCTTGTCGACGGGGTCGCCGGCGCCATCGAGCATATCGAGACGTTCGCCTCACACCACACCGAGGCGATCGTTGCCGAGGATGCGAAGGCCGTCGAACGTTTCTTCAACGAGATCGATTCGGCGATCCTGCTGCACAACGCCTCAACCCAGTTCGCCGACGGCGGCGAGTTCGGCATGGGTGCGGAGATCGGCATCGCCACCGGCAAGATGCATGCGCGCGGACCGGTCGGCGTCGAGCAACTGACCTCGTTCAAATACCGTGTGCGCGGCAACGGCCAGCTTCGGCCGTGACGGAAAGCATCGGGCTGGTGTGACGGCTCAGGGGGCCTAAAGTTGCTGTTGCCTTCGGAGCCGCCAGTTTCCCAAAAGTACCTTCGCATGCCGCATGCCATGAAAGGCATGCAGGTCGGGCTGTTCGGCGGGTCGTTCAACCCGCCGCATGCCGGCCATGGCCTCGTCGCTGAAATCGCCATGCGCCGCCTGCAACTCGACCAGCTGTGGTGGATGGTCACGCCAGGCAATCCGCTGAAAAGCACACGCGAGCTGGCGCCGCTGGCCAGACGCATCGAACTGTCCGAGCAGATCGCGGAAAACCCGCGCATCAAGGTCACCGCCTTCGAGGCGAGCCACAATGTGCGCTACACCGCCGACACGCTGGCGCTGATCAAGGCGCGCAACCCGGGCGTCGATTTTGTCTGGATCATGGGCGCCGACAATCTGCGCGATTTCCATCGCTGGCAGCGCTGGCGGCAGATCGCGACGACCTTCCCGATCGCCGTCATCGACCGGCCGGGGGCGACGCTGTCATTCCTGTCGTCTGTGGTCGCCAAGACCTTCGACTATGCACGTGTCGACGAGGGCGACGCGCCGCTGCTGGCGCGCATGAAGGCCCCTGCCTGGACCTTCATCCACGGACCCCGTTCCCTGCTGTCGTCGACGGCGCTGAGGAACGGGACGGCCAAGGGCAAGTCCTAGCCGTCCGGACGGAAAATCGCGGTACAGTTTTCCTGGAATTGCGTCAGCCTTTGATCGGGATCCAGATCTCGTAGCCGCCATTGCCCGTCGCCGGGTCGAAGCTCTCCGGGTAGAGCTCGAAATTGGGACCGTCGGCGGCTTCATGCCCCGATGTCGGCAGCCACTTACTCCACACCGTGTGGGTGATGCGACGGATCATCGAAATGTGGTCGGTGGTGGCAAACACCGCATAGCGCTGCGGCGGGATGCGCAGACGGGTGTACTCCGAGGTCAGGTCGGCGAAATCCTTGACCTCGACGCCGGCGATGTACTCGAAACTGTCGTCGTCGAAATTGCAGCAGACGCCATAGCCGACATGGTTCTTCTGGCCGGGCACGCTGCCAAAATGCGGGCCGAAGCGCTGCCACAGCGACGGGATCGCCAGGCTCGTTTCGCTGGTGTAGCGCTGGCCGAAGCCGGCTATGAGCAGGGGGCCGCCATCGACGAAGCGCGACGGGGCGAGGTTTTCGACGAAGGTCTCGTCCATTTTGAGAAGCTCCAGGCATTGGGTCTGTGAAACGGAGCCATTGGCGCGCACCTCCTCGGGCGTCTGCCCAAAGCGATCGCGGAAGGCCCGGGTGAACGCCTCATGCGAGCCGTAACCGGCGTCGAGCGCGACCGCCAGAATGTCGGGCGCGCCCTTGGCCAGCGCCAGCGCGGCATCGATCAGGCGGCGGGCCCTGATATAGCCCGTGACCGATTGGCCGGTGGCGGCAGCGAAGGCGCGCGACATGTGAAAACGCGAGACCCCGCCAGCGGCGGCGATGTCATCGAGGCCGATGTCCTTGAGGTAGTGGCTCTCGATGTACCAGATGGCTTTCTGAACAGGGGTCATTGTTGTTTCCGGCATGAGGACGACCCCGATATGCCTGCTTGCGGGGAAGTCCATTTGATCGTGCTTGCTGCACAGCGCTTTTTTGCGCCGATGTCGATGGCAATAACGCCGGTCGGCCCGTCTTGATCCAGTCCGGACTATTGGCTGAACCTGCACGGCCGATGTCGCAAATGCAGCGGCGCCAATGTATCGCAGCCGCGAAACTGGCTGCATGGAACAACGGCACGGGATGATCAGCGAAGTCGAAGAGGGCGGCCACACGCCGGCGATCGCCGTTGCCGGTGTGATCCTGGCGATGGCGCTGCTCGCCGTCGGCAACGGCCTGATGTTCGGCTACATCCCTGTCAGCCTGGGGGCCGCGGGCTATGCGCCGACCTGGGCGGGCACGATGCTGACCGGCCTGTCGGCGGGCGGCCTTGCCGGCTGCCTGCTCACCGGAGCGCTGGTGCGCCGTGTCGGCCATGCCCGTGCCTACATGGTGTTTTCCGCCCTGATCGTGCTGTCCAACGTTGCCGTCGCTGCAGGCACGTTCCCCTTCGTCTGGATCGCCGCTCGGGCGCTTTATGGCTTTGCCATCTGCGGCTTGTTCATCGTCGCGCAGAGCTGGCTCAACGACGCCGTCGGCAACGACATACGCGGCCGGGTCATGGCGATCTTCTACGTCGCTTATGTCGTCGGCCTCGGTATCGGTTCGTTCCTGCTGCGCTTCGTCGACATCGCAACCGCGCAGGCGCCGTTGCTTTGCGTGGCCTCCGCCGCCATCTCGATCCTGCCCGTCGGGCTGACCCGGCTGCGGCAGCCGCCGCCACCGCTGGCGGCCTCTGTGGCGCTGGCGCGGGCGTGGCGGATCTCTCCCGTCGGCGTCGCCGGTATGCTTGCGGTTGGTGGTCTGTCGATGATGATCGCCGGCTTCGCGCCGATCCACGCCACGGCGAGCGGTTTCAGCCAGCAGGAGGTGGCGACGCTGTTGTTTGCCATGCCCCTCGGTACGCTCCTGTTCCAGATCCCGCTGGGTTGGATCTCCGATCGAACCGACCGGCGCTATGTGCTGGTGGCGGCGGGGCTCCTGGTGGTGATCGCCGGGATTGCGGCAAACCGTTTCGACGGCAGTGCCCTGCCGCTGATGGTCGCGATCTATGTCGTGTGGAGCGGCACCAGCGAATCGATCTACTCGCTGTCGAGCGCGCATGCCAGCGACCGCGCCCACAAGGACGACCTCGTGGCACTGTCGAGCAGCATGCTGTTTGCCTGGTCGCTGTCGGGCTTCATCGTTCCCGGCCTCGGCACCTTGCTGACGGCTTTCTACGGAACCCAGGCTTTCATGTATGTCGCCACTGCCATCGCGGCGTTGTTCACCGCTTTCGTGCTCTGGCGCCTGCGTATCAGTCCGGCGGTGCCGGAGGCCGATGCTGGCAGCTTTGCGCCGATGTCGGCCCAGCTGCCGCCGTCGACCGAGCCATAGGAACCCTGGCGCGAGGGCTGCCGGGAACGATCAACTTGTTGTCGCTGTCTTGAAACTGTAGCCTAACTCTGCCTATCTAAATGGTGTCGCCCGAGTTCAGGGTGATTTGGTTGTTCCTGTCGGAAAGGAAAGACACTGAGAACAGCACTTCGGAAGAAGGCGGAAGTCATGCCTTCGCCGGCCGGGATAGGCGAATTCGACGCCGTTGCCCGCGCCCTCAAGACAGTCCTTGACAGTCTGGAAGACTCCAAGGCCGAAAACATCGTCTCCATCGACATTCAGGGGAAATCGAGCCTCGGCGACTACATGGTCATCGCCTCGGGTCGATCGCACCGTCATGTCGCGGCGGTTGCCGATCATCTCCTCACAGCGCTGAAGGATGCCGGTCTCGGCGCCGCCCGCGTCGAGGGGCTGTCAGGTGCCGACTGGGTCCTCATCGATTCAGGCGATATCATCGTCCATGTCTTCCGGCCCGAAATCCGCGAGTTCTACAACATCGAAAAGATGTGGCAGGCGCCGGATCTCGAGGAAGAAACGGTTCATTGAGCCGCTAGACGCCAGGGATGAAAGTCTGGGTACATGCCGTGGGCCGGATGAAAGCCGGCCCCGAGAAGGAACTCGCCGACCGCTATCTCGATCGGTTCTCGAAAAGCGGCGGCCCGCTCGGCCTCGACTTTTCCGGAGTTACCGAGATCGCAGAAAGCCGTGCCCAGACCGTCGATGAGCGGCGGCGCGAAGAAGCCGACAGGCTGCGCGCCCAGATGGCGCCGGGAACCGCACTCATCCTGCTCGACGAACGCGGCAAGAATCTCTCCTCGCAGCAATTTGCCGACAAGATGTCGTCGCTGCGCGACGGCGGCCAGCGCGGCGTGATGATTGCCATTGGCGGTCCTGACGGCCACGACGAGGCGCTGCGCAACGAAGCCCAGATGCTGATTTCGTTCGGTGCCGCGACCTGGCCGCACCAGATGGTCCGCATCATGCTTGGCGAGCAACTCTATCGCGCGGCGACCATTCTTTCAGGGCATCCCTATCATCGCGCGTGAATGGGCTGACATGTCGGCAAGCGCCTTGTCAGTTAGCATTTCCGGGCAGGATCTGGCGAACCGTTCAGCAAATGGATCCGGCACCATGTATGCGCCTCTGTTTCGGGAATAGTAGACCACGTGCTCGTTTGGATTACCGCACAAGGTCTGCATATTGCAGCTGAAAACGCTGGTGCCGAAGTACAAAGGCGGCGTCGTCCTTTTCCGGCACGCCAAGGTTGCGAGCTTTTCTTGGGCTGCCCCGGTAAGGTCCTGACCAGACAAGTATTCGTAGAGCGAATATACGTCGCCTATGGCGCGGCTCTCGATGGTCAACGCATCCGTCGCTGCGATAAGTGCCGAGCAGATACATGCCAGTGAGAGGAACCTCTTTGGTCTTGTGATGTGGGTTCTCCGACAAGGCGTATCGCGTCCACTATACAAATTCGAACAGGAAAATAATGGCAGCGTCCGGAATTTGACAAAATGGCTGGGCAAAAGTCCGCCCGCGGTCGTGCCCGGTGAACATGGTTGATGGTTCGTTAACGATGCCGCCGCTAAGGTCGCAAGCATACAACCGGATCATCGCATGGCGCGGAATTCCCCAGTGAAGTCGTGGCTCCAACCATGCCGCGGCATCGTCGCCGCAGGCTGGATCGCGCTCGCCTGCGGAGCCGCATTGGCCCAGGTAGGCCCGCCCTTGCCGGACCCGGACCGTACGCGGTCCGAACTCGAGAACCTGTCGCGCGTCATCGAGGTTTCAGCCGAGCGGCGCGAAAAGCTGGCGGCCGAGATTGCCCAGGTGAAGAAGGATCACGCCTCGATCACCGCGGCGCTGATCCAGTCGGCAAAGACTGAGCGCAAGCTCGCCCAGGACATCGAAGATATCGCCGGCAAGGTCGAAGGGCTGAAAGAGCAGGAGGCGGGCATCCGCACCTCGCTCAACATGCGCCGCGGCGTGCTGGCGGAGGTGCTTGGCGCGTTGCAGCGCATGGGCCTCAATCCGCCGCCGGCGATCCTGGTCAAGCCGGAAGACGCGCTGTCGTCGATCCGCAGCGCCATCCTTCTCGGCGCCGTGGTGCCCGAGCTGCGCTCCGAGACCGAGATTCTGATGGCCGACCTCAAGGAGCTGTCACGGGTTGTGGCCTCGATCGAGGCGGAACGTGACCGCCTGACAACCGCGATGACGGCGCAGGCCGGCGAAAAGGCGCGACTGGACCTGCTGCTCGAAGCCAAGAACCGGCTACGCTCGGAATCCGAGACAGCGCTTGCCGAAGAGACGAAAAATTCAGTCGAACTCGCAGCGCGAGCCGAAAGTCTCAAAGATTTGATCGCCTCGCTCGACAAGCAGGCGGCGAAGAAGGCCGCCGACGCAGAGGCCTCTCGAAAGGCTGCCGCGGAGGCAGCCAAGGCAGCAAACGAACCGGTCGTTCCGGTGGTGCCGGAAGCCAACCAACTTGTTGCTTCCGCTCCATTTTCCTTGCTCCAGGGGCAGGTGGCGCTACCGGTCGCCGGGCGTATCAAACGCCGCTTCGGCGCCGACGATGGCATCGGCGGCACCATGCTTGGGGACATGGTTGCGACACAATCGGGCGCCATCGTCACCGCTCCGGCGGATGGAAGCGTTCTTTATGCGGGGCCTTTCCGCTCCTATGGTCAACTCTTGATCCTCAACGCCGGCGACGGCTATCATGTCGTCTTGGCGGGGATGAGCAGAATCAGCGTCGCGCCGGGTCAGTCCGTACTAGCAGGCGAGCCGATCGGTGCGATGGGAGAGGCGAGGGTGGCGAGCACCTCAGCCTCGGACAATGCAAATGCGACGCCGGAACTCTATGTCGAGTTCCGCAAGGATGGAAAACCCGTCGATCCGACCCCGTGGTGGGCGGACCGTACCTCTGGAAGGACATGAAATGATGCGTAAACTGTCGCTTCTGCTTGCCGGGGCGCTGATGGGAGGCTCCGCGATGAGCCTGGTGTACGGTGCGCCCGGCTCGACAGCGAATGCGGCGGGTTCCGAAACCTACCGCCAGCTCGCCATCTTCGGCGACATCTTCGAACGCGTGCGCGGTCAGTATGTGACCCCGCCGGACGAAAAGTCGCTGATCGAGAACGCCATCAACGGCATGCTGACCTCGCTCGATCCGCATTCGTCATATCTCAACGCTGAAGCGGCCAAGGACATGCGTGTCCAGACCAAGGGCGAATTCGGCGGCCTCGGCATCGAGGTGACGATGGAGAACGAGCTGGTCAAGGTCATCACCCCGATCGACGACACGCCCGCCGCCAAGGCAGGCGTGCTGGCCGGCGATTACATTTCCAAGATCGATGGCGAGGAAGTTCGCGGCCTGACGCTGAACGACGCCGTCGAAAAGATGCGCGGCCTGATCAACACCCCGATCAAGCTGACGATCCTGCGCGAAGGCGCCGACAAGCCGATCGAGCTGTCGATCATGCGCGACGTCATCAAGGTCAAGGCGGTCAAGTTCCGCGTCGACAACGATGTCGGCTACCTGAAGGTCACCTCCTTCACCGAAAAGACCTTCGACGACCTGCAAAACGCGATCACCACGATCAAGAAGCAGGTCCCGGCGGACAAGTTGAAGGGTTATGTGCTCGACCTGCGCCTCAACCCTGGCGGCCTGCTCGACCAGGCGGTCAGCGTTTCCGACACCTTCCTCGACCGCGGCGAGATCGTTTCAACCCGCGGCCGCGATCCGAAGGACATCACCCGCTTCGACTCGCGTCCCGGCGACGACATCGACGGCAAGCCGCTGATCGTCCTGATCAATGGCGGTTCGGCGAGTGCTTCGGAAATCGTGGCTGGCGCGTTGCAGGATCTGCGCCGCGCCACCGTGGTGGGCACGCAGTCCTTCGGCAAGGGTTCGGTGCAGACCATCATCCCGCTGGCCGAAAACGGCGCGCTCAGGCTGACGACGGCGCTTTATTACACGCCGTCAGGCAAGTCGATCCAGGGCAAGGGTATCACGCCCGACATCAAGGTCGACCAGCCGCTGCCGGCAGACCTGCAGGGCCGCGACGTGACCCGTGGCGAGTCCGAACTCAAGGGCCATATCAAGGGGGCCGAGGAAAGCGACAAGGGTTCGGGCTCGGCAGCCTATGTGCCGCCGGAGCCGAAGGACGACCTGCAGCTCAATTACGCACTGGAGCTGTTGCGTGGACAGAAGACCGATCCGGCCTTCCCGCCCAACCCCGACAAGGCCGTGATGAACCAGCAGTAAGGGGCGACCGGCGAAGCGCTGGCCTGCTTTACGTGACAATGCCATGCTGCCGGGACCGCAAGGTTCCGGCAGTTTGATTCGGGGGAGGCTGGCTTCGGCCACAGGGCACGGCGTGGTGCAGATCGAAAAGGAAATCGACCGTCCGCTTGGACAGGCGCCGCGCCGTCCGACTGGCAAGCGCTCTGCCTGGCTGCGCAAGGGGCCGCTGCTTGCCGGCCTGTGCGTCCTGGCATTGGTGGCGGCGTCGGCGTCGATCGCCTTTCGCCAGAAGCCTTATCGCACGCCTGAAGTCGTTGCGGTGGTTACGCCCGAGGTGGTTGCCGCGGCGCCCGCACAACCCGTGGCCAAACCGAAGCCGGCACAGACGCCAAGCGGCGGCCCGCAGATCATCCGCGTCAACCCGCCAGAGAGCGAGGGTGGTGCCGTCGTCGTCCGCGATCCCTCTGCCGTCGGGCTGAATGTGCGCGTCGCCCATTTGCCGGAGAAGGCACTGATCGAGGCCAGCCCCTCCGGGCCGTTGCCGATCCGCGCCGCCGACGGGCGCCGTCCGTTCGACGTCTATGCCCGGGCCTGGTCCGGTGCGCGTGGCGCGCGGGTGGCGATCGTGATCGGCGGGCTCGGACTGTCGCAGACCGGAACCCAGACGGCGATCGGCAAGCTGCCGCCGGAGATCACGCTCGGTTTCGCGCCGCAGGGCAACAGCCTTGGCCGATGGATGCAGGCGGCGCGGCGCGAGGGCCACGAGATCGTCATGCAGGTGCCGCTCGAGCCGTTCGATTTTCCCAACGTCAATCCCGGTCGCAACACGCTGACCGTCGAGGCCGGTGCCGACGAGATCCTCAAGAACCTGCGCTGGACGCTGTCGCGGACGACAAACTACACCGCCGTGATGAACTACATGGGGGCGCGCTTCTCGACGAACCCCGAGGCGATGGGCGTGATGATGGCCGAGCTCGGCAAGCGTGGTATCGGTTATGTCGACGACGGCACATCGGCACGAAGCCTCGCACCTGAGACAGCGTTGAAGAACGGCGTGCCGTTTGCTGCTGGTGATGCCATCATCGACGGCGTTCAGGATCGCGGCGCGATCCTCGACAAGCTCGACGAGCTGGAGCGGACGGCGCGCGCAAAGGGCTTTGCCATCGGCACCGGCAATGCATTCGACGTCACCGTCGACGCCGTGGCCTCGTGGGCAAGCGAGGCACGCAAGCGCGGCATCGAGATCGTGCCGATCTCGGCTGTCGCGAGCGACCCCGAACGAGGATAGGACTTGATGTCGAAGACCCTGAAAGCGCCCGCAGATCTGCCCTACCGTCCTTGCGTCGGCATCATGGTGCTGAATGCGAGGGGGATGGTCTGGGCCGGCCACCGCATCGCCGAGCCGGACAGCGAACTGTCTGATACCGACCAGTTGTGGCAGATGCCGCAAGGCGGCATCGACAAGGGTGAAGATCCGTATCCGGCCGCACTCCGCGAGCTTTATGAAGAGACCGGCATGCGCAGCGTCAGCCTGCTTGCAGAGGCGCCCGACTGGATCAACTACGACCTGCCGCCGCATCTGCTCGGCATCGCCCTCAAGGGCAAATATCGCGGCCAGACGCAGAAATGGTTCGCCTTCCGCTTCGAGGGCGAGGAAAGCGAGATCGCCATCAACCCGCCGCCGGGCGGCCATTCGGCCGAATTCGACCGCTGGGCGTGGAAGCCGATGTTCGAGCTGCCGGAACTGATCGTGCCGTTCAAGCGCAAGGTCTATGACGAGGTCGTGGCGGCGTTCAGGCACCTGGCCGGATAATACTTGGCCGGATAGCATCTGGCCGGCCGCCCTTGACAAGCAGGGCGGGGTCGGCGACCCTCCGGCCATGTGCACTTACGCTCATATTGGCAGCTTTGCCTTGTTCCGGGTCTGCCCCATCGCGGGATCCTAGCCCCGGCTCGGTCGCTATGCGACGTCCGAGCCTGCGGGGCACTTTTCAATGCATGAAATCATGAGCACCGGGCCGCTGGGCGGAACGGTCTGAACATTTGGGCACGTCCGCTTTTGCGCGGACGGACCGGTCGTGAGCGTTTCCGCCACGGCCGGACGAGAATCCGTGGAGTATCCATTGCGCCAGAACATCAAGCAGCGCCGCGAACATGAGATCGTGGTGAGCGAAAACGATCATGCCAGGCTGACCGGCCTCGCCGAATCCAGCCTCGAACGTCTACCTGGAATCGCCGAGGAACTGCTCGCCGAAATGGAGCGCGCCAAGATCAAGCCGCTCAGCCGCATCCCGGCCAATGTCGTGCGCATGGGCTCGACCGTGACGTTCCGCGGCGGCGACGGCGAGGTCAAGACGGTGACGCTGGTCTATCCCGGCAAGGCCGACATCGCCGAAGGCAAGGTCTCGATCCTGACGCCGGTGGGTGCAGCGCTGATCGGTCTTCGCGAAGGTCAGTCAGTTGCCTGGACATCGCGCGACGGGCGCCGTCTCGAACTGGAGATCGTGACCGTCGAAGCACCCCGTGCGGACGCCAACTGACGGCGCGCTCCTGCCAGCCCACTCCTGAAATCCCGCCTGCGCGTCCACCTTGACGCCTTGGCGCTGCATGCCGGGCAACAACCCGGTGCTTGCGGAGACAAGCCATGTCCAAATGTCAGCTGACGACCAAGGATTTTGCCATCGTCAAGACGATGCTCGACCGCCTCGCCTGGTCGGGCGGTCCGCTGGTGGCGCTGTTGCGCCGGAAGCTCGCTTCGGCCCAGGTCGTGTTTTCGAATGAGGCCGACGCCGACGTGGTGACGCTGAACAGCCGCGTCACCTTCAGCGTCGATGGTGGCGCGCCGCATACCCGGATCGTGGCGCATGGGCCGATGGACGGCATGGTCGGGCAGATCATCCCGATCACCGTGCCGCGCGGGCTTGCCCTGCTCGGCCTGCGCAAGGGCCAGTCGATATCGATCGACTGCGGCCGCGGTGCAACCGAGACCATCTGCGTCGACGAGATTCACTACCAGCCCGAGGCGGCGCGGCCGGGCATCGCGACGCCGGACCTTCGTCCCGACCCATCTGAACGCCGCTTTCCAGTGCTGGTGTTCAGCGCCGATGAGCCGCAAGCTCTTGGCGTGCCGCGAAAAATCCGGCACATCTCGACAAATGGCGATGATCCGGGCCCGTCTGCGGCCTGACCGGCGCCGTCTGCCGCGCTTCGGAGAGTGCTCGAAGCAGCCGCAAATCGGGAATATGCACGCTCCGAAATCGACCTGATATGTCGGAGCCTGTATCTGGGGGCGCAATGAAGGTCATAGTCGTCGGCGGCGGCGTCATCGGGGTGACGACTGCCTACTATCTTGCCGAGGCCGGCCACGAGGTGGTCGTCTACGACCGCCAGAAGGGGCCGGCGCAAGAAGCCAGCTATGCCAATTCGGGCGAGATTGCCTCCGGCTGTGCCTCGCCTCTGGCAACACCTGGCTTGCCGCTCAAGGCGCTGAAATGGCTCGCCATGAAGGATGACTCCTTTTCCTTCCGGCCGAAATTCGACCCCAAGATGTGGATGTGGCTGGCCCGGGTGCTGCGCAATTGCACGGCCGAGCGCTACCAGGCGAACAAGTCGCTGATGGTGCCGCTCGCCGAATACAGCCGCGACATGTTGCGGGTGCTGCGCGAAGGCACCGGCATCGCCTATGACGAGCTCAGTCATGGCACGCTGCAACTGTTTCGCACCCAGGAACAACTCGACGGCATCGCTGCGGATGTCGCCGTGCTCGACAGGCTCGAGGTGCCGTACGAAATTCTCGATGCGGCGGGATGCGTTGAAGTGGAGCCCGGTCTTGTTCGCTCGCGCCACAGCTTATCTGGCGGCCTGCGCCTGCCTGACGACGAGACCGGTGATTGCAGCTTGTTTACCGAGCGCCTGGTCGAGTTGTGCGCCGCGCGCGGTGTGGTGTTCAAGTTCGGGCAGAAGGTCTTTTCGATCGATGCCTGGGCCGGGAAAGTTCAGCGCGTCACGGTCAACGGCCATGAGGACGCCGACGCGTTCGTTCTGGCGGCGGGCAGCTATTCCGAACGCTTCATGCGTAAGCTGCACCAGCGCCTGCCGCTCTATCCGCTGAAGGGCTATTCGCTGACGGTGCCGATCGCCGACGTCGATGCAGCGCCTGCCTCGAGTGTTATCGATGTTGCCGGCACGGTCGCGGTCACACGGCTTGGCGACCGCATCCGCATCGGCGGCACCGTGGAGATTTCGGGCTTCGATCTGACCCTGCACGAGCAGCGTCGGGTGCCGCTGGAGCGTGCGCTAAGCGAGCTGTTTCCGGATGCCGGCGATCTGCGCGAAGGGCGCTTTTGGTGCGGCTTGCGCTCGATGACGCCTGACGGTCCGCCGGTTCTGGGACGGACCAAGCTGCCGAACCTCTACATCAACGCGGGCCACGGCATGCTAGGCTGGACCATGGCCTGCGGTTCGGCGAAAATCCTTGCCGACATGATCTCCGGCCGCGAGCCGGAGGTCGATATCAGCGGCCTTGGCCCTGAGCGCTTTTGGGCCTGACGTCAGGCCACCTTCAGCGAGCGCGGCGCCTCCGCCGATTGGTACATCGAGATGACGTGGCCGTCGGGATCGGTGAATTCGGATGACCATCCGCCCGGCGCGTGGCTCACCGGGGTGACGATGGTCACGCCATTGTCGGCCAGCGTCGACACAATGTCATCGATGCCGCCGTCGGCGATCTCGAAGACGATGATCGGTGAGTTGCCGGGCCGGGACTCCATCGCAAAGAAGATCAGGTCGACGCCATTGGCGGTATTGGCGAGCAGCCAGTCGCCGCCGGTGTCCGCGTCGCCTTCCATGCGCTGGAGCTCGAGACCCATGACATCGCGATAGAAGGCTTCGGTCTTGTCGATGTTCGAGACGTAGTAGCAGATGTTACCGAGTTTGCTTTTGCCGAACATATGGTCACTCCGTGATGTCGGTTGCACGCCTGTTGAGTTGCCGTGCCGCCGGGTTTTGTGAGGTGCCGACGACAAAAAGGTGCCCGTCGGGGTCGTGGCTGGCGAGCAGGGCGCCCGGTTGCCTGGCCAAAGCGAGCAGGGAACGCCTGATGCTGCCGAAGGCAAGAGTGCCGGTCAGGCCCGGAATTTCCCCAAAGGAGCCACCGCCATAGGCCAACCAGCGCCGCCGGATTTCTGCGATGCGCTGCCGCAAGGCCGGATCGGCGAGGTGCTGCAGCCAAGCGATTTCCTGCCGCGTATGGCCTGTCAGCGCCAGCAGCGTCGTCGTGCGCAAGCTAGGGGGCAAGGTCGCGACGAACCTGACCGGCAAGGCTTCTTGGGGCTTTGGCTCGCAGCTGATGGCTGCGAAAGGTTGTTCTCGTTTTCTGCGCCGAACTGCCGAACGCGCGTCGAAGGCGGCGCGGCGTCGCAATGCGCCTTCAAGCCAGCGCCGGTTCTCGACATTCGACAGGTCGGTGCGCCCCGCCTCGACCGCCGCGACAAGAACCGTCTGCAACAGATCTTCGGCCTCATCGGCGCGCCTCGTGGCGCGCCGGGCCTTGCGCAGCAATTCTGCGTAGGGACGGGGCAGCAAATCGGTTTCCTCGGTTGGAGTACCGACGTTAGCGGATGTGTGAGCTTGTCGGAAGGCTGTTCAGATGAACAGCGGCCGCTCGCGTTCCACAGCTTTGGTGATGAAGCCCGCCACCGTCTGGATGCGGCGCAAAGGCCGGACGGACTCGTGATAGACAAGCCAGTAGGCGCGGCGGATTGGCGGGATCGCCGTTACCGGCACGATGTCGGCAATCCTGCGGGCAATGAAGGTGTGCAGTATGCCGATGCCAGCGCCTGAGCGCACCGCCTCGACCTGCCCGAGCGCAGACGAAATCGAGAAGGCGGACTCCCATGACGGGCTGAACTCGGCGGCGTAGTCGAGCGATGAGCTGACCACGAGGTCGGGTACGTAGCCGATCAGGCGGTGGGCCGAAAGCTCGGGGCGCGAGGTGGGGAGGCCGTATTGTTCGACATAGGCGCGGGAAGCAAACAGGCCGAGCGAATAGTCGACAAGCTTTGCCGCCACCAGTCGGCCTTCGCTCGGCCGCTCGGTGGTGATGGCGATGTCTGCCTCGCGCCGCGACAGTGAAAATGTCCTTGGGACCGGAACGAGCTGGATGCGCAGGTCGGCGTGCTCGGCGGTCAGCGTGCCCAGGCGTTGCGCCAGGAAGGCAACGCCGAATCCGTCAGGCGCGCCGATGCGCACCGTGCCCGACACTTCGTCGCCTTCGCCCGAAATTTCGGCGCGGGCAGTCAGCATGTCGGCTTCCATGCGCTCGGCGACTTCGAGGAAGCGCTCGCCGGCGGGCGTCAGTTCGCTGCCGGTGGTCAGCCGGCGGAAGAGTTTTGTCTTCAGCGCCTCTTCGAGGGCTGCCACGCGCCGAGATACGGTTGCGTGGTTGAGCTCGAGCCGCCGTGCCGCACCGAGGATTTGGCCGGTGCGCGCGACGGCGAGGAAGATGCGGACGTCATCCCAGTTCATCGGTGGTTCCGACCTCGGGCGAAGGGCTACGATCCGTGCACCCTACTATGCATGAAATCGCATTCAAGCTCTCGTCGGACTTTATTTTCTGCACAACGGTTGCGTTCACCCTCGCGTTGCAAAGGCGCGCGTTAAGCGGGACAATGAGCCATCAACAAAGAATTGGGAGAGAAGCAATGGTCGATTACGGTCATTTCATCGGCGGCAAGCATGTCGCCGGCACCAGCGGGCGCAAGCAGGACGTGCTGCAGCCGATGGACGGTTCGGCACGCGCCACGGTGGCACTTGCCTCGGCGCAGGAACTGCGCGCCGCCGTCGAGAATGCCAAGGCAGCACAGCCTGCCTGGGCGGCCACCAATCCGCAGCGCCGCGTCCGCGTGCTGATGAAGTTCCTGGAGCTGGTGCACAAGGAATACGACTCGCTGGCCGAGCTTCTGGCGCGCGAGCATGGCAAGACCATTGCCGACGCCAAGGGTGACATCCAGCGCGGCCTTGAAGTTGTCGAAGTGTGCATTGGCGCTCCACACATGATGAAGGGCGAGTTCACCGACGGCGCCGGCCCCGGCATCGACGTCTACTCGATGCGCCAGGCGCTCGGCGTCGTCGCCGGCATCACCCCGTTCAACTTCCCGGCGATGATCCCGCTGTGGAAGATCGCGCCGGCGATTGCTTGCGGCAACGCCTTCATCCTGAAGCCGTCAGAGCGCGACCCGGGCGTGCCGTTGCGCATCGCCGAACTGTTCCTCGAAGCCGGCCTTCCGGCAGGCATCCTCAACGTCGTCAACGGCGACAAGACGGTTGTCGACGCGATCCTCGACGATCCCGACATCAAGGCCGTCGGCTTCGTCGGCTCGACGCCGATCGCCCAGTACATCTACAGCCGGGGCTGCGCCAACGGCAAGCGCGTGCAGTGCTTCGGCGGCGCCAAGAATCACATGATCATCATGCCCGACGCCGACATGGACCAGACCGTCGACGCGCTGATCGGCGCCGGCTACGGCTCGGCCGGCGAGCGCTGCATGGCGATCTCGGTGGCCGTTCCCGTCGGCCACGACACCGCCGAACGGCTGATGGAAAAGCTGGTCCCGCGCGTCGAGAGCCTGAAGGTCGGCCCGTCGACCGACTCGTCCGCCGACTTCGGCCCGGTCGTCACCCGTGAGGCGCTGGAGCGCATCAAGGGTTACGTCGACATCGGCGTCAAGGAAGGCGCCAAGCTCGTCGTCGACGGCCGCGGCTTCAAGATGCAGGGCTACGAGAACGGCTTCTATATGGGCGGCTGTCTGTTCGACCATGTGACCGCCGATATGCGCATCTATAAGGAAGAGATCTTCGGCCCGGTTCTCTCGGTGGTGCGCGCGCCGACCTACGAGAACGCCATCAAGCTGGCCAACGACCACGAGATGGGCAACGGCGTGGCGATCTTCACCCGCGACGGCGACGCCGCCCGCGATTTCGCTTCACGCGTCCAGGTCGGCATGGTCGGTATCAACGTGCCGATCCCGGTTCCGATCGCCTACTACACCTTCGGCGGCTGGAAGGCTTCGTCCTTCGGTGACCTCAATCAGCACGGTCCGGATGCGTTCCGCTTCTACACCAAGACCAAGACGGTGACCTCGCGCTGGCCGTCGGGCGTCAAGGACGGTGCGGAGTTCGTCATTCCGACGATGAACTAAGCCCAACGGCGTGGCGTTCATCATCCCGACGATGAACTGATCGTTTCTAGCTGGAAAATGAACGGGCGCCCGTTGGGCGCCCGTTTTACGTTTCGTCCTCTTCTTCCGGTCCCGGCTGGTACTCCAGCAGGTCGCCCGGCTGGCACTCGAGCTCGGCGCAGATGCGGGCGAGCGTCGAAAACCTGACACCGCGCACCTTGCCGGACTTCAGCAGCGACAGGTTCTGCTCAGTGATGCCGATCTTGGCGGCGAGTTCCTTGGAACGCATCTTGCGGCGCGCCAGCATGACGTCGAGATTGACGATGACCGGCATGTCAGACGAACCGCTTGTTGTCGTCGTCGACCTCGGCGGCCACCGCAAGGAGGTGGCCAAAGACGATCAGTATGCCCGACAGGATCAGGGCCAGCAGTTCGTGCGTGCCGAAGCTGATCGCCAGGAATCGCTGGCCGGCCGGCATGTCGAGGCTGACGATGAGCGAGACCAGCGGCGGGGCCAACGCCATGGCGATCGCGTTGGTCAGAAAAGCCACGCCTGACAGGCGCATCAGGCGCGCGCTTTCAGCGCCGACGATGTCATGCAGGCCGATCTCGCGGAACGCCGCCCGCAGCGTCTGCAGCGCCCATCCGAGCAATCCGGCCTGTGCGAGAAATGCCGCTGCCAGCAACAGCATCGTCGAGGTCGAGAGCTGCGCCGGCTTGGGAAGTGCCAGCCTTTCGATCACGAACGTGCCGATCCAGGTCGGGTCGGACCAGGCCAGTACCAGCCCGTAGAGGACGAACAGGCCGAGAATGGCCATCAGCACGAGGATGAGCCTTTCCATGCGCCGGCTCAGCAAACGGGCGCGCTCGCGGGCAGTCTGCATTTCAGCCTCTTCAAAATCTGTTTGCAAAAATTATCGTAAAACAATAAGTCAGTGCTGTCAAACAACCATATGGAGGTATTATGTCGGTGCGTGGACGTTCGATTGCAGGGCTGGCCTCGCTGTTGACGCTGTCTGCCTGCGCTTCGCTCAATCCGATGGCGCTGACCAGGCTCGCAGCCCTTGATCCTCTAGAGATCGCGCCGGAGCAGATGAGCGTCGCAGCCGTCATGCCTGTTCCGCTCAAGCTGCGCACCGGCGATGTCGTGCTGCATTTCGCGATGGAGGCGCCGGCACCTTATGGACCGGTCAACGAGGCCTTGCCGCTCGAAATCGTATCAGGCGACAATGCGCCGGGCGTGTCGGCCAGCCCTTCCTTCGAAAGGATCCAGGTCGCTCGCGTCGCGCAGGCGGACCTGGCCCGGCTCGCCGCCGCACAGGCCAAGGCGCGCGCTTTCAAGGCGACCGGCCGGAAGGATGGCAAGGGCAGCATATCCGTGACGATCAAGGGTGGATGCCGCGACGGTGCCATCAACCCCGGCGCGCTCGCGGCAGAGATTTTCATGCGCAGCCAGGCGGACGAACAGTACTTCCTGGTGTCGTCGGTAAACCTGAGAAAACTGCTGACGGACGACGCTATCGCAAAGTTGCCATTGTGTGATCCCCGACAGGGCTGACGTGCCGCCGCTCGTTGCGGCGGTGTGCAGCAATATGCCCCGGGTGCGAGGGCCTGGACGGAATGACGGAAGGCCCAATGCTTCCGGGGCTTCCACTGGCCTTTCGTGTTAAGATGGGTCGTTACCTTCCCGCTCAGATGCGGCGGCAAGGAGGTGTCGAATGGCACTCGCGCCCGCATTCCACACAAGCGGGCTGGCGGCCTTCGGCTTGGCGCTGATGCTGCCGGCCACCCCGGCAGTTGCAGAGCTGTTCTGCAGCGACCATGACGCGATCGTGGCCGGCCTGACGGACAGTTTTCACGAGCGGCGCCTTGGTTACGGTGTCGCTGGCGACGCGGCCATCGTCGAAATCTACATCTCCGACGATGGCACCTGGACCGTGCTGTTGTCGGATGTCAGAGGCCGCAGCTGTGTGCTCGCCGCCGGCGACGGCTGGGAGAGCGCCGCTGATGAAGTCAGGGAAGCCGAACCGAGACATTGATCGATCATGCGGCCTTACCGCGTCGCTGCCGCCTCGGCATGGGCGCGCAGCATCGCCATCAGCCGCTCGGCTTCCTGGGCGGCGCCCTCCTCGTCATGCTCGAGGATGGACCGGATCAGCGCGACGTGGTGCTCGGCAGAGGCTGCGAGGCCGGTGTCGCGCTGGTAGCGGAACCAGAAACGCCGGCTGTGGGTCTGCAGGGGTGCTGCGAGGCGGGCGGCAAAGTCGTTGTCGGCGGCAAGGGCGAGCGCCTCGTCGAGCGCCTTGTCGGCCGCAAGGAAGCCGAGCACGTCGGCCGCGATCACTGCTTTCTGCATCGCAAGGGCTGCGGCATGGAACTGGTTGGCGGCATCGCGGGTGACGAAGCGCGCCGCCGAGCGAGCGAGCACGACCTCGATGCCGCGGCGCGCGTCGAGCACGCGCAGCCAATCGCCGGGGTGCAGCGGCGCAATCGCCAGGCCGGCGCGCGGCCTGATCTCGACCAGTCCTTCCCAGGCCAGGCGCTGGATCGCCTCGCGCACCGGCGTGCGGCCAAGGCCGAGCCTGTCGATCAGAGAACCTTCGGTGGCAATGGTCCCAGGGGCGAGTTCGAGGGTGACGATGAGCCGTTCGAGCTCGTGGTAGGCCCGTGTCGCAGCCGGTTCCAGTTTCTCAGCTTGCATGACCGAATCTCTTGAAAGCGCAATGATATATTTTTGATATATCAGATGCGATTGCCGATTGACAATGTTGGTCGCCTCGTCATATATCACTGATATATCAGATGGAGAGAGCGCTATGTGGGCCGGAGTCATCCCAGCAGTCACCACCAAATTCACGGCGGACGATCGCCTCGATCATGCCGAAATGGAGCGCTGCTTCGCGCTGCAGATGGAGGCCGGATGTGACGGCCTGATCGTCGCCGGCTCGCTCGGCGAGGGCCCGATGCTCTCGCATGACGAAAAGATCGAGGTGCTGAAGACCGCCCAGAAGGTCGCCGCCGGCAAGCCGGTGCTGCTGACGGTCAACGAGGCCGGCACCCGCGAGGCGGCGGCCATCGCCAAGCGCGCCTCTAGGGAAGGCGCGTCCGGCCTGATGGTGGTGCCGAGCCCGATCTACCACACCAACCCGGAAGAGACGGTGGCGGCCCTTCGCGCCGTGGCCGAGGCCGGCGACCTGCCGGTCATGATCTACTCCAACCGCCTCGCCTACCGCGTCGACGTCACCGTCGACCAGATGGAGGAACTGGCGTCCGACACGCGCTTCGTCGCGGTCAAGGAATCGTCCGACGACATCCGCCGCTCGACCGAGATCATCAACCGCCTGGGCAACCGCTACGACCTGTTCACCGGCGTCGACAACCTCGCCTTCGAGGCTCTTTCGGTCGGCGCAATCGGTTGGGTTGCAGGCCTCGTCGTCGCCTTCCCACGCGAGACCGTCGCCATCTACCAGCTGATGAAGCAGGGCCGGCGCGAAGAGGCGCTCGCCATCTACCGCTGGTTCCGCCCGCTGCTCGACCTCGACGTCTCGACCTATCTGGTCCAGAACATCAAGCTTGCCGAGGTGCTGGCGATCGGCTCCCACGATCGTGTGCGCATGCCGCGCAAGCCATTGTCGGGCGAGCGCCGCAACGCGGTCGAGAAGATCATCAAGGATGCCCTGGAAGTCCGCCCCAAGCTGCCTTCGTTCTGATCTGGTAAGGGCAGGGCTCGGAGGGGAGCAAGGCATGAGTGCAGCGGTCGACGAGATCGACATTGCCATCATCGGCGCCGGCATCGTCGGCATCGTGGCGGCTGCCTATCTCGCCGAGGCCGGGCGCAAGGTGACGGTCTTTGACCGCACCGGCGTCTGCGAGGAAACCAGCTCCGGCAATGCCGGGGCGTTTGCGTTCTCCGATGTCCTGCCGCTTGCGCACAAGGGCATGATGCGCAACGTACCGAAATGGCTGGCCGACCCGCTTGGCCCGCTGACCATTCCACCTGCCTACCTGCCCAAGCTTGCGCCATGGCTCTTCCGCTTCTGGCGTGCCGGGGCGCCCGCCAACTATGAGGCGAGCCTTGCCGCGCAGGCCGGGCTGATGAAGCTCGCCGAGCAGGAGTGGGCGTCGCTGATGGCGCGCTCGGGTACCGGCTCGATGCTGCGCGAGGACGGTTCGCTTGAACTCTACGAGCGTGAGGCGGAGTTCAAGGCGGCATTGCCGAGCTGGGCGGCGCGTGACCGCTTCGGCATCGCCTACCGGCATCTCGAAAAGCACGAACTCGCAAACTATCAGCCCGGGCTGGCCGACCGCTTCACGCGTGGCACCTTCGTGCCCGGCTGGAAGACGGTGTCCGACCCGAAGGATCTCGGCAAGGCGATCTGGCGTCATGCCGAGGTCAGCGGCGCTTCCTTCGTCAAGGGCGATGTCGGGCTTGTCCGGCCGGCTGGTGACCGCATCCTGATCCAGCTCAAGCAAGGCCGCACGCTGTTCGCCCGCCAGGTTCTGATCGCTGCCGGAGCCTGGTCGCATCTGCTCGCCCGTCAGCTCGGCGACGTCATCCCGCTCGAAACCGAGCGCGGCTACAACACGACGCTCCCCACCAGTGCTTTCGACGTCAAGCGACAGCTGATCTTCTCCGGCCATGGCTTCGTCATCACGCCGCTTGCCACCGGCCTGCGCGTCGGCGGCGCTGTCGAGCTGGGCGGCATCTCGCGGGCGCCGAACTATGCGCGGTCGAAGGCGATGCTGGAGAAGGCGCGCAAGTTCCTACCGGGTCTCGATACTTCGGGCGGGCGCGAATGGATGGGCTTCCGCCCGTCGCTGCCCGATTCGCTGCCGGTCATTGGCGGCTCGCGCAGCCAAGCCGGCGTCCACTACGCTTTCGGCCATGGTCACCTTGGCCTCACCCAGGCGGCGGCCACCGGCCGGCTGGTGCGCGAGCGCATGCTGGGTCAAAAGTCGGCGATCGATCTCACCCCCTTTTCCGCCCAACGTTTCTGACGCAAGGTATCATCATGGCGCGCCACTCCTTTTTCTGTATCGACGGCCACACCTGCGGCAATCCGGTGCGGCTGGTGGCGGGCGGTGGCCCCCGCCTCGAAGGCGCGACGATGATGGAACGTCGGGCGCATTTCCTTGCCGAATACGACTGGATCCGCACCGGGCTGATGTTCGAGCCGCGCGGCCATGACGTGATGTCGGGCTCGATCCTCTATCCGCCGACGCGCGAGGATTGCGATGTCGCCATCCTGTTCATCGAGACGTCGGGCTGCCTGCCGATGTGCGGCCACGGCACGATCGGCACGGTGACGATGGCGATCGAGCACGGGCTGATCAAGCCGAAGACGCCGGGCACGCTGCGCCTCGACACGCCGGCCGGCCTCGTGATTGCCGAGTACAGGCAGGTCGGCGATTATGTCGAGGAAGTGCGCATCACCAACGTGCCGTCCTTCCTTTATGCCGAAGGGCTTTCGGTCGAATGCCCTGTACTCGGCGAGATCAGGGTCGATGTCGCTTATGGCGGAAATTTCTACGCCATCGTCGAGCCGCAGGAAAACTACCGCGACATGGCCGACTACACCGCCGGCGATTTCATCGCCTGGAGCCCTGTCGTGCGGCAGCGGCTGAACGAAAAATACCAGTTTGTGCATCCTGAAAATCCCGGCATCGACCGGCTGTCGCACATGCTGTGGACGGGTGCGCCGAAGCATGCCGAAGCGCATGCCCGCAACGCGGTCTTCTATGGCGACAAGGCGATCGACCGCTCGCCTTGCGGCACCGGCACCTCGGCGCGCATGGCGCAGCTTCACGGCAAGGACAAGCTCAGGGCGGGTGACGATTTCGTGCACGAATCGATCATCGGTTCGCTGTTCAAGGGGCGGGTCGAGCGCGAGGTCGAAGTGGCCGGCAAGAAGGCGATCATTCCCTCGATCGGGGGGTGGGCGCGGATGACCGGATTGAACACCATCTTCATCGACGATCGCGATCCGTTCGCGCATGGGTTCATAGTCAAATAGTCGTATGGCAGGGAGCTGGAGCAGCCAATATGTCTAGACATTCATGGGAAAGAGACCATCGGCAAGACGCAAGAACCTGTTGCTGTTACGTATCTTGGCGCTACATTCTTCGATAATGGCGCGCAAAATCACCGGAAACGGCAAAGACATTGCGTTGAGCCAATGATAGGTTTCGCGATAGTCCAGGGCCTGGACAACAAAAAACAGAGGCGGCGGAAAACGCTGTCCGGCAAGCCGCAACGGGTTGAAGAATCACGTTGCAATCCAGGCTCGAAACTTTAGGACTAGGGGAAATATCAAAAGGAATGCGTGCATCGCGCGACATTCCAGGGGAGCCGCATCCATATGCAATATTTCGTCCAGCAGCTGGTCAATGGGCTGACGCTGGGGTCCATCTATGGCCTGATCGCGATCGGCTATACGATGGTCTACGGCATCATCGGCATGATCAATTTCGCCCATGGCGACATCTTCATGCTCGGGGCGTTTACAGCCCTGATCGTGTTCCTGATCCTGGGCGCCATGTTCTATTCGGTGCCGGTCGTCATCGCCCTGCTGATCATGATGGTCGTGGCGATGCTCCTGACCAGCCTCTACAACTGGACGATCGAAAAGGTGGCCTATCGGCCGCTGCGCGGATCGTTCCGCCTAGCGCCGCTGATCACCGCCATCGGCATGTCGATCGCGCTGTCCAATTTCGTTCAGGTCACCCAGGGTCCGCGCAACAAGCCGATCCCGCCAATGGTCAGCCAGGTCTACGATATCGGCGGCATCTCGATTTCGCTGAAGCAGATCATCATCGTCGTGGTCACCGCCCTGCTGCTCGCTTTGTTCTGGTACCTCGTCAACAAGACCTCGCTCGGCCGCGCCCAGCGTGCCTGCGAGCAGGACCGCAAGATGGCAGCTTTGCTCGGCATCGACGTCGACCGCACCATCTCCATCACCTTCATCATGGGTGCAGCCCTTGCCGCCGTCGCCGGTACCCTGTTCCTCATGTATTACGGTGTCGTTGCCTTCTCCGACGGTTTCGTGCCCGGGGTCAAAGCCTTCACGGCGGCGGTGCTTGGCGGCATCGGCTCGTTGCCGGGAGCTGTCATTGGCGGCCTGATGATCGGCTTCATCGAAAGCATGTGGTCGGCCTACTTCTCGATCGACTACAAGGACGTTGCAGCGTTCTCGATCCTCGCCATCGTGCTCATCTTCCTGCCCTCCGGCATCCTTGGCCGGCCCGAAGTCGAGAAGGTCTGACAACATGGCCAATATCGCCCAAGCTTCACGCGAAGAGACCGCCAGCCCATTGCAGCACGGCCTTCGCGAGGCCTTCTATGCGGGTATCATCGCGTTTGGCCTTTTCTTCCTCTTCATCGGCCTCAAGACCGACCAGAACATCAGCAACGAACTGGTCCTCGTTCCGCGCTGGGGCCTGCTTACCATCGTCGTCGGTCTGGTCATGCTCGGCCGCTTCCTCTACGTCGCCTATGCGCAGCCATTCATGGCGCGACAGAAGATCGTCGATGTCGCCAGCGGGCTGCTGCCAGACAGCGTGGCGACGCGGTTCTTCCGCTTGCCCTACTTCATTGGGGCGCTGGTCGTCGCGGCGGTGCTTCTGTTGTTCGCCGGCTCGCTTGACGGGATTTTCGGTTCCGGCCTGGCTGGTTACCTGCGCTTCTTCCGCGCGCTGGCGATCATCTATGCGCTGGCCTCGGTGCTGTTCTACTTCCGCGCCTTCATCCATAACCACTTTTCGGCCCTCGGCGTCGGCGTCCTGATCGCCTATCCAATCGTTGTCGTCCTGATCCTGGCGCTCTTGACGGGTTCGATGGCTGGCGGCTTCCAGGGTTCGCTCAAGTGGGTCGACAATTTCGGCATCCAGATCCTGATCTACGTCATGCTGGCCTGGGGCCTGAACATCGTCGTCGGTCTCGCCGGGCTGCTCGATCTCGGCTACGTCGCTTTCTACGCCGTCGGCGCCTATGCCTACGCGCTTTTGGCAACGCAGCTCGGCTGGTCGTTCTGGATCCTGCTGCCGGTGGCCGGCATCATGGCCGCCTTCTGGGGCGTCATCCTCGGCTTCCCGGTTCTGCGGCTTCGAGGCGACTATCTGGCGATCGTCACGCTCGCCTTCGGTGAGATCATCCGCCTCGTGTTGATCAACTGGCGCGAAGTCACCAACGGTGCTGCCGGCATCTCCGGCATCCCGAAGGTCAGCTTCTTCGGGCTGATGTCGTTCAACGTCTCCGATCCCAACTACATCGCCAAGGTGCTCGGCATCGCCCAGTCCGGCGCCTACTACAAGATCTTCCTCTACTACCTCATCCTTGGCCTGGCGCTGCTGACTGCCTTCGTCACCATACGCCTGCGCCGCATGCCGGTCGGCCGCGCCTGGGAAGCGCTGCGCGAGGACGAGATCGCCTGCCGTTCGCTCGGCATCAACACCACCACCACCAAGCTCACCGCCTTTGCGACAGGCGCCATGTTCGGCGGTTTCGCCGGCTCGTTCTTCGCCGCGCGCCAGGGCTTCGTGTCGCCTGAATCCTTCGTCTTCCTGGAATCGGCGATCATCCTGGCTATCGTGGTGCTCGGCGGCATGGGGTCGCTGGTCGGCATCGCGGTCGCGGCCGCGGTGATGATCGGCGGCACCGAGATCCTGCGCGAGATGGAGTTCCTCAAGCACGTTTTCGGGCCGGACTTCACGCCTGAGCTTTACCGCATGCTGCTGTTTGGCATGGCGATGGTCATCGTGATGCTGTGGAAGCCGCGAGGTTTCGTCGGCAGCCGCGAACCCACGGCCTTCCTGCATGAACGAAAAGCTGTCTCCAGTTCCTTCACCAAGGAAGGACACGGCTGATGAACGCGAGCGCATCCATGAGCAAGCCGATCCTGCAGGTCGAGCATCTGTCGATGAAATTCGGTGGCCTTGTCGCCATCGGCGACCTGTCCTTTGAGGCCAAGCGCGGCGAAATCACCGCGCTGATCGGCCCGAACGGTGCCGGCAAGACCACGGTCTTCAACTGCATTACGGGCTTCTACAAGCCGACCGAAGGCATGATCCGGTTCAACGGCCGCGAAGGCGGGGAATTCCTGCTCGAGCGCATGCCGGACTTCCAGATCACGGCCAAGGCCAAGGTCGCGCGTACCTTCCAGAACATCCGGCTGTTTTCGGGCATGACGCTGCTCGAGAATCTTCTGGTTGCCCAGCACAACAAGCTGATGAAGGCCTCCGGATTTACCGTCATGGGCCTGGTCGGCCTTGGCGGCTACCGCAGGGCGTCGGCTGAATCAGTCGAGCTTGCCAAGCATTGGCTCGAAAAGGCCGAACTGCTCGACCGTGCCGACGATCCGGCGGGCGACCTTCCCTATGGCGCACAACGCCGCCTCGAGATTGCGCGCGCCATGTGTACCGGACCAGAGCTGCTTTGCCTCGACGAACCGGCGGCCGGCCTCAACCCCAAAGAGTCGCTGGCACTCAATACGCTGCTCAACGACATCAAGGACAACACCGGCACGTCGATCCTGCTCATCGAGCACGACATGTCGGTGGTCATGCAGATTTCCGACCACGTCGTGGTGCTGGAATACGGCCGCAAGATTTCCGATGGCGACCCGATGTCGGTCAGGACGGATCCGAAGGTCATTGCCGCCTATCTCGGCGTCGACGACGAAGAGGTATCCAACGTTCTGGTCGAGGTTGGCGACGAGCAGGTCATCGAAGAGCTCGAAGGCATGCCGGATCCGGCCCATGGACCTGGTTCGTCTTCGTCGATGATGGCCGGACCGGTGAGCGACACCATTGGCCACAGCGATGATCATGGCGAAGTCGTCTCGGTCTCCAAGGGCGCATCGAAAGCCAGTCAGGTTGAAGTGCAGGCTGCAAGGGCAGCCGCCGCGTCTGCAAGCCAGATGGCTCCCGCCGGAAAGGCGACGAAGGCCAAGCCTGCGGCTGCACCAGCCGCGGGGTTGATGTCTGCGCCGGTCAAGCCTGCGCCCAAGGCGGCAGCCGGCAAGGCATCCGCTGCTGTTGCTGCCAAGTTAGCGGCAAAGGCTGAGACGAAGCCTGCGGCCAGGGCAAGCAGGCCTGCGGTCGTGAAAGAGGCGGTCAAGCCCGCGGCCAAGGCAGCGCCGGCACCTGCAAAGCAAGTCGCCAGGGGGGATGCGCCGAAGGCTGCTGCCAAGACAACGACCAAGGCCCCGGCGAAGGCTGCTCCGGCAGCCAAGCCAGCCGCTGTATCGGCCAAGCCGGTTGCCAAAGCCACGAACGCTGCGAAGCCGACCAGCACGGCCACGCCGCCGGCGAAACCGGCTGCCAGGGCGACACCAGCCGCGAATCCTGCTACCAAGACAGCAAAGGTCGTAAAGTCTGCAGTCACGGCCACGCCGGCACCAAAGGGCAGCGCCAAGCCTGCCCCGGCTGCCAAGCCAGCGGTCGCCAAAGCCGAAACGAAGACGCCAGCAAAACCGTCATCAACGGCTGCGACAAAGGCGCCCGCCAAGCCGGCTGCGAAGGCTGCGGCCAAGCCGGCCGCCAAACCTGCGGCGTCAACGCCCAAACCGACTGCCGCCAAGCCGGCGGCGTCCAAACCTGCCGCCGCGAAGCCCTCAGCTCCGAAGACCATCTCCAACGTACTTGCCGCTCCGCGTGGCGGCGTTGCCGACCGGCTCATCGCGATCAAGGGCATCGGGCCGGTCAACGAAAAGAAGCTCAACGAGCACGGTATCTTCCATTTCGACCAGGTGGCGGCGTGGAAGAAGTCGGACATCGCGGCGGCCGAGGCCTATCTCGCCTTTGACGGCCGCATCGAACGGGAAGACTGGGTGGGGCAGGCCAAGGCGCTGGCGCGTGAAGCGGCCAAGCCGGCGAAAGCCAAGCGCGGAGGTGGCAAGTGACGGCTAAGACCTTGCTCGACATCAAAGGTGTCGAGACCTACTACGGCAACATCCGCGCCCTCAGCGGCGTCGACGTCGCTGTCAATGAAGGCGAGATCGTCGCGCTGATCGGCGCCAACGGCGCTGGCAAGTCAACGCTGATGATGACCATCTTCGGTACGCCAAGGGCGCGCCGCGGCACCATCACCTTCGCCGGAACCGACATCACCGACATGCCGACGCACGAGATCGCGAGGTTGCGCATCGCGCAATCGCCCGAGGGCCGGCGCATCTTCCCGCGCATGACGGTGATGGAAAATCTTCAGATGGGCGCAAGCCTCGACAACCTCAAATACTATGATGAGGACGTCGAGAAGGTGTTCACGCTGTTTCCACGTCTCAAGGAGCGCATCGGCCAGCGCGGCGGCACGCTTTCCGGGGGAGAGCAGCAGATGCTGTCGATCGGCCGCGCGCTGATGGCTCGACCCAAGCTGCTGCTGCTCGACGAGCCTTCGCTCGGCCTGGCGCCGCTGATCGTGAAGCAGATCTTCGACGCCATCCGCGAGCTCAACCGCACCCAAGGGCTGACCGTGTTCCTTGTCGAGCAGAACGCCTTCGGCGCGCTCAAGCTGGCGACGCGCGGCTACGTCATGGTCAACGGCGTCGTCACGATGAGCGGCACCGGCAAGGATCTGCTCGCCGATCCCGAGGTTCGCGCAGCCTATCTCGAAGGCGGCCGTCACTAGGAGACACCATCATGCACGGCATTCTCTACGAGGAAGCCTCGATCTGGCAGTTCCTGTTCGTCAGCTGCCTGCTGGGTGGATGGGCGGCCTGGATGACCGGACGCGCCTGTGCCCAGACCTGGCGCAGCTACGCGCAGCTCGTGTTGTACATTCTGGGGCTTGGGCTCGGCGTACGCTTCATCCACCACGCGCTGTTCGAGGGCACCATGTTCTCGCTGCAATACTATATCGTCGACACCGTCATATTGCTGGTTTTTGCAACGCTTGGTTACAAATACACCCGCACCAATCAGATGGTGAAGCAATATCACTGGCTCTATGAAAAGGCCTCGCCGCTTTCTTGGCGCGCCAAGTCTTGAGGGGGTTCTAACGCGCCGATTCGCCAATGAATCGGCGTGACAACTGCCGGAAAATCGGCAAACTCACCTTTCTGCGATATGGGTGGGCATCGCATGAAAGAACATCCACGCCCACTCAACTAATGGGAGTGTTTCAATGAAAAAGTCACTTTTGTCGGCTGTTGCACTGACCGCGCTTGTGGCGTTCAGCGGCAGCGCATGGGCCGATATCATTGTTGGCGTCGCTGGCCCGATCACCGGCCCGAACGCAGCCTTCGGAGCGCAGCTCCAGAAGGGCGCCGAGCAGGCGGTTGCCGACATCAACGCAGCTGGCGGTATCAATGGCGAGCAGATCAAGCTGGTTGTCGGCGACGACGTTTCCGATCCGAAGCAGGGCATCTCGGTCGCCAACAAGTTCGTCGCTGACGGCGTCAAGTTCGTGGTCGGTCACTTCAACTCGGGCGTCTCGATCCCGGCTTCGGAAGTCTACGCCGAGAACGGCATTCTCGAAATCACCCCGGCTGCGACCAACCCGCAGTTCACCGAGCGTGGCCTGTGGAACACCTTCCGCACCTGCGGCCGTGACGACCAGCAGGGCGCCATCGCCGGCGCATATCTGGCTGAGAAGTTCAAGGACGCCAAGATCGCGGTGATCCACGACAAGACGCCTTACGGCCAGGGTCTGGCTGACGAAACCAAGAAGGCGATGAACGCTGCCGGCCTGACCGAGGTCATGTACGAAGGCGTCAACATCGGCGACAAGGATTTCTCGGCACTCATCGGCAAGATGAAGGAAGCCGGCGTCACCATCATCTACTGGGGCGGCCTACACACCGAAGCCGGCCTGATCATCCGCCAGACGGCTGACCAGGGCCTCAAGGCGAAGCTGGTTTCGGGCGATGGCATCGTCTCGAACGAACTCGCCTCGATCGCTGGCGACGCTGTTGCCGGTACCCTCAACACCTTCGGTCCCGATCCGACGCTGAACCCGACGAACAACGCGCTGGTCGAAAAGTTCCGTGCCGCCGGCTTCAACCCCGAGGCTTACACCCTCTACTCCTACGCAGCGATGCAGGTCATCGCCGAAGCTGCCAAGAAGGCCGGTTCGGTCGATCCGCAGGAAGTGGCGAAGGCAATGAAGGCGAACACCTTCCCGACCGTGCTTGGCGACATGGGCTTCGACGAGAAGGGCGACCCGAAGCTGCCCGGCTACATCATGTATGAATGGGTGAAGGGCGACGACGGCAAGTACACCTACAAGCCGCAGAAGTAATTTCAGCAGGGTCTGCTGATGTGAGATGCCCGGCGCGAAAGCGTCGGGCATTTTTTTGTGCCGTGGAAAAATGCCGGTCTGACCCAACGGAAATTAAATCGATTTAGCAATGTGTGTTTTCGGTTGCACCGCAGCATTTTCCCGCTAATCATTCGCCGCCTCTTAAATATCCGGTTCCCTGGAGCGTATTCGTGCCGATCAGCAAGATCCTCGTCGCCAACCGATCCGAAATCGCCATCCGCGTCTTCCGCGCGGCCAATGAGCTGGGGCTCAAAACCGTGGCGATCTGGGCCGAAGAGGACAAATATTCGCTGCATCGCTTCAAGGCCGACGAAAGCTACCAGGTCGGCCGTGGTCCCCATCTCACCAAGGACATGGGACCGATCGAAAGCTACCTGTCGATCGAGGAGATCATCCGCGTCGCCAGGCTGTCGGGTGCCGATGCCATCCATCCCGGCTATGGTCTGTTGTCGGAGAGCCCCGAGTTCGCTGACGCCTGTGCTGCCAATGGCATCACCTTCATCGGGCCGAAGCCCGAGACCATGCGCCGGCTTGGCAACAAGGTGGCGGCGCGCAACCTTGCCATTGAAGTCGGTGTGCCGGTGATCCCGGCGACCGACCCTCTGCCCGACGACATGGACGAGGTGAAGAGGCTCGCCGCCGAGGTTGGCTATCCCGTCATGCTCAAGGCCTCATGGGGTGGCGGCGGTCGTGGCATGCGCGCCATCCGCAGCGAGGCCGACCTTATCCGCGAGGTGACCGAAGGCAAGCGCGAGGCCAAGGCGGCGTTCGGCAAGGACGAGGTCTATCTTGAAAAGCTGATCGAACGCGCTCGCCACGTCGAGGTGCAGGTGCTGGGTGACACCCATGGCAACGCCGTGCACCTGTTCGAGCGCGACTGCTCGATCCAGCGCCGCAACCAGAAGGTCGTCGAGCGCGCACCAGCACCTTACCTCAGCGAGGAGCTGCGCCAGGAGCTGTGCGGTTATGCCCTCAAGCTCGCCCGCGACACCGCCTATATCGGCGCGGGCACTGTCGAGTTCCTGCAGGATGCCGACACCGGCAAGTTCTACTTCATCGAGGTCAACCCGCGCATCCAGGTTGAACATACCGTCACCGAGCAGGTGACCGGCATCGACATCGTCAAGGCACAGATCCACATCCTCGACGGCTTCGCCATAGGCACGCCGGAATCGGGCGTGCCCGTCCAGGCAGACATCCGCCTCAACGGCCATGCCTTGCAGTGCCGCATCACGACCGAGGACCCGGAGCAGAACTTTATTCCCGACTATGGCCGCATCACCGCCTATCGCGGCGCCACCGGTTTCGGCATCCGCCTCGACGGCGGCACGGCCTATTCGGGCGCGGTCATCACCCGTTTCTACGATCCGCTGCTGGAAAAGGTCACCGCCTGGGCGCCGAACCCGGTCGAGGCGATCGCGCGCATGCATCGGGCGCTGCGCGAGTTCCGCATTCGCGGCGTGGCGACCAACCTGACCTTCCTCGAAGCGATCATCACGCACCCGTCGTTCCGCGATAATTCCTACACCACCAGGTTCATCGACTCGACGCCCGAGCTGTTCGCGCAGGTCAAGCGCCAGGACCGCGCCACCAAGCTGCTCAACTACCTCGCCGACGTCACCGTCAACGGCCACCCGGAGACGCGTGGCCGCGCCGCGCCCAATCCAGAGGCCGCAGCACCCGTCGTGCCGTGGTTCACCGGCCCGATCCCCGACGGCACCAGGCAGATGCTCGACCAGCTTGGCCCGGAGAAGTTCGCGGCCTGGATGCGGGCGCAGAAGCAGGTACTGATCACCGACACGACGATGCGTGACGGCCACCAGTCGCTTCTGGCGACGCGGGTGCGCACCCATGACATCGCCAAGATTGCCGGTACCTATGCGCGCGCGCTGCCGCAGCTGCTGTCGCTCGAATGCTGGGGCGGTGCCACCTTCGACGTCGCCATGCGCTTCCTGACCGAAGACCCGTGGGAGCGGCTATCGAAAGTCCGTCAGGCGGCGCCCAACATCCTGCTGCAGATGCTGCTGCGCGGCGCCAACGGCGTCGGCTACACCAACTATCCCGACAACGTCGTCCAGCATTTCGTTCGCCAGGCTGCATCAGGTGGCGTCGACCTGTTCCGCGTCTTCGACTGCCTCAACTGGGTCGAGAACATGCGCGTGTCGATGGATGCGGTCGGTGCCGAGGGTAAGCTCTGCGAAGCGGCGATCTGCTACACCGGTGACATCCTCGACCCGAACAGGGCGAAGTACGACCTGAAGTATTATGTCGGCCTCGCCAAGGAGCTGGAAGCGGCCGGCGCGCACATCATCGCCGTCAAGGACATGGCGGGCCTGCTCAAGCCGGCTGCGGCGCGCGTGCTGTTCAAGGCGCTGCGTGAGGCCACCGACCTGCCGATCCATTTCCACACCCACGACACGTCGGGCCTGTCGGCGGCAACCGTGCTGGCGGCGGTCGAAAGCGGCGTCGATGCCATCGACGCGGCCATGGATGCCTTCTCCGGGAACACCTCGCAGCCGTGCCTGGGCTCGATCGTCGAGGCACTGCGTGGTTCGGATCGCGACCCGGGCCTGGCGCCCGAATGGATCCGCCGCATCTCGTTCTACTGGGAAGCCGTGCGCAACCAGTATGCCGCCTTCGAGAGCGACCTGAAGGGACCCGCTTCGGAGGTCTATCTGCATGAGATGCCGGGTGGCCAGTTCACCAACCTGAAGGAACAGGCCCGCTCGCTCGGCCTCGAGACCCGCTGGCACGAGGTGGCGCAGGCTTATCACGACGTCAACCTGATGTTCGGCGACATCGTCAAGGTGACGCCGTCGTCCAAGGTCGTCGGCGACATGGCACTGATGATGGTCAGCCAGGAGCTGACCGTCGCCGACGTCGAGAACCCGGCCAAGGACATTGCCTTCCCGGACTCGGTGGTGTCGATGCTGCGCGGCGATCTCGGCCAGTCGCCGGGCGGCTGGCCGGCGGCACTGCAGAAAAAGGTGCTGAAGGGTGAGACACCGATCACCACGCGCCCCGGTTCGCTGCTCAAGCCGGCCGATCTCAAGGCCAACCGCAAGGAAATCGAGAGCAAGCTCGGGCGCAAGCTGTCCGAGGACGAGTTTGCCTCCTGGCTGATGTACCCGAAGGTGTTCACCGACTTCGTCGGCGCCCAGGACACCTACGGTCCGGTCAGCGTGCTGCCGACGCCGGTCTATTTCTACGGCATGAAGCCGGAGGACGAGGTTTTCGTCGATATCGAAAAGGGCAAGACGCTGGTCATCCGTTGCCTCGCTGTCGGCGACGTCGACGAGAAGGGCATGGTGACGGTGTTCTTCGAACTCAACGGCCAGCCGCGCCGCGTCAAGGTGCCGGACCGTGCCCATGGCGCATCCGCCTCCAAGGCACGGCGCAAGGCCGAGGCGGGCAACGACGCCCATGTCGGTGCGCCGATGCCGGGTGTCGTCTCGACGCTCGCCGTCTCAGCCGGCCAGCCGATCAAGGCCGGCGACGTGCTGCTGTCGATCGAAGCCATGAAGATGGAAACGGCACTGCATGCCGAACGCGACGGCACCATCGCCGAGGTGCTGGTGCGTGCCGGCGACCAGATCGACGCCAAGGACCTTTTGGTCGTCTACGGCTGATCTCGCTCAGGGTCGGGGGCTCAGAACAGCCCCTGACCTGCCTTTGCTTCTTCCGCCACGGTGCGGCGGATCAGGTTTTTATACATGTAGCCGCGCTGGCCTTTGTAGACGACCGTGCACCAGTTGCAGTCGACCTCGGCCTCGATCTCGGCATTGGCCGGAACGACGACGATCACCTTGGCCTCGTCGGCAGGTCCGTCACGCAAATTGGCGTATTTCACCACCTTTGCCGGGCGCAACTCCGGCAGCGGACCGGTCGTCGCCTGTGCAACATTACCGGTCTCGCCGTCTATCATGCCGGTCTGCTGCTCAAGCATCGCCACCTCCGTTTCCGTCTCCGCCACCTGGACGTCGATCGAGCCGCGCAATCCTTCCGTTGGAATGACCGTGGTCGGCGCTGGATCGGGCGCCTGGTCGGCGGCCGTGGTCAATGGCGTTGTGGCCGTCTCGCCTCGCTCGTCCGGGCCGGCAGCTGCCGTCGCCTGGGGCTTTTCGAAATGGCTGGTTGCGGGTGCCGAGGCCAGGGCTGACAGGAGCGGGGCCTGTGTTGGCGCTGGCACTGCCGGAACCGGAGCGGCTGCTGTCTGACCGGTGGCCGATGCGATCGGCTTGGCTGTCTCGGCGGGCATTTCCGTGCCGGGGTTCTTGGTTTCGAGGCGCGGGGGCAGGACGGCTGCGGTTTCTATCGGGTCCGGCTTGTCGCTGCCGGTGAGCCCGAATGCGACGATGGCGATCGCCAGCGTCGCAGCTGCGCCAAGCAAGCCGATTTCGAGCTTCGACAGATGCAGCCGGGGCAGACGGGCGGCGAGGCCGCTTGATATCCCGGCAAGCCGGAAGGCGGGGGTATTCATGGTACAAGACTCCACACTGGTACAGCCCGGCGACATGCCGAAGCCGACCCCCAACCCGATTTAGCATGCAATGTATCGAAACGATTGCGAACGTGGAGTGTGTTGCCCGTCCCGCCGCAGTTTCCTAGCTTCCCTGCTAGCCCAGCTATTCGACGGAATTCGGGCAATCGTTAACCTTTGTTACCGTCCTGGCCCAATGCTTGCCATGGAAGCTGACTTGACTGGCTTCTAAATCGATTTAAAAATCAGCATTAGCCTTGAAATGCGGTGGCGACACCGGGACCTGTCGAGCTTGGCGGTCACTTTTTGAATCCGACGATCACGGCAGTTTGAAATCGATTTCAGCTGCCAGGCAGCTATGTTAGGAGTCGCGCTCGATGAGCATCAAAGACGCCACCCCGACACCCGCCAACGCTTCGGCCCGATGGGCCGTCGCAGCAGCATTTTTCATGAACGGCTTCATGACCGGAAGCTGGGCGCCGCAGATTCCGTTGCTGGTCACCCGGCTCGGCATCAGCGAGTTCGTGCTCGGCCTGTTGATCCTTGGTTTCGGCATCGGCGCGCTGACGGCGATGCCGTTCTCCGGTTACCTGATGACCAAGCGCGGCTCACGCCCTGTTGTCATCGGCTTCGCCTGGATTCTGGTCTTTGCACTGCTGATGGTAGCCTTGGCGCCCAATGTCTGGCTGACTGCGGTGACGATGTACATCTTCGGCGCCACGGCGGGCGCCATGGATGTCGCCATGAACGCCAATGCCGTTGCGGTGGAAAAGCGGCTGTCGCGCGCTATCATGTCGTCGTCGCACGGCTTCTGGAGCCTTGGCGGCTTCGTCGGCGGCGGGCTTGGCGGCATCATCATCCAGCAGTTCGGGCATCTGCCGCATGCCTTGTTCGTCACGCTCGTTGCAGCGGCCATGACCGCCTTTGCCCTGCGCTATCTGATCGAGGACAAGCCGGTGGCGCATGAGCATCGGCATTTCCGTATGCCGCGCCTGGCGGCCATTTATCTCGTCGGTGTCATGGCGCTGTTTTCGATGATCCCGGAAGGTGCGGTGCTCGACTGGGCGGCGCTCTACCTCAAGCAGGAACTTGGCGCCGACATCGCTACCGCCGGTTTCGCCTTTGCCGCCTTCTCCGGCATCATGGCACTGATGCGGTTCCTGGGTGATGGTGTCCGCAACCGCTTCGGTGCGGTCAACACCCTGCGCGTCTCGGCGCTGGTCGCCGCCGCCGGCATGCTGGCTGCAGGCCTTGCGCCCAATCCCTGGATCGCCATCGCCGCCTTCGCCATGTGCGGGCTGGGCGTCGCCAACATGGTGCCGATCGCCTTCTCCGCTGCCGGAAACCAGCCCGGCGTGGTGCCGAACATCGGCATGAGCGTGGTCACCACGATGGGTTATTCAGGCATACTGGTGGCACCGTCGGCGATCGGCTTCGTCGCCGGCCATACGGGCTTTGCGCCTGTTTTCGTCACCTTGTCCGGCCTGCTGGTCGTGGTATCCGTCATGGCCGGGCTCGCCCGCCATGCCGACTTCAGGGCAGTGACTCAAGCGGCGCCGGCGGAATAACGCTTCAGCTCTTCATGCAGGAAGTCGACGACGCGACGGATACGTACGCTTGCGCGCACGTCGCGATGCATGGCGAGCCAGACCGGCAGTACAGGCAGCGGCAGGTCAGGCAGGACGACCTCCAACCCCGGTTCGCGGTGGATCAGCGGCAACTGGCCGATACCCACGCCGTTGCCGGCCCGTACGGCCTCCCAGAGCACGATGTGGTTGTCGGAGCGGAAGCGGAAGGCATGCCGCGTCATCCCGGGGTAGAAGCGTTCGAGGCCGCGGATCATCTCGTCGCTGCGGTCGAACCCGATCAGGTCATGCTGCTGCAGATCCTCCGGATGCCCCAGCCGGCCGCGGTGGTCGAGATAGGTTGTAGCAGCGCACATCCGTAGAGCGATGTCGGTGACCTTGCGGGCCACCAGCTCATTCTGGGCCGGCTGCACCATGCGGATCGCGATGTCGGCGTCGCGGCGCAGAAGATTCTCGACCTGGTTGGACGCGACGACCTCTACCTCGATGCCCGGCTCTTCCATTCCGAGACGCGCCAGCATCACAGGCAGGACATGGGCGGCAACCATCTCGCTCGCCGCGATCCGGACCGTGCCTTCGATCGCTTCCACCGCGCCCAAAGCGAGTCGCGCGAATGATGTTGCCTGTTCGCTGACGGCACGGCCCCGCTCGAACAGCAGGCTACCGGCCTCGGTCAGCACATAACCCTGGCGGCCGCGCCGAAACAGCGTGACGTCGAGTACGTGCTCGAGCTCGGCGATATGGCGACCCAGGGTCGGCTGGCTGGAGCCCAGTTTGCGCGCCGCGGCCGACAGGCTGCCGGTTTCGGCAACCGCGACGAAGCTTCGGATGAGGTTCCAGTCGAGCTCAGGCATCTATACAAAAACGAATATCAGGTTGCCATTTCCAGTCAATTTATTTCCCGAAATGAATGAACGACATTGCGGTCACACAACAGGAGTGACCGACATGACAAAGATCGCAATATTGGGTGCCCGCGGCCGGCTTGGCCGCGCCGTCGCCAAGGCCTTTCTCGACGCGGGATACCAGGTGAGGGCCATCACCCGCGACGGCACGCTGCCGGCTGAGCTTGCTGGCGCCGAAGCGTTCGCCGCCGACGCGCTCGACCGGCAGTCGCTTGTCGCTGCCACACGTGGCATGGACATCGTCTTCAACGGCCTGAGTCCCGTCTACACCGACTGGAGCTCGGTGCTGCCGATGGCCGAAAACGTCATGGCTGCCTGCCACGCCAATGGCGCGCTGCACATGGTTGCCGGTACCGTCTACAACTTCGGCTCGCCGATGCCTGCCGTCATATCAGAGGACACGCCGCAGCGACCGACGACTGACAAGGGCCGCATCCGCGCAGAGCAAGAAGAGCTGTACCGGAACGAGGCCGATGCCGGCCGGGTTCGTACTGTGTTGCTCAGGGCCGGCGACTTCTTTGGCGGCAAGGGCACGGGCTCCTGGTTCGACCTGATCATCGCCTCCAAGCTGGCCAAGGGCGTCTACACCGCGCCTGGCCCCGTGGATCTCGTTCATGCCTGGGCCTATCTGCCCGATCTCGCCAGAACGTTTGTGGCGCTGGCCGACAGGCGAGAGTCTCTCGGCGCCTATGAAAGCTTCAATCTCCCGGGCCACTCCCTGACCGACCTGGAGATCAAGGCGGCAATGGGGCGTGTGACAGGCCGCAAGCTCAAGCTCGCCAGCATGCCGTGGTGGGTGCTGCGCGCCGGTAGCCCGTTCGTGCCGATGTGGAAGGCGATCGTATCGATGTCCTATCTGCGCTTCGAACCGCATCGCCTCGTCTCGAGGCGGCTGGGAGCCGCCATCGGCGAGATCCCGCACACGCCGCTGGACGAGGCGGTGAAGGGCGCGCTCGACGATCTCGACTTGCTCCCTTCCAGACTCAAGTCGGCCGCCTGAAGCCTTTCAGCTTCCAGCCGGTGACTGTGCATGAGATAGTTGCCGTGTGGGGGGCGTTGGATGAGCGCGTTGAGCGGTATCGCCTTGTTGCTCGCAGCTTGCAACGGCGCCGGCCGTGGCCGACGCGCTCTCCGACAGCCGGGACCTACACGACACGATCTCCGCCCGGTCGGCCGTGCTTGAAAGCCTGATCGAGAAGGTGGACGACGCCGCCCAGACTGCCGCCGACATCGAGAGGCTCGTCTAGCGGGAGAAGGCCTGGGCTTTGAAGGCCATGGATGTCGGCGGGGCCGCCAACCCCTACAGCCTTGAGGCGTCGTCCGACTTCAATGCTTATGTCATCGATGTCCAGCATGCGTTGCGGACCGGGGCGTCCCGGCCCGGCACGATTACCGCAAGGGGCTGGCGACCTGCGCAGGCTTGCTCCAGTCGCCTTAGCCGGCTGGTCCGCTGACGGTCAGATCCGCCCCATCAGCATCAACACCAAGAGCACCACGAGCAGGATGCCGACGATGCCCGATGGGCCATATCCCCATCCGCGCGAGTGCGGCCAGGCCGGCACAGCGCCGAGCAGGATCAGGATCAGGATGATGATGAGCAGGGTTGAAATCGTCATTGTTCATGCCTCGGATTCTTTGGGGTTCATCGAGGCAGCAACGCAAAAGGCCGCCCGGTTGTTCCTGGGCGGCCTTTCATGGGGTCTTGCTTGGTCAGTCTATTCCGCTGCCTTGGGGAAGGCGACAGCAGGTTCGTCGGGGCCAGGCGCCGGGGTGGCGCTAGCCTCGACCTTGTCCTTCCGGTGGAGAAGCTTGCTGAACCAGCCACGCTGGCCGGGCTTGCGTTTCTCGCGGGTGAACACCATCAGCATCGCCGGCGTCACCACCAGTGTCAGCACGGTGGCGAACGACAGGCCGAAGACGATCGCCGAGGAGAGCGCGATCCACCACTGCGTCGACGGGGCGTTGATCGTCGTCTCGTGGTGGAAGATCTCCAGGCCGAGGCCAAAGGCGATCGGCATGACGCCAAGGATGGCCGACAGTGCGGTCAGTACCACGGGCCGCGCGCGTTCGCGGCAGGTCTGCAGCACCGCGTCGAGCTTGTTCCAACCTTCATCGCGCAGCCGATCATAGGTGTCGATCAGCACGATGTTGTTGTTCACCACCACGCCGGCCAGTGCGATGAAGCCGATGCCCGACATGACGATGACGAAGGTCTGACCGGTCAGCAACATGCCGAGCAGCGCACCGATCACCGCCATGACGACGCAGGACAACACCAAGAGCACGCTGGTGAACTTGTTGAACTGCGCCAGAAGCACGATGAAGATCAGGAAGATCGCGGCGCCGAACGCATTGCTGAGGAAGGCAGCTGCCTCCGCGCTGTCTTCGTTCGACCCGGCGAGCTTCCAGTCGACGCCCGGCTTGGCAATCTCACCAACGGCCTTGGCGACCGCAGCCTGAACTTCGGCGACCTGGAAGCCGCCTGCCACATTGGCCTGGATGGTGATGGTGCGCTTGCTGTCGATACGTTTCAGGACGCCAGCGGTCGGCTCCGGCTTGCGCGAGACGAAGTTGGAGATAGGCACAGACCCTTGTGCCGTTTCGATGCGCAACTCGTCGAGCGCCGACAGCGTGCGTCGGTCCTCCGGCAGACGCAGCCTGATGTCGACGGCGTCGTCCGTGCCCGCGGGCCGATAGTCAGTCAGTTTCAGGCCCGTGGTCACGAGCTGAACCACCGTTCCGACAGAGGTCGGGCTGATACCGAACTGCGCGGCCTTGGAGCGATCGACCTCAAGCGCCCAGTCGACCCCGGGGGGCGGCAGGCCATCGGAAAGGTCGATGACGCCGGGAACCTTGGCCACGGTCGCGGCCACCAGCTTGGCATAGTCGTTGAGCCCGGTCGGGTCCGTCGCCGAAAGCTGCACCTGGATGGCCTTGCCGGTCGGCGGGCCGGCGTCCGGAACGCGCACCTCGACATCGACGCCCGGAATGCCGGCCATCGCGACACGCAGGTCTTCGAGGATCTTGTGCGCGGATTCGCGCTCGCGCCAGTCGATGAACTCATAGTTGATGACACCGACGACGTCTTCCGGAACGTCCTCGCCGCCGCGTGTCTTGCCGACCTTGGTCAGTACCGACTTGATGCCGGGCCAGCCGATGATGCGCTGTTCGGCGATGCGTGTTGCGGCGTCCATTTCCTCAAGCGAGAGGTTGCCGCGGGCGTGGACGTAAAGCAGGCCGTAGTCCGGCTCGACCGAGGGGAAGAACTCCACGCCATTGCCGAACTTGACGTAGGAATAGAGGCCGCCGCCCAGCAGCATCAGCGTCAGGACGATAGCGGTGATCGGGAAGGCCACGGCCTTCTTGACGATCGCCATGTAGAGGCCGTCGCGGTTTTCTTCCTCGCCATGAAGCGGCGCCTTGCCGATGATTGCGCCGATCGCCGGGGCAAAAATCAACGCATAGGCCATCGAGGCGGCGAGCGTGACGATCAGCGTGATCGGCAGATACTTCATGAAGTCGCCGACGATGCCTGGCCAGAACAGCAGCGGCGAAAACGCCGCGATGCGGGTCAGGGTCGCCGCGATGACCGGTCCGGCCATGCGTTTGGCGGCTTCCTCGAACGCCTGCGCCTTCGGCATGCCTTCCGACATGCGGCGCTCGGCATATTCGGTGACGATGATCGCATCGTCGACAAGCATGCCAACCGCCAGAATGAGCGAGAACAGCACGATCATGTTGATCGTGTAGCCCATCAAGGCAAGCAGCAGGATGCCGATCAGGAACGAAGACGGGATCGCCAGTCCGATCAGCATCGAGGCGCGCCCCGAAAGCGCATAGAGAATGACGATGAAGACCAGGATGACGGCGATCATCACGTGGTTCTGCAGGTCGTTCAGCAGCTGGTTGACGAAAACCGATTTGTCCTGGGTGTAGGTCACCTGCAGGTCGGGCAGCGCCTGTTTGCTCTTTGCCACGAACTCTTCGGCAACCTTCTTCGAGCCTTCGATGGTCTCGACGACATTGGCGCCGATGCGCTTCTTGACCGCCAGCGTGATCGCCGGCCTGCCATCGATGCGGGCGATCGTCTCGGCGTCCTTGAAGGTCGAACGCACGGTGGCGACGTCGCGAACTCGGACGACAGCGTTCGGGCCGGCCACGACAGGCAGGTTTGCGACGTCCTCCGGCGTTTCGATCAGCGACGGCACCTTCACCGCGTATTTGCCTTCCGCTCCCTCGATGGTACCGGCGGCGACGAGACTGTTCGATGCGCCGACGCCCTGGATGAGCTGGTCGAGCTGCAGGCCATAGGAAGACAGCTTTACCGGATCGACGATCGCCTCGACGAGCTCGTCGCGAGATCCCTGGATCTCGGCCTCGAGCACGCCGGGCACCTCTTCGATGCGGTCGCGCAGGTCCTTGGCGGCGGCGGTCAGAGCGCGTTCCGGAATGTCGCCGGACAGCGTGATGAACACGACCGGGAATTCGGACAGATTCACCTCGTTGACTGTCGGTTCTTCGACGCCCGCGGGGAGGTCGCGCTTGGCGTCCTGCACCTTGTTGCGCGTGTCGATCAACGCGTCGCCCAAATCGACCGACGGATCGAATTCGACGACGACGTTGGCGCCGCCCTGATAGGCGTTCGACTTCATCTCCTTGAGCCCCTTCAGGCTCTTGAGCTGAGATTCGACAGGGCGCAGCAACAGTCGTTCGGCGTCTTCAGGCGAAATGCCGTTGTACACCAGGCTGACATACATGATCGGAATGGCGACGTCCGGCTCGGCTTCCTTGGGCACGGCGCGGTAGGCAAGCGCCCCCGCGATGACCAGGAAGAGCAAGACCGAAAGGGTCAGTCGCGCATTGCGGATCGCAAGGCTGACGATGTCCATTTTTACTGCGTCCCGGCTGCGCTTTCAGCGAGTTTCTTGAGGGCCGCCTCGTCGGCGACCTGGGCCTGCACTTCGTCGCCTTCCTTGACGAGGTCCTGGCCGGCGATGATGACCTTCGCGTCAGCTGGGATGCCACCGAGGACGAGACCCTTCTGGGTGTCGTCGACCAGGTCGATCGGGAAGAAGACCACCTTCGACGCCGCGTCGATGGCGCGGATGCCGAGGTCGCCGTTCTGGCCGAGCGTCACCACCGAACGGGGCAACACCACCGCGTCGGTCGGGTTGGCGCGCACGGTGATTTCAGCGGTCATGCCGGCCGGGATGGCATTGTCCTTGTTGGGGACCGCGATCTCGATCGGGAAGGTGCGGGTCTTGGCGGTGGCGTCGCGGCTGATATAGCGAACCTTGCCCTTGACCACTTCGCCGTTGATCAGGCTGACATCGGCCTCATCGCCGATCTTGACGTAGCGCAGGTCGCGCTCGCTGATCTCGCCCTTGGCGAGGATCGGATCGAGACTCAGGATCGTGGCAACCTCGCCGCCTTGCGCGACCGAGGAGCCGAGCTCCACAGAAACACGATCGACGACGCCGTTGAACGGAGCCTTGACCTGGTTGCGCGACAGCTCGGCTTCGGATGCCTGGAGCTGCGACTGTGCGGTCTGGTAGTTGGACCATGCAATGTCGCCGGTCAGCTTGGCTGCAGAGCCTGCCTTGGTGAGCTTCTGCGCTGCTTCCCATTCGGCTTTGCGCTGCGACAGCACCGCCTTTGCCGTTTCGACGGCTGCGGCCTTCTCTTCGGCGTCGAGCATCAGGATCAGGTCACCCTGCTTGATGTGGTCGCCCTGCTTGACCGGCAGTTCGGCAATGATGCCGGCCGCACGAGTGGCAAGCGTTGCGCGCTTTTCTGCTTCGGTCTGGCCGGAAATGCGGATGGCGCGGGCGTGTTCGACGCGTGGCGGCGCGACAACCATGACAGTGCGCAGCGACGCCTTTGGTTGTTCTGCGGCCTGGGCAGGTTTTTCGTCGGGTTGAGTCTGAGCGCTGCCCACCGAAGAGAATTCGCCAGTACCCATCCACGCGGCGAATGCCACGAGCACGACCAAGGCTGCAAGCTTATGGAACCTAATCTTCGACATTGTCGTTATCCGTTAAGGACGGTTGCGGCTACCGCCATCTTGCCGGGCGCGTCGCCCCGATATGGTGGCGCGCAATACCGCATTCAATCCGCCGCGGGGGCAAAGCAGCGGAAGGGCGTCTTCTACATCAAATGAAGATTACAAAATAGTGATAAAAAAGAATGGAAACATCATCCTGACAAAACTGGCAGGAGGTGTCAGCACGCCGTGGTTGCTTGTCCCCAATGGCGGATTTTCGCGGGTTAGTTGTGCTGGCGAACGGCAGCTGGCTTGGTTCTGGTGGCCAGAAACTCGCGGACGCGGCGCCCGACCGAGGGGCCATGCAGCGGCTTGAAGCCGTCGTCGAGCTGCCCGGATAGGTCGAGCGTGGCCTTCGTGCCCACCGAATCAAAGTTGTCCTCGAGCCAGTCGCTGGCCGCCGTGCGGCCAAGGTCGCGCAAGTATTCGAGGAACGCCCACTCGGCATTTACCTTCGACGACGCTGAAAGATCCTTGAACGCCTCGTCGGCGTCGATGCGGTGCATGCGGATGTCGCGGAACTCACCATGAGGCAGGCGGCCTGCTGCGATCAGCTCCTTGATGAAGGCGATGGCGCGGAATTCGCGCAGCAGGCCGGCATTGAAGGTGATCTCGTCGATGCGGTTCTGGATTTCGTTGGCCGTCTTCGGCGTCTGTTCGCGGATGACGGGGTTGATCTGGACGAGCAGGACGTCGTCCGTTTCATTGGCCTTGAAGAACGGATAGATCGCTGGATTGCCGCCATAGCCGCCGTCCCAATAGGGCACGCCATTGATCTCGACGGCCTGGAAGATCTGTGGCAGACAGGCCGAGGCCATCACCGTGTCGAGGTCGATCTCGCCGTCGCTGAACACACGCAACTGTCCGGTCTCGACATTGGTCGCCGAGATGAACAGGTCGATGTCCTTGCAGGCGCGGACATTGGCGAAGTCGATCTCCTCGGCGACGACGTCCCGCAGCGGGTTGAGGTTCAGGGGATTGGCGACATAGGGCGACAGCACCCGCGACATGGTGTCGAACCAGATGTAGCCGGGGGTGTTCTCGATCGACCAATTGCCCCACAGCACGTCCCATGGCGAACGCTGCACCGGGCTGAAGCGTCCCTTTCGTGCGACTGCCCGCCAGAACCCAGCGAGCTTGGCGCGTGCTCCCTCGGCACCGCCGCGGACCCAGCCGTCGGCCAACGCCACCGCGTTCATCGCGCCGGCGCTGGTGCCGGAGATGGCCCTGATGTCGAGCCGGCCGTCCTCCAGCAGGCGATCGAGCACGCCCCAGGAGAAGGCTCCGTGCGAACCTCCACCCTGCAGCGCCACGTTGATCGGCTTGTTCTCCTCCGCCGTGCCGTTTCCAGTCATGGCGTCATTGTCCTTTGTGTCGGGGTTCGTCTACCTGGCGGAGCGTTACTGAGCCGTCCAGCCGCCATCGACCGAGATGTGGGTGCCGTTGATCTGGCTTGCCGCCGGGGAGGCGAGGAAGACGGCAGTCGCTGCGATCTGCTCGACGGTGACGAATTCCTTGGTCGGCTGGCGGTCGAGCATGACCTCGCGGATCACCGTCTCGCGGTCCATGTTGTGCGCCTTCATCTGGTCGGGGATCTGCGCCTCGACCAGTGGGGTCAGCACATAGCCGGGGCAGATGGCGTTGCAGGTGATCTTGTCCTGCGCCAGTTCCAGCGCCACCGTCTTGGTCAGGCCCATAATGCCATGCTTGGCCGAGACATAGGCAGACTTGTAGGCCGAGGCTACCAGGCCATGGGCCGAGGCGATGTTGATGATGCGGCCGCTGCCGGCCTTCTTCATCAGCGGGATCGCGGCCGCGGTGGTGTGGAACGCCGACGTCAGGTTGATGGCGATGATGGCGTCCCACTTCTCTGTAGGGAAGTCCTCGACCGGGGCGACATGCTGGATGCCGGCATTGTTGACCAGAACGTCGACGGTACCGAATTCCTCGGCGGCCCTGGCGACCAGCGCCCGGCATTCGGCCGCCTTGGACATGTCGGCCTTGATGTAGACGACCTCGGCCTTGTGTTCCTTCGACAGCCGTTCGGCGATGGCATGGTCGGCCGGCGTATCGGAAAAGGAGTTGATGACGACGTTCATGCCGTCGCGGGCAAAAGCCTCGGCGATGGCGAGGCCGATGCCGGAGGTCGAGCCGGTGACGATGGCGGTCCTGGTCGCGGTCATGCAGGAGAATCCTTCGGGAATCTTTATGGTGCGATGCAACATATACGTGCTGTGCGGCGCAAAAGAAGCACCGCTGTCGCACAGTTTCGTGAAATTGTGGGGTGAGGACCGAGTTTTTCCTACCAGTCGTCGTAGGCCGGGCACTCGGATGAGGCCTGCTTCGACAGCAGGAAGCGCTTGTCGTCGGCGCCGGACAACAACTCGACCCCGCCTTCTTCGTCCTCGCCGCAATCCGATGTCATACGCAGTCGGCCGAGCGCCTCGAGATCGACCACTATCTTGCCGCCGACGCTGCGTTTGACCATCACGCCGCCGCCGTCGCAATCGACGCCGCAGAAGATCGACTTGCCGTCGTCGCTGGGGCTGCATTCGCCCATCGCGCTGAGCGGCTTCGCCTGCTTGTGGCCGCGCAGCCTGGCCAGGACCTCGAAATAATAGTTGCGCTGGCCCTTGGGGTAAAACGCGTCCGGCTCGTGAATGTAGTAGGCGATGCGGAACTGCATTTCCGTCACCTGCTGCTTCGGATGCGCCTTGAGATGCGCTTCGTCGTAGATCCGGCCGAAACAGGCGCGTGCGCCGGCTTCAGGGGGGATGAAATTGGCGAGTTCACCCTCCTTGCCGGGTTCGATTGCCTGGGTGCGGGCTTGGGCGCAAACTAGCAGTGCTGACAGGGCGACAAGCGGCAAGACGGGACTGCGGAGCGATGCTGCCATGAAATCCCCCATGGATGTGGGTCCACACTACAGCATTGGACGCCGTTGTTCATCTCCGCTTGCTGCCAGGTTAACGCCGCCCTTGGCGGGCGCGACCACCTGCGATATTGACATCGCGCGCAGCGCGCGCCACCTCAGGCGCGGATACCTCGAGCTTCAAGAAGGCCGTCGATGACCGGCTATTTTTCGTCCCCATTTGCCCGCCGCAAGTCGGTCGGCGTCAGCGTCGGCGGCGTGATCGTTGGTGGCGAAGCACCCGTCGTCGTGCAGTCGATGACCAACACCGATACGGCCGACATCGACAAGACCGTCGCCCAGGTCGCAGCGCTTCATCGCGCCGGGTCCGAAATCGTGCGCATCACCGTTGACCGCGACGAAAGTGCCGCCGCCGTTCCGCATATCCGCGACCGTCTCGCCCGCCTTGGCATCAACGTGCCTTTGGTCGGCGATTTCCATTACATCGGCCACAAGCTGCTTGCCGACCATCCCGCTTGTGCTGAGGCGCTGGCCAAGTACCGCATCAATCCGGGCAATGTCGGGTTCAAGGAGAAGAAGGACAAGCAGTTTGCCGACATCGTCGAGATGGCGATCCGCCACGACAAGCCTGTGCGCATCGGCGTCAACTGGGGCTCGCTCGACCAGGATTTGCTGACCCGGCTGATGGACGAGAACCAGGCGAACGGCTCGCCGCTCACCGCCAGCCAGGTCATGCACGAGGCGATCGTGCAGTCGGCGCTGATCTCGGCGGATCTCGCCGAAGAAATCGGCCTGCCGCGTGAAAACATCATCCTTTCGGCCAAGGTCAGCGGCGTCCAGGACCTGATCGCCGTCTACACAATGCTCGCCGCTCGCTCCAACCACGCGCTGCATCTCGGCCTGACCGAAGCAGGCATGGGCTCGAAAGGCATCGTCGCCTCGTCGGCGGCGATGGGCATCCTGTTGCAGCAGGGCATCGGCGACACCATCCGCATCTCGCTGACGCCTGAGCCCAATGGCGACCGCACCAGGGAAGTCCAGGTGTCGCAGGAGCTACTGCAGACGATGGGCTTCCGCCAGTTCGTGCCGATCGTTGCCGCATGCCCGGGTTGCGGCCGCACCACCTCGACCGTGTTCCAGGAGCTGGCCCAGAACATCCAGGACGATCTGCGCAAGAACATGCCGGTCTGGCGCGAGAAGTATCCCGGCGTCGAAATGCTGAAGGTTGCGGTGATGGGCTGCATCGTCAATGGTCCGGGCGAATCCAAGCATGCCGACATCGGCATCTCGTTGCCTGGCACCGGCGAGACGCCGACGGCGCCTGTGTTCATCGACGGCAAGAAGGCCGCGACGCTGCGCGGTCCAGCGATCGCCGCGGATTTCGAAAAGATGGTTGCCGATTATATCGAGCAGCGTTTCGGCCGCGGCCAGGCGGCAGCCGAATAGGGATGCGCAACCTGTCGAGGGCAGCTCTGGCTTTCCTCGTCTCGCTTGCCATGTGCCTGCCTGCATTGGCCGATCCGCCACGGTCGCCGAAGAAGACCCATGCCGCGCGCGTCTGCGAGCTCATCGACACCCATGCCCGACGCCACGGCCTGCCCAGCGAGTTCTTCGCAAGACTGATCTGGAAGGAGAGCCGTTTCGATCCGAATGCGGTGAGCCCGGCAGGTGCGGAAGGCATTGCCCAGTTCATGCCCGGTACCGCCGCGATGCGCGGCCTCGCCAATCCGTTCGACATGGAGCAGGCGATCCCGGCGTCGGCGCGCTATCTCGGCGAGCTCAAATCCGGCTTCGGCAATCTTGGCCTGGCCGCCGCTGCCTACAATGCCGGCGAGAACCGCGTCGCGCGCTGGCTGTCGTCAGGCGGCTTCCTGCCGCTCGAAACCGAGGACTATGTGCTCGACATCATGGGCGAGCCGGCCGACAATTTTGCCGACAAGGCCCATGTCGGCACGAACCGGCCGCTCGATCCGAACATGTCTTTTGCCGCCGCCTGCCAGAACCTGAAGGTGATCAGGTCCCAGACAGTCGCCATGGCCAGCGTGCATGTGAAACCCTGGGGCATCCAGGTCGCCGGCAATTTCCGCCGCGCGGCGGCGATCAGGCAGTGGCAGCGGCTCGAGGGACGATTTCCGAAGCTGCTGTCGTCGCATGATCCTGTCGTAAGTCGGGTGCGTACGCCAATCGGCCGACGTGGCATCTATGCCGTGCGCATCGGCGCCGACGACCGCAGCGAAGCAGGCCAGATATGCCAGAGCCTGCGCAGCATCGGCGGCTCCTGCATCGTGGTCAGGAACCGCTGACGGCCGGTCTGTTCAGGCGGCTGCCGAGCTCTTGAGCGGCTGGTCCGTGAGCAAGCGATGACAGGTGGCAGCGTCGCCTGCCTTGCGCAGGCTTGCCACCACTTCGACGTCGCGCAGCCGACGGGCGATCTTGGCCAGCACGTTGAGATGTTCCTGCGGCGAGGCCTCCGGCAACAGCAGCAGCACGACAAGGTCGACATCCCGGTCGTCGATAGCCTCGAAGGCACAGGGTGCGGCCAGTCTTACAAACGCGCCATAGGGCGTCTGCAGCCCGCGCAACCTGGAATGCGGGATGGCAACGCCTTGGCCAAGCCCGGTCGAGCCGAGCTTTTCCCTGGCTGCAAGCGTCGAACTGATCTCGGCGGCCGGACAGCCGGTGCGGCGTGCGGCATGCGCCGCAAGCGCTTTGAGCAGTCGTGTCTTGCTCTCCGGCCGGAGGTCGAGGACCACGTCCTCGACCGAAATCACGTCCGAGATTTCCATTGTCAGCTTGAAAGCATGGTGGCCAACGCCAGGCCGCCCAGCAGCACGCCGGTGACGAAGAACAGGCGGGTGAACATGAAGGGCTCGGTCTGGCCCTTGACCAGCTTACCGTCATTGGCGGCATCACGGCGCGTGGGCTCTGTGGTCCGTGCACTGACGAACCGGTCGGGCATCTGGGTACGAAGCATTTTCTTACTTCCTTGTTGTTCACGCCGGAGCGGCGAGGTCGCCGTCGTCCGGTCGCGTCAGGAAGGTAAAATCAGCCGCATCAGGATTCGAGACGGGCGGAACTGCCAAGAAATAAAGAAGTCATAGGCAGTTTGCGTCGTCACGCAGACTGGACGAGCTCGGCGCTCTCGCTCAGCCAGATGCCGATCTTGGCGCCGAGCTTGTCGGGCGACACCGGCTTGGGCAGGTAATCGTCCATGCCGGCGTCAATGCATTTCTCGCGGTCGCCCTTCAACGCATGCGCTGTCACACCGATGATCGGCGTGCGGCTGCCATTGGCCGCTTCCTCCAAGCGGATGGCGCGTGTCGCCTCGTAGCCGTTCATCTCCGGCATCGAAACATCCATCAGGATCAGCTTGGGCTTGAAGGTGCGGTACATCTCCACCGCCGTGCGGCCATTGCCGGCGATTCGGTGGCTGAGCCCGAGGCCGGATAGAATCTGGCCGAAGACGAGCTGGTTGACCTCATTGTCCTCGGCCACCAGGACGTCGAGCCCGCTGGATTGCAACACTGCCGGCTCGTGATGGGCGACCGGTGCGACGGAAGGGCCGCGGATGACCGTGAATGCAGGTGTGTGTCGGACCGGCTCGCGCACGAATTCGGTGCGGCCGGCCTGCGATCGGGCCTTCTGCACCGCAGCGATCACCGTGCCGAGCAGCACTGCCGAGCGGGCGGGCTTGGTCAGATGCGCGGCGATGCCGAAATCGAGCACCATGCGGGAGAAATCGATTTGGTCGACCGAAGTTAACAGCACCATCGGGATCGACGAGATGCGGCTGTCGGCGGCGATTGCCTTGGCGACATCGGCGCCGTTCATGCCGGGCATCTGGTAGTCGAGGATGACGCAGTCGACGCTGGCGCCGAGCTGGGCGGCGCGGTCCAGGAAAGCGAGGCCGATGGCGCCGCTTTCCGCGGCTGCACAGTCGAAACCCCAGCTCTTCAGCTGCTCCAGCAGGATTTCGCGGTTGACCGGATTGTCGTCGATGACCAGCACGCGCGCGCCGGTGACGTCGACCGGCACGACGCTGCTTTCCTGTTGCGCTTCATGGACCGGCAGCATCGCTGTGAACCAGAACACCGAACCCTTGCCCAGCTCGCTTTCGACGCCGATACGGCCCCCCATCAGGTCGACAAGGCGGGCCGCGATGGCAAGGCCGAGGCCGGTGCCTTCATGGCGACGCGTCGAGCTGCCGTCGACCTGGGCGAATTTCTCGAACACGCTCTGCAGCTTGTCCGCGGGGATGCCGATGCCGGTGTCCTCGACACGGATGCTGAGTGCCACGGTCCCATCGACGACCTCGCCGGTCACGTCGACAAGCACATGGCCGCGCTCGGTGAACTTCACCGCATTGCCGAGCATGTTGGTGATGATCTGGCGGAAGCGCCCGACGTCGCCGGTGACATGGCTCGGCAGGCGGGGATCGACGCGGACGATGAGCTCGAGGTTCTTTTCGGCAACCCGGGCCGAGATCAGCGTCGCGACATCCTCGACCGCCTCGCCGAGATGGAACGGGGCCGGGTCGAGCGTCAACTGGCCGGCGTTGATCTTGGAGAAGTCGAGTACGTCGTTGATGATCGTCAGCAGCGCGTTGCCCGATTTCACGATCACTTCAGTGAAGGTCTTCTGGCGTGGCGTCAGGTCGGTGCGTGCCAAGAGCTCGGCCATGCCGAGGACACCGTTCATCGGCGTCCGGATCTCATGGCTCATATTGGCAAGGAATTCCGACTTTGCCCGGTCGGCCGCTTCGGCCTTCGACAGCGACTCGGCACTTTCGGAGAACGCCTTGCGGATGGCGTGTTCCATCGGGCGGAAGACCCACGCAGCGACGCCGCCGATGACCAGGATCAGCAGTGCGGCGGCCGTGGTCAGCAGCCGGTCGCTGCGCGCTTCGGCATAACGGCGTTCGTTTTCCATGGCGGCCGTGGCGCGCAGCAGCATCGGCTGGGCGAAAAGATCGTTCTGGTTGCGGATCTCGCGATAGCTCCATTCGTCGGAGGTCTTGGCACTCGCCAGCGCTCCGAGGTTGTGGGTGATGTCGCGTGCCGACCAGAACAGATCGCCATTGACGGATGCGCTGTCGAGTTCGCGCACGGATTTGTCGGACAGGCTGGGGCGGACGGTGTCGATCGAGCTGGCCAGGTGGCTGATGCGGGCGTCGAGCCTGAGAGCATGGTTGCGGGCGGCAGCCGCCAGCGCTTCCTGCGTTTCCGGCCGCCAGGTACCGTTCGTCGTCTCGGCGAAGCTGCTGGCATTGCGCAGTTCGCGTGAGAACAGTTGTAGCTCGGCGGCAATGGCATCGACGTCGCGGCGATAAGTATTGCCCTGGCTGAAGGCCAGCATGACGGCGATAGACGTCAGGGCGAAGATCAGGAGACCCGAAAGATATCGGATCCGTATGGAACGGATGAAGGACGAGTGCTCCGGCATGCGCAACCCCAAACACATACGCACAATTTTACAGAGCCGGAATAGACACCATTAACATTAAGAGTTTCTGACCCGCACAACTTGTCCGCGAAATGTTGCTTGCCGGCTGACAGTAAAGATCAGCTGTTGCGCTCTGCGACGAAACTTGCGGCAGCTTTGAGCATGATTGCGCGTTCGCCGAAGGGCTCCAGCAAGTCGTGCGCCTGGTTGACCAGGCCAACAAGCTGGGAGCGGGCCCAGTTGGGGCCGTGGAGTGAAACCAGCGTCGCCTTGCCGGCGGCTGCGTCCTTGCCGGTTGCCTTGCCCATCGTCTCGGCGTCGGCGGTGAGGTCGAGCAGGTCGTCGGCAAGCTGGAAGGCGAGCCCGATCGCCGAACCGAACTCGGCCAGTCTTTCACGCTCGTCGGCAGATGCGCCGCCAACGATGGCGCCGGCCTCGCAGGCGAAGCGGATCAGGGCGCCGGTCTTCATCGCTTGCAGTTTTATGATGCCTGTTTCGTCGGGTTTGTTGTGTTCGGCGTCGAGATCGAGTGCCTGGCCGCCGACCATGCCGCCGGGGCCGGCAGCGCGCGCCAGCGCCAAGACGAGGGCTGCGCGGCGGTCGGCCGGCAACGGCGTCGCCTCGTCGGCAATAATGTCGAAGGCAAAGGTCAACAGGCCGTCGCCGGCGAGGATCGCCGTCGCCTCGTCGAAAGCCTTGTGCACCGTCGGTTGGCCGCGGCGCAGGTCGTCGTCGTCCATCGCCGGCAGGTCGTCATGGATCAGCGAATAGCAATGCACACATTCGAGCGCAGTTGCGACACGCAGAGCTGCCTCGCCATCAGCATCGAACAGGGCAGCACTCTCCAGCACCAGGAATGGGCGCAGCCGCTTGCCGCCGTTGAGCACGCCATGGCGCATCGCCGCCATCAGATGCCCGGGCCGTGCGATCTCGCCGGACAGGGGGCTCTCGCCGAGCAACTGCCGCAACCGCGTTTCGACTGTTTCCGCGCGCATGCGCAGGAAGGTTTCGAACATGATATCGCTGTCGATCGTCATGGCGGCGAGCGGTAGCCGACAGTCAGACGTTGCGCAAGAAGCCAAGCGCCTTTATGCCAAAAGGCTGACAAGACAGGGCGGACGGGTTGTCGGAACCGATCATAGAGCCGGAAACCGAAAGGCTGGAGATGGCAGCAGCGCGACGCGGGATGTTCTCGCGCGGAAGCCTGCGCCGCTGGGTGCGGCTCGGTGCGCTGCTCGCCGCGCTGATGATCGCGCTGCCGGTGGTGTTGACCATCCTCTATCTGCCTCCGGTCGTGCGCCCGATCTCGACGCTGATGATCAAGGATGTCGTCACGCTGCAGGGCTATGACCGCCAGTGGGTGCCGCTCGACGACATCGCGCCCGTCATGGCGCATTCCGTCATCATGTCCGAGGACGGGCAATTCTGCGCCCACAGGGGCGTCGACCTGGGTGAGTTGCGTGGTGTCATAAGCGATGCGCTCGACGGGGAATCGACTCGTGGTGCTTCGACCATCCCGATGCAGACGGTGAAGAATCTTTATCTCTGGAATGGCCGCTCGTTCCTGCGGAAGGCTCTGGAACTGCCGCTGGCGATCTATTTCGATGCGCTGATGCCCAAGCGGCGGATCATGGAGATCTATCTCAATATCGCCGAGTGGGGCCCCAACATCTACGGCGTCGAGGCGGCGTCGCAGCATTATTTCGGCAAGCCGGCCAGTCAGCTGTCGCGGCGCCAGGCAGCGCTTCTGGCGGTAACCTTGCCCAATCCGGCGGCACGCAATCCAGCCAAGCCTGGACCCGGGCTGAGGCGGCTCGCATCGGTCATCGAGCGCCGCGCCACCAAGGCAGGCGCCTATGTACAGTGCCTGAACTAGATAGACGGCTGTCGGCTGAAAAAAGAGTCGCTTCGGGCTGGTCAAGCCTGCGTTCGCCGTGTATAGGCTCGCCAACTTTCTCAGTTTCCGGCCCATGCGCGGCCCTTTCACGAGGGCGGACAGGGTCATTTGACCGATTGGTGGAGTATATCCATGGCTGTTCCAAAACGAAAAACCTCCCCGTCCAAGCGCGGCATGCGCCGCTCGGCCGACGCGCTGAAGGCCCCGACCTATGTCGAGGACAAGAATTCCGGCGAAATGCGCCGCCCGCACCACATCGACCTCAAGACCGGCATGTATCGCGGTCGCCAGGTTCTGACGCCGAAGGAAAGCTAAGCAGCTTTTCCCGAGGGAAAGCCAAGCGGCTTTACCCGAGCGAGCAAATTGGGAAAGGACCGGCCTTGCCGGTCCTTTCTTTTTGCATGTCCGGATGATGGTGCTGAATTTCCTTGACGCCCGGCCGTCCGGGGATTCTAGAAGGTGCCAGCGCAAAGCGGAGACCGGTCCATGCTCGCGGGCATTCCCCTTCTGATCATACCCTTCGTCCTCTACAACATCGGCGTGGCCGGCTTGTTCGGCAGCGGCCCCGACGGCAATCCGTGGGCAACCGAGATCCTCACGTTGGGGATGATGTCGGGCGGCAGTTTTGCGCTTACCCTCGGCGACCTGCTGATCGTGGTGGCGCTGCTGCTTTTCTTCGTCGAGATCGTCAAGGCGACCCGCACGGGCAGCGCCTCTGTCGTCGATCACTTGCTTTCGACCTTCGTCTTTGTCGCGTTCCTGGTCGAATTCCTGCTGGTGCGCGGCGCCACCAGCTCGGTCTTCTTCATATTGATGGTGATTTCGCTGCTCGACGTGCTGGCTGGCTTCTCGGTATCGATCCGTTCGGCCAACCGGGACGTCACGTTTGGGCGCGAGTAGAAGCGCGCTCCTCGAGGAGCGCGCTTGATAGGTCAGACCTTGGCGACGAAGCCGGCCGATTCGATGCCGGCCATGGCCGCCAGTTCGTCATTGTCCGACGTGTCGCCCGAAATGCCGACCGCGCCGAGCACGTCGCCATTCTTGTTGCGGATCAACACGCCGCCCGGCACCGGTACGATCTTTCCGCCCGACACCGCCGAAAGCCCCTGGAAGAAATGCGGACGCTCGACGGCGGCAACGCCGAGTGCGCGCGAGCTCGAGCCGACGGCAAGCGCGCCATAGGCCTTGCCCGACGCCACTTCGGCGCGGATGAAGGGCGAGCCGTCCTGGCGCTGGAAGGCCAGGAGGTGGCCGCCGGCGTCGAGCACGGCGACGCCCAGGGGCTTGAACTTCTGCTCGGCGGCAAGGCCGAAAGCGGTGTCGATGATGGCGTTGGCCTTGGCCAGCGTCAGTTCGGTCATGTGCAGTCCTCCTGATAAAATCGATGGGCGTCTAGCAAACACCCTCCCGACGCCCGGCAAAACCCTGCGTCAGGTTGAAAATCTCTCGTCCTAAAGGGTAGGGGCGGGGGCGTGCTGCGTTGGCTTGCCGGTGGTTCAAGGAAGAGCTCAAGCTTCAAGTCTCTCCGGCCCTTCGCTGTCGCTCCGGGCGTTCGACGCTCGGAAAGCCAAGCAGTTGGCTTTCCGTCGGCCTTAAGTGCCGCAGTTCCCTGCCGGGGCCCCGCTGCCTCCGGCAGCTTCCCGGCGTTCGCACCCTTTGAAACGTCCACCGGACGTTTCAATCCGCCAAGGCGGACCGGGTGTTCACCCCATCGAATCGATCTTGCGCTGCATGGCGGCGAGCTGGTCCTTGAGTTCTTTGAGCTCGTCCGGCTTCTCGGGCGTTTCTTTCTTCGCCGGCTCTGCGGGCGCTGCGGTGCCGGGCATCGGAAACGGGGTGAACATGCGCATCGCGTTCTGGAACAGCTCCATATTGCGGCGCGTCTGCTCTTCCAGCGCCTTCATCGGCGCGGTCCCCTTCATCATGTCCATCGGCGCCTTGCCGAAGGTCGCCTTCATCTGTTCGCGGAAGCGTTCCTGTTCCTTCGAGAAGGCGAGCATGGACTGTTCGAGGAAGCTCGGCACGACCATCTGCATCTGGTCGCCGTAATAGGAGATCAGCTGCCTGAGGAACGGGATCGGCAGCATGTTCTGGCCGTCCTTGTTCTCCAGTTCGAAGATGATCTGGGTCAATACCGGGTGCGTGATATCCTCGCCGGTCTTGGCGTCCTGCACGGTAAATTCCTCGCCTTTCTTGACCATTTCGGCCAGGTCCTCGAGCGTGACGTAAGTACTCGTGCCGGTGTTGTAGAGGCGGCGGTTGGCGTATTTCTTGATTACGATTGGCGTGTCTTTGGCAACCATCAGCATCCTCCCCCGGAAGACCGGAATGCCGTGTAAGCAGCCGGTAACATTTCGCCGGCCACGAGGATAAGCGCAAAGCAATCGCAAATCCAAGTGGTTTGTGCACTGCGAGAAGGCAAGGCGAGGCAACGCCGGCAAAAAAAATGCTGCGCAGCATTGCTGCAGTGCGGCCGCAGCATCGGCGATCCGTTGATTTTCCGGTTTGACTCGGGTCCTGGAACGGGCAAGAAAAGTCATGAGCGCCAATGTCTCGAGGCGCCAGAACCATTCGTCAAACGAAGTCTGGAGAGAAACATGTCCGCCTCGTCCTCCATCGTCGTCGCCAGCGCCGCTCGAACGCCGGTCGGCTCGTTCAACGGTGCCTTCGCCAACACCCCGGCCCATGAACTCGGTGCAGTCGCGGTCCGCGAGGCGCTGGCACGCGCCGGTGTCGACCCCAGGGAAGTCGACGAAGTCATCCTCGGCCAGATCCTTGCCGCCGGCGCCGGCCAGAACCCGGCCCGCCAGGCGGCCATGGCGGCGGGTGTGCCGCAGGAGGCGACCGCCTGGGGCCTCAACCAGCTGTGCGGCTCGGGCCTGCGCACCATTGCCATCGGCATGCAGCAGATTGCTACCGGCGACGCCAAGATCATCGTCGCCGGCGGCCAGGAATCGATGTCGATGGCGCCGCACTGCCAGCACCTGCGTGGCGGCGTGAAGATGGGTGACTTCAAGATGATCGACACGATGATCAAGGACGGCCTGACCGACGCCTTCTACGGCTACCACATGGGCAACACCGCCGAGAACGTCGCGCGCCAGTGGCAGCTGACCCGCGACGAGCAGGACCAGTTCGCCGTCGCCTCGCAGAACAAGGCCGAAGCCGCGCAGGTTGCAGGCCGCTTCAAGGACGAGATCGTTCCGGTCACCATCAAGGGCAAGAAGGGCGACACCATCGTCGACCAGGACGAATACATCCGCCACGGTGCGACCCTCGATTCGCTTGCCAAGCTGCGGCCTGCCTTCGACAAGGAAGGTTCCGTCACCGCCGGCAATGCCTCCGGCATTAATGACGGCGCTGCCGCTGTCGTGCTGATGACCGAAGCCGAGGCTGTACGCCGCGGCCTCACCCCGCTGGTCCGCATCGTTTCCTGGGCGACCGCCGGCGTCGACCCGCAGATCATGGGCACCGGCCCGATCCCGGCGTCGCGCAAGGCGCTGGAAAAGGCCGGCTGGTCGGTCGGCGATCTCGACCTGGTCGAAGCCAACGAGGCTTTCGCCGCACAGGCCTGCGCGGTCAACAAGGACATGGGCTGGGATCCGGCGATCGTCAACGTCAATGGCGGCGCCATTGCCATCGGCCATCCGGTGGGCGCGTCCGGCGCCCGCGTCTTCAACACGCTGGTCTACGAAATGCGCCGGCGCAGTGCGAAAAAGGGTCTGGCGACCCTGTGCATCGGCGGCGGCATGGGCGTCGCGATGTGTGTCGAGGCGATGTAAATCGAAAACAAAAGGGCGGCCGATGTGCCGCCCTTTTTGTCTCTAAAAGCCTCTCGCAAGGGAAAAGCCTGTCGCAAGGGCAGTCCATCAAGCAGCAGAAAAGGGGAAACGCATGAGCAAGGTTGCACTGGTTACCGGAGGATCGCGCGGCATCGGTGCTGCTATTTCGATCGCGCTGAAGGAGGCGGGCTACTCGGTTGCGGCCAACTACGCCGGCAATGACGAAGCTGCGCAGAAGTTCAAGGCCGAGACGGGCATTCCGGTCTACAAATGGTCGGTCGCCGACTACGACGCCTGCGAGGCCGGCATCAAGCAGGTCGAGGCTGACCTCGGCCCCGTCTCGGTGCTGGTCAACAACGCCGGCATCACGCGCGACTCGATGTTCCACAAGATGACGCGCGAGCAGTGGAAGGAAGTCATCGACACCAACCTGAACGGTGCCTTCAACATGACCCATCCGCTGTGGAGCGGCATGCGTGACCGCAAGTTCGGCCGCGTCATCACCATCTCCTCGATCAACGGCCAGAAGGGCCAGGCCGGCCAGGCCAATTATTCGGCCTCCAAGGCAGGCGACATCGGCTTCACCAAGGCGCTGGCCCAGGAAGGCGCCCGCGCCGGCATCACCGTCAATGTCATCTGTCCCGGCTACATTGCCACCGAGATGGTGATGGCGGTTCCGGAAAAGGTGCGGGAATCGATCATCGCCCAGATCCCGGTCAGCAGGCTCGGCGAGCCTGAAGAGATCGCGCGCTGCGTGGTGTTCCTGGCATCGGAACAATCGGGCTTCATCACGGGCGCGACCCTGTCCGCAAACGGCGGACAATATTTCGTCTGACCGTCGGGCTTGCTGCCCCGAAACAAGAAAACGGCGCCGCAAGGCGCCGTTTTCGCGTCTGGCCGGTGAGGCTCAGTCCTTTTCGAACATCGCCTTGTGAACGATGCCGGCGATCGCCGCGCCGACGATCGGGGCTACCCAGAACAACCACAACTGCTGCAGGGCGATGCCGCCGACGAACAGCGCCGGTCCGGTCGAGCGGGCCGGGTTGACCGAGGTGTTGGTGACCGGAATCGAGATCAGGTGGATAAGCGTCAGCGCAAGGCCGATGGCGATCGGTGCGAAGCCGGCCGGCACGCGTCCATGGGTCGAGCCCAGGATGATCATCAGGAACATGAAGGTCAAAACGACCTCGATGATCAATGCCGAGGTCAGGCCATATTTGCCGGGTGAAGCGTCGCCATAGCCGTTGGTCGCGAAGCCGCCGATACCGGCAAAGTCGGCCTTACCGCTGACGATGAGGTAGAGCACCGTCGAGGCGACGATGGCGCCGACAAGCTGGGCGATGACATAAGGCACAAGGTTCTTGGCTTCGAAGCGACCGGCCATCATCAGGCCGACAGAGACTGCGGGGTTGAAGTGGCCGCCCGAGATGCCGCCGACGGCATAGGCCATGGTCAGCACGGTCAGGCCGAATGCCAGGGCTACGCCGGCAAAGCCGATGCCGAGTTCGGGAAACGCAGCCGCAAGCACCGCACTGCCGCAACCACCAAAGACAAGCCAGAATGTGCCGAGGAACTCGGCGAATAGACGTTTGCTCATGATCTTCCCTCCAGATGTCGTGCGCCTGCGTGGTGCGCCGCATTTTCCGGAGGCCCCGCCTGGGCAATCCCCGCCGCGCAGACTCAACATGCGGATGGAGACATGCCTCGCTGTCGCATTCAACGGGTGTGGTTCCCTTAACGTAATGCAATCACAGATATTTTCGTCGAACCAGCGGTGTGCCGCTTTGGCACGCAAAGATTAACGCGCCCGGGAGCCTGTTGTGGACAAGCCTGTGACTCCACGGTGGATAATCGGTGGAGTCGTTGGGGAAGACACAACATCTAGCGGTGAACAAATCAGGAAACTTGTCCTATCAGTGATTCGTCGCCTGTTCGTTCCGCATTTGGTTCAAATCTTAACGAAATGCCGCTCATCGACGATTCCAGCGTTAACCCGGAGATAGGAAACATCAACAAAATCATTATTTTGCGTCGGGTTTGCCAGAGCGTTCGGGCGCTTGGCCGGCAAAGGTTAACAGCAGTGGGCTAAAGCATGAAACGGGCCACTTTAGAGAATCTGCATGTGGTGCGACTTGCCAGCACGAAATCTATATGTTGGGGTGAACAAAACCTGAATCTGCCGGAGTCAGTGATTCGTCGCTGATTCGTTCCAGACTCGTTCCAACTCTTAAATCTGGAACATTCCGCTTTCGCTTCGTCTCGCAAATCCCTATGTGTCCAGTCGTCGTGAAAGCGGCGCAACGCCGGGTGGGCCCGGCGCCGAGGGCGGTTCCTTAGAATGAATGTTCACTCCAAGCAGAATGACCCCCTGATCCTGTCGGGTCGCGATGTGACAGCGGTCCTCGGGCCGACCAACACCGGCAAGACGCATCTCGCCATCGAGCGCATGGTCGCGCATGAAAGCGGCATCATCGGCCTGCCGCTCAGGCTGCTTGCCCGCGAGGTCTATGGCCGGCTCTGCGAGAAGGTTGGTGCCCATAAGGTTGCGCTGGTGACCGGCGAGGAGAAGATCCTGCCGGCCGGTGCCAAGTATTCCGTCTGCACCGTCGAGGCGATGCCGCGTCAGACCGATGCCGCCTTCGTCGCCATCGACGAGGTACAGCTCGCCGGCGATCTCGAGCGCGGCCATATCTTCACCGACCGCATCCTGCACCTGCGGGGCAGGCAGGAAACGCTGCTGCTGGGTGCTGCCACCATGCACGGCATCCTGCAGAAGCTTTTGAAGGGCGTGTCGGTGGTCACCCGGCCGCGCCTGTCGCATCTTGCCTATGCCGGCTCCAAGAAGCTGACACGCCTGCCGCGCCGCTCGGCCATCGTCGCCTTTTCGGCCGATGAGGTCTATGGCATCGCCGAGCTCATCCGCCGTCAGCAGGGCGGCGCTGCCGTCGTGCTCGGCGCGCTCAGCCCACGCACCCGCAACGCCCAGGTCGAACTCTACCAGTCCGGCGACGTCGACTACCTGATTGCCACAGATGCCATCGGCATGGGCCTCAATCTCGATGTCGACCATGTTGCCTTTGCCCAGAACCGCAAGTTCGACGGCTACCAGTATCGCCAGCTGACCGCCGCCGAGCTTGGCCAGATCGCCGGCCGTGCCGGCCGTCATCTTCGCGACGGCACCTTTGGCGTTACCGGCCAGGTTGATCCGTTCGACGAGGAGCTGATCGAGAAGATCGAAGGGCACGATTTCGAGCCGGTCAAGGTGCTGCAGTGGCGCACCGCTTCGTTCGACTTCACAAGCCTCGACACGCTCAAGCGCTCGATCGACACGGTGGCGCCCGTCGAGGGCCTGACGCGGGCGCTGCCTGCGGTCGACGCCCAGGCGCTCGAACACCTGTCGCGTGACGAAAACATCCGCTCGCTCGCCACCGGTCGCGAACGTGTCGCCCTGTTGTGGGAGACCTGCGCGCTGCCCGACTATCGCAGGATTGCGCCTGCCCAGCACGCCGACCTCATTGCGTCGATGTATGACGATCTCGCCCGCAACGGTCATGTCGACGAAAACTACATGGCCGAACAGGTGCGCCGCGCCGATTCCACCGAAGGCGACATCGACACGCTCTCCCACCGGATCGCACAGATCCGGACCTGGACTTTTGTCTCAAACCGCCCTGGCTGGCTTGCCGATCCGGCACACTGGCAAGAAAAAACGCGAAACATCGAAGACAGATTGTCGGATGCACTGCATGAGCGGTTGACGAAACGCTTTGTAGACCGCAGGACTTCCGTCCTCATGCGCCGCCTTAGAGAAAACACTATGCTTGAAGCCGAAATAAGCCCGTCCGGAACTGTCCTCGTCGAGGGCCACCATGTCGGCGAACTGCAAGGGTTCCGTTTCACCGCAGATCAGAGCGCTGGCGGAGAAGACGCCAAGGCCGTGCGCACGGCAGCACAGAAGGCGCTCGCCACAGAATTCGATGCCCGCGCGGAGCGTTTCTCGGCGTCGCCCAATGGCGATATCGCGCTTGGCTCCGACGGCGTTCTGCGCTGGATCGGCGCGCCGATCGGCACGCTGGTCGAGGGCGAGGACGCGCTCAAGCCGCGCGTCGTGCTGCTCGCCGACGAGCAACTGACGGGCCCGGCCCGTGACAAGGTCGCGGCGCGCGCCGACCGTTTCGTCAATTTCCAGATTGAGTCGCTGCTCAAGCCGTTGGTCGATCTCAAGGCCGGCGAACAGCTTTCCGGCATTGGCCGTGGCATCGCTTTCCAGTTGGTCGAGAATTTCGGCCTGATCAATCGCCGCGACATCGCCGACGAGGTGAAGTCGCTCGACCAGGAAGGTCGCGCAGCACTTCGCCGTCTCGGCGTCCGCTTCGGCGCCTACCACGTCTTTGTACCGGCGCTGATCAAGCCGGCACCGTCCGGCCTGGTGACGCTGCTCTGGGCGCTCAAGAATGACGGCAAGGACAAGCCGGGCTTCGGCGATGTCGTCCATGCGTTGGCCGCCGGCCGTACGTCTGTTGTCATCGATCAGGCTTTCGACAAGACCTTCTACAAGCTTGCCGGATTCCGCAATCTCGGCCGCCGCGCCGTGCGTGTCGACATTCTCGAACGTCTCGCCGATCTGATCCGCCCGGCGCTTGCCTGGAAGCAGGGCATCGGTGCGCGTCCTGACGGTGCCTATGACGGCAGCGCCTTCATCGTCACGCCGCAGATGATGTCGATCCTCGGCGCAACCGGCGACGACATGGAAGAAATCCTCAAGGGCCTCGGCTATCGCGCCGAGCCGAAGCCGGCTGCCGAGGTCAAGGACAAGCTCGAGACGATCGACGCTGCCATGCGCGAGGCCGTGGCCAAGGCGCAGGCCGACAAGGCCGCAGCGGCAGCTGCCGCTGCCGGCCAGGCCGCCGAGGTTTCCACGGAAGCATTTGCCCAAGCCGCGCAGGAAGCGGATGCCGAGCAGGCGCCGGAAGCGGTTGCCGAGGTTGCAGCTGAGGTCGTGGCCGAAGTGGCGGCCGAGCCTGCCGTCGAACCCGAGGCAGTTGCTGCACCCGCCGCAGAAGTGGAAGCCGTCGCAGAACCTGTAGCCGAAGCGCTGTCGGAAGCGGCGGCCGTCGAGACTGCTGCAGCCGAAGCCCAGCCGGCAACTGCCGCCGCGGAGCCTGCCGAAGAACCCAAGCCGATCCTTTTGTGGCGTCAGGGCCGCTTCGAGCAGCGCCCGCGTCATCGCCAGGACAATCGCCCACGCGGCGGCCAGCGCGAGCAGCGTGCCGCCGGCGCACCCGCAGCCCGTCAGGGTCAGGGCGAGGGCAACCGCAGTGGCGGGCGCGAGGGTGGCGAAGGCCGTGATGGCGGCCGTCCGCGTTTCGACCGCAAGCCCGGCGGCAAGCCGCAGGGCGAGGGTGGGCGTCCCGAACACCGCAATCGCAATGAGCGTCCGCAGGGCGACAGGCACGGCGGCGACCGCAACGGCCCCAAGGGCAAGCCCGCCTTCCAGCCCAAGCCACGCGAGGAGCGTCCGGTGCGCATCGATCCGGATTCGCCCTTCGCCAAGCTCGCCGCGCTGCGCGACCAGCTCAAGAAGTAAGCGCCTTGGCCGGCGAGGGAAGACAGCGCATCGACAAGTGGCTGTTCTTCTCGCGCGCGGTCAAGTCGCGCTCGCTTGGCGCCAAGCTCGCGCAATCTGGCGGCGTCAGGTGCAATGGCCAGAAGCTCAGCCAGGCCTCCGACATCGTCAAGGCAGGCGACGTGCTGACGATTACGCTCGATCGTCGTATCCTGGTCTACAAGATTCTGCTGGCTGGCGAGCGTCGCGGGCCGGCCGAAGAAGCACGCAAGCTCTACGACGACATCTCTCCCGCACCCACGCCGAGGGATGAGGCGCCGCCCGACGCCAGGCCGCCGCTGCGCGAGGTTGGCAGTGGCCGTCCGACCAAGAAAGAACGGCGGGCCACCGACAGGCTGCGCGACCAGTGACGCAAAGGCTCTGGAGCGGCGGCAACGAAGTTGAGAATTACGTTCCGCAAACGTGCTTCTGCGCGGAATGGCCGCCCTTGCAACGACCCCGCAAAGGGGATACCTCACCCGAAAGATACAAACTACGGGAAGTCCCGGAGCCTGCTTCATGACCTACGTCGTCACCGACAACTGCATCAAATGCAAATACATGGATTGCATCGAGGTTTGTCCGGTCGACTGCTTCTATGAAGGCGAGAACATGCTCGTCATTCATCCCGACGAGTGCATCGACTGCGGCGTCTGCGAACCGGAATGTCCGGCCGACGCGATCAAGCCTGACACTGAGTCGGGGCTCGACAAATGGCTGCAGATCAACACCGAATATGCCGAAAAATGGCCGAATATCACTGCAAAGAAGGAGCCGCCGGCAGACGCCAAGGAATTTGACGGCGTCGAAGGCAAGTTCGAGAAGTTCTTTTCGGCCGAGCCTGGCGAAGGCAACTGAGGGTAGCGCGCCCTAAATGGCGCTAGATCGTTGGATTGAGAGCCGCCGTCGACTCTTGACGCGGCAGATTGTTCGCGTATGCAGCAAAATCTTGATTCTTCCGACTTTTTGTGTTAGAGCTAGCCCAACATGCCGATGACACAACGTCGATTTATGGCGCATAGCCTAATTCACTGAAAGGTGACAACCCTAATCCGGACCAGAGTAATCTGGGCCCGGCGGTCGCAACGTTTTGCGGTTTGCCGGTCCAGGCTCTTCCGATTGGGGGTCGAATGTCGTGCGGCAGAAGGTCGCGTTTTGCGACCGTCCCGATCAACCGGCCTCGGCGGGCCGGTGTCACAAGAAGGAGTTCAGGGCGTATGGCAACTTCCATCCCGCAGAAGAAATCCGCAGCACGTCACGGTTTCAAGACTGGCGAGTACATTGTCTACCCGGCGCACGGCGTCGGCCAGATCGTATCGATCGACGAGCAGGAAGTGGCGGGACACAAGCTCGAGCTGTTCGTAATCGATTTCCAGAAAGACAAGATGCGCCTCAAGGTGCCGGTCGCCAAGGCAACGTCCATCGGAATGCGCAAGCTGTCGGAGACCGACTATGTCGAGCGTGCGTTGAAGGTCGTGCAGGGCCGCGCCCGCGTCAAGCGCACCATGTGGTCGCGCCGCGCCCAGGAATATGATGCGAAGATCAATTCCGGTGATCTGATCTCGATCGCCGAGGTCGTGCGCGACCTCTATCGCGCCGACAACCAGCCGGAGCAGTCCTACTCCGAGCGCCAGCTCTATGAAGCAGCGCTCGACCGCATGGCGCGCGAACTGGCAGCGGTCAACCGCCTGTCGGAGACCGAGGCTGTCCGTCTCATCGAGACCAACCTCAACAAGGGTCCGAAGCGCGGCACCAAGGCTGACAACGAAGAAGCCGACGCCGAGCAGGAAGAAGCTGCCTGATAGGGCTTGTAAGTTCCGCTATGAAAAACCCGGCCATTGGCCGGGTTTTTTTGTTTGTCTGCCGAGAGGCAGCGCGTCTCAGCAGACAATGGTGCGTTGCGCGGCCAATCGGCTGAAAGTCACTTCTGGAAAATATCCTAGAGGCTCTGGCTGGATGAGATGCCGCCACTTCTGGACCGTCACCGCGGTTGCCGTGACCCTGCGACCGACGGGACAGGCCAGAAGGTGGCCCTGCTGGCCGAGCAGTTCGGCGTGAAAGCCGCTACTGAGCCGACCGGTTTTGCTGTATCCGACGCCAATCATCGCAACAGGAGAGGCAGCATATGGGCACCGCACTTCTTGTCATCGACGTGCAGAATGCGATCCAGAGGGGCAAAGGCACCTCGGAGCGGCAGCCACTGCTCGAGGCTGCGCTCGACGATACCATTGGCAGGCTGCGTGATCTCCAGGACAGAGCGCGTTCTGCGGGCGTGCCGGTCATAGTCATCCAGCATGACGGCCCTGCGGGCCACCGCCTGGCAGTTGGCACGGAAGGTTGGGAAGTCCGGCCGGAGCTGGCCCCGCGGGCCGGTGACCTTCTCGTTCGCAAGAAGAGCTCGGACTCGTTTCACGAGACCGAGCTCGGCGCCCGCCTTGGGGAGCTTGGTATCTCGCATCTTGTCGTCGGCGGCTGCATGACCCAGTTCTGCGTCGACACGACTGTGCGTCGGGCCGTGTCGCTCGGTTACGACGTCACGCTCGTCGCTGACTGCCATACGACCGCCGACTCGGCCCATCTCACCCATGTCGACATCATCGCCCACCACAACGAAACGCTCGACGGTTTTGGTGCCGGCGATGCCGTGGTCGATGTCCGCCCGGCCGTGGCAATCTCGTTCTGACCACTGCCTGGGGCGGCAGCGAGATCTAGCCTTCGCCGCCCTTGCCGTGGTCGTGCTGATGCGTGATCGTCGCGATGAACCGTTTGGTGCGCTCGTGCGTGGGATTGCCGAACACCTCGTTGGCAGGGCCCTTTTCAACCACCGAGCCCGCTTCCAGGAACAGCACCTCATGGGCAATCTTCGACGCCAGGCGCAGATCGTGCGTGGCGATCACCATCGTCGTGCCCTCGCGCGCCAGCTGGCCGAGCACGTCGACCACTTCCTGCGCGAGTTCCGGGTCGAGTGCCGAGGTCGGCTCATCGCACAACAGCACCTTGGGCGACGGCGCCAGCGCGCGTGCGATGGCCACGCGCTGCTGCTGACCGCCGGATAAGGTCGCGGGCCAGGCGTCGAGCTTGTGCGCCATGCCGACCTTGTCGAGCAGCGTCATGGCCCGCTCGCGTGCCTTCGAATCTGGCCATTTCAGCACCGTCACCAGCCCTTCCATGACGTTCTCGATCGCCGTGCGATGCGGAAACAACTGGAAGTTCTGGAACACCATGCCTGTCTGGCGGCGCAACTGCTGGATTGCCTTGGTGGCGACGCGGTGGCCGGGGCGGAATTCGAGCGTGTCGTCGCCGATGCGCACAGTGCCGGAGGTCGGAATTTCCAGCAGGTTGATGCAGCGCAGCAGCGTGCTCTTGCCGCCGCCGGAAGGCCCGACGAGGGCGGTGACGCTGCCCTCGCGGATCTCGACCGAAACATCCTTGAGCACGACATTGTCGCCGAATTGTTTGACGATGTGGGACAGTCCGATCATGACCGTGCCTCCAGGAAGCCGCCGTAACGGTTGAGCCGCTTCTCGAGCCTGACCTGAAGCGACGACAGCACCGAGCTCATTGCGAGATAGAGTATGGCCGCCTCGACATAGAGGATCAGCGGTTCATAAGTGGTGGCGACGATGCGCTGGGCTGCCTGGAACATCTCCGGCACGGTGATGGCGGCAGCCAGCGAGGTGTCCTTGACCAGCGAGATGAAGGTGTTGGACAGCGGTGGCACGGCGACGCGGGCCGCCTGCGGCAGGACTGTGCGACGCATCGCCTGCGACCATGTCATGCCGATAGAGTAAGCCGCTTCCCACTGCCCCTTGGCCACCGAGCTGATGGCGGCACGAATGATCTCGGAGGAATAGGCGCCGACATTGAGGGTGAAGCCGATCAGTGCCGCCGGAAAGGCGTCGAGCACGATGCCGATGCTGGGCAGGCCGTAGAAGATCAGGAACAGCTGCACCAGAAGTGGCGTGCCGCGGATGATCCAGACGTAGAAGCGGACGATGCCAGAAAGCCAGGTAGGCCCGAACAGGCGGGCAAGGGCTGCGCCCAGCCCCACGGTCAGGCCGAAGGCGAAAGAGAGAAGCGTCAGCGGGGCTGTGAAAACGAGCGCGGCCCACAACAGTGGGCCGAGCGAGTCCAGCATCAATTGAAGCCAATGTGGCAAGATGAATGCTCCCTCTCCACAACAAACAAGCCCGGAAAATCGCAGATTTTCCGGGCAAGTTCATGGGAAAAAATGAGAGGTGGAAAATGAGCGCCTTACAGGCGGCCGCCACGCCGGGCGCCGCCTGAAGGGCAATGCTGTTACTGCGAGACGTCGGCGCCGAAATAGGTCTCGGAAATCTTCTTGTAGGTGCCGTCGGCCTTGATCTCCGCCAGCGCCTTGTTGATCGCCTCGACCAGCTCGGGCTCACCCTTACGCACGATCACGCCGGAGAAGTCGGCCTTGGCCTCTTCGGCGACGATCTTCACGTCGGCGTCGGGCTTGTGCTTCTTGAAGTCGAGGAACGATAGCGAGTCGTTGATGGTGGCGTCGGCGCGGCCGTTCAGCACCAGCTGGATCGACTGGTCGAAGCCATCGGTGCCGACGAGCTCGGCGCCATTGGCCTCGGCGATCTTGCCGAAATTGCTGGTCAGCGACTGGGCCGACTTTTTGCCCTTGAGGTCGGCGAAGCCCTTGATGTCCTCATTCTTGCCGCTGACGATCAGCACTGCCTTCGAGGCGATGTAGGGATCGGAGAAGTCGTACTTGGCCTTGCGCGCCTCCGTGATGCCGACCTGGTTGATGACGGCGTCATAGCGCTTGGCGTCGATGCCGGCGATCAGGCCGTCCCACTTGCCTTCGAGAAACTCTGCCTTGACGCCGAGGCGCTTGGCGATTTCCTTGCCGATCTCGACGTCGAAGCCGACGAGCGCTCCCGATGCGTCGTGATAGGTAAAGGGCGCGTAGGTGCCCTCGGTGCCGATCTTGAATACGCCGGCTGCCTTGATCTCATTGAGATTTTCACCGGCATGGCCGGCGGCGACGGCTGCGAGCTGGATCGTTGCGGCAACGGCCAGCGACTTAAACCACTTCATTTTGTGTGATCCCGATTTTGTGCCCGGCTCGCTGGCCGGGAAAGTTGTGATTGGCGGCAATCTGTCAGAAGCCAGCTCTCGACATAAGGAATGAAATTTCAAAATCGACGCAATACTGGAATGCGAATCTACGCAACTGAAGGCCGCCAGCCGCCCCGGAACATTCGACGATACGGCGCGTTAATGGCGCTGCGGGGCAGCGCGGCAATTGCGGTGCGCGTCTGGCTGCTCTCAGGACAAGGGGCGCAAGATGTATATGGATCGGGCAGGCCTGTCTGGCGAGCAGATGATGCTGAGGGCGGCGTCGCGCGCGCCCTATCTGGAGCGCGGCGAAGAGCTCGAGCTGGCGATCCGCTGGAAAGAGCGGCACGATCAGGATGCGCTCAACCGCATCACCACCGCCCATATGCGCCTGGTCATCGCCATGGCGGTCAAGTTCCGGCGCTACGGGCTGCCGATGGGCGACCTCATCCAGGAAGGCCATGTCGGGCTGCTTGAAGCGGCGGCACGCTTCGACCCGGAGCGTGAGGTCCGCTTCTCGACCTATGCGACCTGGTGGATTCGCGCCTCGATGCAGGACTATATCCTGCGCAACTGGTCGATCGTCCGTGGCGGCACGAGTTCGGCGCAGAAGTCGCTGTTCTTCAACCTGCGGCGCATGCGCGCCCGGCTCGCCCAGGGCGGCGACCCGCTCGGCGGCACCGCAGCCTATCAGGAGATTTCGGTAGCCCTTGGCGTGTCGGAAGCCGACGTCGCGCTGATGGACATGCGGTTGTCGGTGCCCGACACCTCGCTCAATGCGCCGCTCAGCGACGATGGCGATTCGGGCGAACGGATGGATCTGCTGGTCTCGGACGATCCCTTGCCGGACGAGCTGGTCGGCGAGGCGATCGACATCGAGCGCCGCTCGGGATGGCTGCATGACGCGCTCACCGTGCTCAATGCGAGGGAACTGCAGATCATCGAAGAACGTCGGCTGACGGAGGAAGGTGCTACGCTGGAAGAGCTCGGCACCTCGCTCGGCATCTCGAAGGAGCGGGTTCGCCAGATCGAGACCCGCGCCATGGAAAAGCTGAAATCAGCGCTGGAGCGGAAGAACTCGGCGTTCCAGGTCGCCTGAGCGCTGATCTCTTGGACCTGCATCGTGCTTGCCGAACGTCCCGATTTCCGGGCCGATGCGCTACCGGTCGGTGACGATCTTGACCTTGTCGCCGGCGGAGACCGAGGCGCCGGGCGCCAGCGCATTCAGAACCCTGAACAGGTCGAGCTTGCGGTCGACGCCGACCATGCTGGCGGCGAGCGAGCCCATGTTCTGGCCGGGCTGGACGGTGACGACGCGGATGCGCAACGGCTTCAGACCAGCCTTCTCCGCTGCCGTCATGACCCGGAAGCTGGAGCTGACCGAACGCGCGATCTGGTCCAGCGCGGTGCTGGCCGTCGGAGCGGCCGTCAGCAGGCGATAGACCTGCGCGCCATTGCGGATCACGACGATATCGAACTGCCAGCCTTCGGCGCTGGCGCGGGCGAAGGCCGCCTCGTTGCCGTTGATCGTATCGGCGCGTACGCTCGACGGGTCGAGGCCTGCGACCCAGCCGCTCTTGACGTAGTCGGTCAGTGGCAGCTTGGCGTCGATCGCCACGCCATCGAAGCGGATAGCCGTATTGTCAGGTCCGGTCGCTGTGACGGCGGCTGCCGTGTTGTCGATGACAAAGCCTTGCGGCACGGCAAACGAGATGCCGAGCTTGGGGTGCATGAAGGTGGTGCCGCGCACATAACCTTCGTCGGGCGTATCGCCGAACAGCAGGCCGTCGATGCCGGCGAGGAAGGAATCGCGATCGCGGCGGCCGATGCCGGGCGCGCCGAACTGGCGGGCGTGGCGCTGGGCAAGGTCGATGCGCTGCGGCGCGTTGGGGTGGCTCGCCAGGAAGTCGAGGCTGGCGTCGGTGGCGCCGCTGACCGCGCGCAGGTCGGAGTAGGCGGCCATCGACTGCAGGAAGCGTCCTGCGGCAAACGGATCGTAGCCGGCCTGGCCGCTCATCTTGATGCCGATGCCGTCGGCTTCCAGCTCCTGATTGCGCGAGAACTGGGCGAGCCGGAGCTTGCCGCGGATCAGCGCTGCCTTGGCGGTCGGGCTTTCGCCGAGCACGTCGGTGACGACCTTGGTCGCCAACACTTCCTCGGCTTCCTTCTGCTGACGCTGGATGCCGTGGTTGGCAGTGACGTGGCCCATCTCGTGCGAGATGACGGCGGCAAGCTCGGCCGAATCATTGGCCAGCGCCAGCAGGCCGCGCGTCACGTAGAGATAGCCGCCGGGCAGCGCAAAGGCATTGACGTTGGGCGAATTCAGGATGGTGATGCGGTAGGTCTGGTTCGGGTTGCTCGACACGGTGGTCAAGCTGCCGACAACCTTGGCGACCATGCGCTCAAGCTTGGGATCCGAATACTCGCCGCCATAGGTCGCCAGAATGCGCGGATGCTGCGCCTTGGCGATCTCGGCGAGCTTGTCGTTGCGGGTGACGTTGTCGACGGTGACAGGATTGTTGGACGGCTGGAAGCCTGACTCGCGGACGTCGGAGGGGTTGAGTATCTGGCAACCCGAGACAAGCGCCGACAGCGCGACGGCAACCATCAGGCGCGCATAGCGGGGCGTTCTCGTCTCGATCAACATGTCGCGGCAGGTGGGCAGAGCTCGCGTCCTTTCGAAGTCTTTAGGCGGCAGGCAAAGCAGAAGCGGGCCCGACCAGATGGACGTAGCCACAGACGACTCGCCGACACAATAAGGCCGATACCGCCAATGTGGCGATTTGGCTGTAAATTATGTCCGCTTCCGGGCAACCCGGCGTGATCGCGTCATCACCGTTCACCGCCGATATAGTGTCTGAACGCTTCAGGTCCAGCATTGGTGAAGAAATCCGCAGTCTTTCCAGCCGCCGCGACAGTGCCAGCCTCGACGAAAACCATGTTTTTAGCCAGTTTTCGGGCATCTTCGGGCTGGTGTGTCACGAAAAGCACGGTCATGCCGCGTTCTGCATGAAGGCTCGCCACGAGATCCAGCATATCCTCGCGCAATGCTGGTCCAAGCGAGGCAAAGGGTTCATCCAGCAGGAGAATCGGCCGGTCGCGGACAAGGACGCGCGCCAGCGCCACGCGCTGGCGTTCGCCGCCCGACAGTTCGCGGGGCAGGCGCTTCTCCATGCCGGCGAGGCCGACGCGTGTCAGTGCGGTTGCCACGTCCCGCCTGTCGGCAGTGGCCAGGCGCAGCGCAGGCGAGCGACCGAGCCCGACATTCTTCTCGACGTCGAGATGGGCAAAGAGGTTGTTTTCCTGGAAAACCATCGACACCGGCCGCTCGGATGGCGGTGCGATCGTCACGTCGACGTCGCCGATCAACACGCGGCCTTCGCGCGGTATCTCAAAGCCGGCGACGAGGTTGAGCAATGTCGACTTGCCGGCGCCGCTCGGTCCCATGATCGCGGTGATCTCGCCCGGTGCAAAGGTCACGTCGAAGCGCACCATGGTGTCGCTATAGCTGAACACCACATGGTCGAGGCGTACCGCGGCACTGGTCGAGGTCATTTCGCAGTCTCCCTGCCGAGGCGGTCGGCGAGCATTGTCAACGCCAGGCACAACAGGCCGAGCATCAATGCAAGTCCCGCCGCGTCATCGGTGCGGTAGCTGCCCATGCGGGCGAGCAAAAGGTAGGGCAAGGTCTGCACCGCGTCGCTGCCGAACAGCGCGATGACACCGAGATCGCCGAGCGACAGCGCCATGGCAAAGGAGAATGCCGTTGCAAGCGGGCGCTTGAGCACCGGCCAGTCGATCAACCGCAGCCTGTTCCAGCCTGAGATGCCGAGCTGGGCGCACAGCCTTTCGTGACGTTCGCTGGCCGCGTCATAGGCAGGGCGGACGGCGCGGACGGCAAATGGCATGGCCATAACGGCGTTGACGGTGACGACCATGAATGGCGCCAGCGAAAACACCTCGACCGACTGCCGCACCAGCACGAACCAGCCGGCACCGATGACGATCGGCGGCACCACCAATACGAAGCCGGCGCCGGTGTCGGTGAAGCGTTCGAGCAATGTCTTTTCGCCGCCTGTCCTGCTGCCGGCCAGTGCCCGGCGCGCCATGACGAGGGACAGCGCAAGCATGGTTGCGAGTGTTGCCGACAGCGTCGCAAGCACGATGCTGGTACGTGTCGCACGCTGCACCGCCGCTTCGCCGGCGAGGCGGCCGAGATTGGCCTCAAGCCCGGAGACGATTGTCGCCAGCATCGGCCCACCGACGAAGACGAGCGCCACAACGATGATGGCGGTGTTGAGCGCCTTCTCGCCGGTCTTTGCCTTGATGTAGTTGCGCTGGACCACCGGCAGGTTGGCGTCGCCGGTCGTGTTGGCACCGAGCCGCATCAGCGCCAGAACCACAACTGCCGTGAGCGCGATCTGCAGCAGGGTCAGGGCGACTGCGCGCGCGGGGTCGAAGTCGAAGCGCAACGCCTGATAGATCGCAACCTCAAGCGTTGTTGCGGCCGGGCCGCCGCCGAGCGTCAGCACGATGGTGAAGGAGGTGATGCACAGCATGAAAACGAGGCCCGCAATGCCGGGCAAGGCTGCTCGGATTGCCGGCCATTCGATCATGCGGAAGCTCGACCGTGCGCCCATGCCGAGCTGGCTCGCCAGCCGCCACTGGTCCGCCGGCACCGTCTGCAGCGCCTCCAGAATCAGCCGCGTCGCCAGTGGCAGGTTGAAGAAGACATGGGCAACGAGAATGCCGGACAGCCCATAGATGCCGGGCCAGGTGCCGCCGGTCAGCGCCGCCAACGGTTCAGCGAAATAGCCGGCGCGGCCGTAGAGCGACAGGATGCCAAGGGCTGCGACGATCGCCGGCAAGGCGAGGGGAACGGCAAACAGGCGCAGGATCAGCGCGCGGCCGGGAAAGGCGGGATGCCGTGCGAGCGCTCGGGCAACGAAGATCGCCGGCACAACCGACAGCAAGGTCGACAGCAGCGCCTGCCACAGGGTGAAACGGGCAATGCGGAAGAGATAGGAATCGAAGGCGTCGGCAGCACCTTGTGGATTGCGTGCGGCCTCGATGCCAAGACCGGCAAATGCGCCGCCGATCAGGATGCCGATGGCCGCCAGCGCGATGATGCCGGCGGCGATGCGGGGGTCTGTACGGCTCACCGACATGCAGGGCCGCGATTGGCTAGGCGCAGGTGCGGCAGCCGCGATGGGTCGCGCTCTGTCCCACCCTCCTCTGGCCTGCCGGCCATCTCCCCCGCAAGGGGGGAGATCAGCGGCTTGGATGCCCACGCACCACCGGCAACCTCTGGGGTTGGCGAGAGCCATTCCACTACCAATCTCCCCCCTTGCGGGGGAGATGGCCGGCAGGCCAGAAGGGGATGTTCAAGCGCAACCATGGCAGGTCGACAGAGCCTTACTTGCTCATCACGCCGAGCCACTCGTCGACCCAGGCCTTGCGGTTGGCAGCCACCTCGTCGGCGCTGAAGATCAGCGTCTTGGTCGGCTTCACCAGCTTGTCGAAGGCAGGGTTGAGCGGCTTGTCGGTCTTGCCGGCGGGCAGCATCCAGTTGGTTTCGGGTACGGCGTCCTGGAAGCCTGGGCTGGTCATGAAGGCCATGAACTTTTCGGCCAGCGGGTTCTTGGCGCCGGTCGTGGTGATGCCGGCGACTTCGATCTGCAGGTAGTGGCCTTCCTCGAATGACGCCGCCTGGTAACGCTCGGTGTTTTCGGCGACCATGTGGTAGGCTGGCGAGGTGGTGTAGGACAGCACCATCGGCGCCTCGCCCTTGGTGAACAGGCCATAGGCCTCGCTCCAGCCCGGGGTGACGGTCAGCACGCGGCCCTTAAGCTTGGCCCAGGCTTCCGGCGCCTTGTCGCCATAGACCGACTTGACCCAGAGCAGCAGGCCGAGGCCCGGCGTCGAGGTGCGCGGATCCTGGATCGCGATCTTTTCTTCCGGATTGCCCTCGACAAGTTCCTTCAGGCTTTTCGGCGGGTTCTTCAGCGTCTCGGTGTCATAGACGACGGCGAAGTAGCCGTAGTCGTAAGGAACGAAGGTGTCGTCCTTCCAGTCACCCGGAACCTTGACGTCGGCGCCGGCGGCACCATTCGGCGCAAACAGGCCGGTGGCCTTGGCTTCGGCTGTCAGGTTGGTGTCGAGGCCAAGCACGATGTCGGCCTTGGTCGATGCACCTTCGAGCTTGACGCGGTTGAGCAGTGCTACGCCATCGGCGACCGAGACGAAGTCGACAGTGCAGGCGCAGTCGGCTTCGAAGGCCTTCTTGACCTGCGGGCCGGGGCCCCACTCGGAGGTGAAGCTTTCATAGGTGTAGACGGTAAGCTTGCCTTCGGCAGCGGCAGGGAAAGCAACCGTGGCCAGCGCCAGGGCGGAAGTCATGGACAGGATCAACGAGCGCATCGGCGCCTCCTTCATTGGTGTTGAAAGGGAATTTGAAGCGCCGGGCGTCCGAAGCATCTAATCCCTCCGCCGGTACAAACCGGATCAGGTTCAGCGGGTTGGCCGGGACGGTTCCCTATGCCTCTCAGCCGGCACGCAATTGCGCGACCGGCACCCCGTTAGAGCGGTTCAACAAATAGGCTCGCGCATCAGGCCACGCAAGCGGTAGTTTGCCGGCCACCGACCACGCCGCGGCCTTCCGTTTCGGCTGCCGGGCTGGTAATGCGCATGCCATGACCCGGTTCACCATACTTCTCGGCGGCGAGCTTTTCCGCACCCCGCGCCTCGACCGCCAGGTGGCGGGCAGCAGGGTGATTGCGGCAGATGCCGGTATCCGCCATGCCGCCACGCTCGGGCTGATGCCGGAACTGTGGCTCGGCGACTTCGATTCCGTGCCGGTAGATCTCGACCCGCGTTTTGCCGACCTGCCGCGGGCGACCTTTCCGGCCGAAAAGGACAGGACCGACGGTGAACTGGCCATCGATGCCGCGCTTCGGCTCGGCGCGACCTCGCTGGTGCTTGTCGGCGCCTTCGGCGGCGCCCGCGCCGACCACGCCTTCCTTCATTTCGCCCTGGCGCTCAGGCTTGCCGAAGCCGGCATCGAGGTGCTGCTGAGCAGCGGGCGCCAGGAGGCTTTGCCGCTCCTGCCCGGCAGCGCTGGCTTCGACTATGAAGACGGCATGCTGTTTTCGGTGCTCGCCTTCTCCGAGCTGACCGGGCTGTCCGAACAGGGCGCCAAGTGGCCGCTCGACAATGTCGACGTGCCGTTCGGTTCGTCGCTGACCCTTTCCAATGAAGTGCGGGGTCCGTTGCGGATTTCGCTCGGCAGCGGCCGTGCCCTGCTCCTCGCTCATCCCTTTCCTGCCTCGGATTTCTGAAACATGGCGCCTCCGCTTCTCAATCTCGACGGCATCCGTCTGACCTTTGGCGGCACGCCGCTGCTCGATGGCGCCGCACTGACGGCCGCTGCCGGCGACAAGATCGCGCTTGTCGGCCGCAACGGCTCGGGCAAGTCGACGTTGCTCAAGATCGCGGCGGGCATGATCGAGCCGCAGGACGGCGTGGTGTTCCGCCAGCCGACGGCAACCATCCGCTACTTGCCGCAGATGCCCGACATGGAAGGCTTCGCCTCTGTCCGCGCCTATGTCGAAGCCGGGCTCGGACCTGCTGACGATCCGCATCGCGCCACCTATCTGCTCGACCATCTCGGCCTGACCGGCGAGGAGTCTCCGGCCGACCTGTCGGGCGGCGAGGCGCGCCGCGCAGCACTTGCCCGCGTCATGGCGCCCGAGCCCGACATCCTGCTGCTCGACGAGCCGACCAACCATCTCGACCTCTCGGTCATCGAATGGCTGGAAGAGGAACTGATCCGCACCTCCTCGGCACTGATCCTGATCTCGCACGACCGCCGTTTCCTCGAGCGCGTCAGCCGCAACACCGTCTGGCTCGATCGCGGCCAGACGCGCAGGCTCGACCGCGGCTTTGCCCATTTCGAGGAATGGCGGGACCAGATCCTGGAGGAAGAGGAGCGCGAGCAGCACAAGTTAGGCCGTCAGATCGTGCGCGAGGAGCATTGGCTGCGCTATGGCGTGACGGCGCGGCGCAAGCGCAACATGCGCCGTCTCGGCGAACTGCAGACGATGCGCCAGACGTTCCGCAGCCATCGCGGCGCCGAGGGCGTGGCAACCATGGTTGCGAGCGAGGCGGCAGAATCCGGCAAGCTTATCATCGAGGCCAAGAACATCGACAAGAGCTTTGGCGAGCTTTCAGTCGTCAAGGGTTTCTCGACCCGCATCCAGCGCGGTGATCGCGTCGGTCTCGTCGGTCCCAATGGCGCCGGCAAGACGACCTTGCTCAAGATGCTGACTGGCGAGATGGAGCCCGATGCCGGCAGCGTGCGGCTTGGCGTCAATCTGGAGATCGCCACCCTCGACCAGAAGCGCGAGGCGGTCGATCCGAACGAGACGCTGTCGAGCTACCTGACCGATGGCCGTGGCGAAAACCTCGTCATCAATGGCGAGCAGCGCCACGTCGTCTCCTACATGAAGGACTTCCTGTTCAAGCCCGAGCAGGCGCGGACGCCGGTGCGCGAACTCTCCGGCGGCGAACGTGCCCGGCTGATCCTGGCGCGCGTGCTGGCGCGTCCGGCAAACCTTCTGGTGCTCGACGAACCGACCAACGATCTCGATATGGAGACGCTGGAACTGCTTCAGGAACTGGTCGCCGGTTTCGCCGGCACCGTCATCCTGGTCAGTCACGACCGCGATTTCCTTGACCGCACCGTCACCAGCATCATTGCGCCCGACGGCGAGGGCCGCTGGATCGAGTATGCCGGCGGCTACGCCGACATGCTGGCCCAGCGCGGAGGCACCAAGCTCGACGACCGCAAGTCGCGCAAGGCAGCCAATGGCCAGGCCTCAGCCGGCCGCGGCGAAGCCGAAGTGCCCAAGGCCGCGTCCAAGAAGCTGTCGTTCAAGCAGAAGTTCGCGCTCGATAGCCTGCCCAAGAAGATGGAGGCAGTGACCGCCTCGATCTCGCGGCTGGAAAACCAGATCGCCGATCCAGCCTTCTACGAGCGCGATCCGCACGGTTTCCAGAAGACCATCGCCGCACTCGACAAGGAACGCACGACGCTCACCGCGCTTGAGGAGGAGTGGCTGGAACTCGAGATGTTGCGCGAGGAACTGGAAGGCTAGCCACAGCCTAGAGACAGGCTTCGCAGATCGCCGCGATATGGCGATGGTCGGTGCCGCAGCAGCCGCCAAGAACCTTGATGTGGCCGAAGCCGTCCCGCATTGCGCGATAACGGCGGGCGAGATCGTCAGGATCGCCGGGGTCGAGCTCTGTTGCGGCATCGAGTTCGGCGTGGCTTTTTGTCGATGCGTTTGCCCGCACGCCGCCAATGCGCTGGACCCAGCTGCCGGCTTCCGCCAGCACGCTCTGGAAATGGCTGGGATGGGCGCAGTTGATCATGAAGTAGGCGGGCGCGCCGTCGGTCTCGTCATCGACGATCTCGATCGCTTCCGCCAGGCTTTCGCCCGATGGCAATCGCCCGTCAGTCTCTACCGTAAAGGAAATCACCGATGGCAGGCCCGCTTCCATGGCGGCACAGGCGATGCCGACCGCTTCCTCGGGGTAGTTCATGGTCACGGCGCTGATCATGTCGGCTCCGGCGTCGCGGAATGCGACGACCTGGTCGCGATGATAGTCCGAGGCCTCGACCGGCGTCATCTTCATCTCGGGACGGTAGCCGTCGCCACGTGGGCCGACCACACCGTTGACCGGCACCGTCATGCCGCGGGCAACGTAAGGCGCCCGCAGCGCTTTCGCCTGTGCGACGGCGCGACGATTAATGTCCGAAAGTGCCGTGCGGGAGTAGCCCAGCTTCTCGCCCCAGTCGGGATTGGCCCGCCATGTCGGCGTGTCCAGCACGAAGCTCACCCCGTGTTGCTCGGCGATATCGAGAAAGCGCCTGAAATAGCCGTCGAGCCTGTCGCGGCCGGCCGCATCGAGCAACAGGGGAAACGCCGCGAAACACGGCAGGTCCATCCCGTCCAGGAAGACCAACGTTGTCTCGAGGCCGCCGTCGGTGAGTGCGACGGAAGCGCCGAGATGCGGAAGATCTGTCGTCGCAGCGCACATGATATACCGAAGGCGTTCGGCTTTCCGTCGGCTGGGTCATATCCGTCAGCCTGGACGCGGCCGAACGCGTTCTTCAGCCTAACATCTTACTTCAGGGGTTTCTACTTTAAGCCGCCGGCTGGAATCTCTGGCGTGAGACGACGCGCGAGGACCGAAAGGTACGTCTCGGTCGTCGTGCAAGCGGCGGTCATAGTTGCCCTGCAGGCGCGCCGTTCCAAGGCTACTGACGCGGAGGATGATCATCCGCGCCAGCGAAAGCTCCAGATCAGCCGGCTTCCTTGGCCTGCCAGGCCTTCATCGCGTCTTCGAACACCTTGTCGCCCGGGATGCCCTTTTCGAGCGTGAACAGCGCGCGGCGGCCCGACTTGTAGACGACCGGCACGTCGATCCAGCTCTGGCGACGCAGGAGGTTCAGATTGGCGTCGACCTCGGCCTTGGTGTCGTTGAGCGCTACGAGGAAGAAGCCGTCGGCGATCTTGGCCGGAATGCCGAGCAGCGAATTGCCGGCGTCCTGTTCCGAGCTCTTCATCGCCACGCGCAGGATGTTCTCGATGCCGCCGCCGTCAAAGCCCTGAGGCGTCAGGAAGATCATTTCCAGGATATGGCTCGCCGGCAGCGTCTTGTCGGCGTTACGGCGGATGGTCATGCGCAACTGGATGTCCTTGCCGGGGATTGTCGCTTCGGCGCGGATGGCAGGCTCGGGCGGCAGGTCGCCGCCGGGCGATTCCTGTACCACCGTCCAGACGACGGAACCCGGCTCAGCCGAGCCTTGGGCGACGTTGGTGCGCTCTTCGTAGAAGATCGCCTTCTGGCCGACGGCCACGGGTGCGTTTTCGCCTGCCGCAGGCGTTGTCGTCGCCGGTGTTCCCTCGGCGGGTGTTGCGGGCGTGGCAGGGGTTGCCGGCGCGGTCTCGGGCGTCGCCGGTGGCGTTGCCGGAGCCGGCTGGGTCAGTGCTGCAACCGAGGTGCCTTCGCCGACGGTGTTGCTGCCGCTGGCCGGACCAGGATCGACCTCCTTGCCATCCGCGGTCATGCGCTGGGTGAACTTGCCGGGCTCGTCGCTTGCCGGCGCTTGTGCTGCCTGGCCGCCATTGGCGGGCGGAGGAGTGGCTGCTTCATTCGTTGGCGGGGGCGTTTCCGCCGCCGTGTCGCTGCCACTGCCGACAAAGGCATCGCGGTTGGACCACAGCGCATAGCCGCCGGCGCCGACCACCACCACGGCAAGTGCCGCTGCGATCAGGCCGCCGCTGATGCGCTTGCGCGGCTTCTGCCGCGTGTTGGCGAATGGATCGCCATTGTTGGCTGCGGCGTCGCCGAAGTTGTTGTCGCCTTCGCCGTCCTGCGCTTCGTCATCGTCGCTTGCCGAGAAGTCGGGCAGGGGCTCGCGCTGCTGCGGCGTGTAGGCCGGAATGGGGTCTGCGGCAGGCGGTGGCGCGACCGGGGTCACCGGGCTGCGTGGCTCCGGTGCAGGTGCTGCCCTGGTATAGGCCGGCTGATCCTTGTTGCGGGCGATCGAGGTAAAGACGTTTTCCAGCTCGGCCAGCGGATCGTCTTCCACAACGGGCGGATGGAATTCCGCCTCGACGATCGCGATCGCGTCCTCGAGCGACTTGGTCTGGCGTTCGGCAACGGCTGCGGGCGGCTGCGGGTTGAGCGCGGCGAGCTTGGCCGCGATGGTGCTGCGGGCCTTGTCATACACCCGCGCGCGCATCGCCGGCGTGGTGTCGCCCATGCCATCCAGCGTCTTTTTCAGAACCGCTACGAAGTCTGCCATTCTCTCGTCGACCTATCTCTTCTTCTGGGCCGCGGCGATTCCGGCGGCAAATCAGCCGCCGGAAAGTTGCCAAAACTAGTCTTCAAACGGATCGGTCACAAGTATCGTGTCATCCCGCTCCGGGCTGGTGGAAAGCATGGCCACCGGGGCGCCGATCAGCTCCTCGATGTAGCGCACATACTTTACCGCCTGGGCCGGCAGGTCGTTCCAGCTGCGGGCGCCCGCGGTGGTGCCCTTCCAGCCTTCCAGCGTCTCGTAGACCGGCTCGACACGCGCCTGGGCGCCCTGGCTCGCCGGCAGGTAGTCGATCAGTTCGCCGTCGAGCATATAGCCGGTGCAGACCTTGATCTCGTCGAGACCGTCGAGCACGTCGAGCTTGGTCAAGGCGATGCCCTTGATGCCGTTGACGGCAACCGCCTGGCGCACCAGCACGGCATCGAACCAGCCGCAGCGGCGCTTGCGGCCGGTGACGACGCCGAATTCGTGGCCGCGGGTGCCGAGGAATTCGCCGACTTCGTTCTGTTGCTCGGTCGGGAAGGGGCCCTCGCCGACGCGGGTGGTGTAGGCCTTGGTGATGCCGAGCACGTAGTGGATCGAGCCCGGGCCCATGCCGGAACCCGCTGCCGCCTGGCCGGCGACTGTGTTCGACGAGGTCACGAACGGATAGGTGCCGTGGTCGATGTCGAGCAGGGTGCCCTGGGCGCCTTCGAACAGGATGCGTTCGCCGGCGCGACGCTTGTCGTCGAGCACCTTCCAGACGCGGTCCATGTAGGGCAGGATCTTGTCGGCGATCGAGGTCAGCTCGGCCATGATGACGTCGTGCGTCACCTCGGGATGGCCAAGCCCGCGGCGCATGGCATTGTGGTGCGTCAGCAAACGGTCGACCTTCTGGGGGAGCGTTTCCAAATCCGCCAAGTCCATCACCCTGACGGCACGGCGGCCCACCTTGTCTTCGTAGGCGGGGCCGATGCCGCGACGGGTCGTGCCAATCTTCGTTCCGGAATTGGAGGCGGCGTCCTCGCGGAAGCCATCCAGCTCACGATGCAGCGACAGGATAAGCGCGGTGTTTTCGGCTATTTTCAGGCGATCGGGGCCGATCTCGACGCCCTGGGCGCGGATTTTCTCGATCTCGGCGACAAAGGCATGCGGGTCGAAGACGACGCCATTGCCGATGATCGACAGCTTGCCCTCGCGCACGACGCCGGATGGCAGCAGCGACAGCTTGTAGACCACACCGTCGACCACCAGCGTATGGCCGGCATTATGCCCGCCCTGGAAACGCACCACCACATCGGCGCGCTCCGACAGCCAGTCGACGATCTTGCCCTTGCCTTCGTCGCCCCACTGGGAACCGACGACCACCACATTGGCCATAATATTTTCCTTCCGACATCGCGGCTGAGGCCGCGAACAGTGCAAAATGACAGGCCTCTATAACGCCAAGCAATTGGATGTGCGACCTTTCTTTGCCGCCTCAGGCACAACAAATTCAGCCTTTGGGCGCATTTACATGCCGACAGCCAGCACCTAGGCCGGCATGGTGCCCCTCGCCAGCGAAAGTCCGGCCGCATGCATCGAAACGCCTATGTCCTGCTGTTGGCGACCACCCTGTTCTGGGGTGGCAATGCGGTGGCGGGCAAGCTTGCCGTGGGCCACGCCTCGCCGATGCTTTTGACCTCGTTGCGCTGGGCGTTCGCCGCCGCATTTCTCGGCGCCGTCGGCTGGTCCAGGCTCCGGGTGGACTGGGCGGTGGCGCGCAGGCAGCTCTGGCTGCTTGTCGCCTTGGGCGGGTTAGGCTTCACCGCCTTCAATGCCGCCCTCTACTCCGCGCTCAATTTCACCTCGGCCATCAATGCCAGCATCGAGCAGGCGGGCATGCCCATGGTCATCTTTGCCGCCAACTTCATCCTGTTTCGCATGCGGGTCAGCTGGGGCCAGATTCTGGGCTTCCTGTTGTCGCTGACAGGCATCGCGCTGACCGCCAGCCATGGCGATCTCAGGAGCTTGCTCGCGCTCGACATGAATTTCGGCGATGCGCTGATGCTGATCGCCGTTCTCGTCTACAGTGCCTACACAGTTGCGCTGCGCTTCAAGCCGGACATCCACTGGCTGAGCCTGATGATCGTCATGACATCGGCCGCCTTCGTCACCTCGCTTCCGTTCGTCGCCTGGGAAATCGGCACTGGCAGGGCCATCGCGCCCGATGCGACGGGCTGGGCGATCACCGCCTACATGGTGCTGTTTCCCTCGATCCTGGCGCAGATCTTCTACATCAGGGGTGTCGAACTCATCGGCGCCAATCGTGCGGGCCTGTTCATCAACATGGTGCCGATCTTCGGCACGTTGTTGTCGGTGATGATCATCGGCGAGGACTTCCAGCTCTACCACGCAGTCGCCATCGTGCTGGTGCTTGGCGGCATCTGGCTTGCCGAGCACTCCGGGCGGAAAATGGCGAGCGCCGAGGAGCTTTTGGCTGCCGAAGAACACAGCTCCGATGCCTGAAAAGAAAAGGCGCGGGGATCGGCCCGCGCCCTTTGGTGCCTTGGGAGGCTTTGTCAGATCCCGTTGATGTCGAACTGCAGGCGCTTGGCCGAGTCGATCGACTTGTGGTCGCGCACCTTGGCGAGCACGTCTTCGGGGAACGGTGCGTCGAGATAGAGCAAGGCGATCGCATTGCCACCCGGCCGGTCGCGGCCGAGCTGGAAGTTGGCGATGTTGACGCCGCTCTCGCCGCACACGGTGCCGAGCAGGCCGATGATGCCAGGCGCGTCGGCGTTGGTGGTGTAGAGCATGTGTTGGCCGACCTCGGCATCGAGATTGATGCCCTTGATCTGGATGAAACGCGGCTTGCCGTCGGAGAAGCACGTGCCGGCGATCGAGCGCGTCATATGCTCGGTCTTCACGCTCAGCTTGATATATCCGTCGAACACGCCCGACTTGTCGCGCTTGACCTCGGCGACGATGATGCCGCGCTCCTTCACCATGATCGGCGCCGACACCATGTTGACGTCGGAGACCTGCGGCCGGATCAGGCCGGCGAGCGCAGCACTGATCAGCGCCTTGGTGTTCATCTGTGCGGTCTGGCCGTCGAACAGGATCTCGACCTCGGTGATCGGGTCTTCCGTCACCTGGCCGACAAAGGCGCCGAGCACTTCGGCGAGCTTGACGAAGGGCTTGAGCCGCGGCGCTTCCTCAGCGGTGATGGACGGCATGTTGATGGCGTTGGAAACAGCACCCTTGACCAGATAGTCGGCCATCTGCTCGGCCACCTGCAAGGCGACGTTCTCCTGCGCTTCCGATGTCGAGGCGCCGAGATGCGGGGTGCAGACGACGTTGTCCATGCCGAACAGTTCGTTTTGCTCAGCCGGTTCCACCTCGAACACGTCGATGCCGGCGCCTGCCACCTTGCCGCTTTTCAGGCCGGCGATCAGGTCCTTCTCGACGATCAGGCCGCCGCGGGCGCAGTTGATGATGCGCACGCCCGTCTTCATCTTGGCGATGGACTCGGCGTTGATGATGTTGCGCGTCTTGTCGGTCAGTGGCGTATGCAGCGTGATGAAGTCGGCGCGGGCGAACAGCTCGTCGAGCTCGACCTTTTCGACGCCGAGTTCTTCGGCGCGATGCTCGGACAGGAACGGATCGAAGGCAACGACATGCATCTTGAGGCCGACGGCGCGCGTGGCGACGATCGAGCCGATGTTGCCGCAGCCGATCAGGCCGAGCGTCTTGCCGGTGATCTCGACGCCCATGAAGCGGTTCTTCTCCCACTTGCCGGCATGGGTCGAGGCATTGGCCTCGGGCAACTGGCGGGCGACCGCGAACATCAGCGCGATGGCGTGTTCGGCGGTGGTGATCGAATTGCCGAAGGGCGTGTTCATGACGATGATACCGCGCCGCGAGGCGGCAGGAATATCGACATTGTCGACGCCTATGCCGGCGCGGCCGATGACCTTGAGATTGGTCGCTGCAGCGATCAGCTTTTCGGTGACCTTGGTCGCCGAGCGGATGGCCAGGCCGTCATATTGGCCGATGACTTCGAGCAGCTTTTCCTTGTCCTTGCCGAGGTCGGGCAGGTAGTCGACCTCGACGCCACGATCCTTGAAAATCTGGACGGCGGTGGTGGAGAGTTTGTCGGAAACGAGAACGCGAGGCATGGGTCTTAATCCCTTTGCGATTGGTCTGCCTCCCCCTTGTGGGGAGGTCGGTCGCGAAGCGACCGGGTGGGGGAATGGGTTGAACGCGGGGATGGGAGCAAAGTCTCATGCGCCCCCAATCCCAATCCGCCGTGCGGATCGACCTCCCCCGCGCGGGGGAGGGCAAGGGCGTCAGGCCGCAGCCTTGAGCGCTGCCTTCTGGTTGGCGAAGGCCCAGTCGAGCCAGGGCATCAGCGCCACCAGATCGGACGTCTCGACGGTGGCGCCGGCCCAAATGCGCAGGCCGGGAGGCGCGTCGCGATAGGCGCCGATGTCGAAGGCGACGCCTTCCTTTTCCAGCGCCGAGACCATGCCCTTGGCGAAGGCCGCCTGACCGTCCTTGTCGAGAGCGGCGACCTCAGGGTCGACGATCGACAGGCAGACCGAGGTGTTGGAGCGCGTCTCCGCAACGACGGCCAGGTTGGCGAGCCAGCCGGACTTTTCGACGAACGCGTCGATGGCCGCGAAGTTCGCGTCGGCGCGGGCAACCAGCGCATCGAGGCCGCCCAGGCCCTTGGCCCAATTCAGCGCGTCGAGATAATCCTCGACGCAGAGCATCGACGGGGTGTTGATGGTCTCGCCCTTGAAGATGCCTTCGATCAGCTTGCCGCCCGAGGTCAGGCGGAAGATCTTGGGCAGCGGCCAGGCCGGCTTGTAGCTCTCGAGCCGCTCGACGGCGCGCGGGCTGAGGATCAGCATGCCGTGCGCGCCTTCGCCACCGAGCACCTTCTGCCAGGAGAAGGTGACGACGTCGAGCTTCCGGAAATCGAGCTTCTGGGCGAACGCCGCCGATGTGGCGTCGCAGATGGTCAGGCCCTTGCGGTCGGCGGGGACGAAGTCGCCATTGGCGACGCGCACGCCCGAGGTCGTGCCGTTCCAGGTGAAGACGACGTCGCGGTCGAAATCGACCTTGCCGAGATCGGGCAGCTCGCCATAGGGCGCCTCGAACTTGCGCACGTCTTCGATCTTGAGCTGCTTGACAACGTCGGTGACCCAGCCGGCGCCGAAGCTCTCCCAGGCGACCATGTCGATGCCACGTTCGCCGAGCAGCGACCACATCGCCATCTCGACGGCGCCGGTGTCGGAAGCCGGAACGATGCCGATGCGGTAGTCCGATGGGACCTGGAGAACTTCGCGGGTCAGCGCGATGGCCTGCTCGAGCTTGGTCTTGCCGATCTTGGCACGGTGCGAGCGGCCGAGCGGCGCGTCAGCGAGGGCCTGGAGCGACCAGCCGGGACGTTTTGCGCAGGGACCTGAGGAGAAATTGGGGTTTGCCGGACGGAGTCCGGGTTTGGCGACGATCGTCATCGTGGTTCTATCCTTCCAGATAGTTGGCCCCTCGTTGGGGAGGGGTGGCCCACGGACGGCGATATGCGTTTAGCGTTCGGGCGTCAAGAGGAAAGTTTCTGTCGCAAAGAGGACATGCCGTGACGGTGCGGAAATGCAGGCAGCGCTGGTCGCCGACCGGGCATGCCCGCAATCGCCACCTACTCTGCCGGCAGATAGCCCGCATGGACCAGATGGTCGTGCAGCAACTCCCGGATGGCTTCCTGCCGGCTGGCGTCGCTCTGCTTGTTGCGGCGATATTCGTCCACGGCGTCCAGCACGGTCGATGGAAACCTCATATGCACGGCCTCGGTCCCCGCCGGCCGCCGCCCTCGTTTCGGAAGTTGTTCACGCAAGTCCGCCCCCCCAAGTGAAGTCTAATTTAGAGAATCGTAAATTCTGAAAGATGAAATTGCAATAACGAAGTGGCTGGTGGGAAGGTGGCGGAAATGCCTCCAACGCTCTTTGTGGGCACTGGGGAAACCTGCTTGCGACGCGCGCGACTTCTCCGTACCGAGCGTGCTTACAGCCGTTGCGTCGGTGGCGATACGTGTCATGTGGCCCGATACGGCGCCGATGCCATGTTGGGAATGCAGCCTGTCTGCAATGTCTACTTGGCCGAAGCGGATGCGCTGGATATAAGCCCGTTGGTCGATGTTAGTGGATAGGTTCTCGACTCGCCGCCAAGCACGTGATTGGTCGGAGGTGCGCATGCCAGGGATTTCAAGAGAGTAGCTGCGGAATGAAAGCGACCACGGGGACAACAGAGTTCTCCACTCGATATGGGCCTGTGTTTATCAAGGTACACGATCGTCCGATTGCGGATTCGTTGTCCAAGTACGGCGAGTGGGCGCAGATCGAGATCGACTTCCTTGCCCAGTTCATCTCGCCATGCAGTCTTGTCCTGGATGTTGGCGGCCATGTCGGGCTTCACGCGCGTGCCTTTGCCAGCCTCTCCAAGGGCGTGAGGGTCCATTCTTTTGAAGCGCAGCCGCAATTGGCGAGCCTGTTGTCGCGCAACGCTGGACAATTCGATGGGCAGATCAGTGTTCACGCGGTGGCTATCGGCGAGAAAGCCGGGCACGCATTTATCGGCAGGTTGCCTGACGATCGAAACGTGAATGCAGGGGCACAATCGGTTAGAACTGTTGCCGGCTCAAATGACATCGCCGTGGAAGTCAGGGCGATTGACGACTATCAGTTCGACCAGGTTGACTTCATCAAGATGGATATCGAAGGTTATGAGTCGCTGGCGCTGAAAGGAGCCTTCAAGACGATCAGTCGCGACAAACCGGCAATCTTCTGCGAAGTGAACTCGATTGGGCATGCCTCGGGCCTGTTTGATGTGATGTCCGCACATGACTATGCCGCGTACTTCGTGTCGACGTCCGCCTACAACGCCCAAAACAGCAATGGTGATCCGGAGAACATGTTCGGCGTCGCGCATGAGACAGCGTTGCTGTTCCTGCCGGCGGATCGCCAGGCCCCGTCACAGGAACGCGCCAGCGTGTGCAAGCGGGTGGATGGCATTGATGAACTGGTGCCGCACTTCGTTGCTGCTCCGCGCTACGGCGACGATACGGACCACGACAGGAATTGGGTCGCGCTCAATGAAGAGCTGGCAGGCGTAAAGCGTATGCTTGCCGAGGCAAGAGCGGCGGCAGAGTCGTCTCATGCCGATGCTGCGAACCGTGACCGCAAGTCGGTCGCCCTCACTGAAGAGCTGGCGGCCGCAAAGCGTACACGCTCCGAAGCGGACACTGCCGCAGTGCCTCGCTATGCGGATGATGCGGATCACGACCGGGATCGACCCCTCGATGAACAGCTGGCAGCTGCAAAGCGCGCGCTGGCCGAGGCCAGGGCCGCCATATCCCGGCATCAAGCCGAAGCTGCTAAACACCGAAGCGAAATCGCGCGGCTCAATGAGGCAGCCAGCCTGTATCGCATTCGCCATGACCGCCTGTCTGAATATATTTCGGACGGACAGCTGGCCGCACGTCGGCGCAGTGCACTGGGAACCCTGGCGCGTAAGTTCGGACATTCGGAACTCGCGCAGATCTGTCGAACTCTGGTCAATTCGGGACTGTTTGACCGCAAGTGGTACAAGGACAGCTACCCGGATGTCGGCGCCTCCCGGCATGAGCCGGTGGTCCACTATGTGCTTTTCGGCGCCTATGAAGGGCGCGATCCATGCAAAGGCTTTGATACTTCCTACTACCTTGAAAACAATGCGGACATTCGCAACTGGGGCGGAAACCCGCTGCTGCATTACATCGAGCGTGGCGAGAAGGAGGGCAGGTGGCCGAACGAAAACTTCGATCCCGCATCCTATCTCAATGCCAATCCGAATGCGGACAGGACGAAGATGCTGCTAAGCCAGCATCTTCAGGGCGCCGGTCGCGACGACCATTTCAAGCCGTCATTTCGCCCGGCAGCTCCAGACTGGGGTGATTTCGAGGCGTTGGCCGCTCATATCGCTGCTCCCGTCGCGTCGTCTGCCACGGTTGACGTGATTGTTCCTGTCTATCGCGGCTACGACGACACGCTGGCTTGCATCATGTCGGTGCTGATGAGCACGAACAGGACCGATCTCGAGCTGATCGTTGTCGATGATGCCTCGCCGGAGCCCGAGCTGTCGCGCGCGCTCGATCGGCTTGCCGGGATGGGCCTCATCACGCTGCTGCGAAACCAGAAGAATTTGGGTTTTGTCGCGACAGTGAACCGCGGCATCGCCCTGCATCCCGATCGTGACGTGCTGTTGTTGAACAGCGATACCCTGGTCTTCAACGACTGGCTCGACCGGCTTAAAGATCACGTCACGGGTGGCGAGGTGGCGACTGTGACGCCGTTCACCAACAACGGCACGATCTGTAGCTATCCGAAATTCTGCAAGGACAATCCGGGCGAACTGGATGTTCCCTTTGCCAAGATCGACGAGTATGCGGCTGCGGCAAACCGGGGCACCGCAGTCGAGGTGCCGACGGGTGTCGGCTTCTGCATGTATGTGACGCGCGCAACATTCACGAAGATCGGCGATTTGGACGTCAAGACCTTTGGCCGCGGCTATGGCGAGGAGAATGATTTCTGCGTTCGGGCCGAGGCGCAGAACATGCGCAACTTGCACGCGCTGGATGTCTTTGTCTTCCATTCAGGCGAGACGTCATTCAGCTCGGGGGCTGCACAGGCCAAGAAGGACGGCTACCGCGCGCTGGTCAAGAAGCACCCTCAATACCCCGGCGCTGTCGCGCGTTACCTCTCTGCCGATCCCGCCAAAGCTGCGCGTGCACGGCTGGACATCGCCCGTCTGGTCGAGGGTCGACTTGCTCGTGTCGTGCTTTGCTTTACCCACGGCTGGGGTGGCGGCATCGATCGCTACCTTGCTGACCGTGCGGCTGCCGGCATGTCGAGTGGAGAAGCGCTGCTATGTGCCGTGCCCGTGCGGGATGGCACGGCGTTCAGAATCACCAATGTCGCATCGCGGGGCGATTTCGCAAATCTCGAACCCTTTGCGGTGGAAGGCAGCGTTTCGACGCTTGCCGAGCAACTCCGGGGCATCGTTTCGCATATCGAGGTCCACAGCACAGTTCGCTGGTCAAGCAAGATCCTCGATCTGGTTCCGGATCTGGCGCGCGAGCTGGGCGTAACATATGGCGTCATGCTGCATGACTATGTGCCCGTCTGCCCCCAGATAACCCTGATCGACAGCTCGGGGCACTATTGCGGTGAAACAGGATCCGAGCAGTGCAACCGGTGCATCGGTGAAAACCCCACATCCCCCAGCACCATTCATCCTGACTGGCATTCCGCCGACATGGCGGACATCGACGCCTGGCGGCAGCGATACAGTGACTTCATTTCGGGAGCCGATGAAGTGGCCGCGCCGAGCCAGGACGTCATCCAGCGCATGGCGCGCTATCATCCCGGTCGCGAAATCGTCCTGCGTCCGCACGCCGAGTCGGACAGGCCGTTTGCCCGTAAGGTTGCTCTTCCATACGTAGGCGGCGTGCTGAAAGTCGTCACCATCGGTGCCATCGGCGACCACAAGGGCGCCCGCATATTGGAAGCCTGCATCGACGACGCCCGAAACCGTGAGCTTCCCATCGCGTTTTCGATCGTTGGATTTACGAGCAGCCAAAAGCTCAATGGCTCGTCGGAAATCCAGATCACCGGCGGTTACAAAGAGGATCAGGTGTTCGACGCGCTTGACGACGTGAAAGCGCATGTAGCGCTTTTGCCTTCCGTCTGGCCGGAGACCTATTCCTATACCCTGTCCATAGCGTTGGAGGCAGGCTACCCGGTCTGCACGTTCGACATGGGAGCCCCTGCCGAGCGCCTGCGCGCCCTGCGTAAGGGGTTGCTCCTGCCGCTGGAAACGATGTCGGATCCAGCCAAGATCAATGATGTGCTCATCGAAGCGTTCATCCGGGATCGTCCACGGACCTCGAGTGGTATGCCCGAGGCAACTCCCCTGCATGAACAATTGTCCCAGAGAACATCGGAAGGACTAAAGAATGTTTCGTAAAAAAGTCGAAAAGTTTCCCGATGGTGTCGCGGAAAGACGTCATGAGGATACCGATTTTTATAATGAGATAGTGACAAAAATCCCTGGGTGGCTTGAAGAAGCGACTGCATTTAGAACGTTTGATATTTTACGTTGGCAGGAAGAAGGCGGCGTCAAGGGTCCAATATTTGAAATTGGTGTTTTCGCTGGAAGGTACTTCAGTATCCTGGCTAGATCTGCCGCGCGCAATGGAAATCCTATCTTAGGCCTAGATACCTTCCAATATGTCACCCGCCCGGCGGTTCATCATCATCTTGAATCGATTAAGCATCTTGGTGCAGACATACGATTTGTCGAGGGGTTTTCCACATCGTATGGCGCGGCGGAATTGCTTGCGTTGATGGATGGCGGAAGGCCGCGCTTCATAAGCATCGATGGGTCGCACGAACGTGATGACGTGTTCTGGGATCTCCGTTTGGCTGAAGACCTCCTGGCACAAAAGGGCGTTGTTGCTGTTGATGATTTCATCAATCCGCTCACGCTGGGCGTGAATGATGCAGTGAACGCTTTCTTCGCTTTCCCGCGAAATTTGGCGCCGTTCGCATACATCCGCAACAAGCTGTTTCTATGTCGCCCCAGCCATGCCGGGGCGGCAACGGCTTTCGTTGAATCGGCATTGATGAAGGCTCAAGACGCGACCAGCGAAAAGTGGAGGCAAGACGCAGCGGCTGACAGGAACAGAGTCGAGGCGCGCATGTGGGGAAAGAGCTTTCTGATCGTGTGCTAGATTTCCGGCTCAGATGATCAACGAACTGCGCATTTTGATCGCATTCGCCAATAGATTTGCGTTGAAGCACTATCCGATCAGAGAATCCATTTGGCTGGTCTCCATGAACGCCTCAATCATGGAGGCTTAGCCATGCGCTCAATTCGACTGTGGTGCGTCGCCTGCTGTGGAAGGCGCATCATGGTGTTCGCTTGGGTGCTCAAAACACGATCGCTTCCGTTGAAACTGTATTGATCAGTGCTAATGAAGAGACTAGCGAATGATAATGAAACAGAGCGGAGCGGGATGAAGTCAAATGATGAATGAGCGACTGGCCGCGCTGGGCGAGCATGAGCGGGCCATTCGTCGGACATTTGATGGTCGCATGAATTACAGTGGCGGTGTGCTTTTCCCCACTCTTTACATCGTCGCGTTCACCAACAGGTCCGGGTCAAATCTGGTTTCCGAACACATCCGCTCCACCGGACTGTTCAGTGGCCTGTATGAGCATCTCAATTTTGACACTGTCGAGTTGGTCTCAAAGGACATAGGCTCCACGTCGTTTCCCGATCACATCATGAAGATCGTGGACATTGAGCGCCTGCCCGGGACGGCTTATGGTTTCAAAGCGTCCTGGGATCAACTGGCAATGCTGCTGAGGTCTGGCATTGACAAGATGTTCAACGGTGTACGCGTGGTACATGCGACCCGCCGAGGCCTGGTCGAACAAGCTGTATCCTTTTCAATAGCCGATCAAACAAAGCGCTGGTTCAGCACTCAGTCTGATACGCCGAATGCGAGCAGCGAGTTTCGATACGAGGATATCGAGGCGAGGGTCGCCGGCATTGCAGAGGCAAACCAGATGATCGCCTATCTTTGCAGCCTCTTCGAATTGCCCAGGCTTCCCATCGTCTATGAGGAATTTTCGTGCAATCCAGTGCCGGATATCAGGCGGTTCGGAAATTTCGCCGGAATTGACCTTTCGATCTGGGCGCCGGACAGAACTGAGCTGCAGAAACAGGCAGATCACACGAACGAAGAGTTCGTTCGTCTCTTTCGTGAGCGCTCGAGACCTCGGGTTTTGGCAAGTTAGGCACACCCGCATCTGCAAGACTGCGGACGCGGACCTCTGAGTCCACAGCCCAGATGCAAACGGCGGGCCTCTGCCCGCCGCCATGTGATGCCGAGGGACCTCGCGGCTACCAAAGATCGTAGCGCAGGCCGACCTTGACCTGGTGGTAGTCGAGGCCCTTCTTGGTGGTGAGCGTGCTGAAATCCATGTATTCCAGATCGGGCGCGCTCAGATACTGGTAGCCGACGTCGATCGAGGTGTTCTGGGCGACGCGATATGCGACACCGGCGCCGACCGAGTATGCGACCTTGTATTGCGCGTCGCGGGCATAGAAGTCGAGTGTCGGGTCGACATCGTCGATGCTCACGCGCTGGCTTGAATAGATCAGGCCCAGGCCGGCGCCGACATAGGGGGTGAAGCCGGCGACGGTGCCGAGATCGGCATAGACATTTGCCATGCCGTTCCAGAAGCTGTTGTTCAGCGAGACGGTGGTGTCGACATCCGAAGCGCTGAAACTGTCGGTTCCCAGGAAGCCGACATTGAGCTCACCGCGCAGGAAATCACTGAAATGATAGCCAGCACCGATGCTGCCGGTGATGCTGGTGCTGTCGGATTCAACACCGAACAGCGTGAAGTCGTAGGGCGACTTGGTGATGTTGTAGCCGACGTCGCCGCGCAGGTACCAGCCGGAACCGACTTCGACCGGGACATATTCCGGGGCCTCGTCGATGGCGATTGGCGGGTCATAGTCGGCAGCGCCGGCTGCGAGTGGCCAAAGCATGGTCGCGGCCAGTGCCAGCGCTATGCGAGACGTCAAGGTCATGATCGCATTCTCCCGAAATGGCGCCAGATGTTGCCGATGAGCCCAGCAGCCGTTCAGCTCATCATTAACCATAGAGGTTAAGTCACAGTTAAGGATAACAGATGGTTAGCTGGTGTTTGCGGACGTCGCTGCAAAGAAAAACCGCCCGGCGAGCCGGGCGGTTTGGTGTCAGGGAAATCCGCTTGGACGGTTAGTTCAGCGAGTAGCGGACACCAAGCTTGAAGTCGTGCGAGGTGATGTCCTTGAACCGGATGCCGTCATTGGCAGGCGGGAAGGGGAAGGACGGGTCGACGTTCTTCAACTCACCGGTCTGGCCGTCGCCGAGATTGACGAAGCTGTAGCCGAGGTCGATGGTCATGCGCTCGGTGGCCTTGATGCCGAGACCGGCATGAAGTGCCCAGGCGAGATCCCAGCGCGACTTGTCGGCGGCATAAGCACCACCGCCCGTCTGCGGATTGGTGTCGGTGAAGCTGGAGATCGTGTTGCGCGACGCGCCGATACCCGCACCGACATATGGCGTGATGCCATAGAACGTGCCGACGTCGGCATAGGCGTTGGCCAGGAACAGCCATTCCGACTTTCTGCCGCGATAGTCGTTGGTTGTTACCGGATCACCGGGAGCCGTGGCCCTCAGCCAGTCCTGTGCGGTGAAGTCCGCCGCGCCGCGATACTCGGCGGTGATGTCGCCACGCAGAAAGTCGTTGAACTGATAGCCGACGCCGAGGCCGAAAGTCGGCGCCGAGCCGAAGCTGCCGTCATCGTACCAGCCATGTTCGAACGGGATGTCGAACAGCGGCGATTCCAGTCGCTTGATGCGCTGGTTGCTCATGCCGATGTGGCCGCGCAGGTACCAGCCGCCATAGGATGGCTGCTCGACCTCGATGATCGGCTCGGGCATGTCGGCGGCGAAAGCCGGCCCGGCGACCCCGACGAGCAGCGCGGCGAATAATGCGTTCCTTCCAATATTGAACATTGCCCATAACCCTATACTTGCGGACCCGCTACGCGCCCGACGTCACTAACCGGGATGGATAATGCTTGGTATAGGTTAAGGCCCGCTTAACCCTGGCGATTAACCATGTTTGCCTGCGCTCAATGGTTGCCGAGGTTGTGGCCTCAAGCTTTTGAACAACAAAAAAAAGCCCGCCAGAGGCGGACCGCCGGAGGCGGGCCTTTCAGTGTCTCTCAGATATCTTGGCTCAGGCGGCCGAGCGGCTTTCCGATATGACGCCGACGATGTCGTTGACCACGGTTTCGACCAGTTGCGGGTCGTCGCCTTCGGCCATCACGCGGATCAGGGGCTCGGTGCCCGACGGGCGGATCACCAGACGTCCGGTCTTGCCCAGCCGGTTGCGGCCGTCTTCGATCGCCGCCTTCACCAGTGTCTCCTCCAGCGGCTTGCCGCCGGAGAAGCGGACGTTCTTGAGCAACTGCGGCACCGGCTCGAAGGTGCGGCTGAGCTCGCTCATCGGCTTGTTGGAGCGCTTGATGCAGGCAAGCACCTGCAGCGCCGCCACCAGCCCGTCGCCCGTGGTCGAGTAGTCGGTCAAAACGATGTGGCCCGACTGCTCGCCGCCGATGTTCAGGCCATGCGCGCGCATGTGCTCGACGACATAGCGGTCGCCGACCTTGGTGCGATGCAGTTCGAGGTTGAGCTCGCCGAGATAGCGCTCCAGGCCGAGGTTCGACATCACGGTCGCCACGACGCCGCCGCCGGCGAGACGGCCGCTCTGCTGCCAGGATTGCGCGATCAGCGCCATGATCTGATCGCCGTCGACGACGGTGCCGTTTTCGTCGACGATGACGACGCGGTCGGCGTCGCCGTCAAGCGCGATGCCGATGTCGGCGCGAACCTCGTGGATCTTCTTTTGCAGGCCGGCCGGATGGGTCGAGCCGCATTCGGCGTTGATGTTGAAGCCGTTGGGCTCGACATTGATCGGGATCACCTCGGCGCCGAGTTCCCAAAGGGCGGCAGGCGCCACCTTGTAGGCTGCGCCGTTGGCGCAGTCGACGACGATGCGCAGGCCCGACAGAGACATCGAGCGCGGCAGGGTGCGCTTGGCGAATTCGATGTAGCGGTCATGCACGCCATCGACGCGCTTTGCCCGGCCGAGCCCGTCGGAATCGGCGAGCAGCGCCTCGACATCCTGGTCGAGCATCGCCTCAATGCGTTCCTCGATCTCGTCGGAGAGCTTGTAGCCGTCTGGGCCGAACAGCTTGATGCCGTTGTCGTGGTAGGGATTGTGCGATGCCGAGATCATCACGCCGATGTCGGCGCGCAGCGAACGCACAAGCATGGCGACAGCCGGCGTCGGGATCGGGCCGAGCAGGAACACGTCCATGCCGGCTGCGCACAGGCCCGACACCAGCGCGTTCTCGATCATGTAGCCCGACAGGCGCGTGTCTTTGCCAAGCACGACGCGGTGGCGGTGATTGCCGCGCTGGAACGACAGGCCGGCAGCCATGCCGACCTTCATCGCAACCTCAGCGGTCATCGGAAATTTGTTGGCCCGTCCGCGAATGCCGTCGGTGCCGAAATAGCGTCCAGCCATGTTAGCCTGTCCCCGTGGAGTCCACCCGCGCCTGCTTTGCCACAACGCGGGCCGACCAACGCATCACATTTGGTGATTTTATGTCACAAAAGCTTAGAAAAGGGTTGGGGTTTTTCGCGGCAGTCTCCCCGACTTGAAGGTGGGTTGGCCTTTCTCGGCCCCCTGATGCCAGGCTACAAACGTGGCGCGGCTCCAATTTGGGCAAACCGTTTGTTGGAGCCCGACAGGATCCATATCGCACTGGTTGCAGAAGTTGCTTGGCTGTCGGGCGCAGATGCAGAAGGCGCCACCTTGCCAATTCCTTGAATCCAGCTAGACAGGAACTCCGGCTCACTCGAAGGAACACGATATGCCGGGACTCTCCACACTCATGCTTTTTGCCGCCGCATCGGTGGTTCTGACCGCCACGCCCGGTCCTGACATGCTGCTCATCGCCTCGCGCAGCATCAGCCAGGGGCGCTCGGCGGGTTTCCTGACCTATCTCGGCATCGCGCTCGGCACCTATTGCCATGCGTTGGCCGCGGCCCTCGGGCTTTCGCAGCTGTTTGTGGCAGTGCCTGTCGCCTACGAGATCGTGCGCTGGGCGGGTTGCGCCTATCTGCTCTACCTTGCCTGGAAGACGCTGCGCTCCGAGACATCGGCCTTTGCGCCGGCGTCCGGTCTCAAGCGGTTCTCGTCAAGGCGCATCCTCGGCGCAGGGCTTGCCACCAACCTGCTCAACCCCAAGATGGCGTTGTTCGTGCTGGCGCTGTTTCCGCAGTTCATCCGTCCCGACACCGGATCGATGATCGTGCAGACGTTGGTGCTGGCGACCGTGCTCAACGGGATCGGCTTCATCGTCAACGGCTCGGTCATCCTGTTGAGCAGCCACCTGCGCCAGCGGGCAGGCGGATTGGTGCGGCTGGGCAGGCTGCCTCAATATTTCCTCGCCAGTGTCTTTGCCGGGCTGGCATGCCGGGTGGCGCTGGGCAGCCGAAACTGAGCATCGCCGGCTGCTGAACCGAAGATGCAAAACCGCCGCTGGGTGTCCTCAGCGGCGGCTCCCTGAGAACGCTATCGACTCACGTCGCAAGTTTCGCGCCGGCCAGTAGGTCGTCGATCACCGACGCCCGGAACGCGCCGCTCTTTAGAGTGCCATCGTTGTTCATGAGAAGTGCCGCCACGTGGTTCTGGTCCTCCGACAGCGCCACGATGTTGGAGGCGCCGTTGTCGCTGCCTGTGTGGCCGACGACTTTGCGGCTGGCACTTTCCTCTTCGGTCCAGCCGAGCCCTTGATAAGGGTAGATCTTCGGGTCGACCTGCCTGCGCAGCATTTCGGCGGATGCTCGCTGGGACAGGACGGCATTATGGCTTCCCCACAGCATGGCATGCAGCGACTTGACGAGGTCGCTCACCGAGCAGCGTAGCATTCCGGCCGGAACGTCGGGATAACCCTGCTGCGGCAGTTCGACGAACGTGCCGTCCTCGAAGCTGTAGGGCTTGGCAAGCACATCGCGCTGAAATTGCCTCAGATACCAATGGGCATTGCTGACGCCGATCGGGTCGAGAATGTTCTCCTTGACGTAAGCCGGGAAGCTCGTCCCGCTGATGCGTTCGACGACGTAGCCGGCGAGCGCAATGGCGACGTTGCTGTATTCCCACTTTGTGCCCGGCTCCGCCTGGAGGAAGGATGTCCCGGGTGCATAAGCGCTGCCGCCACTCACAAGATAGTTCCGCAGGAAGTCCGACAGGCTCTGCGTGGGATCGCCCGGGAAAGAAACGTCGCCATGGCCTTCGTCGAAAATGCTCGATGTGTGGGTCAAAAGGTGGTGCGGCGTGATCGGCAACTGTGGATGGCGCGGGTTGCGGACCTGAAAATCGATGAATCCGCTGACGTCGCCCTGCAGGTCAAGACCCTTGCGTTCGAACAGCTACACCAGGGCGGAAGCCGTGAAAAGCTTGCTTATGGACGCCAGGTGCATCGGGGTGTCGGTGGTGAGCTTTCGCTGCTGTTTCAGGTCGGCGAAGCCGAAGGCCTCGGCGAAGAGCGTGGTGTTTTCCCTGGATGCGATTACAACGGCCGCGCCCACGACGTTTGCCGCCTTCATCCGTGCAGCAATGCCGGCTGCGAAGTTGCGGCGCCAGTCTTCGAAAGACGGGTTCCTTGCGTCGACCGCAAAGGCCAAGGATCGCTGAGGGATGAGCATGCCGGTCAATCCCAGTTTGAGCAGTGAACGACGCGATGCGACCATAATCTGTTCCGCTTCGGTCTGCCGACTGGATGCGATTCGGATGCGTGCCCGAACATTGGCGGCAGCGTGCCGATGACCTCTGCGAAAACTTGGCGGAAACGGTCATCTGCTTGGAGGCAGTCTGCGACCGCCCAGAATGCAAAAACGCCGCCGAGTTTCCTCGACGGCGTTTTTCATTCAGTACCGCTGTCCGGGCCTCAGCTCGACGGCTGGGGTTCCATGCCGCCTTCGGGCTCCGAACCCTTCTTCTTGCCGCGGGTCGAACCGGCCTTCGGCACGGCCGAGCCGCGCGACGGCGGGGTGTCGTCACCCATGTCGCGGGCGGGCTTGCTGCCGGCGATCAACTGCTTGATCTCTTCGCCCGACAGCGTCTCGTATTCGAGCAGGCCTTCGGCGAGTGCGATCCAGTCCTTCTTCTTCTTGGTCAGGATGGTCCTGGCCGTCGAATAGGCCTCATCGATCAGACGGCGCACTTCGGCGTCGATGATCTGGGCAGTCTCTTCCGAGATGTTCTGGGTGCGGGCCACCGAGTGGCCGAGGAACACCTCTTCCTGGTTGTCGCCGTAAGCGACGTGGCCAAGCTTGTCGGAGAAGCCCCAGCGGGTGACCATGGCGCGCGCCAGCTTGGTCGCCTGCTCGATGTCGGAGGAGGCACCGGACGTGATGTTCTCCTTGCCGAACTTGAACTCCTCGGCAACGCGACCGCCCATCATGATCGCCAGACGCGAGATCATGTACTTGTAGCTCATCGAGTAGCGGTCGCCTTCCGGCAGCTGCATGACCATGCCCAATGCGCGGCCGCGTGGGATGATGGTCGCCTTGTGCAGCGGGTCGGCGGCCGGCACGTTGAGCGCCAGGATGGCGTGGCCGGATTCGTGATAGGCAGTCAGCTCTTTCTCGGCCTGGGTCATGGCCGAGGAGCGGCGCTCGGCGCCCATCATGATCTTGTCCTTGGCGTCCTCGAATTCCTGCATGGTGACCAGGCGCTTGTTGCGGCGCGCAGCCATCAGGGCGGATTCGTTGACCAGGTTCATCAGGTCGGCGCCGGAGAAGCCGGGGGTGCCGCGTGCGACCGTCTTGAGGTCGACATTGGGCGCCAACGGCACGTTGCGAACGTGAACCTTGAGGATCTTCTCGCGACCGACGATGTCCGGGTTCGGCACAACGACCTGGCGGTCGAAGCGGCCCGGACGCAGCAGCGCGGGATCGAGAACGTCGGGACGGTTGGTCGCGGCGATCAGGATGATCGACTCGTTGGCCTCGAAGCCGTCCATTTCGACCAGCAACTGGTTCAGCGTCTGCTCGCGTTCGTCGTTGCCACCGCCGAGGCCAGCGCCACGATGGCGGCCGACGGCGTCGATTTCGTCGATGAAGATGATGCAAGGCGCGTTCTTCTTGGCCTGCTCGAACATGTCGCGGACGCGGCTTGCACCGACGCCGACGAACATTTCGACGAAGTCAGAACCCGAGATGGTGAAAAACGGCACATTGGCTTCACCGGCGACCGAGCGGGCAAGCAGCGTCTTGCCGGTACCGGGAGGGCCGACGAGCAGCACGCCTCGCGGGATCTTGCCGCCGAGGCGCTGGAACTTCTGCGGGTCGCGCAGGAACTCGACGATCTCTTCCAGGTCTTCCTTGGCTTCGTCGACACCGGCGACATCGCCGAAGGTGACGCGGCCGTGTGCTTCGGTCAGAAGCTTGGCCTTGGACTTGCCGAAGCCCATGGCGCGGCCGGAACCCGACTGCATCTGGCGCATGAAGAAGATCCACACGCCGAGGATCAGGATCATCGGCAGCCAGGACAAGAGCACCGAGAAGATCGAGCCCGAACCGTCATTTTCAGGGCGGGCGTTGATGGTGACGTTCTTCTGCTCGAGGCGCGACACCAGCGTCGCGTCGCCCGGCGAGTAGGTCTGGAAGCCTGTCGAGTTGTCGATATAGGTACCGCTGATGCGGTCACCGGCAATCGTCACCGTCTTGACGCGGCCAGAGTCCAGATCCTGGAGGAACTGCGAATACGCCACTTCGCTCGACGCGCCGCGGGTCTGCGGGGTCTGGAACAGATTGAACAGGGCGATGAGCAGAACGGCTATGATCGCCCACAGCGCGAAGTTGCGATAGTTCGGATTCATCGAGTTTCCCGTTGGCGCCCACCAGGGGCGCGTATGGTGAGAGTAAGCTTGCCCCTAACATAGGCACGGCCTCGGACATTGCCAAGCGCGTCCCTAAGTCTCGGTTAAGGTCAAACAGCAATGTGACCACGGCATGGCGAGACCGGGATCGCTCGCCCGCCAATCAGTTCTGACACTGCCTGAGCCGGAGCCAGGTCGAAGCCGGGGAGGAAACGCGCCCAAGGGCCGGCCAGCGCGTCAGCATTTGTTAGAAATGCCAATCCCGCCAATCTTTCGCCGCGCCACAAGGCGGGCTCGGCCTGAAGTGCCGCCCGGACAAGACTTTGCGGTGCATTCACCTCCGACGCCATCGAGATGGCGGCCGTCAAACCGAGTGGTGCGACGGTCATTTCAGCCTGTCCTGGTTGTGGGGCCGCAATCCTGTAGCGGCCGTCCCACAGACCCGTCGCCAATGGCGTTGCCCGCGGCAATCCGCGTCCCTCGCGCAGCAGGAAAATGCCTGTGCTTCTGATGTCGACGAGCGCGCGCGACAATGTGGCGCGGGCCGGTTTTTTGTTAGCCGGCCCATCGGCGAGACGCTCCAGCAGGTCGCGGACGCGTGCCTCGTCAGGCAGATGCGGCACGCCGCCTGACACCGCAATCAACACACGTAGCGCGTAGGCCGCCGCATCGCTGTCAGGTGTCTCCGCGAAGGCCGGGTCGAGACGGTTCAGTCCCGGGCTGACGCGACTGGCATGGGTGGCGATCAGCGCTGCCGCACGCTCGCCCAGTTTGGTGCGCGCCGCGCCTGCCTGCCGGGCGTCGCTTAGGGCGGCCTCGATCCGCTGGATGCCATCGTTCTGCAGCGACAGCCGCATGCGTGGCCGCTCGTAGGCGTCATTGGTGTTGGTGGGGTCGTCGATCCAGCTGGTCCTGAGCGCCCTGAGCATGTCGCGCAGCCGCTCGCGGCGCTGCCCGAGCAGCGGGCGGACGATCCAGATGTCGCCGTCGAAAAGCGTGGCCGAGGCCATGCCGGCGGCACCGCGGCCCGTGCCGCGCGCGCTGCGCATCAGCACCGTCTCGGCCTGGTCGTCGGCGGTGTGACCGGTGACCAGGATCGTCGCACCCGCCTCGCGCGCTGCCTGGGCGAGCAGATCGTAGCGCGCATTGCGCGCGGCGGCTGCGATGCCGGTCGACGGCTTGTCGCCGGTCCAGTGCATCGTGCGATGGGCAATACCAAAGCGGGCGCAGAGCTGCCCAACCGCGTCGGCCTCGGCGTCCGAACCGGGGCGCAGCGCGTGGTCGACGGTCACCGCCTGCAAGCGCGTCGTCGGCGCGTGCCTGTCGAGATGGGATTTGAGAAGAAGGAGAAGCGCTGTCGAGTCGCTGCCGCCTGATGCCGCTGCGATGATCGTTGCGTGCGCGGCAAAGTCGAACTCGGAAAAGTCTGCAAAGAAGTCAGCGTCGATCGGCTGCGTCAGCACGCGGCGAGAGCCCGTTCCTGCTTGACCCGTTCCTTGATGGCGCCGGAGACGTCGGGATAGCGCTTGCCAATCTCGCCGAAGGTGGCGCAGGCAACATCGCGCTGCTTCAGGCCGACAAGCGAAACGCCGAGCTTGAGCATCATTTCAGGCGCCTTCTTGGACTTCGGATATTCCTTCGAGGCGTTGAGGAAAATCTCGGCAGCGTCGCGGTACTTCTTTTGGCCGAGAAGCGACTCGCCCAGCCAGAAGCGCGCATCGGCCGTCTTGGGATCGGCGGGAAAGCGCGAGATGTGATCGCGAAAACCCTGTTCGGCGGTGGTGTAGTCGCCCGAAAGCACGAACTGGTAGGAGTTACGGTAAAGCTCGTCCGGATCGTTGGTGTCGGGCAATGCGGCAACAGCGGTGCCATTGCTCTTCGGTTGCGCCGGTTGCGTTGCGGCAGGCGCGTGCGGTTGGGCCGGTGCAGCGACCTGCGGATTGGCGCTTTCCGAGACGACGTTGCCATTGGCATCGACGGTGATGGTGCCGAATGTCGTCGGCGGCGCGCCGGTGCCGCCACCGGCAACTGCACCGGGCTCACCGGTGCCGGAATCGGTGATTACGTCTTCGACGCTGTTTGCGCCTGGGGCGGGAGCGGTCGCCGTCTGGGCCGCGCCGGGTTGAGGCGCCGTGGGCGCCTCAACGATCGAGCTGTTGCTCTTGCCGGAGGCGTCGGACTTCTTCTGTCCGCCGCCCTCAAGCTCCTGGAAGCGGAACTCGTTGTCTTCCTGCATCTTCCGCATCTGCTCCTGCATCTGCAGGATCTGGAAGTTCAGCTCCTCGATGGAGCCGTTGAGCTTGCGGATTTCCTCCTCGAGCGCGGTGACGCGCGGATCGCCCGCCTGGGCGAGCTGGATCGGAACTTCGGTGCTCTCCGTCTTGCTGCCGAAAACACCCGGCAGGCCGATCTTGGGGAAGTCGATGCCAATGCCGTCGCGCGCGTGCGCTGCGGCCCCCGACAGAAGGAAGATGGCAAGTGTGCCACTCAGGATTGATCGAAAATGCATTAGCCTCTCGCCGTGGAAGAGAATTTGGTTGCTTCGCGCCGATGCGCTCTCGTCATTTATCAGGACCGGAGACTTCGGCCAAATTTTGTTTCGGACTGCCAGATAAGCAAAAGGCGGCCCGAAGACCGCCTTTCGTTTCACTCAGTGGCTTCGCGCAGCTCAGCTGCCGGCGCCCGACAGCGTCGTGACGGCGCGGCGGTTCTGCGACCAGCAGGAGATGTCGTCGCAAACCGCGACCGGACGTTCCTTGCCGTAGGAGATCGTCTTCAGGCGATTGGCGGCAACGCCCTGCGAGATCAGGTAGTCGCGGGCGGCAGCGGCGCGACGTGCGCCGAGAGCCAGGTTGTATTCGCGGGTGCCGCGTTCGTCGGCATGGCCTTCGACAACGACTGCGTACTGGCCGTACTTGTTCAGCCACTGCGCCTGGCGGCTCAGGATGCCCTGGGCGTCGGCACGAACCGACGAAGAGTCGGTGTCAAAGAAGATGCGGTCGCCGACATTGACGGTGAAGTCCTGCGACGAGCCCGGCGTTGCCGAGCCGGCGCCGCCGCCGAGGCCGAGATCGGCCGCGTTGTTCGGGGTCTTCTTCGAGGCGCAGCCGGCAATCGCCAGAGAGGCGATCAGGGCCACGACCACGGGGTTGGTTGCAAATTTTGCGATACGGCGCATCCCGCCTCTCCTTCGCATTCGAGTGATTTCGTTGAACATCCAGTAACCACGTTGGGGTTAACCGGCATTCAAGAAACGTGGTTAAAATATCGTTGCTGCTCGCTGTAGTGTCCCCGCATGCGGCAGCCGTCGAACATGCACTTCGCCGCGCACCGTAGGCGAAAATACGGCAGAAAGGCGGCGTCATTGGTCAATTGACGCCGCCTGGTCCATTCGTCGCGCCTTCACCGGAGAAGGTTAACAACGGGCCCCTGTGGCACTGCGTGTCAGCTGGGACGCGCAAAGGGCGCTGTCACACTTTGACACGGGTGACTGCCCCGTTGCGAAGTTCGAAACCGATCTTCGCGCCCGTGCACTTAGTCGAGCAGCGGCGACCAGGCCGGGTCGGAGGCAAAGCCCGAGGTCGGGATCGCCTGCTCGTTGCGGCCGGTGAGGTCGACCGAGTAGAGCTTGGGACCGCCGCCGCCGGGCTGGTCGCGGAAGAACATCACGACGCGGCCATTCGGCGCCCAGGTCGGGCCTTCCTGCTGGAATCCGGTCGACAGGATGCGCTCGCCCGAACCGTCGGTCTTCATGACGCCGATCTGGAACTGGCCGCCCGACTGCTTGGTGAAGGCGATCAGGTCGCCGCGCGGCGACCACACCGGGGTCGAGTAGCTGCCGCCGCCGAAGGAAACGCGGGTCTGGCCCGAGCCGTCGGCGCCCATGACGTAGATCTGTGGCTGGCCGCCACGGTCGGAGGTGAAGACCACCTTGGAACCGTCGGGCGAATAGGATGGCGAGGTGTCGATGGCGCTGGAGTTGGTCAGGCGCGTTGTGGTGCGGCTGCGCAGGTCCATCGAGAAGATGTTGGAATTGCCGTCGTCGCGCAGCAGGCTCATGATCACCTTCTGGCCGTCGGGTGAAAAGCGCGGCGCAAAGGTCATGCCGGGGAAGTTGCCGACGAGTTCGCGCTGGCCGGTCTCGATCTGCAGCAGGTAGACCTGCGGCTGACCGCTTTCGTAGGACATGTAGGTGATTTCCTGGCGCGTCGGCGAGAAGCGCGGGGTCATGGCGATCGAGCGGCCATCGGAGAGGTAGCGCACATTGGCGCCGTCCTGATCCATGATCGCGAGGCGCTTCTTGCGCGCGGTCTTGGCGCCCGACTCGTCGATGAACACGACGCGGGTGTCGAAGTAACCCTTCTCGCCGGTCAGGCGCTCATAAATGGCATCGGCGATGATGTGGGCGATGCGGCGCGAATTGGCCTTGTTGGCGAAGAACTGCTCGCCGGCAAGCTGCTGGCCGGCAAAGGTGTCCCACAGCCGGAACTCGGCCTTCAGCCTGCCGTCCGCTTCCTGGCTGACACGGCCGGTGACCAGCGCCTGGGCATTGATGACCTTCCAGTCCTCGAAGCGCGGTGCGACATCGGGGTTGGAGATCTTCTCGATGAAGGCGCCCTTGTCGATCGGGGCGAACAGGCCCGAGCGCTGCAGGTCGGCGGCGACGATGCCGGCGATCTCGGCACCCATCGCATCACCTGACAGGAAATCGGTGATGGCGATCGGCAGCGGCTCGACATTGCCCTTGTTGACGTCGATCTCGACCAGCGCGCGTGCGGGCAAGGTTGCAAACGCGGTCATGCCGCTCGCCATGGCGCCGATCAGAAGGATCGCTTTGATTACATGCTTCATTAGACAGGCCTCTTAGTTCCGGGTGAGCGTGTGGGCGCTCAGAACATTTCGCTCGGGTCGAAATTGACGATGACTTGGTCCCAGCCGCCGGCATATTTGTCAGCCGGCAGATTGTACGGAGCACACTGGAGGACCGCGCGGCGCGCCGACTCGGCTGCCGCCCGCTCGATGCCGGCCGAACCACCACCGGAGATGATCTCCGGCCGTCCCTCGACTTCGCCGCTAGGGGTGAGATTGAACTGAATGGAAACCTTGAGGTTGCCGCCGTCCATGGCGCCTGCCGGCACGTTCCAGCAACGCTGGACCTGACCGCGAAGGGCGTCCATCTCGCTCTGGCTCAGCTTGTTGCCGCCGGTGTCCTTCTTGCCGCCCAGCGACGCCTGTTCGGTGGAGCGCTTGGCGCCGCCGCCCGAAGGCTTCTGTTTGTTGAGAAGGGCCGCAACCTCGTCGGCGTTGAATTCCTTTTCTTCCGACTTCGGCTTGGACGAGGCCTGCTGGGTCTGCTTGTCTTCCTGCTTGCGCTCGGGCGTCTTGGCCGTCTGCGCCTGCGGAGGCTGCGGCTTGGCTTCGGGTGCCGGCGCATTCTCGGGCAGCTTGACGGCTTCCGCCTCGGCCTGGTCGTTGACGATGGTCTCGGCAACCGGGTCGGGCTTGACTTCCTGCTTGGGCTGAGGCTGCGGCGTCACTTCGGTCGCCGGTACCGGCACAGGCTTTGGCTCGGCCTGCTTCACCGGCTCGGGCTTGGGCTGCTCGACCGGTGTCGGCTTGGGCTCGGGCTTGGGCGAGGGCGGCGGTGCGGCTGCGACATCCACGTCCTTCTGCGTCGGCTCGGGCGTCGGCGGCTTGTCGCTGTCGGTCTTGTTGTCGCCGACATTCTGGGCGTCCGGCACGATATCGGGACGGCTTGTCGGCTTGGGCGCCGGCTTTTCGTTGGCCGGGGCCTTCTTGTCGCCCTTCTGGATCTGGGTGATCGATTCCACCGGCACGATGTCGACCGGGAACGCCTCGACGTCGGCGACTTCGAGGGCGCTGGGTGCCGACAGGGTGAACAGGCCGAAACCCAGCACCGCCGCATGCAAAACCACAGATGTCGTGATGCCGGTCTTCATTTTGCGGGCTACTGGTCCTGTTCCTGCAGCGTAACGAGGCCGATCTTGTTGTAGCCGGCGGCCTGGATACGGGCCATGACCTTCATCACCGTACCGTAGTCGGCGGTCTTGTCGCCGCGCACGTAGATGCGTTCCTCGTAGCCGGCCTTGGCGATGGCGCCGAGCTTGGCGACGACCTCGTCGATCGGGATCTCGGTTTCCTGGATGTGGATCTGGCCGGCCTCGTTGATGGAGATGGTGATCGGCTGTGTTTCCGAATTCAGCGCTTTGGCCTGGGTCTCGGGCAGGTCGATCGGCACGCCGACGGTCATCAGCGGTGCGGCCACCATGAAGATGATGAGCAGCACCAGCATCACGTCGACGAACGGCGTGACGTTGATTTCGGACATCAGGCCGTGGTGGCGGCCGCGCCGCCTGTGGCCGCGCCCGCCGCGGCCCGAACCGCCCGCGCTAACTGACATACCCATGGTCTACTCCTCAGGCCCGCTGCGCGACTTTTTCATCGATTTGGCGCGACAGTATGGCGGAGAACTCGTCCGAGAAGCCCTCCATGCGCATGCCAATCTTGCCGGCGTCGGATGACAGCTTGTTGTAGGCGATGACCGCGGGAATAGCGGCGAGCAGGCCGATTGCGGTTGCCAGCAGTGCCTCGGCGATGCCGGGGGCGACGACGGCGAGGTTGGTCGACTTCGAGCCGGCAATGGCCTGGAACGAGGTCATGATGCCGACGACGGTGCCGAACAGGCCGATGAAGGGGGCGGCCGAACCGATGGTGGCGAGGAAGCCGAGCCGGCCTTCCAGCCGCTCCATCTCGCGCGTCAGCGCCAGGTCCATTGCCTTGTCGATACGGGTCTGCAGCGCCAGCGGCGATTTGGCGCCCTTCTCGAAACTCTTCTTCCACTCCTTCATGGCAGCGACGAAGATCGCGCTCATGCCTGTGGTCTTGCGGTCCGAAAGGTTGCGATAGAGCTCTTCCAGCGACTGGCCCGACCAGAAGATCTGTTCGAAGCGGTTCAGCGCTGCGCGCATGCGGTTGTAGGCAACCAGCTTGTCGACGATGATCGCCCAGGTCCATACCGACGCGCCGAGCAGGCCCAGCATCACCAGCTTGACCACCCAGCCGGCCTGCCAGAACAGCGCCCAAATCGACAATTCCGCGCCGGTTTGGGCGAGAGGTAGGTTTTCCATCTTGTAACAGTCCTTAAGATTTCCGGGCCCGGCTCGCAGCTAGCCCTTGCGCATCATCCCATCGTGGTCCGTTCGCGCGAAGCTTCCGGAAGTGCCCCAAAATGCGCCTTTTCGGCCTTTTCGGAGCCAATTTTGGTGAAAGGAAGGCCGCTCGGAATACTTACGACTTTCACCGACCCCTTAATGGGCCGTTATGGTTAAAGATGGGTTAGGAACATGATGGTGCGCCAACCTGCCACCCGGTGCGACGGGATTGCAGCGCTCCGGAGCCCAGTAATCGCTGCGCGGCGTCACACGATCTCGTGATCAGTGAACTCTCATGGCAGGGCCGTCGGCGGTGTGCTGCCGCTCGGCCGACGTTACCGTCCGGGCATGAAGGCTTCGATCCAGTCCTTTGGGAAACGCCTGGGGCGGCCATTCTCGCCGATAATTGCCGCTTCGACCTTGGCTTCGACCAGCACCTCGTCACCGCGTTTCAACTGCTGGGCCATGGTGATGCGGGCGCCCGAGACGTCCTGCGTCCGGGTTTCGATGGTCAGGATGTCGTCGATCTTGGCAGATCCGCGGAAATCGATCTCCATGCGGCGCACCACCCAGACGATCTTTTCGCCATGCTTGCCGTCGACAAGTTCGGTGTGGTGGACGCCGGCGAGGCGCAGGAAGTCCGAGCGCCCGCGTTCAAAGAATTCGAGATAACGCGCATGGTAGACGACGCCGGAGAAGTCGGTGTCGGCATAATAGACCCGCGCCATCAGCCGGTGGCCGAACGGCGTCAGGGCGCCGGATAGGCCGGCCGCCAGCAAGTCCTGGTCCACATCATCCGCCATTGCACATCCTCTTTGCGGTCCATTGTCGGCACGATCCGGCAACAGGGCAGGGAGTCCGATGGCATTATCGGTGGCAACGATCAAGAACTGTCTGACGCATTGCCGGCACGGGTTTGTCGACAGCCGAGCAGCCTTGGCCAGGGCAGCGCCTTGCGGCAGTTCCGTCAGACCTTTTCGCCCTGCCTTTCGGCAGGTGCGACGCTCAGGTCCTGGCATGCCTTCTGCAGTCGAGCCTGCGTACCCATCGGCCCCGGACGTTTGCGCGAAAACACCAGCAGGTTGGTCCGCATGGCCGGCGGCATGAGCCATTGCAGCAGCGAGACGAAGGCAAAGCCCGCCGCCGTGCCGCCATGATATTTCGGCGTGCCGTTGGAAACGTAGCCATGGTGCGACCAGCTCTTTTCGTCGAAGGCGCGCCGAATGCTGCCCAAGGTGTTCATGCGGTAGAATGTCGGAAACGCATCTTCCCGTGGCCGCTCGGGCCACACCAGCCTCATGATGCGATCCTTCACCGTTTCCGGCACCAGCGTGGTGCCAATCCCGACATAGCCAAGGCGGTTCGGGGTGAGCGCGCAAAGCCATCCGCCGGGCCTGAGCACCCGGTGGATTTCCTGCGCGAACTGCCGGGGATGTTCGACATGCTCGATCACCCATTCGCAGATGATGATGTCGACGCTTGCGTCTTCCAGTGGCAGGCGGCCGCCAGGTTCAATGACCCGCGCCTCGTCGAGATGCGGATGCGTCATCACCACCGGGTCGACGTCGATGCCGATGACCTTCCTCACGCGGCCATGGAAATTGCAGAACCACTTGCGGAAAGGCGCACTGCCGTGGTCGAAACGGGAGCCGCGCCCGGCCCCCAGGTCGACGACCACCATATCGGGCTCCACAAGGGCGTTGACGCGCGTGTAGAACTCGATCGCCTCATCGTCCCGGGTAAATCCGCCGGCTGCTGTCTCAGGCCGCCATTGGTCAACCACCGTCATTGCATAACCCCCGCTGCGCAATCGATCGAAATTCTATCAATAGCTGTGATCTGCAAACAAGTATCCATGCTTAGCAAACAAATCATGAAGATCATCGTTTACGGTTAACCTGAAAATTTATTGCTTTCAATGCAGATACATTCGCAATGGATCTCGCGCAGCTTTTGTAATGAATCGTGCCGACGAATCTGTCGACGTGTTGTTTAGAAGGTGCTTTAGTGCGTCGGTGGCCTGGACTTTCACCATGTTCGGCCTTGGGGCTTTCCTTTCTCCGGGCTTTTGGGCACCAATTCTGTCTGACCGAGAGGGTGGCGATGGTGGTGATGATCCGAACCTTAGTGATGGCCTTGCTTGTGCTCGCGTTGCCGCTCTGCACGGCCGACGCGGCGACTTTCACGATGAAGCGGGGCATCAATCTCGATATCTGGGAAACCTGGCCCGGTGAGGGCAAATGGGACGACGCGAACGTCATCCTGCCGTTTCCCGAATGGCGCCAACGGCTCGGTGAGGGCGACCTGAAAACGCTCAAGGCCGGCGGGTTCGACGTCGTGCGCATTCCCGTCGACCCTTCGGTGTTCCTGTCCAAAAAGACAGAACCGCTGCGCGAACAATTGCTTGAGAGCGTCCTGGAGTCGGCGCGCATGGTCAACGCGGCCGGGCTCAAGGCGGTGGTCGACCTTCACCTCATTCCGTCAGGCGGCAATGGCCAGATCGGCATGTCCGAGGTGATGGACGATCCGGCCAATTTCGACCGTTATGTCGAGCTGGTCCGGCAGATGGGACTCACCTTGGCCAAGGAAGATCCGGGCCTGGTCGCCTTTGAGCTGATGAACGAGCCGGTCGTCGATTGCGAACAAGGCGAGGCCAAGCTCTGGCCTGAACGTCTCAAGCGCCTTTATGCCGCCGCGCGCGCAACGGCGACCCGCCTGACCCTTGTGCTGTCCGGCAGTTGCTGGGCCGGTGCGGAAGGTCTCGCCGCGCTCGACCCCAAGGATATTCCCGACGACAATGTCATCTGGACGTTCCATTCTTACCAGCCGTTCCTGCTGACCAGCCAGGGCGCCACCTGGGCCGGCGACTTCATTCGTTATGTTACCGGGCTGCCTTATCCGCCCTATGCCGTGCCTCGCGCCGAGCTTGATGCTGTGCTCGACAAGGTCCGGGCCAAGATCCGGGCCGAGGCGCCGATGCTGCGCCGGGCCGGCATGCTCGCCTATCTCGATGAGCAGATCGCCCTGATCGACAGCAAGGAAAAGCTCGAAGCCGAGCTCGACGCGCCGTTCCGCCAGGTCGATGCCTGGGCGAAGAAGCACGACATCTCGCCCGACAATATCTATCTCGGCGAGTTCGGCATGATCCGCCAGGAGTACAACAATCCCTACGTCATGCCCGGTGCCTGGCGCGCCGCTTATGTCAACGACATGATCGCTCGCGCCGAGGCGCGCGGTTATGCCTGGTCGATCTGGGGCTACGGCGGCGCTTTCGGCATCGTCGACGAATTCGAGGGGCGGAAGGCGGAACCTGACGTGCTCGAGGTTGTGAAGGGGCTGAAGTAGCTTCGCTTCAGCTCAACCCAGGTCGATCGTGAGGATTTCCGGACGCACGCCGAAACGGATCGGTGCGATGCTGAAACCGAGGCCGCCCGAAATGATGAGGTTGCGGCCAGCTTCGACGACGTGGCCATAGGCGTAGCGGTTGCCGTAACGCGAGGGAACGACCGGCGAATAGCCGAACAAGCGCACCTGGCCGCCATGGGTGTGGCCCGACAGGGTCAACGCAACGCGGCTGGGAACGTCGGGGAAAATGTCGGGCTCATGGGCGAGCAGGAGGACAGGTGCCTCATCGCCGACTTTCGCCAACGTGCCTCTAAGGTCGTGAAGCCCGGTGAAGCCCTTGCGGCCCCATGCTCTGCCTGGCCGCAAGGCCAGCTGGTCGGCGAGGCCTGCGATCCAGAAGCCATGACCTTCCTTTTCCAGCCGGACGACGTCGTTTTCCATGACGGGAATACCCGCCGCTTCCAGCGCCCGCCTGGCAATTGTCGGACCTTGCCCGGCCTTTTGCGCCGTCAGGTCCTCCCACCAGTCATGATTGCCAAGGATGGAGAACACGCCGAGCGGTGCCTTGAGGCCCGAAAGGGCCGAAGCCCATTCATGGGAATCGACCCAGCTGCTTACCATGCGGGTTCCAGCGACGTAGTCGCCAAGCAGTACGATGATGTCGGGCTCCAGCGCGTTGGCTTCTTCCGCCAACGAAGCGATGCGCTCTGGCGTCATCCATGGCCGGCAGGCGTGGATGTCGGCGAGCGCCACGACGCGCAGCTTCAAGCCATCGGGCCAGTTGGGCGGGGTCAGCGCGTAGCGTTTCACCCGTGTCAGCAGCATCGGTTCGATGCCGACCGCATAGCTGCCAAGCGCCGCCGCAGCCAGGACCGAACCGCCGAGAAAACGGAAGAAGCCGCGGCGAGTGATCAAGCTTTGGCACTCGTGCGATGGCGCTCGAAGCGCTGCTCGCGCACGCCGCCGGACCACTGGTCGCGTTCTTCCTCGGCAACGAGGTTGAAGCCGAACGATTCATAGAGATGCCGGGCCGGACCGAGCCCGACGAATGTCGTGAGATAGACGCCGGGAAAACCCTTGGCGTCGACATGCGCCATGGCCTTGTCCATCAGCCGGCGCCCAAGGCCCGTCCCGCGCGCGCCATCGCTGGTGATGAACCAGCGCAGATGCGCCAGCAGCTCCGTCGAGGTCGGAGCCTCCAGGCTGATCGTGCCAAGCAGGGCGCAGTTGTCGTCATCCTCAGCGGCGAAGAAGTCGAGGCCGGGTCTGAAGTCGCGCATGAAGGCGGAAAGCTCGCTGGCGACCTTGGCCTCGAAAGGCAGCCCAAAACCCCAGTCGCGGGCGTAGTAGACGGCGTGCAGTCCAACGATGTCGGCTATCAGTCCGGGGCGATAGCCGATCATGTATCAGTCTTCCTCTTGGAACAGGTTGATCTGCTGCACGGCAAGGTCGCGCGGGATCTCGAGGCCAAGGTGCTTCCAGGCATTGGCCGTCAGCACGCGGCCGCGCGGCGTGCGTTGGATGAAGCCCTGTTGGATCAGATAGGGCTCGATGATGTCCTCGATGGCGTCGCGTGGCTCGGACAGGCCGGCGGCGATGGTCTCGATGCCGACCGGGCCGCCGCCGAAATTCATCGCGATCATCGAGAGGTAGCGCCGGTCGAGCGAATCGAGACCGAGTGCGTCGACCTCCAGCCGCGACAGCGCCTCATCGGCGATGCGGCGGTCGACCGGACCGGAGCCGGCGACGGCGGCGAAGTCGCGGACGCGGCGCAAGAGGCGGCCGGCGATGCGCGGGGTGCCGCGGGCCCGGCGCGCGATCTCGATGGCGCCGTCGTCGGCGAGCGGCATGCCGAGGATGCGGGCGCCGCGCCGCACGATCAGCTCAAGCTCCTCGACCGTATAGAAATTGAGCCGGGTCGGGATGCCGAAGCGGTCGCGCAGCGGGTTCGTCAGCAGACCGAGACGGGTGGTCGCGGCGACAAGCGTGAACTTGGCCAGGTCGATCTTGACCGAGCGCGCCGCCGGACCTTCGCCGATGATCAGGTCAAGCTGGTAGTCCTCCATCGCCGGATAGAGGATTTCCTCGACTGCCGGGTTGAGGCGGTGGATCTCGTCGATGAACAGCACGTCGCGTTCTTCGAGATTGGTCAGCAGTGCGGCAAGGTCGCCGGCCTTGGCGATGACCGGGCCGGAGGTCGAACGGAAATTGACGCCGAGCTCGCGTGCCATGATCTGGGCGAGCGTCGTCTTGCCGAGGCCGGGCGGACCGACGAACAGCACATGGTCGAGCGCCTCGCCACGGCCCTTTGCCGCCTCGATGAAGATCTTGAGATTGGCGCGCGCCGCCGCCTGGCCGACGAAATCGTCCAGCGTCTGCGGGCGCAGGCTGTTGTCGGCATCCTCGCCGCGTTTGTCGGGGGTGATAAGACGGTCAGGCGAATTCATGCGTCCGTCCTCGCACGGAGACCGGCTGCGAGCAAGGCGCTCACCGTGCCAGCTCCTTCAGGCCGAAGCGGATCAGCTTGGAGGAATCGGCGTCTTCGCCGACGCTCTTCATGGCGGCGGCAATGGCGTTGGCGGCGATGTCGCGAGAATAGCCGAGATTGACCAGTGCCGAGACCGCGTCGGCGATGGGGGCAGGGGCGACGCCTTCGCCGAGTTCCTGCTTGAGCCCGATCGTGCCCGTTGCCTCGCCGGCGAAAGCCGGGGCCTTGTTCTTGAGCTCGGTGACGATGCGCTCGGCAACCTTCTTGCCGACGCCGGGCGCGCGACTGACCATGGCGATGTCGCGCAGCGCGATCGCGTTGGCGAGATCGGAAGGCGCCAGCGTCGACAGGATCGCCAGCGCCACCTTGGCGCCGACGCCCTGGACGTTGGCCATCAAGAGCTTGAACCACTCGCGTTCCAGCTCGGTCTTGAAGCCGTAGAGCCGAATCATGTCTTCGCGGACATAAGTCTCGATGAACAGGATCGCGGCTTCGCCGACGCCGGGCAAGGCTGCGAGCGTGCGCGTCGAGCAATAGGCGACGTAGCCGACGCCATGCACGTCGAGCACGCAGAAATCCTCGCCGATCTCGTCGACGGTGCCCTTCAACTTGCCGATCATGGTTCAAGCCTCGTCATGGATGGGTATCGGGCGCGATGATCTCGAGCTCGGGGAAATAGGTGCGGTAGCGGGTGGCGTCTCGGGTCAACAGGCGATGTCCGGACACAAGCGCATGCGCCCCGATGAGGAAGTCGGGCAGGGCCCGCTCACCGCGACCGCCCCGCTGCCGGTATTCGCGGTGCGCCCAACCGGCGGCCAGCGCGGCCTCGAAAGGTATGTCCTCGAAGGTCCATAGCGTCGAGACAAAGACGCCTTGATAACGCTCCGCCGAAACGAACTCATGCGAAACTTCGGCTGCGACAATGGCATTGAATATCAGGTCGCCATACCGTCGTGCTTCTCGAATCTGCTGCCTGGACCAGGTCGCCCACTGCGAGCCGGGCTCGACGACATCAATGATGACGTTGGAATCAATGATTGTCGCGGACATCACGATCCCTGGTCATGGCCATGATGTCATCGGCAGTCAGATTGCTGTCGCCCGTACCTTCGATACGCCGGAACCAATCCTCCAGGCTGCGGTCAAGCGCCTTCGCCCGCATATCTGGCTCGGTGCCGCGCACCAGTTCGACAGCGCCGTCGGCGCGTTCGACAAAATCCACCTCCGACCCTGCCTCGATGCCGAGCCGGTCACGGATTTCCTTGGGGATCGTCACCTGGCCCTTTGTGGTCACGCGCATGGTAATACCTCGTAGGTATTACTTAGTGGCGATGTGAGAACAAGTCAAGAACACGTAGGTCGCGGCGAGGGTGTGGTGTGCGGTCGGGGCGCCTGACTGGACGTCACCGGCCCTTCACCAGCGCCAGCATTTCGTCACCATTTGTCGCCAGATCCCCGGCGCCTTCGAGCCGGTCGAGAATGGCCAGGAACCGGTCAAGCCGGTCGCGGTCGGCCAGCCTGTTGATCTCATCCTTGGGCACGATGGTGATCTTGCCGCCTTCGATACCGAAAATCACCTCGGTGTTGGCGCCGATGCCGAACGTCTCGCGCAGATCGCGAGGGATCGTCACTTGGCCCTTGCTGGTAACCCGCATGGAATCATTCCTCTTCTTGCCGGAAAGGAATGTTGCAGCGATGAGAACAAGTCAAGAACATCACGCGTGAGCGGCAGCCAATGCAGCCAGCCTGTATGCCGGGCTCTGGCGGTGGTGGGCATGGCAGATGGCGATTGCGAGGGCATCAGCGGCATCGGCGGTGTCGAACACCGACTTCGGCAACAGCACCTTGACCATCATGGCGATCTGCTTCTTGTCGCCGTGGCCGACACCGATGACCGCCTTCTTCACCGCATTGGGTGAGTACTCGGCTACGACGAGCCCGGCGCGGGCCGGCACCAGCATGGCGATGCCGCGCGCCTGGCCGAGCTTCAGGGTTGCAGTGGCATCCTTGTTGACGAAGGTCGCCTCGACGGCCGCCTCATGCGGCATTTCGCGGTGAAGCACGTCGGCTAGGCCGTCATGCAACTGGCAAAGCCGGCTGGCGAGCGCCGCCTTGTTGTCGGAGCGCACGGTGCCGGCGGCGACGAACCGCAGCGCGTTGCCGAGGCTCTCGATGATGCCCCAACCGGTGCGCTGAAGGCCGGGATCGATACCAATGATACGAATCGTCTCTCTCATCCGCGAACTCTATCTTCACGGAGACAAGACGCCAGAAAAATGTGAACAAAACAGAAACAATCCCCGCGTCATCGCAGGGATTGTGCTGCGTCAGTTGCGGGCAAAGGCCGTGTTGAGCAGGCTGATCTGGTCGGAAACCGGGTTGCTGCGGCGCATCGCCTGCACCGGCACGACGGTTGCGCCGTTGCCATAGATTTCATCGTCCATGCGGCGCACATGCGCCTGAAGGCGCAGCGAGCGGCGCACCAGGTCGACGAAATCGGCGGGCAGTTCGTTCCAGCCGGCGGCGTCGTCATGGGCGGAAGCCGTGTCGAGCCGCACCTTGGACTTCTCCGAGGCGACCTGGTCGCGGGTCATCTCGCCTGAGTTGGCGGCGCGCTGCAAAAGCAGCCACGAGGCGATCTGCATCAGGCGGGTGGTCAGCCGCATCGATTCGGCGGCGTAGAGGGTGGCGGCAAGCCGCGACAGCTTCTTGGCCTCGACGCGGCCGGCACCGTCGAGATACTCGGCGGCCTGTTCGACCAGGCCCATGCCCTCATTGTAGAGGGGCTTGAAGGACGGCGAAAACACCCGCCTTTCGGCGAGCTTGATCGTGTTTGCGCTTTCCCTCGAAGGCTCGTTCATCATCGCTACCCTGCACCCTGTTCGCGTTCTGCCCGTCTTTCCCGACGGATTCTGCGCGGCCGTTCCTATACGCCAAGCCCGATGAAAATGCGCTTCCGCCGATGTGAACGCAAGCGCATGTTTAACAAAGGGTTAACGCGCCGGATCGGATAGCTTTTGGAGGGCATTTCCGAAGGCGCGCGGGCGAAAAAAAGAGCCGCGGAAAAGCGCGGCTCTCAGGAGTTTAACAGGGAGGCGTCAAACAAAGTGGCTCCAACCACTCGGTAAGAATCCAGATGACTGGATACGCACAGTAAACACTGGGAATGCTTAATGGGCGCTTAAGATCGGTGCCGATTTCGCCTTATGGCGCGTTAGACTGTGCCGGCACGGCACAACGGTGTGGCGTTGCCGGCAGGCAGGATCTTATGCCGACTCAGGACTTCCACACCGTCGGCAGGGCGATGAAGGCAAACAGCAGCATCGCTGCGTAAAAGCCCATCGACGACATCGCCACCACAGGTTCGATCGCCGCATTGCCGCCGAGCAGGAAGAACAAGCCGACCAGAAGGCCGATGCCGCTGACCGCCGTCAGCCAGAAATGGACCTTGGCCAGCGTCTTGTCGCGGGCGACAGGAAAAAGATGGTAGAAGAAGGCGAACACCGCCGACATCAGCCAGCCCGCCACCATGGTGTGGGCGTGAACCGGCATCTGGCTGTGGTCCTGGCTGATCGACATGTGCAGGCCAAGCGCCATGCCGCACAGCGCGTAGACGACCGCGAGCGTGAAGAAATTCCGTGCTACCCCTTGCATTGTAGTCTCCTGATGCCTTTTCCCCCAGCAGGGAATGGGTTGATGTCGGCCCGTGACGAACCGCTGTTACGGCGCATGTGCACCGGCCGTGTTTCCGCAGCATGCCGCACGGCCAGGCCGCGCGCATGTCGGGTCGTTACATTGCAGATATCGTCAGGATGATGTGTCCGGCCATTCGCCCCCCGCGGCCGGTTGGATACGCGCCCCTCCAGCGCATGAAGGACGATATCACGTCGCCCGGTCGGCATTACATGCCTTGTAGCTGAAATGACGTGTTTTCCCCTGCCACCTTGTGGGGCCCCCGACCATCGTTTCCATTGCCGAAACATCCCGCCGTTTTCATCGACACACTACCGAAACAGCACCGGCGCTATTAGCCGGCCCGAAAATGAGCGCGGCCTGAAGTGGGTGCTGCGATTTCGCAAAACCGGATTGGAAAGGTCAGGAGTATGGATTGGTACTCTCTCTTCAAGTTTCTTCACGTCGTCGCAGCCGTTCTCTGGGTCGGCGGCGGCTTCGCACTGATGCTGCTCGCGGTTCGCGCCGACCGTGCCGGCGACACCGACGGCATGTTGCAGGTCATGCGTTCGGTCGGCGAACTCGGCAACCGGCTGTTCATGCCGGCATCGCTGGTCACGCTTCTGCTCGGCCTCGTCATGTGCTGGTTCTGGGTCGGCTTCACCGATCTCTGGATCGTGCTCGGGCTTGCAGGTTACGCCATGGCCTTCCTGATCGGCACCCTGGTGTTCAAGCCGACCGCCGACCGCATGGCTGCGATCATCGCCCGCGATGGCGTGACGCCTGCAGCGCTCGATCAGGGCCGGCGCATCCTCAAGGTGGCGCGATTCGACTATGCGATGATGCTGATCATCGTCGCCGACATGGTGCTCAAGCCGACGGCTTCCGACCTACCGATCCTCTCGGCGATGGCTGTCGTTTTCGCGGCCGGCTTGTGGGCAGCCTTCGATGGCCTGCACCCGTCCACCGTGGTTGCGGCCTGAAGGAATGGGCGCGCTTCCGGCGCGTCGCCCTCGATCCTTATCCCTTGGCCATGTCGCGCAGCCGGAACTTCTGGATCTTGCCGGTCGAGGTCTTGGGAATCTCGGCGAAGATCACCGCCTTCGGCACCTTGAAGCGCGCGAGCAGGGAGCGGCAGTGCTCGATGATTTCGGCCTCCGTCGCTTGCCTGCCTGGCTTCAGCTCGACATAGGCAATGGGCACTTCGCCCCATTTGTCGTCGGACCGCGCCACCACTCCGCATGAAGCGACCGAGGGGTGCTTGTAGAGCGCGTCCTCGACCTCGATCGACGAGATGTTTTCGCCGCCCGAAATGATGATGTCCTTGGAGCGATCCTTGATCTGGATGTAGCCGTCCGGATGCATCACACCGAGGTCGCCGGAATGGAACCAGCCGCCGGCAAAGGCCTCGTCGGTCGCCTTCTTGTTCTTGAGATAGCCCCTCATGACGATGTTGCCGCGGAACATCACCTCGCCGATGGTCTCGCCGTCGGCGGGTGTCCTTTGCATCGTCTCGGGGTCCATCACGGTCAGGTCCTCGAGTGCGGCATAGCGCACACCTTGGCGCGCCTTCTTCGCCGTGCGCGGTTCCTTCTCGAGTTTGTCCCATTCGCCGTGCCATTCGTTGACGACCGCAGGCCCGTAGGTCTCGGTCAGGCCATAGAGATGGGTGACGGCGAAGCCGGCGTCGGCCATGCCAGACAGCACCGCTTCCGGCGGCGGCGCGGCAGCTGTGTTGAAGGTGACCTGCTGCTGAAATGTGCGCTTGTCCTCGTCCTGGGCATTGATCAGGATCGACATGACGATCGGTGCCCCGCACAGATGCGTCACGCCATGGTCGGCGATGGCATCATACATTTGCCTCGCGCGTACCCAGCGCAGGCAGACATGGGTGCCGGCCTGCACGGCGAGCGTCCACGGAAAGCACCAGCCGTTGCAGTGGAACATCGGCAGCGTCCAGAGATAGACGGCGTGCTTGGCCATGCCGGCGTGGATGGTGTTGGTGTAGGCCATCAGCGCGGCACCGCGATGGTGGTAGACCACACCCTTGGGATTTCCGGTCGTTCCCGATGTGTAGTTGAGTGAGATCGCGTCCCATTCATCGTCGGGCATCGACCATGCGAAAGCCCTGTCGCCTGTCGCGACGAAGTCTTCGTAGTCGAGGCTGCCGATACGCTCGCCCTTGGGATAGGGGGCGTCCGCGGGGTACTCAGGGTCGTCATAGCAGATGACCAGCGGCTTCACCGTTGCCAGCGCCAGAGCCTCCTTGACCACGCCTGTGAATTCGCGGTCGACGATCAGCAGCTTGGTCTCGGCATGGTCGAGCTGAAAGGCGATGATCGCCGCGTCGAGCCTGGTGTTCAGCGAATGCAGCACCGCCTTTGTCATCGGCACACCGAAATGCGCCTCCAGCATCGGCGGGGTGTTGGACAGCATCACCGTCACCGTATCGCCCTTGCCGATGCCGCTCGCCTTGAGCGCCGCGGCAAGTTTCAGTGACCGTTCCCACCATTGCCGGTAACTCGTGCGCTGGCTGCCATGGATGATGGCGACATGGTCTGGGAACGTCTTTGCGGCGCGTTCGAGAAAGCTCAGCGGCGTCAGCGGCTGGTGATTGGCGGGGGTCTTGTCGAGGTCTTCCTCGTACTTGCCCATGACAGTTCTCCTCCCTGGTCGCGACGAGCCTATTCCACCGCCGCGAGGCGGTCATCCTCACATAAAGTCGACCACCCCGTCATAAAGCAGCTTCAGGGCGACGATTGCCACCGTCGCGTAAGTGAAGGGGTAGAAGATTTCCGGCCGCATCCGCCTGACCAGCCAAGCGCCGGCCAGCGTCGCCAGCGGTGCCAATGGCATCAGCGCCAGCGAGGCGGTCAGATTGGCTGTGTCGAACTGGCCGAGCGCAAAGTAGGGCACCAGCTTGATGGCGTTGGTGACGGCGAAGAAGATGACGCTGGTGCCGGTCAGCACCTTCGGATCCATCCTCAGCGGCAAGGTGTAGACCTGGAATGGCGGGCCACCGACATGGGCGACGAAGCTGGTGAAGCCGGCGATCGATCCCCAGAAGGCGCCGGCGGCGCCGTTCGGCTCGGTCTTGTGGTCGGCGCCGTGGCGCAGGCTGGTGTAAATCCAGCGCGCCACGAAGATGAAGGCGATGGCGCCGACGATGAAGCGCACATTGTCGGCAGTCACGACAGAGGCCATCAGCCAGCCGATGCCGATGCCGATGATCGAGCCCGGCAGCATCTGCCACAGGATCGTGCGGTCGAAGACGCCGCGCCAGGTCCACAGCGACACCACATCCATCAGGATCAGGATCGGCAAAAGGATTGCAGCAGCCTGCACCGGCGAAATCACCAGCGCCATCAGCGGAACGCCGACGAAGCCGACGGCACCGCCAAAGCCACCCTTGGAAAGGCCAACCAGAATCACGGCAGGAACTGCCGCTGCATAGAACCACGGGTCGAGAAGAAGGTCGGTCATCGAGGGCCTCTCGAATCCGCAATATCGGGATGCCGGGCAGTTGGCGAGTGCCTTCCCCATGTTTTCATATGCTTGGGCTTTGCCGCCCATCCTGTTCAACGGCAGCACTTTGTTCTATGCCCCAATGCAAACATGATCGCCTTGCATAGGCGACAAGCACCCGGATCGATGCACATGAACCCAACCACGCCACCCAATCGCTGCCGTATCGTGCTGATCGCGCCGCCGACAGTCGCCCCGCAACAGGTCGAGGCGGCACTCGCCGGTGGCGACGTCGCATCGCTGATCCTGCCCGGCGAGGGCGTCGATGAAGCGTCGTTCCAGAGCTTTGCCGAAAAGGTCGTGGCCGCCGCGCAGAAGGCCGGGGTGGCAGTGGTCGTCGCCGGCGACACCCGCGTCGCCGGGCGTGTCCATGCCGATGGCATCCATATAGAGGGCAACAAGGAAGAGCTTGCGGAGGCCGTCGAAAGCTACCAGCAGCGCATGATGGTCGGTGCCGGTGGCGCAAAGACGCGCGACGATGCGCTTGAGCTCGGCGAAGAGCGACCAGACTACATCTTCTTCGGTCGCTTCGGTTACGACAACAAGCCCGAGCCGCATTCGCGCAATCTCTCGCTCGGTGAATGGTGGTCCGAGATGATCGAGATCCCGTGCATCGTCATGGCCGGTTCGGACATCGCCTCGGTCGAGGCAGTGGCTGCTACCGGCGTCGAATTCGTTGCCCTGTCGTCGGCGGTGTTCGGCGAAGGCATCGACCCGCGCGAGGCGGTGGCCCGCGCCAATGCGCTGCTCGACGAAACCGCGCCGCGTTTCGAGGAGTAGTCATCGATGGATCGTTCGCGCCTTCTTGCCGCTTTGCTGTGCCTGGGCTTTGGGCTCGAGCCCGCGATTGCCGTCGAGAGCGCGCCGATCACGCCGTCCGACCAGGGAGCCATTCCTTCGCTCGGCAAGCCGCTCGACCTGATCGATCCAAATCGCTTCGGACCGGCGCCGATGCCGCTCGACGCCGCGCCCATGCCGGTCGTCGAACCGGTGCCCGCACCTCAAACTCCAGACCTCGGCGCCAATCCGGCGGCCAAGACGACAGACGGCATCGACCCCAACCGTTTCGGCGGCAAGCATTCTGACGAAGCCTACGGCGCCTTCCAGCGTGGCCTCTACAAGACGGCCTACAATCTTGGCATCACACGTGCCGAGGCCGGCGATGCCGCTGCGCAGACGCTGGTCGCCGAGATCCTTTCGCGCGGCCTGGGCGTCGCCCGCAACGACAGCGAGGCGGCCAAATGGTATGAACGCGCCGCAGAACAGGGCATTCCCGAAGCCCAGTTCCAATATGCGCTGATGCTGCTCGATGGAAGATACGTTACCCGCGACGACAAGGCCGCCAATGCGCTGATGCAGGCGGCGGCCGAAGCCGGCAACCGTTTCGCCCAGTTCAACTATGCCCAGATGCTGGTGCAGCGCGAACCGGGCGGCAAGGGCCTCGAAAAGGCCGTGCCCTATTACGAGCGCGCGGCGGCCACCGGGCTGCCCGATGCGCAATACGCCATGGCCCAGGTCTACGCCAACGGCGTCGGCGGCAAGCGCCGCGACGACAACCAGGCGCGGCTGCTGCTCGTCCGTGCCGCCAGGCAGAACTACGACTCGGCCCAGTTCGACCTCGGCTTATGGATGGCCGATGGCCGTGGCGGCGATCGCGACCTGAAATCCGCCTTCGGCTGGATGAAGCTTGCCGCCGATGGCGGCAATGTCGCGGCGCAGAACCGGCTCGCCAAGTTCTATATGGGCGGCATCGGCGTCGATCCCGATCCCATTCTGGCGGCGGCGTGGTACATCAACGCCCGCCGTGCCGGGCTCAACGATCCCGAGATGGACGACTTCCTGCGTGGCCTGACCGACGCCGAGATGAAGCAGGCGCTGGAACGTGCCAACCGTCTGCGCTGATCCAGCGAAAATCTCGACTTCTCTTGCCTAAAAAGCCATTTTGTGGTCTTGGAGGCGCCGATAGCGCCCCTTCCGGCGCAAACCTCTCTTCCGGAATCCAATCATGGCCAAGATCAACGGCAACGAAATCCGTCCCGGCAACGTCATCGAGCATGACGGCGGCCTCTGGGTGGCGGTCAGGACCAATCACGTCAAGCCCGGCAAGGGCGGCGCCTACAACCAGGTCGAACTGAAGAACCTCATCAACGGCACCAAGCTCAACGAGCGTTTCCGCTCAGCCGAGACCGTCGAGAAGGTCCGCCTGGAGCAGAAGGATTTTTCGTTCCTCTACGAGCAGGGCGACGCCCTGGTGTTCATGGACACCGCCAGCTACGAGCAGCTCGAACTGCTCAAGGATTTTGTCGGCGATCGCGCTGCGTTCCTGCAGGACGGCATGATGGTTACCGTCGAGCTCTATGACGAGCGCCCGATCGGCATCGCGCTGCCCGACCAGGTGACGCTGACGATCACCGAAGCCGATCCTGTCGTGAAGGGCCAGACGGCTGCGTCGTCCTACAAGCCGGCCGTGCTGGAAAACGGCGTCCGCGTGCTGGTTCCGCCGTTCATCTCTTCGGGCGAGCGCATCATCGTCGACACCAACGAAATCACCTACGTCCGCCGCGCGGACTGATTTCGACACTGCTGAGGTTGTAGAAATGGCGCGTTCAGCGATCCTAAATGTTATGGTGCAGGCCGCCATGAAGGCCGGCCGCTCGCTGGCGCGTGATTTCGGCGAGGTGCAGAATCTGCAGGTCTCGCTGAAAGGCCCGGGCGACTATGTCAGCCAGGCCGATCGCAAGGCCGAAGACATCATCTTCACCGAGCTGTCCAAGGCACGCGCCGGCTATGGCTTCCTGATGGAAGAGCGCGGCGCCGTCGCCGGCGAGGACGACCAGCATCGCTGGATCGTCGATCCACTCGACGGTACCACCAACTTCCTGCACGGCATTCCGGTGTTCTCGATCTCGATCGCGCTGGAGCGCCAGGGCCAGATCGTTGCCGCCGTCGTCTACAACCCGGCGATGGACGAGCTCTACACCGCCGAGCGTGGCGGTGGCGCCTTCCTCAATGATCGCCGCCTGCGTGTTTCCGGCCGTACCAAGCTGGTCGATGCCGTCATCGGCTGCGGCGTGCCGCATCTCGGCCGTGGCCATCACGGCAACTTCCTGCTCGAGCTGCGCAACGTCATGGGCGAAGTGGCGGGCATCCGTCGTCTCGGCTCGGCCGCGCTCGACCTGGCTTATGTCGCTGCCGGCCGCATGGACGGTTTCTGGGAGACGTCGCTGTCGCCCTGGGACGTCGCTGCGGGTATCCTGCTCGTGCGCGAAGCCGGCGGTTTCGTCTCCGACGACAAGGGCGGCCAGGACATGCTCGACGGCGGCTCGATCGTCGCCGGCAACGAGACCATACACCGCGCGCTCATCAAGACGCTGAAGCGCCCGGTCACGCCGCGCTGATCCGCCGCGTCGCCGGTTTCTTGCCATCGTCAATTACGCCTGCCCATATCTACAGTGCCGCGCGTCCATGTGGACGCGCCAAGGACGCTGTAGAACGTTTGAGCGGTGCATGATCCTTTCCGAAATCGGTACCGATTTTCGAGGTCATGCACCATGAAGGGCGCAGGGACGGACCATGTCGGACACGCAGCGCAAGCCTGACACAGCTGTGCCCTTCGTCGGGCGCTACAGTCATTCGCGCGCCGAGCTGATCGCCGACGGCGTGGTCCATGCGGTCGGCATCGTGCTCGCCGTCGCCGCCGGTGCTGTGCTGCTCTCCGTCTCCGCATTCTTTACGGCCACGGGCGAATATCTCGCCGCGATCGTCTTCGTCGTCGCCCTGCTTACCGTGCTGTCGGTGTCATGTGCCTACAATCTGTGGCCGGTATCGCCGGCCAAGTGGGTGCTGCGCCGCTTCGACCATGCCGGCATCTACCTTTTGATCGCCGCCACCTACACGCCGTTCCTTGTCCAGCTCGACGATCGCGTCACGGCAGGCTGGATGGCCGGCATCGTCTGGTCGGCGGCGGCAGCCGGCATGGCGATCAAGCTGTTCCTGCCCGGCCGGCTCGACCGGCTGGCGATCGCCTTCTACCTTGCCATGGGCTGGAGCGGCATCGTCATCCTGCAGCCGCTGATCGCCACCTTGCCGGCGGCGACGTTGTGGCTGCTGTTTGCCGGCGGCATGGTCTATTCCTGCGGCGTCTTCTTCTACGCGTGGCAGCGGCTGCGCTTCCAGAGCGCGGTCTGGCATGGCTTCGTTGTCACCGGCGCTGGCCTGCATCTGGCCGCAATGATGGACCTTCTGGTCGTGGCGCGGCTTTGACCGACGGCCGGTCCCAGCTCAGCGCGCGCAAGCGTCTTTCATTTTCGTCACATTTCCGCTTACAGTCGTAGTCCACTAACGTAACGCGCCGAAACTCATGAAAAGCTCGGTGCATAGACTTTACGGCGATGGAGCAGCCCGGGCGCATCCGTATGGATAGGCGGGGCTCCGATCGCAGGAAACCGGAACCGGGGCGCCGATGGCATTGTTGAAATCTCTCGGGGTGGGTAAAGGCTCCGATGTGCTGAGCTACGACCCGCACCGCCTGTCCTCTCCGCAGGTGTTCCTGCTGACGATGATCATCTTCCTGGCAATCGTCGCCTTCATCGCCGCGATTCTGACGCGGCAGATCTCCAGCGCTTTCGGCACAAATCCCGGCCTCAACGGTCTGATCCTCGGCGTGCTCGTCATCGGCATCGGGCTGGCCTTCGTCCAGGTCGGCCGGCTGTTCCGCGAGGTGCGCTGGGTCAATTCCTTCCGCGCCGGCTCCGAAGCCACCGAACCGGTGCTGCTGGCGCCGATGAAGGCGATGCTCGGGCGTTCCGCATCAATGGCATTCTCGACCAGCTCGATGCGCACGATGCTCGATTCCATCGCGACGCGCCTCGACGAAAGCCGCGACGTCTCGCGCTACCTCGTCGGCCTGCTCGTCTTCCTTGGCCTGCTCGGCACCTTCTGGGGCCTGCTCGGCACCATCGGCTCGATCGGCGAGACCATCCAGTCGCTTGATCCCGGTTCGGGTGATGCCTCGGCTGTGCTCGAAGCACTGAAGGCCGGCCTCGCGGCACCGCTGCAAGGCATGGGCACGGCGTTCTCGTCGTCGCTGTTCGGTCTGTCCGGCTCGCTGGTGCTCGGCTTTCTCGACCTCCAGGCCGGACGTGCCCAGACGCGTTTCTACACCGAACTGGAAAACTGGCTGTCGTCGGTCACCGATCTGTCCTCCGACATGGTCGTCGCCGACGCCAAGAACGGTTCGGCCGACGAACTCCGCGTGCTCAGCGAGCGCCTGCGCAACATGCAGGAGCAAGGCGGCTCGAACCCGCGTGTCGCCGCCGCCATGGCCAATCTCGCCGATGGCATCTCCGGCCTGGTCAAGAACATGCGCAGCGAACAGCAAATCATGCGCGACTGGGTCGAGGCGCAGTCGGATGAACAGAAGGCGATGCGCAACACGCTCGAAAAGATCGCTGACGCCCTGAAGAAGGAAGGGGTGCACTAAGGTGGCATTGGCGCGCGGGCGGCGCGGCGACCGCCGGATCGACTATTGGCCGGGCTTTGTCGACGCTTTGTCGACGCTGCTTCTGGCCATCATGTTCCTGCTCTCGGTCTTCGTTCTGGCGCAGTTCCTGCTCAGCCGCGAAATCTCCGGCAAGGACGAGGTACTGACCAGGCTCAACTCGCAGATCAACGAGCTGACCCAGCTTCTGGCGCTCGAAAAATCCAGCTCGCAGGACGCCGAAGATGCGCTCGCCAATCTGCAGGCCTCGCTCAATGCGGCCGAAAGCGAAAAGAGCCGCCTTGAACAGCTGCTGTCCCAGGGCGCCGGCGCCGGCGCCGAGGCCAATGCCCGTATCGGCACGCTGTCGGGCGAACTGGAGAGCGAACGCCAGGTCAGCCAGCGCGCGCTGAGCCAGGTCGAGCTGCTCAACCAGCAGATTTCGGCGCTGCGCCGCCAGATCGGCGCCCTCGAAGAGGCGCTCAACGCGTCCGAGGCGCGCGACAAGGAATCCAACACCAAGATTGCCGACCTCGGCCGCCGGCTGAACGTGGCCCTGGCCCAGCGTGTGCAGGAGCTCAACCGCTACCGCTCCGACTTCTTCGGCCGCCTGCGCGAGATCCTGTCCGACCGCGAGAACATCCGCATCGTTGGCGACCGTTTCGTGTTCCAGTCGGAAGTGCTGTTCCCGACCGGATCAGAACAGATCAACGAGGCCGGCCGTGGCGAGATGAAGAAGCTCGCCGACGCCATCATCGAGCTGCAGAAGGAAATTCCGCCGGAAATTAACTGGGTGCTGCGCGTCGACGGTCACACCGACAACATTCCGTTGTCAGGCACCGGACGCTATCGCGACAATTGGGAGCTTTCCTCGGCGCGCTCGACCTCGGTGGTCAAGTTTCTGATCGAGAACGGCGTTCCGGCCAATCGCCTCGTCGCCGCCGGCTTTGGCGAATTCCAACCGCTCGACGACAGCGGCACCGACGAGGCGCGCTCCAGGAACCGCCGCATCGAGCTAAAGCTGACCGAGCGCTAGCCCGCAGCACCGGACTCAGGTGAGGCCGTTCTCAAGATTTCGTGTGTGAACAGGCCCGCCCCATCGGGGGTGGAGTTGCGGCAGGCCGAGGCCGAATGTGGCGGCCAAGATCATCTTTTCTTAACTAGGTTTCTGGCGGTGACGCGCCTAGTTTTCGCTGGCGGTCCGGGAACCGCCGGCGATGACCTCCCACCGTGACACGACGGTTCCAGACGGCCTGCTATTGACGTGGCGTCCTGTCGCGTCCGGCGGGTCCGCAAGTCGCAAAAACGCGCTCTATGGCATTCAAGGCGGCGCTTGCCGCAATCCTTGCTTCAACGCCCCTGGCGACGGCTTTCGCCAAGGAGCATCACGGAACGATGCGCGAGTTTTCGTTCCAGAACAGCCCCAGCGGCGGCGATAAGCCGGACGCGCCGGTGCACTGTCCGACGGTTATGCGACCGGCGGCCAGTTGCGCGCCATCCTTGAGGATCTCCAGGCTGACGATGCCCGCATCATGAGCGACAGCAAGGCAAGGCTGATCACCCCGGCCGAGCTTCGCAGTCTGCGCGGCGAAGAGGCGAGGATCCGCAGGACCGCTGTCCGTGATTCGGCCCGTGACGGCGGCAACATTCCTGCTGGCGCGTACGACCAACTGATGGCGGAGGTCAACGATCTCGGCCTGCAGCTCGACCACGACGCCGCTCTCCGCTAGGAGAAGCGAGTACCCAGTCCCCCCGGATCGCTCCCCGGGGGTGACTGGGTTTTGAGCTACCAGCCGAGCCAGAGTGCCGCCAGTGCCAATGCTGCCGGCACGGTCTGGATGTAGAGGATCTTGCGGCTGACGGTCGCCGCACCGTAGAGCCCGGCGATGGCGACGCAGAGCAGGAAGAAGACCTTGACCTGGAAACCCGCTTCGCCGAGCCACAGGCCCCAGATCAGGCCGGCGACGAGGAAGCCGTTGTAGAGCCCCTGGTTGGCCGCCAGCACTTTCGACGCCGTGGCGAAGTCCGGCTTGAGGCCGAACGCCTTGTGGCCGCGCGGCGTGTCCCACAGCACCATTTCGAGACAGACGATGTAGAGATGGATCAGGGCGACGAGCCCGACCAGTATGTTTGCGACCATAGTCGCCCCCTTCGACCTCAGTTGCACAAGTTGAGCATGCCGGCTGCCGTTCCGGCAAGTGGTGGACCAGCCGAACGGTCTTGCGAAGGCGCACGGATTGGTATCCTCTCGCCGCGACTTTGAGACAGAGGAAATGCCATGTCCTTCGCAAGATTAGACGAACTCGGCCGCAAGCTCGAAGCGCTCGAACATGCGCTCGCCATCCTCGGCGCCGACGAAGCCACCCATATGGCGGTTGGCGGCGGCGCCAAGCGCGCCGAGGCGCTGTCCGCGCTCGCCGGCATGCATCACCGCCAGGCAACCGCGCCCGAAATATCAGACTGGATCGCTGCCGCCGAGACCGAGGCGCTCAATGACGATCAGCGCCTCGCCGTGCGTGAGTTCCGCCGCCAGTACACCAACATGACCTGCCTGCCGACGGAATTCGTCGAGCGCCAGACCGCTGCCCGCCTGCGTTGCGAACAGCTGTGGCGCGACCTCAGGGCCAAGAACGACTGGGCCGGCTTCCAGCCGGCGCTTGAAGGCATCGTCGCCATTGCGCGCGAGGAGGCGGCGCTGCGGTCAGAAGCGCTCGGCCTCGATCCTTATGATGCGCTGATGGAGCAATACGACCCCGGGAACCGCGTTGCCGACATCACACCCGTTTTCACCGACCTCAAGGCCTTCCTCAGGGATTTCGTGCCGGAGGCGCTGGCTGTGCAGCAGGAGCGCCTGGCCAAAAGCCCGAAGCGGCCGCTGTCGGGCGTCTATGCCATCGAGCGCCAGCGCGAGCTTGGCCTGGCGATGATGGGCGCCGTCGGCTTCGACCTGACCCGCGGCAGCCTGTCTGTGTCGCACCACCCGTTCTGCGGTGGCGTGCCGTCCGACGTGCGCATCACCACGCGCTACAAGACTTCCGATTTCCTGTCGGCGCTGATGGGCGTGCTGCATGAGACCGGCCATGCGCTCTACGAACAGAATTTGCCGGAAGCCTGGTCGCACTGGCCGCTCGGCAAGGCGCGGGGCATGGCAGTGCACGAGAGCCAGAGCCTGTTTGTCGAAAAGCAGCTCGGCCGCAACCCGGCCTTCTGGCAATGGGCGCTGCCGCTGGTCGAGCAGCATCTCGGCGAGCGCTGGTCGATGGAGGAGATCCTGCCGCATGTGCACCATGTCGAGCGCGGACTGATCCGCGTCGACGCCGACGAGGTCACCTATCCGTTGCACGTCATCCTGCGTTACGAGCTCGAGCAGGAATTGATTTCGGGTCGTCTTGCGGTCGCCGACCTGCCCGAGGCCTGGGACGCCAGGATGCGCGACTATCTCGGCCTGTCGACCATCGACAATCCGGCCGACGGTCCGATGCAGGACGTGCACTGGCCGAGTGCTGCCTTCGGCTACTTCCCCTCCTACACGCTGGGCGCGATGATGGCGGCGCAGCAGTGGGCAGCGCTGAGCAGGGAACATCCTTCGGTCGACGACGAGATCGCACGCGGTCATTTCGAAACGGTCAACGCCTGGCGTCGCGACAAGATCTGGTCGCAGGCCTCGCGCTGGTCGACCCCCGACCTGCTCGAACGCGCCACCGGCGAAAGGCTCAATGCGGCGCATTTCACGGCACATCTGAAGAAGCGCTACGGCAGGTAACAAAAGCGCGAGGTCTTCTTTCGAGGCCTGGCCTTTACTTCCCGATTGATCCCGCCGACAACATCGCTGTTGTTGTTCGGCGGGGTTTTGGTTGTGGGTTGCAGTATTTCGGCAAGGGACTGGCTCCTCGCCAGCCTTGTTCTGTTTCTGATGGTCTTGCATCCTCGACTTGCCAATGCTGGCAGTGACGTTGGCAAGGGACCTGCCGAAAGCTGGGTAACTGAAGTCGATATTCCGACTGCCGACCCGACCCGGGCCGACCAGATCCGCAACGGAATTTCCAGCCTGCTTTCGGATTGGCAGGTGATGTATCGCCCCGGCGGTTATGTTGAATATGAGCGCGAGGTCTACAAGGTCGTCGACCGCCCGGGGCTCGAGCAGGCTGCGACGATCAACCTGAACTTCGATCCGGCGCGGCATAGCATCAAACTGAACCATCTGCGGGTCATCCGCGACGGTGTCGTGCAAGACAGGCTGGCCGAGGCCACCTTCGATATCTATCGACAGGAGCGCGATTCGGTGCGCGGTGTCTTTGATGGTTGGCTGACGGCGCGCCTCGATGTCAGGGACGTTCGCGTCGGCGACACCATCGACTATGCGACCACGTCGGACAGAAAACAGCTCGTCGGCGAAGATCTGTTTTACTATCGCTTTGCCACCGAGTGGGAGATGCCGATCGGCATGATGCGACGCGAGATCATCTGGCCGACGTCGCGCCCGCTGACGCTCAAGGAGGAGCGCACCACGGTCAAGCCGAAGATATCGAATGTTGCCGGGCACACGCGCTACCTCTGGGAGATCGTCAATCCGGAGCCGGTCAAGGTTGAAGACAATCTGCCGGCTTCATTTGCGCCTTGGGGTTATGTCCAGATATCGTCCACCACAAGCTGGCGAGACGTGGCTGATGCGGTGGCCGCGAGCTATCAGCCGGTCAACACCTTCCCTCCTGCCTTCGCGGCGAAGCTCGATGAAATTGCTGCGCACCAGAGCGATCCGCGGGAACGCATGGTCGAGGCCTTGCGCATCGTTCAGGACGAGGTTCGCTACATCAGCCTCTCGATGGGCGCCGGGTCATACCTTCCGCGTGACCCTGCAACCGTGATCGCCAGCGGCTTTGGCGACTGCAAGGACAAGGCGCTGCTGCTTGCGTCGGCTCTGACCTATCTCGGGGTCAAGGCCGAGGTTGCGCTCGCCGACCTTGATGGCGGTTATGGCCTGGCCAGCTTCCTGCCTGCGTTGCGGGCATTCGACCACGCGATCGTGCGCGCAGAAATCGGCTCCCGCGTCTTCTGGCTGGATGGTACTGATTACCTCCAGGGGGGCCGCGGCGGCCGGCTCGTCGAGCCCGACTACGGCTATGTTCTGCCGCTCTCGAGTTCGAGAGGCGAGCTGGAAAAGATGCAGGCAGCCGAGGCCCACGAACCGACGACTGCCGTTGCCGAGGAGATCAGTTTTCCTGTGCAGGCCGGCGATCCGCTGACCCTGAGGACGGTCAGCACCTACCGTGGCGCCGACGCGGATGCGATGCGGCGCAAGCTGGCGGGCCAGTCGCTTCAAGAGTTCGCCGACAGCTACCTCAAATATTATGACCAGCAATATCCTGGTATTCGCAGCGTGGCGGCGTTGAAACCGGTGGATGATCGCGATCGCAATGTGATCACCTTGTCGGAAGCCTATGAGCTGTCTCCGGAGGCTCTAGCTGCGAACGACCTGGCCAAGAAGTTTCCACTCCGCGCCGATCTTGACGACGGCAGCTTTCCCAAGCCCACAATGATTGGCCGGGTCGGTCCGATATGGATTGGCAATCCGATGTTTCGCCGCCACAGCGTGGTGGTCAAGAACCTGAAGGCCCGGTTCGCCGGGCCGGAGGCGCCGAACGTCATGACGCCGTACATGACCATGCGGATCGAATGGAGCAACACGCCAACGGAGTTCACTCTCAACTGGGACCTGAAAAAGCTGGCATCTGAGGTGCCGGCGTCAGCCGTGGGCGACTACGTAGCGGCGGTCGGCAAGATTACCGACAATACACGGTGGTTCTATGATTTCACCCATGAGGAGCCCGACGAAGAAGAGGGCATGTCGGGACTTCAGGCGATCACATTTGTCGCATGGCTGTTGGCCGTGCTTGCGACCTGTGTGGTCGAACAGCGGACCTTCAAACCACGGCCCGGCCAGCTTTACTGGCCGATCTCGCCTCAGAAGTTCGTCGTGATGACGGTGATGACAGGAGGGTTGTACGGCATGCTGTGGGGCTGGCGCGTGTTCCGCCAGCAGAACCTGGCATATGGCGCGCGTTATTGGTCGTTTCTGCGCGGGGTCTTTCTGTCGTTCTTCGCAGTACAGATTTTCCTCCGCGTCAACCGAGACCTCGGCGCCCGGCAGGTCGCAACCGGGCTGGGCGTAGTAGCCGGATTGCTGCTGCTGGGCAGTGAAGTCTACACCTTTGCGATCGAGCCACCCGAAGCATTCTGGGCGAATGGTCTCAGGATATTCGGCGGTTTGGCCATTTCCGCGCTCGCGCCGCTGCCACTCGTTGTCGCGATCAATCGCATCAATGAAAGAAATCCCGAGTATCTGGCTCGAAACGCCCTGCTCAGCGGCTGGGACAAGGTTTGGATGGTCTTCGGGGTCTTCTTCACCGTGGCTCTGACTCACTACGATCTGACTTCCGGCTGACCGCTCTTTCCCCAGCGGAACCAATGCGGCCAGACTTTCTGCTTGATCTTGCCGTCCGTTGCCCGAAACTCGCCGCGACAGCAGAGGACCTTGGGAGGGGCAGTTGGCTGACCAGGCGGATGCGATCGTTGTCGGTGGCGGACTTGCCGGTCTGGTTGCCGCGGCAGAGCTGGCCGATGCCGGCAAGCGGGTCATCATGCTCGAGCAGGAGAGCGAGAACTCGCTCGGCGGCCAGGCGTTCTGGTCGCTCGGCGGGCTGTTCTTCGTCGACAGTCCCGAACAGCGCCGCATGCGCATCAAGGACAGCCGCGAGCTCGCCTTGCAGGACTGGATGGGATCGGCGCAATTCGACCGGCCAGAAGATCATTGGCCGCGCAAGGTGGCCGAAGCCTTCATCGATTTCTCTGCCGGCGAGATGCGGCCGTGGCTGCATGCCCAGGGCATGCGCTGGTTTCCCGTCGTTGGTTGGGCCGAGCGTGGCGGCGCGCTGGCGCATGGCCACGGCAATTCGGTGCCGCGTTTCCATGTCACCTGGGGCACCGGCCCGGGCGTGCTCGAACCGTTTGTCCGTCGTGTCCGCGATCATGCTGCGGCGGGCCGGATCGCGCTGAAATTCCGTCATCAGGCCAGCCGGCTGATCAAGACCCATGGTGCAATGTCCGGTGTCGCCGGCGAAATCCTGGAGTCGTCTGCCGTCGAGCGTGGCCAGCAATCCGGCCGCAAGGTGACAGGCGATTTCGAATTCCATGCCGACGCCGTCATCGTTACCTCGGGCGGCATCGGCGGCAATCACGACCTCGTTCGAACGGCTTGGCCGACCGACAGGCTCGGGCCGGCGCCCAAGAAGATGGTCGCCGGCGTGCCGCACCATGTCGACGGCCGCATGGTCGCGATCACTGAAGCCGCCGGCGGCGCGGTCATCAACCGCGACCGCATGTGGCACTACACAGAGGGCCTGACCAACTGGAACCCGATCTGGCCCAACCACGGCATCCGCATCCTGCCGGGGCCGTCGTCGCTGTGGTTCGACGCGCTGGGCGAGCGGCTGGAAGCGCCGTTCCTGCCTGGCTTCGACACGCTCGGCACACTCCGGCGCATCCTGTCCGCCGGCCACGAATACTCCTGGTTTGTGCTGACCCAGAAGATCATCAAGAAGGAGTTCGCGCTGTCCGGCTCGGAGCAGAACCCGGACCTGACCTCCAAGCGCTGGATCGAGGTGCTGAAGAGCCGCCGCGCCAAGGGCGCGCCGCCGTCGGTCGAGGCTTTCAAGCAGCATGGCGAGGATTTTGTCGTCCGCGACAATCTCCGTGATCTTGTGGCCGGCATGAATGTGCTCGCCGGCAACGACCTCATCGACCATAACCGACTGCATGCCCAGATCGCAGCGCGCGACCGCGAGATCGACAATCCCTACTCCAAGGACGCCCAGGTCACCGCCATCCATGGCGCCAGGCGTTATCTCGGCGACCGGCTGGTGCGGACGGCAAAGCCGCACAAGATCCTCGATCCCGCCAACGGCCCGCTGATCGCCGTCCGCCTCAATGTGCTCACCCGCAAGACGCTGGGCGGGCTGCACACCAATCTGAATGGTCAGGTGCTCGGTGCCAATGGCGAGCCTATTCTCGGCCTCTATGCTGCCGGCGAGGTCGCCGGCTTCGGCGGCGGTGGCTATCACGGCTACAACGCGCTCGAAGGCACCTTCCTCGGCGGTTGCATATTCTCCGGCCGCAACGCCGGCCGGCACGCGGCGCGCTAGCCGTTTTCGGACCTGTCGCGGTCCAGCTCGCGCATCTCGCGCGGCGTCATGCCGTAGCGATTGCGGAACATGCGGTTGAAGTTGGAGGGATCGAGGAAGCCACAGCTGGAAGCGATCTGGGCGACGCTGAGGTCGAGCGCCGGGCTCAGCGTCAGCATGCGCCGCGATCGTTCGAGCCGCGCTGTCCAGATGGCAGGCGCGACGGACTCGGCCTGTCCCGAGAATGCGCGATAAAGCTCGGAACGCGAGCATCCACCGCGGGCGGCAACGCACCCCGGCGACGGCTCCGCATCCATGTGGCGCTGGTCGATGATCGTCCGCGCCGCGGCCAAAATATCCCCCGGCAGCAGGCTTTCCTCCTCTTCGGCGGCTTGGCGCAGGCGGGGGGCGCTGCGGTATCGACCGCGGCCTCGCGCCCGATAGCTGAGAAGCTGCGCATGCGTCTTGCCACGGCCTATGTCGGCCAGATCGGCAACAGTACGCGTGACCACGGGGCCAGGGCCACCTTGGCGGTGAAGTTTTGAGCCATGGTGCCCGCTGGAGCCGCGTGGCCCTAATCTGTCAAATGCCGGTTTCCGGAATTAGACCCAAAAATGGCGCGGGACGAAATCTTCCCAACCACGGTGTTGTCGCTTAGGTGTGGCTCATCATTTAGGGGCCTGCCTGAGGGATAAGCTCCCCTCCCGACGGCAGGTGGGGAGCAAGCAGTGCCTGCCATTTTTTCCAGAACGCGCGCTCTTTCGGGTGTGCCACTTTTTGCCCTGTGCGGTTCGCTCCAGCCTGCCTGGGCCGATCGGTGGTCCCTGGGTGGTCAGGACATCACTGATGACCTTCTCATCTGTTCGTTCGAGGGCATTTGAGGCGTGGTGTATATCGAGGGAGTAGAACAGTCGCAAATGCCTGCTGCCCCATTTGGCATTTGCTGGCGCATTTCACTTGCATGCGCGAGTCGTCTCGAAACGTCGGTGAGTGGAGTTGGCGGTTGTACGGGTTGAAGCAAGTTTAATGCTTCATACCTAATATTCTCTGTTGCTGAATAAGCTTGGCTGTTCTAAGCAAAATCTATTGTTGAGTTTTGGGTGGAGATTGGGGTCTCCGCACAATGCCTTTGCCCGGTTTGGGCGTGCATATAAGTGGTGGGGATATCATGCCTTTTTTTGACCGCAGCTCTGCTGCGCGGACTCATTTGGAATCGGCTCAAGCCAACAGGACCTCTTCCAGCCAACCCTCGAACCGACCAATCGCCCGTCTCGCCGCCTTGCGGTCCGGCACGGCGCTGGCGACGCTCGCGGCCGTGGCGGTTGTGCTCGGCGCTGCGTCGCCGGTCCTTGCAGACCAGTATTGGGATGGTGCCGACATCGTTGCCAATGGTGCCGTCAATGGAGGTGCCGGCACATGGGTTGCTGGCAGCACCAACTGGACCGACGTCACCGGCACAACAAACCAGCAATGGGTTGGTGGCACAGCGGTGTTCGGCGGCACTGGTGGAGGGGTAAACGTCCAGGGGCACCAGAATTTCGATACACTTCGTTTCACGGCCAGCGGCTACAGGCTTACGGCTACTGCTTCCGACTCGCTTACCTTGGCGCCGGCAATCGGCTCGGCGACGATAAATGTGGGTCCTGGAGTTTCCGCCGAGATCGGCATGGTCATCAAAGGGTCAGCCGGGCTCGACATTGTCGGCGGCGGTACGCTGAAGCTCAGCGATTGGGTCAACACCTATACAGGCGCCACCACGATCGGCTCCGGTACGACACTCCAGATGGTTGGCAGCAGCAGCAGCATCAGCGCCTCCAGCGGATTGACGGTCGACGGTACGTTCGACATCTCGAACAAGGGTGGCGGCGTCAGCATCAAGGCGTTGACGGGCAGCGGTCTGGTCAAGCTCGCTGACAAGATTCTCAACATCACAGCGGCCAGCGGCACCTTTTCCGGCGTGATCGATGGCAGCGCTGGCATCAGCATCGATGGCGGGACACAGATTTTCACCGGCAACAACATCTTTACCGGAAGCACGGCCATCTCCAGCGGCGCAACGTTGCAGCTGGGATCTGGTGGCACGTCAGGTTCTCTTGCCGGCGCGGTCAACAATCACGGTACGCTGGTCTTCAATCGCTCCGACGACCTCGTTGTTGCCGGCCAGATCAATAGCGCAGGCTCGTTCCAGCATATTGGCGGTGGCAAGTTGACCCTTACCGGCGCTGGCAACAGCGGCAGCGGCACGGCCACCGTGCTGATCTCTAACGGCGGTACACTCCAGTTCGGTGACGGCGGGGCGAGCGGTTGGTTGGGTGGGACCGATGGCAAGATCACCATCGACGCTGGCAGCAAGCTGATTTCCAACATGTCCAATGGCCTGGGCTACCTGCCGCAGAACGTTAAGCTTGCCGGCGCGGGGCAGTTCTTCAAGCAGGGATCGGGCACCATCACATTAAGGGGCGACAGTTCCGCATTCGCCGGCGAAACCTTCGTCAACACCGGCATGCTGAATGTCGGTTACAAGGGCATTGGTACGCTGGCTGGGCCAGTCTCCGTTGACTCCGGCGCTCGGTTCGGCGGCAGCGGCACGGTTGTCGGCAACGTGACAATCGCATCAGGTGCAGCGCATGCTGTGGGCGACAAGGCGAACCCGGCTACAACGGGCCTCGTCCATACCCAGACCGTCAACGGCGACTACGTCAATCACGGCATCCTCGAGATCGAGGCGACGCCGACGACAGCCGACAAGCTGACGGTCAACGGTACGGTCGACATATCGGGTGCGACGCTCAATCTGGTACTGACACCCAACGACCCGAGCGCGGCCGGAGGCTGGGATCCGCTCAACGGGCCGTTCACGATCATCGCCAATGATGGCGGTGACGCCGTCACCGGAACCTTCGCCTCGGTCGGTAATCTCAACAACCTGCTCTTCCTCAATCATCTTATCAGCTACACCGGTGGCGACGGCAATGACGTAACGCTGGCGCTCAGCCGCAACGACCTGTCGGTCGAGGAGGTCGCCCAGTCGCCGAACCAGTCGGCCGTCGCGGGTGCCGTCGACACTCTGCCGAGTGGCAATCCGGTGCGCTCGGCCTTGCTGATGTCGACGGACGAGGACGAGGCACGCGACGCGCTCGATCAGCTTGCCGGTGACGTGCATGCTTCGGTCAGCGGCGGCACGACGCAGACGAGCCAGTTCCTCGGCGAGTTCGCCAACGACCGCGTGCGCTCGGCCTTCGGCGATGTCGCGGCACCCGACCTGCCCGTCATGGGCTATGGCGAGGGCGGTCTCGAACTTGTCGCCGCCGATACCGACCGCTTCGTCGTCTGGGGCCAGGCGCTGGGCAATTGGGGTTCGTTCGACGGCAACGGCAATTCGGGCGGTTTCAAGCACGCGAGCGGCGGCCTCGTCGCCGGCGGCGACACCATCGTCGGCGACGGCTGGCGTCTCGGCCTGCTCGGCGGTTACAGCCGCACCAGCTTCGACACGGATGGCGGCGCCGCCTCGGGCGACAGCGACAACTTCCATGTCGGTGTCTATGGCGGCCGTCACTTCGGCGCCGTCGCGCTGCGCGCTGGGGCGTCCTACACCAGGCACGCGATCGACACGAGCCGCACTGTCTCGTTCCCCGGTCTCACCGAAACGCTCAAGGCCAGCTACGATGCCGGCACGGCGCAGGCCTTCGTCGAAACGGGCTACAAGGTCGAGATGGGCCGCGTCGCCTTCGAGCCTTTCGCCGGCCTTGCCTATGTCTCGACCTCGACCGACGGCTTCACTGAAACCGGCGGCGCGGCGGCGCTGACCAGCACCGACAAGAGCTTCGACAGCACCACGACCACGCTCGGCCTGCGCGCCGCAAGCGACTTCAACCTTGGTGACGCCAAGGCGACGGTGCGGGGCGGCCTCGGCTGGCGCCATGCCTTCGGCGACGTCACGCCTGCCTCGACAGTCGCCTTCGCAGGCGGCGGCGACAGCTTCACCGTCCATGGCGCGCCGATCGCCCGCGATGCACTGTTGATCGAAGCCGGTCTCGACTTCGCCGTCTCGCCCAAGGCCAATCTGGCCCTCAGCTACAACGGCCAGCTCGCCAGCGGCGCCCGCGATCACGGCGTCAAGGCAAGCCTCGGCGTCAAATTCTAGTCGTGGAACAAGGCGACGCCGCTCCAGGCGTCGCCAATCCCCGTTGACGCGGGCAATGGCATTCGAGATTGTCGCCGCAATCGACAATCCTGGGGAGCAACCATGACCGTCTCAACCGCACACACCTACCGCACGCTGCCGCTGCCCGACTACAAGGAAAAGCCGGTCGAGGAGATGCGCGCCGGCGCAAAGTCGTTCTACGACGAGATCCGCACGCGCCACACCGTGCGCGATTTTTCCTCGCGGCCGGTGCCGCGCGACATCATCGAAACCTGCATCATGGCTGCCGGAACAGCACCCAACGGCGCCAATCACCAGCCTTGGCATTTCGCCGTCATCGGCGACGCCGACATCAAGCGCCAGATTCGCGAAGCGGCCGAGATCGAGGAGCGTGCTTTCTACGAGGGCCGCGCCGGCGAGGAGTGGCTGAAGGCGCTGGCGCCGCTCGGTACCGATGCCTCCAAGCCCTTCCTGGAAGAGGCGCCCTGGCTGATCTGCATCTTCGGCGAGCGCAAGAGCCGCTCGGCCGACGGTGTCTCGCGCAAGAACTACTACGTGCCCGAATCGGTCAGCATCGCCACCGGCTTCCTGATCGCCGCGCTGCACCGCGCTGGCCTGGCGACGCTGACACACACGCCGAACCCAATGAGCTTCCTCAACCAGATCTGCGGCCGCGACCCGCAGGACAAGCCTTACATCCTGATGGTCGTCGGCTATCCCAAGGAGGGCGCCACCATCCCCGTGCATGCCACGGAGAAGCGTCCGCTGTCGGAGATCGCGACCTTCCTGTGAGGCGTTATTCCGCGGCGCCCTGGAAGGCGCTGGCGCCGGTGTCGAATTGCAGCTTGGCGAGGCGGGCATAGATGCCACCCTTTGCGACGAGGCTGGCATGGGTGCCTTCCTCGACAATGCGGCCGCCATCCATGACCAGGATGCGATCGGCCTTCAGCACGGTTGCCAGCCGGTGTGCGATGACGATAGTGGTGCGCCCCTGCATCAGGTGCTCGAGCGCCGTCTGGACCTGCCGCTCGCTGTCGGCGTCGAGCGCCGATGTCGCCTCGTCGAGCAACAGGATAGGCGCGTCGCGCAGGATGGCGCGGGCAATGGCGATGCGCTGGCGCTGACCGCCGGAGAGCGTGACGCCGCGTTCGCCGACTTCGGTGTCATAGCCGTCCTGCAGCTTCTCGATGAACTCGACGGCGAGCGCGGCCTCGGCTGCCTTGACGATGTCGGCCTGCGAAGCACCGGGCCGGCCGAAGCCGATGTTCTCGCCTGCCGTGCTGGCAAAGATCGTCACGTCCTGCGGCACGATGGCAATGCGGTCGCGCACGGCCTGCGGGTCGGCCTTCTGGAGGTCGACCCCGTCGATCAGCACAGCGCCGGCTTCGGGATCGTAGAAGCGCAGCAGAAGCGAAAACACCGTGCTCTTGCCGGCTCCCGACGGGCCGACGATGGCGACAGTCTCGCCCGGTTTCACGGTGAAGCTCAGGCCGCGCACGGCGGCGCGGTCGGGCCTGACCGGATAGGAGAAGGTGACGTCGCGGAATTCGATCGCGCCGCTGCTCCTTGCTGGCAGGGCGACGGGGGCTGCCGGTGTCGCGACGGTGGGCTTTTCGGCGAGGATCTCGGTGATGCGTTCGGCAGCACCTGCGGCCGAACTGAGTTCGCCCCACACTTCCGACAGCGCCCCGAGCGCGCCCGCGGCGAACACCGAATAAAGCAGGAACTGGCCGAGCGTGCCGGGTGACAGCGTGCCCTCAAGCACGTCGCGCGAACCGAACCACAACACGGCGACGACCGAGGCGAAGATGGTGAAGATGGCAAAAAAGGTCAGCACGGCGCGGGCCAGCACCGAGGCGCGGGCGGCGTTGAAGGCGGTCTCGACGGCGGCAGCGAATCGGCCCGTCACCAGCTTTTCGTTGGTGAAGGCCTGCAGCGTGCGGATGGCGCCGATCTGTTCGCTGGCAAAGGCCGTGGCGTTGGCAAGCGTGTCCTGCGCCAGCCGCGACTTGCGCCGCACCGAGCGACCGAAGGCGACCAAAGGCAGCACGATCAACGGGATCGCGGCGATGACAAGGCCCGACAGTTTCGGGCTCGTCACCACCATCATGGCGAGCGCGCCCAGGCCGAGGATGATGTTGCGCAGGGCGACGGAGGCGGTGGCACCGACGGCCGACTTGATCTGGGTCGTGTCGGCGGCCAGCCGCGACACGATCTCGCCCGACATCGCCGTGTCGAAGAAGGCTGGCGAGAGCGAGGTGACGTGCGAAAAGACGTCGCGGCGGATGTCGGAGACGACACGCTCGCCGAGCGTGATGACGAAATAGTAGCGGCAGGCAGAGGCCAGCGCGAGCAGTGCAGCGATCGCCACCAGCATGGCGAAATATTTGGCAATGAAGCTCGAATCGGCGGAGGAGAAGCCGTGGTCGATCATCCGGCGCACGGCGATCGGCAGGGTCAGCGTGGTGACGGCGGCGGCGACAAGCGAAATGATGGCGCCGATGACCAGCCTGGGATAGCGGTAGAGGTAGGGCGAAAGCCTGCTCAGCGGGCGGAGCGAACGTCGGCGCTGTTCATTGGCGGCCGTTGTTGTGTTCGCCATGTCAATTCCCTCTCGGCCGCGGGCCATTTGCCGGCTGCGCGGCCTTGTGATTCGAAATCGGCTGATGTATAGGCACGCCGACCGTTTCTGAAGCCGTGGCCTATCTAGCCGTGGCTTCGAATTTTCGAAAGAGGCGCATCGCCGCAGGATACCTGCGCAAGCCGCGCCGCGACAGCAGGAACAGAGCGATGAAAGCCGATATCCATCCCGACTACCACACCATCAAGGTCGTCATGACCAATGGCACCGAATACCTGACCCGCTCCACCTGGGGCAAGGAAGGCGATACGATGAACCTCGATATCGACCCGACCACGCACCCGGCCTGGACCGGCGGCCAGCACAACCTGCTCGACCGCGGCGGCCGTCTGTCGAAGTTCAAGAAGCGCTACGAAGGCCTCGGCATCTAAGCCGACCCGCTTCCAAGAATATAAGAACCCGCCTTCATGGCGGGTTTTTTGTTGCCGGCGGACGGGATATTCATCTCGCTTCACGGGGTGAACGTCATGCTGAAGTCGAGTGATGAACGATGGTCTCGCCTGACTGGCGGATACAAAGTCGCTTATGACGCCCGTCAAGCCTTCGCTGCACTTTCCAGGAACTACCGCGACAGCGCCGCCTGGGAGGAACTTCTGAATGAGCTGCATCATCAGGGGGATGTCGGGGAGGCGTCCTACGCAGCTATTCCTGAGCTTGTCGGCATCTCTGCCCAACACCGTCCTGCACACTGGGCGCTTTACGGTCTGGCGGCAACGGTCGAGGAAGCGCGGCTGGTCTTTCCACGAAATCCACCGGTTCCCGAATGGCTGGAACGCGACTATGCCGAGGCATGGCAACGTCTCTTTGAGTTCGCCTTGCGCGACTTGGGGACCGAGTCGGAGCCAACGATCGTGACCTGCGCGCTGGCCGTCGTCGCGTTGCACCGCAAGCAGTTGTCACTGGGACGCCTTGCTCTTTGTGACGACGATGAACGAACCGAAATGCTTCAGCACCAGTTCGGCGCGGTCTAGTCGCAGTTCCACCAGCGTCTTCTCAGGCTAGGTCGCCCCGATCTCCCGCAGTGCCATCGCCTTGTAGTCGGCCACCAGCGTGTCGCCTTCGGCGCGGTCGACCGAAATCGCCAGCCGCATCGTGGCCTCGCCCAGCGACATGATTAGGAACGCCTTGCGCTCTATGCCGGCAGCATCTGAAGCGGGCGCGACCCGCTGCCACGCCTTTGCCAGCAGCGCGCCATTGGCCCTGGAATCGCGCAGGTCGATGTCGCGCAGCGCCTTGTCGGCCTGGGTGCCCGACCAGATGTCGCGCATCACCGGTTCAGCGAGGAAGATGCCGTAATAGACGTCGATCAGCCCGCCGAAGGCGTTGATCAGCCCCTTCATGTCGTCCACGCCCGCCAGCCCGTTTGAAATGCAGGCGCGGCCTTCGGCGTTGTAGCGCTCGGCCAGGGTGCGGATGATCGCGCCCTTGTCGGGAAAGTACTGGTAGAGCGAGCCGATCGACACGCTGGCGCGTTCGGCCACCTCGCCCATGCGCATGGCGTCGCTGCCGCCTTCCGAGATGAGCGCGCTCGCAGCCTGCAGCATGCGCTCGACGCGCTCCTGGCTGCGCTTCTGGCTCGGCGCGCGCCGCAGCGCCTGGCCCGAACTGTCTTCGATCGCTTCCATGGTTCTTCCGCCCGCTGCGAATCCGCTTGACCGCCATAATATGAGGGTTTATCACATTTGCAAATGTGAGGACTACTCACGTTAACGAAGGAGGCCAAGATGACCGCATTTCAGCATGACCTGAAGCCCATTCTCATCCTTGGCGGCACCGGCAAGACCGGCCGCCGCATTGCCGAACAGCTTGCGCAGCGCAATCTGCCTGTTCGTATCGGTTCGCGCGGCGCCATCGCCTCCTTCGACTGGGAGAACCGCGCCAGCTGGGCAGGCGCAGTCGAGGGCGCCTGTGCCGTCTACATCTCCTACTATCCCGACCTCGCGGTCCCCGGCGCTGCCGAAGCCATCGGTGCCTTCGCCGACCTCGCCGTCGGCATTGGTGTCAAGCGCCTGGTGCTTCTGTCCGGTCGCGGCGAACCCGAGGCGCAGCGCGCGGAGGAAAGGGTCCAGCAATCCGGCGCCGACTGGACGATCCTGCGCTGCAGCTGGTTCATGCAGAACTTCAGCGAGAGCTTCCTGCTCGACGCCGTGATGGCGGGAGAGGTGGCCTTGCCGGTGGGGGCTGTCGGAGAGCCCTTCATCGATGCCGACGACATCGCCGACGTCGCGGTCGCAGCCTTCACGGACAACCGCCACATCGGTCAGCTCTATGAACTTACCGGTCCGCGGCTGCTGACCTTCGCCGAGGCCATCGCAGAAATCGCCACGGTCGCCGGCCGCGACATCCGCTTCGTCGAGATCGGCGCCGCAGACTTCAAGGCCGGCCTCGCTGCAGCGCAACTGCCAAGGGACTTCGTCGAACTCCTGATGATGCTGTTCACCGAGGTTCTCGATGGCCGCAATGAGCATGTTGTGGACGACGTCAGCCGCGCGCTCGGCCGCGCCGCGCGCGACTTCACAGACTATGCCAAGAATGCCGCCGCAGCCGGCATCTGGGCAGAAGCACAATGATCGCGCCCGTTTTCACCGCACTCGTCTTCGCCGCCATGCTCGGCACCGGCATCGCCGCCGGCCTGTTCTTCATCTTCTCCAACACCATCATGGCGTCGTTCGCGCGCCTGCCGGCAGCGCAAGGCATTGCCGCCATGCAGCAGATCAACGTCACCATCATCAACCCGCTGTTCATGCTTGTGTTCATGGGGCTCGTGGTGCTGTCGCTGGTCCTCGGCGCCAAGGCGATTTTCGGCTGGGCCGAGGCCGGCTCGGCCTGGCTGCTCGCCGGCAGCGTCGCCTACCTGGTCGGATGCTTCCTGGTGACGATGGTGTTCAACGTGCCGCTCAACGATGCGCTCGCCGCCGTCGATCCGGCAAGTGCCGAGGGTGCCGCGATATGGGCTCGCTATCTCAACGAGTGGCTGCCGTGGAACCATGCCCGTACGGTCGCCTGCGTGGTGTCACTGGCGTCGTTCGCCATGGCTTTCCGTGCCGCATGAACAAGAAGGCCGGGGTTGACCCGGCCTTTCAGTCTCAGGCTTGGCGCTTCCAGCGCGCCACGGCGTGTTCGATCAGCTTTCCGACCAGATCGGGGTAGGGCACGCCGGAGGCTGCCATGGTCTTCGGATACATGCTTATGTTGGTGAAGCCGGGGATGGTGTTGACCTCGTTGACCAGCGCCGACCCGTCCGCCTTCACAAAGAAGTCGACGCGCGCCATGCTTTCGCAGCCGAGCGCCAGGAAGACGCTGCGCGCAACCTCCTGCAGCCTGGCCGTGGCCGTCTCTGGCAGTTCCGCCGGGATGCGCAAGGCAGCGCCGTCGGCATCGATGTACTTGGCTTCATAGGTGTAGAAGCCATGGCTCGCAGCCGGCGCGATTTCGCCCGGCACGGAGACGGAGAGCGATCCATCAGGCGCCTCGAGCACGGCGAACTCGACCTCACGGCCGTCGACGAACTCCTCGATCAGCACCTTGCGGTCATATCTGAAGGCCTCGGCCAGCGCCTTGTCCAACTGTTCCGCCGTCTCGGCCTTGCTGACGCCGACGGATGAGCCCTGCCGCGCCGGCTTGACGAAAACAGGCAGGCCCAGCTCGGCCTTGATGGCGTCGAACGCGGGACGGTCCCCGAAATGCACGGTCACGCCACGCGCCACCGGCACCCCAGCCTCTCTCATCAGTCTTTTGGCGACGTCCTTGTCCATGGCGTTGGCGGAGCCGAGCACGCCCGAGCCGACATAAGGAATGTCGGCCACCTCGGCCAAACCCTGGACCGCGCCGTCCTCGCCGAACGGGCCATGCAGCACCGGAAACAGCACGTCGACCCTGGGCAGTTCGAACGGCGCCGCGCCGGCTGGCAGGGCGATCAGCCGCCCTTTGCCGCCCGGAACCAGCGCCACCTCGGCGCTACCGGTGGGCACGTCCTCGGGCAGTGCGCCGTCGCTGTCGAGCTCGGCCAGGAACCAGCGGCCGTCCCGGGCGACGCCGACAGGCACGACCTCGTATCTGGACGCGTCGATCGCCTTGACGACGTTGCTTGCCGACATGAGCGAGACGTCGTGCTCGGAGGAGCGTCCGCCGAAAAGAACTGCGATGCGTGGTTTGGTGGTCATGGGTGCTTTCCGCTCTGCCGCCGGGTTCGCGCCATGCCACGGCGCGATGTCCTGCTTGCTCAGCAATTCCAACTTATCTGTGGCGCCGTCCAGGGCGCTGCGTGCTTGCGCGATTTTCGCCGTGGGCAGACGTTCACGCCTGGTCCTTGGCCTTGTGACCTTTCCTGTCGGAATGGCCGAGATCGCGCTCGGGGTCGATGATGTCGCGCACCAGCTGTTTCAGCTTGGCCGCATCGGGGAAGCCGCCATCGCGCTTACGGTCCCAGACCAGCGTGTCATTGCAGGTGATGGTAAAGGCGCCGCCCGTGCCCGGTACCAGCGTCACCTCGCCAAGCTCGGTGCCGAATGTCGACAACAGCTCCTGCGCCATCCAGCCGGCACGAAGCAACCACATGCACTGGGTGCAGTAGGTGATGCGGATCTGGGGCAAGGGCGAGTCGGTCATTCGCAACCCGGTGCTGTGTTGTGCGTCTTACGAGACCCGCTTCGCGGGCACCTCAAGACGAGAGAGGTTCGTGCCATCCGCCCATTGTTCGATGTCGGGCAACGGGCAGCGTTGTCATGCCGTACGCCTACGGGCCTCATTCTGAAAGCGCCGCAGAGCGGGCTCCGACCACGCTGGGCAAAAGGCGTCAAACGAAAACGCCCCGGCTTTGAACTGACCCCGTAAAGTTGGACGGTTCATTGAGCTGGTAGATTTAAGGGCTGGGTCCTGTATTGCACAGGGGCCAGCCCTTTCAGTTTCAGTTTGATGCGGCGGTGGTTGTAATAGTCGATGTAGCGCTCGATGGCCTTATCGAGGCTTTGGACAGTTTCGAACCTTTCCGGGTGGAAGAGCTCGGACTTGAGCGTGGCGAAGAAGCTCTCCATCGGTGCGTTGTCGAGGCAATTGCCTTTGCGTGACATGCTTTGTGCAAGGCCTCTGGTTTCCAGCCTGCGCTGGAATGCCGACATCTGGTACTGCCATCCCTGATCGGAATGCAGGGTCGGCCGTTCGTCCTCATTGAGCCGGGCGAAGGCTTTTGTCAGCATATTGTCCACCAGTTTGAAGCGCGAGCGGCGCGCCGTCTCGAAGGCGACGATCTCGCCATTGTAGAGGTCCATGATGGGAGACAGGTAGAGCTTGTCGCCGGCCACGCTGAACTCCGTCACGTCGGTCACCCATTTGCAGTTGGCGCGGTCGGCGCTGAACTTGCGCTGCAACAGATCGGGAGCGGTCCGCCCAACCTCGCCCCTGTAGGAACGATACTTCTTCGGCCTGACCAGTGACTTCAATCCCATCCCGGCCATCAGGCTCTGGACGGTCTTGTGATTGACGCGCTGACCCAACTGACGCAGTTGCGCGGTCACCCGGCGATAGCCGTAGCGGCCCTTGTGGCTGTCGAAGATGGCCTTGATCGCCTCCTTCAGCGCCACATGGCGGTCCGGGCGCGAGGCTGCCTTTTGCCTGTAATAGAACGTGCTGCGCGGCAGCTTCGCCAGATCGAGCAGGCCCTCAAGCGGATGCAACGGCCTTAACGCCTGGACGGCTTGTGCTTTTTGGGCACGTGTCCCTGCGTTAAGGCCTCCAGTTTTTTTAGGTAGGCGTTCTCCATCCGAAGTTGCTTCAGTTCGGCCAGCAGTTCTTCCCGGCTTTTGGCTTCGTCACTGGGTGCAACAGGCACTGCGGGGGCCGGCGGCTTCGACATGGGGCGTCCTCCGGGACGTGGGCCGAGTGCCTCTATCCCACCCGCATGATAGCGCTTCTCCCAGCCCGCCAGGCAACTGGCATTGCGGATATTGAACAACGCCGCCGTCTGGCGATACGACAGACCTTCTCGCCACATCCGCTCGAGCACTGACAGCTTGAACGTCGCGTCGTAATGATCGTATTTGCCCGACAGTCCCGCCCAGCCATGCGCCTGGTAAAAAGCCACCCACTTGCGGACAGTCGCCGCGTCAACTCCACGCTTCGACGCCGCACTCGCGTAGCTTTCATCCCCGCACAAATAGCTATCGACAACCGAGCGCTTGAAACGCGCACTGTGTTTGGACATGCAAAACCCCCGAAGGTTGTGTCCAACTTTCGGGGGTCAGTTCACTTTGCCGGGGCGTTACTAAAATCAAGCCGCGCTGAGCTTGGCCAGCGTCGCTTCGTCGACTTCGAAGTTGGCGTAGACGTTCTGCACGTCGTCGTCGTCTTCGAGCGTGCCGACGAGCTTCATCAGCGACTGGGCGCGCTCTTCGTCGACGGGGATGTTGTTCTGCGGCTTCCAGATGATCTTCACCGACTCGGCGTCGCCGAGCGAGCTTTCGAGCGCCTTGGACACTTCGCTGAGGTTTTCGAAAGCGCAGGTGATGGTGTGGCCGTCTTCGTCCGACTGCACGTCATCGGCGCCGGCTTCGATGGCCGCGTCCATCACCTTGTCGGCGTCGCCGGCGCCTGCCGGATAGACGATTTCACCGACGCGGTCCCACATGAACGACACCGAACCTGTTTCGCCCAGCGCGCCGCCGGCCTTGGTGAAGGCCGCGCGCACGTTGGAGGCCGAACGGTTGCGGTTGTCGGTCAGCGCCTCGACGATCAGCGCCACGCCACCGGGGCCATAGCCTTCGTAGCGCACTTCTTCGTAGTTCTCGGCGTCGCCCATGGAGGCCTTGGAGATCGCGCGGGCGATGTTGTCCTTGGGCATCGACACCGCCTTGGCGTTCTGGACGGCAAGGCGCAGGCGCGGGTTCATCGAGGGGTCGGGCACGCCGGTCTTTGCTGCAACGGTGATTTCGCGTGCAAGCTTGGAGAACATCTTGGACCGCACCGCGTCCTGGCGGCCCTTGCGGTGCATGATGTTCTTGAACTGTGAATGGCCGGCCATGGGACCCCTGTTTGTCGCTTCGGCAGTGTTTGAATGGGCCGCCTTATAGATAAATCGGCTCAATACGTCCAGACTTCAGGGCTTCCCGGTCCTCGCGAAAACGTGACTCCGTACGTCACGCCGCTGCTGGGATAGTGCGTTTCGCCACGAACGCCCGAGAGCGCCATGCCCCTTCGCCTGTTCGCCGCCTGTCTTGCCACCCTGCTTTTGGCGTCGATCCCTGCATTGGCGGCGGACGATCCGGTGCCGAGCAAATGCATGGCCATCGCGCAGGCGTTGCCAGACGTCACCTATGCCAGTTTTTTTCAGGCCCAGACGTTCGTCGATGGCGACGTCACCATCACCTATGCCGGGCACTCGACCTATGTCATCGAGACGCCGGGCGGCGTCCGCATCGCCACCGATTACAGCGGCATTTACGGTTCAGATCCGTTGCCGCGCATCGTCACCATGAACAAGGCACACCGCACCCACTACACCGACATGCCGGGCCAGGGCATCGACCATGTCCTGCGCGGCTGGAACCCCGAGGGCGGGCCGGCCAGGCATGCGCTGGTCGTCGACGATGTCTATGTCCGCAACGTGCCGACCGACATCAGGCGCTTTGGCGAGATGGAGCGCGACGGCAACTCGATCTTCATCTTCGAGGTCGCCGGCCTGTGCATCGGCCATCTCGGTCATCTGCATCACCGGCTCGAGGACGCACATTATGGCGCCATCGGCCGGCTCGACGTCGTCATGGTGCCGATCGACGGCGGCATGACCTTGTCGATCGATGCGATGACCGAGATCACGACCAGGCTCTATTCGTCGATGATCTTGCCGATGCACCGGCATTCCACCCCGATTGGCGAGTTCACCGGCATGATGGGTGATGGTTTTGCCGTCGAGTTCCGCAACAGCCGCTCGCTCACGGTGTCGCTCCGGTCGCTGCCGGCGCGGCCAACCATCGTCATTCTCGACGGTGTCTGACGTCAGCGTTCAGTTCAAGGTCGGCGCTGTTGCCTCGGCCTGCAGTGCGCCGACCCGAACCATGTTGCGTCCGGCTTCCTTGGCTTCGTAGAGCGCGCGGTCGGCGGCCAGCATCATGTCGTCGAAATCGGTGTGTTCCCCCGGCGCGCGCGTCGCCACACCGATACTGACGGTGGCCCACACCTCGCCGCCCGACGGCATCTTGATCGCCCGCATTTCAAGTGCCTGGCGGATGCGCTCGGCGACTGAGGTTGCCGCGATCATGTCGAGGCCCGGCAGCACCACGGCGAACTCTTCGCCACCCATGCGGCCGAACAGGTCGGCCGGGCGCAGCAGACGGGAGATCAGGACGACAAATTCCTTCAGCATCGCGTCGCCGCCGGCATGGCCGAAGCGGTCGTTGATGTTCTTGAAGTGATCGATGTCGAGCATCAGCAGCGCCGTGCCTTGGTCCCGGTTCGCTTGCAGGCAGGCTTCGCTTCGCTCGATGAAGGCACCGCGTGACAGCGCGCCGGTCAGCGAGTCGTGGTTGGCTGCACGCGACAGTCGTTCGATCAGCTCGACGCGGGCGGCGTTGATGCTGGCAACCGTCAGAGGGCACAGCGCCATCAGGGCGATGCCGAGCCGCAGCGAGTCAAGCGAGCGCAACGGATCGGGAAGTTCCGGCAACGGGATGAGGTTTGCCGGGATCGAGATCAGCAGCCACGTGCACAGCAGCATGGTCAGCACCGAGGTGGTGAATGTCCTGTAGGTCAGCGAGCACCACAGCAGGGCAGGGATGGGCATCGCCAACGCGCCTGGCCCGCCCAGTATGACGGCAAGCCCCACCGAAGCCACCAGCACCAGCGCTGGCAAGGCATGCTGGAAGAGTGCTGGCGAAAGCTTGACCGGCCAATGTTCACGCAGCCTGCGGAAGCCGGGGAAGGTCAGCAGCACCGGAAGGATGATCAGGCTGTTGACCAGCTCGGTAATGAACCAGAAGGTGATGCCGCTGAAGAAGTCCTTGCCAAACAAAAGCCGTGCCGCGCCGCCGCCGGCGATGGAGGCGGCCAGTGCCACCGCGCAGCAGATGGCGAAGAGGTGCAGCACCGAAGACGGCCGCTGCAGCCAGCGGTCGCTCTCCGGCACCAGCCGGAACAAAAGGTACCCGGTCAGCGCACCGGTGATGTTGGCGATCGTCAGCCACAGCGTGACGAAGAAGTTTCCGCCCGTTGAAAGGTCAGCAACGATGTAGCCGACGAAGGCGGCGAGCCAGCCCAAAGGTTTGGCATAGCTGGGATTGCGCACCATCATGCCGAGCAGGATGGCGTTCGCCGGCCAGACCGCGGCGAGGAAGCCGACCGGCCGCGTCAGTATGCCGAAGAACGATGCGAGGAAGACGATGCCGGCAACGATCAGAGCAATCGCAAGTTGCGGTTCAGTGTTTGGCCTGAAAGGCAGTTCCCGGGTGGCAGTCAGCATTCCCCGTCCGTATGCAAATTCCTGTTCGGATTGTTGGCCAACAAGCCTTTATCCGAGCTTAATAAGTTCCTTCTGATGTACATTGAGATGCTGGCCACGTCCAAGCATTTCGCTGGCCGCGTTGACGCCTCCGCAACCGATGGGTGCGAGAGGCGTGACAGGTCAAGCGGCGATGAGCAGCCCCAGTTCCTCGACCGTGGCGTGACCGCGGAACCCGCCCGATGACACGGCTTCTCGCTCGTCTTCGATGGCATGTGCGAAGATCACCGCCGGGTCGGCTTCGAGTTTTGCCATGTGCTTGTGGATGCCGGGGAACTCGCTTGCCATGTCGAACAAGTCGAGATCCGAGCCCCAGCGCGCGATGCCGATGAAGTAGGCGTCGGCCACGGTTCTGTGGTCGCCGGCCAGCCATTCGCTGTTTTCGAGCACGCGCTGCAGGAAGGCGAAGTCCATGGCTGCCTTTTCGCGCGCCATCTTGCGCAGCATGTTGCGCCCGGCGTCGTCGTCCGCGGCCAGCTTGAAGGCGTTCCAGCCATAGCCGAGATCGGAATGCAGCGTGGTGTGCAGGTAGGACAGCATCCGGTTCAGCCGATCGAATGCCTTGCTGCCCTGGGCAAAGCCGAGCCTCTTGTCGAGGCCGCGCGCGGCGATGTTGTGCAGGATCGCCAGGCTTTCGGTCAGCGTGCCGCCATCCCCGGTGACCATCGCCGGCGTCTGGCCGAGCGGGTTGACCCTGGCGAAGGTGCGGGAATGCTTGGCCGTCATGTCGATGCGGTGCAGGCGGTAGGGTTGGCCGAGCCATTCGAGTGCCACGATCGAGCCGAACGAGCAGCCATGCGGCACGCCGTAAAGGAGCACAGGTTCCATGTCATATCCTCTTGAGATCTGACCGCGGGACAGTCGCGGCGTGCCGCAGAACCTATGCATTGAACTCGTTCCAACAAGTACCTACCTTTTCGTAAGGTACTGACTTCAAAGTAAGAATTGAGGATTTCGTGGCGAAGACCCAGCCAGAAAGTTGTGGCCTCGGCCCTGCCTTCCAGGTGATCGGCGGCAAATGGAAGGCGTTGATCTTGTGGCTGGTGCACACCGAGCCGCGCCGTTTCGGCGAACTCAAGCGGCTGGTGCCCGACATCAGTGAGAAGATGCTGATCCAGCAACTGCGTGAGATGGAAGCCGATGGCCTCGTCCATCGCGAGATCTTTCATGAAGTGCCGCCGCGGGTCGAGTATTCGGCGACCCCGCTCGGCCAGTCGCTCGACGAGGCGCTCTGGCCGCTAGCGGCGTGGGGCAAGGAGCATGGCGCCGCCATCGAGACGCGCAAGGCGAAGATCGCCTGATCACTCGCTGAGATAACAGCTCGGGCCGCGCCTCAGCCTTCCAGGTCGAGCTTCAGCCGGTCGAGGATGCTCATCGCGTGGCTTGCATATTCGCTGATCCAGCGGTCGTGGATCTCTTTGATCGGCATCGAATTGAGGTGGTTCCAGCGTTCGCGGCCTTCGCGCCGGGCGACCACCAGCTCCGCCTCTTCCAGAACTTTCAGATGCTGCATCACGGTGCAGCGGTCCATGTCGTCGAAACGCTCGCACAGGGCGCCCGTCGTCAGCGCGCCATCCTTCAGCACGTCCAGCATCAATCGCCGGCGCGGATGCGCCAGAGCCTTGAAAACATTGTCATCTTTCGAATCGCTTGACATGTTATAATTTTATAACACATTGTTGCCGGGTGCAAGCACAGGAGATTCTTATGTCCTTGGGATTCAAGGTTTCGGGACGTATCGCCAAGCCCGTCCACGAGGTGTTCGACGCGGTCGTCAACCCGAAGAAGCTGAGCGGCTACTTCACCACGCTGGGTGGCGCCAGCGCGCCGCTGGTGGCCGGCACCACCGTCACCTGGTGGGGTTCGGTGCCGGTGGAGGTCGACGAGATCGAGTTGGACAAGCGCATCGTGCTGCGCTGGGACGCCGAGGCGGCCGAGGGCCAACCGGCCTACAAAACCAGGATCGAGATGGGTTTCGATGTGCTCGAGGACGGCTCGACCTTCGTCACCATCGGTGAATCAGGTTGGGTCGAGGACGCGGTCGGGCGCAAGGCGTCCTACGGCAACTGCGAGGGCTGGGCGGAAATGTTGTCGGCGATGAAGGCCTGGCTCGAATACGGCATCAACCTGCGCAAGGGTTTTTATCCCTCTGAAATGCGCGGCCAATTGCCGACGACAAGCGAACGCAAGTGAGGAGAGAGACAATGGCTACAAAGATCGAAGGCGGCATCAACATCGCCATGAAGGTGCCGAGCCACCAGTACGAGGCGACAATCGCCTTCTACCGTGACGTGGTCGGCCTCGAGGGTATCCCGGAGAAGCTGCCCGCGGTTGGCTTCAAGCTCGGCCCGAACCAGCTCTGGATCGACGAGGCCCCGACCATGAGCCAGGCTGAGGTCTGGCTGGAGCTGTTCACGCCCGATTTTGCCGGCACGCTCAAGCAACTCGGCGATGCCGGTGCGGTGCGCTGCGACCCGATCGAGCCGCTCGGCGAAACCTTCCGTGGCGGCTGGATCATGAACCCGGCCAACATCGTGCACATGGTGCGCGAACCCGACGCCTGGTGAGGCTGGAACAGTTCGGGCGGCGGGCATTCCCGCCGCCCGGTCTTGTCAAACCGAGTGGATTCGCACTTCGCCATTGGCTAGAAAGCAGGCCTTGTCGAACAGCTTGAGATCCAGCGGATTGGGCAGCCTGACGTCGCCGAGGTCGGGCATCGTCTTCGTTGCCGGGTCGTAGGAGCGGTCGATCTGCGAGATCATCACGACGATCAGCCCCTTGTCGCGCGCCAGTGCTCTCAGCGCCCGCACCTGTTCCATCAGCTTCGGATTGTCGCGCTTCTGGTCGAGCAGTTGCAGGTAATCAACCACCACCATCGTGCCGCGCGGCGCCGACGCCATGCGCCCGGCGATATGGGCCGCGCTGATGATGTCGGAGCTGTCGAGCTCAAACAGGTTGCCAAACTGCGCCCGGTCGGCGCCGATGGCGCGGAAGCGATCGAGCACTTCCTTTTCAGTGTATTCGAGCGTGAAGAAGCTGCCGCGATGGCCTGATTTCATCGCCTCGACGGCGAGTTCGAGACCCATCAGCGTCTTGCCCTGGCCGGGCCGCGCGCCGAGCAGGACCATGTCGCCGGGAGCGAGCCGTGCGAACAGTCTTGCCGCCGGGCGCACGGCAGCGGCCTTGGCGGCAAGCAGGCTCCAGCCGGCAATGCCTTCGCTGGCTGCCACCTCGTCGAGTGCCTGATGAAGTGGGATCGTCTTCGTCCTGGCCAGAAGCCTGGCCTTGCGCTTCAGCACAGGAATGGGCGCGGATAGTTTCATTGTGCGAACCTCCAGATACGAGCTGTCGTCGCAACCCCTCCTTATGCACGTGCTCGAACAGATGGTTCGGTGATTTAGGCACCCTGCACGATCAGTACTTTCCCGCTGGAGGGGGGAGGCGTGGGCCGCGCCAGAATCAGATGATAGCCCGGTTCCGGTCGGTGTGAAATCGCTGGCCGAGACGAAAACGGCGGGCTTTTGGCCCGCCGTCGTCATGTTCATCGGTGACCGCCACTTTTCCTGCGGCGGTTCCGCTGCAGCATGTTGAGGCCCTCGACCAGCGCCGAGAAGCCCATGGCGGCGTAGATGTAGCCCTTGGGCACATGATAGCCGAAACCATCGGCAATCAGCGTCATGCCGATCATCAAGAGGAAGCCGAGCGCCAGCATGACGATCGTCGGGTTCTTCTCGATGAAGGTCGCGAGCGGCGTTGCAGCCAAAAGCATCACCGTCACGGCGACGATCACGGCGATGTACATGATGCCGATCTCGTCGGTCATGCCGACAGCGGTGATGATCGAGTCGATCGAGAACACCAGGTCGAGCAGCAGGATCTGGAAGATCGCAGCGCCCATCGAAAGCTGCAGCGTACGCGACACCATCTCGTCCTTGTGGTCCTCGGGATCGACCGAGTGGTGGATTTCCTTGGTCGCCTTCCAGACCAGGAACAGGCCGCCAGCGATCAGGATCAAGTCGCGCCAGGAGAAGCCATGGCCGAAGGCCGTGAAGACGGGTGCCGTCAGCGCGACGATGAAGGAGATGGTGGCCAAAAGCACCAGGCGCATGATCAGGGCCGCCCCGATGCCGAGCCGCCGCGCCTTGGCGCGCTGGTGCTCAGGCAATTTGTTGGTCAGGATCGAGATGAAGATCAAATTGTCGATGCCGAGCACAACTTCGAGCGCGATCAGGGTCAGCAGTGCCACCCAGGCGGTCGGGTCGTTGATGAAGCCGAAATACGGCGCCAGGAATTCGATCATCTAAGTGTCCCCGTTGTTCTTCTGGATACGATGCGAGCGGCCGGCGGCCGCTCGTTCACATGCTACAGTGCCGAGACATGGTGCATCCGGATAGATGCATCATGCTCTAACATATGCTGACGTGCGGCGGGCAAGTAGGTTTCGACTGGCCCCACGTCAATGTCAGGACCAGAAGGATGGGACGGTTTCTTCGAGCCTAGGCCCGCGACGCAATGGCGCAACCCGTTCGGCGAGGCCGGTGCGGTCGGAAATGTCGACGCCGGCGCCGCAGATGGTGGCCGGGCCGTTGGCCGCCTCGAAGCGGCCCTTCGGCACCTTGGACAGGAACCGGTTGAGCGGTTCTTCCTTGTCCATGCCGAGCGAGGAGTCGTAGTCACCGCACATGCCGGCGTCGGTCAGATAGGCGGTGCCGCCATTGAGGATCTGGTGGTCGGCGGTTGGCTGGTGGGTATGCGTGCCGACAACCAGGCTGGCGCGGCCGTCGACGAAATGGGCAAAGCACATCTTCTCGCTCGTCGCCTCGGCGTGGAAGTCGATCACCACCGCATCCGCTTGTTCGCCCAATGGGCAGGCGGCCAGTTCCCGCTCGCCGGCCTGGAACGGGTCGTCGAGTTCAGGATGCATGAACACCCGGCCCATGATGTTCGAGACGAGAACGCGGGCGCCGTTCCTGGCGATGTAGAGGCCGGAGCCGCGCCCCGGCGTGCCCTTCGGGAAATTGGCCGGGCGCAAAAAGCGTTCCTCACGCGGCGCAAACGCCAGCGCCTCGCGCTGGTCCCAGACGTGATTGCCCGTCGTCACCACATCGGCGCCGGCAGCAAGCGTTTCGCGGAAAATCTCCTCGGTGATGCCGAAGCCGCCGGCGGCGTTCTCACCGTTGACGATGACAAAATCGAGCCGGAAATCAGAAATCAGGCCGGGCAGCTGATTCCACACCGCGGTGCGTCCGGCCTTGCCCACCATGTCGCCAAGAAAAAGAAGTCTCATGAAAAATGCTTCTACAGGGCCATTGCGAAATCATGCAAGTGGAGCCGGCCGAATTTGCCCGGAGCGGGTTCGCGCTGGCCGATCACCTCACGCCGGCTCGAAACGGCGCAGCCCGCTTTCCGTCAGTATTTCGGGGATGATGACGTCGTGGTTCTCGTCGGGAACGCGCTCGACCTCCTGGCAGTCGAAGGCGATGCCGATCAGCCTGGGCTCTATGCCCTTGTCCTGCAGCTTGGAGATCGCCCGGTCATAATAGCCGGCGCCATAGCCGATGCGGTGGCCGCGTTTGTCGAAAGCCGCCAGCGGCACCAGCATGATCTCAGGGTCCAGCACCGCGGCTTCCTCATGCGGCCCGACGGTGCCAAAACCCATATCGACCATCGGTGCGCCGCGCACCAGTTCGCGGAAGACGATCGTGTGGTTGTCGAGGATCGCCGGCAGGCAGAGCCGTGCACCATGCTCGCGCAGGGCAAACATCATCGGCCTGACGTCCACCTCCGATCGCATCGGCCAGAAGCCCGAGACGATCGTGCCGGGCTCGAACTGCAGATTGTCGCGCGCCGTCTCCGCCATCTCCAGCGACGCTTCGATGCGCCAGAACTGATCGAGCGCGTCGCGCCGGGCCAGCGCTTCCTTGCGCAGCTGCTTCTTGATTTCGCGATGGGAAGTCATGCCGGTGTTCGCCCGTTCTGCTGTCGTTCGCCACGTGTTTGGCACATTGGCCGTTGCACCGGCAACGCGGAAACCGACGCTTTCAGGCGTCGGGTGGGCAGGTTTTATCCTGACAGGGAGGTGACGATCCACACAACCGGTGAAGAAGTCGATCCCGGAGACCTACAAAGTAGGTGGGCGCCGTATGGAAGAACCCACGGGTCCTCCCAGGGACAGCTCCCTAAGGATCGTTAAGGCCCCGGGGAAAATGCTCTCCTGCCGGGAAGCGCAGACCGTCACCGCCAATATAGGCGCTGTGGCCGCAATGCGCCATGGCAGTGGGACGCTTCGTGCAAGGATATTTGCGGGGCTGTGGTGTGTGGAGGGGCTTTTTTCATGCTCATGCGCTTTGTTGTCTGTTCGAGCGAGAGCTCTGCCTCCTGTACCGCGGCGGCCCCGAACGCCTATCACGACGGGACGTCCCGCTTGCCCCACCGGCCACACCTCCCTAGTGTCGGCGCCGACGAATTTGGAGTTTCGCATGCGCTTTGAAGGAACGTCGGCTTATGTCGCCGACAAGGATCTGATGGTGGCGGTCAATGCGGCGATCGCGCTGGAGCGGCCGCTGCTGGTCAAGGGCGAGCCGGGTACCGGCAAGACCGAACTCGCCCGCCAGGTGGCATCCGGCCTCGGCCTTGAAATGATCGAGTGGAACGTCAAGTCCACCACCAAGGCACAGCAGGGTCTCTACGAATATGATGCCGTCTCGCGCCTGCGCGACAGCCAGCTCGGCGACGGCCGCTTCAACGACATCAAAAACTACATCAAGCGCGGCAAGCTGTGGGATGCGTTTGCCGCCGACAAAAAGGTCGTGCTTCTGATCGACGAGATCGACAAGGCCGACATCGAGTTCCCCAACGATCTGTTGCAGGAACTCGATCGCATGGAGTTCTTCGTCTACGAGACCGGCGAGACGATCAGCGCCAAGGTCAGGCCGATCGTCATCATCACCTCGAACAACGAGAAGGAGCTGCCCGACGCCTTCCTGCGCCGCTGCTTCTTCCACTACATCCGCTTCCCCGACGTCGACACGCTGCACAAAATCGTCGAGGTGCATTATCCCGGCATCAAGCAGAACCTGGTGCGCGCCGCACTGACCCAGTTCTACGAAATCCGCGAGGTTGCCGGCCTCAAGAAGAAGCCGTCGACCTCGGAAGCGCTCGACTGGATCCGCCTGTTGGTCGCCGACGATATCGCACCGGAAGACCTGCGCGCCGACCCCAAGAACGCGCTGCCCAAGCTGCATGGCGCCCTGCTCAAGAACGAGCAGGACGTGCATTTGTTCGAGCGCCTGGCATTCATGGCGAGACGGCAGGGGTGAAATTTTGGCGGCATCGTCCGGTGACCTTAGGGAAGTCGAGGTCTCGATCATTCGCTGGGTTGACGACGAACCGCAGCCGGGAATCATTGAATTCGTCTTGAGCGACCGATCTGGGCGCCAATGGCATTTCCATGAAAATGCGCAGTGATTTCGGGAGAGTTGTTGGATGCGGCCAGCGTCTTCCGAAACCCGGCACATTGCGTTGCTCGGTATTGTCTCAAGGCTGCGATCCGGAAGGACGATCAATAGCGGAAGTCGATACGTATCGACCCTGGTTTGTGGATTCTCTGGAGGGCACCAGTCGATTTGAAGTCATTTCCAGCCAACTGTTGCCCGAAAGCCAGGAGCAGCGATTTGGCAGCCCTGGACCCTTGTCCCATCAGAGATTTCTGAGGACGCTGGTGCATCCAAGGAGAGAGAGAGCTTCATGACCGACATCACCATCCGCCCGCTCGAGCTTGCCGACCACGAGGACTGGCGCCGACTGTGGACCGCTTATCTCGATTTCTACGACACGGTCCTGCCTGAAAACATCTACAAGCTCGCCTGGAAGCGCCTGTTCACCGAGGGCGAGTTCGAGCCCAAGGGGCTGATCGCTCTCGTCGACGGCAAGGCGGTCGGCCTGACGCACTATCTCTGCCACCGCTCGGGCTGGTCCGAGGCCAACAATTGCTACCTGCAGGATTTGTTCGCCGACCCGGAGGCGCGCGGCAAGGGCGTCGGCGCCGCCCTGATCGAAGCCGTGAAGCAGGAGGCCGGCAAGCTCGGCGTTACCAATGTCTACTGGATGACCCACGAGACCAACGCCACGGCGCGCAAGCTCTACGATCGCGTCGCTCGCCGCACCGGGTTCATCGAGTACGACCTGCTCTGAGGCGACAGGCAATCACTGGCCAGGACCCGCGGGCGATCAGCCCGCGGTGCGTTCCAGCCACTGGTTCCACTGGGCTGCGCTGCCGCGGAAGACGTTGAGGTCGATCTTGCCCTCGACACCATGCGACAGGCCCGAGCCCGAATACTGCCAGAACACCCAGTTGCGGCCGGGATAGACCTTGGACGGCGGCTCGGCCACGGCGCGTAGCCAGAACGGATAGTTCTGGAAGTGGCCGCGCAGATTGTCCTTGTAGAAGTCGGGCGCGGTGTAGATGACCGGACGCTGGCCGTAATGGCGCTCCAGCTTGTCCATGAAGACCTGCATCTTCTCGCGGATCTTTTCGGGGCTGTGGCGGCGCTTGCAGCTCGATTCGCCGTTATATTCGACGTCGATGACCGGTGGCAGCGCGCCGGGAACCCTGGGCACGTTGCGGATGAACCAGTCGGCCTGTTCGCCGGCGGTGCGGCACCAGTAGAAGAAGTGATAGGCGCCACGCCTCAGGCCGGCGGCCTCGGCCGCGCGCCAGTTCTTGCGGAACATCGGGTCGAGATGGTCGCCGCCGTCGGTGGCCTTGATGTAGGCGAAGTTGGCGCCCTGGGTGCGCAGCTTGGGCCAGTCGATCTCGCCCTGCCAGCGCGACACGTCGACGCCGTGAACGGCGAAATTCTTGGGCGACATCGTGCGGCCGAAATTGATCGGCTTGGCGTCGCGGAAGCGGCGGCCATAGATCTTGCCCGGCGCGAACGGCGTCGCCTTTATCGGGTTGGACGGCGCCACCAGCGCAATCGGCTTGGCGTCGGGCGTGGGCATGTCCTCAAGTTCGATGGCAGGCTCCATGGGCGCCCGCGGCATCGGTGTGGGCATTGCCATCGCCACCTGCACCGGCGCTGCCGTCAACGTGGTCACTTCGACCGGCGCTGCCATGACAGGCTGGGGCATTGGTGCCTGCGCGACCATTGGCGCGATGTCGGCCGAGGGCCGTATCACCGAACTCGTTGTTTCAGGAGATGGCGACGCCTGTTCCATCAGGCTACCGAGGCCCGAGCTCGAGGTGCAGCCGGCAAGGGCCAGGCTGGCGAGAACGATCGCTGACGCCGCTGAGAAACGCATAGGTACCCGTACGCAAAACAAACTCGGATCGAAGGCAGACTCGCCCCGCTTCCCCACTGACGGCAATTGCTAACGGGAAATTACCAAGAAAGACTGAATCCGATTTTTACTTTAATTAGATTTCGGGTGTTGCAACGCTGCCAATGCGCCCATCGCCTGATTGTCGGCACGGCTGCGGCATCGGCGGACTTGCCTGCGCGAGCGCGCCGAAGCAAAGTGCCCGCCATGTTCATACCCTTCTTTCTCGAGCTCAAGGCGGCCAAGGTTCCGGTGTCGCTGCGTGAATATCTGGCCTTGCTGGAGGCACTCGACGCCGACCTCGTCAGCTATGACGTCGAGGGTTTCTACTACCTCGCCCGTGCTGCGCTGGTGAAGGACGAGCGCCATATCGATCGTTTCGACACGGTTTTTTCCCATTACTTCAAGGGGGTCGAGGCCGTTGCGGGCGAGGGCAGTGTCGACGTCGCCAACATCCCCGAGGAATGGCTGCGCCGGCTTGCCGAGAAGACGCTGACCGATGAAGAGAAGAAACTGGTCGAGGCGCTGGGCGGCTTCGACAAGCTGATGGAGACGTTGAAGCAGCGGCTCGAAGAGCAGAAAGGTCGCCACCAGGGCGGGTCGAAATGGATCGGCACCGCGGGCACTTCGCCTTTCGGCGCCTATGGCTACAATCCCGAGGGCGTGCGCATCGGCCAGGAGGCGAGCCGCCATCGCCGCGCGGTGAAAGTGTGGGACAAGCGCGAGTTCCGCAATTTCGACGACTCCGTCGAGCTCGGCACTCGCAACATCAAGGTGGCGCTGAAGCGCCTGCGCCGCTGGGTGCGCGAGGGCGCCGAGGAAGAGCTCGACCTGCCCGGCACCATCCACGCCACCGCCGACCACGGCTATCTCGACGTCAAGACCAGGCCCGAGCGGCGCAACGCGGTGAAGCTCCTGATGTTCTTCGACGTCGGCGGCTCTATGGACGACCACATCAAGGTGGTGGAAGAGCTGTTTTCGGCGGCGCGCGTCGAGTTCCGCCAGCTCGAATATTTCTACTTCCACAACTGCCTCTACGAGGGCGTCTGGAAAGACAACCGCCGCCGCCATGCCGAGGTCATCCCGACGCTCGACGTGCTCCACAAATATGGCCACGACTACAAAGTCATCTTTGTCGGCGACGCCTCGATGAGCCCCTATGAGATCGCTTATGCCGGCGGTTCGGTCGAGCACTGGAACCCGGAGCCGGGTGCTATCTGGCTGCGCCGCGTGCTCGACCAGTGGCCGAACGCCGTCTGGCTCAATCCGACACAGGAAAAGCACTGGGGTTACACCAGTTCGATCAAGATGATCTCGGAGATCTTCGCCAACCGCATGTACCCGCTGACGCTGGCCGGGCTGGAAGGAGCGACCAGGCAGCTGTCGCGCAAGCACTAGCGGGCCGGGTTGCCCGAGCGTTTTGGCTCACCATCAAGTGATGCCCTGTCAGTCGGCACCTTTCGTAACTATCTGTGCGAAGACCACGAACAAGAAGAACAATCGAGGGAGATACCCAGAATGGACGCCAAGACCTTCCCCGTCACCCGTACCGATGCCGAGTGGCGCGCGATGCTGACGCCCGAGCAATACCAGGTGATGCGCCACCACGGCACCGAGCGGCCCGGCAGCTGTGCGCTTTTGTACGAGAAGCGCGCCGGCACCTTTGCCTGTGCCGGCTGCGATCAGCCGCTGTTTGAATCCAAGCTCAAATTCGAGAGCGGCACCGGCTGGCCGAGCTTCAACGACCCGGTCGAGGGTTCGGTCGAAACCACCGTCGATCGCGGCTACGGCATGGTTCGCACCGAGGTGCATTGCGCCAATTGCGGCAGCCACCTCGGTCACGTCTTCCCCGACGGCCCGCCGCCCACCGGCCTGCGCTACTGCATCAACGGCGTGGCGCTGAATTTCGAGCCGGCAGCTTAATTCGCTCTTTTGACAAGAGACGCCGCGGGTGCTGCCCGCGGCGCGATCGTCTGATGGCAGCACCAGTGTTGCTCAGAGCAGGCTGGCGAGGATGATCCACAATGTGGCGCTCAGCTTGACAGCATTGGCATTCGGCGTGCCAGCCATGTCAGCCGTCCTCAGTACGCTGCCATAGAGGAACAGATTGTAGGGCAGCGGGATCAGGTGGACGGCGACTGCGAGCAGCGCTGACATTTTTGCGGCCAGGATCAGCAGCGCGACGATCGTCGTCGCGACGTTGATGATGCTGCCAACCACCACCATGTCCCACCAGAACAGCTGGCCGAGCGGCACGTCGCCGTTCCAGCGGCGCGAAAAGAATGCGGAAAGTCCGCTCTGTCCGCCCAGGCGATTGTCGGAGGGGTGGAAGTGCCCGGTCTGTGTCATCGCTGGTGACCCCGCGCCATTGCCGCTGATGTGACAGTCTAGCTCACAAATAGGGCATCAAATCTGCCGTGTTTACAAGTGCGCCGATAGTCTCGTTTCACAACAAGGTGAACGCCGTACGACGGCTGCAAGTTCCTCAGCCCGCCGCCTCAATCTCTGCAAGCAGTCGCTTCGATGTGGCCAGGCCGCGCCTCGCCCTCTCCTGCGGCAAAACCGTGTTCGCCAGCCGCAGCATCGGGATCTCGATGCTGAGTGGCCGGTCAGTTGGCAGAGCGGCGAGATAGGCCCTGAGCGGCAATGCCCCTTCGCCGGGCAGGTCGCGGTCGAAGGCCGAATGGCGCACCATCGTTTCAGGATCTGCTGGTTTGGGCGGGGCGTCGCACAGATGGACGTTGTTCAGCAGGCTACGGTCGAGCATCGCCAGCTCAGCTGGCGAAATGCCCATGCGGTCGATATGCAGCATGTCGAGGATCAGCCCGGCACCATGGGGTGCACCCGCCGCTACCACCGCCAGCGCCTCGTCGAGCGTTCCCGCCGCGCGATGGGCAATCGGCTCGAAGTCGACGCCGAGCCCAAAGCCCGAGGCCATTTCGGCGAGACCTGCGAACCTATCTTCGATCTCGGCCTGTTCGATCGCGCCGCGCATGTCAGCTACGGCGATCAGGCGTGGTGAACCGAGTTCCGCTGCAGCCTCCATGGCGCCGGCACTGTGCGACAGGTCGAAGCCTCGGCGGATCATCCAGCTTTCGACCTCCGTCACCGTCAGCCCGCTATTGTCGAGCCGCCGCCTGCACTCGGCGGCCAGCGCCTTGTTGCCGAGCAAGGGCGATGGCGCGTCGGCCGCCGCTGTCGGATGGATGCGCAACCCCAGATGATCGTAGCCAACGTCAGACGCGATGCGGATCGACTCGAGCGGCGAGACGACTGGGGCCGTCAGATACGACATCGAAAATCGTCTCATGGCCAATATCCTATCTGCGATGCGTTGAAGCTGGATGATCGTGGGCCGTGCGCGGACCCGCGCCCGTCACCTTTTCGCGCAGGGTGCCTTTTGCGTATTCGGTCTTGAACATGCCGCGCCGCTGCAGTTCGGGAACCACCATGCCGATGAAGTTTTCCATCGTCTCGTGCGCCAGGATGCGGGCGATGTTGAAGCCGTCGACATCGGCGTGCTCGACCCATCTGGCGAGTTCGTCGACGACTTGTCCGGGGGTGCCGACCACCAAAAGATTGCGGCCACTGACCACCATGCTTTCGGCTGCCTGGCGCACCGTCCAACTGCCCTTGCGCGTCAGGATCTCCAGCTGCGAATGCGCCGCGTCCGTCTTTTCGTAGCGAATCGGCTCGTCCAACGGATATTTAGACAGGTCGATGCCGAGTGCTGCCGACAACTGGCTCAGCATGCCTTCGACGCTGGTGTGGCGCTTGTAGTCCTCATAGCGGGCGCGGGCGAGCGCTTCGGTTTCGTCGACGATGATGGTGGCGCCGGCGAAGAATTTCAGACTCCTGGGATCGCGGCCGAGCGCAGCGGCGCGCTTGCGCATGTCGGTCACCTGCGGCGCCACAAGGTCCAGCTTCGGCCCGTTGATGAAGATGCCCTCGGCATGGGTTGCTGCAAAGTGGCGGCCGCGCGGCGAGCCACCCGCCTGGAACAGCATCGGCGTGCGCTGCGGCGAGGGTTCGGCAGCACTCACCGCCCGGATTCTGTGATGCGGGCCGTCGTGATCGAGCTCGGAGATCAATGCCGGATCGGCATAGATGCTGCTCGCCTTGTCGCGCTTCAGCGCATCGTCGGCCCACGAGCCTTCCCACAGCCCGTACATCACTTCCATGAATTCGTCGGCGGCGTCGTAGCGCGCGTCGTGCTCGGCCAGTTCGTCGCGGCCCATGGCGAGTGCGCCGCTGCGCAGGAAGGAGGTGACGATGTTCCAGCCGATGCGTCCGCGTGTCATGTGGTCCAGGGTCGTCATGCGCCGGGCAAACAGATAGGGCGTCTCGTAGGAGGCGCTGCCGGTGATGGCGAAGCCGAGGTTTTTGGTCACCAGCGCCATGGCCGGTACGATCACCGCGGGATCGAGGCTCGGCGCCAGCGCGCCGCTGCGGAAAGCCGATGCGAAACTCTGCTTGTAGGTGTCGGGCACGCCAAGCGCGTCGGCCAGGAACAGCGCGTCGAACAAGCCTCGTTCCAGCAGGCGGGCATAGTCGGCCCAATAGTCGATGCTGGTGAAGTCGAGGGCCTTGTCGCGCGGATGGCTCCACAGGCCGAAGGCGAGGAAGCTCGGATTGCACTGGTCGAGCGCGTTGAGCCTGATTTCCCGGGTCATGCGGCGGTGTTCTCCACTTGCGTTTGTGGCACAACTTCCCGGAGGCGAGAGACTGGATCAAATGACCGTTTTCGACGAGGCGATCTCGAAATCAGGCCACACCTGCCGCGGTCCCGAACTGCGCCGCCAGTGTCTCGGCAAAACGCAGCAGCACCGGCGTCTCGATCTCCTCGCGCCAGAACAGCTTCAGCGGCAGCGGCACCGAAAATCCGGCGACGTCACGAATGATGACATTCGGCGGATGCCGCCCTGCCTGCGAGCGGTTGACGAAGGCGATGCCGAGCCCCGCGGCGACCAGGCTCAGCGTTGCCTCGGTGCTGCCGGTCTCCATCAACACGCGGATGGCGACGCCGCGTGAGTGCAGGGCCAGCGCGACCTTCTCCGCCATCAGGCCAGACTGGGCGAGGTCCATGCCGATGAAGTCGGCACCCTCGAGGTCTTCGACCACAAGCTTTGGCCGTGAGGCGAGCGGATGATGCTCGGGCAAAGCGAGCGCCAGGTCGTCCAGCACAAGCTGTCGCGACTTCAGGCTGTGCGGGTAGCCGAGATCATAGGCCAGGCCGAGGTCGATTGTTCCCGCCGCCAGCGCTTGGAATGCCTGCTCGGACAGCATTGGCGTCAGTCGGAGTTCGACCGTCGGATTGGTGCTGCGGAACGCCTGCAGACCGTCGGGGACCGGCGCAAACATCATCGCAGCACCATTGAAGCCGACGCGCAGCAGCGACACCTGGCCGCTGTCGATGAGGTCGAAGCGGCGGATGGCGAGGTCGACCTCGCGCAGGATGCGCGATGCGTCTTCCAGCAGCGCTGCGCCGGCCAAGGTCAGCCGCACGCCGGTTGGCTCGCGTTCGAACAGCCTGCCGCCGAGCTGCGCCTCCAGATCGCCGATGCGCCGCGACAGCGCCGACTGCACGATCGCCAGCCTATCGGCCGCCTTGTGGAAGCTGCCGAGTTCGGCGGCGACGACGAAGTGCTGCAGGTTCTTCAGGAGCTGGGCCCGGCGTATGCCGAGCCGGCCGAAGCTGAGGCTGTCGTTCGGGGTCTGAGCCTTTGGCTCGTCCGCACTGCCGGTCATCTGGGCACCACGCGCAAATGTTTGGTCGTACCGATTGTGCCGATGCCGAAACCAGATCGCCTCGTCCGAAAAGGTCATTTGCCGCTAAATGCCGTTGTCTGTCTCCTGAAGGCCGAAACAGAGATGCCTCGGGAGGACAGAATGGCTGCGAGACCCCTAATCGTCGGGATCGGCGGAACGACACGCAACGGCTCGTCTTCGGAGCAGCTGCTGCACCGGGCGCTGGCAGCGGCGCAGGCGGCAGGTGCCGATACGCTGGCCTTCAGCGGCGAAGGGCTGGTGTTTCCGATCTATGGCACTGTCACGCCCGGCGCGGCCGAGCTGGCGTTCGTCGAAGCCCTGCGCCGCGCGGACGGCGTCGTCGTTGCATCACCGGGCTATCACGGCTCGGTGTCGGGCATGGTCAAGAATGCGCTGGATTACGTCGAGGAGTTGCGCGGCGATATCAGGCCGTATCTCGAAGGGCGGCCCGTTGGGCTGATCGCCGCAGCCGCCGGCTGGCAGGCTGGCGGCTCAACGCTGCAGCATCTGCGCTCGATCGTGCACGCCCTGCGCGGTTGGCCGACGCCGTTGGGCGTCATTGCCAATTCGTCTCTGCCGGACTGTGATTGTGGAGACCAGATCGCGCTGATGGTCAATCAGGTCTTGAACTTCGCGGACGCGTTTGGCGTGGGGAAAGCCACTATGGCTGCGCCGCTGCAGTCCCGGAACGTGGCGTAGATTGCTTGCCACGATGGCTGCGGCGGGGTCGCTTGGATGCGCCGCAGCCATATTGGCCTCAGCTCATGCCGAGAGCGGCTTTGTAGAGGTCGAGGATTGCTTCCGCCTCGTCGCGCTCGGCCTGGTCCTGCTTGCGCAGGCGGATCAGGGTGCGCAGCGCCTTGGTGTCGAAGCCGGTGCCCTTGGCCTCGGCGTAGACGTCCTTGATGTCGTCGGAGATGGTCTTCTTTTCTTCTTCAAGCCGCTCGATGCGCTCGATAAAGGCGCGCAACTGGCCGGCGGCAACGGTCTGGCTGGTATCGGTGATTTCGTCGGCCATGGGGCACTCCGCAATTGTGATTGGAACAGCGCGACTCGGCGCGCCATGGGGCATTTCGGCCCGGTTCGATGCCTGATGACGGCATGAGGGTCAAGGGGACGTGGCGGCGCAGCTGACACGACGCGACGTAATATCGCCTAGTGATCCTTGGGTCGACTGGCCTCGAATGCGGTCTTTTGCGCATCGCTGGCGTCGCGCTGATACTTGGCCTGCCACTCGGCATAAGGCATGCCGTAGACGATCTCGCGCGATGCCTCCTTGGACAACTCGACGCCGGCGCCGGCGGCTGCGTCGCGATACCAGTTGGACAGGCAATTGCGGCAGAAACCGGCGAGATTCATCATGTCGATGTTCTGCACGTCGGAGCGCTCGCGCAAATGTTCGAGCAGGCGGCGAAAGGCAGCCGCCTCGAATTCGCGCTGCTGCGCCTCACTGAGTTCGGCCATGGTAACCTCCTTCACAGCGGCCCGGTGCGCGAGCCGAATTGTCTGACTTCGTGTATGTCGGCACGGCGGTTGATCGCGTCAACGATCGGCGCCAGCCGATTTGCCCAGGCTCCGGCTCCGGCGTCGTCGCCGATCAGGTCCTGCCTGATTTCGATCAGCGCATGGGCAAAGCCGTTGACGATGCAGTGCTTGTACATGGTGTCGCCGCGTAGCGCCCCATCATAGGGCTCGTTGTCGCCGACGACCAAGCCGATGTCCTCGGCCAGCATCTCGATCAGCGGCCAGGCGGCACGATGGTCCATGTCCCACAGCACGCCGGCATGCCATGGCCGGATACGGCCCTGCATGACAGGCGTGAAGGAATGCACCGACAGGATGAAGGGTGCCGTACCGGTCTCCCGGTGCACCGAGGCGATCATGGCGCCGACAGCGTCATGATAGGGTCGGTAGAAAGTGTCGAGCCGGCGCTCGCGCTCTTCCCCGGACATTGGATAATTGCCCGGGATGACCGAGCCGTCATAGAGTTGGCGGATCAGGGTCGGGTCGTCCTCGCCGCGATTGGGGTCGATCAGAAGGCGCGAAAAATTGGCCATCACCGCCGGCGCGCCGATCATCGCCGCCAGCTTGCGGGTTACCTGTTCGGCGCCGATGTCATAGGCGATGTGGCGCTCGAACTCCTCGGGCGGCAGGCCGAGATCACCATATTCCTGCGGCAGGTCGCGCCGGGCATGGTCGCACAAAAGCACCAGCCCCTGGGCGCGGTCGCCGTCGATGATTTCGAACGGGGCAAAGAGAGTGTTTCGCGTCATCGGAGGCAAATTGTCCTTCGGCACGGCTTCGGTGTAGGTTTTGACGCCGTTGCAGCTGTGGGGATATGTGCTAACGCCGTTGTTTTGCCAACCTTTTTTCGAATATGCCAGATGGGGCGGCAAATCACGGCGGCCGAGCGCATCTAAATCGATTGGATAAGCGCCGTGCCATGCGTTGACATGCGCTTGCACATTGCCGAAAAGGGCACCAGAACATGAAAAATACGTCGAAGAGGGGCTTGGGGATGGAACTTGCCGGGGGGCCGCGCGTACGCTCAGCCTTCGCATTGCTTTTCCTTTTCCTGGCGGTTCCCCTGTTTGCCTCCGTTGCCGCGACGCCTGCGCGTGCCGATTTCAGGGTCTGCAACGCGACGCAGAGCCTCGTCGGCGTCGGCATCGGCTATCGCGCCAAGGCGGGGTGGATCACCGAAGGCTGGTGGCACATCGAAGGGCAGACCTGCAAGACGCTGATCGAAGGCCCGCTGTCATCGAGGTTTTATTATCTCTATGCAGAAGATGCCGAGCGGGGCGGACGCTGGGACGGCCCCATCAACATGTGCGTGGCTGAAAAAGAGTTCAAGGTTGCCGGGGTCACCGACTGCGTAGCGCGCGGTTTCCAGCGTGCCGGCTTCCAGGAATACGACACGGGCGAGCAGGCGAACTGGATGGTCCAGCTCACCGACGAGCCCGCAACGGGCGGCAATGCGGCCGCCTCGGGAACGAACGGTCAATGAGACGTAGCCGCAAGGTCAAGATACTCGCCACACTCGGTCCGGCCTCTTCCGACGAGGTCATGATCCGCAAGCTCTTCGATGCGGGCGCCGATGTCTTCCGCATCAATATGAGCCATACCGACCACGATTCGATGCGCACGCTTGTTGGCCGTATCCGTTCGGTCGAAGAGGCGGTTGGCCGGCCCATCGGCATCCTCGCCGACCTGCAGGGACCCAAGCTCCGCGTCGGCAAGTTCGCCAATGGCAAGGAAGAGCTATCAGTCGGCCAGACCTTTACCCTCGACGACAACCCCGACCTCGGCACGTCGAGCCGTGTCCACCTGCCGCATCCTGAAATCCTCAAGTCGGTCCAGACCGGCCACCGTCTGCTCATCGATGACGGCAAGCTGGAGCTCAGGGCAACCAAGACCGACGGCAAGTCGATCGTCTGCACGGTCGTTGCCGGCACCAAGATTTCCGACAAGAAGGGCGTCAGCCTGCCCGACACCGACCTGCCGGTCGGCGCGTTGACTGAAAAGGACCGCAAGGACCTCGACGCGGTGCTCGAAACCGGCGTCGACTGGGTCGCGCTGTCCTTCATCCAGCGTCCCGAGGACCTCGCCGAGGCGCGCAAGATTGCCCAAGGGCGCGCGCTCCTGCTCTCCAAGATCGAGAAGCCGCAGGCGGTTGCCCGTCTGGCCGAAATCATCGAGCTGTCCGATGCCTTGATGGTCGCCCGTGGCGATCTCGGCGTCGAGATGCCGATCGAATCCGTGCCCGGCATCCAGAAACAGATCACCCGCGCGGCTCGCCGTGCCGGCAAGCCTGTGGTCGTCGCCACCCAGATGCTGGAATCGATGATCACGGCCCCGGTGCCGACCCGTGCTGAAGTTTCCGACGTCGCAACGGCGGTGTTCGAAGGCGCCGACGCCGTCATGTTGTCGGCCGAGTCGGCTGCCGGCCAGTACCCGGTCGAGTCGGTCGCGACCATGGACCGGATCGCCCAGCAGGTCGAAAAGGATCCGACCTATCCCGGCATCATCAACGCCCAGCGTTCGCAGCCGGAAGCGACCGGCGCCGACGCCATCTCACTTGCGGCGCGCGAAATTGCCGAGACGCTGAAATTGTCGGCAATCGTCACCTACACCGCCTCGGGCACCACCGGGCTGCGCGCGGCGCGTGAACGGCCGCAGGTGCCTGTCATCGCGCTGTCGCCGATCCTCGCCACCGCGCGCCGCCTGTCGCTGCTCTGGGGCACGCATTGCGTCGTCTCGCCGGATGCGGTGGATCTCGACGACATGGTCGACCGCGCCTGCAACGTCGCCTTCAACGAAGGCTTTGCCGCTGGCGGCGATCGCCTCATCATCACTGCCGGCGTGCCGCTCCGTACCCCTGGCTCGACCAACATGCTGCGCATCGCCTATGTCGGGCCGGAAGGCAAAGGCAGCAGGTAATTTGTGGGAATAGGGGAGTAAGAAAGCAGGGGAATAGGCGGCTCAAGCCGTCCTCCTCGTTCTCGATGTTCCCTTACTCCCCTATTCCCCTACTCCCTTAATTTGGCGCCTTCTCGTTCACGCACATGTCCGTCCCGAACGCGTCGCCGGCAATGCGGGCCTCGACCTGCCGCGCCATCGCCTGCAGGTCACGTGGTTGGCCGGCGAGCCTTTCAACCGCTGCCGCGACCAGATCAGGTGCCACCCAGTCGGGTTTGTGGCCGAGGTTCCTGACCCAGACCAGCTCGGCATCAGGAATGTCGCGGGCAAGGCCGATCGAATGGATCTCCTCGTAGACGACTGTGTCTGCGTCGCCCGACAGCACCACAGTCGGCGCCTTGATTTCGGGATAGCGAGGCGCCGTCTTCAGCGCGTGCCGGTACAAGCCCTCGACATCAATCGCATTGGCGCGAAACGGCTGCGGCCGCAGCACCAGCTTGATGGAGGCTTCGTCGACATAGAAATCGGGCGCCTCGTTGGGCGAGAAGACGCAGTTCGTGGCCGCATCGATGCGCATCAGCCCGGCCGGATTGGCAACCATCGCGGCGAACAGCCGCCCGACCACCGGCCTGGCGCTCAGGCTGTAGTACCAGGAGGTGTCGCCGCCCGGCCAAGGATGTGTTGCCGCCGACAGGAACAGCAGCCCGCGCGTCTTCTCAGGGCGCTCCAGGGCGAAGGTCGCCGCGATCGAGCCGCCGAACGAATGGCCGATAATGATGGCGTCCTTGACACCGAGCCTGTCCATCAGGGTAGCGATGGTCGCGGCCTGCCCTTCCTGCGTCTCGTTGCTGCCGGGCCCGCGTTCGGACCAGCCATGGCCGGGCCGGTCGAAAAACAGCATCTCGGCGCGGCCTTCGAATTGTGGCCTGAGCGGCAGCATCTGGTCCTTCAGGTTGGCGGATGCGCCGTGGATGAAGACCAGCGGCGGCAGCTCCGCGCCAACAGGCGCCGGTACATGGACGTAATGGATGTTGGCGCCCGCTATGTTGATAAAGCTGCCCACCGGCGGATTGCGGCGCTCGATCAGCCATGAGGCCACGCCGGTAAAGCCGGCAAGCGCAAGCACGATCGCAACGAGCAGGACCAGGACAAAGGTGAGGATGTTCATGCGGCTCGTTGGAGGGGAGTAGCGAAGTAGGGGAGTAGGAGAATAGGGCAGTAAGGGAGCAGGGGGAATGGGGCATCAATCGGCGACCCTCACCTGCTCCCTTACTGCCCTATTGCCTTACTCCCCCTCTCAAATCCCTTCGCCCGCAAGCTCTTCCTCCAGCCGCGAAACCTCGTTTTGGGCATTTCGCAGCATCGGGTAGATCACCAGAACGCGCTGCCAGGCCTGCAGTGCCAGCTCGTTGTGGTTGGTGGCACCCATGATCTGGGCCATGCCGGAGAGGGCGCCGAAATGGCGCGGCTCGAGCTCCAGCGTGCGTTCGATGTCGGTCATCGACTTGCGGAAGTTGCCCATCATGAAATGCACGGTGGCGCGGCGGTTCCAGCCTTCGGCATATTGGGGCTGCAGGGTCACGACCTGGTCGAGGAAATCGAGGGCAACGTCGAACTTCTTGGCTTCCAGCGCCTGCTGCGCCCACAGCATCATGAGGTCGACGGAAGCGCTGCCAGACCTGTACCAGGCTTCCCAGATCCGGTTGGCGAGGCGTTCGGCGGCCTTTTCGTTGCGCTCACGCTTGAGGTCGGAAAACAGCGAATCGAGCTCGGTGTCGGCCTTGGCGACAACGGTATCGCCGCTCGTCTGGGCAAACGCCTGGAGCGGCAGCGGCGTTGCCGCGATGGTCAGGACAAGAAAGGCAAAAACGCTCCGCATGCGGAAATTCTAGACCCCCGCATGGGAACGTCAAACTGAAATTGCCGTGATGCGCCGGCCGCAGGCGGCCGGGCGAGCATCAGCCCTGGCGGGCCTTGTAGCGCGGCGCAGTCTTGTTGATGATGTAGATGCGGCCCTTGCGACGAACCAGCTGGCAGTCACGGTGGCGGCCCTTGAGCGCCTTGAGCGAATTCTTGATCTTCATGTCACTAACCCGTCAGATGGGGCCCATCTTCCGGGCCGAAACCAAAAGCACGCCCAAAGTGCGCGCCCAATTTGTGTGAGTGGCTCTTAGACGAGGAGTCTTGGCCAGTCAACCGCGACAGGGCACAGCATGGCGGATTGATTGGCTTTTTTGCCGGCAATGGTCGTGGCCGTGCCGGGACGGGGCCTTGCCAGTGGACAGCCTCGCTGGAATCCTCCCGCTCGTCAGACAACGGAGAGGCAGATGCGGCCTTCGATTCTCTTGATCTCAATGGCCAGCGTGATGGTGGCATCGGTGGCGTCGGCCGAGGAGTGCGACCCCAACGACCAGACCCAGATGGGCATGAACATCTGTGCGGCCCAAGACTACGCGGCCTCTGACGCCAAGCTGAATGTCGCCTATGGTGACATCATGAAGCGCCTGTCCGACAACGCCGGCGCGCGCAAGCTGTTGCAGGATTCGCAGCGCGCCTGGATCGCCTTCCGCGATGCTGAATGCAAGTTCGCCTCCTCCGGCGTCGAAGGCGGATCGGTCCAGCCGATGATCCATTCCGGCTGCCTGCAGGGACTGACCGACGCGCGTGTGACGCAACTCGACAGCTACCTCAAATGCGAGGAAGGCGACCTGAGCTGTCCAGTACCGGGCCAGTAGGCCGGCAGTCCGCGGCAGAGGTCTCGTCTCAGGCGTATTCTGCTTTGTTCTTGATATCGCAGGGAAGGCCGAACTGCGCGCCCCAGCGGCATAGTGATTCTGCTGCCGCGTTGAGGGCTGCGCCGCGTTCGGTGAGCGAGTAGACAACCTTTGCCGGCAATTCCGAATAGACCTTCCGGTCGACGAGCCCATCGGCCTCCAGTTCGCGCAATTGCTGCGCCAGCATCTTTTCGCTGATCCCGGGAATCGACTGCCTCAACCGGCCGAATCGGCGTGATGCCGTTCCGAGCTGGCAAAGAATGTCTATCTTCCATTTGCCTTCGGTCATCCTGACAGCCGCTACAAAGCCATTGTCCGCCGTCTTGTCCATGCTGCTCTCCTTACCGCCAGGTGACCACTTACGCCCGGGTTCGTATTGTGTGCCGCCCATCTCACCATACCTCCACGACGTCGCGACAGACGTCGCGTCGTGGCGCCGCCAGTTGATATGGAGAGTTGGAATGAAGCGTTCAATCGCCGTTTTGGGAACCGGACGCATGGGCTCGGCACTTGCCCGCGCCCTGCTTGCATCAGATCATCGCATGACGGTCTGGAATCGTACAAAAGACAAGGCCGAACCGCTCGCCTTGCTCGGTGCAACCGTCGCATCTTCAGCACTTGAGGCCGTGACTTCAGCTGAAGTCATCATCGTGAATGTCAGCGACTACAAGGCGACTGCAGGCATCCTGCGCGACGATGCAGTCGCTTCCGCCGTCCGCGGCAAGCTGATCGTCGACCTGACGTCGGGAACGCCACAGGGTGCGCGCGATGCCGCCGAGTGGTGTGGCAGGCACGGCGCCAGCTATCTCGATGGTGCGATCATGGCAACGCCTGACTTCATCGGCACCGATGCGGGCACCATCCTGGTCTCGGGGCAGGGACAGGCCTTTCGGGACAACGAGGCCGTCTTTCGCGCGTTGGGCGGTAATGTCCAGCATGTCGGACAAGACCCTGGACGTGCCAATGCGCTTGATAGCGCTTTGCTGGCCCTGATGTGGGGTGCATTGTTCGGAGCGCTCAACGCCATCGCCGTGAGCCAGGCCGAAGACATCGATCTGGGCGAACTGGGCCGGCAGTGGACGGCGACAGCGCCCGTTGTCGCGGGGCTCGTCACTGATCTCATCAAGCGTACCGATGCCGGCCGTTTTGCCAGCGACGAGGAGACCCTTTCGTCGATTTCCATCCATCACAGTGCGTTCCAGCACCTCCTGGAACTCATGGATGCGCGTGGCATCGACCGCGCCGTGGTTGACGGTTACGGCTTTCTCTTCCAGCGGGCGATTGCAGCCGGCCAGTTGCATGGAGATTTCGCGGCGCTGTCGCAGTTCATGGGCAAGGCCGCATAAGGGCGGCTGCAACGAGGAAGCTGGCCGCGTCGCCGTCCAGCTTCCGCCTGACAGGTCATATGAGAGAAGAATGTCTTTCACGCTTCTCGTCGACACCTATTGCGCCGCCTGGTCCAGCGAGAGCGCCGAGCAGCGGCGGGCGTTGCTGCTGCCGCTCTGGAGCGACGGTGCAACCTACACGGATCCTACAGTCCATGCCGAGGGTGCGGAGGAACTGCTCGCGCATATCGAGGGAATACAGGCCAGGCACCCCGGAGCCCGGATTCTGCGCACCAGCAACGTGGACATTCATCATGGCGTGGCGCGCTTCGCCTGGAAATTCGTGATGCCGGACGGGACATCGCCGCCCGAGGGCCTCGACATCGCCTTTATCGATGCCGACCAGAAGCGCATAACGCGCATCATCGGCTTCTTTGGCTCGTTGGTGACGTCAGTCGTCTGATTCCACGCTGCAATTGACCCTTGCCGTTGGCGCCCGTCAGCGGCGCGGCAACAGCCGGGTGAAATGGCCCATCTTGCGGCCGGGGCGGGCCTCGGCCTTGCCGTAGAGATGCACGGCGACATCCGGCTCGCCGAGCAGCGCCGGGACCTTGTCGATATCGTCGCCGATCAGGTTTTCCATGACGCAGTCGGAGTGGCGGTTGGCGTCGCCGAGCGGCAGGCCGGCGACGGCGCGGATGTGCTGCTCGAACTGCGAGACCACGCAGGCCGCCTCGGTCCAATGGCCTGAATTGTGCACCCGCGGCGCCATCTCGTTGACCAGCAGCGAGCCGTCGGCAAGGACAAAGAACTCGACGCCGATGACGCCGACATAATCGAGTGCCGTGAGAATCTTGCGTGCCGCGTCGCGTGCTGCCATGGCAGTTTCGCTGCCGATCGTGGCCGGCAGCGTCGAGGTCGCCAGAATGCCGTTGCGGTGCACGTTCTCGGCCGGGTCGAAGACGGCGATGCTGCCATCGGTGCCGCGCGCCGCGATGATCGAGATTTCGCGTTCGAAGGCGACGAAGGATTCGAGCACCAGCGGCACATTGCCGAGCGAGGCGCAGGCGCCGTCGAAGCCGCCTGTCGTCACGTTGCGGAAGACCATCTGGCCCTTGCCGTCATAACCCATGCGGCAGGTCTTCAGCACGCCGCTGCCGTCGAAGGCCTTCAGCGCCTCCGCCAGCTCGGCATCGTTGTCCACAGGCCGGAAGCCGGCTGTGGATATCCCGATCCCGTTCAGGAATGTCTTTTCGACGAGCCGGTCCTGGGCAACCTCGAGGGCGCGTGCTGGCGGGTGGACGGCGATCGTGCGGCCCAGCCGTTCGGCAGCGACAACCGGCACGTTTTCGAATTCATAGGTGACGACAGCACTTGCGCGCGCCAGTTCGTCGAGAGCGGCGGGGTCGTCATAGGCGGCGACGATCTGGCGATTGACGACCTGGGCTGCCGGGCAGTCGGCCTGGGGCTCCAGAACGATCGTCCGGTAGCCGAGGCGAGCCGCTGCCATGGCCAGCATGCGGCCGAGCTGGCCGCCGCCGATGATGCCGATGGTGGCGCCGAGGGGAAGGGGCGCGCTCACGCGTCGTCCGTCGGCTGTTCGGCGACCCGTGCGGTCTGGGCAGCGCGCCATTCGTCGAGCCTTGCGGCGAGCGCGTCGTCGGACAGGGCAAGCACGGCCGCGGCAAGCAGTGCCGCGTTGGCGGCACCGGCCTTGCCGATGGCAAGCGTGCCGACGGGGATGCCGGCCGGCATCTGGACGATGGAAAGCAGCGAATCCTGGCCCGACAAGGCCTTCGATTCGACCGGCACGCCGAACACCGGCAGAGAGGTCATGGCTGCAGTCATGCCGGGAAGATGGGCCGCACCGCCGGCGCCAGCGATGATGACGCGGAAGCCTGCTGCCTTGGCGCCCTTGGCGAAGTCGTAAAGACGGTCGGGTGTGCGGTGGGCCGAGACGATGCGTGCCTCAAAGGCGATGCCAAGCACTTCGAGCAATTCGGCGGCATGGCGCATGGTCGCCCAGTCAGACTGGCTCCCCATGATGATGGCGACGTCGACCCTGTCTTTGCTCACGCGCGGCACCCCTGCTTGATAAGCCTGCGCTTAACCGAAATGCGCTGCCATCGCAACCAAAGGCCGTCCGAAAATGGCGGTTTCTCAGGCGATGATGTCGGGGATGATGCGGTCTTCGATCTGGCTGATCTTGTCCTTGAGGACCAGCTTCTTCTTCTTCATCCGCTGGATCTGCAACGTATCGCAGCCCATCGCGATCATCGCGTTGATTGCGGCATCAAAATCCGCATGGTCCTGCTTCAAGCGTGCAAACTCGAGACGAATCTCGGCTTGTTCCTGTTCCGACATGTCTACCGTCTGCAAACTCACTGGCGCACCCGGGGCGCTCCTAAGGCGGGGTCGGCGACTCCTTGTCACCGGCGCGAAGCCCTTATCACATTTCACGCTGTCAGGAAATGCTACCACACTTTATTCGACATCGCCGACGGGGGATGGCAGACTGTCATGGTTCCGTCACAGAGCACTGTCTGCGGTGGGCAGGGCTGTGCCCGGAGCATCGAGGAAACCATGAAAGGGAGAACCAATCATGTCTCTTGCTTCCCATCTTGAAGAACTCCAGCGCAAACATGGTGACGTCGAGCGCCAGCTCGGCGAAGCAATGAATCATCCATCCATGGACGACCTGCAAATCGTAGCGCTGAAGCGTCGCAAGCTGGCTCTCAAGGACGAGATTGAAAAGCTGAAAGGTGACCCGACGCAGCACTAGGCTCAGGCACGAGGTCTCCAGCAAGGCCCTGATTTTCGGCAAGGGCCCGACAGCCGGCGGCGAAGCAACATCGCCGCCGGATCAGGGTGATCTTTATCAGCCAAATCATCGCATGACCGGAACAGCGCATCCGCAGCGGGATGCTCGTGCGTATCGGTGGTTGAGCCGGCGCTGCCGCCAGGCCATTGCCGTGATCAGCCACATCATTGGCACGTCGCGTTATTGCCCGGCATAGGAATGGCGCATCCATCTTCCTGGGCATGACCGCCTCCGAGGCGGCACCGGACAAAGCTTCAGGCGTCCCAGAACTGGTCCAGCCAGATGTTGAGCTTGCGGAAGCCGGCAACGCTGACCGCATAGACCCGGCGCGTGCCTTCGGCGCGGGCGCTGACAAGGCCGGCGTCGAGCAAGACCTTGAGGTGTTGTGACACCGCCGGGCGTGAAACCGGCAGGCCGGCGGCAAGTTCGCTGACGGTCTTGGGGCCACGCCGCAATTCTTCCAGCAGATGGCGCCGGTTGGCATCCGATATGGCGAGGAAGGGCGCGTCAGTTGTCATGGCTCATTTGTGCCGCAACATCGTCGAAATCTCAACTACCGGTCGCAATCGCCGTACTGGCGTCTCGTCGCACCACCTTGCTGTCAGGCGGCGTCCTCGTGCCTGGGGTCGAGGCGCAGCGATTCCGGCGTCGCGCTGCGGTCGGCCGGCTGAGTCTTGAAGGCCTCGCGATCCTCGATCGGCACCGGCGCACGCCGCTTGATGCGCAGCGCGGTGTAGCCGGCGAGCATGAAATGCGCGGCAGCTGTCGCGAGGAAAAGCGCTTCCGGCCGCATGTAATCCATCAGGCCGGCGCCAAGCAGCGGCCCGACCATGGTGCCGAAGCCGTAGAGCAGCAGCAGCCCGCCCGAAACCTTGACGAAATCCTCAGGCTTGGCGTGGTCGTTGGCATGTGCCACCGCCAGCGAATAAAGCGTGTAGGCGAAGGCGCCGTAGCAGGCGGTCATGGCGATGACGAAGGCGCCTGAGCGCGGCGCCACCAGGAAGATCAGCACGGCGGCGACCGCCGAAGCGAGCGAGGCGCCGATCAGCACATAGCGGCGGTCGGTGCGATCGGAGACCTTGCCGATCGGGATCTGCAGTGCGGCACCGGCGACGACCACGAGGCTCATCATCAGCGCGATTTCGGGCGTCGAGATGCCGACGCGCGCGCCATAGACCGCGCCAAGCGTGCCCCAGTCGCCATTGGCGACGCCGATGAGGAAGCAGGCCACCGAGGCGACCGGGGAGTTTGCGTAGAGGCCCTTGATGTCGAGCGAGACGTCCTGCAGCGGCTTGGGGTGGGCGGCACTCGAAACCGCAGTCGGGATCAGCGACAGGCAAAACAGGATGCCTGTCACCATGAACAGCGAGGCGCTGGTGACGTCACCGCCGGCGACCATCATCTGGCCAGCCATGATCGAGGCGTAGGTGACCATCATGTAGAGGCCGAAGACGGTGCCGCGGTTCTCGTTGGTGGCGCGCTCGTTGAGCCAGCTTTCGATGACCATGAAGGCGCCGGCCATGGCGAAGCCGGTAAAGGCGCGCAGCGCGATCCAGACATATTCGTTGACGATCAGGCCGGTCAGCAGCGCGATGATGGCGGCCGATGCGGCGAAGGTGCCGAAGGCGCGGACATGGCCGGCGCGGCGGACGACACGCGGGGCAAAATAGCAGCCGGCAACAAAACCACCGGCCCAGGCGGTGCCCATCAGGCCAAGTGCGGTGGTGGAAAAACCTTCTTCCTGGCCGCGCAGGGGCAAAAGCAGGCCATGCAGGCCCGATGCTGCGAGCAGGAAGGCTGTGCCGCGGAGCAACGACAGGATCGGCCGGTAGGTTGCGAGCATCTGGTGTCCCACCACGAATCAATTAGGCACTGGCACCTGATGATAACCCGTTTGGGGCATATCGGTGGCGGCGCGCGTTTCAGCCGCGCTTGAACAGCGCCTCGGCGGCCGACTTGGTCGAGCCCTTGACGGTGAGCTCGGCCTCGAGCCGGCGGATCTCGGCGCGCAGGGCCGCGATGCGCTCGTTGAGCTCACCGACCGAAAGCAGCGACAGATCCTGGCCGATCTCGTGGACCGGTTTCTTCTTGATCGGCTCGTCGTCGAACAGCGCCATCTCGCTCTCCTCCATCTCGGACAGGCGTTTGCCTGATTTGCCAATCAGAATACATAGTGCGGTCAAACACATGTAAAGTCCGGGGCATCTAAAGTCCGGGGCATACCGGACCAGCGGAGACCGAAAAGACATGGCCAATGTTGCCAAACTTCCAGCCAAGATGCTCGCGGTGGCGATTTCGCAGCCGGGCGGGCCGCGCGTGCTCAAGGCCGAGAAGCGCGACTTGCCGGAACTTGGCGAGGGCGAGATCCTGATCCGTGTGCATGCGGCCGGCGTCAACCGGCCCGACGTGTTGCAGCGCAAGGGCGCTTATCCCGCGCCGCCGGGCGCCTCCGACCTGCCCGGGCTCGAAGTGTCGGGCGAGGTGGCAGCACTTGGCGAGGGTGCCAAGCGCTGGCGCATCGGCGATGCAGTCTGCGCGCTGACGCCGGGCGGCGGTTATGCCGAATATGCCAGGGTGCACGAAACCAACGCGCTTCCCATGCCTACGGGCTTCACCTTCACCGAAGCAGCGGCCGTGCCCGAAACCTTCTTCACCGTCTGGCACAACGTGTTCGAGCGAGGTGCGCTGAAGGCGGGTGAGACGCTTTTGATCCATGGCGGCTCGTCGGGCATCGGCACCACGGCGATCCAGCTCGCCTCTTCCTTTGGCGCTTATGTCATCGTCACAGCCGGCTCCGACGACAAATGTGCTGCCTGCCTCAAGCTCGGGGCCGATCGCGCCATCAACTACCGCAACGAAGACTTCGTCGAGGCGGTGAAGGACGCCACCGGCGGCAAGGGTGCTGACGTCATCCTCGACATGGTTGGTGGCGACTATGTCGGCCGCAACTACAATGCTGCCGCCGTCGACGGCCGCATCGTCCAGATCGCGACGCAAGGCGGGGCGGTGGCGAGCGCCGATTTCTCCAAGCTGATGGTCAAAAGGCTGACCCATACCGGCTCGACGCTCAGGCCGCGCACGACCGAGTTCAAGGCCAGCATCGCCGCAGCACTCGAAGCCCAGGTGTGGCCGCTGCTGGCCGTCCGCCGCGTGGCGCCTGTCATGGACATGATCTTCCCGCTGCGCGAAGCCTGGCGGGCGCATGAGCGCATGGAAGAGGGCGAACACATTGGCAAGATCGTGCTGGATGTGGGCTGAGGGACCTTCTGCCTCGCCTTTGTGGGAGGGCCGGGGTGGGGATCTTCTCCCCGGCGCTTCCAAGGAAGCCCTTTACCGCGCCCGGACCAGAAGCTCATCGCCAGGCATGGGCGGGGCCTCAGGCAACGATGCCGCGCACGGCCCAGGCGATGTTGGCAAAGGAGCGCGGGCCGTTGGGCCGGCCGGCCTCGTAGGCATCGCGCGCGGCAGCCTCGGCGCGCGCCTTGTCCGCCTGGTCGAGCGTGGCGACAAATTTGCCGATCGGACCTTCTCCTGAGCCGATGGGCACCCAGAGATCGTTGAAATCTGCATAATCCATACGCAGCAAAAGCTGGGATTCCTCGACGCGTGACAGTCCTTGTGCGACGAAGGCGGCTTTCATCTCGCCCGGCTGCATCATCGGCTGGAAACAATAGCGGGCGCGCAGTTGCCGGCCAGCTTCGCCCAGCGCTGCCAGCGAATCGACGACCATGCGCATGCCGGGCATGCCACCACAATGATCCCACACCGTGGCTGCGACCACCCCGCCTGGCCGCGTTACCCTGGCCATTTCCGCGATCGCTTTGGGCGCCTCGGGCACGAAATGCAGCACCAAAAGCGCGAGCGTTCGGTCGAAGCTTTTGTCCGGGAAGGGCAGGGCGCAGGCATCGGCCTGGCTGATCTTTATGCGCGGGTCCGTATTGCGCGCCTGAGCCGCTGCGACAAAGACCGGCGAGAAGTCGATGGCCGCGATTTCCCCGAGATTTGCCGCCTTGGCCAGCACGAAGGTCAGGCTGCCGGTACCGCAGCCGACGTCGAGCACTTTCTCGCCATCGGCGAGGCCGGCAAAGTCGATGAAGGGGATTGCGAGTTTCTGGCTCCAGCGGCCCATCAACTGCTCATAGCCGGCCGCATCCTGCACGTTGAAGCTTGATGTCATCGAAGCCTCCTATGCCAAAAGGCATGGTAAGCCGCCGCGAAAGAGATGGGAAGAAAGACTGTCGACTGATCCACACAGGCTAGCTCGTGAATGACCTGCGCCCATTCTCGCCGTTCAGGCAGACGCTGCAATTTCCAGTCATCGGCTGACAGCCTTGGCACACCACTAGGTCGGTGTGGAAAGCAGCCATTGCGATGGTTCAAAGCCAACAGCATTTGGTAGACTAGGAGTGCTCGCAATCAATCCCGCCGACGCGGCAAGCGCGCAGTGGCGCTGGAATGCCGGGCGTCCCGCCTGCTAGGGCTGGACTCCAGTCTTGAATGGAGAGGCGGGTGCCGAACACATCAGGTGGCCGACCCAGTCGATCGCAATGTCTTTGGTCCTGGCGCGCCATGTGCGGAAAGGCTCGCCGTCTTCGGCCATGCCGACGCGAGCCCAGTCGCTCCATTCCCGCATGGCCCAGATAAGCACGACCTCGGAATCATTGCGCATGGCGGTGCGAAAGGCGCCGACAAGCTGCAGCCCCAATTCCATTGCCTGGCCAAGCCAATGCTCCGACACCAGCCGCAAATAATCCTGCGCCAGGCCTGGCTTGATATTGACTGTCTCGTGCAGGAATACCTTGGCGCCGACCACACTGCCGTCGGCACAAAGTTGCTCTATGTCGGGTGAGTAAGGGGCTGCGATCAACAATCGGTCGAGGCCCCCACTGCGGTAATTTTGAGCCGTGAGCCACCACATCTCAAGCGACTTGTCCTGCATCGTGTCCGTGCCGGTCTCATGCGCGAAACTGGCAGCCAGGCTGTCCCAGTCTTCGTACTCCCACAGGTTCACCACTTGTGGCCAACGGCCCGTGCTGCCGAGCGTCCCCCAGACGCCGAAGCATTTTTGAAGGCGTTCGGCACTGTGCCGACCCCAGTCGGTCGTCATGTGTTTGAAGTAGTTAGCCCGGTTGGCGCCGATGATGTCGATATATTCGTGGATATAGATCTTGGAATTCATTCGGGCCTCCCAAAGGTCAGCTAGCTGCCACGCCCTGCCGGGTGGCACTACAAGGGCAGACGAAGAATGATGCCCATCTCGCCGAACGGCCCCGAAGCGCGCTATCGCATTTCGGGGCAGTTCGGATGCTGCGTTGGATCTAGCGGGATCCTTTGGTCGAGGACGCCGTCCAGGGCAGCATCAACCGTCCGAGCCAGCGGACCAGCGAGCTGAACAGGAAACCCATGAGGGCTACGGTGCAGATACCGACATACATCCGGTTGGCCTGAAACAGCGACCACGAATGCCAGATGCGATAGCCTATGCCCTGGCTTGCCTGGACGAACTCGACGCCGACGATGACCAGCACCGCCGTGCCGATGGCGATGCGCATGGAAATGAACAGCTGTGGCAAAAGTGCCGGCCAGGTGACGTGCCTGAACATATTCCAGCCCTTGGCGCCGAAGGAGCGGGCGGCCTCGTGATAGTTCTCGGGGATGGCAAGCACTGCCTCCATGCACTGGATCCAGACCAGGAAGAACACGGTCATGCCGACAAGCAGCACGCTCGGCAGTTCGCCAAGTCCGAAGATCAACAGCAGCAACGGCAGCAGGGCGAGCTTTGGCACCGTGTAGAGCGCGGTAAGGAACGGCTCCAGCGCGGCGCGTGTCAGGCGCGACAGGCCGAGCAACAGGGCGGCGCCAAGGCCTGATGTGACGCCGATGGCGAAGCCGGCGAGCACACGCAGAGCACTCGCGATCACATCCTGCTGCAGCATTCCTGTGCGCAGCATTTCGACCGCTGACAGGAAGATCGCGCTCGGGGCGGGAAAAAAGCGCGAATCGAGAAGGCCGGCGCGGGCGCAGATCTCCCACAGGATGAAGAACACGACGGGCGTCGCCATCGCCAGCACCTTTTCCTGCCTTCGCGCCCGCAGCGCATAACCACGTGGGTCGCGCTCGGCTTCGCCCGGTCTGATAGCGATGGTCTTTTCCATGCTCGTCGCCTCCTCCGCGTCGATGTCTGTTTCAGGCAGCGTGCTTGCCGACCTGCTCTCGCAGCAGGTTCCAGATTTCCTGCTCGAGCTTGGCGAACATGGGCTCTCCGCGGATTTCCGGCGCGCGTGGTCGGGCGAAAGGCACCTCGAATTCGGCGATGATGCGACCTGGCCGCGCCGACATCACCACGACCCGGTCGCCGAGCAGCAACGCTTCTTCAAGGCTGTGGGTGACGAAGACGACTGTGCGTCTGTCTTCTTGCCAGAGCGTCAGCAACTCGTCCTGCAGGATGCGACGGTGCTGGGCGTCGAGCGCGGCGAAAGGTTCATCCATCAGAAGGATTTCAGGCTCGACCGCCATGGCGCGAGCGATGGCGACACGTTGCAACATGCCGCCGGAAAGAGCCGGCGGATATGCATTGGCGAAGTCGGCGAGGCCCATCTTGCCGAGCCAGGCCGTCGCGCGCCTGTCGGCCTCGGCGCCAGACATGCCTGTCATCTCCAGACCGAAGCGGACATTGGCCTGGATCGTCTTCCACGGAAACACATTGTAACTCTGGAACACCATGGCGGTGGGAACCGCGCGCGTGCCACTGGCATGGACGAGGACCTCGCCCTCGCTCGGCCTGTGCAGGCCGGCAATCATCCTGAGTACCGTCGACTTGCCGCAACCCGACGGACCGACGAGGCAGACGAATTCGCCACTCCTCACCTTGAGATCGACACCGGCAAGCGCTTCGACATTGCCGTTGGCGTCATAACGCTTGCGCACCCCTCGCACTTCTATCTTGGCAGGGGCCTCGGCGACCAATGGCATGGCAGCTGATATGTCGGTTCTGCGCAATGAGTTCATCTGTCGCTCCGTGAGGAAGTGCAATCCAGCGAGCGCCAAGGGCATCCGCGGACGGGAGGCTAGGCCGATAGGCGAAATCAAAACAATCGCTTCCGCAGATTTTCCGGATAGCCGGAAAAGTGCCGGTTGCGTTTGACAGCTTGTTCCGTTCGACGCCTAATCGACGTGTCTCAAGTGGCGGAAATCGTTGCCGCCTTGGAGAGCGGCGGCGGCTTTCGTTCCCCGCAGGATTGTTTCAATTCCGTGCCGGATTTCCGGCGTTCACGGCAGGCCACCAACGGCGAGCGCCATGCGTTCGACGGACGGTGGACTGCGTCCTGAAGAGTGATTTGCGAGTTTGCATATGCAGATCGTCGGCATCGACACTGGCGGCACCTTTACCGATACGGTCATTCTTACCGGCGACGGCAGGATCGGGGTCGGCAAGGCACTGACGACGCACGGCCGCCTGATGGAAGGTGTGATCGCCTCGCTTGCTGTCGCCTCCCGCTCGCTTGGCAAGAGCCTGCGCGAAATCCTCGAGGTGACCGACATCCTGTCGCACGGCACCACCGTCGGCCTCAATGCCCTGCTCACCAACGCCGGCGCCAAGGTTGGCCTGCTTGTGACCTCAGGCTTTGAGGCGACACTGCCGATGGCGCGTTCCAACAAGGTGCACGGCCTGCCCGACGAGGACAGCATCAATGCGCTCAAATGGCGCAAGCCGGATCTGCTCGTTCCCCGCCGCCGCATCATCGGTGTACGCGAACGCATCGACGTCGATGGCAACATCATCGTGCCGCTGGATGAAGAGCAGGCCCGGCAGTCGATCCGCCAACTGGTCGCGCGCGGTGCCGAGGCGATCGGCATCGCGCTGATGTGGTCGCCGGTCAATGGCAGTCACGAGCGCCGTCTCGCCGAACTCGTTGCCGAGGAGGCACCTGGCCTGCATGTGACGTTGTCGAGCGAGCTCGCGCCACGTATCGGCGAATATGAGCGCACCGCGACCGTTGCCATGAATGCCTATGTCGCACCTCTTGTCGGCGACTACCTGACCTCGCTCGACGAGGCGTTGCGCGATGAGGGATTTTCGGGCCTGTTCCTGATCGTGACCATGGGTGGCGGCGCGCGTCGCGCGAGTTCGCTGCACGACGCCCCGATACATCTGCTTCAATCCGGACCCGTCGGCGGCATCATGGCCGCCCGCCAGATCGGCGCGCGGCTTGGGCATGCCGACGTGCTTGCCACCGACGTCGGCGGCACGAGCTTCGATGTCGGCCTCGTCGTCGGTGGTGCCCTGCCGACCGCTTCCCGACCACGCATCGACCGGCATAGCCTGGCCGTTCCCGTCATAGACCTGGCCTCTATCGGAACGGGTGGAGGCAGCATTGCCTATGCCGATCCCGAACTCGGCGTGTTGCGGGTCGGACCGCAAAGCGCCGGTTCGATGCCCGGCCCGGCCTGCTACGGCCGCGGCGGCACGCAGCCTACAGTGACGGATGCCGCTGTCGTTCTGGGCCATCTCGATCACCTCGGCGGCGCGCTCATCCTGGATCGCGACGCTGCGCGGTCGGCGCTTGCGCCGCTTGCCGGCAAGCTCGGCCTTGAAATCGAAGAGGCGGCCGAGGGGATCTTGCGCGTCGCCAATGCACAGATGGCCGATCTCGTCCGCCGCGCCAGCGTGCAACGCGGCCATGATCCTCGCAACTTCGTGCTTTATGCCTATGGCGGGGCAGCACCTCAGCATGTCGGGCGCTATGCCGCCGAGATCGGTGTGAAGGCAATCGTCATACCGCGGCTGGCGCCGGAGTTCTCCGCCTGGGGGGCAGCCTCCAGCGACATGCGGACCTCCTATGAAATCGAGCTGCCCGCCCGGCCGCTGCAGGACTTCCGTGATGGCGAGATCGACGCCTTCGGTCGGCTTGAGCAGCGCGCCCGAGGCGAATTCGAGGGGCTGGCGGAGGCGAGCCTGGCAGGTGCCGTTGAGATACGGCGCAAGATCGGTCTGAAATTTTCTCGCCAGCTGCACCGGATCGACATCGAAGTGCCGTCGTCACGGCTTGGTAGAGCCGAGATTGCCGCTGCCGAGGCCGCGTTCCGGTCCCGCTACGAGCAGATCGTTGGTCGGGGTTCGGCCCATGCAAAAAGCACGATCGAACTTGCGGCCGTCGTCGTTGAAGCGCGTATGCCGATCGTCATGCCCGACAGCGCCCCGACGGGGATGCGCGGCGCGCTCCGGCCCAGCCGGCAACGGCGGGCCTGGTTCGGGGGGCGTGAGCAGGAGACGCCGGTCTTCCTGTGGGCCGAGCTTGGCGTGGGTGTCGTGATATCGGGACCTGCCTTCATCGAATCCGACCAGACAACGGCAGTCATCTATCCCGGCCAGACGGTGACGACCGACGTGGACGGCAACCTAACCATGACCGTGCCTGCGGTGCACAAGCGCTCGCCTTCGCCCAGCATCGGGGAATTCGCATGACAATCGGTCCGATCGAGCTCGAAATCATCCGCCACCGACTTGAAGCCATCAACGCGGATGCAGGCGAGACGCTGGTCCGTGTCTCGGGTTCGCAGATCGCCTCCGAGGCGAGTGATTTCAACACCGCGATCATGACGGCCGACGGCACCGTGATCTCGTGCAGCAAGTTCATTCTGGTGCAGTCGACATCGCTCAACCTTATCGTTCGCGACATCCTCGATCGCTATGGCGAAAACCCGGGTATTGGTCGCGGTGACCAGTTTCTTACCAACGATCCCTATCTCGGGACGCTGCATCAGCCCGATGTGACGCTGGTGGCACCGATCTTTCACGGCGACAGGCTGATTGCCTGGGCGGGGTCGACGGTGCACGAACCGGATGTCGGCGGCCCGGTCAGTGGCGGCTTCAACTATGCAGCCCGCTCGATCTTCGACGAAGCGATCCCGATCCCGCCGGTCAAGATCGTCGAGGCAGGCAGCGTCCGCCGCGACATCGAGCGCGACTACCTTGCCCGCACCCGAACACCCGAGCTCAACGCGCTCGATTTGCTCGGCCAGATCGCGGCGAACCGCGCATCCGAACGTCAGGTGCTGGAACTCTGCGCCGCCTATGGCACCGATGGTCTCGTGCACGCGATGGACAGGCTGCTTGCTTCGACGGAGGCAGCCTTCCGGCGCCGCCTCATTGAGCTGCCAGATGGCATTTGGCGCGAGAACTCGTTCATTCAGCATGAGCAGCGTTGCGGCGCCGACTATTTGCCGAACCAAGTCTACGCGGTCCGCCTCGCCATGACCAAGGCAGGCGACAAGCTCAGCTTCGACTTCACCGCCAGCGACGACCAGGCTCCTGGCGCGGTCAACTCCACCTATCCGACGCTGGCCAACTTCACCATGGCGGCGGTGCTCGTCCACATCTGCCAGGGCCTGCCCTGGATGCCCGGCGCCATATGGCGCACCATCGACATATGCACCCGAAAGGGCTCGATCGTCGATGCCGAGTGGCCGGCCGGCGTCGCGATGAGCACAGGCACCTCGGCACAAGCGATCCGCAACTGCGTCAGCGGTTGCCTCGCGCGCCTGCTGGACGGTTCGGCGGCGCATGCGCACATGGCCATGGCCTCGTCGCAGTCTTCGGGCGCCGGCGGCATGTCGATTTCGGGACACCGGCGCGACGGCACCCCGTTCACCACGCTGTTTCTGGATGAGCTGAGCGGCGGCGGCGGCGCCACCGTCCATGCCGACGGGAGCGACACGTCGGGTACGGCGACATCGCCGGGCGCGACGCCGTCGAACCTCGAAACCAACGAAGCATACTATCCCGTGCTCTATCTGACGCGCCGCGAGTTGGCCGATTCCGGCGGACCCGGCATGCGACGCGGTGGCGTCGGCGCAATGCATGCCTATCGCCCGCACCAGACCGACCGATCGATCGCACTCTTGTCCATGGCGCAAGGCTTGCAGCATCCGGCGACAATGGGCGCAGCAGGCGGTGAACCCGGTTTGCCCAGCGGCTTCGCCATCATGAGTTGTGACGGGCCGGTGGCCGTTTCAAGCGGCTGGGCGGAGCTTGCGGATGCCACTGATTTTCGGCTGCCGGATGCTGCAACCAGGCTCTATCCGGATCAGATATTGGTCACGTCCTCGCAAGGGGGCGGCGGCTTTGGCGATCCGCTCGAACGTGATCCGGCTGCGGTTGCCATGGATGTGCTCGATGGTCTCGTCAGTGTGGGCAATGCGTTGCGCGACTTTGGCGTGGTCCTGCGTCTCGACGGCGACCAGGTAGAGATCGACCGTGACGCGTCGGAGGCCGCGCGAAAAGCACGGCTCAAGGTTCGGCTCGGCGGTCGCGATCCGCGCACGATTGAAGGTCCGGTCAGCGGACGTCGCCTGTCCAGCCATTTCCGGGCCGTCGCAGTCTCCGGTGGCGAGCAGGTCGTATGCGCCGTCTGCGGCCATGGTATCTGCGACGCTGGCGCGGACATCTACGCATCCCTTGCCGTCCATGAAGCCGTCGCCGGCGAGCGATCCGCCATCACCGACCGTTATCCCGGCAGCGAACGCTTCCGCATCCGCCATTTCTATTGTCCCGGTTGCGCCCGACAGGTCGACGTCCAGGTCGCGCTTTCAGGCGATCCGGTGCTCGAGGCGATTGAATTGCCGGTTCCCCGCATTCCGACAGAGACAAGACCATGACAGCCATCCCTTTGCCCTATGCTGACGATCCCGACACGGCGGGCTTCTGGGACGCGGCACGCGAAGGGCGCCTCGTCGTCCAGCGCTGCAAGGCCTGCGGCCATTGTCAGTTTCCACCACATCCGTTCTGCGCCGCCTGCGCCCATGCCGAGACGGAATGGGCCGAAACGTCCGGTCGAGGTTCTGTCTGGTCGTACGGTGTTGCGCATGGTCCGACGCTGCCTGGTTTCCAGGATGTGGTGCCGTATCCAATGATCGTCGTCGAATTCGAAGACCATCCGCATATCCGCATGGTCGGCAGCCTGGTTGCGGCACCCAACGCTGCCATCAACAGCGTACCAGTTTCGGCAATCCGCATCGGCATGCCAGTCGACGTCACCTTTGCTGCCGTCTCCGACGACATCACCCTGCCGCGCTGGATGCCGCGCGTTTCCGAGAGCCTGAAGCCATGAGCGATATGATCTCCCTCAAGGACCGGACTGCGATTGTCGGTATTGGCGAGACCGCCTTTGGCAAGGCCATGGTGCAAAGCGAGGAGCAGCTTGCCTGCATAGCGATCAAGGCGGCGCTCGACGACGCCGGCATCTCGCCGTCGGAGGTCGACGGCCTCTGCTCGCTCAATATGGAGAACGTCTTCCAGCACGACATCGCGCGTGATCTCGGCATGAAGGAGGTGACCTATTATTCGCAGATGCCCGCCGGCGGACATGGCGGCTGCGGTACCGTCGGCCATGCGGCCATGGCGATTGCCACCGGCCAGGCCAAGGTGGTCGTCGGCTGGCGCTCGCGCAAGCGGAGCGGCCGTGCAAGCCGTGTCTGGGCGCAACTGGAGCAGCGCATTCAGGGCAGCCGTGACACCTGGCTGAGACCCTGGGGCATCATCCGGCCTGTCGACGAGGTCGGCGTGATGTACACCCGCTATATGCACGAATTCGGCGCCACCCGCGATCATCTCGCCAATGTCGCATTGGCGTTCCGAAGCCATGCCAACCGCAATCCCAAGGCCTTCATGCATGCCAAGCCGATGAGCCGCGAAGACTATTTCGCAGCGCGCTGGATCAGCGAGCCGCTTTGCCTATTCGATTGCTGCCTCGAGACGGACGGCGCGATCGCCTTCGTCGTCACAGCAGTGGATCGCGCCAGGGATTGCCGCAACAGGCCCGTCTACGTCCACGCCGCAGCCCAGGGGTTCGATGGCGGCAGCGCCATCCTTGCCAACTACTTCACGGCCGATCCGATGCGCTCGCAGGCTGCGACCTGCGCGAAGTCCCTGTGGCGCCAGAGCGACTTCCGCGCTGCCGACATCAAGGTGGCGCAGTTCTACGACGCCTTCACGCCGGAGGTGTTCTTCACCCTCGAAGGCTACGGCTTCTGTGGGCGAGGTGAAGGCGCTGCCTTCACCGAGGATGGGGGCGTCGCGCTCGGTGGACGCCTGCCGGTAAACACCGGCGGCGGCAGCCTCTCCGAGGTCTATCTGCATGGTTTCAACATGATCACCGAAGGCGTGAAGCAGATGCGCGGCACCTCCACCGGTCAGGTCGAGCAAGCCGACTGCTGCTTCGTGAGCTCGAGCGATCTGGGCCCGACCTGTGCGGTCGTGTTGCGCAACTGAGAGGGAGGCATTGATGCACGATACCATTGTCTGGATCAGCGGCGCGACGCAGGGTGTGGGCCTCGGGCTTGCTCGCAACGTTCCGTTCAAGAATGCCCGCATCATCAATCTGTCGCGTCGGAAGCACCCCGACCATGAGAGCGTCACCTTTGATCTGACCGACCCCGCGTCATGGGATCGCGTCCGTGGGCATTTCATCCGGGAGCTGGCTGCCTTTCGCGGCAAGCGCGCCATATTCATTCACAACGCATACTATTCCGAAGCGATCGGCGTGGTCGGCAAGGTCTCCTCTGAGACATACGAGAAGGGCGTTCTTGCCAATCTCGCTGCACCCTTCGTGCTTGCTGAAGCGTTTCTCGACGCTTGTCGTCCCGGCTATGAGGCAGGGCTGGTGATGCTCTCTTCCGGAGCCGCAGTGGCAGCGCTCGAAGGGCTGGCCACCTACTGTGCGTCCAAGGTTGCGGTCGAACACTGGGTCGAAGTCGTCGCACGCGAACGCGAAAGCCGCGGCGGAACCGGGCCATGGGTGGTGGCGGTACGGCCGGGCGGCGTCGATACGCCGGCCCTGCGCGCGGCAGCCGAAGTCGATCCCGAACTCTATCCGCGCGTGGCGAGCCTCAAGCGCAACATTCCAAATCGCGTCGACATAGACACGGCGGGCAGACGGATCTGGGCAGCACTGCCGCCGGCTCCGGATACCGCGGTCATCTCATTCGCCGAGCCGCCTGATGACCCGGCATTCCAGTTTGGTGGTCCGCGCATAAGGCAACTCGCCGGGTCGAGCTGGAAGCTGGTCTACGACGCGGGTTGACAAGCGCATCGGCCCGAATCCGGAACGCTTTCCGGAGAGCACGAGGTGCAGGGGCAATGGATCAGGGCGTCCTCTTGCGTCCGTTCGGACGCACGACGCTCCAGGAGGTTGCCGACCGGTGGAGGACCGGCGGCGAAAAGAAGCAACAGGGAGGAAGCAATGAAATCTCTATGGAAGAAACTGGCATTCGCCGCCGCCGTGATCGGGGCAAGCTTCGGCGCCCGTGCCGAAGGCTCCGACGCGCCGAAGCCACTACCGCAGCGTGAGAAGGTGATCGTCGCCATGACCGCCAAGGTCGAGGCCTACATACCGATGCTGCTTGCCGACCGGATGGGGGAGTTCGACAAGGAAAACATTGACATCGAATACACCTTCGCCAAGTCGAGCGACGGCATCGTGCTCCTGTCCACGGGGCGCGCTGACGTGCTCGGCGGCCAGCCGAGTGCGGCCATCTTCAACGCCATTGCCAGTGGCGCCGACATTCGTGTCGTGGCGCCGCTTTTCGTCCAGTCGCCCGGCTCGAAACAGGGCATCTGGGCCAATAATGCCTTTCTCAACGGCCGCAAATTCACCGTCGACCTGTTCAAGGATCAGACGGTCGCCAGCGCCATCGGCCTCGGCTCGACGGCCTCCTACTTCCTGCAGACAGAGCTGGAAAAGGTCGGCCTGTCGCTCAAGGACGTGAAATTCCAGACCATGGCTTCTGCCGACATTCTCGTGGCCCTGGAAAACGGTGCCGTCAATTTTGGCTACCTGATCGATTCCATCTGGCAGAAGGCCGACGAATCCAAAGTGTCTTTGGCCTTCGTCCAGGGGACTGAGATGTCAGCTGGCTCGTGGAGCTTCGGTCCGCGCCTGCTCAAGGAGCGGCGCGACGTGGGCGAGGCGGTGATGCGGGCACTGGTGCGCACGACGCGCACCTACCTGCAGGGCGACTACCACGCCAATCCCGCGGTCATGAAGATCATGCTCGAGGAACTGCAACTGCCCGAGGAGACGCTGAAGAAGGGCGTATCGCTGACCTTCGATCCCAATCTGTACATGCCGGCCGATCTCGCCGCGCGCCTGCAGAAGACCTACGCGCTCATTCCCGAGGTGCTGTCCTACAGCGAGTTGATGCCGGAAGACCGTGTCGTCGACCAAGGCTTCATTGCTGCCGCGGGCATTCCCATTCCGGCGAAATAGGCAGGTCGTCATTGGCCCGGTGCAATTCCGCAAGGCGTTGATGCCGGGAAGCTATCTGCCGGAGGGCGGATCCCAAGGCCGCCGTGGCGGGACTTTCCTCGGGATCGGCACTGACGAGCCCGACGGCGACCGGAACACGCATGAACTTCGACTGGAAGGGTGCAGCCACTGCGGTAGCCCCTTCCGCCGAGAAGCCGCGGGAGGTGGCATAGCCTTGTTTGCGAACCGATCTGACCTTGTCGAGCAACGTGGCCACACTGGCCACGCGCCTTGCCGGCGGTTCGGTGCGAAACATGCGCTTGGCAATCTCCACCACCACCTCCTGCGGCTTGCCAGACAAAAGCGCCATGCCGGCCGCTGTCGACCAGTCGTAGTCGGTGAAGCCTTCGACATGGACGCCGGCGTGAAAGTCAGAGCCGGCGATGATCGCCGAGCACTGGACCCAGCGATCGTTCTGCATGCACAGCCATACCGTCAGGCCGGTGTGGCGATGCACTTCGTCCATCAGGTCGGAGACTGCCGTGCCGCCGAAGAAGGAACCTTCGATGCGCCGGGCCAGAGTGACGATCCGGTAGGAAGGCAGGTAAACTTTCTGACGCGGGTCGAAGGCGAGGTAGCCGGTGCGCACCAGCGTCTTCAGAATGTCGTCGGCGCTGGAATTGGGAATGGCAAGCGCACGGCTGATCTCGGTCGTACGCGCCGGCCGCGGATTGGCCTGGAAGTATTCGAGCACGGACAGCACACGCAGGCTGGATTTCACCACGCCGCCAGAGCGGTCATTGGTGACGCCCCGCAGCAATTCGTTGGGCTCCTCGAATCCCAACTCCGCCCGTCTCGCCGTGTTGGCCGCGGTTCCCATGGCGCTCTCCTCTCCTTGCGCCGGCGTGCCGGCACAGAGCGTTTCGCCGCCAGTTTGGCACCTTGCCGAGAAGCTGAATTCGGCCATTTGGCCTAGGCCAATCGCCCGGAAATCCGACAAACCGAAAGACCCGACATCATGCAGACCATCCCAAAGGCAATCCAGCACGCCCGCGAAGAACTCGACCGCAGCCTGGTCGATCTCCAGCGCATGTTTCGCAAGAAGAGTGGCATTGCCTATGTCGGCCGTGTCGACGCGTCGCCGCAAGCGCATAGCTGGTTTCGCCGCTTCGGCGATGACGTGCGGTTTTGCTACGTCAATCCGCGCGGCGGTGAGGCCGGTGGTGTGCCTGTCTTCACGTCGATGGCGGAGGTGCCTGATCATATCGACCTCGCCGTGGTCAAGGTGGCGCCGGCGATCGTTCCGCAGGTAATCGCCGATTGCGGTCGTCGCGGCGTGCGCGATGTCATCGTCTTCAGCTCCGGTTTTTCAGAAGTGGGTGCCGAGGGTGCCGCGCTTGAGGCCAAGGTCGCCGAGGCCGCACGTGAACATGGCGTGCGTGTCATCGGGCCGAACACCAACGACAACACATTCGAGCAGTTTCCCGTGCCGGAGCATCATCGCGGCGGCCTCGTCGGGTTGGTCACCCAGAGCGGCTTCAACGGCCGGCCCATCGTCGAGGGCATCGCCATGGGTGCTGCCTTCCGGCGTTGGGTGACGGTGGGCAACGAGGTCGATCTCGAGGTTGCCGACTTCATCAACTACTTTGCCCATGATCCGCAGACGGCGGTCATCGCAGCCTATGTCGAAGGCTTCAAGTCGATCGCCAAGCTCAGGCTGGCGCTTGAGGCTGCCAATGCAATGAAGAAGCCAGTGGTCATGCTCAAGATGGGATCGACCGAGCGTGGTGCGCGCATGGCCGCGTCGCATACAGGCCACCTCGCTGGAGCGGATGCGGTCATCAACGGCTTGTTCCGGCAGTATGGGGTGATCCGGGTCCGCGATCTGGACGAGTTGCTCGAGACGGTCAACCTGCTCGCCAAGCTGCCGGCGGGCACCGGCCCGAACTGTGCGCTCTACTCGGTTTCGGGAGGCTCGACGACGCTGATGGCCGAGCTGGCCGACAGCTATGGCGTGAGCTTTCCCGATCTGTCGCAGGCGACGATCGAAAAGCTCTACGCCTACCTGCCCAATTACGTCACCGTCTCCAATCCGATCGACAATGGCGGCGGCTTTGTCATCGCTGCCCCGCAGCAGCAGCGTATCGAGGTGCTTGAAGCCATTGCCGCCGACGCAAGCGTCGATGTCATCGTGGTCGGGCTGACGGCGGCCCTTGGCCTGCTGTCCGACAGCTTTGCCGCCGACGTGCTGGCTTTCGCACCACGTTCGCCCAAGCCTGTGGTCGCGGTGTGGGGGTCGGTGCTGACCGACAGTCCCGGCTATCGCGACCTGGTCAAGTCAGGCGTGCCGATCTTCCGCTCATTCCGCAAATGCTTCCGCGCCATGCGCGCGCACGCTGACTACGAGGCCGCAAAGGCGGCATTCCGCAGCCGCTCCTGGGATGCAGCAGCATTGTCGGCCAGCCAGCAAGGCGCGCTGAAGCAGGATGGAATTCTCGACAGCGGACAGGTGGCCGCATTGCTCGACGGCTCAGGCATCTGCCGTGCTGGCGAGCGCCTGGTTACCTCGTCCTCCGAGGCAGCAGAAGCGTTCGCGGCCTGGGGAGGACGTGTCGTCATGAAGCTGGCTTCGCCCGACATTGCCCATAAGTCGGATGCGGGTTTGGTGCTGCTCGACATCGGTGACGCTGTGACTGCCGCAAGCACTTACGAGAGCCTGGTGGCAAAGGCGAAGACCCATTTTCCGGCGGCTCGGATCGAGGGTGTGCTGATGCAGGAACTGATCGGCACCGGCGTCGAGATGATCGTCGGACTGACGCAGGATCGCGATCTTGGCCCAACCATTACCGTCGGCGCCGGGGGCATCTATGCCGAAATCCTGAAGGATGCGGCTACGCGACCGTTGCCTGTCGACAAGGACGATATCAGCGACATGATCGCCAGCCTGAGGCTCTCCCCTCTGCTCGATGGCGCCCGCGGCGCGGAACCCTCGGACAAGGAAGCCCTTGTCGATCTGGTTTTCAAGCTGGCGCAACTGGGGCTGGCCGCCGGTTCCGCGATAGCCGAGCTTGACCTGAATCCGGTTATCGTGCTGCCGGACCGGGCCGTGGCTGTCGATGCGCTTGTCGTCGCGGCCAACTCATCGACATAGCCGCACGATGGCGCAATTCTGCGGCGTTTGAAGGGAGAATTGGGATGCGCATCCAACAAGGGTAGGAGGTCTTCAAATGCGATCGGGCGACCGACCGCGAGCCTCGTGTTGACCCCCACGCCGGTGATCGACGGTCAAGTGAGCCCCTGCCGGCTACCTGATGTGCCAGCATTGCGCCCCAACTCGCCGCAACCGGACCGACTGGTATTAGCGCCAAGCAGGGCATCGCGCCATCGCTTGATAAGGTAACCCTTTTCGTTGACAGACGCGCCGTTCCCTTCTGCTTATCGCGTAACCATGGTGGTGCCGACTTATGCCCATGCCGACACCCCTCCATCCCTGCCTCTTCGGCCTCGCGCATTGGCTCGCCGCACTTATGGCCTTCGTCGTCGTGTCGATGGAGAGGTGACGGGGCGGACGCTGCACCGACCTGATCTCGCAGCGTGCGGCGCAGCCCTGTCTGACCACGCTGATCGCGCTGTCGAGCGGGGCCGAGTCTATGGCTGAAAGGGATGTGCGCCGTGATGGCTAGCATCCCACAGTCTTATCCGCGCATCGTGTGGCGCTACTTTCGCTTCAGCGCGAGAGGTAGCGTTGCCGAGGAGCCTGAGCCCGAAGAGCTTGGAGCGTTTTCGTTAGTCGGTGATCAGGAACGTCCTGTTGCTGGCCACGTCGAGCAAGGGCAGTTCCTTGTTGCCGGTGACACTCTTGCTCGCCGCGTTGCCGCCAAAGCAGGCAATGCCGACAGAAGCGCTGAACTGCTCCTGGCCTGAGCCGAGTGGGCCGGAGGGCGTGCGTGGCGCCAGAAGGCGCAATTATCGCTTCTTCCCGCGCTTGCACCCGCACTCCCGTTGGTCAAACAGAGCCCTCAAACGACAGCTAACGCTTGGTCTTCGAATGGAAGCTTCCAGTCCCCTCCCGGCCCAATCTGATCATTCCGATGCGAAGTCCTCTTGTCCTGCAAGCATCCAGCAATCGCAGCCGGGGTGCGGAGCAACATAAGTACGAAAGAGACTTGCGTGATCTAGCGATCCCCCGAACAAGATTGGGATAGCGACCGCTGTATCGTCTCGAAAACCCTGCTGTTGCCGATTTGTGAGACGTTGAACCTCATCAGGTCTCCTGCCGTCTGGGCAGGGCTGAAAGCGTTCCCGGGCGCCAGGACGACACCATCGACAAGTGCTGCCCTTGCCACTTGTGCCGACGATCGAGGACCAGGAACTCTACACCAGAGAAACATCCCGGCCTGCGGTTCCAGCAAGGGCACGATGCCTATCTCCCGCAACTTCGCTCCGACTTCGTGGCGTGCTCGAGCAAGGCGCATCCGCAGTCCCGCGAGATACTTACGATGGCCACCGTCACTGAGCACGCTGAGGACGAGCTCCGCGTTGAGACGCCCGCCGCCGAATGTTGTCGCAATTTTCAGGTCGACGATCCCGTCTATCCAATCCTTTTTCGCGGCAATGAACCCGCATCGGGCTGAAGCAGAGAGGGTTTTCGAGAAGCTGCCGATGTGGATGACTCGGTTCAAGCCGTCGAACGCGGCGAGCCGCGGTCCGGGCACGTGCTCAAAGTCGGCGAATATGTCGTCCTCGACGATTGTCAGACCATGCTGTTCGGCCAGCATCAGGACACGATGGGCGATAACAGGAGAAAGCGTCGCTCCCGTCGGATTATGGACCGCCGAGTTCGTGATGTAGAGGCGTGGCCGATGCTCTGCGAGCACGGACGCGAACACCTCGATATCGGGCCCATTTGGGGTGTAGGGAACGCTGACGACCTGAACCCGGTGCGCTCTCAACAGCGCCTGGAAGTTGAAGTAGCAGGGATCGTCGAGAAGCACGGTATCGCCAGGGTCGATGAGATAGCGACAGAGAAGGTCGATGGCCTGGGTGCCGCTTTCGGTCAGGATGACCTGGTCCGGTGGCGCCTCAATGCCCTTCTCTGCCATTCGCCGGGTGATCAATTGCCGAAGGGGTGGCAAGCCCAATGGCGATCCATATTCGGCCAGGGCAATCCCCGAAGCCCTGGAAAGTGCGCGTAGACCGCGCCGGAGGCCAGCCTCGGGAAGCCAGTCAGGGGGCAGCCACCCGCAGCCCGGCTTCTCGGTATTGTCGGTGGCTTCCAGCGATTGGCGGGACACCCAGAACGGATCGATAGCTCGGTCGAGCTTCGGACCAACCTCGGACAGCAACAGTGGGGCGGTCTGTGTCGCCACGTAGAAACCGGAACCAGGACGGGATAGCACCACCCCCTCGGCAACGAGGCGGTCATAGGCTTCTACGACTGTCGAAACCGAGACGCCTGACGTCTTGGCGTGTGCCCGTACGGACGGAAGCTTGCTGCCTGGCAAGAGGCTGCGTCCGGCGATTCGACGCCTGATCTGCTCCATCACCATTTCGATACGGGTTGTGTCCATCTGTATTGCCTTTGTGGCCATAACAGTAATGTCAAACTGTACCTTACCGTATCTGGCGGTTGCAAGCGGCTGCCTGCATAGGTCCATGGACAAAGGGGGTGCCATGGAACGGTCGACAAGCGGTTGGTTGTACGGATTGATAGGTGTGATCATCTTCAGCGGGTCACTGCCCGCCACGCGCGTTGCCGTGCAGTCTCTTGATCCGGTTTTTCTGACGGTTGCTCGTGCGGCAATTGCCGGCATTCTCGGAGTTGTCTTACTAGCCGCCTTCAGGGAGCGCCGCCCGGAACGTCGCGATCTTGTTTCCCTGGTGGTCGTTGCCCTCGGCGTGGTGGTTGGTTTTCCGCTTTTGACGGCTTTTGCCCTTCAGCATGTCACGTCGGCCCACTCGATCGTGTTCATCGGCCTCCTTCCGCTCTGCACTGCGATCTTCGCCGTGATCCGCGGCAATGAGCGACCCAAGCCGATCTTCTGGCTCTTCTCGGTTCTCGGAAGCGCATTGGTCGCCGGGTTTGCGATTAGCCAGGGGCTGTCTGCCTCGCCTGTCGGCGACGCGCTCATGCTGGCCGCGATCATCGCTTGCGGGCTCGGTTACGCCGAAGGGGCGACGCTCTCGCGCAAGCTCGGTGGATGGCAGGTCATCTGCTGGGCGCTGGTGATATCCCTTCCGGTGATGCTGATGCTCACGGCGATCTATTGGCCTGCCACATTTGAGAACGTGACGATTCCGGCATGGACAAGCCTGGCCTACGTTTCCCTGTTCAGCATGCTCATCGGCTTCGTCTTCTGGTATCGCGGCCTTGCGCTTGGCGGCATCGCCTCGGTCGGACAGCTTCAGCTCCTGCAGCCATTCTTTGGCCTCGTGCTTGCCGCCACATTGCTCCGCGAGCCCGTGACCCCCGTGATGTTGGTCGTCACCGTCGCTGTCATCTGCTGCGTCTTCGGGGCGCGCAGGTTCGGCAAATGAGGTAGAGTTGGATGTGTGCGCCAGCCGCTGCAAGGAGGCCACTCTGCCGGGCGTTCATCGTAGGGCATACCGCAGTCGGCCCCATGGTGGCCGCGCAGTGGCGCGGTTGATCAAGGCCAATCCCATCCCGACCAGCGATACCGCCGTTGTATCCATCAACACTGCGAAAAGAGCCGACAACGCATACGAGGCGAACTCGCACCGCGTTGTCGGCAGGCGGGGACCGAGGCGAACGGGCTTGGCCCAAGTTAGTCAAGGCTGCGTCCAGCCCGTCGATGCTGCCTGGCGGATCAACGGAACGGCTGCAGGTGCGATTGCGATGCCCGCGCAGCCAGGGGACGCCAGCCCCGCTGGGGTGCGCTTGTCATGCTCTGACTACCAGAGCGGCTTATCCAGCTTCGTGCAGGCTATGGAGTTTGCCTGGCTTTCAGGCAGATGCTTGAAGAAATTCAGGTTGGTCACGCAGATGTCGCCATTGCCGAAGGCGATGCTTGCGGGTGCCCCGAGAGGCGCCTGGAGCGGGTTGCCCAGCTGCTGCCGCTTCTTGGCGTCGGCACTGACCTTCCAGACTTCGCTGCGCGTGGTCTCAGTCAGGTAGAAATTGCCGTCCTTGTCGACTTCCAGGCCATCCATGTTGTCGTAGCCGAAGGCGAGCATTTCAGCCTTTCCGGCACTGCCGTCATCCTGGATCGGGACCTTGACAAGCAGCGGGATGCCGCCTGTCACGCCGTAAAGCGACTTGCCGTCCGGCGCCAGCGCTATGCCATTGACGCCCACCGGATAGCCGCTGAGAGAGCGGTCTCCCGGACTGAACAGTGGGTCCTTCGACCACAACTCAGCTGATTTCTGCTCGGGGTCTATTTTCCAGATGGCCTGGAGGCTGAGATCTGACAAGTAGATCTTGCCGTCCGGTGCTATGACCGGGTCGTCGGGGAAGCAGAACGGATATCCGTCGGCCCGTGTCACCACCGGCTCGACCTTGCCCGTCGAGATCGTGACCTGGTACAGGCCGGACCTGGTGACCGTTGCATCGCCGCACCCCTCGACCGCCAGATTGGCCTTGGCTGGCCAGGGGAAGCGCTTGGAATATTCGGAAAAGGCGACGTAAAGGTTATCCTTTCCGTCCCAGTCAATGCCGACGGTGCTGCCTTTGGCATCCCCGATCACCGTTCTCAGATCGGCAATCTTGGTCGCCTTGCCGTCGCTCGTGACCTTCATCACCAGCGCGGAATGGAACAGGCTGACATAGAAATTGCCGTTGGTGTCGCCGACAAGCCCTTCGGGGGCGTCGTCGAATTGTGCAAGAATTCGCCAATCTGCTGCCATTGTCTGTGATGCAAGAGACGATGCAAAAAATGCCAGAAGTGCGCCACGACGCAACATTTCTCTCTCCCATTTTGTAGATGATAGGTCCTCGCCCAATAAAGGGTGGCCGCGTTCAAATGCTCTGCATCGTCTGTTCGGACTAATGTTCTGACGTGCTTTCGCAGCTCCGCCTTGTTCCGAAGCGCATGAATATTTGCTTCGTCACGACTGCCTGGCAGCTGTTTCGGTGGGCGTCCTCAGATCGCCGTGGCGAACTTCCAGGCGGGATCGGCCGCGCGCCCCCGGGCAAAAACAAGCAGGTCCTCGGCCACCTGGCTGACGGCAGCGGAATGCACGCGATATCGGTTGACCGCGAGTGCCCAGGTGACATCGAAGCCCTGGATCACCGCCATCGAAACCCTGTCGTCGCGCTTGTGTTCGTAAATGGACGAATAGGGCAGCATGGTGTAGCCGACGCCGGCGCGCGCAAGCTCGTAGCACATGGCAACCGACTCGACTTCGACAACAGTGTTGATCGAGAGATTTCCGGTTCCGAGCTTCTGCTCGAGATATCGCCGTATCGGATTGCCGGACTCAGGCAGCACCAGCTTGTGCTGCACCACGAAGTCGGCCGACACCATCCCTTCGACGCCCAGTTCCGCGCTTTCGGTTCCGAGAAGCATCATCGGCTCGCGAACAAGCGGCGTCAGGCTGAAACGCTGCGTTCGCGGCTGCAGCGCAGTGATGGCAACGTCGAGGGTCCGCCGCTGCATCCACACCTCGAGTGCGTTGGAGACGATTTCGCTGACACGCAACGTGTAATGCGGATGCTCGCGGACGACCTTCTCCAGAAAGGGGATGGCCAACAGGCGGTTCAGCGATGAGGGCAACGCCAACGACACGGACGTCGAGCTTTCCTGTGCGATCTCCTCCTTGATCAGAACGGCTTCGCGCAAAAGCTGCGGCGCACGCCCGGCGAGCAGCAAGCCGGCCTCGGTCAGCTTGGTCCCTGTCGTGTCCCGGCGGAACAGCGAGGCTCCGATTTCGCCTTCGAGAAGGGCAATTTTTCGCGAAAGCGACGGCTGGGACAGGTTCAGGTCGGCGGCCGCACGGTTCATGCTGCCGAACTCGGCGACACGCAGGAAGCACTCGAGAAGTCTGAGATCCATGTGCCGCTCGTTATTCAGAAACCGTTGAAGTCATCTGACCATTATAGGAATAGTGGAGGATCGGTTCTCGCGCTAGCCTCCGGGACAGTTGAAATCGCTGAGCCTTTTCCGATGCCTGAAGCCTACATCATCGATGCCGTGCGCACGCCCGTCGGGCGCAAGAAGGGTGCTCTCGCCTGCATTCACTCAGCCGATCTTGGCGCCCATCCGATCAGGGAACTGGTCAAGCGCAGCGACATAGATCCGGCTAGCATCGACGACGTCATCTTCGGCTGCACGGAAACCATCGGTCCGCAGGCCGGCGACATCGCCCGAACCTGTGCTCTGGTGGCCGGCCTTCCCGAACATGTGCCAGGTGTGACGATCGACAGGCAATGCGGGTCGTCGCAACAGGCGGTCCACTTCGCCGCCCAGGCGGTCATGAGCGGAACCCAGGATCTTGTCGTTGCCGGCGGCGTGCAGAACCTCAACCTCATCCCGATGGGGGCGGCCATGTCGGTCGGCACGCAGTTCGGTTTCGACGACCCTTTCAGCAGCTCGCCGGGCTGGCAGGCACGCTACGGTCAGCAGGAAGTCAGTCAGTTCAGGGCCGCCGACATGATCGCTCAGAGGTGGAGCTGCAGCCGCGAAGACATGGAACGATTTGCGCTTGAAAGCCACAGGCGCGCCATCGATGCCATCGATCGGGGACTCTTCGAATCCGAAATCGTTCCCATCGGCAGCTTTTCCGTCGACGAGGCGCCACGCCGTGATACCAGCCTGGCCAAGATGGCTGCCCTGGCTCCACTGCGCGCCGGCGGCCGGGTCCATGCTGGTGTCGCCAGCCAGAACACCGACGCTGCCGCTGCCATACTGATTGCGTCCGAACAGGCCGTGAAGGACCACCGGCTCAAACCGCGCGCACGAATCCACCACATCTCGGTCCGCGCTGCCGATCCTGTCTGGATGCTGACCGCCCCTATCCCGGCCACCCGGCATGCGCTGGCCAAGACGGGTATGCGGATCGACGACTTCGACCTGTTCGAATGCAACGAGGCTTTCGCTTCCATCCCCATGGCCTGGATGCGCGAGCTCGAAGTGCCGCACGAAAAGATGAACGTCAATGGCGGCGCGATCGCGCTCGGTCATCCGCTCGGTGCCACCGGGGCGCGCATCATGACTTCGATGTTGTTCGAGTTGGAGCGACGCAACGGCAAATTCGCCCTGCAGACCATGTGCGAGGGCGGAGGGCAGGCAAACGTCACCATCATTGAGAGGATGAACTAGGCAGAATCAATAAAACATCACTCCAGCACGAACAACATGAGTGATCCGACCAGGTTTTGTCGGAGATGTATTTCTTTTGTTTCTTGTAACTACTTAAGTAAAGCAAAATATATCGTCCAAATAGACGATTTATAGGTAGATTTCGTAAAATATTGTCGTCGAGGGCGCCCCGCATATTCCGAGTCCCGATTGGAGACTTGCCTACTCGCCCACATCCACATCTGGCCTCGTCAATCAATTAGGAGACCTTGATGATATCGAATACCACGGACGTACTTGTCATCGGCGGCGGACCGGCCGGTTCCACTGTCGCAACCATCCTTGCCCGGCAAGGGATCAAGACCACTGTTCTGGAACGCGACGTGTTCCCGAGATATCACATCGGCGAGTCGCTTCTTGCCTCGCTGATGCCGATGCTCGACGCGATCGGCGCCGGGGAAAAGATGAAGAAGCATGGCTTCGTCGAGAAGCCTGGCGGCTACTTCAACTGGGGTAACGAAAAGTGGTCGTTCCGCTTCGACGAGATCGAGGGCGCACCGAACCACTCCTACCAGGTCAAGCGCTCGGAGTTCGACAAGCTGCTGCTCGACCACGCTGCGGAAAATGGCGCGAGCGTTCACCAGAACGTCAAGGTCAGCAAGGTCGAGTTCGACAATGGCCGGGCGGTCTCGGCGAGCTACCTCGACCGAACCTCAGAGACGAGAGGCAACATCAGCTTCAAGTACCTGGTCGACTGCTCCGGCCGCAGCGGCGTTATCGCCAACGAATATGCGAAGGACCGGCATTTCCACAACGTCTTCAAGAACGTCGCCATCTGGTCCTACTGGTCCGGGACCAACCTCTTTTACGACGATCTGCCCGCCGGCTCGACCCGTATCATCTCGGTGGAGGCCGGCTGGATCTGGTTCATTCCGCTCAACGACGGCACGGTCAGCGTCGGTACGGTGATCACCCGCGATCAGCTGCGCAAGGAACGCGATGCCGGGCATAGCGCCGAACAGGTCTATGACCGGTTGCTTGCCGACAATGAGGAGGCGCGCATCATCCTGAAGGATGCCAAGCGCACCGACATCAAGATGGAAACGGATTATTCCTACACGTCGGAGCGCTTCTCGGGGCCGGGCTACTTCATGTGCGGCGATGCCGCGTGCTTTCTCGACCCGCTGCTCTCGAGCGGCGTACACCTTGCGATGGTCTCGAGCCTTGTTGCCGCCGCGTCGATTGCGAGCATCCTGAAAGGCCATGTCGACGAGGCGCGGGCGGTCAATTTCTTCGAGACCAGCTACCGGCAGGCCTATCTCAGGTTCCTGATGATGGTTTCCTCCTTCTATGACCTCAACAGAGGACAGGCAGGCTACTTCTGGGAAGCGCAGCGGCTGACCTCCAAGGACTATTCGGACCGCGACATGAAGAAGGCGTTCGTCAGCATCGTGTCTGGCGGCGCCGACTACACCGAGGTCAGTGATGGCCGCTACGGCGAAATCGTTGCCAAGCAGGTTGCCGAAAAGCTGAGGCAAGGTGTCGACATGCGCCGCGGAACGGGCCAGATCGGCGACGAGACCAAGCGCGAGAACATGCAGTTCATGGATGCTCTCAACGGACTGCAGTTCCTGCAGGCCAACGCGGCGATCGACGGCCTTTATGTGGTGACGCAGCCAGAGATCATGCTGGCTCAGACCGCAGCCTAAAGAGCCAGGGCCGGGCAACAGCCCGGCCCTTTCCCCGACATCTGTCCTGGGCGCCGAGGCGACCAGGATCTGGCGATGCTATGAGGTCTTGCGATGGAGAATTGGCTCGCATTTTCGGCCGCTACGATAACGTTGCTTTTCGTTCCAGGACCGACCAACACGCTGATTGCAACCAACGGTGCGCTGCTCGGCTGGAAATCTGCGCTCAGGCTTTTGCCTGTAGAGCTGGTCGGGTACCTCTGCGCCATCCTTGGCTGGTCGCTCGGCCTGTCGCTCGCCACCGGCTTCGTTCATTCGGCCGCATCGTTTGCCGCAATAATCGCTGCGGCTGCACTGCTTGTGTCGGCGCGCAAGCTTTGGAGCTGGGATATGGCGCGTCAGAGCCGTCGCGGCTCACGAGCCCTCGACATCTTCATCGTAACGCTTTGCAATCCCAAGGCGCTGCTGTTTGCACTCACCATCGTTCCACACCTGCGTGAAGGCGATGTTCCGGCCGCGCTGCCATATCTGGCGTACCTGTCGCTGCTGATCCTGACCATCGGGTCCATCTGGACCCTGATCGGTGCAGGGATCGCCCGACGCTTCCGGCATTTTGCCTCGTCTCGGCTTTTCGCCCGTTTTGGGGCGGCCGTGCTGGTGTTTTTCGCCACTTCGCTTTTCGTGACGACCCTTCTGCGGGCCTTCGAGCTCTAGCAGCCCATCGATCCTCACGACAATTTCCAACCAGACTCGTTCGCCCCGCGTGGGGCCAACGACGACCTTCATCGTACCCAAGGCAATCAGATGATCTCAGAAGACGCCGACTGGAAGTTCACCACCATTCCTGCCCTCTGCGCGCGCGCCGCCGAGCTCTATGGCACACGCACGGCAGTTGAAGACAATGGCGTCGTGCTGAACTTCGTCGAGCTCGACACGATGCGCAAGCGCGTCGCCAAGGCGATGATCGCAGCCGGTGTCGAGAAGGGCGACCGCATCATGGTCTGGGCGCCCAACACCTGGAAATGGTTCGCCACAGCCCTTGGCCTCGTCACCGCAGGCGCCGTGCTCATTCCCGCCAGCACCCGCTTCAAGGGCGCGGAAATCGCCGAGCTGGTCAAGCGCAGCGGCACCTCGGTGCTGTTTTCGGTCGGCGACTTCCTCAACACCTATTACCCTGACCAGCTCCGTGCCGAGACGCGCGACCTGCTGCGCGAAGTGGTCGTCATCGGCGACGGCAGCAAAGGCGATCGCGACTGGGAGAGCTTCGTTGCATCGGGCGACAGCATCAGCGATGCCGAGCTTGCCGCACGCGAGGCCACTGTCGGTCCCGATGATCTCTGCGACATGCTGTTCACCTCGGGCACCACGGGTTATCCCAAGGGCGTCATGTACGGTCACCAGCAGTGCCTGCGGGCGATCGACGCCTGGGCGACGCGTGTCGGCATCCGCGAGCATGACCGCATCCTGGTCATCCCGCCGCTTTTCCACGTCTTCGGCTATCGTGCCGGGGCAATGGTGGCACTTATGCGCGGCGCCGTCTTCATGCCGCATCTCACCTATGATGCCGGCGAAATTCTCAAGCGCGTCGCCGAAGAGAAGATCAGCGTCATCCCCGGTCCGCCCGCCATCTTCCAGGGCATGCTCCAGCATCCGGGACTGGCAAAATTCGACACCTCCAGCCTGCGTCTGGCCGTTACGGGAAGCACGACAATTCCGCCTATTCTGGTCCATCGGATGCGAACAGAACTTGGCATAGCGGGCGTGGTGACAGGCTATGGCCTGACCGAATGCGGCGGCTATGGCACGATGTGCCTGGCGACCGATCCGGATGAGGTGATTGCCAACACCGCCGGCAAGGCGGCTCCCGGCGTCGAAGTCCGTATCATGGCCGACGACGGCCATTTCCTGCCCGACGGCAAGCCCGGCGAAGTGGTGATCCGCGGCTACATCGTCATGAAGGGTTACTTCAACGATCCGGAAGCCACTGCCAGGACCATTGATCCGGAGGGGTGGCTGCACACAGGCGATATCGGCTGCTTCGACACGGATGGCAACCTGCGCATAGAGGGCCGTCTCAAGGACATGTACATCACCGGCGGCTTCAACTGCTATCCGGCCGAGATCGAGCGCATCCTGAGCCAGCACCCCGCCATCGGCATCGTTGCCGTCATCGGCGTGCCTGACGAGCGTCTCGGCGAGGTCGGCAAGGCCTATGTCGTGCTGCGCCCGGGCACCAGCGCCACCGAAAAGGACATCATCGACTGGTCGCGTGCCAACATGGCCAACTACAAGTGCCCGCGCAGCGTCGAGGTCCGATCCTCATTGCCGACCAGCCCGCAGGGCAAGGTCGTCAAGGACCTGCTCGAGGCTACGCTTACAAAATGTGCCTGAAGGGACCTCGTTTCTCTCGTCTCGTGTGATCGCCGTGCCAGCGCCCGTCGGGACTGAGCGCGATAGGTCTGCATCAATTGGCCTTTGCGTCGAACAGACACGCCGTTCCCTTCTGATTGGTCCGCGACTATGGTGATGCCGACTTCTGGCCAGCATCAACCCGACGTGACCTCACCCCTCTCCAATCCCCGCCTCCTTGGCCTCACGCTCTGGCTCACAGCCATGGCGGTCTTCGTCGCTCTATCGGTGGAGACGTCGCGGACGCGCATGGCGGACGAGCTGGAGGTGGCGGCACGAACGTTGCACCGACTGATCTCGCAGCGCGTGGCGCAGCACGACGCGCATCTGACCACGCTGATCGCCCTGTCGAGCGGGGCCGAGCCGGCGTCCGGCGGCGCCGTGCGGCAGGTGATGGAGAGCATTTCGCGCTTCTATCCGCGCATCGCCTGGCTGTCGCTTGTCTCGCTCGACGCCCAGACGGCGGCCGGTGGCGAGATGGGCGGAAGTCAGGGAGCAGCGACGTCCGGCAGTTCGGGAGCATCGTATCCGGCAGGCACTTCGGCCGTTCTTGTGCGCGAGGTGGTCGATGTGCCCGCGGGCGGCGGGCCCGAGTTGACGCCGCTCGCCGCGGAGATTGCCGCGCAGGTGCGCGGCAGAGCGAGCGTCTACGCCGCCGGCGCGGGGCGCTATCTCCTGGCCAAGCGCGCGCCGGCGCCGTCCGACCACGCCGTGGTGCTGATGATCGAAGCGGCCAGGCTTGTGGAGCCGGAAGAGCGACCAGGCTTTGCGCATCTCCGGATCAGCCTCGACGATGCTGCCCTGGTCGACCTCCCTGCCGATGCTTCATTCGGGCTCGGGGTTTCGTGGCTGACGCCACCGCATTTCGAGAAGGTGATCGACGGCGAGGGGCAGCGGCTGTTGCTGTCGCTCGACCGATCGCTGCCCTTGGCAGCCCTGGTGCCGCCCGGGCGGCTGCTGGGTTTTGCCGTGGTGGCGGGGCTGCTGGCGGCTGCCCTGAGCTTCGGGCTGGGGCAGAGGGCGGCGGTGAAGCGCTCCGAGCTTGTGGCGCAGGCGGCCGAGGCGCGGGCGCTGTTGCAGGAGCGAGAGACGCTTCTGGCGCATGCCTCGCGCGTCAACGCCATGGGCGAACTGGCGTCGGGCATCGCGCATGAGCTGACGCAGCCGCTGACCGCGCTGCTGAGCCGCAGCCAGGCTGCCCTTCGGCTGTCACAGGCGGACAGGCCTGACATGGCGATGATTTCGCAGGCGCTCGACGTTAATGTGCGCGAGGCCAAGCGTGCCGGCGAGATGCTGAAGCGGATGCGCGACTATGCCTCCAACAAGGCGCCTGAACGGGCGCGGCAGGACCTGAACGCCATCGTGGCCGAGGTTGTGGCGCTGACCTGCACCGACCTCGAGCGGCGCGGGGTTGCCCTGGTTCTGGAACTCGCGCAGCCGGCCCCGGAGGCGGTGGTCGACGCGATCGAGATGGAGCAGGTGCTGCACAATCTGATCCGCAACGCGGCGGAGGCGACTGGCCGCGGCGGGACAGTGAGGATTGCCACCCTGCGGGAGCAGCGCGAGGCGAAGCTTGTGGTCAGCGACGACGGGCCGGGCATCCCTGACGAGGTGCTGCCGAAGCTGTTCACGCCGTTCTTCACCACCAAGGCCGACGGCATGGGGCTGGGACTGTCGCTGTGCGCGTCGCTGGTGGAACGGGTGGATGGACGCATCGCCGCGGAAAACGCAGCGCCGCGCGGGGCGCGCTTTACGGTGACATTGCCCCTGGCAGGGGAGGCCAGGGGAGCGCGGGCGGCGGCGGGCAACGGGTCGCCGAGCGCGGAAGGCAGAGATGATGCATAAGGTCTATCTGGTCGACGACGATGAGGCGGTGCGCGAGGCGCTGGCGTTCCTGCTCTCGACCTACGGGATTACGGCGGAGACCTTCGGCGACCCGCAGACATTCCTGGCACATGTCGACGAGAGCCGGCCGGGCGTGCTGGTGGTGGATCTGCGCATGCCGCTGGTGTCGGGCCAGCAATTGCACCAGAAGCTGCGCGAGCGCGACATCGACTGGCCGACCATCATGATCACCGGGCATGGCGACGTGGCTGCCTGCCGGCGGGCGTTCAAGTCGGGCATCCAGGATTTCCTGACCAAGCCGGTCGACGGCGAGGTGCTGGTCGATGCGCTGCAGCAGGCTTTTGCCAGCCTAGACGCTGGGCTGGAGAAGCGCGAAGCCCGGGCGCTTCTGGCCAGGCTTACAGAGCGCGAGCGCGAGGTGCTCGACATGGTGGCGCGAGGCTGGGCGAGCAAGGAAATCGCCGCGAGCCTCGAGGTCTCGGCCCGCACCATCGACGCGCACCGGGCGAAGATCGCGGAGAAGCTCGGCACCAGCGCTGTGGCCGAGCAGGTGCGGCTGGCGCTTCTCGCTTAGCGAGGCGGCGGCTCTCCGGGAAACGGTCTACGCGATCAGTGATGCACGGCGGGGTCGGCATAAGCGGGTGACTGCGCCTTGCGCGGTCCAGCGCTTGCGGAAAAATGTGCCGGCATCCGAAGGCAGTAGGTAATCCTACCTAGGGCAGGTGGTGGCATCGCGGATTCTGCCCGGCGGCGGTTCGGCGTAGTTCTGGCATCGGACAAGCAAGACGCTTTCTCCCGAGCAACATCAGGACAGGAACCCAGTCATGATCAAGAGCATTTTCCTCGCCGCCGCTGCCACCGTCGCCATCTCCGGTGCTGCTTCCGCACAGGTGCTGACCGAGAAGAACATCTCGTCGAGCCTCGCCGTCGAGATCGCCCAGAACGCGGTCGCAGCCTGCGCCGCCGACAAGTACAACGTCACTGCCGCAGTGGTTGACCGCGCCGGCGTGCTGCGCGCCCTCGTTCGCGCCGACAATGCCGGCACGCACACCGTTTCGGCTGCCCAGGACAAGGCCTTCACCTCGGCCTCGTCGCGTACGCCGACCTCCAAGATGGCCGAGAACGTGCAGAAGAATCCGGGCGCTGCCGGCCTGGTCGACATTGACGGCTTCCTGGTGCTCGCCGGCGGCATGCCGATCAAGGCTGGCGACGCTGTCATCGGCGCCATCGGTGTCGGCGGCGCGCCGGGCGGCAACTTCGACGAGGCTTGCGCCGTTGTGGCCATCGAAAAGGCTGCCGACAAGCTGAAGTAAGCCTGTCCGGCACATTGCCGGCAATAACGAAGCCCCGCTTCCCATCTGGGGAGGCGGGGCCTTTTCGTGTGCTGGCGCGGGTCAGAAGCCCATGGCGAAGGTGCCGCGCAACTGGTGCGCTGCGGTACCGTCGCCGACGGCACCGGCATAGCTGACATCGATGCGGGCATTGTCCCTGACGGCAAAGCTCAGGCCGGCATCGTAGACGAAGGCATCCGACGCTAGGCTGTCGCCGAGGACGGAAAACGGTGCCGTGCCGGCAAACGCGAGGCGCGACAGCGGTGCGTCGCTGTCGGTGTGACGCCAGCCGAGCATGCCCTGCAGTGTGACGGATCGCGCGCCGGCCGGCAGTTCGGTGCTTGCCCTTATGCCGAGGGTGGAGATAGTCGCATCCTGATCGCCGGCTGCCCCGGTCAGTGCCGCGGCGCCGCCGGTCTCGGCAAATCCGTCGCTGCCGGTCCTGACATAAGCGATGCCGGCAAACGGCTCGACATAGGACGCGCCGAGGCCAAGGCGGTAGCCGACGTCGCCATGGACGAGGGTCGTTGTTGCGTCGTAGCCGGCGGCGAGACTGTCGGAGAAGCCGCCGAAGGCGACGCGGCGTTCGGTCGACAGATCGTGCCACGCCTGGATGGCACCGAATTGCAGGCGAAGCGCACCAAGTTCAGCCCCGGCGTAGATGCCGGCATGCAAGGTGTCGGCGGTACCGGTCGAGGCCTGCCCACCCCGAGAGATGCTGCTCCTGGAATAGCCGGCCATGGCGCCGAGGCGGATGCCTTCGGCGACTTCGCCGTCGAGGCCGCCGAACAGTGCCGCGGCCTTGACCTTGAAGCCTTCCGTGTCGTCCACACCGGATAATTCCGAGATATTGCCCACACCCTCGACCCAAAAGGCACGTGACGGCTTGCCGGCCGCCGCGTGGCTGTCGAAGGTCTGGCGGATGCGGTTCTGCACGGCATCCTGTGCCAGCGTCGAGGCAATGATGCCGGCGTTCATCAGCGAGGGGTGGATGTCGCCCGACAGCTGGTCGAGCGCGTCGCGCGCGCCGCCGAAGGAAAGGCCAAGCAGGCCGCCGACCATCGGGTTGCCGGCCGAAAGGTTGTCGAGAGCGCCGGCCACGGCATGCTGGTTGTCGGTGATGGCGACGGTGCCGAACGCGGCACCGTTGAATTGCAGGGTGAGCCAGACCTCGCTGGCGTTCCTATAGTCGAGTGCACTGTCGAGGAAGGCAAAGTCGTCGGTGACGCCGCCAAAGGCGCCGGTCAGCGCTCCGGAGGTCGACAGGATCAGATACTCGTCCGACAGCGCATCCATGCCGTTGGCGACGACATTGACCGAAGACGTCGCATCGATGGTGGCGGTGCCGGCGGCGATGCGGCTGGCTGCACCGCCAATGCCGACTTCATAGAGCGAGCCTGCCTGAAAGGCGAAATCGCCCGCCACATCGAAGGTTCCATCGGGCGCGACGATTGCACCGGAGCGGATCGTGACGTCGCCGAGATCGCCGCTGCCTTCAAGCCTGGCGGTCGAGAAGACGTCGATCCCGCCGCCGAGGCCATCGCCGATCCATAAGGTCCCGCCAAGCACGTCGGTTGTTCCGGTGAAGCTTGAGCTGTTGGCGAGCAGGCGGCTCGTTCCGCTCAGATGCCTGATTGAGCCGTCGCCCGAAATGGCCGCGGCAAAATCATGGGCATCGTCGGTATGATTGAAGACGAGCGTGCCGCTGCCTGGTCCGAAAACGATTTTCGGTGCAGCGATGTTGCCCGCAGCGACGGCCGCGTCGCCCTCGGCTGCGCCGATGTTGAGCGTGCCGGTGGAACCGCCGGCGAAGCCGATCTGTATGCCGGCAGCTGCCGTTGAGATCGTGCCGCCGTGGCTGACCGTGGCGGTACCGTCGCCATTCCATCCCAGCATGACATATGTGCCCGACTCGACGCGGGAGCCCGAGCCGGAGACGATGAGGTCGCCCACGCCGGATGCGTCGGCCCCGACGATCACAGCTGCGCTTTGCAGTTTGCCGCCTGCAGTGACGCTGACCGAACCAGCCGATTTGACGCCGATCCTGATGTCGACTGTCGAGGTGAGGGCAGAGCCCGTGCCGCTGATGGTCAGTGTGCCCGAGGAGCCGGCTCCGCTGCCCAGAAAGGTACGATTGTTGGCCGTAACCTTCGCGCCGCCAGAGATATGCAATTCACCGACGCCGGACTGGCCGAGGACGAGGTTGGCGTTGGTGATCTGCCACAGCGTATCGGTCCCCGAGACGTTGGCGATGCCGTGGCCGCTCGCCTGCTGGCCCAAGGTCGCCACATAGCTGCTCGCACTTGCGCCTTGGCTGACATTGAAGGTTCCCTCGCCGCCATCGCCGACGATGGTGCCACCGTTGCCGGTGTTGAGCCATTTCGAGTTCGCTCCGGTCACGTTGACCAGGCCGACGCTGCCCTCCTGCGTGGCAAGCGACGCCTGCGCGGCTTCAACACTGCCGCCAGCCGCGATGTTCAGTGTCCCTGATCCGTAGAAGCCGACATCGAGTGTGTCGGTCGTCCAAGTGGAGCCGCCCGTGACCGTCGCTTCGCCTGTCTGGCTGCTGGCAGGCGGCGCGCCGTTGACCGATGAGTTGCCGATTATCGCCGATGTCGAGGTCAGGCTGCCGCCATTGACGATGTCGAGCGAGGCACCGGTGACGCCGCCGATGAAGATGGTGCTCGTGCTGGCCCCGGGGGTTCCGATGCTTGGGGCATTGGGTGCGCCCGGCTGGTTGACTATGACGGCTGTTCCGGCGGGGGTGCTGCCGGCCGACCAGTTGTCGCCGTTGAACCAGTCGCTGCTTTGATCTCCCTCCCAGGTCTGGGCATGAGAAGCGGCGGCAAGGCCGCACAAGACAGTGCTGGCCATGCCGGCAATCGCAATAGCGCGCAAAAATCCGCGCTTGGCCATGCTGTGGTCAGTTGTCATGATAGATCCCCAAAAAAATCGCTGTCTCAAAAATGGTGCTCCACAGCAGCAGGCTACCGCTCGAGTGGAGTGTTCAAATATGCCACCAGCAATTCCGTCCAAGTGATGACGTCGCCTGCGTATCGCAAGAGCTGAATACCGGACGAATAGCTTTCAGAAAATTCGCATTGCCCCTTTCCACTAAGTAATAAGCTTTTGCTTATAGATCAATCGGCTCAAGGTCGGTTTCTACACTTGGCGGCTATTCATTTCGGCCCGGGGCATCTGCGGCCTTGCCAGAGGGCGGCCCGTATTCGGAATGCGGCTCCGAAGGCCGCTTCGGGATGGTTCCAAAATCGTTGCGGTGGCGGGCGAATGCGTCTATATACGGGCCGAATTTCCCATTTTCTGGTGGTCTGACCACCGCCCGCGTGAGGGACGCGGGCGAGCGAAGAGGATATATCGCATGGCCAATACGCTGCTTATGCCCAAGGCGACCGCTGTCTGGCTGGTCGACAACACAGCGCTTTCGTTCGACCAGATCGCGCAGTTCTGCTCGCTGCACCCGCTCGAGGTGAAGGCGATCGCCGACGGCGAATCGGCCCAGGGCATCAAGGGCATGGACCCGATCATGACCGGCCAGCTGACGCGCGCCGAGATCGCCAAGGGCGAGGGCGACATCAATCATCGCCTCAAGCTGTCGGATCCCAAGGTCCGCGTGCCCGAGACCAAGCGCAAGGGCCCGCGCTACACGCCGCTGTCGAAGCGCCAGGATCGCCCGAACGCCATCTACTGGCTGGTCAAGAACCATCCGGAGCTCAAGGACGCGCAGATCTCGCGCCTCGTCGGCACCACCAAGGCGACGATCGAGCAGATCCGCGAGCGCAAGCACTGGAACATGGCGACGCTGACGCCGCTCGATCCGGTGGCGCTCGGCCTGTGCTCGCAGATCGACCTCGACATCGAAGTGCAGCGCGCCTCGCGCGGCCGCGAAGCCGCCGCCCCTGTCGGCGACACCTTGCTGCCGGCCTCGCTGACCGAGCGGTTGACGCCGGAGCAGGCCGCACCCAAGGACGAGGACAAGGAACTCGACGCCAACGCCGTGTTCGCCAAGCTCTCGGCCCTTCGCTCGAAGACGCCGGACGAGGACGAAGACGACAAGTTCTGAGGTTTTCCTCACACAAACTAAGGCCCCGCATTGCGGGGCCTTTTTCGTTTCCGGGTTGCTCCGATGTCTGCGGTCAGCAGGTCAGTCCGACAGCCGGGATGCCGGCATGTCGCGGCCGAAGCGGTGCAGGGTGAGGCCAGGTGATCGGTTCGATGCAGGGGCTGCGAAGGTGATGGCCGCCTCGACTTCCTTGTAGAAGAAGCGGTGCTCGCCTTCGGCGAACAGCCGCAGTTTCGGCTGGCCGCTGAACTGGGCGTAAAGTGCGTCGTCCTCGCGCAGGACGGTGAGAACCACGTCGGGGGCGAGTTGGTAACGGCCGACATAGGTGTCGAACAGGCTGGGATCAACGGCGGCCTCGCTGTGCCGTGGCTTGACCCTTGTCAGCGGGATCTCGCGATTGAGCAGATGAAGGCCGATGTCGCTGACGCCTGTGTTGGCGTTGGACAGGACGACGACACCTCTGCGCGAGCCGGGATGAAAGCCGATGAAGGCGCTGTAGCCGCCGGTGCCGCCATCGTGCCAGGCAATCTCGCCATTGCTGCTTTTGGTGACGATCCAGCCGAGCGCCGCCGAGGTCTCCTGTCCGCCGATGGCCCGCCGTGTCGCCAGCGTGCCGGCCAGGGCAATGGTCAGCGGAGTCTTGTTCGTGCTGACCGTCACCTGCAGCAGGTCGAGCAGGTCGTTGGCGCTTGAATGCAATGCGCCGGCGCCGGCAAAAGCGGGCATCTCCCAGTTGGGCGCAATCTCCAGCATGTCGTTGTGGCCGGTGGCCAGGCGCTTGCCGAGGCGAGGTGGCAATTCGATCGCCGTGCTGCGCATGGCCAGCGGGCCGCTGATGCGGTCGTGGACGAGGGCCTCGAAGCTCTTGCCGGCGCGGTGGGCAAGAGCCTGCCCCAGCAGCGCTGAGCCCAGGTTTGAGTACTCATATTCTGTACCGATGTCGCGTGGCAGCTTGTAGCCTGACACGAAGGCATTCATTTCATCGACCGTGTAGTCGGCATAAGGATTGGTCTCATCGACCGGCTCGATGTTGTCGGGCATGCGCGGCAGGCCGGAGGTTTGCGTCGCGAGGTCAACCAGGGTGATCGCCTTGCCGCCCCGTTCCGGCACGGCGACGTTCATAGGCAAGTACTTGGCCACCGGGTCGGTCAGGGCGACTTCGCCGCGCGCTGCCATATCGGCCAGCAACAGCCCGGTAAATACCTTGGTCACCGAGCCGATCTCGAAGACGGTGTCGCCGTCGACTGGTCGCGGATCGAAGCCGCCGAGGTCGCCATGGGCAATGATGCTGCGCCCGTCCGGACCGATGGTGCCGACGACGATGCCGACACTTCGCCTTTGGACGTCGATCCGGTCGGCGAGGATGCGGCGAATCTCCGCACCGGTTGGCATCTGACCCGACCAGTCGCCGGCAACTGCGGACAAGACAATGGGCCTGTCTTGCTTGCGGTCGAGATAGAGCAGCCCGCCGGTCACGGCCGCTACGGTGAAAATGACGGTGGCTGCAGTCAGTGCACCTGAAAATGCGGAGGATATCCTGAGGCGTCTCATGGCGATGCTGTCTCTGGGCGCTTGTTCGGCGCGACTGGCAAATCAAACAGCACTGTCTGGTTCCGGCAGATTGCGAGAGCATTGCGGCGGCCGCGCTTGGCGCGGGTTGGCGGCTCGTTGAAGACGTCGCTTGCGTTTGCAGACGGCGCGTCGGTCGCTGCCGCTCCCTCGTTCTCGTCGGGCCAATCGTTGACGTCGCCGCCTTCAGATGAACTCCTCTTTCAACTGCCGGCTGGACAGCCGCCAAGCGCTCCGGGAAGATGTGGGCGCAAAGCGTTTGGGCGTGTGGTTGTGAATCCCAGGGAGGCGGCCATGAGCAGCGATACCGAATATCTACGTCTTGCCGTGAAGATCGCCGGGGAGAGCCGGGCCAGCGGCAACCATCCGTTCGGGGCGGTCCTTGTCGGGCCGGAGGGCGACGTGCTGCTTTCCTCCGGCAACACCTACGCGCAGGATCGCGGCGTTGGCCATGCAGAGGCGAATGTGGCCCGCGCGGCCGCTCAGCAATACCAACCGGCCTTTCTCGAACGATGCACCTTGGTGACCTCGATGGAGCCGTGCTGCATGTGCGCCGGGGCCTGTTACTGGGCTGGCATCGGCACCGTGGTTTATGGGCTGAGCGAAAAGCGGTTGGCCGAGCTCACCGGAGACAACCCGGAAAACCTGACGCTCGACCTCAGCTGCCATCAGGTGTTTGCCGCCGGACGGCGCCATGTCGCGGTACGTGGTCCATTCCCTGAGCTCGAAGACGAGATCGTCAACGACCATAAGGATTTCTGGTGACAGAGCACGTCAAGCCGGGTTGATGGAATAGTCAGCCTGATCACGTCATCGCCAATGCGATTGGTGGCAATCAGCACGAACTGCGCGCCGCCCGTTTGGCGTGACGGGTAGCCAAAACGACAGGCGCGCTGCGCCAAGTGGATCGGCGCCCACGCGCCGGAGGCGTTCCCGGCTCCCCGCCCCAAAGCGAAAGGCCCCGCGTCGACGGGGCCTGTTCTTTGCTCACGGGCAGGTCAGTCGGTCACGCGCGGGGCTGAAATGTGCTCGCCGAACTGATGCAAGGTCAGGCTTGGCGAGGGGCTGGCATCGGCTTGTGTGAAAGTGATCGCGGCCTCGACGTCCTTGTAGAAGAAGCGGTGTCCTCCCTCGGGGAAGAGACGGAACCTGGGTTGGTCGGTCAGCTGGGCAAACAGCTTGTCGCCATCGCGGGTGATGTCGAACACCATCTTCGGTGCCAGCTGATAGCGGCCGACATAACCGTCAAGCAGCTTCGGGTCGATGACGGCCTCGACCGGCTTCGGCTTCGGCTCGGAAAGCGGAATGTCCCGGTTGAGCAGGTGCATGCCGATATCGTTGACGTCGGCGTCGGAATTGGACAGCACGACGACACCCGTTCTGGAGGCCGGATGGAAGCCGAAGAAGCTGACGAAACCACCGGTGCCGCCGCTATGCCAGACGATGTCGCCCGATGAGCTTTCGGTGATCATCCAGGCGAGGCCGACCTGCGTGCCGTCGTTGACCGGCTTGCGCTTGACGCTCGCCGCGGCAACAGCGTCGCTGAGCGGCGACTTTTCAGTGCTCACCGCCATGGCCAGCAGGTTGAGCAGATCGTTGGCCGACGAGCGCAACGCGCCGGCACCGGCTATGGCCGGAAGATCCCAATTGGGAACAGGCTGCAGGTCGCCATTATGGCCGGTGGCCATGCGTCCGGCGAGTTCGGGCGAAAGCGTGATGGCCGTGCTCGACATGCCGAGCGGGTTGGTGATGCGCTGGGTCACCAGCGTCTCGTAGTCGACGCCGGCGCGGCGAGCCAGCGCATGGCCGAGCAGGCCGAAACCGGTGTTGGAATATTCGAAATCGGCACCGATGTCGCGCGGCAGCTGATAGCGCGACAGGAAGCGATAGAGCTGTTCGGTGGTGTAGGCGGCATAAGGATTGAGCGTGTCCGGCGGCTCCAGGTCGTCGGGCAGGCTCGGCAGGCTGGAGTGATGGGTGGCCAGGTCGGCAAGGGTGATCGACTTGCCGGCGCGCTCGGGCACGGTGACGCCTTCAGGCATGTATTTGGCAAGCGGGTCGTCGAGCCCGACTTCGCCACTGGCCACCATGTCGGCGAGCAGCAGGCCGGTGAAGCCCTTGGTGATCGAACCAATCTCGTAGACGGTGTTGCCGTCGACCTTGCGCGGATCGTTGGCGCCAAACTTGCCATGGGCAACGATGCTGCGGCCATGCGGCCCGATCGTGCCAACGACGATGCCGACGCTTTCGCGCCTTATGTCGATACGCTCGGCAAGGATCTTGGCGATCTCCTTGTCGGCGGGGAAGGAACTGGACGGCATGCTGGCCGAGGCTTTGGTCACGGCAAATGGTCCTTCGATCTGGCGGTCAAGGGAAAGCAGGCCGGTCAAGAATGTGGCGACGGACAGGATTGCGGTGGCGGCAGCAATGGCGCGTGAGCGCATAAAGGATTTTCTTGCGGATTTCATCGGCTTGCTTTTCGAACTGGCGTTGTCGCTTGGGAACTGGTGCCCATCTGGCAGGATGAGATTGCAAGAGCATTGCGGGGGCATGCCTTGTCCGATGAGCAAAAAAGACCGCGCCTCAGTGAACTGACCCCCGAAAGTTGGACACAACCTTCGGGGGTTTTGCATGTCCAAACACAGTGCGCGTTTCAAGCGCTCGGTTGTCGATAGCTATTTGTGCGGGGATGAAAGCTACGCGAGTGCGGCGTCGAAGCGTGGAGTTGACGCGGCGACTGTCCGCAAGTGGGTGGCTTTTTACCAGGCGCATGGCTGGGCGGGACTGTCGGGCAAATACGATCATTACGACGCGACGTTCAAGCTGTCAGTGCTCGAGCGGATGTGGCGAGAAGGTCTGTCGTATCGCCAGACGGCGGCGTTGTTCAATATCCGCAATGCCAGTTGCCTGGCGGGCTGGGAGAAGCGCTATCATGCGGGTGGGATAGAGGCACTCGGCCCACGTCCCGGAGGACGCCCCATGTCGAAGCCGCCGGCCCCCGCAGTGCCTGTTGCACCCAGTGACGAAGCCAAAAGCCGGGAAGAACTGCTGGCCGAGCTGAAGCAGCTGCGGATGGAGAACGCCTACCTAAAAAAACTGGAGGCCTTAACGCAGGGACACGCGCCCAAAAAGCACAAGCCGTCCAGGCGTTAAGGCCGTTGCATCCGCTTGAGGGCCTGCTCGATCTGGCGAAGCTGCCGCGCAGCACGTTCTATTACAGGCAAAAGGCAGCCTCGCGCCCGGACCGCCATGTGGCGCTGAAGGAGGCGATCAAGGCCATCTTCGACAGCCACAAGGGCCGCTACGGCTATCGCCGGGTGACTGCGCAACTGCGCCAGTCGGGTCAAGGCGTCAACCACAAGACCGTCCAGAGCCTGATGGCCGGGATGGGTTTGAAGTCGCTGGTCAGGCCGAAGAAGTATCGTTCCTACAGGGGCGAGGTTGGGCGGACCGCTCCCGATCTGTTGCAGCGCAAGTTCAGCGCCGACCGCGCCAACTGCAAATGGGTGACCGACGTGACGGAGTTCAGCGTGGCCGGCGACAAGCTCTACCTGTCTCCCATCATGGACCTCTACAATGGCGAGATCGTCGCCTTCGAGACGGCGCGCCGCTCGCGCTTCAAACTGGTGGACAATATGCTGACAAAAGCCTTCGCCCGGCTCAATGAGGACGAACGGCCGACCCTGCATTCCGATCAGGGATGGCAGTACCAGATGTCGGCATTCCAGCGCAGGCTGGAAACCAGAGGCCTTGCACAAAGCATGTCACGCAAAGGCAATTGCCTCGACAACGCACCGATGGAGAGCTTCTTCGCCACGCTCAAGTCCGAGCTCTTCCACCCGGAAAGGTTCGAAACTGTCCAAAGCCTCGATAAGGCCATCGAGCGCTACATCGACTATTACAACCACCGCCGCATCAAACTGAAACTGAAAGGGCTGGCCCCTGTGCAATACAGGACCCAGCCCTTAAATCTACCAGCTCAATGAACCGTCCAACTTTACGGGGTCAGTTCATGGGAGCGGAGCCTTTTTCGTTGACGCCAATGCTGGAGGTCAGAGGCTGGTCAACCGGGAATGGGGCCATTGGCGGGCAGGACGAGCGACCTGAGCACCTGCACGCCGATGTCCTCGATGCCGACATTGGTGTTGGACAGGATGACGACGCCGACCTTCGTTCGGGGGTGGAAGGCGATGAACGAGCTGAAGCCGCCGGTGCCGCCATTGTGCCAGATGACCTCGCCGGTGGCGTTCGTGGTCACGACCCAGCCAAGGGCGGTGGCTCCGCCGTCGGTGATCTGTCTGCGTGTCGCGAGCGTTGTGGCAAGCGTCTTGGAAAGCCGCACGGCCCGGGGTGTCTGGCGCTGGCCAAGCGCCATTTCGAGGAAGACCAGAAGGTCGTTGACCGACGAGCGCAGCGCGCCCGCGCCGGCGAGCGTGGGGAGGTCCCAGTTGGGAACGCCGGCCAGCGCGCTGTCATGTCCGCGCGCCATGCGTTTCGCGAGGTCGTGGGTGAGCGTGATTGCGGTGCTGGACATTCCGAGCGGGTCGGTGATGCGCTGCCTCACAAGCGTTGCGTAGTCGACGCCGGCGCGGCGGGCGAGCGCATGGCCGAGCAGGCCGAAGCCGAGATTGGAATATTCGTACTCGACGCCGATCCTGCGCGGCAGGATGTAGCCCGACAGGAAGGCGTAGAGTTGTTGGGTGGTATAGTCGGCATAAGGATTGGCCTCATCGGCTGGCGCCAGATTGTCGGGCAGCCGCGGCAGCCCCGACATGTGGGTGGCAAGGTCGGTGAACGAGATCGTCTTGCCGTCGCGTCCGGGCATTGTGACGTCTTCGGGCAGGTATCTGGCAACAGGGTCGTTCAGGGCAACTTCGCCACGCTCGGCCATGTCGGCAAGCAGCATGGCGGTGAACACCTTGGTGATGGATCCGATCTCGAACAGCGTGTCGCCATCGACGGGACGTGGATCGGCGATGCCGAACCTGCCATGCGACACCACGCTGCGGCCCTTGGGGCTGACGATGCCGACGACGATGCCGACGCCTTGCTTGTGTTCGTCGATACGCTCGGCAAGCAGCGCGCGAACCTTGGCGCCTGCCGGGATGCTGCCAGCGGCATTCGCCGTCGAGGTGACCAAGGGGCGCTCGATCAGGCGGTCGAGATAGAGCAGGCCGCTCGAAAAGGCGGCGATCGTCAGGATCGCGGCGGTGGCTGTCATTACGCCCTGGAGCGCCGTCTTCTTCTTGGCTGGGCCAGTCATTTGCACATGTCTCGTAAATCATCCGGGACCGCTTGGTGGCTGGTCCGGGTTGCGAGAGCATTGCGTGTGGCGGACCGTCTCGCGGAGACGGTCCGGAACGCGCCAAAAGTCGAGCCGGCTTATGTGCTGGTGATGAATTTCAGGATGCCGGCAATGCCCGAGCCCGTGGTGCCGTCCTTGCGGTCGGACGGATGGTTGATGCCGTCCATGACCGGGACCTCGATGAAGTCGAACGGGCTGATGCCCTGAAGGACAGCGGCATTGACGCCAAACTGGTTGGGGTTCGAACGGCGCTGGTGATGGGTGTAGATGCCGCATTTCGAGCAGAAGTAGTGCTTCGCCGCCCGGGTGTTGAATTCGTAGGTGGTCAGAGCTTCCTGGCCGGCCAGGACATCGACGCCGCCGAGATCGGCCGACAGTGCAACCGCGCCTCGCATCCGGCAATAGGAGCAGGTGCAGCGCCGAGCGCTGCGCAGGCCGTCCGACAGCCTGACGCGCAGGCACACCGTGCCGCAATGGCATGCGCCGTCGATTTCTCGGATATCCATGTCCATGTGCAGTCACCTCTTCCGCCTCGTATCCCGAACCTAGCGGCATGCAGGATGGTTGGGTATGGCTGCGGGGCACAAAAGAAAAGTCCCGGCGCGTTGCCGGGACAGTTTGGGAGGGGCGGGGAGGGAAACTGCGGTTGTCAGCCGCCGGAGCTGCGGTCGTGTGTGCCATAGGATTCGCTGCGTTCGACGCTGCGGTAGTAGTCGACAAGCAGCTTGCCGCGCTCGGGCTTGAAGCCGCGGCCGGCAGAAGTGACCGCCGAGATGCGGTCGATGCGGAAGGCGCGGAAGTCGTTGCGCATCTCGCACCAGGCGATCAGCGTCCAGACCTTGCCCCAGAACCATAGGCCGAGCGGGCGGACCTCGCGGGCAGAGCCGCGGCCGGCTTCGTCATTGTAGTCGAGCTTGAGCACCTGGCGCTTTTCGACGGCGCGCTCGATCAGGTCGATCGCCTCGCGGTCGGCGTCTGACACCACCCACATCGGCGTGTGGATCTCGGTGCGGGCGATGCGGTCCTTTTCCGAGTCGGGCAGGACCGCGCCGATCTTGACCAGCGCTTCGTCGGCGGCACGCGCCATGGCGGCGCCACCAAAGGCGCGGACCATGCGGGCGCCGGCAACCAATGCTACGATTTCGTCCCGTGTGAACATCAGCGGCGGAAGGTCGAAACCCTCCCTCATCATATAGCCCACCCCGGCCTCGCCATCGATCGGCACACCCGTCGATTGCAGGTCGGCGATGTCGCGATAGATCGTGCGCTCGGAAACCTCGAGCCACGCGCCCAGCTTGTGCGCGGTCACCAGGCGGCCGCCGCGGAGATGCTGTACGATCTGGAACAGCCTGTCGGCGCGTCTCATCGATTACCCCTCAAGTCTCGCGCTGTTCTTGGCCAAGTGGGGGCGCCTGGCGTCGATGACAATGCGCGTCGTCAAAATCTCAGTCCGGAATGTCGCCAAGCGCCTGGCACAGGGCGACCGATATGCGAACCGTTCATCCTATCATCGCACAAGGCTCCTGACAGCGTATTGTCAGGAGCCGTCACCATGTCCGTGCGCTGCCCCGGCATGCTCGCGGGCAAACATGGCGCGCATCTCGCCGATCTGGCCGACGAGTTCGGGGTAGAGCATCTCGAGGAAGGCGGCGGCGAAGGTGCCGGGCGCGGAGCCGGGGGCGGAGACAATGTTGCTGTCGGCGACGGCGTGCGGCACGTCCTGGTAGCCCTGAGCGCCGGCGTAGGCAGGCTCATGCCCGAGGATCCAGTCGCGGCCGTTGCTGGTGTGGGAGACACCGTCGAACAGGCCGGCACGGGCGAGCGCAAGGGTGCCGGCGCAGATGCCGCCGACGACGCCGCCGCGCCCGGCGACAGCCTTCAGCAGTGGCGAGACATCAGGCGCTTCCTTCGACGCCCAGCGATCCGAGCCGATGACGGCGACAGCGTCGAGATCCATGTTTTCCGCGGGGTTGGCGCCGCGTGTCGGCGACAGGCTGAAGCCGGCGATCGAGGTCAGCGGTGCCTCGTGCGGCGAAATCGCGATCGCGCGCGCGCCGAACCACTCGGCCGCCGAAGCGGCCAGAAGGCCATACTCCCAGTCGGCATAACCTTCGATGAACAGGACACCGATCGTCTTGGCTGTGGTCATGGGCGTGTCCCCTCTGTCGGGTGTGTCAATTGCGGTCGGTACGGCGGGCGTCGAAACGGTCGGGCCAGCCGATATCCTTGCGGATGCTTGTCGGCAGAGAATTCATGAGGCGCTCGGTGCGGATCTCATTGTGCATGGTCCTGACCTTGCCAGCATAATGCCTGATGGTGCGAAAGATGACAGGCGTAAACGTGTTCATGGCGGGTCCTCCTTATCTTGTACGGGAGGAGTATCGCACACCCCTCCTGACAGCAGTCTGTCAGGAGCACGCGGTCGTCCGCGACTATGTTTCCGTCAGGCTTTGGCAGCAACCGTGCCGTTGAGCGCGAGGCGCCCGCCATCGGCGAAAATCGTCTGCCCGGTGATGTAGGAAGCATCGTCGGAAGCGAGGAAAGCGGCGATGGAAGCGATCTCTTCAGGTTCGCCGATGCGGCCGAGCGGGGTGCGCGACAGGATGCGGGCCTTGGCCACCGGATCGGCCTTGGCACGGGCCAGCATGTCGGTCGAGATCGAGCCGGGGCCGATGGCGTTGACGCGGATGCCATAGGGCGCGAGGCCGAGCGCCATCACCGTCGTCAGCTGGCCGACACCGCCCTTGGACACGGCATAGGGCACCTGGTCGGGATGGGCGACGACCGAATTGATCGACGACATGTTGATGATCGTGCCCGCGGGCCCGCCTGCCTTGACCCTGTCGGCCATGATGCGGGCGACGGCCTGGCCGGCTAGAAAAGCACCCTTGAGATTGACCCTCAGCACGCGGTCGAAATCGTCTTCGGCAAGGTCGAGGAAACTGGCCTGGTGGTCGATGCCGGCATTGTTGACCAGCACGTCGATGTCGCCGAAGGCGTCGATGGTCGAAGCGACGAGATTGTGGACGTCGAGGCGCTTGCCGACATCGGCGCGAACGAACCGCGCCTCGCCGAGCTTTTCCAGATCGCGCTCTGCGGCATTGCCCTCTTCCTGGTCGATGTCGGCGATGACGACACGCGCGCCCTCGCGCAGGAAGCGCTCGGCGATGGCATGGCCGATGCCCCTGGCGCCGCCGGTGATGATCGCCGTCTTGCCGTCGAGCTTCATTGTCCGCTCCTGCCCTTGTCGCCGGAAAGGCGAATCCAGTGGCGGACACTGGCGGGAAGGCCGGGCGCGGTCAACGGGGATGGGTGACGACCGCCGTCCTGCTCAGCCGCCCGATGCGGCGATGAAGACCGCCAACTGAGCGTCGAAGGCGCGCTCGTATGCGGGGCGGGCCTGGCCGCGGGCGACATAGGCGGCGAGGTTTGGATAATCCTCGACGATGCCGTCCCCCTCCAGCCGGCGCAGCACCATGACCATCATGAGGTCGCCGGCGCTGAACGCGCCGTCGAGCCACTCGGCTTCGCCAAGCCTGTCGGAAAGCTGGTCCATCCGGACACGGATGCGATCCTTGAGCATGGGGATGCGTTCTTCGAGCCAGGGCTTGTCGCCTTCCAGGAAAGGCGCCTGTTCGAGCTCGACGATCGGTGGCTCGACAGTGTTCAGCGCGGCGAACATCCAGGTGATGGCGCGCGCCCGGGCGTTGGCTTCGCTGGGCAGCAGCCCGGCATGGCGCTCGGCGATGTGGAAGATGATCGAGCCCGACTCGAACAGGACGAGGTCGCCTTCCTCATATGTCGGGATCTGCCCGAAGGGATGACGCGCCAGATGCGCCGGCTGCTTCATCGCCTTGAACGACACCAGACGGACGTCGTAAGGCTGGCCCACCTCCTCGAGCGCCCAGCGCACGCGCATGTCGCGCGCCAGGCCCATGCCCTGGTCGGGCGAGGCCTCAAAAGCGGTGATGGTGGGGATCATCGGCAGGCTCCGGGTTGGTGCATATCCTTGCTTGGTGCCTCCAGAGGACGAATGGCAGGCAGGGTTTCCGACAGGCGCCCGAAATTTCTTCGACAGGCGTGGCAAGTTTCACAATGAAATCAGTAATGTATTTCCCGTATTCCGTTTCGACCATCCAGCACGGCTAGTCAGCCAACACCAAAGGCGCCCTTGTGACCGATGACAGGCCTGCCGCTCTGCCAAGCGGTGAAGGCGCCAAGGAGTTCGATGCCGCTGCGTGGGTGGGTGAGCCGGACAACCGAACCAACGATGAATTCATGGTGGCACGCGCCAAAGTCACGTTCTGGATGTTTGTTCTTATGACATGTGGGTTGGCTATTTACGTCACTGCACGGCTGGCCCTTCGAATTGTAGAGCTTCTGTACCAAGCTTGACAAAAGCCAGCCTCCAAGCTGTCGATTGGCAGGCCACGCAATCTTGCCAGTGGGCTGGACAATGGCCGCCGCGCCCCTATGTCGGAAGGGCGGGAAGGTTACGCCGAACTGGCCACATGCGAGAGGAGCGCACAATGCCAACTGCCAAGAACACGATCTGCCTGTGGTACGACAAGGATGCGGAGGCCGCGGCCCGATTCTACGCTACCGTGTTTCCCGACAGCAAGGTTACGGCCGTGCATCGCGCGCCGGGCGACTATCCCTCGGGCAAGGAGGGCGACGTGCTGACGGTCGAATTCACCGTCGCCGGCATTCCCTGCATCGGCCTCAATGGCGGCCCTGTCTTTACCCACGACGAGGCTTTCTCGTTCCAGATCGCCACCGACGACCAGGAAGAGACCGACCGCTACTGGAACGCCATCGTCGGCAATGGCGGCCAGGAAAGTGCCTGCGGCTGGTGCAAGGACAAATGGGGCCTCAACTGGCAGATCACGCCGCGCGTGCTGACCGATGCCATGGCCGCCGGCGGCGCTGAAGCCAAGCGCGCCTTCGCGGCGATGATGGACATGAAGAAGATCGACGTCGCCGCGATAGAGGCGGCGCGGCGGGGGTGATGCTGACGCAGTAGGGTTTGTCCAACCGGCAAGGCAGGTTAGCAAAGGTCCTTTTCCAGCCGGACGGCTGATGCCAGATCCGTCTGCACGGATGCGGCAAAGCGGAAGCCTGATGTCTCGTAGAACGGGCGCGCCCGTTCGCCGGCCGCGACCTCGAGCGTTTGCGCGCCGAGCGTTTTGGCGCGTCTTTCGGCTTCGGCGACAAGCCGGGTGCCGATGCCCTTGCGCCATGCTTCCGGTGCGATGAAGAGATCCTCCAGCTCGGCCCGAGCGGCGTCGTCGCCCGGAAGAACCGTCACGAAACCGACGATCTCCCCGGCCAGTTCGGCGATGGCGACATACGGCAGGTGCGCAGCCGGAACCTCCCTTGCCCCCGGCATCGCAAGCAGCGCCTCGACATGGTCTCCCCAGGCCAGCGAAGAGCGCAGCTTGAGCGCGCCGAGGGCATCCCTGTCTTCGACGCGAGCGGGTCGAATACTGACGGTCGGTCCAAATCCCTCGGCCGGTGACATCATTCGAGCACCAGTTGGACGTCGTCCTCGGCCTCGTCTCCATCCGGGCCATGGCACCGAATGATCTCGACCAGCCAGTCGAAGACTGTCGGGCCAATGCCGGCACGGGCATCGGCAAGCTTTTGCTTGACGTTGACCCTATTGGCTGGATGGCACTGTGCGAGCTGGAGCTCCAACTGGCGGGCCGTCTCCGGGTGCCCGAGGTTTAGCCTCGATTTCTCGGAATGCCTCCACCTCAGCGCAATCCGCTCAGGCGTCCCGAAGCCGCCTTTCAGGATGTCGTTGAACGCGTCGAGATTGCGGCCCCAGCGATGGCCGGGGATCAGCACACGGCTGATCTCGTCGTAGAATTCTTCCAGCGAGCCGATGCGGGAGCCGTCGATCGTGTATTCGGTGGTCACGCGGCTACCTCGAACTGTAGAGCGGTTATCGAATGGCCGACGCGGTCGATATGCTTGCTGACATGCAAGTTCCGGAGTTCGCAATGGCGGTTGAACGATCGAAACACTGGTTGATTGCGAGCGATGTCGCTGACCGGGACGGCATTGGCGTCGAACTTTACGTCAATGGCAATCTTGTAGTTGAGATTTTCCGCGACGACACCAAGAAAACACGTGAGGTAACACTCTACGAGAAAGATGTTCCCTTGGAATATGTTGAGGAAGCCATATCAAAGTTCAAGACAGAAACTCCATGGGAATTCCTGGATTGATGCAGCAGGTCGAGCAGGGCGTGTCTTTGCGTGCAAGCCTCACATCTTCTCGCCAGGCAAGGCACTTGCCTGCCTGACCCAGTCGGAGAACTGGGCTTCGTCGAAGCGTCTGTCCTCGTAGATGTCGAGATAACGCACGTCGGCCTGCTTGGAGGCGCCCGGCGGCAGCGGCACAAGCTGCGCGCCCTTGAAGAAGGCGACCTTGACGTATTTGCTCATGCAGTGGAAGCCGAGGAACCAGACGTCCTTCTCCATGCCGTAGAAGGGCGAGTTCCACTTCACCGCCTTGACCACGTCGGGGACCACTGCGGTGACGAGGGCGTCGATGCGGCGGCCGACATCCTGTTTCCAGCCGGGCATGGCGTCGATGTAGGACTGGAGGACGGCGTCGCCATAACCCTTCGCGATCTGTGGATTGCCGCCCGACAACAGCTTGGGTGCCGCGTCCCTGGCCATCAGGCATGGCCCTTTGCCGCCGGCAGCGTGTCCTGTCGACCGCTGAAATAGGGCGCGAAGAACATGTAGATGCCGGTCGGGATCAGCACGAAGAGCGGCGGCAGCGGCAGGTAGTAGTACCAATCGGGCAGGGTGGTGACGGCCATGCCGACAAAGATCGAGGCGACGACCAGGCTGAAGAGGAGCGAGGTCCAGCGATGGATGATGCGGATCACTGAGTTCATTTGCATTACTCCCTGAAATCGACGTCTGCTCAGTCGAGCTTCGAGACGACGTTGCCCAACTGGTCGAAGAAGCGCGGCCAGCCGACTGATGCACCCTGGAAGTAGGATTTCTGGGCGGTGGTGAAGCCGCGCTGCTCCATGCGCAGGCTGGTGCCCGCCGCGGTCGGCGCAAGCGTCCATGTGACGATGCTCCTGAGGTCCTTGGTGTCCCAGCGATAGGACAAAGCGCGGTGCTCCTCGACCGTCTCGACCTCGCAATCGACCTGGCCCCAGTCGGCGGACAGTGTGAAGCGGCGGCCGGCGACAGGGATGAAGTCGTTGTTCATCAGCCATTCGGCGATGAGGTGCGGCTGGGTCAGCGCGCGCCAGAGCTTTTCCGGCGGATAGGGGAAATCGCGTTCGACCACGACCGAGCGCGTGGTTTCCATCGTTTCGGTCATTGGTCCATCCTCTTGAGTAAATTGTCGAGATCGTCGAAGCGGTCGTTCCAGAAGCCGGACATTTCGGACGTCCAGTCGATCAGCGTCCGCAGCGCATCGCGCTCGACGCTGTAATAGGTGTAGCGGCCCTGCTGCCGGTCGCGCACAAGTCCGGCCGTCTTCAGGATCTTCAGATGCTTGGAGACCACCGGCTGAGAGACACCGGCCTCGCCCAGCAGGCCGACAACGGTGGTATCGCCATTGCGGCAGAGACGCTCGAACAGCCCGCGGCGTGTCGGATCGGAAAGCGCGCGAAAGATCGCGTCCTGGGGTTCGGTCATGAGTCATACCCAAATGGCTATGAGTTAATGCATAGCCATTTGGGTATGGGATTGTCAATATGGGATAGAAATGTCATGCCGCCGCCCATGTCGGCGGCGGCGATCTGCGTCGGAATAGGCTGGCCCCTGAGCCAGATCAGCCTTGTGGTGACGCGGTCTCGACGTCTTCGATGTCGTAGGCCTCGACAAGCTCGGGCTCGGCCTCGGCATAGACGGCGGTGGGCGTGACGAGGTCTTTCAGGCTGCCGCCCGAACCATCCATGCCGGCGGCGGCCAGGAGCGCGTCGACAAGCGGCTTGTTGCCGGTGAATCGCAGCAGCTGGTCTGCGAGGTCGCCGGCGCCGGAGCGGTTGGCGCCGTCGCTGCCGGAGCGACCGGCGGAGAAGCCCTGAGTGTCGAACACGCGGATGCTCTCGATGCGGCTGGCCGGCTCCATCAGTGCCTTCAGCGCCTCCGGCAGCATGCTGATGCGAGCCTGCGTCAGCTCGAACTGGATCATCTTGTCGGACAGCGTGTTGGAGGCTTCGTTGCGCGCCCGGATGGTCTGGGCGTGGGCTTCGCCCTCGACCTGGATGCCTTCGGCGCGCACCTTCATCGCCTCGGCACTGGCGCGGGCCTCGACGAGGGTCGCCTCGGCCCGGTCCTCGGCCGCGGCCTTCTCGGCGGTGGCGCTGACGGTGACGGTGATGGCTTCGGATTCGGCCGCTTCCTGTGCCTGCAAGATGGCGATCTGGCGGTTACGGTCGGCGATTTCGCGCTCGCGCGCCGTCTGCACCTTTTCGTGGGCGGCGACGCTGAGCGCCTCGGCCTCGCGGGCCTTGGCCTCGGCGCGCAAGGTCTCCTCGCTCTTCTTGGCAATGGCCACCGCCATGGTCTGGCGGCTCAGCTCGACGTCGCGCTCGGAGTTGATGCGGGCCTCTTCCTTGGCCTTGCTGGCCGCTGCCGAACGCTCGGCGATCTCGCGCTCGCGCTCGATCTGGGCGCTCTGCTCGGCAAGCTTGGCGTCTTCCTCGGCCTTGGCCTTTTCGGCGCGGGTCAGCGCCTCCTTGTTGGCGACGTCGCGCTGCTGGTCGAGGCGGGCCTCTTCTTCCTGGCGCTTGAGCGCGAAGCGCTGCTTGGCGGCGGTCATGTCCTGCTCGGCGATCGCCACTTCGGTCTGGCGGGTGATTTCGTTGCGCTCCTTGCGGCGCTGCTCGGTAATGATGGTGAGCTTGGCCAGGCCGACGGCGTCGAACGCGTTGGTTTCGTTGAAGAACTCCTTCGGCGTCTGGTCGAGGCCGGTGAGGCTGACTGATTCCAGCTCGAGGCCGTTGGAGCGCAAGTCGGTCTCGACAGCGTCCTGCACTGCCTTGACGAAGTCGGAGCGGCTCTCGTGCAACTGGTCGAGCGTGTTGCGGGCCGCCACCGAGCGCAGCGCATCGACCAGCTTCGCTTCGACCAGGTCCTGGATTGCCTTGGGGTCGTTGACCCGGTCACCCAGCGTCTGGGCGGCCAGGCCGATGCCGTCGTCGGTGCCGTCGACGCGGACGTAGAACTCGGCGCGGATGTCGACGCGCATGCGGTCGGCAGTGATGAAGGCGTCCTCGCGGCGGCGATCGACCACCAGCTTGACGGTGTTGAGCTTGACCCGCGCCAGCGCATGGACGACCGGCAGGATGAGCGCGCCGCCGTCCTTGACGACGCGGCGGCCGCCGACGCCGGTGCGGACGAAGGCCTCATCGCGCTCGGCGCGGTGGTAGAGCCGGCCGAAGGTGAAGCCGATGGCGGCGACGACGACCGCTGTTATGGCGGCCCAGATCAGGAATTCCTGGATAGCTTCCAAAGTCCGCTCCTATTGTAATGTGCAGCCGGCGGCTTTGCCGGCCAGGAAAACCAGTCCTTCAGGCGATCTCAGTCGCTGGTGAAGGGGATAACAAGGAAGATGCGGTCGCTGCCGGGTGCCGCCGAAACCACGACGACCTCGGCACCCTTCTGGATGATGCTGCCCTGGTCTGCGGGGCGCGCCTTGATCGTGTGAAGGTCGCCATGTTCGTCGCGCACGCGGATCGCGCCGGGAACGCCGTCATCGAGCGGGCCGAGTGTGACGACGCCACGCCGGCCGATCATGTGTTCGCGTGTCACCGCGTAGCTTTCGTCGCGTGGCAGCACCTTGGCGATGCCGTTGCCGACGAGCTTGGTGACGGTGACACTGGCCGGGACGGCAACCACCAAGTAAGCCCAGGCCGGCAGGCCAGGGATCGTGCCGTCGACCAGCATGCCGGTTGCGCCGAAGGTGGTGAGCAGCAGCATGCCGAGGATCGAGAATGGCACGCGACCGAAATTCAGCCAGTCGAACAGCTCGCCGATGCTGGTGCCGTCGATCATGTCGGCCACGGAATCGCCGAGCGATACACTGCCGGCGAAGTAGACGACGATCTGCAACGCACCGAGGCAGAGCCCGGCGAGCAGAGGATAGAGATAAAGCGCTGAGGCGGACGTGAAGTCCTGGAGCATCGCTTATTCCTTGTCCTTGATCTGGTCACGCAGGGCGGCGAGCCTCTCGTCGATCCGGCGGTCGCGCCCGAATGCCTCCAGCTCGGCTAGGTCGTCGCTGCGGGACGCGCCTGCGGGCAGTTCGGTCAGGCGGCCGACGGCGCTGAGGGCTGCGGCGATCCTGTCCTCCGGCGACGGATGCCGGATGCCGGCGGGTGTCGGCTGGCCCTGCGCCCGATGCTGGTTGGCGCGGCGTGCGATCTTGACCCGTTCCTCGGCATCGCGGCGCGCGGCGGCGGCGGCATTGAGAGCGGCGCGTGAATCGGCGATGCGGATGTCGACGTCGTCGATCAGCTTGTCGATCGAGGCAACCTGGGCGTTGATGTCGTCCTGCCGGCCAACGCCCGCGCGCGCCAAGTCTTCGCGGCCGGAACGCAGAGCTACCAGAATATTGGCCTCCAGCGCCGTGTGCTCCTCAAGTAGATCGTCGCGCTGCATGGCGTAACGCTTGCGTTCGGCGATGAGGGCGGCCAGACCCGACTTCAGCTCGTCGGCAGCCTTGTCGATCTCGCGGATGGCCTGTTCGGCGACGGCCTCAGGTGCCTTTTGCTCCAGGCTTTCGATCACGGTGGTGACGAGGCCTGCCGCGAGGCGGGAAACCCGGCCGGAAATGGACTCGGTCTGCATGGCGTCGATCTCCTTGTTTTGCATTTCTCGGGAAAGAGGCACGGATAGCGAATAGGTCCCATCCTGTCGGATGAGGTGAGAAAGCGAAATCTTTTCAGGAATGTCGCTGTATCCTGTGACCAGGAAGCCGGCGAGCACGCGGCCGTGGAGGCTGGCCAGCGAGAGGGTGTCGACGCCCTTGAACGACATCAGCTTTTCGTCGAGCGGCAGCCTGTCGGCCGACCACGATCCGGCTGCGTATTCGCGGATACCGTTGGTCACCAGACGGGCCGGCAGACCGGTCTGCAATCTGATCTGCTCGTAAGCGAGGCGCTGCAGCTCGAAGGTATCGGCGCGGTTTGACGGCGTGTGGGCGTCCAAGATGTCGCGAATACCGGCATAGGCGCGAAATGTGTCCGCAAGATCATTGCGGCCGCTTTCATCTAGGATAAGCTTGTAGTTCGCAGACTTCATGCTTGCCTCCTTACTTCAATCACTTAGGAGGTGATTTCGTCATTGTCAAGAAAATCACCAAATCGGTGATTGAGGAATTTTTCGTCGGGCTCCGTCAGGTTGTGCTCGTGGCTCGCCGGCCGTTTCGGCTGGCTGGCGCCCTGTCCGCACTGCCGCGCAAATATGGACTGCGTCCCGGCGTGGCCGGCATCGCCAAGGCCCTGGCCGACCAGATGGTCCATTTCGCCGGGGGCGACCGGATCGTGCCGGCATCTTGCGAAATGCCGGGACCCTGTTGCACAACAGGGCATGTCGAAGACCACTCCCGCCACGCTCGCCTTGACCAGATCAGGCATTCCGTTTGCGCTCGCGACCTATGAGTATGACGCCGGGGCGGAGCGTGTCGGGCTGCAGGCGGCGGAGGCGATGGGGGTCTCGCCCGGCATCGTGCTCAAGACCCTGATGGTCGAGGTCGACGGCAGGCCGGCTTGCGTGGTGGTGCCCTCCGACAAGGAGGTCAACATGAAGAAGGTGGCGGCCGCCTTCGGCGGCAAGGCGGCGCAGATGATGAAGCCCGACGCTGCCGAGCGACTGACCGGTTACAAGGTCGGTGGAATCAGTCCCTTCGGCCAGCGCAAGCAGGTGCCGACGGCGGTCGAGGAACTCGCGACGCTTGAGGACGAGATCTTCCTGAACGGCGGGCAGAGGGGCCTGCAGATTCGCATGCGGCCCGGTGACCTGATCGCGGCACTGGGCGCCAAGGCCGCCGACCTGATCCGCTGACGTTTCGATCCGGTAAGCTTCTTTCTGCCAAGTCGATGCAAGTCCGGCAGCACCGCTGTTTTCAGGGCCGCACGGGTCAATCGCTACTTCCGCTTGTCGGCAAAATGCTGCTTTAGCCTGGCGATCTCGTCAGGCGACACGTCCTTGATGTCGGCGACCTGCATCCAGGCGTCGATATAGTGCTCGGCGGCGTAGACGTGGCCATAGCCCATCGGCGCGGTGGTCGCCATGGCGAGGTCGAGCGTCAACTGCAGGAAGGTGACGACGGGGTACCAGCGCAACTCGGGCGAGACGTCGGGGCCGCGTGGCGTCTTCATCCAGTCCGGCTCGCTGTAGAGCGCGTGGGTTTCATAGAAGGTGATCGGGTCGGAGGCGTATTGCAGGTAGACCAGGCGCAGTGGGCCCCATTGAGCGCCCGGAATGTCGAGCGCGTTCTTCTGTGCGGTGAAGCGGACATAGGAGCCGTCACGGAATTCGGGTAGCCACTCCGGCGAGCCGGGATTGCGGTCGTCGGTGATCGAGTGCCAGATTCGGCTGGCGAAGGGCGGGCCGCTGAGCAGCGCGCCTTGATAGGGATCTCCGAGGACCTCGAACAGCTCGTTTGACAGTTCGGTGCTGAGCGCACCAAGGCTGAGGCCGAAGAGATAGAGTTTCGGGCGCGTATCCCTGGGCAAGGTGTGCCAGTAGCCATAGATTTCGCTGAACAGAGCGCGTGACTGCTCGGCACCGTAGCCGGGCTCGACCAGGAGCGACAGCCAGCTGGCGAGATAGGAGTATTGGGCGGAGACGCTGGCGACGTCGCCATTGTGCAGGAACTCGATCGGGTCGATCGCCTGCTCGTCGACCCAGCCGGTGCCGGTGGGCGTGACGATGACGAGCGTCGAACGCTCGAAGCCGCCGGCGCGCTTCAACTCCTCCAACGCAAGTTTGGCGCGCTGCTGCGGCGTGTCGCCCGACTGCAGGCCGACATAGACGCGGATGGGTTCCTTGGCCGGTTTGCCGGTGAGTTGGCCGATGTCGGCGGCAGTCGGGCCGGAGGCGATGTAGGAGCGCCCCATGCGGCCGAGATCCTGCCAGCGTACTAGCGACGCGGCGCTGCCGGTCTTGCCAGGCTCGGCGGGCTGGCGGGTTTCGGCTGGCATCAATTCATCGAGGCGCTGGAACGAGCTGTCCATCACACGCAGCCCGTAACGGAAGATGATGCCATCGGCGGCCGACCAGAACAGGAATACGGCAATCGTGGTGCCGATGACGTAGGAGACGCGCGTCGGCACGAAGCGGCGCAGCTTTTCCGAGACGAAGACAAGGGTCCGCTTGAACAGACGGCCGAACGCCACGAGCACGACGAAGGTGACCAGCGCGATGGCGCCAACCTCAAGCGGATGGGCGGTGTCGACCGGGGCAAGCTGCATCAGCCGGCGGATCGAGTTCTGCCATTCCGACGCCTGCCACAGGAAAGCGAGACCGACGATGCCGCAGGCGATGGCGGCGATCAGCTTGCCGGCGATCAGGATGCGGGCGCGGAGTTCGGGCAGCTCGAGATAACGCCAGAGCCAGCGCAGGAAGAAGCCGCAGCCATAACCGACGGCAGCGGAAAGGCCCGACAGCACACCTTGGGTCAGGTAGTTGCGCGGGATCAGCGTGGGCGTCAGTGACGCTGCGAAAAACAGCGTGCCGAGCAGCAGGCCGGTGGTCGAGAACGAAAACCAGTAGCGGACGGCCCAGTTGCGCAGCATGCCTATGCCCCCAATCCTATCAGGCCAACTTGCCGCGTGCCTTGTGCTCAGGCAATGGCACAGCGTCCAAATCTGAGGGAAAGGCAAAGCCTTAGCTGGGAGCGAGCGCATCCATATTGCGGTCCGCTGGCATCTTCACGTTTCGGGCGCAGTTGAAACTGCAGCCTTTCGGGATCTTGGCGTCGCCCACTCAAATCCTCATGGTGAGCCTGTCGAACCATGAGGATTTGGTGCCGTGAGGGCCGTCAGGCCACGCCGATGCCGCGCGCCTTCAGCGCCTCCGTGATCTCGTCGAGGATGAAGGGGTCGTCGATGGTGGCGGGCATCTTCCAGTCCTCGCGGTCGGCAATCTTCTGCATCGTGCCGCGCAGGATCTTGCCGGAGCGCGTCTTGGGCAGCCGCTTGATGGTGACCACCATCTTGAAGGCGGCGACGGGACCGATGCGGTCGCGGACGAGGCTAACGACCTCCTTCTCGATCGCTGCCGTGTCGCGGGAAACGCCCGAGTTGAGCACGATGAAGCCGCAAGGGATCTGACCCTTCATGGCGTCGGCGATGCCGATGACGGCGCATTCGGCGACATCTGGGTGTTCGGCCACGACCTCCTCCATGCCGCCGGTCGACAGGCGGTGGCCGGCGACGTTGATGATGTCGTCGGTGCGGGCCATGATGAACAGATAACCCTCGTCGTCGATGTAGCCGGCGTCGGCGGTCTTGTAGTAGCCGGGGAACTCGGCGAGGTAGGCGTTGAAGAAGCGCTCGTCGGCATGCCACAGCGTCGGCAGGCAGCCGGGCGGCAAAGGCAGCTTGACCACGACATTGCCGAGCGTGCCGCGCCCGACCTCATGGCCGGCATCATCGAGTACGCGCACGTCGTAGCCAGGCATCGGCACGCAGGGCGAGCCGTATTTGACCGGCAGCAGACCGAGCCCGACCGGGTTCTGGCTGATCGGGTGGCCGGTCTCGGTCTGCCACCAATGATCGATGACCGGGACCTTCAGCTTGTTCTCCGCCCATTTGATGGTTTCTGGGTCGGCGCGCTCGCCGGCGAGGAACAGGGTGCGGAATTTCGTAAGGTCGTATTGCGGCACGAAGAGGCCTTGCGGGTCTTCCTTCTTGATGGCGCGGAAGGCAGTGGGAGCGGTGAACAGGGCAACGACCCCGTGTTCCGAAATGACACGCCAGAATGTGCCAGCATCGGGCGTGCCGACCGGCTTGCCCTCGAACAGGATGGTGGTGGCGCCGTGTAGCAGCGGGCCATAGACGATGTAGGAGTGGCCGACGACCCAGCCGACATCGGAGGCTGCCCAGAAGACTTCGCCCGGCCTGACGCCGAACTCGTTTTCCATCGACCATTTGAGCGCGACCATGTGGCCGCCATTGTCGCGCACCACGCCCTTGGGCTGGCCCGTCGTGCCCGAGGTGTAGAGCACATAGAGCGGATCGGTGGCGGCAACGGGGACACATTCGACCGTGCGGCCGGCAGCCTTGGCGGCACCGACCGTTGCGGCATAATCGAGGTCGCGCCCGGCGACGAGATCGCAGGCCAGCTGCGGCCGCTGCAGGATGAGGCAGTGTTCCGGCTTGTGGCTGGCGAGCTCGATGGCACCGTCGAGCAACGGTTTGTAGGCGATGACGCGGCCAGGTTCGATGCCGCAAGAGGCCGAGATGATCAGCCTCGGCGTGGCGTCATCGATGCGGGTGGCGAGCTCTTTGGCGGCAAAGCCGCCGAACACCACCGAATGTATGGCGCCGAGCCGGGCGCAGGCGAGCATGGCAAAAGCAGCTTCTGCGACCATCGGCATGTAGATGATGACGCGGTCGCCTTTTTGCACGCCCTGGTCCTGCAGCACGCTGGCGAGCGCATTCACTTCGGCGAGTAGCCCGGCATAGGTGAATTTCTGCTGCGTGCCGGTGATCGGGCTGTCGTGGATGAGGGCCACCTGTTCGGCGCGGCCGTCCTGCACATGGCGGTCGAGCGCGTTGTAGCAGGTGTTGCATTCGGCCCCTGCGAACCACTGGCCATAAACGCCGCCCTCGGCGTCGAAGACCTTGTCCCAGGGCTTGAACCAGTCGATCGCCCGCGCAGCCTCGGCCCAGAACCCCTCGGGATCGTGGGCCCAACCGTCATAGACCTCGTGATAGCGAGATGGCATGGCGTTTCCTTCCCAGGACAGTGGCCCTTGAGGCCGTCATTGTTGGCTTAGTTTGTACCCGCCGGCTCGACCGGGCGTCCATTTGACCTTGGTTTAAGAGGCTGTCCGCAAATGCCGTTTTCGACGCGTTTTGGTGCACTGCCGCTGTTCTCAAATCGTAGTGCTTGCTGCCGCACTGTAGCAGATCGGCTCATCGCCTTTGACAGGCACGCGCGAAGTTGATCAAAGACGGCATGTCCAAGGCGCTGTCGCTCCTCATCCTCGCCATCATGGCGATCCAGCTGGTCAAGCCGCTCGGCCTGCCCGGCCTGAGGCGGCGCCGCGATTTCTGGAAACTCGCGGTGCTGGCGCTGGCGGCGATTTCTGCTACCGCGCTGCTGGGGCACTAGAAAGCCGGCGCCAGGCCCTGCCACGAAATATGCGCGCCGAGCAGGGCCAGGCCGGCAAAGAACCAGCGCCTGAAGGTTTCAGCCGCGATGCGACCGCGCAGCCAGCCGCCGAGCCACATGCCGGCAAGCGCCGGCAGGATCGCGAAGGCCGACATGCCGACCTGATGGAGCGGAACCGCATCGTTGGCCCACAGGCCGATACCGAGCGCGACGGTCGAGACGGTGAAGGACAGCCCCAGCGCCTGCACCAGATCGTCGCGGCCAAGGCCGATCCCGCCGAGATAGGGCACGGCCGGGATGACGAAGACACCGGTGGCGCCGGTCATGATGCCGGTGAGCGCACCGACAACAGGGCCGGCCCAAGGTTCGGCGACCGGCGGCACCGACATGTTCAGCTTGAGCAGGCCGAGCGCTGCATAGGCGAGCAGTACAAGCCCGAGGCCCGCGGTGACGATTGATGTGTAGCCGCTGGTGATCAGCCCGGTGAAGGCGAGCGTTGCCGCGGACACGGCTGTCATCATCGGCCACAGGCGCCGCACGAGTGCTGCGACATCGGGGCCGGCGAGCAACTGCCAGATGTTGGTGACGAAGGAGGGCAAGAGCAGGATGGCGGCGGCTTCCGCCGGCAGCATGACGAGGCCGAGCAGCCCCATGGCGACTGTCGGCAGGCCAAGCCCAACCACGCCCTTGACCAGCCCGGCAAGGACGAAGACGGCGCCGACGACGATGATGAGCAGGTAGGGCTCAGGCATGGCCGTGACCATGCAATGGTGCCTGACATACAGGCAAGTGCCCCCCACAGTTATGGGGGGTTCGCCGGGGCAAAACCCCATCCCAACCCCGGCGAACCTTACCTGACCGCAAGGGTCAGGCTCCGGCCATCGCCGGCAGCTCATATCAAGCAGGATGCGTGCCAGCTGTTTCTGTGCCGGATTGGGACAAGGCGCCGGGCTGTCGCCCTACAAGTTGACGACGTAAGATCCTGGCGATCGGCTGATGGTCCGTCATGAAGGGCGAGGGGATGACAATGACCGATGGCGATGTAAGACGCAGCAGCCGCGTTTTGTGGTATCTTGATACGTCCAGCGTTGGGAGCGGGGGATGAATTCCCAAGGTGTTGCCAAGGTGCCGTTCGGGCCGACGACCGCTGCGGCGATCGTTCTTTCGCTGATGATCTGCACGCTTGTCGCCTATTTCGTGATGGCTGCTTTGACGATTGCTGTCGGGTGGTTGCCGATGCTCGATGATCTGATGGCGGGCACGTTCCAGCAGGCGCGCTACATCAGGATTTTTGCCGCGATGATTGGCGCTGCCGCGGGCGGGTTTTCCGGTGTCTGGGTGGCGCGGGCGGTCTGCGATTTCGCCTTCGCCGCCTATGTGCCGCGCGCGGTGTTTTACGCCATGGCCGTGCTCGCCGCGGCCGGCCTTGCCAAGTGCTGGTACTCGGGATCGCTGGCCGAAAGCGCCGTGGTGCTGGCGCAACTGGTCGCGACCGTCGTCGGCGCCTTCATCTGGTTCTGGCCCGATCGTTCGCCGATCACCATGGGCAACGGCATCGTCAGGTCCGATTGATCGGGGAGCAGCCCGATCCGGCCTGACGCGTGACCTGCCGTACCATCGGCAATCGGGCGCGAGCTGCTGGACTTGCCGGCTGCCGGCAGCTACCTGTGGCTGATGAAGCAGAACAATCTCTATCTCATCATCGGCGTACTCGCGGCTGCCGTCATCGCGCTCGGCATCTATGTCTATCGCCAAGAGACCAAGCCCAAGGGTGTCGAGTTGCGCATCGACGAAACCGGCATTTCGGTCCAGGAAAAGTAATCACGGTCTTTGCCGCCAATGCCGGCGTCGCCTCGCTGGCGAAGGCCATGGCAGTGTGTTGACGTTGGCAAGATCTGCGTTGCTGCGCTCCAGGCTTGATGGAATGATGGGTAATGGCGAGATTGACGAACACGGCTCCGAACCGGGTGTTGGCCGTCGACACGATGGTGGTGAACGAAGAGCCGCTGCTGGCGCTGCTCAACCTCGAGACCGATGACGGCGCCGTCGAGCTTGCGATCAACCGCACGATGGCCGAACTGATCGTCGATCAGCTGCTGACCCTGCTCGGATACGACGAGGAAGAATAACCCTCCGCCTCGGCCATCATGGCGTTTTGAACGCCGTTGATGGAACGCTCTGCCGCATCAGGGGTTGTCTCATGACGAGACGAAGGAACCTGCGATGTACGAGCTTTTGCAGAATCTTCTGGCCGCGACCTGGTACGGCCAGCCCGCCGAGGGAGTTGGCGACGCCTTGCCCGACGAGGCGGCCACCGGGGGCGTCAGCGAGCGCCTGCATAGCGATCTTGATACCTGTTTCCAGGCGATCCACGAGCAGATTTCCGAGCGGGAGCGATGAACTATCGCTACGACGCCGCAGGCTCCCTGATCAGGGCATCCCTGGAACGATGGAGAGGGCGGCCAATCACGTTCGGAAACCAGAATGGCCGCGAAACGGGTGCACGCGCGCCGCGGGTTTGGCCCCGATCCGATCCTGGTGGCGCGGTTTTTCGGCACGCAGCGAGGAACAGGAAGCCAGCGGACGAATATGGCAACACGGAACGGGTCGTTGAGGCGCCGGAGAAGGTCTCGGACGGCCGGAACCCGCCGAAATCAAAGCCGCCCACCGGGTCAGGAGAGGAGTGAGCCACGTGAACGTCGCTAACCTGCAGCTCGAGGGCCTGCTGATGGCCATCGCCACGATCAACAACGTGCTGGTTCGCAAGGGCGTGGTTTCCAGCGAGGAGATCGACATCGCGCTACGCAAGGCCGAAGCCGGCGAGACAGCGGCAGAGCGCTCCGGAGAGTTGTCGCCGGCAAATCGCGACGCCGTCAATTTTCCGATCCGCCTGCTGCAACTGGCCAACCAGTGCCAGCCGGAAACGGATATGCCGTCGTTTTCGGCGCTGGCCCGCATGGTTGGCCAGATGAAGGAGCCCTATAACGACCAAAGGTGAGCTCTGCCTCAACCCTTTTGCCGTCGTGCCACATGCCGCGCTGCTTCAATTGTTTTCAGATGGCGCGGCGTGAGGCAGCCGCGGGGGCAGAATGAAGATCCTTGTTTTCCAGCATCTCAGGGTCGAGCATAGCGGCATCTTCGCCGCGTTCTGGCGCGAGGCTGGACATAGCGAGCATGTCGTGGAGCTGGATGAGGGCGAGGGGGTTCCCGACCTCGAAAACTTCGACATGCTGGCCGTCATGGGCGGACCGATGGACGTCTGGCAGGAGGAGGCGCATCCGTGGCTGAAGCCGGAGAAGGCAGCGATCCGGCGCTGGGTGCGCGAGCTCAAGCGGCCCTATCTCGGCATTTGCCTCGGTCACCAGCTTCTGGCTGACGCGCTTGGCGGCAAGGTCGGGCTGATGAAGGCGCCGGAGGTTGGGCTGGCAACCGTCGAGCTGACGCAAGCCGGTCGCACCGACCGACTGTTTGCGGGCATCGGCCCTGACATTGAGACGCTGCAATGGCATGGCGCGGAGGTGTCTGTGTTGCCGGAGGGTGGCGAATGTCTCGCCGCCAACCTTGCCTGTCGGATCCAGGCGCTGCGTGTCGGCGAAAGGGCCTACGGCTTCCAGTATCATATGGAAATCACCGACCGCACCGTCGGCGACTGGTCGGAAATTCCGGAATATGCCGCGAGCCTGGAGCAGGCGCTGGGGGCCGAGGAAGCTGCACGCCTGGCTGAGACGGTGGCGCCGCACCTGCCGGTATTCCGCAAGACGGCGAGCCGCATCAACGACAATTTCTTCGCCGCCATCGGCGGCTGAGATACAGCCGATTCCGGCCCTCTTGTCGGCCACAAACCGACATGGCCGGGTTGTATTCGCTGGCGTATCGCCCTAGGCAGGCATGAACGAGAAGAAGAGGACAGAACATGCCCAGGCCAACGAACTACAATCAGGACCGTCGCGACCGCGACCGCGCCAAGGCAGCGAAGAAGGCCGACAAGTTGGCCGCCAAGGCCGAAGCCCGGCTGCGCGGCAAGGCCGGCTCGGAGCTCCAGTCGGAGCCCGAAAGCGAAACCGAAGAGTAAGGTGCTTAATGCGCCCGACCGGGCGCATGTGAAACACGAACCTGCGTATCCGGCCTTGGCCGGTGCGCCGGTCAGTCCTTGTCGTTGATAAAGATGCTGGCTTCGCGCGCCGCGGCGACAAAAGCCCGCCGCGCCGCCATGGCCGGCTTTTCGCCCGAAATAGCGTCGGAGCATGCCTGAAGGGCGGCCCGATGCTTCGGGCTTTTCTTGCCAGACCAGCTGTTGAGCAGGAAGGCTGAGGCTTCCTTGGCGCTGCGAAGCAGCAGGGGCGTACCGGCGGGGTCGCCCTTTACGGTGATGGGCGTTTCGAACCTGATGTTTTCCATGGTCGCTCTCATACGCGAAAGTGCTGGGGGAAGCGAGCCGCATAACGCCTGGTGGTTGAAGCGTGGCCAGCATGCGGCGCAGCGCCTCCACATTTGGTTGAGAACAGACTGGCACTTGTGAGGCTGGAGCTGGCATGAGAGAGGAGGCGGGCTCGGCATGCATCGTGCCGGAAGAGGGCGAACAATGACAAGCAAACGGATACTGCCTGCTGTTCTAGGCCTGTTGATTGCCAGTGCCGCGCCGGCATCGGCCGAAGGCGACCGCTTCCGGGCCTTCAGCACCACCGCAGAGAGCATCACCGGCGACATCTCGATGGACGATTTCTCCATCACCTTCGCCAATGGCCGATCGCTGAAGTTCGCCGCCTTGCTGGGCGACCATTTTACTGTCGACGGCGAACGGGTGAACGCCTCGGTCTACAGCGTCGAGGACCCCTCGGATCCCGAGCTGGAAAACGGCAATAGGCTGTGCGGCGCCGGCGACGTGACTTACCTGGCGAGTTGGTCCGGCGGCGAGGGCCTGACGACCGTTGCTGTGTTCACCGGCGACGAACCGCCGGAAAGCAGCGCGGATATGTGCGCGTCGTATACGTATCAGGATTGATGGGAGCTGGTGGGGTGTGCCCGAGCTACTGTTTCGGTGGCGCCTGCTGGTTTGAGGACAGCGCGCCAGCAGCACGGTTTCCCTTGTCGCGGCGGCGATCCTCTTGGTCAGCAATTGTGAAGATGACGGCAAAAAATGCCGCCAGACCGATGCCTGCTCCAAGAAACCAACCGACCGCTCCGAACAATGTTCCAACCATCCAGACGCAAGCGCCAACAACAAGCATGACAAAAAATGCTTGGGCCGTGAATTTGGGGTCTCCGGGCATGGAGAAAATCCAGGCGATCAAGGAGGCGCCTGCAATTGTGCGACATTGACGTTCGCGGCGCATTCTTGCCGGCATAAACAAAAAAAGCCCCGGATCATGAACTGACCCCGTAAAGTTGGACGGTTCATTGAGCTGGTAGATTTAAGGGCTGGGTCCTGTATTGCACAGGGGCCAGCCCTTTCAGTTTCAGTTTGATGCGGCGGTGGTTGTAATAGTCGATGTAGCGCTCGATGGCCTTATCGAGGCTTTGGACAGTTTCGAACCTTTCCGGGTGGAAGAGCTCGGACTTGAGCGTGGCGAAGAAGCTCTCCATCGGTGCGTTGTCGAGGCAATTGCCTTTGCGTGACATGCTTTGTGCAAGGCCTCTGGTTTCCAGCCTGCGCTGGAATGCCGACATCTGGTACTGCCATCCCTGATCGGAATGCAGGGTCGGCCGTTCGTCCTCATTGAGCCGGGCGAAGGCTTTTGTCAGCATATTGTCCACCAGTTTGAAGCGCGAGCGGCGCGCCGTCTCGAAGGCGACGATCTCGCCATTGTAGAGGTCCATGATGGGAGACAGGTAGAGCTTGTCGCCGGCCACGCTGAACTCCGTCACGTCGGTCACCCATTTGCAGTTGGCGCGGTCGGCGCTGAACTTGCGCTGCAACAGATCGGGAGCGGTCCGCCCAACCTCGCCCCTGTAGGAACGATACTTCTTCGGCCTGACCAGCGACTTCAAACCCATCCCGGCCATCAGGCTCTGGACGGTCTTGTGGTTTACGCCTTGACCCGACTGACGCAGTTGCGCAGTCACCCGGCGATAGCCGTAGCGGCCCTTGTGGCTGTCGAAGATGGCCTTGATCGCCTCCTTCAGCGCCACATGGCGGTCCGGGCGCGAGGCTGCCTTTTGCCTGTAATAGAACGTGCTGCGCGGCAGCTTCGCCAGATCGAGCAGGCCCTCAAGCGGATGCAACGGCCTTAACGCCTGGACGGCTTGTGCTTTTTGGGCGCGTGTCCCTGCGTTAAGGCCTCCAGTTTTTTTAGGTAGGCGTTCTCCATCCGCAGTTGCTTCAGCTCGGCCAGCAGTTCTTCCCGGCTTTTGGCTTCGTCACTGGGTGCAACAGGCACTGCGGGGGCCGGCGGCTTCGACATGGGGCGTCCTCCGGGACGTGGGCCGAGTGCCTCTATCCCACCCGCATGATAGCGCTTCTCCCAGCCCGCCAGGCAACTGGCATTGCGGATATTGAACAACGCCGCCGTCTGGCGATACGACAGACCTTCTCGCCACATCCGCTCGAGCACTGACAGCTTGAACGTCGCGTCGTAATGATCGTATTTGCCCGACAGTCCCGCCCAGCCATGCGCCTGGTAAAAAGCCACCCACTTGCGGACAGTCGCCGCGTCAACTCCACGCTTCGACGCCGCACTCGCGTAGCTTTCATCCCCGCACAAATAGCTATCGACAACCGAGCGCTTGAAACGCGCACTGTGTTTGGACATGCAAAACCCCCGAAGGTTGTGTCCAACTTTCGGGGGTCAGTTCATCGCTCCGGGGCTTTCGCATTTCTGCCTGATGGCCTGGCTTACGCGGCCTTTTCCAGCGCGGACTTCCACTGGCCGAGGGCGGCCAGGTGGTTCATGTGGGCGCGGTGGGTGAAGGCTGCCTGACCGGCGGCGAGGTTTTCGGCCTTGCCCGACCATGCCTTCTGCGGCGCTGCCTGCAGCGCGCGGCCGTAGGAGAAGGTCAGCTTCCACGGGTGCGGACCGATGGCGTTGATGGCGTTGAGGTTGGCGGTAGCCTCCTCGTCGGACTGGCCGCCCGAGAGGAAGGCGATGCCCGGGACCGCAGCCGGAACCGTCTCGCGGAACAGCTTGATGGTCTTTTCTGCGATTTCCTCGGCGCTGGCCTGCCTGGCGGCCTTCTTGCCGGAGATGACCATGTTTGGCTTCAGGATCGTGCCTTCGAGCACGACGCGGGCGGCGTAGAGCTCGTCATAAAGCTTGACCAGTGTTGCCTTGGTGACGTCGTAGCAAGTGTCGATGTCATGTGCGCCGTCCATCAGCACTTCCGGCTCGACGATCGGCACGATGCCGGCTTCCTGGCAGAGTGCAGCGTAGCGGGCGAGTGCCTGGGTGTTGGCCGAGAGCGAGTAGGCCGACGGCACGTTCTTGCCGGTGTCGATGTCGATTACGGCGCGCCATTTGGCGAAGCGGGCACCGAGCTTGTAGTACTCGGCCATGCGCTCACGCAGGCCGTCGAGGCCTTCGGTGATGGTGTCGCCGGGGAAATTGACGATGGCCTTGGCGCCGGCGTCGACCTTGATGCCGGGAATGGCGCCCGATGCCTTGATGAGATCGACCAGCGGCGTGCCGTCGGCGGCGGACTGGCGAATTGTCTCGTCGTAGAGGATGACGCCGGAGATGTACTTGGTCATCGCCTCCTTGGTGCGGAACATCATCTCGCGATAGTCGCGGCGGCTGTCGGCCGTCGACTCGACGCCGATGACGTCGAAACGCTTCTTGATGGTGCCGGAGCTTTCGTCCGCAGCCAGAATGCCCTTGCCGTTCGCCACCATGGCGACGGCGATGTCTTCGAGACGTTCGCTCATACAATTACCTCCTGGTCAGATGCGGCGCGCATAGCAGATGGTTTTCCTGAACGGAATGCCGGCAACAAGCCTATAACCGATTGAAATTATTTCAATCGTTTTAGCTCGCGGGCAAGATTTACGACCGGTTGTTACAGATTTGAACTTATGACTAGACGAATAGCAAAAAGTACACGATGCGAGGTGTCGGAACCGGTCAATTCGACTCGGTCTGACCATACAGTGTTCGGGTCATCTCGGCCGACCGTGCCGGCGTCTGTCTATCTATTATATCAGTGGATGCTAAAATATTGGCTTACCGTATGCGCCTGTGCGCATGACGATGATGGGAGGCTGCCATGGCTGATGGCGCAATGAATGTCTCGAAATTCGAGTTCAAGTCCCACAATGAGCCGGACGAGATCCGCTCGCCGGACAAGACCCGTGTCGAAGTGGTGCGGCTGACAGGCTTCACCCTCGGCCGGCTCAATATGGAGCCGGGCTGGCGCTGGTCGGAATGCGTGAAGCCGGTGGTGAAGACCGACAGCTGCCAGGTCTCGCATGTCGGCTATGTCGTTTCGGGCGCGCTGACGGTGAGGCTGAATGACGGGACGCAGAAGACGCTGACCAAGGGCACCTCCTACACCATTCCGCCTGGGCACGACGCCTGGGTCGAAGGCAACGAACGTTTCACCTGCATCGAGGTGATGAGCGCCGAGCAGTATGCCAAGCCGGCATAGGTGGGTTCAGGCTTGGGCTGGGAAGCTAGACGGGACGGGCGCAGACGGTGTGGACCCCTCTCCGTCTCGCCCTGCGGGCGAGCCACCTCTCCCCAGAGGGGCGAGGAACCCAAGCTGGAGAAGCTTCGCGCCCAATCCGCGTCTTAGCTGAGCTTGCGGGTAGCTCAGCCTGGCCGCTGGTGTGTCAACCGAACCGCGGATGCTTCCACCGAGAATGCTAGGGAGCTGTCGGTTCAGGACTGGCTTCCTCGCCCCTCTGGGGAGAGGTGCCGAGCGCAGCGAGGCGGAGAGGGGCGCCTGGCGCTCATCGAGGGGGAATGTCGGAACGGAAGCCTCCCTCGCTGGGCGAGGGAGGATGTTTGTTGCAGTCAGGCCTTGAGCACTTCGACGCCGGGCAGTTCCTTGCCTTCCATCCATTCGAGGAAGGCGCCGCCGGCGGTGGAGACATAGGTGAAATCGTCGGCCACGCCGGCATGGTTGAGCGCTGCCACCGTGTCGCCGCCACCGGCGACGGAGACCAGCTTGCCGGCCTTGGTGCGGGCGGCCGCGTGCTGGGCGGCGGAGACAGTCGCCTTGTCGAAAGGCTCGATCTCGAAGGCGCCGAGCGGGCCGTTCCAGACCAGCGTCGAGGCGCGGTCGATCCAGTCGTTGACTGAAGCGACGGTCTTGGGACCGACGTCGAGGATCATGGCATCGGCAGGCACTGCCTCGATGGCGACGACCTCGTTGGCGGCACCCGCCTTGAACTCGCGGGCGATGACGCCGTCCGACGGCAGGATGATTGCGCAGCCGGACTGGGCAGCCTCGATCATGATCTGCTTGGCGGTAGGGGCGAGGTCATGCTCGCACAGCGACTTGCCGACATCGGTGCCGCGCGCGGCGAGGAAGGTGTTGGCCATGCCGCCGCCGATGACGAGTGCGTCGACTTTCTTAACCAGGTTCATCAAGAGGTCGATCTTGGTCGAGACCTTGGCGCCGCCGACGATGGCGACGACCGGCTTGACCGGGTTGCCGAGGCCTTTTTCCAGTGCCTCGAGCTCAGCCTGCATGGTGCGGCCGGCAAAAGCGGGCAGCTTGTGGGCGAGGCCTTCGGTCGAGGCATGCGCGCGGTGGGCGGCAGAGAAGGCATCGTTGACGAAGATGTCGCCATTGGCGGCGAGCTGCTCGACGAAAACAGGGTCGTTCTTTTCCTCGGCCTTGTAGAAACGGGTGTTTTCGAGAAGCAGGATGTCGCCGTCGTTCATGGCGCCGACGGCGGCGGCGGCCTGTTTGCCGATGCAGTCGGCGGCAAAGCCGACCGGGCGCCCGATGACCTGCGATGTGGCGGTCGCGATGGGCGCCAGCGACAGGGCCGGATCGGGGCCGTCCTTCGGGCGGCCGAAATGGGCGAGCAGGATGACCTTGGCACCCTTGCCGGCAAGCTCGGTGATGGTGGGTGCGACACGCTCGATGCGAGTGGCATCCGTCACCTTGCCGTCGGCGACCGGCACGTTGAGGTCGACGCGGACGAGAACCCGCTTGCCGCTGACGTTGCCGATGGTGTCGAGAGTCTTGAAGGCGGCCATAAGGTTCCCTTTCCTATGGAGAGATTGCGCGGACCATACAAATCGCGGGCGCGGATGCAAGGTTTGCGCGGCGGAGTGGGTGAAATTTTGATGCTCACGGCCCTTCCTGTTGCGGTCGTGAGCGGCTATCGCCGGAGAAACGAGGGGAGAGCATGCGCATCGCGGTCACCGGCACGCACGGCAGCGGCAAGACGACCCTCATCGACGACCTTGTCGCCGCACATCCAGCCTATGAGCACGAGCAGGAGCCCTATTGGGCGCTGGCGCAGCATGAAGGCACGCCATTCGCCGACGGTGCCACATCGGCTGATCTCGAGGAGCAGCTGGAGCAGCGCTGCGCGATGATCCTGGCGTCAGTTGCTTCGCCCGACATCGTCTACGACCGCTGCCCGCTCGATTTCGTCGCCTATCTGGAAGTGGTCGCAGTCCGGGAGGGCTTCGAGTGGGTGCCGAGCGGCAAGCTGCTCGGCAGGATCGAAAAGGCACTCGCGTCGCTCGGCCTCGTCGTCTTCCTGCCGCTGTCGCGGCCGGACGAGACCGACGTGACGATCGAGCTTCCACGGCTGCGCAGCAAGGTGGATACGCGGCTGAAGGCGATCATCCGCGACGACAAGCTCGGGCTTCTCGAAGGGCGCCCCAAAATCCTCGAACTGCGGGGCACGCGGGCGGAGCGGCTGGCGCGGCTTGCGGAGATTGTGGCCGGGTGAAGACGGCGCTGCTTGCCGCGCAGTCTGCTGGCAATCTGCGGGATGCCGAATCCGCGCACCGTCCGGCCTTAGATGTTCTTGATATGTTCTAGTCCTGCTGATACGTTTCTGCGGAATGCTGGAGGATAATGACGATGAGTGCTTATGCCACTGTTGGTGCGATCGACAATGCCAAGTCGAACGCCTTTTATGACGCGACCTTGGCTACGATCGGCTGGAGCAAGCACACGGAGTTTCCGGGTTGGCGCGCCTATTCGGAGGGCGGCAAGGGCGATGGCTTCGTGCTTTGGGTCTGCAAGCCGTTCGATGGTGAGCTCGCCAGCGGTGGCAACGGCTCGATGGTCGGCTTCATGGTCAAGTCCACCGCAGAGGTGGATGCGTTCCACGCGGCGGCGATGCAGCATGGCGGAACCGATGAAGGCGGGCCGAACCCGCGTCCGCACTACGGGCCGGACTGGTATTCCGCCTATGTGCGTGATCCCGCCGGGAACAAGCTTGCGGTGGTCTACAACGGGTGAGGTTGAGGACGGGCGGTTGCTGTCAGGCGATCCTTCCAGGGCGCGGCCCCTGTCGCAGACGGGCTGCAAGCAGAGAGGCTGAGTGCTTGATAGGCGCGACGTCGATGCCCTCCCTACTCCTTGTGGGGAGGGCTGTAGGAGTGTTTTGGGGTGTCGCGCGACGTGTACCCCACAAGCGGAGGGTTGCGCCTCACGCGTCCTCGGATAACCCCTCGGAGGTCGTCGACGCTTCCGTCTTGGCCTGCTTCTCCGGCCGCTTGGCGAAGAAGCGCCTGATGCGGTCGCTGATCTCGCCGCCGCTGAGGAACACCGGAACCGGCGGCGGGGGCGGGGCGGGCTCGATCGACAGGCCGACAGAGACGATGCGGCCCTTTTCGTCGACGTCGCGGACGATCAGGTCGATCAGGCCGAGCGAGACGCGGTCGGCATATTCGACATGGCCGCGCAGGCGCAGCTTGATCAGCTCGGCGATGGTGAGCTTGCGCTCTTCTTCCTTGACGGTCGCGCCGTAGGCGGCTTCCAGCTCGCCGGCGAGATGGGTCTGGTCGACGGTGAAGGCGCCGAAGAAATCTTCGTCCTCGGCATCGACCTCGGCACGGCTGGCGAAGAGCCGGTCGAGCAGGCGCGGGTAGCGGTCGGGCACGAAGATGTAGACGTTGTCTCCTGCCTGCAGGCGGCCCATGTCCTGGAAGCGCATCGAGCGGCCGTCGCGCACGACCAGCGAGGGCCGCGCCCAGCGCGGGATTCGCTGCCCCTTGGCGACCGGCGAGCCCGGTACGACGCGATAGGCGAGCAGCTCGTGGTGAGCGGAGCCGGGCAGTTCGAGCTCGACCTTGTCGAGCGGGCCGAAGCGCTGCGGCACGATGAGGCCGAGGCGGCGGGCGAGCGGGCCGACCGTCCAGCCCTGGATGACGAGCGACGTCAGCACGATGATGAAGGCGATGTTGAAGATATCCCTGCCGTTCTCCAGTCCGCCGAGCACGGGGGTGATGGCGAGCAGGATGGAGACGGCGCCGCGCAGGCCGACCCAGGAAATGAAGGCCGTTTCCTGGCGCGGGATGTTGAACGGGATGAGGCAGAGCCAGACCGCCACGGGGCGTGCGACGAACATCAGGAACAGGCCCAGCACCAGTGCTGCGACCAGGATTTCAGGGAACTGCGACGGCGTGGCGAACAGGCCAAGCACCAGGAACATGATGATCTGGGCGAGCCAGGACATGCCGTCCTGGAAGCGCTTGAGCGTGGATACGGCGCGGATGTCGGAATTGCCGGCGACGAGGCCGGCGAGATAGACGGCGAGGAAGCCCGAGCCGCCGACAGCACCGGCTGCGGCGAAGACCAGCAGCGACAGCGTCAGCACGAAGATCGGCAACAGGCCACGGTCGAGGTTGAGCCGTTCGACCAGCTTGACGATGAGGAAGCCGCCGAGCAGGCCGATGGCAGCACCGAGGATCATCTGGACGAAGAAGCCGACGACGAGATCGACAAGCAAAAGGTCGGTGTCGGGCTTGGCCCCGAGCGCGATGATCTCGACAAGGGTGATGGTCAGGAAGATGGCGATCGGGTCGTTGGTGCCGGACTCGATTTCGAGGGTCGAGCGGACGCGCTCGCGCAGGTTGATGTTGCCGGCGCGCAGCAGGAAGAACACGGCGGCAGCGTCGGTCGAGGCAACGGCGGCCCCGAGCAGGAAGGATTCGAGCCAGGTAAAGCCGGTGAGATAATAGGCGGCGATGCCGAAGACGACGGTGGTGATGCCGACGCCGATGGTGGCGAGCGTAAGAGCCGGCATGCCGGCCTGGCGCAACACGCCGACGGGCGTGCCGAAGCCTGAGTCAAACAGGATGACGGCAAGTGCTATGGCGCCGACGAAATAGGCGATGTGGGCATTGTCGAAGACGATGCCGAGGCCGTCGACGCCGCTGGCAAGGCCGATGCCGAGGAACAGCAACAGCAGCGGGGCGCCGAAGCGGAAGGCGATCAGGCTCGAAAACGCCGCCGCCACGACCAGCGCGGTGCCTACCAGCGTGATGAGATATACCGCCTGTTCCATCCCCGACCCGTCTGCGAACCACCTGTTAGCTGCGTCGGTTGAGAGTGCGGCGAAGAAAAGGCCATGTCCAAGCAAGAATGGATTTTTGCCGGCTTGGACCAAACATTTTTGCATTGCGGTAGAAATGAAAACGCCCGGCCGAAGCCGGGCGTTGCCAATAGGTTAGTGCATGACCCCGAAATCGAAAGTCGATTTCGGAAAGGATCATGCAGCCGTTAAGTGCTACAGCGTCCTTTGCGCGTCTTGGCGGACGCGCGGCGCTGTAGTCGCCCGAGGCGGGCGCGGCAATCAGCCGATGGTGCGGCCCATCACGACGGCCGTGTCAGCCATGCGGTTGGAGAAGCCCCACTCGTTGTCGTACCAGGACATGACGCGCACGAGGTTGCCCTCGATGACCTTGGTCTGGTCGAGCGCGAAGGTCGACGAGGCCGGGTTGTGGTTCATGTCGATGGAGACCAGTGGCTCGTCGGTGAAGGCGAGGACGCCCTTGAGCGGGCCGTTGGCGGCAGCGACGAGCACCGCGTTGACCTCTTCGACCGTGACGTTCTTCTTGGCCAGGAACTTGAAGTCGATGCAGGAGACGTTCGGGGTCGGCACGCGGATCGAGACGCCGTCGAGCTTGCCCTTGAGTTCCGGCAGCACCAGGCCGACGGCCTTGGCGGCACCGGTCGAGGTCGGGATCATCGACATCGCCGCGGCGCGGGCGCGGTAGAGATCCTTGTGCATGGTGTCGAGCGTCGGCTGGTCACCAGTGTAGGCATGGATCGTGGTCATGAAGCCCTTTTCGATGCCGAAGGCATTGTTGAGGACCATGGCGACGGGAGCCAGGCAGTTGGTGGTGCAGGACGCATTCGAGATGACGATGTGGTCCTTGGTGATCTTGTCGTGGTTGACGCCGTAGACCACGGTCAGGTCGGCGCCGTCGGCGGGTGCCGAGACGATGACACGCTTGGCGCCGGCGGCGAGGTGCGCCGAAGCCTTGTCCTTCGAGGTGAAGATGCCGGTGCATTCGAGCGCGATGTCGACGCCGAGTTCCTTCCACGGCAGCTGCGACGGGTCCTTGATCGCGGTGACCTTGAACTTGTCGGTGCCGATGTTGATCTGGTCGCCCTCGACCTTCACTTCGTGCGGGAAGCGGCCATGCACGCTGTCGTAGCGCAGCAGGTGGGCGTTGGTCTCGACCGGGCCGAGATCGTTGACGGCGACGACGTCGATGTCCTTGCGGCCCGACTCATAGATGGCACGCACGATGTTGCGGCCGATGCGGCCGAAACCATTGATGGCAACTCTAACGGTCATGTTGGTTCTCCTGGGGGACGTCTTATGCCTGAAGCCGAGCCGTGGCGGCCTTTGCGGCAGCCTCGGCGGTGATGCCGAAATGCTTGTAGAGCTCTTCGATCGGGGCGCTGGCGCCGAAGCCGTGCATGCCGATGAAGACGCCGTCGGAACCGATGAAGCTGTCCCAGCCCTGGCGGATGCCAGCCTCGATGGCGACCTTGACCTTGGCATTGCCGATCATCGCCTTGCGATATTCCGGGCTCTGCTGTTCGAACAACTCGAAGGCGGGGACCGAGACGACGCGGGTCGGGTGGCCGGCGGCCTGCAGCAGCTTGCGGGCGTCGAGCGCGATCTCGACCTCGGAGCCGGTGGCGAAGATGGTGACTTCGGCATCGCCGTCGGCAGTGGCGAGTTCATAGGCGCCGTAGCCGCAGAGGTTTTCCTCGACATATTCGGTGCGTACCGCCGGCAGGTTCTGGCGGGTCAGCGCCAGCGTCGAAGGGGTCTTGCGATTCTCCAGCGTCAGCTGCCAGCACTCGGCAGCTTCCGTGGCATCGGCCGGACGGAAGACGATGTGGTTGGGGATGGCGCGCAGGGCCGCCAGATGCTCGACCGGCTGGTGGGTCGGGCCGTCTTCGCCGAGACCGATCGAATCGTGGGTCATGACGAAGCCGACGCGGATGCCCATCAGCGACGCCAGGCGCATGGCCGGGCGGGCATAGTCGGAGAAGCACAGGAAGGTGCCGGAGTAGGGGATGACGCCGCCATGCAGCGCCATGCCGTTCATCGCCGCGCACATGCCGAGCTCGCGGATGCCGTAGTGGACGAAGCGCTGGCCGTAGTCCTCGGCCGTGATGTTCTTAGTCTGGCTGGTCTTGGTGTTGTTGGAGCCGGTCAGGTCGGCCGAGCCGCCGATGGTTTCGGGCACGACGCCGTTGATCACCTCGAGCGCCATTTCCGACGACTTGCGGGTGGCGACCTTCGGCTTGTCGGCGGCGAGCTTCTTCTTGTACTCGGCGATGGCGGCGTCGAAGCTGGCGGGCAGGTCGCCGCGCATGCGGCGCTCGAACTCGCCACGGACTTCCGTGCCGGCCTCGGCGAGGCGCTTTTCCCAGTCGACGCGCTTCTTGGCCGAGTTGAGGCCGGCGAGACGCCATGCGTCGAGGATGTCGGAGGGGATCTCGAAGGCGGGGTACTCCCAGCCCAGCGCCTTGCGGGTCGCCTCGATTTCGGCGGCACCCAGCGGCGAACCGTGGACCTTGTTGGTGCCGGCCTTGGCGGGCGAGCCGAAGCCGATGGTGGTCTTGGCGGCAATCAGGGTCGGGCGGTCGGAACGCTTGGCGGCCTCGATTGCACCGGCAATGGCTTCCGGATCATGGCCGTCAATGGCCAGCGTGTTCCAGCCCGAGGCGGCGAAGCGCGCCAACTGATCGGTCGAATCCGACATCGAGATCGGGCCGTCGATCGAAATGTTGTTGTCGTCCCAGAAGACGATCAGCTTGTTGAGCTTGAGGTGACCGGCAAGCGACAGCGCCTCCTGCGAGATGCCTTCCATCAGGCAGCCGTCGCCGGCGAGCACGTAGGTGTAGTGGTCGACGAGCTTGTCGCCGAACTGGGCATTCATGATGCGTTCGGCGAGCGCCATGCCGACGGCGTTGGCGAGACCCTGGCCGAGCGGACCGGTGGTCGTCTCGATACCGGCGGCGTGGCCGTATTCAGGGTGGCCGGCGGTCTTGGAGCCGAGCTGGCGGAAATTCTTGATCTCGTCGAGGCTGATGTCCTCGTAGCCCGAGAGGTAGAGCACCGAGTAGAGCAGCATCGAGCCATGGCCGGCCGACAGCACGAAGCGGTCGCGGTCGTGCCAGTGCGGGTTTGCCGGATCATGCTTGAGGAAGCGGGTGTAGAGCACGGTCGCGATGTCGGCGGCGCCCATTGGCAGGCCGGGATGGCCGGAGTTGGCCTTCTCGACCGCATCCATGGACAGAAAGCGGATCGCATTGGCCATCCGGTCGTGTTTTTCGCGCGAGGACATCGTCCCTCCCATAGCCGAGAAAAGGGGCCGCCGACGGCCCCAGAAAGGTGGGGGGACACATAGCAGGCACAGGGCTTGAGTCAACAAATCGGTGCGTTTTCGCGCCCTCGTTGCGGCGCGAAGTCACGCCCCGGCCGCTTCGCTGTGTCGGCTTGGACACGCTTAGTGGGGGAAAGACAAAACAGCTTTGTTGACGCCTCCTTCAACCGGTGCCTAATGTTTCCTTGATAACGCGTTCTGAAACGTGCGCGATTCGGTGATGGGCGGGGGTCTACGAGAGCCATGACCGGGGATACGACACTCAGGGAAGTCATTGGCCGGCTAGGCAGGGCGATCGATACGCTCGAGGGTGCGGTCGCCGCGCGGCTCGAGCACGATCAGGACTACGGCGAAGCCGAAGCCGAGGTCCAGCGCATGAATGCCGACCGGGCGCGGCTGGCGCAGGAACTCGACAATTCCGAAGCCCGGGCCGAACGGCTGGAAGAAGCCAACAAGGAAGTCTCGCGGCGGCTCGTGACGGCGATGGAGACGATCCGCGCCGTGCTGGACAGGTAGGGTGGAGATGGCGCAAGTCACCGTTACCATCGATGGCAAGCAATACCGCATGGCCTGCGACGAGGGACAGGAAGAGCACCTCATCGACCTTGCCAACCGTTTCGACCGCTACGTGCTGCATCTCAAGGATTCGTTCGGCGAGATCGGCGACCAGCGACTGACCGTGATGGCCGGCATCATGGTGATGGACGAGTTGTCCGAGCTGCAGAAGCGCGTCAAGGGCATGGAAACCGAAGTGCTGACGCTGCGCAAGACGCGCGACGATGCCTTGACCAAGGCCGATAAGAACGATGCGGCGCTGACCGGCGCGCTGGGCTCGCTGGCCGAGCGCATGGAGCAGCTGGCGCTGAGCCTGACGAAAAAGGCCTGAGCGCGGGGAAAGTTCTGGGACGGGCTTCCACCTTCGGGGGAAGATGGAGACCGAAAGAAGAACGCGCCGGCATGCCGGCGCGTTTTTTGTTTCAAGCTGAGGCCGATTGTCAGGCGTCGATGGTGCGCAGCGCCTGGGCCTGCTTCTTGGCAGCGGCCTTGACCGCGTCCTGGACCTTTTCGAAGGCGCGGACCTCGATCTGGCGGACGCGCTCGCGGCTGATGTCGAATTCGGCCGAAAGCTCTTCCAGCGTCAGTGGCTCGTCGGCAAGGCGACGCGCCTCGAAGATGCGCTTTTCGCGGTCGTTGAGCACCGACATGGCGCTCGCCAGCATGCCGCGGCGGTTGTCGAGCTCGTCCTGCTCGATGAGCATGGTTTCCTGGCTGTCATGGTCGTCGACAAGCCAGTCCTGCCACTCGCCCGACTCGCCTTCGCTGGCGCGGATGGGTGCATTCAGCGAAGCGTCGCCCGACAGGCGGCGGTTCATCGACACCACCTCGGCCTCGGAGACATTGAGGCGCGTGGCGATCTCGGTGATGTGCTCGGGCTTCAGGTCGCCGTCGTCGAGCGCCTGAATCTTGCCCTTGACCTTGCGCAGGTTGAAGAACAGACGCTTCTGGTTGGCGGTGGTGCCCATCTTGACCAGCGACCACGAGCGCAGGATGTACTCCTGGATCGAGGCCTTGATCCACCACATGGCATAGGTGGCGAGACGGAAACCGCGCTCCGGCTCGAATTTCTTGACGGCCTGCATCAGGCCGACATTGCCTTCCGAGATGACTTCGCCGATGGGCAGGCCATAACCGCGATAGCCCATGGCGATCTTGGCCACGAGACGCAGGTGGCTGGTGACCAGCTTGTGGGCGGCGGTGGTGTCTTCATGCTCGTTGTACCGCTTGGCGAGCATGTACTCTTCCTGCGGCTGGAGCATCGGAAAGCGACGGATTTCTTCCAGGTAGCGGCTGAGGCCGCCCTCGCCGGAAACGATACTGGGTAGTGACTGGGCCATAAAGCACCCTCCCTCTTTGCGAGATATGCCCCCTGATCCAGGCGAGCATGTGGCGCGGCTGCCGAATGCCTGTCGCGCTATGGGTCTTATACAGGAACAAAACCAGAAAAGACACTATTTGTTCAACGCGAAACAGAGTGTCACGCCTAAGTGAACAATACGAGTCAGGTTTTCTGATCGAAGGTTCAGAGATTGCGAAAGCCTTCGACCAATTCCCCCATGTCGCGAGGCAAGGGCGCCTCGAACCGCATGATGAGATGGGAAGCCGGGTGGCGAAATGCAAGGAGGCGGGCATGCAAAGCCTGGCGTGGAAATGCCTTTACCGCGGACTTCAACGGTTCGGGCAGCCGGTTCGACTTGGTCCGGAAGGCCTGGCCATAGTCGGGATCGCCGACGACGGGGTGGCCGATATGGGCCATGTGAACGCGAATCTGGTGGGTGCGCCCGGTTTCCAGCCGGCATTCGACAAGGCTTGCCGTGGTGAATTCGGCCTGGTCCTGGCCGAACCGCTCCTGCACGGTGAAATGGGTGATGGCGTGGCGGGCGTCGTCGCGGTGTTCGGGCACCACGGCGCGGCGGACACGGTCGGCGTGGCGGCCGAGCGGAGCGTCGATGGTGCCGGTCATGCGCTGCGGAAAGCCCCAGACCAGCGCGTCATAGGCGCGTTCGAGGTCGCCGGTGCGGCCATGGTCGGCAAAGGCCTCGGACAGCGACTTGTGGGCGCGGTCGGTCTTGGCAACGACCATGACGCCCGAGGTCTCCTTGTCGAGGCGATGGACGATGCCCGGCCGCTTGACGCCGCCTATGCCCGACAGGCTGTCGCCGCAATGGTGGATCAACGCATTGACCAGCGTGCCGGTCCAGTTGCCGGCGCCGGGATGGACGACGAGGCCGGCCGGCTTGTTGATGACGATCAGCTCGTCGTCCTCATAGAGAATGTCGAGCGGTATCGCTTCGCCCTCGGGTTCGGCCGGTTCGGCCTCGGGCATGTCGATGGCTATTTCGTCGCCGGCAGCCAGCTTGCGCTTGGCCTCCTCGACGACCTTGCCGCCGATGCTGACCGCACCCTGCTTGATCAGCGCCTGGACGCGGCTGCGCGACAGATCGGGCGCAAGGCGGCCGGCCAGCCACTGGTCGAGCCGCACACCTGCGGCATCGGCGTCGGCTTCGAGCACTATCAAAGTGCCTGTCGCTTCGCTATCTGATGCGCTCATAACAATTGTTCCGGAAGTTTTGCCATGTCTCGGCCCGCTATCGAAGAAGAAGACAAGCCGCTCGACCCATCGGTTGAGCGTGTCCGCAGGAAACTGGTCCGCTTCTTCATCATCAATATAGGGCTGTTGTTCATCGCCCTTATGGCCGTCCTCGGCGGCGTTGTCTACAAATCGCGGACGCCGGAGGCAGCCGCTCCGGTGGCGAGCGGCGACATCCAGGTGCCGGCGGGCGGCCAGATCAGCGGCGAGATCATCCTGCCGGTGGGCGCCAAGATCATGTCGCAGGCGCTGTCGGGCAACCGCATCTCGATAGACGCCGAACTCGTCGACGGCAGCAGGACCATCTTCCTCTACGACATGTCAGAACGGCGCCTGATCGGCCAGTTCCAGGTCCGCACCAAGTGAGCGGCTTCGCCGCCCGGCGCCGCATCGCCACCGTCTCGGTGGTCGTCGCCGATTACGACCAGGCGATCGCCTGGTATGTCGGCAAGCTCGGGCTTTCCCTTGTCGAGGATGTCGACCTCGGCGGCGGCAAGCGCTGGATAACTGTCGAGCCGGGCAGCGGGCAGGGCACAAGGCTGCTGCTCGCCAAAGCGGATGGCGAGAGCCAAGTGGCGGCAATCGGCAACCAGACCGGAGGTCGCGTATTCCTGTTTCTGGAGACCGACGATTTTGCCCGCGACCATGCGGCGATGCTGGCCAATGGCGTCGAATTCCGTGAAGCGCCGCGCCACGAGGCCTATGGCACCGTCGCCGTGTTCGCCGATCTCTGCGGCAATCTGTGGGATCTGATCGAACCGAAACGTTGATGCCCCTGCGGCAGCCTGGACAAGTGCAAATAACGCGTGCCGGGCTGTTGCTTTTTCAAGAACGCCAGCCTATATCGCCGATCTCGGCTGCGCCCATCGTCTAGCGGTCAGGACACCGCCCTCTCACGGCGGGAACAGGGGTTCGATTCCCCTTGGGCGTACCAGTTCTTCCAAGCACATACTGTAACTCGAGCCGCTGCCGTCAAACGACTGTCAAGCAGGGCCATTGGTCTGACGCTCTAGATCCTGCGATCGCGCCTGGCTGGCCCATTCTAGTTGTCCGGCCAGTGCGCAGGAGCGTTTCGCATGCTCATTCCCGAAACGCCGACGACGCTCCGGGCATTGTTTGTCGCGGTCATTCAATTGCCCTTGGTCACTTAGCGGTCGCGGCCTACTCGATGATGGCGGCAACGGCCTCGGGCTTCGAGACGGCGTGGCTGCCCGCCGTTTCGGAGACGGTCGCGCCCGCGCGCTCGGGCGTCATGCGCTGCGCTGCCGGCGGGATCATGCGGTCGTCGGGCGCGCCCAGGTAATAACTCGGCCGACGAGCGCAAGAACCTTCCGACCTTCGGCGGGTATCTCGCGACCGATCTCTGGCAGGAACTTGCCGAACTCGTGACACCGGTCACACCCAACGCCCAGGCTGTCGTCGGCACGGTCGAGGACCTGGAAGCGCAGACGCGGATCAAGGCGCAGAAAGCCAGGAAGGCGATCGACACGTCGTTCCATCATCTTGCCCATGACCTGCTCACCGCGAGAAACTGGATGGATGTCAGCGAAGCCCAGAACCCGGGCAGGCAGTTTGGTGCGGCGCCGACAGCCGCGCCGAGCGCGCTGCGGGAGGAAGTGTCATGGCAGCAGCCTGCAGCGGAACGGCCCAAGCGGCCGCTCGGCTTGGTGGTCTATGACTTCATGCAACAGAACCCGGCGTCCAATTTCTATTCGGGCGGGCCGAAGGCACCCGACCTGCCCACGCTGCCAAAGGCAGCCGTGTTTTCCGCAGCCAACTATTGGCTCCAGACGGTTGGCCGTCGCGCGGACCAGCGCGACGCCACTGGTCCGCGCGAAACCCTGTGCGGTGACAGCCGCCGCGCCAGTGACGACCGACCTGTCCTGGTCTTCGACGACCTCCTGGCTTTCCGGACTACAGCCCCGTGCCGGAATGCCCACCTAAGGCCTGACGTACCGCGAGATGTCAGGCCTTTCTTTTGGTGGCGACATGCATTGCCGGCATGTCGCGTGGCCGCAGCGTGTGACCGCCGCTGCCACGTCGCTGCGAAAACGCCATGTGGAACCTTGCCTGCCCGTCGGCGTTGCGGTGACAAAGGAGAATGCCGTCATGCTTCGAACACTAGCACTGTTTGTCGTCGGTTATGCAGCATACAGGATCGGTCGAGAGTTCATCGCCAGCGTGCCGTCGGATTTCGATCCCGTGCCGGCAGCGCCGAAGCGTCGCCGCAAGCCGGTCGTGAAGCCGAGCGCCAAGACCGCCACGGCGACCACGCACTGAAAGCCCTCGGAAATCAGGGCGGGTCCCAAACCCGCTGATTTCCGCGACTACGCTTGCTTTCTCAAAGCGCTACGTTCGGCGGGGGCGGTTTCGGAAACAGCGGCCGGCGGCTGACGGTCGTGGTCGAACTGCTGCGCCTCGGGCAGAGGATGCAGCCAGTTTTCCCGTCGGCCAGTCCAGAGTTCATATTGAGGCGTCAGATCGGAGGGCACCACGTCGAGACTGCCGAGCATGACTTCGGCCTCGTCGTCGCTGACGAAGGTGACGCGGCTGCCGCAGGTGACGCAGAAGCTTCGCTTGCCATAGGTATTGACCTGGCCCGTCTGTTCGAGGGTCGAAACCGGCCAGACGGCATAGGCGGAAAATGCCGAACCGCTGGTCTTGCGGCAATCGGCGCAGTGGCAGATCCCGACACGCAGAGGCTCTCCGGTCACCCGGAATGTGACGGCACGGCAATAGCAGCTGCCGAATCGGATTGTCTCGCTGCGACGGTTTACCATGGCAGAGCTCCTTTCCGCTCCAACGGAAAGCCACAGGCAAACGTTCCCTGGGTTAGAGGGGCATGCGGCCGCGTTTCGGCGTTGCGATCCATGGCTCGATCGACACCGCTTCGGTTTCGCGGATGCCGACGGAACGGGCAAAGCCGGCGAAGGCATTTCGGGCACCATCGACCGACAGCCGGTCCTCGCGTGCCGCATGGCAGGCGCGCATCGCCGTGTTGTAGATCGGTCCGCGCCTTTGTTCGGGCCACCTTGCGAGGAAGCCGAGCGCATCGGCGACACTGGCAATCTGCAGGATGGCCTGATCGGCGTCCCTGACGAAGATCGGGCTGGAAAAGGTTTTGGCTGTCATCACTTCCTCCCGGGTCATGGACCGTCTTTCGAGCAAGCGAACCTGCCGGCTTTCGGCGCGACAGGCAGACCAGGAAAATGGCGACGGCAGCCTTTCCCGTCAAGAATGGAGTTCAAGCCGCATCCGGCGACGCGGCCAGTATTCCGGCCTCGTTGCAGAAGCTTTCGAAAGCTTCCCTCGCCTCGTCGACAGGGATCGAGCCGTTGATCGCGGCCTGCATGGCGTTTTCTGCGAGATAGAAGAACGGATTGCGCTTGTCTTGCGGCCAGCCGTCAAGAAACTCGACGGCATCCGACACCGAGACGACCTCGCGCAGCGAAAACTCTCCATCTTTGACCCAGACGTTCGGTGTAAAATCCATCCACCAGAACGCGCCCGATGGCGGAGAGTTGCATCGGCGGCCTCAGTGCGCAGTCGATCGATAGCATTTTTTCTTAACAAGAGAGGGCATCGGCCGACAACGCTCGAGGTGCCATGCCGCCGCGAAATCATCCTGTGCTATCGGTTCTCCTGTAGGGATCAGCAAGGTTCAATTCAGGATTGCTTGATATCAACTGGCCGAGTTACTGACCGGAACTGGAGCCGCCTTTGAAGGGGGCTCATTGCCAAAAATGCAATTGCCATCGCGACTTTCATGCACATGCCCGCCCAGAATCCGCCCCGCCGCCCGACAGAGCCGATGAGCGCAGCGGAGCTGACTGCGCATCCGCTCTTTCCACGCATCGACCGGCGCCTGGCTCTCCATCTGATCGCCATCCACGAGCAGACGCCAAGGCTGGCGCGGCTCAAGGCTTCGCACCGCAAATGGCTGATGACCCAGTCGCTCTATGCGCTTACGCTCGAGCGCACGGAGGACGACCCTCATTCCGGCCTTTCGCAGTCGCGCCTGGTCGACATCGCCACCAGCATCGGCGCTGTCAGCCACAACACGGCACGAGCCTTTCTGCAGGAATTGCTGACCTATAAGTTTCTGACCGAGATCCCCACCCCGCACGACAAGCGGCTACGCCTGCTCGACACGACCGAGGCGAGTCGGAAGGCGATGACCGGCTGGTTCATGGGGCATATGAGCTGCCTCGATGAGCTGGACAATGGCGGGCGGCACGCCCGCTGCACCGCCGACGACAGGATCTTCCGCGCCGCCCAGCCACGCGCAGCCCGGCGGCTGATCGAGAACCCGGTGTGGCGTTATCCGGCCGAAAGCATCAATTCGTTCCTGCAGTCGGAACTGGGCGGGATGATCCTGCACGAGCTCATATCGCGCATCGAAGATTTCATCCCGCAAGACGGCAAGGTGATCGTCGGTCCCTCCAGCCTGGCGGAACTCGCCGCGCGATACTTCATCTCCGTCACGAACCTGCGCAGAATGTTCAAGAAAGCGGAAACAAGCGGGCTGATGGGCTGGTCGGAGGCATCGGACCAAAGGGTGTTGTGGCTGTCGGCGACGTTCCTGGACGACTATTTCCTGTGGCAGGCGCAGAAATTCGCCGCCCTTGACGAGGCCTATTGCTGGGCGGTCCAGAACATTGTCGGGCACAACCACTCTGCAACCGGCTGATCCGAGCGCGACGATGTAGAAATGCCGCGACATCAACAGGCGGCAAGATAGAACCAGATTTGGTCGTTTCCGGACGCGCAGGCAGCCCTTATCAGGCGCTGAAGGGCGTGCGGCAGTCAGGTTCAGGGCAACGAAAGGTTGTCGTGCCGTGCCCCTTCATTCCAGGGGGTTTTCATGAAAACAGTTCTTCTTGCTTCGACCTTGATGCTTGCCGTTGCGGGCAGCGCGTTTGCCGCCGATGTGGTTGCCCACGAGCCGGCGCCGGCGGAGGCGCCCGCTGGTTTTGTCTGGACCGGTGGCTATGTCGGCCTGCATGGCGGCTACGCCTGGCTCAATGGTACGGTCGATGTCGCCACGGCCGAACGGCCCTTCGATATCGATGGCTTCGACAACGGGCTGCTGGGTGTCCATGCCGGCTACAATTGGCAGCTTGGCGGCGGTTTCGTCGGCGGTATCGAGGTTGACCTCTCGCATGCCTGGACCAAGCGGGACTTGGTCGTCCGTGTCAGCGTTCCCGATTTCCCGCCGATGGACATTCCCGTCGAAGCCGGGACCAACTGGCAAGGCAGCGCGCGCCTGCGCGCCGGCTATGCGATGGACCGTACGCTGCTTTTCGCGACGGGCGGCGTTGGCTTCGCCAATACCTACGTGAAGATGCAGGCCTATGACGAGAGCAAGACGTTCCTCGGCTGGACAGTGGGTGCCGGCATCGAGCACGCGTTCACCGACAACTGGATCGGCCGCCTCGAATACCGTTATGCCGATTTCGGTTCGGAGACGTTTCCGGGCGACATCAAAATCGGTCTCAACGAGCACACCGTGCGCGCCGGCATCAGCTACAAGTTCTGACCGGCACTGCCCGACTAGAAAAGAGCCCGGCTTCATCGCGCCGGGCCTTTTTTCGTCATGGAACGGCTGGTCCGGCTGGACCTCACTCGGCTGGCAGGCTGCGCACGAATTCGACGCCGTCGATGACAAGCAGGTGTGGCTCGGGTGCGGCGGCGATTCGCTGGACGCCGTCGCTGCAGGTAAACACCGGCCAGCCGCTGTCGGCGCACAGGATCTCGACGAACCAGTTGCCGAGCTGGTCGGTCAGGCTGATGCGCAAGGCGCCGTCCTTGAGGCGCCGGGCATGGGAGCCGTTGGTTGCAGTCCAGGTCCAGGGTCCGCCGAGAGGCGGCCGGGAGAACATGACAAAGGGATAGGTCCTGGGCGGCAGGTCTTCATATTCGGCCGCCAGGCGATAGCGCATCATCGCGGTGGTGTAGTCGGCCGCGATGGACGGCCAGCGCGCATAGAGCATGCCGACGCCGTGCAGATGCGGATCGACAAGCAATTGGCGAGCACGGCTCTCGGCAGCATGGGCCGCCGTTGCCATGGCGACGGCGGCGATGGCAGCAAGCAGCATTGCGATGCGTCGCGACATGTGCCCGGGCCTCAGAGCCCATCCCGGATAGGAACGAGCGCTCGTTGGAGCGTGACCTTGCCCGCGAACCTGTTTCCCAGTTTTCGGGAAAGAATCAGTCGACATCATTGTCGCCGCTTGCCGTAGCGGGATCAATGGCGGGATGATTTCTGCCTTCGGACCGCAACAGGGCAGGGCCGATCGGAAAAAATCTTGGAAAAATTGAATCGGGGTGAAAACCCCGAACGCCTCCTGCGTACGGCATCAGGTCGACGCCAGAACCTGGTGAAGCGCGCCAACAGGCTGGCGTCCAATTCACCCGGTCCCGAAAGCCTGATGCTTTCGGGCTAGCAATTCGGGGTTGCAGACCGCCTTTTCGTCAGGCGGCGGCTCTTGCCCTGAAACGGGGTATGCTTGCCAGCAGCAGATCCTTGTCACGCACGCCGCTACGATAAAGCTTGAGGAGCGTCCTCGCTATCTCGCTTGCCCAGACGGAACTCGGGTCTTCGCCGCGTTCGTGGCAGATCTGGTCGAACACATGCTGAAGAAGCGCGAGATCCCTGGGATAAATCGGGGAGTTAGGCTGGGTGAAAAGTACGTGCTCCATAGTCTTCTCCCATATGGTGCTTGTTCTTTTGTCTTATGCTTTGCTGCTGAGTTTTTGCCTGCTTGCTGCCGCGGTCAGCAAAGCTGATCGCGATCAAGAACCAAATCCGCGCTCATGCCCTTGGGTATAGAACGAGGATAGAGTTCAGCATCGTCACGTATGTGGAAGCATCTGCCGCAGGCGATCGCATCAATATGCCTCCTTGAGGCAAAGGTTGCATGCAGGCGTGGGTCATTTCAGGCCGGAAATTCTGCTCTACAACCTGTGTGATGTCGAGTCACTCTGGGTTGCAACGGAGTTGCAGGAAAAGGTGCTCAAATGAAGGTGAAAGGGCCCGCCAAGAGGGGGACGGCAGGCCCTTTCTGGACGTGGCTGAAAGGAAAAGACCACGCCCGGTGTGCCAGAACGCAACTCTTCGGGGTGGGAAATGGTTCCCTTCAGACGCGCTTGCTTTACATCAGGACATCGACAGTGATCATTTGCCTTCATCATTTGTTCACCATCAACTCCCCACCATTCATGTGCGCAATGTATCGAGTGCGCGTCTTTGGCAACGCCCGGCGGGCTGCACAACCCTTCGCCCGCCGGTGCGCCTCAGGCCCCTGACATGGCCTTCCCAACGCTGCCTGCATGACTTAGCCTGACGCTATCGCCGCTGCCCGCTGGCTCGCCGCGGGATCGCAGGAAAGGCATAAGCTCTTGGCTGAAATGACCATCATCGTCGAATTCGAGACAGTGGACGGGGCGGAGGAGCAGTTCCTCGACCTGATCTCGGAACACGCCCGTGCCACGCTGCAGGAAGAGCCGGGCTGCCTGCGCTTCGAGGTCATCAAGCCGGTGGAGCGCGACGGCACGCCGATCGCCAACAAGGTGATGGTCAACGAACTTTATGCCGATGAAGCGGCTGTTGCCGCGCATGAGCGCAACCCGCGCATGCCGGATGTGCAGGCGGCACTTTCGCCCTTGCTCAAGTCGCGCCGGCTGATCCTGGCGCGGTCGCTCGGCCTCGTCGATCCCAATGGCGGCATGCGGCCGGAAGAGCTGAATGCAGCCAATGACGACTAGCGCGGAGGTTTCAGGCCGACGCGGCACCGCTCATGGCGATTTCCCGGTTGCCCGATGCTGACGTCGCGGAAAGTAAGCGCAGGTCAGGTGTGGCTTTTCGTGATTTCTCGCTCCAGTTACATTTGCAATTGCTGATGTGCGGCGCTGCGATGTTAAGGTTAGTCAGTCGTTAATGCTTCTGCGGCAAGGTTTGTCGTGGCGGTCTGCGGGGGAGCAGCATCGCTCCATGCATGCAGGGCTGACGGATGCGGAAAATTCTGGGCTCGGACGTCAACGATCCGACCGGCGAGCCAGCCAATGAGCGGGGGCTGACGAACGAGGCCGGCGATGCGCGGGCCCTGGACGATCTCAGCCTGCCTTATGCCGACCTCGAACGCACCATCGATTCGATGAACATGGGCGTGGTGCTGGTCGATGCCGGCCTCAACGTGCAGTTCATCAACCAGGCCTTTTACGACATCTGGAAACTGACCGTCGGTCAGGTCGCCATGGGTTGCCCGTTCAGGGCGCTGATGGACATCAACCGCTACAGCGGTGTCTACGCCGTCGCCGACGGTGACTGGGAAAGCTACGTCGCATTGCGCCAGTCGGAAATTTCGGCCGGCGATGTCGCGCCGCGTGAGTTCCGCCGCGCCGACGGCTGCACCATGATCTATTCGGTCACCGCCCTGTCCGGCGGCAAGCGGCTGGTTTCCTATTACGACGTCAGCGAGATGAAGCGGCGAGAGGTCGAGGCGGTCGAGGCCCGCCATCGGCTGGCCGAAGTGCTCGAATCGCTGCCGGCGGGCGTCATCATCTACGACCGCGACGACCGTTTCGTGCTTGCCAACCGCAAGCTCAAGAGCGCCTTGCCGGCACTCCATGACGTACTCACCGAAGGCCGCACGCTGCGCGACAGCATGGTGGCAGCGCAGCGCTCGGGCTATTTCCGCGACACCAGCGACGACGATCTTGATGCGCTGTATGACGCCGACCCCGATGCCTGGGTCGAGGGCATGGTCGAGCGCTACCACACCAGCCAGGCGGTACGGGAACGGCGCAATCCCGATGGGCGCTGGTACCAGATCTTCGACCAGAGGCTGGCCGACGGCACCTTCATCGGCGTGCGCGTCGACATCACCGAACTCAAGCAGCGCGAACGCGCGTTGCAGGATTCGATGCGGGAGAACGAGGTGTTCCGCAGCCTGATCGACAACGTTCCGGTGTCGATCTACGCCAAGCATGACGATCTCAGGCTGATGTATGTCAACCAGGGCTGGTGCGAGCTGACCGGCTATTCCAAAGAGGAAGCGATCGGCAGGACCGACCTGGAGATCTTTGGCCCGGAAGGCGAGCCCTTCATGGAGGCCGACCGCGAGGTCATGCGCCGCGGCACGACGGTTGAGATCGAAGAGACGGCGACATGCGCCGACGGGACGATGCGCCACCAGTTCGCGCGCAAGAGCGCGATGGTGGCCTCCGACGGTTCGCTCTATTTGATCGGCTCGACAACCAACATCACCGAGCTCAAGCAGCGTGAAGTCGAACTCGAGGAAGCGCAGCGCCGGGCGGTGCTGGCCGACCGCGCCAAATCCGAATTCCTTGCCAATATGAGCCACGAAATCCGCACGCCGATGAATGGCGTGCTCGGCATGGCCGAGCTTCTGGCGAAATCCGATCTCGACCCCAAGCAGAAGACCTTCACCGACATCATCGTCAAATCGGGCAATGCCCTGCTGACGATCATCAATGACATCCTCGATTTCTCGAAGATCGACGCCGGCCAGCTGGTGCTCGACCCGATCCCGTTCAACCTGTCGGAGGCGATCGAGGACGTCGCCACGCTGATGTCGACGCGGGCCAAGGAGAAGGATCTCGAGTTGATCGTCAGGATGCAGCCCGATCTCCGGCATCTCTATGTCGGCGACGTCGGCCGCATCAGGCAGATCATCACCAATCTGCTCGGCAACGCGGTGAAGTTCACCGATTCCGGCCATGTGCTCGTCGACGTGACAGGCCGCAGCGACGGCGAGCAGACCAAGCTGCATGTCGCGGTGACCGACACCGGCATCGGCATCCCCGAGGCCAAGCTCAAGCTGGTGTTCGAGAAGTTCAGCCAGGTCGACGCGTCGTCGACGCGGCGGCACGAAGGCACCGGCCTCGGCCTCGCCATCACCTCGCGCCTCGTCGACATGATGGGTGGCGAGATTGGCGTGGAGAGCGGTGAGGGGGCAGGTTCGACCTTCTGGTTCTCCTTGACCCTGCCCAACGCCGGCCGGCTGGAGACGCGGCCGGCAGCACTGATCGACGTCACCGGTGCGCGCGTGCTGATCGTTGACGACAATGCGGTCAACCGCACAATCCTGACAGAACAGATGCTGTCGTGGGGCTTTGATTCCTGTGCCGCCAAGAGCGGCGCCGAGGGACTGCAGGTGCTGCAGGCCGCGCAGGCGATGGGCATCAATGTCGACTGCATCGTGCTCGACTACCAGATGCCGGGCATGACCGGTGCCGAGATGGCCCGGATCGTGCGGCAGTCGCCGACCCTGTCGGACACGCCCGTCGTCATGCTGACCTCGGTCGACCAGTCGCTTTCGGGGCCTGGGCACCGCGATCTCGCAATTGATGCCCAGCTGATCAAGCCGGCGCGCTCGTCTGCTCTGCTGGAGGCGCTGGTCGCGGCGATCCAGCGCAAGCGGGCGCCCAACCTCACGCCGGCGCAGATGGTAGAAGCGCAGGTGCCGGCTAAGCTTCCCAGCAGCCCTGCGCCGCAAGCAACGCGCCTCCGCGGCGGCCAGCGGCCGGGCGGCGATGGCGGGCTCGACATTCTCGTTGCCGAGGACAACGAAGTGAACCAGATGGTGTTCAGCCAGATCCTGGCCGAAACCGAGCTCAGCTTCGAGATTGTCGGCAATGGCCGCCGGGCAGTTGCCGCCTATGGCGAGCGTCGTCCCAGGATGATCCTGATGGACGTGTCGATGCCCGAGATGAACGGGCTCGAGGCGACGAGCGAAATCCGCAAGCTCGAACGCGGCACCGGCATGCGCGTGCCGATCATCGGTGTCACCGCGCACGCACTCAAAGGCGACAAGGAACGCTGCCTCGAAGCCGGCATGGACGACTACCTGCCCAAGCCGATCAGTCCGCGGGCGCTGCTCGAAAAGATCGAGCGCTGGTCGTGGCAGGACGAGGAGCGCCGCGGCGCCGTCTGACCCGAATCCGGAAACCACGCCGGGCCGACGCTCGAAGACTGTGGAAATGTGACAGCTTCCAGTGGCAAAGACCGGCCTGCCGTTGCGTAGGCGGCTTGCTTTCGTTGCCTGCCTGTTGTTTGCCTCGCGCCGGCAAAGGACCGAGGAAACGACCCCTTCAGCGCCATGCACAGCAACCGTTACAGGGGTGACACGAAACTGTCATGCAACTGTAATAGAGGGGGGCTATTGGCTCACCGGGCGCCGAGGAAAGGCGTCATAAGAGATACTCCAACAGGAGCAGGCCCCAATGAAAAAAGCTCTTCTCACTGCGTCGGCTGCTGCCTTCGCGATCGCAGCCTCGGTAGGCTATGCCTCGGCCCGCGACCAGATCCAGGTTGCCGGTTCCTCGACCGTTCTGCCCTATGCAAAGATCGTTGCCGAACAGTTCGGCGAGACCTTCACCAACTTCAAGACCCCCGTCGTCGAATCGGGCGGTTCGGGCGCTGGCATCAAGGAATTCTGCAAGGGCGTCGGCGAGAACACCATCGACATCGCCAACTCCTCGCGTCCGATGAAGAAGGACGAGATCAAGTCCTGCGTCGACGCCGGCGTCAAGGACATCCAGGAAGTGAAGATCGGCTATGACGGCATCGTCTTCGCGACCGACGTCAAGGGCCCGGACTGGGCGCTGACCCCGGAAGACGTCTACAAGGCGCTTGCGGCCAAGATCGCTGTCGACGGCAAGCTGGTCGACAATCCGAACACCAAGTGGAACCAGGTCAACCCGAACCTGCCCGACTGGGACATCGCTGCCTACATCCCGGGCGAAAAGCACGGCACCCGCGAAGTGTTCGAAGAAAAGCTGCTGATCGCCGGCTGCAAGACGCTCGGCGGCGTTGACGCCGGCAAGGCTTCGGGCCTCGACGACAAGGCCGCGGAAGCCGCCTGCAAGGCCGTGCGCAAGGACGGCAAGGCTGTCGACATTGACGGCGACTACTCCGAGACGCTGGCCCGCATCGACTCGAACAAGACCGGCGTCGGCGTGTTTGGCCTGGCCTTCTACGAAAACAACGCCGACAAGCTGAAGGTCGCCACCGTCGGCGGCATCACGCCTTCGGTCGAGACCATCGCCAAGGGCGAGTATCCGGTGTCGCGTCCGCTGTTCTTCTACGTCAAGAAGGCGCATCTCGGCGTTGTTCCCGGCCTGAAGGAATATGTCGAGTTCTTCCTCGACGACCAGATGGTCGGCCCGGAAAGCCCGCTCGCCGACTACGGCCTGGTTGCTGCTCCGGACGCAGAGCGCGCTGCCCAGCGCGAAGCCTTCGGCGCCGGCAAGACCATGTAATCAACGAACTGCCACGGGGCGTCGGAAAAATCCGGCGCCCCGTGGAATATTTCGCCGACTGTCCCGTTCGGCACAAAGAACCGAATTCACCGAGGCCGGCCCATGTCATTCCTGCTTGTCTTCGCCATCGTGCTCGCAATAGGCTTGGCCGCCTTCGTGGTTGGCCGGCAAAGGGCGCGCGCGCAGGACGACGGAACCGTCAAGCCGCACTCGCGGGCGCACTACCATGGCTGGTGGGCATTCCTGACCGGCGTCGTGCCGGCGGTGCTGTTCCTCGCCGCCTGGGACATCGGCGCCAGCGCCTATCTCAACAGCCACATCCATTCGTCCCTGCCGGCCGATGTCGCAGACGGCACCGTCGCGCATGAAGATCTGTCCGCAGGCCTGGTCAAGAGCCTCGCCAGCGGATTGCGCAAGCTCGACAGCCAGACGCTTGCAGCACTGCCCTCGACCTTTACCGAGCTGCAGCCGATGCTTGCCGCCAAGGGCGTGGCGCTGGCTCCCGACACACAGGACTACATGATTCCGATCGCGACTGAGACCAACAGCGTCTCCGACCGCCTCGGCATGATCTCGGCCGTCGTCTCGATCGGCCTCGCCCTGATCGGCGTCGGCTTCGGGCTGAAGGGCATCAGCCCGCGCGCCAGGGCACGCAACAATGTCGAGAAGGTGATGCTGTGGAGCCTGCTCGGCGCCTCGACGCTCGCCATTCTCACGACCATCGGCATCGTTTTGTCGATGCTGTTCCAGACGATCGCCTTTTTCGAGAAGGTGCCGCTGACCAACTTCTTCTTCGGCACGGTGTGGGATCCGCGCTTCGCCGCTGCTGGTGCGGGCGCCAGCGAAGGCCAGTTCGGCCTGATCCCGCTGCTTGCCGGCACGCTTTACATTGCCGTCGTCGCGCTGCTGGTCGCAGTGCCGATCGGCCTGATGTCGGCGGTCTACATGTCGGAATACGCAGCACCCAAGGTACGCGCGGTGGTCAAGCCGGCGCTCGAGCTGCTCGCCGGCATCCCGACAATCGTCTATGGTATCTTCGCGCTCGTCACGCTTGGGCCTTTCCTGCGCGACATCAGCGCGGCGCTCACCGGCGGCACCCCGTTCATCCAGGCGCAGTCGATCCTGACCGCCGGCCTGGTCATGGGCGTGATGCTGATCCCGGTGGTCTCTTCGCTCTCCGACGACATCATCACCGCCGTGCCGCGCGCCATGCGCGACGGCTCGCTCGGCCTTGGCGCCACGCGCTCGGAAACGATCAAGCGCGTCATCCTCCCAGCCGCTCTCCCGGGCATCGTCGGCGCCATCCTTCTGACCGCCTCGCGCGCCATCGGCGAAACGATGATCGTGGTGCTGGCAGCGGGCGTTGCCGCCAACCTGACACTCAACCCTTTCGAGGCGATGACCACCATCACCGTCAAGATCGTCAACCAGCTGACCGGCGATCTTGAATTCAACACGCCGCAGACGCTCGTCGCCTTCGCGCTCGGCATCACGCTGTTCGCGCTGACGCTGGTGATGAACATCGTCGCCCTTTACATCGTCCGGAAGTACCGAGAGCAGTACGAATGACCGATATTTCGCTCGACACGCTGACCGCGTCAGCTGCCCGTCCGCGCCGCGACATCGGCCTCAAGAAGCGCTATGCCGCCGAACGCCGCTTCCGACTCTATGGTGTGCTGGCGATCGCCATCGGCCTGGCCTTCCTGGCAGTGATGCTGACCTCGATCGTTTCCAAGGGCTACACGGCCTTCTGGCAGACGACGGTGACGCTGCCGATCAACTTCGACGAAAAGATCATCGACCCGTCCAACAAGCGGGCGACCGATCCGAATGTGCTGATCACGGCGAACTATCCCAAGCTCGCCGAACAGGCGCTGATCGAGAAGCTCGGCATCGACCCGAACAACAAGGCCGATGTGCGCAAGCTCAAGGGCTTCCTGTCCGACAGCTCGCGGGTCCAGCTCCGGGCGATCGTCGCCGCCGACCCGTCGGTCATCGGCACGACCCGCAACGTCGACATCCTCGCCGCCGCCAATCTCGACTCGGCCTTCAAGGGTCAGATCGACCTCGACGTGCCGGAAAGCCGCCGCAAGGTGTCGGACCAGCAGGTCGAGTGGATGAACAAGCTCAAGGCCGAAGGCGTGATGGCCGAGCACTTCAATACCGGTCTGTTCAGCTACGGCGCATCAAGCCGTCCTGAAACCTCGGGCGTCGGCGTAGCCCTCATCGGCTCGTTCTACATGATGGTGATCGTGCTCTTGCTGGCGCTGCCGATCGGCGTCGCCGCCTCGATCTATCTCGAGGAATTCGCCAAGAAGAGCCGCTTCACCGACCTGATCGAGGTCAACATCAACAACCTCGCCGCCGTGCCGTCGATCGTCTTCGGTCTGCTCGGCCTGGCCGTGTTCATCAATTTCCTCGGCCTGCCGCGTTCGGCATCCTTCGTCGGCGGGCTGGTGCTGACGCTGATGACGCTGCCGACCATCATCATCGCGACGCGCGCCGCCTTGGCTGCCGTGCCGCCGTCGATCCGTTCGGCAGCGCTTGGCCTCGGCGCCTCGAAGATGCAGATGGTGTTCCAGCACATCCTGCCACTGGCCGCCCCCGGCATCCTGACCGGCACCATCATCGGCCTGGCGCGTGCGCTCGGCGAGACAGCACCGCTTCTCTTGATCGGCATGGTCGCCTTCGTCGCCGACTATCCCAAGACGCCGTTCGATCCCGCAACCGCACTTCCGGTGCAGATCTACATGTGGGCGAACGAGGCCGAACGCGCCTTTGTCGAGCGCATGTCGGGCGCCATCATCATTCTTCTCATCTTCCTCATGGCCATGAACATCGTCGCCATCGTCCTGCGCCGCCGCTTCGAGCGCCGCTGGTAGGGCATGGACAAGGAGCATCCTGCTATGAACATCATGACCGAAAAATCCCTCGACGACGCGGTGAATGCTGAGATGAACGCCAGAACGAACGAAATCATCAAGATGCGCGGCGACAAGGTGACCGTGCACTATGGCGAGAAGCAAGCGCTGTTCGGCGTCGATCTCGACGTTCGCCAGAATCAGGTGACGGCGCTGATCGGCCCGTCGGGCTGCGGCAAGTCGACCTTCCTGCGCTGCCTCAATCGCATGAACGACACCATCGACGCAGCCCGCGTCGGCGGCAAGATCACACTCGACAGCGAAGACATCTACGATCCCAAGATCGACGTCGTCGAGCTGCGCGCCCGCGTCGGCATGGTGTTCCAGAAGCCGAACCCGTTCCCGAAGTCGATCTACGAGAACGTCGCCTACGGCCCGCGCATCCATGGTCTCGCCAAGAACAAGGCCGAGCTCGACGTGATCGTCGAGAAGAGCCTGCAGAAGGCCGCTCTGTGGAACGAAGCCAAGGACCGTCTCAACGAGCCGGGCACCGGCCTGTCGGGCGGCCAGCAGCAGCGCCTGTGCATCGCGCGCGCCATCGCCGTTTCGCCCGAGGTGATCCTGATGGACGAGCCGTGTTCGGCGCTCGACCCGATCGCCACCGCCAAGGTCGAGGAGCTGATCGACGAACTGCGCGAGAACTACACGATCGTCATCGTCACGCACTCGATGCAGCAGGCGGCGCGCGTGTCGCAGCGCACGGCGATGTTCCACCTCGGCTATCTCGTCGAGGAAGGCCCGACCGACAAGATGTTCACCAACCCCGACGACAAGCGGACGCAGGACTACATCACCGGCCGCTTCGGCTGAGTGGGTTTCGTCGCGGCACACGATACGAGGAAGAAATCATGGGCGAACATACAGTCCGGTCCTTCGACGAAGAACTTCAGCACGTCGACCAGCTCATCCGCGACATGGGCGATCTTTCCAGCGCAATGGTGGCCGGCGCCATCCGCGCGCTTCTCACGTCCGACCAGGCACTGGCGCAAAACGTCGTTGCCGACGATACGATCATGGACGCCAAGCAGCGCGATCTCGACAATTCGGCGATCACGCTGATCGCCAAGCGCCAGCCGATGGCGCAGGATTTGCGCGCCGTGGTCGGTGCCATCCGCATGGCGGGTGACCTCGAGCGCATCGGCGACCTCGCCAAGAACATTGCCAAGCGGGTCGGCGCTGTCGGCCAGTCGCCGACCCCGCGCAATCTCTCGCATTCGATCGATGCGATGGCGCAGCTGGTGCTCGGCCAGGTTCGCGGCGTCGTCGATCTCTATGTCGCGCGTCAGGCCGAGGGCCTGAAGGATCTGCGCGCCGACGACCAGAAGATCGACATCCAGTACACCGCCGTGTTCCGCGAACTCCTGACCTACATGATGGAAGATCCGCGCAACATCACGGCCTGCACGCATCTGCTGTTCTGCGCCAAGAACCTCGAGCGCATCGGCGACCATGTCACCAACATCGCCGAGAACGCCTATTTCGTCGTGACGGGTACGCAGCTGCCGCTGAACCGGCCCAAGGTCGACGAGACCACGACGACGGTTCCGGCCTGAGCATTTCCGCAACCGCATGCGTTTGGCGCGGGGGCGCTGCATAGGTTAAATCAGCGCATGGTCCAGAAGCGGCCATGCGCAAGGACAAGGTATAGCCAATGATCGCTCCCAAGGTCATGGTCGTCGAAGACGAAGAGCCGCTGGGCGTGCTGCTTCGCTACAATCTCGAATCCGAAGGCTATCAGGTCGAGGTCGTCACGCGTGGCGACGAGGCCGAGATCCGGCTCCAGGAAAACGTGCCCGACCTGCTGGTGCTCGACTGGATGGTGCCGGCGCTGTCGGGTATCGAACTGTGCCGCCGGCTCAGGATGCGTCCCGACACCGAACGCCTGCCGATCATCATGCTGACGGCGCGGGGCGAGGAAAGCGACAGGGTGCGCGGGCTTTCGACCGGGGCCGACGACTACCTGGTCAAGCCGTTCTCGACGCCGGAATTCATGGCGCGCGTCAAGGCGCTGCTGCGCCGGGCCAAACCCGAGGTGCTGTCCTCGGTGCTCAAGGTCGGCGACATCATGCTCGACCGCGAGTCGCACCGCGTCTACCGCAAGAAGAGCGAGATCAAGCTCGGGCCGACCGAATTCCGCTTGCTCGAATTCATGATGCGGCACCCGGGCCGCGTGTTCTCGCGCAGCCAGTTGCTCGACAATGTCTGGGGCGAGACGATCTATATCGACGAGCGCACCGTTGACGTGCATGTCGGGCGCCTGCGCAAGGCGGTCAACAACGGCCGCATGCCTGACGTGATCCGGACCATTCGCGGTGCCGGCTACGCCATCCGCGAGGACTGAGCCGCTTCGGGCTCTTTTCCGCTCAGCTAGGCGACGTCGGCACCGGCACGGCGTGGAGCCGTGCCTGCGGCAAAAATCTCCTGATCAACGGCAAGCAGCGCGCGCATCATCGCGCCCTCGCGTTTGAGCGGAACCTCGTTGGGTTCGGTGTCGAAGGAGATCGCCTTCGAGTGCAGCCCGCCCGCCGTCTTGGCGATGGCCGCGCGCACATGTGGCTCCATGATGTCGAAGGCGGTTGCGCCGACGCCGACGAAGGCGAGGGGGGCCGGGTCGAACAGCGCAAACATCGAGCCGAGTCCAAAGCCGATGGCTTCGCCGGCCTTGCGAAAGGCCTCGCGTTCGGGGCCATCATGGTCACGTGCCGCATCTGCCACGGCCCTGATGTCGTCGTCGGACAGGTCGGCCAGCGGCTCGGCATTCTCGTCGCCAACCCTTGCGTTGCGCCAGATGGCGTAGTTGCCGGCATAGGCCTCGATGCAGCCGCGGCGGCCGCAGCGGCAAAGCGCGCCGTCCGGGCGGTGGATCATGTGGCCGAACTCGGCACCCGACGACTGCGTGCCGGTGAACAGCTCGCCCTTGATGACTAGGCCCATGCCGATGCCGTGCGAGAGCAGGATGGCGATGAAGTCGTCGCGATAACGCACCGGATCTCGCCAGCGCAGGGCCTCGGCGATCATGTTGCAGTCGTTCTCAACCGAAACAGGTACGCCGAACTCCTGCTCCAGCCGGTCGGCGAAGGGGATGTCGTCGTAGCGGGTGATGGGAGACCACAACAGCTTGCGCGAGGCGGCGTCGGTGATGCCCTGGACGGCGATGGCGATGCGTAGGACGGCGCCGCCCGAAGCGCCGGCGCTGTCGATCAGGCGCCGGACCATTCCGACGCATTCGTCGACCAGCGCCTCGGCAGGCATCTGCTGCGTGACAAGCCGCCGGGTCTCTTCGGTCACGGTGTTGCCGGCATAGTCGATGATGGCGGCGGACAGGCTGTTGAGCGAGAGCACGACCGCAACGACAGACGCAGCGTCGGCATCGAGCATCAACCCGACCTGCGGCCGCCCCCGTTTCATGGAGACGGGTTCGCTGAACTTGGCCTCGGCAAGGATGCCTTCTGATATGAGATCGGAGGAAATCGTCGAGATCGTCGAATGGCTGAGGCCGGTGGTGGCAGCGATTTCGGTGCGCGATGGCTGGCTGGCTCGGCGAACCGCGGATATAACCATGGCGCGGTTGCGCCGTCTCAGATCGTCGTGACGTATGCCGACCGACATGTGCTCGTCTTCCTCCCGGCGAAGCGCTGCCCTTCTTAAGCGGCAGTCCCTTACGCGCCAAGTGATTGTGACAGAGCCAGCGCCAAATGTCTCTATTTATTTCGGGCTCCGAAAAAAATAAGGAGCGCTCGCGAAACCATGTTGACAGTGGCCGGGCATTGAGTCAGTATTTTTTCGAGGCTCGAAAAAAAGAGCTTCTCCAAGGGCTATCGCGAAGTAGGCGCGCCCATTGGGCGCAGGGAGGAAATAATGAAAAAGTTTACCACCGCCATCCTGGCGGGCGTTGCCATGACTCTGTCGCTTACGGCAGTGGCTTCGGCAAAGGACAAGGTCATCGGCGTCTCCTGGTCGAACTTCCAGGAAGAGCGCTGGAAGACCGACGAAGCCGCCATGAAGGCCGCCATCGAGGCCGCCGGCGACAAGTACATCTCGGCTGACGCGCAGTCGTCGCCGGCCAAGCAGCTGACCGACGTCGAAAGCCTGATCTCCCAGGGCGCCAACGCCCTGATCATCCTGGCTCAGGACGCCTCGGCCATCGGACCGGCTGTCGACAAGGCCGTCGCCGAAGGCATTCCTGTTGTCGGCTACGACCGCCTGATCGAGAACAAGGACGCCTTCTACCTGACCTTCGACAACAAGGAAGTCGGCCGCATGCAGGCCAAGGGCGTGTTCGCCGCCAAGCCTGAAGGCAACTACGTCTTCATCAAGGGCAGCGGTGCAGATCCGAACGCCGACTTCCTGTTCGCCGGGCAGATGGAAGTGCTCAAGGAAGCCGTCGACGCCGGCAAGATCAAGAATGTCGGCGAGGCCTATACCGATGGCTGGCTGCCGGCCAATGCCCAGAAGAACATGGAACAGTTCCTGACCGCCAACGACAACAAGATCGACGCGGTCGTGGCTTCGAACGACGGCACCGCCGGTGGCGCGATCGCAGCGCTTCAGGCACAGGGCCTTGCCGGCTCGGTGCCGGTGTCGGGCCAGGACGGCGACCATGCCGCGCTGAACCGCATCGCGCTCGGCACTCAGACCGTCTCGGTGTGGAAGGACGCGCGCGAGCTCGGCAAGAACGCCGCCGAAATCGCCTCGCAGCTCGCCGATGGCAAGAAGATGGAAGAGATCGCCAACGTCACCAAGTTCAAGACGCCTGGCGGCCTCGAGCTGAACTCGGTCTTCCTGACGCCTGTTCCGATCACCAAGGACAACCTCGACGTCGTCATCGACGCCGGCTGGGTTGGCAAGGACGTGGTCTGCCAGGGCGTGGCGGCCGGTTCGGTCGCAGCCTGCAACTGAGATCGGTTCGATCCGGTCGGTCAAACGCCGCGGCTTGCCCGCGGCGTTTTTCAAAAGCGCCCGCTTCATGACATGGCGGATTGACCCTATCATGCGCACACCGGCTGCCGCTTAGACGGCTATCCGGTCGGGAGGTATCAATGACAGACACGACAACCAACGCGCCGGCAGACCGAGCGCGAACGACCGAACTCGGCCCGGTCGGACGCTTTCTCAAGGCAACCGAGATCGATACGCGCATGCTCGGCATGGTCGGTGCGCTGCTTCTGATCTGGGTCGGGCTGCAGGTGATTTCGAGCTTGCGCCTTGGCGTCAACCCGTTCGAATTCGACAGCCGCACCTTCCTGACCGCCCGCAATCTGTGGAACCTGTCGGTGCAAGCGTCTGCCGTGGCGATTATGGCGACCGGCATGGTGCTGGTTATCGTCATGCGCAATATCGACCTGTCGGTCGGGTCGGCCGAAGGCCTGATCGGCATGGTGATGGGCTTTGCCCAGGTGCATTTCCTGGTCAAAGCCGTCGGTCTCGAACTTGGTAATCCGTGGATCTGGGCGTTGGCACTTGCCATTGGTATTGCGCTTGGCCTGATGATAGGCGCGCTGCAAGGTTTCGTCATCGCCTACATGGAGGTTCCTGCCTTCATCGTGACGCTGGGCGGATTGCTGATCTGGCGCGGGGCGGCCTGGTGGGTCACGTCAGGCCAGACGATCGCGCCGCTCGATGCCACCTTCCAGCTCATGGGTGGTGGTCCGCAGGGCGCCATCGGAGCGACGTGGAGTTGGATCGTCGGCCTTGTCGCATGCCTGGCTGTGGTGTTCCTGCTGCTGCGTGGCCGCCAGCAACGCAAGCGCTTCAAGTTTCCGCTGCGGCCGGTCTGGGCAGAGGCATTGCTCGGCGCCGTTACCTGCGGGGTCATCCTTGGCGCGATCTGGATCGCCAACTCCTACCCTTGGCCGATCGGTATCGTGCGTCGCTACGCCGAGGCCAACGGCATTACCATCCCTGAAGGCGGCCTGTTCATCGCCCACGGCATCGCCATTCCCGTCCTGATCGCGGTGGCAGTGGGCATCGTCATGACCTTCGTCACCAACCGCACACGCTTTGGCCGCTATGTCTTCGCCATCGGCGGCAACCCGGAAGCAGCCAACCTCGCCGGTATCAACACGCGCTGGATCACCATGAAGGTGTTCATGATCATGGGCGTGCTGGCGGCGATCTCAGCGGCAGTCTCCAGTGCTCGCCTGAACTCGGCTACCAACTCGCTCGGTACCCTGGACGAACTGCTGGTCATCGCGGCAGCGGTCATTGGCGGCACCTCGCTCGCCGGTGGCTCCGGCACCGTTGCCGGTGCCATGCTGGGTGCGCTTCTGATGCAGTCATTGCAGTCGGGCATGGTGCTGCTCAACATCGACACGCCGCTGCAGAACATCGTCGTTGGCCTGGTGCTGGTCGTGGCCGTCTGGCTCGACACGCTCTATCGCAAGCGCGTCTAACGAAATCCGGGAGCCAAGATCATGGAACAGACCCGTATCCCGCTCGTCGACCTCAAGAACATCTCTATCGCCTTCGGCGGCATCCGTGCCGTCGACGATGCTTCGGTCGACCTCTATCCCGGTGAAGTGGTGGCGCTGCTCGGTCACAATGGTGCCGGCAAGTCGACGCTGATCAAGATCCTGTCGGGTGCCTACAAGCGCGACGCCGGCACCATCATGGTCCGGGGCGAGGAGGCCGCGATCTCCAACCCGCGCGACGCCAAGAAATACGGCATCGAGACGATCTACCAGACATTGGCGCTGGCCGACAATGTCGATGCCGCCGCCAACCTCTTCCTCGGCCGCGAGATCATGACCGCCTATGGCACGCTCGACGACGTCGCCATGGAAGCCGAGGCGCGCAAGGTGATGGGCCGGCTCAACCCGCGCTTCCAGCGCTTCAAGGAGCCGGTCAGCAAACTCTCCGGTGGCCAGCGTCAGTCTGTGGCGATCGCACGTGCCATCCTGTTCAATGCCCGCATACTGATCATGGACGAGCCGACGGCAGCCCTTGGACCACAGGAGACGGCGCAGGTCGGCGAACTGGTCAAGCAGCTCAAGGCCGATGGCATCGGCATCTTTCTCATCAGCCACGACATCCACGACGTGTTCGATCTCGCCGACCGTGTCTGCGTGATGAAGAACGGCCAGGTCGTCGGCACGGCCCGCACCGAGGACGTGACCAAGGATGAAGTGTTGGGCATGATCATTCTCGGCAAGTGTCCGCCTGGCGCAACGCCCGGACCGGGGGCAATGCAGATCGCTGCCTGAACAGGCCCTTTGCCGGCTCAGGCAGGCCGCACGTCTGGCTCAATGCACGATCGCGAAAAGCAGTTTCACCTTTGCGCGATCGTGCTTTAATGGTGCGTGGGTGACGCGAGCCAGCCGGAATTGAGAAAGTACTTCCCCAGTCTGATCTTTATCGCCGTGACCCTTGTCAGCCTGACGATGGCCGGGCTCGTGTATCTGGCGACCGTGGAGGCGGCGCGGATCAAATTCCAGTCCGTCGCCGACGACGCGCTCAACCGCATCGAGGGCAGGCTGGAATTCGACCTTGCCTTGCTGCATGCGACGCAAGCGATGTTCGTGGCGCAGAAGGGCCATCTTTCGCGCGACCAGTTCCGCGACTATTTCGCTTCGCTCGATGCGGAGAAGAATTTCCCCAGCCTGCGCGGCATAGGCTTCCTCAGGCTGATCGAGACCAGCCAGAGCGAGACGGTCATGCGCGAACTGAAGGACGGCTACGGCATCGACCGGGCGCTGTATCCTGAGACGACGCTGAACTGGCGGACGCCCATCGTGCTGTTCGAGCCGATGAGCAAGGCCAGCCTCGATGCGATGGGCTACGATATGGCAACCGACCCGCTGCGCCGGCCCGCCATCGAATCGGCAATGGCGGCCCAGGGCGAACCCAGGGCGACGGGCAGGGTGCTGCTCGGCCAGGGCGACAACGAGAAGCAGCCCGGGATCCTGGTGCTTTCACGCGTCGACCGCCCGGCGGCAGAAGGTCCGGCACCCGCTGGTTTTCTCTATGTCGCCTTCCGCACATCGGAGCTTTTCCAGGCAGCACTCGGCAAGGCGCCGCTACTGCCGGTGGCGGTGGAGGTATTCGACGGGACGATGGGCGATGACACGCTTTTGTTCCGCTCGCAGGTGCCACCCGATCCCAGCTATGGCAACGAGTTTTCGGTGACGCGCGAGGCCAATGTCGCCGGCCGCAGATGGACCGTCAATTTCAGGCCGAGCACAGCGTTTGCGCCGCCATCGCCGCGTGCCGCGCCGCTGATGCTCGGGGTTTTCGGTCTCGTGCTGGCGGGTGCGATCGCGCTTGTCGCGCGCTATCAGCAGCGCGCCTATGAAGCCGCGGCGCAGTTGCACGAGACGACCGAGAAGAGCCTGCTGGAAAAGGACCTGATGCTTCAGGAAATGAAGCATCGCATCAAGAACTCGATTGCCCGCGTGCTGGCGATGGCGCGGCAGACCGCGGCGCACTCCGAGAACATCAATGACTTCTCGTCGTCCTTCTCGGCGCGGCTTCAGGCAATGGCAGCATCGCAGGACATGCTGACACGCTCGCGCTGGCAAAAGGCCGATCTCAGCGAATTGCTGCGCATCGAGTTGGGCCAGGTGTTCGGCAAGGAATTGCCGGAGGACATGATGAATGGTCCGACGGTCGAACTGGACGAGACGACGACGCAGGCACTTGGGCTGACCTTCCATGAGCTTGCGACCAACGCGTTGAAATATGGCGACGGCGACAACTCGGTTGGCGGCCTGAAGGTGAACTGGCGCATGAACGGCCAGGGCAAGAAACGGCGGCTGGTGCTCAATTGGGCCGAACGCAACGGCAATGGCGTATCGGAGCCCGAGAGGACCGGCTTTGGCACCAAGCTTATCGACATGAACATCACCCGCGAGCTCGATGGCAAGATCATGCGCCGCTACGCCAAGGACGGACTGCTGGTGGAGATCGACATACCCTATCGCGGCTGAACGCCGCGACATCGGCAAGAAGACCCGGTTCACAAAGAAAAACCCGGCGAGGCCAGAGCCTTCGCCGGGTTTTGTCTGCAAAGCCGTTTAGCGGCAGCGCGCCGTGTAAATCTGGCCACGGCTGTTGCGGTATTCGCAGTAGCCATTGCGCAGGTTGCGGACCAGCAGGCCCGAGGCCGCGCCGACCGCACCGCCGATGAGTGCGCCCCGGCCACCGCCGATGAGAGCGCCGGCAACAGCACCTACGCCCGTGCCGGTGGCTACGTCGCGCTCGGTCGTCGTGCAGCCTGAGATTGCAACGACGGCTGCAACGACAAGGATAAGCTTCTTCATGTGGTCAGTCCTCTCACTTTAACATCGCCCGGTGAATACTTAGCGTATCGGTCCAAAAATCGGAATCGTTTTTCCGCTCGCCGCATCAATTCAACGGCTTAGCGTATCCGCATGATGTCGGCTCCTCGGTCTGAAGGGGACAGGCTGATACGCTTGCGCATCAGTGGAGATATGCCGGCTTGCCGCTCGCCGCATCCGCCGCCACGACGACGCTCGAAACCGACAGCGACGCTTCGAGCATACCGTTGGGCAGCACATTCCAGGTCAGTTGGTCGTAGTCGTCCTCTAGCGCGGGATCGACCTCGAGGCATTTGGCAAAGGCGCGTCTGTCGCGCGATGTGAACGCGGTCAGAACCTTCGGCAACTCGGCCTGGCAGGCGTCATATGCCTCGAACAAGGGCGCTGGCGCCGGTGTCTCGCGGCAACCCGTCAAATCCTGCGAGCAGGAAACGACCAACAGAAACGCTGCGATGTGTTCCATGACAAACCACCTCGGCCAAGAAACGGCGGGTGGCGGGCAAAAGTTCCGTGATCCAATCGAGCTAAACCGTTTGAATCTCCGGTGTCATGTGGCGACGGCTAATCCCTGTCGATTTCGAAGTTCGCCTGGGGCATGAGGAGACGGTATTGCAGCCTGTCGACGCCGATTTCGAGTACGGCACTGCCGCTCAGCGCTGCCGGGACGACGCGCTCGAGCGCGACCGAGCCGAAGCGCTTCTTGCGTGTCGTCGCGTCGGCAGTCGGGCCGATTGCCTCCGACCAATGCAGCGCCAACTGCCCTTCGCCATCGGGACCGGATACCCTGCTGGCCGTCACCTCGACGTGACCGTCTGCACGCGAAAGCGCGCCAAAGCTCACTGAATTGACCGCCAGCTCGTGCACGGCAAGACCGATATGCAGGGCGGCATTGGGGGTGAGATAGGGATCCTCGCCAAGGATGTGGACGGCATGCTCGGTGTCGTTACTGTAGCGTTTGACCTGGCCGATTACGAGTTCGCGAAAGCCTGCGCCGCGCCAGTTCGACGACGTGACCAGATCCTGCGACGAGGCGAGCGACTGCAGCCGGCCGCGAAAACGCTCGAGGAAGACGTCGATGGAGCCGGAATAGTGACCGGTCTGGCTGGCAATGCTCTGGATGATGGCAAGCAGGTTCTTGGAGCGGTGGCTGACCTCGCGCAGCAGCGCCTTCAGCGTTTGCTCGCGCCGCTTCTGCTCTGTGGTTTCGATGACGGTGACGACGACACCCTGGACCTGGCCGCTCGACGAATGGTCGGCGTCGATACAGACATCGTACCAACGCATGCCTGCCGAGTTGTCGGCGATGCTGACCTCGAGCCCGTCCGAATTGCCGGTGGCAAGGACGTTCTTCTTTGCAGCCACGAGCCGGTCGGCCTGCTGTTGCGGCAGGGAGTTGACCGTCCCGGACTGCTCCTCCAGCACCTCCGCCCAAGGCGGCTGCAGATTGTGTGACCACACTGTCTGCAGGGTGTGATCCTGGTAAAGCACGGCGATGCCGGCATTGCGGGAGACGTGGAGAAGAGCGGCGTCCAATCGTGAGCTCGGTCCCATTGATGCTGAGGGATTGGCCATGCCACGAGAGCCTTTGCTCTGCTTCTTGCGGTTCAGCCGAATGATTTCGGCTGGAACCAAATGGGACCGCCGGGTAACGCGTCAGTGCTGAGCGCTACCCGGCGGCGCTGGACTCCGACTGAGGGGGCCGGCTTCCAGTCTCGGGTTGGTTCTTCATGTTACCGACGTCATCACGCGCGCCTGAACAGGCCCGCAATGAGCGAGATGACAAGAAACGCCAGGAAGATGAAGAACAAGATTTGCGCGATGCCGGCAGAAGTTCCGGCGATACCGCCGAAGCCGAGGGCGCCGGCGATAATCGCGACGACAAGGAATACGAGCGCCCAATACAGCATGATCTATCTCCTTCAAATGATGAATGAAAAACGTGCCGCCGCAAGGATGGTTCCCTGAGGCGAGGCCAAAAAGCCCTATGCCGCAGCCTTTGCCTGTCTGTCAAAGAACAATGCCTGACTTATCAGCGCCTTGACCATTTCAGGGTTGAACGGCTTGGTGACGAGGAAGGCCGGCTCGGGGCGCTCGCCGGTCAGCAGGCGCTCGGGGAAGGCGGTGATGAAGATCACAGGCAACGGCGCTGACGACAGCATCTCGTTGACGGCGTCGATGCCCGAGCTGCCGTCCGCGAGCTGGATGTCGGCCAGGATCATCTTCGGGCGCGTCCGCTTGAACAGCGCTATCGCTTCCGCACGGGTGCGCGCCGTGCCGACGACGCGGTGGCCGAGGCTCTCCACCATCTCCTCGATGTCCATGGCGATCAGTGGTTCGTCCTCGATGATCAGGATGTCGGTCGCGACCTGGCGCGAGATTTCGCCGCTCGCTTCATGGAGCAGCTTGGTGAACTCTTCCTCGTCGGCGTCGAGCACTTCGGCAGCTTCAGCCTCGTTGAAACCTTCAACGGCAACCAGAAGGAATGCCTGGCGCGGACGCGGCGAGAGTGCGGAGAGATTGGCGGCAGCGCGCTTTTCCCAGGCCAGGCTCGGGCCATCCTGGGGAACGCGGATGGAGACTGAGGTGAAAAGACGGGCAAATATCTTGTAGAGCGCAATGCGATCGTTGGAAGCGGACGGGAACACATCGATGTCATCGATCAGTGCTTCGAGCATCGCAGCCACCAGCGCATCGCCGCTCTCCTGGGATCCTGCCACCGCACGCGAGAAGCGACGGAGATAAGGCAGGTGGGGGGCAATTCTCGTGGATAATGTCATGGTCGACGTCTCCCTCATGTGACGTTGCTGAAACTGTTGTGAAGCGACACACAACGCTTGGTCTATGCAAAAGTTCCTCTTTTGTGGAACCTATCCGCATTTGAGGAGTTGGGTGCAAAATTCGATAAACCGCAAAGGTTGTTGCGCGCCGTTTGGGGCGGGACGTCCGACGGGGCAAAAGGGCAAAGCAAGCATATGACAAGGCAGACAAGTGGCGCCGCCAGCGCCAGGCCGAACCGTCTTCGCGACGGTGAGCCCCTTGGGGCAAATTCAGAAATCGGCCGCAAGCTCAAGCAATATTACGATGAACTGGTGTCCGACGAGGTGCCGGATCGATTTGCCCAGCTGTTGAGCCAGCTGGAACAAGCCGAACCTGAGCAGCAGAAGGACTGACCGGGCATGGCAGCTTCCCAAGGTTTCAAGGGCGACCTGCTCGCGACCATTCCTGGCCTGCGCGCTTTCGCCATGTCGCTGTCGCAGAACGCCGACAGGGCCGACGACCTTGTCCAGGAAACGCTGGTCAAGGCGTGGGACAAGCAGTCGAGCTTTCAGCCCGGCACCAACCTCAAGGCGTGGCTGTTCACCATCCTGCGCAATGAGTTCTATTCGCAGATGCGCAAGCGTGGCCGCGAGGTGCAGGACAGCGACGGCCTTCTGACCGCACGGCTCGCCGTGCATCCGAGCCAGCCCGGCCGACTTGATCTCGACGATTTCCGCAAGGCGCTCGAGCAACTGCCGGAAGACCAGCGCGAGGCGATCATCCTGATCGGCGCGTCGGGCTTTTCCTATGAAGAGGCGGCGGAAATCTGCGGCTGTGCCGTCGGCACCATCAAGAGCCGGGTCAGCCGCGCCCGCAACAGGCTGCAGGAGATACTGGACATCTCGGGCGAGGCCGACTACGGCCCCGACGCGATCGCGGCCCAGGTGATGGGCTCAACTGTCAGCTGAGCGCGCGCGCTTGCGAATGCTCTCGGTGACTGCCTCGATGAGATCGGCGCCGGCGTAAGGCTTGCTCACCAGGGTCACGTCAGGGAAGTCGACGAAGATCTCGTCAAGCTTGTCGTAGCCCGAAGCGAATACGAACGGAACGCCAGCCGCTTCCAGCGAGCGGGCGAAGTCGAAGGTCGGCTCGCCGCCGATCATGACGTCGATGATGGCGGCATCAAAGGGCGCGGAGATTTCACGTGCTTCGCGGAGATTGCCAGCGATGGCGACTTCGCCGGCGCCGTGGTCCCTGCAAAGCTGCTCGACGTCGAGTGCGATCAGCGCCTCGTCTTCGAGAACAAGTATACGCAGTCCTGAAAGCGGGCTCGACACGTCGTGGGGCACTCCATGGAATCGAAGCCGAACATGACGGCAGTCGCGGCTGCTGTCATTTAAAAAAGACATGCTGCGGCAGCGGCGCACCCGTGAGGAACCTTCGGCGCCATCAAGGCGTTGCCGGTCACATTTCTGGAGGAATTCATGACCGAGCAAGGCATTCCGACCGACACTGTGCGGCAGGTTTCGTGCGAGAAGTGCCCGCTCAGGCCGTTGCCGACCTTCCGGCCGTTCGACAATGACGAGCTGGCTTTCGTCAGCAGCTTCAAGCGCGGCGAGCTGTCCGTCGACAAGGGCGCGACGCTGCTTTCCGAAGGCAGCAACAGTGCCCATCTCTACACTGTGCTGGCGGGATGGGGATTTCGCTACAAGCTGCTGGAGGACGGGCGCCGCCAGATTCTCAACTACGTGCTGCCTGGCGACATGATAGGCCTGCAGGGCAGCCTGATGGGCGAGATGCAGCACTCGGTGGAGGCGCTGTCGCCGATGCTTTTGTGCATGTTCGAGCGCGACAGGCTGATGGAGCTTTATCGCGGCTATCCGGGGCTGGCCTACGACATCACCTGGATCGCCTCGCGCGAGGAGCGCATGCTCGACGAGAACCTGTTGAGTGTCGGGCGCCGGTCAGCCCTGGAGCGAGCCGCCTATTTGCTCGCCTTCATTGCCAGCAGGGCGCGGAAGGTCGGCATGGACGGGACCGGCAAGGTGGAGATTCCGATCACCCAGCAGCACGTCGCCGACACGCTCGGACTGTCGCTGGTCCACACCAACAAGACCATCCGCAAGCTGATCGACCGCAAACTCGTGCAGTGGCGCGATGGCGGCTGCAAGGTGCTCGACATCGAGGGATTGATGGCGCTGGCGAACTGGGGCGGCCTCGACGAAGGTGTCCGCCCTCTGCTTTGACAGGAGCGTTGTCTTCTTGTGCTTGCGCAATTCCGGACGGGAAAACGCGGCCAATTTTTTCCTGGAACTGCGCTTAGCGCCCGTATTGTCGGTCGCGTTCGTCGACGCCCCAGTTCACGCCGGGCAGCACATTGCGGATGATGGCGTAGCCGACGAGCAAGGCCGGGATGGCGATGAAGCCGCCTACGGCGCCCCACAGCCAGATCCAGAACGCCAGTGCCAGCAGCACGACGAAGGGATTGAGCGTCATCGTCCTGCCGATGACCAGCGGGGTGACGAACTGGCCCTCGACGGTGTTGACGCCGAGATAAAGGATCACCGGCAGCAGGCTCGTAGCCAGCGTGTCGAACTCGGTCAAGCCGACGGCGAACAGGATCGCCACCATGGCCAGCGGGCCGATGAAGGGGACGAAATTGGTGAGGATGGCGAGCGCGCCCCACAGCGGCGCCGAGGGCACGCCGAGCAGATAGAGGCCGATGCCGACGGTGATGCCCTCGGCGATGTTGATGACGGTGATCGACAGCAGATATTGCGACACCAGTTGCTCGACGTCGCGGAAGATATGGGCGACGCGCCAGCGCAGGCGACGGTTGAAGCAGAGCCTGAGGATGGCGATCCTGGTCTGGTCGCGCGTGGCGACGAAGAAATAGAGGCTTGCGAAGAACAGCAGTATCTGGGCGATGACCGCGGGCGCCAGTGTCGCCATCGTCTCGACGCCCATGCCTTCGTCGACCGAGACCGACACGCCTTCGCCGCCGGTGACCTGGCGCAGCTGGTCGCGCATGCTCTTGAAGGTCTCGAGCGGCCCCTTGAGGTCAGCCAGCTGGGTGGCGAGCTGAGACCAGATCTGCGGCAGACGTTGGAGCCAGAAGCTGAGCGGTGAGCTGACCAGCAGCGCAAAGACGCAGACCGAGACGATGAACAGCAGGACGACGATCGCCGCCGACAGTGCCGGCGGCACCTTGAAGCGTTCAAGCCGCGAAGCAAGCGGGCCGAGCATCAGGCCGATGACGACGCCGAGGCCGATGGGCGTGAGGATGAACTCGCCGGCATGCAGGGCGAACACCGTGACGACGATGCCGATGAAGATGATCGATACCTGTGCACCGCGCGTGAGAAGAATCTCGAAGTTGGATTTCGGCGGAAGGCGCACGGTCGGCGCCTTCTTGATGGTGCGAGTTGGCATCGAAGATTTTCCAGCTGAATGAGGCTGGCAAAACGTCCGGTGGTCGGCGATGGTTCCTTGGAACGACGGAACCGACAGGCGCATGAGGCGTTTCGACCCCATCGAACGCAAGGAGCAATGACATGGCTGCAGCTGCAGGAAAGGCCGGCAACGGCACCAAGACGACGCCGGACCTCGAGGCCGACATCAAGCAATTGAAGGCCGATATCGAGGCGTTGGCCAAGCAATTGGCGGCGACCGGCGAACATGGCTACGGCGCTGCGCGGCGTGCCGCGGCGCTGGGGGCAGAGCAGATGAAGGCGCAAAGCGACGCAGCCGTCGAAGCGTTGCGCAGCAATGCCCGTGACATCGAAGACCAGATCATGACCACCGTGCGCGAGAAGCCGGTGACGTCGCTTGCCATCGCCGCCGGCGTTGGTTTTCTCGTCGCGCTGCTGGCGCGGCGCTAGCGCGCCGATCGGAGATCAACCGATCTTCGATCGGCGATGCGCAATTTTCAGGCACAAGCCGGGGGACATATGCTGGCATCACTGATTGCGAGTTTCGCGACCGGCGAGACGATTTTGGCACTGAGGCGGACACGTCGCGTGGCAGCTGCCTACCTGGCGGCCGGGATCGCTGGCCTATGCGGCGCGGGCTTTCTCGTCGGCGCCGCCTTCATCTGGGCGGCTGAGAAATTTGGTCACCTCGAAGCGGCAATCGGTTTTGGCCTCGGTTTCCTGCTGCTGGCGGGGTTGATCCTGCTCGTGCACAAGCTGATGGCCGGGTCGCGGGCACGCGAAGACGAGCGTCGCCGGCGCGCCGATATCGCGGCGCTGGGTACGACGGCCGTGATGGCAGTGCTGCCGACATTGCTGCGCAGCAAGGGTGGCATCGGTGCGCTGCTGGGACCGGTGGTGGCGCTGGCCGCCTATGCGATCTATCGCGAGAATCGCAAGCCGGACGACGGCGATGGCGTGGCGGGCGAATAGGCCCGCCAGATGTCAGGCTTCGGCCGTTTCACCCAGCGGCATCGAAATGTGCGCACGCACGCCCTCGCTCGGAAATTCGTGCGTCACCTCGCTGGAGATGACTTTTGCCAGGCTGCGGCGGATGAGGATCGAGCCGAAACCGTGATGGCTCGGCGGGACGACCTCCGGTCCGCCGCTTTCAGTCCATTGTAGCTCCAGCCGCTTGTCGCTGGTCACTGTCCACGACACCACAACGCTGCCACCCGGCGCAGATAGCGCGCCATATTTGAGCGCATTGCTGGCCAGCTCGTGCAGGATCAAAGCCAGGCCCAGCGTCTGATCAGGGCTGAGCAGCGCGTCGGGGCCAGAGATTGAAATACGCGGGGCGTCATCGTCGTCGAAGGGCGAGAGTTCCAGCCGCGCGAGGTCACGGATGCCGATGCCGCGCCATTCATATTCCGACAACAATCCGTGGGCGAGGCCAAGCGCGCGCAGGCGCTGGCTGAAGGCGTCGAGGAATTCACGCGGCTCGCGGGCGTGGCGCACCGTCTGGGTGGCCAGCGCTTGCACGGTGGCGAGCGTGTTCTTGACCCGGTGATTGATCTCGCGCAACAGCAGGCGCTGGCGCTCCTCGGCACTGCGGCGCTCCGTGATGTCGTAGTTGACGCCGAAGACCAGCGTCGGACGGCCGTCGGCGTCACGCTCGACGACGCGGCCGCGGGCGGCGAGCCAGCGCGGCGGGTCGAAGCCGCGGATGCGGTATTCGCCGGAATAGTCGTCGCTGCCCTCAAGCGCTTCCTGGAAAATCTTGCGTGTCTTGCCGATGTCGCGACGGTCGATGGAAACGACGATGTCGCGCGCCCGCATTTTTGCAGCCGGCGGCATGTTGAAGAGTTCGGGCAGCAGCGTGTCGCATTCGACGATGCCGGTGCGCGGATCCCAGACCCAACTGGCAAGGGCAGCGGCTTCAAGTGCTATCGCGCGGCGGGTTTCGGCATGCACAAGCGCGGCCTCGGCGCGCGCGCCAGCTTGCGAGCGGTCGCGCAGGACGACGAGGCTGCCCGCAAGGGCGGCGACGTCCTGCAACTGCGCCTGCCTGTCCGGATCGGGCGCAGGGCGCCGTTCGTTGTCGAGCACCAGCAGTGCTCCGAAGGTGCGTCCTGACATGACGATCGGCGCGCCGGCATGCAGAAAAAGCGTACGGTTGACTGCTTCGGCAGGGCCGTTTGCGAGGAACCCTTCCGCCAGATCCAGTGCCTCAGTGATCTGAGCGGAGGACAGTCCGACGTCCGCCTGGACAAGCTGTCGTCCGTCCTGGTCGGCGAGGGTGAGCAGTGCTGCCGGCGCCGACATCAGGGCGGCTGCAAGCTTTGCCAGCCGGTCGAAATCAGGATCGCGCTGCGCGCGCCCTTGGGCCTCGTCGGCGCTGTCGTCGGCGTCGTTGCTCGCATTGCTTCTGTCGTCTTGCACTTGGCCATCCCTCTTGGCCTGGGGAAACTAGACGGGTGCGGCACGCTTGAAAAGCCTTGGCCGAAACTTGGGAACCATGCCGTTATGCTGTCGTTAGCCCTCCTGGAACCATTTGGGAGAGCAGCGATGAGCAAGATCATTCCAGCCAGAAAGGCGCGTCAGGGAACGCGCGGCCGTCACGTCCTGCTGGTGCTTCTGGCAGCGCTGATGCTGGCCATGGCGGCATGGGGTGCCGCAGAATTCTATGGCGAGATGATCGATCAAGATGCCAACCAGACGACCACGGCTCCCGGCTAAGTATCTTGGTTTCCATGGAGATTTCGTCTCGCCCGTCCAATTGCGGGCGACGGTTTCGAAGGCCAGGCCGGCCAATCCCGACAGGCGAAAAATTCGGAACCATGGCGGGGTCACGGCGTTGTGAACCCGTAGGAGGCCGCGCCCGACCGTTCCGGCAAAAGACAGGTCAAGGCGCGGCATGCATGAACAACACGCACGAGGAGACTTTAACATGATCCGCAACCTCTTGGCCACGACCGCCATTGCAGCCCTGCTTGCGACGGGCGCCTATGCCCAGGACACCACAGCACCTGCACCGGCTCCGGCAGCCCCTACGGAAGCTGCCCCCGCGACACCTGAGGTGATCCCGCATGCCGAGGGCTTCCTTGCCGCCAACATCATTGGCGAGAAGGTCTATAACGGCACCGCCGACGACGCCGAGAACATCGGCAACGTCAACGACATCGTCCTGACCGCCGACGGCAAGGCCGACCAGTTGGTGATTGGTGTCGGCGGTTTCCTTGGTATCGGCGAAAAGAATGTCGCCGTCAGCTTCGACAAGTTCGACTGGGCCGAGAAGAACGGCGACCGCTGGCTGGTGATGTCGACGACCAAGGAGCAGCTGCAGGCGCTGCCCGATTTCAATCGCCGCGCCTATGATCCGGCTCCCGCAGCCGTAGCGGCGACCGATCCGGCCGCGCCGGCCACCGACCAGACGGCGCAGGCGCCGGCAACGCCCGAGGCGACGCCCCCTGCGACGGAACAGACCGCCCAGGCGCCGGCCGCCACGCCTGATGCGGCGACGGCCGACGACACCAAGACGGCGGCGATCGACAAGTCGACTCTGAAGGAGCTGCCGGCGGCCGATCTGCGCGCCGAAGAGCTGATGGGCACCACCGTCTATGGTGCTGACGATGCCAATATCGGCGAGATCGGCGATATCCTGATGACCGCCGACGGCAAGATCGATGCCTATGTCATCGACGTTGGCGGCTTCCTTGGCGTCGGTGAAAAGAAGGTCGCGGTCGGCAGCGACAACCTTGCCTTCATGGTCGATGCCGACGGCAAGAAATATCTCTACACCACCTTCACCAAGGAGCAGCTCGAAGGCCATCCCGTTTATGACGCGGGCAGCTGGGCCGAAAAGCGCGACGAGCAGCGCCTGATCATCGTTCAGTAGTTGCGGCGTACCTGAGAGGAGGGGCCCGCGCTTCGGCGCGGGCCTTTTCGTTGAGGTTATGGCAAGCGCAGGAAATGGCCTGTCGGGCCATTCTCGGCCAGCTCCGATAGCGCCAGTGACTGGTCGAGATGCTTGGCGCGCCAGGCCAGCAGCCTTTCGGCAAATTCCAACCGCACGGCCAGCCACTCCGGATCATTGGCGAGGTTGCGTGTTTCGCCGGGGTCATTGGCGAGGTCGTAGAGCAAAGGCGGCAGGCCGCCGCCGAAATGCACGTATTTGACCGTTTCGGTGCGGATGACCGACAGGTTGAGCTGTCGCGAACCGGTGCCGAAATAGGCTTCCGTGGTTCCGTTGGCGACCGAGCGGAAATCGTATTCCCAATGGGCGGCGTCGCGCCAGTCGGCGGGCTCGTCGCCATCGAGGAAGGGTTTCAGCGATTGGCCGTCGAGATGCGGCTGCGCCGCTCCGCCGACCAGCTCAAGCAAGGTCGGCATGATGTCGACGGCAGCGGTGAAGCGGTCGACGGTGCTACCGGCCGCCCGCTCATGACCGGGTGCCTTGACGATGAGCGGGATGTGGTAGGAGCCGTCGAACCAGCCGCCCTTGCCGAGCATGTGGTGTTCACCCATCATTTCGGCGTGGTCGGAGGTCAGGATGACGATGGTGTTGTCCCAGTCGCCCTTGTCGCGGATGCCTTGCCAGATGCGCCCAAGCTGGGAATCGACCTCCGAGATCATGCCGTAATAGAGCGCGCGGATCTTGCGGAATTCGTCCTCGCTCCAGTCGCCGACCTTGCCGGGGGCGCCGGGGATGAAGCTCGACTTACCCTGGTGATGCTCGAGGTGGTAGGCGAGGAAGGGGTGGCTTGCCTTCTCCGCTTCGAAGCTCGGCGCCCTGTTGTAGGCCGGGCCTTCCGCCGGATCGTACATGGTGTTGAACGGCTCTGGCACGATGAAGGGCGGATGCGGGCTGAGGAAGGAGACATGGGCGAACCAGGGCTCGCCCTTGTCCTGTTCGCCGAGCCAGCGCAGGAACTCGCCGGTGAGGAAAGCGGCCGGCGTTTCGTCTTTCGAATAAATGGGAACCGCGTTGCTGACCTCGAGCGCATCGGCATTGGACGGCCGGTGGACATCGGGGAAGCCGGCGCTGGAATCGATGCCGCGCTGGGTGAGCCAGGAAAGCCAGCCCTTCTGGTGCTCGGGCAGAAGCTGGCGCGTGGTGAAGCCGGGCAGGACACCTTCATAGCTGCGCAGGAACGGGTCGCCCGGCGCGCGGTTGCGCGGGTCGGGCGAGACGTCGGTGTAGCCGAACAGGGTCGGGTCGTAGCCGACGCGGCGCGCGGCACGGGCGATGTTGTCGTGGCGATCGTCGAGCGGCGTGCCATTGCGGCAGACGCGGTTGTTCATCTGGTAGAGGCCGGTGTAGAGGCAGGCGCGCGCCGGCGAACAGGGGGCCGCACCGGCATAGTGGCGGGAAAACAGCACGCCCTCGCGCGCCAAAGCGTCCGAATTTGGCGTCTTCACCACGGGATGACCGACAGCCGACAGGCTGTCGCCGCGCCACTGGTCGCAAGTGATGAGAAGAATGTTCTGCCGTCTGCCGGTGCCTGCCAAGCTCGCCCCCTGGAACTGAAATCGCGGGCCAAGGAAGCCGGATTCACCGCCATGCGCAAGCGTCCTCTCTGCCGCAGCGGGCATACCAGAAAGTGTGAACGAGCTCGCCTTCATTGTTCACTTTTTGAATACTGACCATTCTGTGACCGGCCACTATGACGCGACAATCGATGCGCCCATATTCGGCCCAACAGAGCGGCAGGGGCCGCGGCAAGCGAAAGGAGCAAGACGATGCTCAACCAGATCAAGGGCCTGCACCACGTTACCTCGATGGCTGGGGATGCGGCTGAAAACAACCGGTTCTTCACCCACAAGCTCGGCCTGCGCCGGGTCAAGAAGACAGTCAATTTCGACGCGCCCGACGTCTACCACCTCTATTATGCCGATGAGCTGGGCACGCCCGGTTCTGTCATGACCTATTTTCCGTTCCCGAACATCGGCAAGGGCCGTCCCGGGGTCGGCGAGGTCGGCACCACTGTGTTCTCCGTTCCCGAGGGTACGCTGCCCTTCTGGGAGAAGCGCTTCACCGAGCAGGACGTCAGCGGACTCGCGCGTGACGAGCAGTTCGGCGAGAAGCGCCTGAGCTTCGCCGGTCCCGATGGCGACGGTTTCGCGCTTGTCGAGGCCAAGGGCGACAGCCGTGCGCCCTGGATCAAGGGCGGCGTCGGCAATGACGAGGCGATCCGTGGCTTCCACTCGGCTTCGCTCAGGCTGCGCGATGGCGGGGCGACCGAAGAGCTTTTGAAGTTCATGGGCTATGAGACGGTCGACACGTCAGGCAACATCAAGCGGCTGGCGTTGAAGGACGGCAATGGCGCCGACGTCATCGACATCGAGACGTTGCCGGGTGCGTCCTTCGCCGGTCTCGGTGCGGGATCAGTGCACCACATCGCCTTTGCTGTCGAGAATCGGGCCAAGCAGCTCGAGGTGCGCAAGGCGCTGATGGAGACGGGCTACCAGGTGACGCCGGTGATCGACCGCGATTATTTCTGGGCGATCTACTTCCGCACCCCCGGTGGCGTGCTGTTCGAGATCGCGACCAACGAACCCGGCTTCGACCGCGACGAGGACACCGCCCATCTCGGCGAGGCTTTGAAGCTGCCGTCGCAGCACGCGCATCTCAGGGATTATCTGGAAAACAACCTGCAGCCGCTGGGCGACTGAGGAGGGACCGATGAGCAAGGACGCTTACATCCACAAGGTGCTGCCGGGGGAACCCGGCGGACCGCTGGTCTTTGCCTTCCACGGCACCGGCGGCGACGAGAACCAGTTGCTTGGCTTTGCCCGTGAGCTGGCGCCGGGGGCGACCATCGTGTCGCCGCGCGGCGACGTCTCCGAAATGGGTGCGGCGCGCTTCTTCCGCCGCACCGGCGAGGGCCTCTACGACATGGAGGATCTCGCCAGGGCGACCGGCAAGATGGCCGAATTCGTCAAGACGCATGTCGCGGCAGTGGAGCCGTCGCAGGTGCTGGCGCTCGGCTATTCAAATGGCGCCAACATCCTGGCCTCGGTGCTGTTTGCCGAGCCCGATTTGTTCGATGCTGTCGCACTGATGCACCCGCTAATCCCGTTTGCGCCTGACGTGAAGGGCAGCCTCAGCGGCCGGCATGTGTTGATCACGGCGGGGCGGCGCGATCCGATCTGTCCGCCTGACCTGACGAGCCGGCTCGACGCCTGTTTGCGGCAAGCCGGCGCCGATATCAGTCTCGAATGGCATGACGGCGGCCACGAGGTGCGGCCCAACGAAATCGAAGCGGTGAAAAGCCTTTTCGCCGGCGTGACAAAAGGAGCGGCAGCATGACTGAAGAACTGGCGGCGATCGAGCGCGAGGACCGCGGCAGCAAGGGACGTTATGTCATACGCGGTGCCGGCGGCGCCGATGCGGAGATGACCTACAGCAATGTCAGCGAGACGCTGTTCATCATCGACCACACCGAGGTGCCCGATGCGTTCCGCGGCCAGGGCGCCGGCCTGAGGCTGGTGACGCGGGCGGTCGAGGACGCGCGCGCGGCGGGCAAGAAGATCATCCCGCTCTGCCCGTTTGCGGCGGCGCAATTCCGCCGGCACCCCGAATGGGCCGACGTGCTCAACAGCTGACATTGAGAGTTGTTGTCTGGCGTCGGCCAGGCAGCAGCATAGCGATCGCGAAAGGCCGGTGCAGGCGACTGCATCGGCCTTTCGTTTCTTTTCGAATGTGCCTGAATTTCAGGCAGGCTGTTACAAAGGCGATTCTGTCTGTTTCTCGAAATGGTACAGCCTCCAGGTGGAAATGACTGAAATTGCGACTGTTTGTGACCGATTAGACAGAAATGCTGACTGTTTGTGATGTTTATCGGTTGTTGCATTAGGCGTCACTGATCAGCATCGCTGTGTTACAAAGCGCGATTACATTCACATTAACAGGGGAATGAAATTTAACGAAAAGAGCTGCCCAATGTCCGGTTCCACCCAGCTTGCCGAGTTCGACCACAAGTTCCAGCCGCGTTCACACATCTATCGCCGCCCGCGCCTTGCCATCCGCCAGCGTGCCAACGATCACCCGATGGCAATGTTTTCGATTTTCGTATTTGCCTCGCTGGCGTCGATGGCCCTGGCGCCGACCAGTGGTCCGGCCTTTGCCTCGATGGGCACGCGGCTCGGTGCGTTCGAGGGCGCGCACACGACCGCCAAGACAGACCGGCTGCCGCTGTCCGAGACCGATATCGCCTGCCGCGGGCAGGCCTGGGGCGCCGAAAGCAAGATCTGCGTCGAGACCATCGCCAAGGAAACCGGCATGCGCGAAGCCCGTAAGGTCAGGCTGATCGCCAGTGCCGAGCCGGTCCGCACCACGCCCAACATCTTCTAGCGCTCTCCGAGCGCTGCCACCTATCCCCGCGCCTGCACAGATATCCTCCAGCGCGTACCTCCCCCGCGGCCTCGGCTGCGGGGGCTTTTTTTGTTCCGGTGTCGGCCGGCCTTAGTCTCTCGGGACGATGCAGCAACGACCGTCGTCGCGCGACCGTCGTACCCTCAAGCGAGGGGAGCAGCGATGGGCCGCGTCGAAGGAAAAGTTGCGATCGTCACCGGAGCGGCGTCAGGCATGGGCGAGGCGAGCGCCAGGCTGCTGGCCCGCCAGGGTGCCGCCGTCGTCGTCAGCGACCTGCAGGCCGACAAGGGCCGCCAGGTCGCCGAGGCGATCAGGATCGCCGGTGGACGCAGCCTCCATGCCGAACATGACGTAACCTCGGAAGCAGGCTGGCAAGAGGTGATGGCAAGGACGCTCGAAGCATTCGGCGGGCTCCACATCCTGGTCAACAATGCCGGTGTCGGCGCGCCCTTCGGCAGCGTCGAGGACCTCAGCCTCGACGACTGGCGCCAGGTGATGGCCGTCAACATGGAGGGCGTGTTCCTCGGCACCAAATATGGCATCGAGGCGATGCGAAGGACCGCCAAGGGCGGGTCGATCGTCAATTTTTCGTCGACCATGGGCCTTGTTGGAAGCCCGTCGACGGCTGCCTATGTCGCGAGCAAGGGTGGGGTGAAGCTGTTCACAAAGTCGGCCGCCTTGCACTGCGCCAAGCAGCGCTACGGCATCCGTGTCAACTCGATCTGTCCCGGCTGGATCCGCACGCCGATGTCGTCGGGCGCGCTGGACAAGCTGGCTGCGAGCGGCGAAGGCAACAAGGCGGTCGAGCTGACGCCGCTCGGTCGGGTCGGCGAACCCGAGGACGTCGCTTACGGCGTGCTCTATCTCGCTTCGGACGAATCGGGCTTCGTGACCGGCACCGAACTGGTCATCGACGGCGGCTACACGGCGCAGTGAGCTCAGGCTCCGTCGGCGACCTGTTCGCTGACGGCGCTGAGCGCGCTGCGAACGTCGAAAGTGCTGAACGGCTTTTCCAGAATATGCGGCTTGAGGTTGGGCGGCAGCTGCTCAAGCTCGGCTTTGGCGCCGATCAGGTCGCCGGTGACGAGCACGAAGCGTGGCGCCATCTCGGGCTGTGTCGCGACGATGTCGCGGAAGATGGTGATGCCGCTGCGGTCGGGCATGCGCAAATCGGAAAAGATGATGTCGGGCTGATCGGCGAGCGCCTCCGAGACCGAGTCCCAGGTCGAAACGATGCGCGACTTGACGCCCATCAGTTCGAGAATGTCGGCCAGCGAAGCGGCAACGTCGGGCTCGTCGTCGATGATGACCGCATGGCGCAGCCCGCTCGACTTCGGCGTCGCTTCGAGCATCGTGCCGTGGCCGTCGCCCATCGGCGGCAGTTCGACGACGAAGCGGGCACCCGTCGGCATCACCGGCTCGAACCAGACCTTGCCGTTGTGGCGGTCGACGATGGCCTTCGAGATGGACAGGCCGATGCCGGTGCCGACGCCGACCGGCTTGGTGGTGAAATAGGACTCGAAGATGCGGTCGCGGATCGCCTCTGATATGCCGGGGCCGGTGTCCTCGACCGAGAAGCCGGCGCTGCCGTCGGCATTGCGGAACGTCCTGACGCGAATGATGCGGTCGCCGGGTGCCGCGGCCAGCGCATGTTGGCTGTTGACCAGGAAGTTGGCGGCCACCTGGGTCATGTGGTCGGCGTCGGCCATGACGCTCAGCGTGCCCGGCACCAACTCGGTGGCAATGCTGATGCCGCTGGAACGCGCGCCATAGGCGGTGACTTCGAGGGCGGCGCGGATGACCTGGTTGAGGTCGGTCTCGGCGCGCGAGGTCGGGTGCAGACGGACCATGCCGAGGAAACTCTTGACGATGCGGCCGCAGCGTTCCGCGGCCGCCCGCACTTTCTCGGCGCGGACCTTGGTCTGAGGGTCGTTGGCAAATTCATGCAGCAGCGTCGATTGCGCCACCACCACGGCGAGCGGATTGTTGAGCTCGTGCGAGACGCCGGCGAGCAGCGAGCCCATTGCCGCCATCTTTTCGTTCTGATGCAGCTTTTCGCGCTGGCGGTTGATTTCTTCCTCGGCGCGGTGCTTTTCCCTGAGGTCGCGGATCGAGCCGAGCACGAGGCGTCGGTCGGCGAGCCGCATCTCGTTGGCGGTGAGCTCGATCGGAATGATCTCGCCCGACGCGTTCTGGGTCACGGTCTCGAGCCGGTGGCCGACCATCGGCGAGCCACGCCCGGCCAAATATTCGGCACCGTTGTTGTAGCCCTTGCGGTAGTAGGTGGGGATCACCGTGTCGAGCAGGTCCTTGCCCAGGATTTCGTCGCGGGTCCAGCCGAACATCTTCTCGGCCGCCGGGTTGAACTCGATGATCGAGCCGGTCTCGTCGACCACCATGATGGCGTCGAGCGAGGCCTGCAGCATCGTCCGGCGGATGATCTCACTGACATGATACTCCGACAGCGAACGCTCGATGGCATCGCCAAGGGCGGCCGCAATGATCTCGAGTGCTGCGATTTCGTCGTCGTTCCAGTGGCGCTCGACGATGCAGTCATTGACGGCGAGCGTGCCCCAGAGATGGCCATGCGCCGACACCGACACCGACAGGAACGACTTGATGTGCTGCTTTTCGAAGTCATTGCGCAGGAAGCCGCTGAGGTCGCGGGTCAGGCCGGTGAAGATCTTGCCCTGGCGGCCTTCCTCGGCGAGGCGTTCAAGCAGCGGGTCGGAATCGACAAGCGTCTGGTTGATCGTCGTCGGCGGCGCAGCGACGGCGTCGATCTTCGGGTCGACCCAGAATGCGGCGATCGACTGCGCGAAGCCCTGGCCGGGCACGTCGCGCAGCCGAAACAGGATGGTGCGATGACCGCCGAAACCTGTAGCGAGACTGCGCAGGATCGTGTCGATCTCGATCTGCCAATCCTGGGCTGCGCGCAGCCGGCGCACGATCTGCCCGGCCACGATGGTGGGGCTCGGCGTGCCCGACGGGTTGTCGGTGCGGGAGACGGTCAACAATGTCATCGCGGTTCCTGGCGGGCCCGGAGGCTTTGGTGCGCCATGCGTCCAATAGGACGCATAAAGGACGCTCCAGTTTCATAATCTGCGCATCGTGCTTTCCGAAAATCGACCGCGATTACCGGGTCGATGCGCTAGTAGCCTTCGCTGCCGGGCAAGGAGAAGATGTAGCCTTCGCCACGCACGGTGCGCAGAAATTTCGGGTTCGCCGGATCGTCTTCGATTTTCTTCCTCAGGCGCATGATGCGAATGTCTACGGCGCGTGAGGATTCGGGGTCTTCGGCAAAGCCGATGGCCTCGGAAATCGTGGTTCGGCTGAGCAGCCGGTTGGGCCGCGTCAGGAAAACCTCGAGCATGTCGAATTCGCTCTTGGCGAGATCGATGATGGCGCCACTGCTGCCGGTGACGAGGCGACCGTCGAGGTCGGCCTGGAACGGCCCGAAGGCGATGGTGCGGCGCGGCGGCTGGGCGGCCAGCAGCGACTGCCGGTAACTCTCGGGCTGCGGCACGCGCCTGATGACCGAGCGCACGCGGGCCAGAAGTTCGCGCAGTTCGTAGGGCTTGACCATATAGTCGTCGGCGCCGATCTCGAGGCCGACGATGCGGTCGAGCGCCGTGCCTGCGGCGGTGGCGTAGATGATGCCGATCGGCATTTTCGCCCTGAGCCAGCGGCCGAGCGACAGCCCGTCTTCGCCGGGCATGGCGATATCCAGGATGGCAAGCTGGAATTGTTCGGTTTCGATGATGCTGCGCAGGGCAGCGGCACTCTCGACAGCAGTCACGTCGAAGCCGTTCGCGCCGAGATATTCGGCGACGGCATCCCTCAGGTCGGGCTCATCTTCGACGATGACAATCCGAGCGCGCAGTTTAGTCTCGCCTCCGCTACCGGCGGAAAGTAGATTGGGTATAAACATGATGTCCAGCGATCATTTCAGGTGGGCAGTTGCCAATGGCTTCCTGCCTCGTTAGGGGCGATTTTGGGATAGGGGCGAGGCGACTGGGGACCCATCCCCGGCCGAGCGCATCCCTGGGCATTTTCTTGCCACGGCAGGCGCCGCGCAGTCCGCGCCGGCAGGCCATGGTCGCACTGAGGCTGACGATGCGGGGTGGAACGTGGCTGGAAGATCGGTCGTAGCGCTTATCGCCATTGCGGAGGTGATTGCCTCCGACCTGACCGATCATCTCGAACGGCGCGGCCATGACGTGCGTTGTGCCAAGCGGCTGTGGGAGGCCGAGCCGCTTTTGTCGGCGAAGGGGATCGATGTCGTCGTTGTCGGCGACGGCGTGACGCCGGCCGAGGGGCGTGACCTGCTGCGCCGTTTCGGCGGCGAGGGCGGTCCCGACTTCGTGCTGATCTGCCGACCCGGTGAACTGGTCGACAAGGTGCTGGCGCTCGAACTTGGCGCCGCCGATGTCGTGGAGAGCCCTCTCGTGGTGAGGGAGCTCGCCGCGCGCATCGGCGGCCTCCTCACGCGCCGGGGACGCGGCACGCAGGAATTGGTGGTGCTGGAGAATTCGACGGTCGACCTGCGCTCCGCACTCGTCATGCACAGCACCGGCGAGGAAGAGCAGCTGTCGCCCGGCCAGATCGCGCTGCTCAAGCTGTTCCTGTCGCAACCAAGGCGCGTGCTGACCCGCGACGACATCATGGCGGCGGCGCCGGCTGAAAGTGCCGATGCCTTCGACCGCTCGATCGACTCGCGCATCGTGCGCCTGCGCCGCAAGCTCGACACCGAAAGCATCACGACCATCCGGGGTTCGGGCTATCGTTTCGACCCCCCGACAAGGACGGCCGGCCAGGAGGCCGGCACAACCACTCCAACCGAAAACCCGAACTGATGACGCCGAGTTGACCAAAATGTCAGCTTGCCGGAGCAACGACCGCCGGCGCGGCCATCTCGACAATCGCCGTCTCTTCGGCATGGGCCCTGTCCTTGAGGAGCACGCTCGCTACGCCCGCGAAGCCAAGCAGCCCCTGGGCATAGAGCAGTGCCGAAAGCACCGATGCTGCGAATTGTCTCTTCATTGCAGTGGCCCCGTTTTCCGTTTCAGGGGTTCAATCAAAAATGGCTACCGAGATACCCGCGCCGCCTGACCTGCCGTGGACGGCGCGGGTATCCTGTCCTCGCTGCGAATGACGCGCGAGGGTCTGCTCACCCAGGCCAGGCACCCACGCCCATGGACCCGGCCGATGTGCAGAGTTGCGACGAACAAGGCTGCTGCGAAGAAGATGGCTGCGGAGGCCACCGGCGCCATGTCCTGCACCGGTGGCAATTCAGCTGCCATAGCGTTGCCCGGACTGGCCAGAAAGCCGATTCCTGACAGAATCGCCGTAGCGACGCCCACCCGCAGGAACCATCTCGCAGCCAGCCGTTTCGCGCTCATCCAACCTTCGCAACGTTCGTTTCGTCGTGGCTGAATGTGCCGGCCGGCTGTATCGGGAAGATGCCGCCGGATGGCCTTTAGGGCTTCCGAATGTTTCAAGGACGTTGCCGGGCCGGCCGGCGCTTGCCTTGCGCTTTCAGCGGCATAACCCGGCGTCATATCAAATGAATCATAAGCGGCGGCGGCCTGCGAGCGCTGCTTCAGCCCAGTTTGCGTCGCCGCGCGGCTGTTGCAAACCTAGGGACGTCAATGACTGCGAAACCAAACTTGGCAATTTGGAAACGAATATGAAACGTAAAGAATATCTAAACGAAATATGTCTGAAACACGGCTCTGGCAAAAGACGTCCATTCCGAAAATGCATTTTTACTGCCGGCGCGGCCGGCTCAAGGGGGACGTCATGAATTCCGAACTGAAGAAGCGCATAATCAACATGGCCGCCATCGCAATGACCGGCGCTGCACTGCTGCTGGCTGCCGGCCAGGGCAGCGCCTTTGCCGCGAGCAAGATCGTGGCGCGGGTGTCGATCAGCCAGCAGCGCATGCATGTCATCATCGATGGTCGATCGGCCTTCATCTGGAAAGTGTCGACTGCGGGCCGCGGCTATGTCACGCCGAAGGGCTCCTACAAGCCGACGCGCATGCACGAGATGTGGTATTCGAAGAAGTACGACAATGCGCCGATGCCGCATTCGGTGTTCTTCAATGGTGGCTACGCCGTACATGCGACCAACCACATCAGCCGCCTCGGCCGCCCGGCCTCGCATGGCTGCGTGCGCCTGCACCCCGACAATGCGGCCGACTTCTACGAGTTGGTCCAGGCCTATGGCCCGTCCAACACCAGCATCCAGATCGTCAACTAGGCATTCGGGCCAGCCCGGGCGGGCGCGATCCGTCTCGGCTAAAGCGCGTTGTTGACAAACCAGTCGTAGGTCGAGCGGATGCCGCTTTCGAGTTCGATGCGCGGGCGCCAGCCGAGATGGGCGAGCTTGTCGCCGCTCATCAGCTTGCGCGGCGTGCCATCCGGCTTTGACGTGTCGAGGGCGATGCGGCCCTCGAAGCCGACGACACGCGCCACGGTCTCGGCCAGTTCAAGGATCGTTACGTCGGTGCCGGAGCCGACATTGACGTGCTGGTCGCCGGAATAGGACTTGAGCAGGAACACCATGGCGTCGGCGGCGTCGTCGACATGGAGGAACTCGCGCCGCGGCGTGCCGCTGCCCCAGATCGTCAGTTCGGCCGCACCAGACAACTTGGCCTCATGCGCCTTGCGGATCAGCGCCGGAAGGACGTGGCTGGACGTGAGATCGAAATTGTCGCCCGGGCCGTAGAGGTTGGTCGGCATCGCCGAGATGAAGTCGGCCCCATGCTGCTTGCGATAGGCTTCAGCAAGCTTGAGGCCGGCGATCTTGGCGATGGCGTACCACTCGTTGGTGGGTTCGAGCGCGCCGGTGAGCAGCGAATCCTCCGCGATCGGCTGCGTCGCGAATTTCGGATAGATGCAGCTCGAACCGAGGAACAAAAGCTTTTCCACGCCGATCTTGTGCGCGGCATGGATGACGTTGGTTTCGATCGCCAAGTTCTCGTAGAGAAACGCGGCGGGATAGGTGGCGTTGGCGAGGATGCCGCCGACCTTGGCGGCAGCGAGCAGCACCGCTTGTGGGCGGGTCTCGCCCAGCCAGGCCTCGACCTCGGCCTGCCGGGTCAGGTCGACGGTGTCGCGCCCGGCGGTGATGACTTCGCAGCCTTCCCGTGCGAGGCGGCGCATAAGCGCTGAGCCGACCATGCCGCGGTGTCCGGCGACCCAGACGCGCTTGCCGGCGAGCGGATAGAGGATGTCAGCCATTGCTGCGCTCACCGGTTTTTGCCAGCGCGCGACGATCTTCTCGAACCATCTCGGCCACCAGCTGGTCGAAGGTGGTGTTGTGGTGCCAGCCAAGCGCCTGCCGTGCCTTGGAGGCGTCGCCGAGCAGATAGTCGACTTCGGTCGGGCGGAAGTAGCGCGGGTCGATCTCGACGAGAACGCGGCCGGTGGCGCTGTCCATGCCGGTTTCGCCGACACCCTCGCCGCGCCATTCGATGCTGGTGCCGATCTCGGCGAAGGCCTTTTCGACAAAGGTGCGGATCTTGTGGGCTTCGCCGGTGGCGAGCACATAGTCGTCGGGCTTGTCCTGTTGCAGCATCATCCACATGCCGAGCGCGTAGTCGCGGGCATGGCCCCAGTCGCGCCGGGCGTCGAGATTGCCGAGATAAAGCCGGTCCTGGATGCCGGCCTCGATCGCCGCCACGGCGCGGCTGATCTTGCGGGTGACGAAGGTTTCGCCGCGCAGCGGGCTTTCATGGTTGAACAGGATGCCGTTGGAGGCGTGGATGCCATAGGCTTCGCGGTAGTTGGCGACGATCCAGTAGGCGTAGAGCTTGGCGGCGGCGTAGGGCGAGCGCGGGGCGAAACCCGAAGTCTCGTTCTGCGGCGCCGGGATGTTGCCATAGAGCTCGGAGGTCGAGGCCTGGTAGAAGCGCGTCTTGCCGACGAGACCGAGCAGGCGGATGGCTTCCAGCAGCCTGAGCGGCCCGAGCGCATCGGAGTTGGCGGTGTATTCGGGCGTCTCGAAGCTGACCTGGACGTGCGACTGGGCGCCGAGATTGTAGATCTCGTCCGGTTGCGTTTCCTGCACGATGCGGATCAGGTTGGTGGCGTCGGTGAGGTCGCCATGATGCAGGATCAGCCTGGGGTCGGCGACATGCGGGTCTTCGTAAAGATGCTCGATGCGGCCGGTGTTGAAGGACGACGAGCGGCGCTTGATGCCGTGGACGACATAACCCTTCGATATCAGGATCTCGGCGAGATAGGCGCCGTCCTGTCCGGTTACACCGGTGATCAGCGCCACCTTGCCGTTCTTTGCCGGCGCTGATTTCTGCTCGTTCGACATTCCGTTTCCTTGCCCGATTCCTGCGGTTCCTGCGTGCGGCGCACCCTAGAGATGTTGAGTGCACTGCGAAAGAGGCGGCTTTGGGGTCATGCGCCGAGTGCGCTTTCCCGGGCATTTCTGCATGTTTTGCCGCAGCAACATTTTGTGCATTGCACGGCAGTGCATATTTGCGGCATGCAAGGATTGTCCAATCGAGGTTGATGAAGCCAGCAATGGCAAAATTTGGCCATTTCAGACAAAATCATATGTTTTGCACGGCTGTGCAAATTTTTGCAGAATCTGGATTGACATGAACGTACCGTCGATGGAATGAATATGCCAACAGGCACGGGAATGTGCCGCACCGCCGGGAGGCGGCGGTGGTGTCGGAAGCAGGATGGGTGAGGTGTGTCCGGGCGGCTCAAGCTGCGGGGCGCAAGGTCCGCTTCGAGGCGCCCAACGGAGGAGAATTCATGCTCATGCCATCGCATGCAGGCCATGCAGTGCATCTGCGCCGGGTCGTCCCCGGTGACGTGTGCAGCAGCCATGACGGAATCTGCCGGCGGGGCGTGACCTCGTGAGCGGCCAATCGCAGAGTTCTGTCCAGACGGTGGTGAAGCCGGCGACCGTAACCCACGGGACTGTGGCTACCCTGAAGTCGCCGACCCGCTCACAGCGCCTGCGCTACCGGACCAAGGTGGCGCTGCGCGAGCCGACGACGATCATCGGCGTGCTCGCCGCGGCACTGTTTGCCTATCTCATCGTGGTGCCGATCATCTCGATGCTGTCGGATGCGATGCGGGTGCAGTTCGGCGACGAACGCCGCATCAAGCAGGATGTCGGCGAACTGACCTGGTACTACATCGACCGCGTCTTTCTCTCGCGCATCTCGCACGACCTGTTCTGGGAGCCGCTGGTCAACACGCTGAGCGTGGCGGCCGGCGCTATCACGCTGTCGATGCTTGTCGGCGGCACGCTTGCCTGGCTGCTCAGCCGCACCGACATGTTCGGCCGCCGCTGGTTCGCCACCGCCCTCATCGTGCCCTACATGCTACCGGCCTGGACCTTCGCACTGGCCTGGACGACCCTGTTCAAGAACCGAACCGTCGGCGGACAGCCCGGCTGGCTGGAATCGATCGGTTTTTCGCCGCCCGACTGGCTGTCCTACGGCCAGTTGCCGGTGACAATCATCCTGGCGCTGCACTACTCGCCCTTCGTCATCCTTTTGTTCGGCAACGCGCTGCGCCGCTTCGACTCGCAGCTCGAGGACTCGGCCCGGATTCTCGGCGCCGGCAGGCTGACGGTGGCCCGCAAGATCATCATGCCGCTGATGCGCCCATCGCTGATGTCGGCGATGGTGCTGATCTTCGCCAAATGCCTCGGCGAGTTCGGTGTGCCCTACGTGCTCGGCCTGCCGGTCAATTTCGACGTCCTGGCGACCTCGCTCTACCAGAACATCTCGTCGCGCCAGGTCGGCGTGGGAGCGGTGCTGGCAGGCGCCATCATGCTGATCGGCATCGTCACCATCACCATCGATGCCCGGCTGATGCGCGAGGCGCGCCGCTTCGTCACCATCGGCTCGAAAGGCTCGATGAACCGGCTGAGCCCGCTCGGCATCCTCAGGCTGCCGGCGACCGGCTTTGCCGCGCTGATGTTCCTGCTCAGCGTCGGCCTGCCGATCGGCACGCTGTTCCTGTCGACTGTGATGCGGGTGCCCGGCCAGTTCAACCTCGACAATTTCACGTTCGACTACTGGATCGGCACCAACCTCAACACTGTGGCGCTGCAGACCGGCATCCTGCTCAGCCCGGATCTTTGGAACGCAGCCTGGAACAGCTTGCGCATCGTCGGTGTCGCCTCGATCACCTCAGGTATCCTCGGGCTGCTGGTCGGTTATGTGGTGGCGCGTACCCCGGTAAAGCCGCTCGGCACCTTCCTGCGTCAGGTGACGTTCCTGCCTTATCTGGTGCCCGGCATCGCCTTTGCAGCTGCCTATCTGTCGCTGTTTGCCGTGCCGCGCGGACCGATCCCGGCGCTCTACGGCACGACGCTGATCCTGATGCTGGCGCTGATCGCCGACCAGATGCCCTATGCCTCGCGCGCCGGCATCGCCGCCATGACACAGCTCGGAAAGGATCCGGAAGAGGCGGCTCAGATCGCCGGCGCCGGCTGGTTCCGCCGCATGATCTCGATCGTCATTCCGATCCAGAAGGGGTCGCTGACGACGGGCATCCTGTTGCCTTTCATCTCGGGCATCAAGGGTCTCAGCCTGTTCGTCGTGCTGGCGGTTCCTTCGACCGACGTGCTGACCACCTATTCGCTCCGGCTCGTCGACTACCACTACACGCAGGCCGCCAACGCCGTCGTGCTGATCATCGCCGGCCTCGCCTATTTCGGCGCGCTGCTCGGCCAGAAGCTGACCAAGACCAATCTCGCGCAAGGACTGGGGAACTGACATGCCGAAGATCAACCTGAGCGGCGTCGAGAAGAACTACGGCGGCAATTCGGCCAACGCGGTGGCCGATCTCGATCTCGAAATCGGCGATGGCGAGTTCATGTGCCTGTTGGGCCCATCCGGCTGCGGCAAGACCACGACATTGCGCATGATCGCCGGGCTGGAGCATCTGACGGCGGGCGAGATCCGCGTCGGCCAGCGTGTCGTCGATTCGGTCGTCGATGGCGTGTTCGTGCCGCCGGAAAAGCGCGAGATGGGGTTGGTCTTCCAGAGCTACGCGCTGTGGCCGCATCTGACCATCGAGCGGAACACCGACTTCGGCCTGCGCCTGCGCAAAATGCCCAAGGCCGAGCGCGAGCAGCGCGTCGACCAGGTGATGAAGACACTTGGCATCGAGAAGTATCGAGATCGCTATCCCTCGCAACTGTCTGGCGGCCAGCAGCAGCGCGTGGCGCTGGCCCGCATGCTGGCGGTCAATCCGGAGGTGCTCTTGCTCGACGAGCCGTTGTCCAACCTGGATGCCGCTCTTCGTCTTGAGATGCGGGCCGAGCTCAAGCGGCTGCACCGCGAGTTCAAGACCACCATCGTGTTTGTCACCCACGACCAGTGGGAGGCAATGACGCTGGCCACCACCATCGCGGTGATGAGCGAGGGTGAGCTGCAACAGGTCGGGACGCCCAACGACATCTACGAGCGGCCGGCCAACCGCTTCGTGGCGCAGTTCGTCGGCAATCCGCCGATCAACATCGTCGAGCTGGGTGATGGAAAATCGGAGGTGTCGCAGCTCGCCAATGCCTATCTCGGCGCGCGTTTCGCTGAGTTGCGCGACGCGGGCTCGATCGGCATCCGACCGGAGGCGATCCGGCTGGCTGATGCCGAGCGCGGCGTGGCCGACGGCGCCGTTGCCGGCCAGGCCGAGGTGACCGGCATCCTGCCCACCGGCGGCAGCTGGATCATCGAGCTCACCGCTGGCGGCGAGAAGCTGTTCATGACCACGCACCAGTCGCCGGAGGTCGAGGTCGGCGAGGCCGTGACCTGGTGGGCCAAATCAAAGGCGCTGCATGTCTTCGACAAGGCAGGCCAGCGCATGGAAGTGGCCGACAGGCTGATGCGGCCGGCGAAGCTGCATTGAGGAGAATTCCCTTCGGGCGGTGGAGGACTGCCCCGGGGCGAAGCAAGCAGGACCATCGGGAACGACACGGCCGGCATGGCGCCGGCCTGACAAGGGAGGAGAGAATGAGCAGGGATTTCAGTGTGAAACGGCTCCTGGCGGCGACGGCACTGGCTGCCGCTGTCGGATCGTTTGCCGGCGCGACACAGGCCGAGGAATTCGACCTCCACGCGCTGGTCGAGGCGGCGAAGAAGGAACCGCCGATCAATGTCTATTCGAGCACCGGCAAGATCGTGAAGCAGGCCGAGGCCTTCACCAAGAAGTACGGCGTGCAGGCGACCGGCACCAAGGCCAATGCCGCGGCGCAGCTGGAAATGGTGATCCGCGAGGGCCAGGCCAAGAACGTGCAGGGTGACGTCATCCAGATCAGCGACGTGCCCGCCGGCGTGGCGCAGCTGGTGCCGCAGGGCTTCGTCGAGAGCTGGCTGCCGCCGGATCTCGCCGCCAAGATCCCGGCGCAGTACCAGAACCCGCTGACCGTCTCCAACGAGGCCAACGTCTTTGCCTACAACACCCAGCTCAACGAAAGCTGCCCGGTCAAGAATATCTGGGAGCTGACGGAGGCCAAGTGGAAAGGCAAGCTCGCCATGCAGGACCCGCTCAACAAGGCGTCCTATGTCGACTGGTTCAACCAGATGGCGACCAACGCCGATGACAAGGTGGCTGCCGCCTACAAGGAGTATTACGGCAAGGATCTCGAAGCGGGTGAGGACGGCGCTACCGGCGCCTGGGTCAAGGCGCTCGCCGCCAACGGCCCGTTGCTCACCGATGCCGACGAGGCAGCTGCCCAGGCGGTCGGCGCTCCCGACCAGAAGGAGCAGTTCATCGGCCTGATCAGCTCGGCCAAGTTCCGTAACAACCAGGACGTCGGCTCCAAGCTTGGCCTGTGCAAGGATTTGAAGCCCTTTGCCGGTTGGATGTATCCGAGCCTCGGCTTCATCGCCAAGGGCACCGACAGCCCGAACGCATCCAGGCTGTTCATCCACTATCTGATGACCGAGGAGGGCATCGCCCCGCAGGCGGCCGACGGCAAGATGTCGACCAACAGCGACGCCAAGCTGCCCGACGACGAACCCTCTGGCATCGGCAAGGTGCTGGACCAGATCTTCCCCTACGACTCGGCGTCGGCCCAGAGTGACTGGGACGCGCGCCAGGATTGGCAGGACCTCTGGCGCATCAACTACAAGAAATAGCGCTTGCGATTGTCGCGCCCGGCACTGACGCCGGGCGCGTTTCAGCCGGATTTTTGGGGAGGAAACGATGAAACCGGCATTTGGAACGAGCAGGAAAGTTGCACTGGCAACGACGGCGCTGGCCGGGCTGATGACGGCCATGGTGATGGCGTCGGCGCCGGCGCGCGCGGAAACCTTTGACCTCAACGCGCTGGTCGAGGCGGCGAAGAAGGAAGCGCCGATCAATATCTATGACAGCACCGGCAAGATCGTCGAAATGGCCGAGAACTTCACCGCCAAATACGGTGTGAAGGCAACCGGCATCAAGGTGTCGGCGAGCGCGCAGCTCGAGATGATCGTGCGCGAGGGCCAGGCCAAGAACGTCAAGGGCGACGTGGTGCTGATTACCGACGCGCCGGCCGGCCTGGCGCAGTTGCTGCCGCAGAAATTTGTCGAGAGCTACCTGCCGCCTGACATGGCCGACAAGATCCCGGTCAAGTTCCAGAACCCGCTGGCGATCACCACCAATGCCGCTGTCTGGGCCTACAACACCGAGGCCTACGATGCCTGCCCGGTGAAGAACATCTGGGAGCTCACCGATGCCACGTGGAAAGGCAAGGTCGCCTTCTACGATCCGCTGTCGAAGGGCACCTATCCCGACTGGTTCAACCAGACTGCGACGCATGACGACGACAAGATGAAGGCTGCCTACAAGGCGCATTTCGGCAAGGATATCGAGGTCGGCGAAGACAGTGCGACGGCTGCCTGGGTCAAGGGCTTTGCCGGCAATTCGCCGCTGCTTGCGGATGCCGACGACGCGATCTCCGAAGCTGTCGGCGCGCCCGGCCAGGAGGAACCGTTCTTTGGGCTGATGAGCTCGGCCAAGTTCCGCGACAATGCCGACAAGGGTTTCAAGCTCGGGCTCTGCGAAGGGCTCGATCCCTGGCCGGGCTGGACCTATGTCAAGCTCGGACTGATCGCCACCGGCACCAAGAGCCCGAACGCGGCCAAGCTGTTCATCCACTACATCCTGACCGCGGAGGGCATCGCGCCGCAGGTGAAGGACGGCAAGCTGCCGACCAACCCCGACATCGGCCTGCCTGCCGACGAGCCGTCGGGCATCGGCAAGGTGCTGGACAAGCTGCAGCAATACGACGCCTCGACCGCACTCGAAGATTGGGACGCGCGCCAGGATTGGCAGGACCTCTGGCGCGTCGCCTACAAGAAATAGTTTCCCGGTGGGCTAGGGACGGGGCCCTTCTCCTTCGGCTCCGTCCCGCTTTTTTCCGCTTTCATCGGGAACAACTGGAGACGTGATGATGTCTGACATTTCGGGGCGAAAGCTCGCGCCACCCAGGGCATTGCTGCTCGACTTTGGCGGCGTGATCGTATCGACGACGCACCTGCCCGGCTGGCGGGAACGGCTGGCCTTGCATGTGCATGGCCTGCTCGTCCAGGCCGGCGCGCAGGTGTCGGCACTTTCGGTCGAGCAGATCACCGCCGACATCAAGGCCGGCGGCATCGCCGACTCGCACTGGAAGGATGCGATGTCGCGACCGCTTGCGCCGCGCGAGCTGCGCCACGAGGAATTCTGGGGCGACTTCGTCGCCGGCGACTGGCCGCAGCAGGCGCGGGATGTCGTCGTGGCCGAGGCCTACGACCTCTGCCGCAAGATGGGCAACTGGAAGAGCGAGCGTGTCTTGCGCACCGGTATGCTCGACCTGCTCGACGCGGCAGATGGCGCAGGCGTGCCGGTCGGCATCGTCAGCAACGCGCTGTGCGGCCAAGTGCATATCGATTTCCTCGACGCGCATGGCCTCACCGCGCGCTTCGCCGCCATCGTCCACAGCGACGAGGTCAAGCTGCGCAAGCCGAACCCCGAGATGATCTGGCTGGCGACACGTTCGCTCGGCATCGAGCCGGAGGCGGCGTGGTATGTCGGCGACAATTTCGACCGCGACGTGCTGTGCGGCAAACGTGCCGGCATTGGCGGCAACATCCTGATGGAAGCCAAAGGTACATACGACCTGCCTTATGACCTCAAGCTCAAGCCGGATGCCATCGTGGCGGATCCTGTCGGGCTGCTCGGCCTGTTCCGCGAAGCCGGGTGCGGGATCGCGGCATGACGAGCATCGAAGAGTCGAAGCGCCTGCGGACGGTTGCCGAACAGGCAGCACAGCTGATGCGCACCCCGTTGCTGGCGGCGTTCCGCTCCAACATGGATGTCGATTACAAGGTCGACCTGCATGACGTGGTGACCAGACACGACAGGGAAGCCGAGGTGGCGATCCGCGCCTTCATCCTGGGCAAAGTCCCTGACTCGATCGTTGTCGGCGAGGAGGCAGGTGAGAGCGGCGTCGGCCGTGTACGCTGGTATGTCGATCCGATCGACGGCACCTCGAACTTCGCCCGCGGCTTTGCCTTCTGGTGTGTGTCGGTCGGCGTGGCGATTGACGGCGCGGTCGTTGCCGGCGCGGTCTATGATCCTGTCGCCGGGAACCTGTTTGCGGCCGACCTGACCGGTGCCTGGTTGAATGGTGAGCCGTTGCGCTCGCGCGCCATAGCTGACGAGCGACATGCGACGCTGATCACGGGCTATCCGGTGGCGCGTGATTTCAGGCGCGATGGGCACGAGCAGACGCTGGCCAATTTCGCCGAACTGGTCGAGACGTTTTCGACGTTGCGGCGGCCGGGCAGCGGCGCGCTCAGCCTCTGCCATGTCGCTGCCGGCTGGGTCGATGCGTCAGCCGGCTTCGGCTCCAATCCCTGGGACGTGGCGGCAGCGGTGCTGATCCTCACACAGGCCGGCGGCAGCTATCACCCGCTGACCCTTGGCAAGGTCGATGCCGGCGTGCCCGCCTTCATGTGTCCCGGTTATGTCGCACTCGGGGAAGGTGCCGACTATCCGACGTTGATGCGGGTGGCGCGGCGCATCTCCGACGAACGCGATGCAGCCCGTGCGCGAGACGCCGCATGATCGTTGGAACGCGTGTGCATCGATGTCAGATCACGGGCTTTCTGCGCTTCTGTCGACTGCAGAAATATTATCCAACTTAATGCGTTGACGATTTTGCACAGCTGTGCAATCTGACGTCAACCACACCACAGGCGGCATAGAAATGACGGTTCACGCAACAGCCACCACTGCAGATACCGGCCTCGACCGGCGTGCAGCATTCTGCCGTGACATTGCGCGTTCGGCGGGCGCGGTGGCGCTCGACGGGTTCACCAATCGCGTGGCCGGTTTCGACATGAAGGGGCCGCAGGATTTCCTGACCGAGACGGACGCGGCTGTGGAGCGGCACCTCAAGGCGCGTCTCGCCGAAGAATTCCCCGAGGACGGTTTCCTCGGCGAGGAAGGCGGCGGGGCGATCAAGGCGGACATCTGGGTCGTCGACCCGATCGACGGCACGGCGAATTTCGCCCGCGACATTCCGCATTTCTGCATTTCGATCGCTTTCGTCAGCAATGGCGAGACCGAGATCGGCGCGATCTACAACCCGGTGTTGGACGAGCTGTATTTCGCCCGCCGCGGACATGGCGGCACCCGCAATGGCAAGCCGTTGTCAGTTGCCAAGACGCGCGATTTCGATGCTGCCTGCGTCGAGTTCGGCTGGTCGAATCGCAAGACCAACACGCGTTATCTCGACGTGCTCTCCAACATCCTCGAGCGCGGCGCCAACGTCCGTCGCGGCGCCTCGGGCGCGTTGGGGCTCGCCTATGTCGCCGATGGCCGCTCGGATGCCTATGCCGAGCTCCACATGCATGCCTGGGATTGCCTGGCGGGGCTGCTGATGGTCAGGGAGGCCGGAGGCGTCGTCGCGCCGTTCCTTTCGGTCGGCGGCTTGACCGAGGGCGGGGCCGTTCTGGCTGCGGCGCCCGGCGTGGCGCTCGGCATGAGCGAGGCCACCGGCATCGCGCTCGAGGCCGGCAAGTGAGAGTCCCAGATACCCTCAAGCGTCAAGGCCGCCAGATGGACAGCAACAGCCCGCGATATGAGCGCCCGGCGCTCAGCCTGATCGAGCGTGACATCGCCGGCTACGGCATCGACATCTATGTCGGCGGCATGGACGGCGCGGGCGACCTCGAACTGCTCAGGGAAAAGAACATCACCACGGTGGTGAACTGCGCCGTCAATCTCGACTTCAACTACGCCACCGAGCCGTTCGGCGAAGGGGAGGCGGCTGACGCGATCTACGGCATCGGCGCCGTGCGCTACTACAAGCTCGGCCTTATCGATGGCCACGGCAATCCCGAGACCATGATGCTGTCCGGCTTCTACCTGCTGCGCGGAGCGCTGAGCCAGGTGCTGCCTGACAAGGCCACCTACAAGCGTCGCGAAAAGGGCAATGTGCTGGTCAACTGCCGTGGCGGCCGCAGCCGCTCGGTGTCGCTGGTGGCGCTGTTCCTGCATGTCGAGATGCCGGCCAAGTTCCCGACGCTGGATGCAGCGCTCGACCATGTGCGCACCCGGCGTGATTTGCGCCGCGACGAATGGCATGAAGCGCCCAAGCCGATGCTGGTCGAGGCCGCACGCAAGGCAGCGCAATGGATCGCCATGATTGACAAGGGCTTGCCTGCGCCGGCCCTGGCCTCCAAGGACTGACGGCGCGCTCGTTTTGCTGTGAGACTGACATGAAGATTGCCGTCATCGCCGACCCGCATTTCCACGACATCGACAATCGCCAGAGCGTGGGGCGTGGGGACAGGGTGGCGTTGCGGACGCTGGCCGACACCAATGCGTCGACGCGGGTGTTCAACGAAAGCTTCCATGCCACGCACGCACTGCTCGACGACATCGTCAGGCGCGGCATCTCGCTTGTCATCATCGCCGGCGACCTGACCGATGACGGCCAGCAGTCGACGATGGCCGCGGCGACGGCGCTGCTTGCCGAGTATTCCAGGCGCTTCGGCCTGCGCTTCGTGGCGACGCCCGGCAATCACGATCTCTATGCGATCCACGGCCGCCACCAGAGCAAGCGCTTCCTCAACCCGGACGGATCGCACATGCTGGTGACGAGCGATCCCTTGGCGGAGCAGGGCGGCTCGGTCGAGCGCATCGTCTCGGACGACATGTATTGCGGCGGGTATGGCGCAGCTATCCCGGCACTGGGTGATCTCGGCTTCTTCAGGCGCGACGGCGACCTTCATTGGGAATGCCCGTTCGGCACCGACGACAGGCTGGAGGCGCGGACCTTCGAGATCGTGTCCGGGGATGGGCAGACGATGCGGCGGATGATTGACGCCTCGTTCCTCGTCGAACCGGTCGAGGGGCTGTGGCTCTTGTCGATTGACGCCAATGTCTTCGAGCCGAAGAACGGCGACCTCGATCCGACGCTGGAGAAGAGTTACCACGACAGCACGGACGCCGGCTGGAACGCGATGCCGCGCAACAAAGGTTTTGTCCTCGACTGGATGAAGGACGTTGCTGCGCGCGCCGAAGCGTTGGGCAAACGGCTGGTCGCCTTCTCGCACTACCCTGTTATCGACCCGCTCAACGGTACCTGGGCGGACGAGGCGAGGCTGCTCAACGACACCAGTTTCCTGCGCCGCACGCCGCGGGCGGAGGTGTCGAAGGCGGCAGCTGCCACAGGCATCAACGTGCATTTCAGCGGCCACCTGCATATCAACGACACCGCCGTCTTCCGCGACGGCGACGACTGGCTGGTCAACATCGCCGTGCCGTCGATGGTCGGCTTTCCACCGGCCTACAAGGTCGTAGAGATGTCCGGCGAAAGACTGGAGGTCGAGACGGTGGTCGTCAGCGACGTGCCGTCATATGACATTGCCTTTGCCCTCTATCGTGTAGAGGCGGAGCAGGAGGGAACGTCGGCTGCTGTGACCGAAGCGACCGGCCATGCCGATTTCGTCAGCCGGCATCTCGCCGAGATGGTCAGGCACCGTTACCTGCCCAAGGAGTGGCCGCAGGACCTGGCTGCGCTCGTGCCGCAGCTTTGCCTCGGCGACCTGGAGATGCTGGCGAGGACCGTGGCGCCGCTGACTCCGAAAGATCTACCCTCGGTCGTTGCTTCGGTGTCCAGAACCGGACCGACGAAGCTGCAGGACTTGCCGTTCTTTGAGATGATCGTCGACTGGTACAGGCTGCGCAAGGGCCGCGAGCTGGCGCTCGACTTCATCGAGCCCGCGCGCATCGCGGTCTATCGTCATCTCGCCGCGCGTTTCGCCGCCGGCGCCTGGCCGGCGGGAAGCCTTCAGGACAGGCTGGCATCGTTCATGCGGATGCTGAGCGACTGGCTGGCCAGTGCCCCGTCACGCGACTTTTCCGTCGACCTCGCCACTGGCGAGGTGATGCCAAGGGATCATTTGGGCCGTACGGTCCGGCGCCAGACCGGGTCGGCGTGAAAGCTGACGCTGCCGCCACGCTGGCGCAGCGGATCCTCGCCGTCGAGCAGCATAGTGATGTGATCGGCCACCTGCACGATCGGTTGGCGGAAGGTGGTCAGCTGGTATGACGCCCAGCCTGCCTGCTCGATGTCGTCGAAACCGACGACGCAGAGTTCCTCCGGCACATTCATGCCGAACTCGACGCGTGCCGCATCCATGAAACCGCAGGCCAAAAGGTCGGTGACGCAGAAGGCGGCGTCCGGCCGGTGCGAGCCGCTGAGCAGAAGTCGTCCGGCCTCGAAACCTGCGCCGTAGCCGGTGGGGCCGGCGCGCGTGATGGTAACATCCAGCCCCGCTTCACCAGCGGCCGTCTCGAAGGCGCGCTCGCGCGCCACCAGGCTCGGCGTTCCGGCCTGCGACGACACCACAGCAATGCGCCGGCTGCCGGCACGGTGCAGCATGTGGAAGGCCTCGCGGGCGGCCGCCGCATTGTCGACGCTGATGTTTTCCGGCCCGTCGAGATGATCGTCGCGGTTGATCAGGATGACATGTTGGCCGCTGTTGAGGCAGGTGTTGATCAACGATGTCGGGGGCGTGCCCGACAGGACGACCGTCGCGTTGGCGCGGTAGTTCAGCGTCTGGCGCAGCGCTGCTTCGACGCTGTCTGTGTCGCCAGAGGTGTTGATGACCATGGCGACGCGGTTGATCGCCTGCAGGCGCCGGGTGATCGCGTCGATCAGGCGCGAATGGTAGGGCGTGTTGATGTCGGCGCCGATGAGGCAGACGATGCCGCTGTCCTCATGGATCAGGCTGCGGGCGAGGTGATTGACGTGGTAGCCGAGCGTTTCGGCGGCCTCGAGCACCTTCTTGCGCGTGGTTTCGGAGACGCTGGCGCCGTCGGTGAAGGTGCGGGACACGGCCGAGCGTGAAACGCCGGCCAATTCGGCGACCTGCTGTGCGCTTACGAATGACCTGCCCGGCTTGAGTTCGGACATCGGCGGCTCCAGTTTGGGTCGGTCGTCGACCGCATTGGGCTGCTTGCACAAATGTGCAAGGACTGATCCCCTGATACAATCGGATCGGGCAGTCTGCAATCCTGGAGCCCGGAATCTTGCAATGTCGGCGAGCCGAAATCCCGCCGCCCGCTGTCAGGCAGCGACGGGCTCGGGCTGGAGGAGATCGGCGAGCGTGAGATTGCGGATCAGGGTCGACAGCTCGGGCTCGTCGATGAGCACGGCCGCGTCGGTTGGCGTCAGCCAGGCGCGTTGGCGGGCACCCGCTTCCTGCCAGGCTTCAAGTTCCTCGGTCACCTCGATAAGATAGGCCGTGACCACGACGTGGACGAAGCTGGTCGACAGCCGCTTCCAGTAGCAATAGCTGCCAGCGGGCTTTTTCAGGGCTTTGCCGCGCACGCCGGCCTCTTCGCGCGCCTCGATCAGCGCGGCCTGGCGCCCGCTCTTGCCCTTCATCGGCCAGCCTTTGGGGACGATGAAACGGCGCGTGCCGCGCGACGTCACAAGCATGACCTGAAGCTCGCCGCCCTCGTTCACGCGGAACGGGATAGCAGCGACCTGGGCAATGCGCTCGCCCTTGCTCGCCTTGCGGATGGTCTTCTTGTCCTTCGGCATTTTCGCCCGTTCATTCCTTTGTCGGTATGAAGCACTGTCGGCTTCGATTGTATCGCCTCGGCCCGTTAGGGTTCATGACGCTCAAGATAGTGCAATGAACACGATTGCAAAATGCGCAAAAAGCACTCACTCTGCAAGTGACCAAAGCGACAACAGATCGTTAGACGGCGAATAATTGTGTGGAGGGAATCGAGATATGAAAACTGCCCTTTTGCGTTCGGCCGCGCTGGCCGGGTTGATGATGGCCGGCGGCGCGTCGGCGCATGCTGAAAGCCTGACGCTCTATTGCAGCGCCGACGAGGCCTGGTGCCAGCAGATCAAGACCGGCTTCGAGGAAAAGACCGGCATCACCGTCGATATGACCCGCAAGAGCTCGGGCGAGACCTATGCCCAGGTGCGCGCCGAAGCGAGCAACCCCAAGGGCGACGTGTGGTGGGGCGGCACCGGCGACCCGCATCTGCAGGCAGCCGAGGAAAACCTGACCGAGGAATATGTCTCGCCGATGCGCGGCGAGTTGCACGACTGGGCGATCAAGCAGGCCGAGGCGGCCGGCAACAAGACGATCGGCGTCTACTCTGGCGCGCTTGGCTTCGGTTACAACAAGGACTTGCTCGCCAAGAACGGCTTGCCTGAGCCGAAGTGCTGGGCCGATCTGACCAAGCCCGAATTCAAGGGCCAGATCCAGATCGCCAACCCGAATTCGTCGGGCACCGCCTACACGACGCTGGCGACGATGGTGCAGCTGATGGGCGAGGATAAGGGCTTCGAGTTTATGAAAGCCCTGCACAAGAACGTCAACCAGTACACCAAGTCGGGCTCGGCGCCGATCAAGGCCGCCGGCCTCGGCGAGACCACCGTCGGCATCGTGTTCATGCATGATGCGGTGGCGCAGACGGCCGCTGGCTTCCCGATCGTGACGGTCGCCCCCTGCGAGGGCACCGGCTACGAGATCGGCTCGATGTCGATCATCAAGGGCGCGCGCAATGCTGAGGCGGCCAAGAAGTTCTACGACTGGGCGCTGTCCGCCGACATGCAGGGCAAGGCCAAGGACGTGAAGTCGTTCCAGCTGCCGTCGAACAAGGCGGCGACCGTCTCCGAGCTGACGCCTGATCTCTCGACGATCAAGCTGATCGACTACGACTTCAAGAAGTACGGCTCCAGCGAGGAGCGCAAGCGGCTGCTTGGCAAATGGGACATGGAGGTCTCCTCGCTGCCGCAATAATCCATGCGCTCCCGCGACGTAAGCGGCCGCCTGCATCCGACCGTCGTCCTCTGGACGGTGGTCGGATTGCTCGGCTTTGCCGTGCTGCCCTGGTATGGCGTCGAAGACGGGTTCTTCGGCTTTTCCTGGCTGTTCGAGGGTTATCCGCTCGACAGCGAGTTCGCACCGGTGCTGATCCTCAACCTCAAGGGTGAGAAGCTGTGGCTGGCGCCGCTCGGTCTGCTCCTGGCCGCGCCGCTGTTCTTGTGGGGGCGGACGAAATCCGATCCGATCTTCGGCAAGCTGCTGGTTGCGGTCGGTGCCGCGGGTTTTGCCTGGCTGCTGTTCCAGGGTTTCGCCATCGGCTTGCGGGGCTGGCAGTTCGGCTGGCTCGAAGGACTGTTCGGCGAGCTTGGCGATCGCCAGTTCGGCATGGGTTATGGCGCGCTGCTGGTCGGCCTCGCCTTCCTGTTCCTGTTTTCCGTCGGTCTTGCCGCGCGCGGCGCCGTCGGCGGCGACGTCTTCGTCGTCTCGACAATCGCTTTCGTGGTGGCGGCGGTCGGCCTTTTCATCTTCATGCCGATTCTGCAGATGCTGGCCAATGCGCTGGTCACCGAGGACGGCGGCTATTCGGTCACCACCTTCCTCGGAAAGCTGTTCAGTCCGCGGCTTTGGAGCCTCGACTGCCTGGCCGGCGGCAGCCGCTGCGGCGTCGCCTGGAACTCGCTGTTCCTCGCGGTGCTCGTCGGGGTGCTGACGACGGTGCTCGGCCTCGTCTTTGCGCTGATGGTGACCCGCACCGGCTTCCGCCATGGCAAGCTGCTGCGCGCACTGACGGTGCTGCCGATCATCACGCCGCCCTTCGTCATCGGCCTCGCCATCATCCTGCTCTTCGGCCTATCCGGTGCTGTCACGCAGACCTTTTCGGAGCTGTTTGGCATCCAGCCGACGCGCTGGATCTATGGCCTGCCGGGCCTGTTGATCGCGCAGCTGCTCGCCTTCACACCGATCGCCTTCCTGGTGCTTATCGGCGTCGTCGAAGGCGTCAGCCCGTCAATGGAGGAGGCGGCACAGACGCTGCGCGCCAATCGCTGGCAGACCTTCTGGACGGTGTCGCTGCCGCTGATGCGACCGGGCCTCGCCAATGCCTTCCTGCTCGGCTTCATCGAGAGCATGGCCGACTTCGGCAACCCGCTTGTGCTGGGCGGCAATTTCGACGTGCTGTCGACGGAAATCTTCTTCGCCATCGTCGGCGCGCAGAATGACGAGGCGCAGGCAGCGGTGCTCGCCATCGTGCTGCTCGTCTTCACGCTGCTTGCCTTTTACGCCCAGCGTTTCTGGCTCGGCAAGAAGTCGTATACGACGATGTCCGGAAAGGGCGATGCTGGCGTTCATCCGCAGCTGCCCGCGGGCCTCAAGCGCGCCGTCTACGCCACGGCTGGCTTCTGGGTCGCCTTCACCATCTTCGTCTACGCCACCATCTTCTACGGCAGCTTCGTCAAGCTGTGGGGCGTCGATCACAGCCTGACCTTCGCCCATTATGTGAAGGCATTCGCGGTGGGCTGGAACGAGTTCGGCATCCACTGGAAGGGCTCGGCCTGGAGCTCGTTCTGGACGACTTTGCAGATCGCCTTGATCTCGTCGCCGCTGACGGCGGCCGTCGGCCTGCTCACCGCCTATCTTCTGGTGCGGCAGAATTTTGCCGGCAAGAACGCTTTCGAGTTCGGCACCATGCTGTCCTTTGCCATTCCGGGCACCGTCATCGGTGTGAGCTATGTCATCGCCTTCAACGTGCCGCCGATCGAGCTGACCGGGACCGGCATCATCCTCGTTCTGTCCTTCATCTTCCGCAACATGCCGGTCGGCGTGCGGGCAGGGGTGGCGTCGATGTCGCAGATCGACAAGAGCCTGGACGAGTCGTCGCTGACGCTGGGCGCCAATTCGTGGCAGACCTTCCGCAAGGTGGTGCTGCCGCTGCTCCGGCCGGCGATCGTCGCAGCACTCGTCTATTCCTTCGTGCGCGCCATGACGGCGATCAGCGCCATCATCTTCCTGGTCAGCGCCCGCTACGACATGTCGACGAGCTACATCGTCGGCCGTGTCGAAAACAACGAGTACGGTATCGCGATCGCCTATTCGGCGGTGCTGATCGGCGTCATGCTGGCGGTGGTCGGGCTGATGCAGCTGCTTGTCGGTCGCCGCAACATCGGTCGCCGTGGCCATGAACTCTCGCAGTCGCGCACCAATGTGAGCCAACCGGCATTTTCGGGAGGGAGCTGATGATCAAGAGCAACGCCGCTTCGGTGGAGTTTCGCGCGGTCACCAAGGTCTACGGCAAGAGCCCGGCGCCGGCGGTCAACGACGTGTCTTTGTTTGTCGAGGCAGGCAAACTGGTGACGCTGCTCGGCCCGTCCGGCTGCGGCAAGACGACGACTTTGCGCATGATCGCGGGGCTGGAAATGGCGACGCGCGGACAAATCCTTATCGGCGGGACCGACGTTACGCATCTGCCGGCGACCGACCGCGACGTGTCGATGGTGTTCCAGTCCTATGCACTGTTTCCGCATATGACGGTCAATGAGAACGTCGAATACGGGTTGAAGTTCTCCGGCTTCGCCAAGAATGAGATCGGCGATCGCGCCCGCGCCGGGCTCGAACTCGTCGGCCTCGGCGGCTACGGCAACCGTCTGCCGAGCGAGCTGTCCGGCGGCCAGCAGCAGCGCGTCGCCGTGGCGCGGGCGCTTGTGCTGGAGCCGCAGGTGCTGCTGTTCGACGAGCCACTGTCCAATCTTGATGCCAAGCTCAGGCGCCGGGTACGCGAGGAAATCCGCGACATCCAGACCAAGCTCGGCCTGACGGTAGTCTACGTCACCCATGACCAGGAGGAGGCCTTGGCCGTCTCCGACCGCATCATCGTCATGAACAATGCCGTCATCGCCCAGGACGGCACGCCGCGCGAACTCTATGACGCGCCGGCGGATGCCTTCGTCGCCGACTTCATCGGCGAGGCCAACATCTTCGATTGCGATATCGCCTCGGTAGAAGGTGAGCTTGCCACTGTGCGGCTAGGCGGTTTCGAAACGCAGCTCGACGCGCGCGGCATGCGGCCGGGGCCGGCGAAGCTGGCGGTGCGGCCAAGCCGGATCCAGATCCGGGCGGTGGGCGCGCCGAGCACCATTCCCGGGAGGCTCGATAAGGTGACCTATGTCGGCTCCGACCTCGAGTTCATGATCGGCACCGAGTTCGGCGAGGTCTTTGCCGTGTCGCCCGACGTCGATGCGCCGTTCGTGCCGGGGCAGGACGTTGGCGTGGGGTTCGCCGCACGGGGACCGGTGTTGATCAGGGCCTGAGGTTGCCTGTTGCACCGAAGCGCTTCGCTTGAACACAGTTGCCATGCCGTGACCAAGACCTTGCCTCAGGAGACCAGTCTAGACGGGTTGGTCTCAGATGAAACTCTGCGCTGCCGCCGCCACTGCGAGGTAGCGCAGCAGCTTGGCGGCCCCGACCAACCCCAGAAAACTCCACAACGGCTCTTTCAGCATGCCGGCGATCAAGGTCAGCGGGTCGCCGATAACAGGCACCCAGGAGAGCAGCAGCGACCAGCGGCCGTAGCGGTGGTACCAGGCCTCGGCGCGGGCGAGAGCGCCCGGACTGGCGGGAAACCAGCGGCGGTCCTTGAAGCGCTCGACCTGGCGGCCGAGCAACCAGTTGACGAGCGAACCGAGCGCGTTGCCGAGGGTGGCGACGGCGATCAGCAGGGCGAGCGAGTAGCCGCCATTGACGACCAGCCCGGCGAGCAGGGCTTCGGACTGGGCGGGCAAAAGCGTCGCGGCGGCGAAGGCCGCGACGAAGAGGCCGCCATAGGCGGCGAGGCTGGTCATCGAAAGCCGGCTACTGGGTGACGCGGCCGGACAGGCCGTCGATGATCGGGCAGTCCGGGCGGCTGTCGCCATGGCAGTTATGCACGAGGTGGCGCAGCGTGTTGCGCAGCTCGGTCAGCTCGGCGAGCTTGCGGTCGATCTCGGTAAGCTTGGTCTCGGCAAGGGCCTTGACGTCAGCACTTTCGCGCTCCTTGTCGCCATAAAGCGACAACAGCTGGCGGCATTCCTCGACCGAAAAGCCGAGGCTGCGCGAGCGCTGCAGGAAACGCAGGCGGTGCACGTCCGACATCGAATAATCGCGATAGCCGTTGTCGGCGCGGTCGGGGCGCAACAGGCCGATGTCCTCGTAATAGCGGATGGTCTTGGCCGGCAGGCCCGACTTTTCCGAAGCGGTACCAATGTTCATCTGTCACTCCTTGCGCATCCTGGAGCGGCCTTGTGCGTCCATCCGGATGCACCGCGCTCGAGAGCGAGTTGTTGTCATATAAAGCTTCCAGTAACTGGAAGTTCAAGGGGCTGGCGAAATCGTGATGGGCCGGGGCAGCTGATGCCGCCCCGACCCACTTTCAGGCTCAGTCGGCGTAGGCCATCGACGTCATCATGCCGCCAACCATGTGGTAGAGATGGTGGCAATGCAGCGCCCATTTGCCGGCATTGTCGGCGTCGAAGGCGATGGTCACCATACCCATGTTGGCCGGCACCAGCACCGTGTCACGCACCGCGCCGGCAAAACGCTTGCCGTTGACGGCGACCACCTGGAAATGGTGGCCGTGCAGATGCATCGGGTGCGACATCGTGGTGTGGTTCATGAAGGTCAGCTCGAAACGGTCGCCGCTCGCCACCGCCAGCGGCTTGTCCTGGCCGTGCATGGCGCCATCGAGCGTCCAGACATAGTTGGGGCCTTCGCCGAGCATCATCGTGTGCTTGCGAGTTGCTGCCTTCTCGGACAGCGGCTTGGTGGCACGCAGCCTTTGCTCAAGGTTGACGCCCACGGCGGGGAAATCCTCGTCGGCCATGTCGGCAAGCTTGCCGACCGACGCGCCCTTGGCGGCGAGCACGACACCGGTGCGCATGCGGCCACCTTCCTGCACGGCGAAGACCGGCCAGGCAGAGGCTTCCTTCGGCAGTTCGAGCAGGATGTCGAGTCGCTGGGCGACGGCGAACTCGAAGCGCGTGCCTTCAACCGGTTCGACCGGCATGCCGTCGACCGCAAAGAGTTTGCCCTGGAGCTTGCCGAGGTCGAGCCACATGTTGGTCGAGGCGGCGCCGTTGATGAGGCGCAGCCTGACACGTCCGCCTGGCTCGACGGAGAATATTTCTGGGTTGTCGAGGGTGCGATCGTTGGCCAGAAGCGCGTCGTACTGCACGTCCTGCAGGTGGGACATGCCGCCCATCTGGCCGGCCGCCTGGCCACTCATCTGCATGGCGCCCATCGCGCCATGGTCCATCGTGTCGTGGCTTGTCTGGCCGCTGGGCATCGCCGTGCCGGACATGTTGTGGCCCTCGTGGCCGCCGCCGGCTGCTGGCTCGGGTGCGGGAGCGGGCGCCATGGCGCTCATGTCGTGGCCGCCCGCCTTGAGTTCGGCGAGGATCTCCTGCGGGTCGCGGAAGGTGAAGTCGTGGAACAGAACCACCACCTCCTGCACGTCCTGGCCTGCTTCGTCAGGGTCGCGAACGATCAGCGGAGCTGCGAGCATCAACTGCTCCTGAAGGCCGAAATGTGAATGCATCCAGAAGGTGCCAGGGCGGGCGAGGGGGAAGTCGTAGTCGTGGCTGCCGCCGTCGGGGATCGGCTCCTGCGAGATGTCGGCGACACCGTCCTGCTGCCATGGCGGGGTGAGGCCGTGCCAATGGATGACGGTCGGCTCGCCGATGAGGTTCTTCAACCGGACGCGGAAGTTTTCGCCGGCATTCATGACGATGCCGGAAGAGCCGTCGGCTTGATGAAGGCCGAAGACATTGGCGGCCTTGCCCTTGACCTCGATGACGCGCTTGCCGGCGGTGATGACCTTGTGGCCGTCGGCACGGGCCGGGCGGACCGGCATGAGCAGGGACGGGACTGCGGCAGCACAAAGCGTTGCCGCTGATGCCGCGAGGAAGCCGCGGCGCGAAAGGGTGTTCATTTCATTGTCTCCAAAACTGATGTCTCCCGGCACGGGAATGTGCCGGGGCGTGCGCGTCCAAACGCGTCAGTTCAGGAGAGGGACGGTGGCCGGAGATGCGGCGAGGCGATCGATCCGTGGAGCGGTTCGGTTCTGGCCGGAGCCGGCGAAATGCCTGTCAGGTCGGGGAAGGCCGTCGCCATAGGCAACGGCGCGCAATAGCTGCACGAGACGAGGCACTGCGCCAGGCATGCCTTCTCGTCCTGCGTGAGGTCGCCACAGCAGGCAATGTCAGCCTTGGCATGATGCGATACGCTCTGGGCAGCATGTGGCTGATGCTGGCTGCCGCCCTGATGCGCGGAAGCTGCCTGGCCTAGCGCGAGGACAAACAGCAGCGCCAGCGGCAACATCAGCCGCAGGATCTTGAACGCCTTGGCCCTGCCGTCGTCCATGACGGCAATGCGCGCGCCAATCTGCCCGCGCCGGTTGGCGAGGAAAGGGCGGGTTGTGTCTGCGATGTGCCGCATGGATTGCATATCCTATCAATGGGGATTGCACCCCTGCAAGGTCAAGCGCCGTTGTTGTCGCTGCCCTCGGGGGTGAAGAAGACGTCGGCGTGAATGTCGAAGGCATGCACCCCAAGCGCTCCAAGTGCCGCCAAACAGGAATCGACCATCGCAGGCGGTCCGGCGACATAGGCCTTGGCGCCGGTGAGGTCGCTGTGGTCCTGTGCCAGCGCATCGGCGACGAAGCCGTTACGCCAGCCATCGGATGCGGTCTGGGACAGCACCGGCATGAAGCTCAGGTTGCGAAACTGTCTTTCCAGCGCACGGAAATGCTCGACCAGATAGAGGTCACGCTCGGCGCGGACGCCGAAATAGACATGGATCGGCTGGGCCATGCCCTGATGCAGTGCCGTCTCGACGATCGACTTGATCGGCGCAAGGCCGCTGCCGCCGGCAAGGGCGACGATCGGGCCTGAATGCACCTCGCGGAGATAGGCGGAACCGGCCGGGCCATCTATCTGGACGGTGTCGCCCGCAGCAAGCGAAGCGTGGATCCGGCCGCTGGTCAGGCCGCCCGGCACGGCCCTGACATGCAGCTCGACAAGCTCCTCGTTCGGCCGGCTGGCCATCGAATAGTTGCGCGCCGGTGCACCCGGCACCGCCAGCGACAGATATTGGCCGGCGGCGAAGCGGAAGCTTGTACGATCGGCGAGCGCGAGGCGGATCGAAAGGATGTCGTGCGTCATGCGCTCGATGGCGACCACCTCGGCCTTCTGTGCCTCTGCCGGCTGAGCAGCGAAGGCTTCGGCCAGCCATTCGACGACGACGTCGTCGCTCGGCACTGCACGGCAGGCAAGGATGAAGCCGTCGGCGCGGTCCTGTTCGGAGAGCGCGAAGGGCGAGTGTTTGCCGAGCTCGACATGGCCTGAGACCAGGCGCGACTTGCAGGCGCCACAGCGGCCGGAACGGCAGCTGTGGGGGTAGGCGATGCCGGCATCGAGCGCTGCCTGCAGGATCGTCTTGCTATCGCCGACCGCGATGCGGCGGCCCGGTTGGGGCAGGGTCAGGTAGGTCATGGTCATGCCGCCCGTGTCAGGTCGAGCAGCGCCGCTATCTCGGCGCGCTGGGTCGGGAAGGTGCCGAAGAAGACGTGCTTGCCGTCGATAATGGTGATCGGTGCGACCCGCACGCCGGTGCGGCGCTTGGCTTCGTCGGCGATTTCAGGGTTGCGCAGATCGCGCTCGACGAAAGGCAGGTTCTCAGCGTTGAGCCAGCGCTTCAGCGCCAGGCAGTCGGGGCAGGTGGGCGTGGTGTAGATCTCGATCCAGGGAGCGTTCGGCATGGTGGCCTCGCGTGATTGAGGGGTTGGGAAGAAGCGGCCTGCTTCATTGCGCGAGCGTGCCGCCGGAAGGTTCCGGTCGCACGCGCCCCCAAGCAGGCCGCTGGACTGACTTATTCGGCCGGGACCAACGACGGTGCGCCGGATACGGTGGTAGCACGGGCCGGAGCCTTGAAGCGCTTCAGCCGCATCGCGTTGCCCAGCACGAAGACGCTCGACATTGCCATCGCGCCCGCCGCCAGCATCGGCGACAGCAGCGTGCCGCTGACCGGGTAGAGCACGCCCGCCGCGACCGGGATGAGAGCGGCGTTGTAGGCGAACGCCCAGAACAGGTTCTGCCTGATGTTGGCAATCGTCGCCTTCGACAGGGCGATGGCGTTGGTCACGCCGAGCAAGTCGCCCGACATCAGCACCACGTCGGCGCTTTCGATCGCAACGTCAGTGCCGGTGCCGATGGCGATGCCGACATCGGCCTCGGCGAGCGCCGGCGCATCGTTGATGCCGTCGCCGACAAAGGTCACTGCCCGGCCACCGGCACGCAGGCGCTTGACGGCGTCGACCTTGCCGTCGGGCAGAACCTCGGCGACGACCTCGTCGATGCCGAGCTGGGCGGCGATGGCTTCGGCCGTGCGACGGTTGTCGCCGGTGATCATCGCCACCTTCAAGCCCAAGTCGTGCAGGGCGCGGATCGCCTGCGGCGTCGTCGGTTTGATCGGGTCGGAGACCGCAATCACCGCAGCCAGCTTGCCGTCGACCGCCGCATAGAGCGGGGTCTTGGCCTTGAGCCCCATGCGGATCGCCGTCTCGGCGAAGCCCTTCACCGAGATGCCGAGCTTGACCATGTAGCGGTCGGCGCCGACGGCGACGTGGTGGGTGCCGACGCTGGCACTGACGCCGAAGCCGGGCACCGCCTCGAAGGAACCGACCTCGGCCAGAACAAGGCCTTCATCCTTGGCCGCTGCGACGATGGCTGCCGCAACCGGATGCTCCGACTGGGACTCGACGGCTGCCACCAGCGCCAGCACCTTGGTGCGGTTGAAACCTTGGGCGACGTCCAGATCGGTCATGACAGGCTTGCCGGCGGTCAGTGTACCGGTCTTGTCGAGCGCTACGACCTCGGTCGATTTCAGCGACTGCAGCGCCTCGCCGTTGCGGAACAGGACGCCGAGTTCGGCGGCGCGGCCGGTGCCGACCATGATCGAGGTCGGCGTGGCGAGACCCATGGCACAGGGGCAGGCGATGATCAGGACGGCAACGGCGTTGACCAGCGCGAAGGTGGCGGCCGGCTGGGGGCCGAAGACCAGCCAGACGAGGAAGGTCGCAGCCGCTGCCACCATCACGGCAGGCACGAACCAGGCGGTGACCTTGTCGACCATTGCCTGGATCGGCAGCTTCGAGCCCTGGGCCGTTTCGACCATGCGGATGATCTGGGCCAGCAGCGTGTCGGCACCGACCTTGGTGGCGCGGTAGGTGAAGCTGCCGGTCTTGTTGATCGTGCCGCCGACGACCTCCGCACCCTCGCCCTTGCTGACGGGAATGGGTTCGCCCGAAATCATCGATTCGTCGACGAAGGACGAGCCTGAAAGCACGATGCCGTCGACCGGAACCTTGTCGCCGGGACGCACCTGGACGACGTCGCCGAAGACAACCTCATCGAGCGGGACGTCGACGAAGCTGCCGTTGCGCTCGATACGCGCCGACTTCGCCTGGAGGCCCACAAGCCGCTTGATCGCCTCGGAGGTGCGGCCCTTGGCCTTGGCCTCGAGCACGCGACCGAGCAGGATCAGCGTGACGATGACGGCCGACGCTTCGTAATAGACGTTGGCGGTGCCGGCCGGCAGCAGGCCCGACGCAAAGGTGGCGACGACCGAATAGGCCCATGCGGCGGTGGAGCCGAGCACGACCAGCGAATTCATGTCTGGTGCCAAGCGCAGCAGTGCCGGCACACCCTTCCTGTAGAAGCGCAGGCCGGGACCGAACTGGACGATGGTCGCCAGCACGAAGAAGGCGATGTAGAGCTGCTGCTGGGGGACGTTCATCATCAACCAGTGGTGCAGCGCCGGGATGGCATGCCGGCCCATCTCCAGCACGAAGATCGGCAGGGTGAGGGTGGCGGCGACGGCGAAGTCGCGCTTGAGGTGGGAGAACTCGCGATTGCGCGCCTCTTCGCGGCTGTCGCTGCTGGCGGCCGCGACCGACGGGTCGGTCCGGCGCGGCTCGTAGCCGGCCTTGCGGATGGCGGCGTCGATGGCCGAGCGGGCGGTGCCGCCCAGCGTCTCGATAGTGGCGCGTTCGGTGGCAAGATTGACTGAAGCCGTCGTCACGCCGGGCACTGCGGCGATGGCCTTTTCGACCCGACGCACGCAGGAGGCACAGGTCATGCCCTCGATCTCGACTGCGATCGTCTCGGCCGGCACGTCGTAGCCGGCATTGCGGATCGCGGCGATGACGCCGTCGGAATTGACGTCGGCGTCGAAGCTCACATCGGCGCTTTCGGTGGCGAGGTTGACCGATGCCGTGACGACGCCGGGGACAGCCGCAATCGCCTTCTCGACGCGGCGCACGCAGGACGCGCAGGTCATGCCCTCGATCGGGAAGCTTTGTCTTGTCGTTGCCAGGTTCAAGGGAGCGTTCATCGGTGCGGACCTCTAGTTAATCACTTTCGGCCCAGAGGTCTAAGGGTTCCAGCGTTGGGAAGGTCAATAGAACTTTTTGCGATTATCGTCGATTTGGTCAACATGCTGAAAATACTGAACTTTCCTGATGGAGAGTGCCGGATCTTCCGGGTTTTCGCGCAATCCCAAGCTGGTAACATATCCGTGATCGACAAATCGATTGACCTTCCTGTAGCTGGAAACACCAGATTGCAGGAACGGCGCGATGCCGGCCCAACCAAGGATTTCTTGAATGCTGAAGATGAATGTTCCCGACATGACCTGCGGTCATTGCGCCGGCATGGTGACCAAGGCCGTGCAGAGCGTGGACGCTGCCGCCCGCATCGACATCGACCTGAAGGCGCAAACCGTCTCGATCGAAACCGCGGCGGATGCCGCCAAGGTGGCCCAGGCGCTCGACGCCGCCGGCTATCCGGCCCAGGCTGTCTGAAGCCTGCCTTCCGGAAGGGCGGCGCGACCGGGGGCGGTGCGCCGCCCGCTTGGTTTGACTTCGCCTTCGACAGCATAAACCTTGCCGCGCAAGAGTTTCCGCAGCCACAAGTGGCCGCGCGAACATGACGCAACCTGCAACCGCCCTCATCCCCTAGTATTTCCGCGCCAAATCAAGCTATGATGCGGCTGGCCTTCCTCAAGGGACAGCGTCCCCTGGAATGCCGGGAGGACAGAGGATGGCCATAGCGCTCGTACTCGTTCTTGTTGTCATTGGCTCGGTGCTGTTCCACGTGCTGAGCCCTTGGTGGTGGACGCCGATAGCCTCCAACTGGGGCTACATCGACAGCACTCTCGTTGCGACCTTCTGGATCACCGGCGCCGTCTTCTCGGCGGTCGTTCTGTTCATGGCCTATTGCGTCTATCGCTTCCGCCACAAGGAAGGGCAGAAGGCCGCCTACGAGCCTGAAAGCAAGAAGCTCGAATCCTGGCTGACAGCGATCACTGCCATTGGCGTGGCGGCGATGTTGGCGCCTGGTCTCTATGTCTGGAAGCAATTCGTCACCGTGCCCAAGGATGCGACCGAGGTCGAGGTCGTTGCCCAGCAATGGCAGTGGAGCTTCCGGCTGCCCGGCGCCGACGGCAAGCTCGGCACCTCCAATGCCCGCCTTGTCAGCTCCGACAATCCGCTCGGCATCAATCCCGACGACCCGAACGGCCAGGACGACGTCGTGGTCGAGGCCGCCGACCTGCATCTGCCGATCGACAAGCCAGTCAAGATGCTGTTGCGCTCTATCGACGTGCTGCATGATTTCTACGTGCCCGAGTTCCGCGCCAAGATGGATATGGTGCCGGGCATGGTCACCTATTTCTGGTTTACCCCGACACGGACGGGAACCTTCGAGGTGCTGTGCGCGGAACTCTGCGGCACCGGGCACGGCTTCATGCGCGGCATAGTCATGGTCGACACCGCGCAGGACTACACGACATGGCTGCAGCAGCAGTCGACCTTTGCCCAGTTGAGCGGTCCCGCCAAGGTTGGCGTGCTGGTCGACCGGGGCAAAGTCACGGCCAGCATGGAATAGGAGACACGGCGCGACCGCTCGAAGGCGGCCTCACCGCGAAAGCAGAGGCATAGAGCAACAGGGTGCACGCATGGTCGATGTCACGCCGCATGGAGCAGACCTCATCCCGCCGGCCGAAGTGGGCGAGATGGAGCTTTACCATCCGCACAGCTGGTGGACGAAGTACGTCTTCTCGCAGGACGCCAAGGTCATTGCGATCCAGTATTCGGGTACGGCACTGGCCATCGGGCTCGTCGCGCTGGTGCTGTCCTGGCTGATGCGGCTGCAGCTCGGTTTTCCCGGCACCTTCGATTTCATCACGCCCGAGGCCTATTATCAGTTCATGACCATGCACGGCATGATCATGGTCATCTACCTGCTAACCGCGCTGTTCCTCGGCGGCTTCGGCAATTACCTGATCCCACTGATGGTCGGCGCCAGGGACATGGTATTTCCCTACGTCAACATGCTGAGTTACTGGATCTACCTCCTCGCCGTGCTGGTGCTGGTGGCAAGCTTCTTTGCGCCCGGCGGGCCGACCGGCGCCGGCTGGACGCTCTACCCGCCGCAGGCGATCTTGTCTGGCACGCCGGGGGGCACGGGGCCGGGCATCATCCTGATGCTGGTGTCTTTGATCCTGTTCATCATCGGCTTCACCATGGGTGGCCTCAACTATGTCGTGACCGTGCTGCAGGCGCGGACGCGCGGCATGACACTGATGCGGCTGCCGTTGACGGTGTGGGGCATCTTCACGGCGACCGTCATGGCGCTGCTGGCTTTTCCTGCGCTGTTCGTCGCCTGCGTGATGATGTTGTTCGACCGCGCCATCGGCTCGAGCTTCTTCATGCCGGCGATCGTCGAGATGGGCGAGCAGTCGCCGCACAATGGCGGCAGCCCGATCATGTTCCAGCACCTGTTCTGGTTCTTCGGCCACCCCGAGGTCTACATCGTGGCGCTGCCGGCCTTCGGCATCGTTTCCGACCTGATCAGCACGCACGCCCGCAAGAACATCTTCGGCTACCGCATGATGGTGTGGGCCATCGTCGGTATCGGCGCACTCAGCTTCGTGGTCTGGGCGCACCATATGTATGTCTCGGGCATGCACCCCTATTTCGGCTTCTTCTTCGCCACCACGACGCTGATCATCGCGGTGCCGACGGCGATCAAGGTCTACAACTGGGTGCTGACATTGTGGCGCGGCGACATCCACCTGACCATTCCGATGCTGTTTGCGCTCGCCTTCATCGTCACCTTCGTCAATGGCGGGCTGACCGGCCTGTTCCTCGGCAACGTCGTCGTCGACGTGCCGTTGTCGGACACCATGTTCGTGGTTGCCCACTTCCATATGGTGATGGGCGTGGCGCCGATCCTCGTGGTCTTCGGCGCGATCTATCACTGGTATCCCAAGATATCAGGCCGGATGCTCAACGAGTTCATGGGCCGGTTCCATTTCTGGGTCACCTTCATCGGCGCCTATCTGATCTTCTTTCCGATGCATTATGTCGGGCTGGTCGGCGTTCCCCGGCGTTATCCCGAGCTCGGCGACACCGCCTTCATCCCGCCGTCGGTTCACACGCTGAACGAGTTCATCACGGTTGCGGCACTCACCGTCGGCTTCGCCCAGCTGGTGTTCCTGTTCAACCTGTTCTGGAGCATCCGCCACGGCAAGGAGGCGGGTGACAATCCATGGCGGGCGACGACGCTGGAATGGCAGACCGCCGGCACGCCGCCGCCGCACGGCAATTTCGGCAAGGAGCTGCCGGTCGTCTATCGCTGGGCATATGACTACAGCGTGCCCGGCGCGCCCGAGGACTTCATCGCGCAGAACGACCCGCGCCCGTCGACGCAAGGCGGGCATGCATGAGCGCCATCCTGATCTTCCTGGGCCTGGTCACCGCGATTGCCGGCTGGTGGCTGGCGCGGCAGCGGCTGATGTCGAAGCCTTGGCTCGAGGTCGGTCCGATCGACGCCTTTCCCGAGACGGAAGCGCCGGTCATGCATCCGGCGAAGATCGGGCTCGGGGTCTTCCTCGCTGTCGTCGGCGCGATTTTCGCGCTTTTGATCAGCGCCTATTTCATGCGCATGGCCTATGCCGACTGGCAAGCGACGCCGATGCCGTGGCTTTTGTGGCTCAACACCGGCATGCTGGTGCTGGCGAGCGTGGCGTTGCAATGCGCGGTGGTAGCCGCGCACAAGGGCCAGCTCGACAATCTCAAGTTCGCGCTGCTGACCGGAGCGCTGACGTCGGTGGCATTTCTGGGCGGCCAGCTGCTGGCATGGCGCGATCTTGCCGCTGGCGGCTACTACGCCGCCGACAACCCGGCGGTCAGTTTCTTCTACCTGATCACCGCGATGCATGGCCTGCACATCATCGGCGGGCTCTTCGTACTTGGCCGGGCGAATGTCAGGGCATGGCGCGGCGACAAGCTTGCGCGGCTCGTGCTGACGACAGAGCTGTGCGCCATGTACTGGCACGCGCTGCTCGTCGTCTGGCTGGTGCTGTTTGCCGTACTGATGGGCTGGGCGGCCGACTTCATCGACATCTGCCGCAGATTGCTGAGCTAGGAGGACACGCCGATGGCCGAGACCTCGCTGGGACATGTCGACCACACCGCGCCGCGGCCGCCGGGCCTGCGCGGCTTCATCGCCGACTGGTCGTCGGACCAGCGCGCCTTCAAGGGCGTGTCCTGGGGGAAGGCGATGATGTGGATCTTCCTGCTCAGCGACACCTTCATCTTCGGCTGCTTCCTGCTGTCCTACATGACCGCGCGCATGTCGACGGTCGTGCCGTGGCCGAACCCGAGCGAGGTCTTCGCCCTGCATCTGTTCGGCCAGAACATCCCGCTGATCCTGATCGCGATCATGACCTTCGTGCTGATCTCGTCGTCCGGCACGATGGCGATGGCAGTCAATTTCGGCTACCGCCGCGACCGCAGGAAGACGGCGGTCCTGATGCTGTTGACCGCGCTACTTGGCGCCACCTTCGTCGGCATGCAGGCCTTCGAGTGGACCAAGCTGATCAGCGAGGGCGTGCGGCCATGGGAGAACCCGTGGGGTGCGGCACAGTTCGGCTCGACCTTCTTCATGATCACCGGCTTCCACGGCACCCACGTGACGATCGGCGTGATCTTCCTGCTGATCGTCGCGCGCAAGGTCTGGCGCGGCGATTACGAGACCGGCGAGCGGGGGTTCTTCACCAGCCGGCGCGGCCAGTATGAGAGCGTCGAGATCATGGGGCTCTACTGGCACTTCGTCGATCTGGTGTGGGTGTTCATTTTCGCGTTCTTCTATCTTTGGTGAGGTGAAGCGATGGCACAGGCAGAGGCGCAGGATCACGGGCTGCACGGACATGCGGCTCCCGCTCCGGCAATGGCGCATGCCGAAGGGCAACAGCACCCGATCAAGCTCTATCTGGTGGTCTGGGGCTGGCTGTTCATCCTCAGCGCCTGCTCTTACGCGGTCGATTATTTCGCCCTTCAGGGCATGCTGAGATGGAGCCTGATCCTGATCTTCATGATGCTGAAGGCGGGACTGATCGTTGCCGTGTTCATGCACATGGCCTGGGAGCGGCTTGCGCTGAGCTACGCCATCATCGTGCCGCCGCTGGTGATCCTGGTGTTCGTCGCAATCATGGTGATCGAATCCCGCTACACCGAAATCACCCGCGTGCTGTCCTTCGGCGCGGGATAAGCCACGTCCACCAGCCGCCCTTCCTTGCCGCGGCAGTTGCAACGGCAAGCTGCAACGGAATGGCGCATGGCGCGTTGCCTTGCGCCGGATTAGTATCGCGCCCGTTGGCGCAATGCGCCGGCCACAGTGAGGAGATAGCCATGAAACTGACGGCATGGGGCGCTCAAGCCCTTCTTGCAGCTTCGGTTCTAGCCACCAATCCGGTTCATGCGGCGGGCGATGCGGCCGCCGGGAAAAAGGTCTTCACCAAATGCATGGCCTGCCACGACATGGCGGTCGACAAGAACAAGATCGGCCCATCGCTGCATGGTGTCATCGGCCGCACGGCCGGCACGCTGCCGAGTTTTGAAGCCAAATATTCCGATGCGATGAAGCAGGCGGGCGCCGGCGGCCTAGTCTGGGACGAGGCCAACATCGCCGCCTACATGAAGATGCCGAAAGAAAAGGTCCCGGGCAACAAGATGGCTTTTGCCGGTCTCAAGGACGATACCGACATCGCCAATGTGATTGCATATATCGAAGAGATGTCGAAGTAGCCGCAAAACGGCAGCCGGATGCTCGCAGGCAGCTCGTGCCTCGCGAGCAGTTTCTGCAACATATGCACATTTATTGTGCGGCATCCTCCAAACGGGGGATGCCGCCGCTGCCCAAATGGTGTTCATGACTGGGCGGGCGCCCTAGCGCCCGGCGGATGCAAATGCATTTTCCGGGCGGCATTGCGGATGGCGGCGCTGCGATTGTAGACCCGGTCTATATTGCAGGTTTGCGTTTTAAATATCTAGCTATTGGTGCCTCTTTGCGGGGGGAAATTGCGGCATTCCTTGGGAGACCACGGAAGCCGCACCATTTCCTTAGGCACGGGCCTGTTCAGACCAGTTGCGAGCGTCGAGAGCGTTTCCTCTTTCTTCTCTTCGCGGAAACTCTCTATCTTCTTGTTTTTGCGCAATTCCGGACGGAAAACCGCCGCACACTTTTTGCTGGAATTGCGCTAGTCCGGTGCGTCGAAATCGGGCGCCACAGCCGCGATATTGTAGGCTTCGAGCCGTGCCGTCGGGGCGTAGGCCGTATCGAAGCTCAGTATCGTTGCAGTACCAGGCGTCACCGGCACGACACGTGAGGGCGGCAGCCCCAGGAAGGCGTGGCAGGCAGCGCGGATGACACCGCCATGGACGATGGCGAGCGTGTCGCCGTTGCACTTCTTCAGGCAGTCCCGCAACCCTTCGACGATGCGGGCGCAGAAATCCGCCCATGCCTCGCCGCTGTCGGGGGTGAAGGTGCCGGCGCGCCAGGCGAGATATTCGTGCGGACGCTCGGCCTCGAGCTCGTGCTTGATGCGGCCGGTCCAGTTGCCCATATCGATCTCGCGCAGGCGCGGGTCGAGCGGCGCGTCGCCATAGCCGAGCAGGCTTGCCGTCTGGCGCGTACGGCCGAGGTCGGAGACCACGACGCGGTCGGGCGCCATCGCCCTGGCGAAGGACGCAAAACTCTCGACCTGCCTGATGCCCCGCGGCGATAGCGGCGCGTTGTCGTGGCCCTGGAGCCTGTGCTCGGCATTCCAGGTGGTCTCGCCATGGCGCACCATTACCAATCTCATCAGTCGATCCTTTCACCAGTCATTGCAAAAACCGCGCTCGGCTCGCCCAGGAAACTGAGGCGGATCTGGTCGCCGATCGCCGCGCTGAAATAGCCGTCGGCCATGGCGGTCAGCCGTTGGCCGTTGGAAAATGCCGTCACCATGGTGCGCCCTGCGATAGGGGCGGCTTCCTCGAAGCGCGCGGTGATCGCAAGTTGCCCCTCGATGTCGCCGACCTTGATGTCATGGGCGCGGTAGAGAAGCTGGACGCCGTCATGCGCCTTGGCGCGCTGCGCATCGGCCAGCCGCAGGCCATCATAGACGAGGCCACCGTCCTGTTTCGTCACCGAGATGAGATTGGCCGGCGGCGTGCCGAGGAAGGTGGCGACGAAGGTCGTGCGCGGGTTTTCCAAAAGCTCGAGCGGCGCGCCGAACTGGTCGACCTTGCCGTTATTGAGCACAGCGACATGGCTCGCCATTGTCATCGCCTCGACCTGGTCGTGGGTGACGTAGACAGAGGTGGCACCTGTGGCGCGGTGGATGCGCATCAGTTCGCTGCGCATCTCGATGCGCAGCTTGGCGTCGAGGTTGGACAAAGGCTCGTCGAACAACAGGATGCTCGGCTTGGGGCCGATGGTGCGGGCAATCGCCACGCGCTGCTGCTGGCCGCCGGATATCTCGGCCGGGTAGCGTTCCTTCAGCGCCGAGATGCCAAGCAGACCGAGCACTTCGTCGACGCGCGCGGCACGATCCGCCTTGCTCCACTTGGCTACCCTGAGCGGCCACTCGATGTTGCCGGCGACCGTCATATGCGGCCACAATGCATAACTCTGGAAGACGAGGCCGGCGTCGCGGCCGCCGGCGTCGGCGACAAGGCCGCGCGTGCCGTCGGAGACGGTGCGGCCCATGAAGGCCATCTCGCCTTCGCTCGGTGTTTCCAGTCCGGCGAGCATCCTGAGCAGCGTGGACTTGCCGCAGCCGGACGGGCCGACAAGCACCAGGAACGCGCCCTGCGGCACCGAGATGTCGACATTGTCGACGGCGGTGAAGCTGCCGAAACGCTTGCTGACGTTGCGGATCGCGATCGCAGCCGGATTGCCGTTGGCGGGGTTCATGCGGATTTCCACTTCTGGACACGGTTCTGCAGGCGGTGCGCCAGGAGCGTGGCGATGACGCAGAGGACGAGGATCACCATGGTGATGGCGTTGGCGAACTGCATGAAGCCTTCGGCGGCATAGCGGTAGGCAAGCATGCTGAGCACCGGCGAGGTCGAGGTGAACAAAAGCACCACCAGCGACAGGTCGCGGACGATCTTGACGAAGACCAGCAGGGCGCCGGCGAGCAGGCCGCGGATGGCGAGCGGCATGATGATCGCGCCCATGCGGCGGAAGAAGCCGGCGCCGGTCAGTCGCGCGCTTTCCTCGATGTCGGCCGAGATCTGGCCGAGCACCGAGCGGCCCGACTGCACGGCATAAGGCAAGAGATGCGCCGAGGCTGCAAGCACCAGGAGGAGGAAGGTGCCGTAGAGCGACGGCAACGGTCCGATCGGCGCCCCGAACAGCGCGATATAGGCGGCGGCGAAGGCGATCGAGGGAATCAGGATCGGGGTGAACGAGACCTGGCCGAGGACGGTTGCGAGCACGCTGCCCTTGTTGCGGGCGATGGTGTGGGCCAGCGCCAGGCCGAGCGCCATGGTGGTGATCGCCACCGTGACAGCCAGCTTCAGCGTCATCCACAGCGCCTCGATCAGCACCGGATTGCGGAAGATGCCGGCCTGGCCCTGGGCCATGTCGGTGCCGCCTTCGCCGATCCAGAAATGCGTCGTCCAGTTGGAGAACAGCGAACCGTTCTGCAAGGCGAAGCTGGAGGCGGTGAGGATCAGCGCCGGCAGGAAGGTGGTGAGCAGGCAGAGCAGGACAGCGACTGCAAACAGCGGCCAGCGCCATCTGCCGAGCGGAAAGCGTTTGGTGCGACCGCCCTTGCCGGTGACGGTGACGAAGTTCTTGCGGCCGGCGACAAGGCGCTCGCCGAGCCAGAGGAAGGAGGCGGAGACGACGATCAGAAGCAGTGCGATGACGAAGCCGCGTTCGGTTTGGCCGGTCTCGATCATCCCGAACAGGCGCGTCGACAGCGTCTGCATCCTGACCGGCAGGCCGAGCAGGGCAGGGGCGGCGAAGTTGGAGACGGCACCGGCAAATGTCAGCGATGCGGCGGCGATCAGCGCCGGTGTGACCACCGGCAGGATGATGCCGAAGAAGATGCGCGAGCGCTTGGCACCCGCGACCTGCGCTGCCTCGACGAGATCGGCGCCGATGGAGCTCAAGGCCGCCGAGATGACGGTGAAAGCAAGCGAATAATAGTGGGCGATGAGCACGATCAATGTCGGCAACAGGCCCCAGGCGAGCCAATCGGGCACGATGTGGCCGTTCGCCTCGAAGAAGCCGACCGAGCCGCCGAGCCGGCTGTTGCGGAATAGAGCACCCCAGGCAAGGGCCGCGGCAAAGCTCGGGATCATGAAGGGCAGAGTGGCGAGCAGGCCGAGCGTCCTTGGCGCCGGCACGTCGGTGAGCACGACGAGCCAGGCAAGGAAGCCGCCCATCAAAAGGCAGCCTGTGGCAACGCCGATGCCGAGCAGCACCGTGTTCAAGAGCGGGCGCCACCACAGGTTTTCGGACATTTTCGAGGCCAGCACCGCCTGCCAGGCGTCACGACCTTCGATGGTCAGCGTCGACAGGACAATCTTGACCAGCGGCGCGATGACCAGGATGCCGACGACAAGGATCAGGATGATGGGAACGAGTGTTTCGGAGCGCAAAAAGCCTCTCCGGGACAACACGGATGTTGTTACGGCGGACATGACATTCTTTCCGGGAATTGCAGTGCGCGGGCAACGGTGCCGCGGCAACACGAGGCGGCGGACAACTGGGCACGGAGAACAGACCGGCGCCTCCCCCAAGGCGCCGGTCCGGCCGCGGTCATTGCAGCGTCAGCACCAGGTCTGCAATACGCTTGCGGGCAGCGGCTGTCTTCACCGGATCGATGCGCCAGGCCTTGAGCTCCTTGAGCGGCACGGAGTCGGCGTTGTCCTTGATCGACGGCCGCACGGCATAGTCGCCCGCGACGTTGAAGGGCTCGAAGGCCGGTCCGCCGGTGGCAGAATCGTCGCCCATCATGAAGTCGATCAAAAGCCGCGCCGCCGCCGGGCTCGGCGCCTTATCGACCAGTGCGAGAACCGCCGGGAACAGGATGCCGTTGGACGGCTCGACGTCGTTGGCGACCTGCAGTGCCCAGCCTTCCTTCTCGTTGTCGCGGCGGTCGGAATAGGTGGCGAAGCCGACTGGCGGGTTCTTGGCGGTCTTGTCGCCGATCGCCTTGTTGATGACATCGGAGTTGGGCACCAGGACGAGGTCGTTGGCAAAGAGGTCGCGGACGAATTGCTCGCCGGCGCCCTGCAGGTCGCTGTCGACTGATATCGGCTTGCCGAACTGCGCCTCATAGGCCTTGGCCATTTCGTCGGGGCGGAGCGAGAACTCGACCAAGAGGTCGAGCAACTCGCCGCGCTGCAGAGGATCGACCATCAGCACGCGGCCCTTCCATTCCGGCGTCGTCAGTGCCCACAGGTTCTTGACCGGCGCGCCATTGGGATTGGCAACTTCGTTGTACATCAAAACCTTGGTCGACAGGCGCTGGGTCAGAAGCGGCGTCTTGTGCTCGTCGGCGAGTTCGCCCGCCACGCGTGGCGGAATGTAGGGCACGACACGGTTGGTCTTGACCAGGTCCTCATAGACCACCGGCGTGTCGGCGATGTAGAGCACGTCGACGGCGTTGACGCCGGCGGTCTGCTCGGCGACGACGCGGGCGATCTGCTTGACCGAGCTCATGTCGATGCCGACCAGGTCAATGCCGGGATAGGCCTCCTCGAATGCTTTCTCCACCTTGGCGATACGGCTCGACAGCGAGAAGACGGTGACCTTGCCTTCCTTCTGTGCCAGCGGCAGCAGTTCCTTGACGCTCATCGCGTCGAGTTCGGCGGCGCTTGCCGTCAGGGGCAGTATGGCGACCGCTGCAAACAGCGCCCATTTCATCGACTTGAGCATCTTTCCCTCCCAGGTTTTCTCAATCGAATTCGTCGAACAGGCCGGACAGGCGCTCCAGCGCGCCCATGACGCGGGTCTGGTGCCGGCCGGCGATGGTCAGAAGAATGGCGTTGACGATGGCGAACGGCACCGTCGGCGTCTGGAACTCGCTGCCCGAGCGGCCGCGCGGTGCCGCCAGCACGAGGTCGACAGCCGGCTGCATCATCGTGCCGGCGAGGTCGGTCACGAGCACCGCCTTGGCGCCCTGCGCGTGGCAATGCTCGACCAGTGGTGCATAGCTCGCTGGTTGCTTGCGGAAGGCGAGCGCCAGCACGAGGTCGCCCTGCTGCATGCCGACGACACGCTCGGCGATGTCGCGGCCACGGCCTTCGAGCACGATGGTGGTCATGCCGAAGCGGTCGAGCCGGCGGCGCAGGAACTGGGTGATCGACTGGGCATGGCCCTGGCCGAACAGGAAGATGCGTTTGGCATCGACGATCATGTCGGCGGCGCGGTTGATGCTGTCTTGCGAAACGGCAAGGCGGAGGTGCTCGAGCGCTGCGATCTCGCTGTCGATCAGGTCGAGCAGAAAGTCGCCATGCTCGACCTTGGCGACGGAGCGGCGCATTCGCTCGGCGGCGTCCTGGCTCTCGACAAGCTCGCGCTGCAGCTGTGAGCGCAGTTCTGGATAGCCCTTGAAGCCGAGCTTCTGGGCGAGGCGGGTCGTTGCCGCCTCATGCACGCTGGCGCGTTCGGCAAGCCGGGCGCTCGAGAGGAAGGCTGCCTCGGCGGCGTTTTCGAGCAAGGCCGAGACGAGCCGCTGGTCGGCCCCGGTGAGGCGGGTCGAATGGCTTTTGATGCGATCCAGCAGCGTCATCATCTTGCATCCATATTGCACTCGACTCTTAAGATGCAAGATATCTTGCAGTCAAGCGCAAAGGTTGCAAGATCAGACTTTCTGCCTTGCAGGGACCAGATGGCGGAAAACGAAAAAGGCGCCCTCGGGGCGCCTGGAGAGTTCGGACAGGCCGCAAGCCTATTTGTATTTCATGTAGCCGACGAAGCCGGTGATCCTCCAGCGGTCGTTCTGCTTGCGGCAGAAGTAGAGCGTCTGCCAGTTCAGCACGTCGTCGCTGCCGTCAGCGCGGCGGATGGTGCCGTCGAACTTCTTGCGCGCCAGGGCGACATCGCCTGATATGTCGATCTCGGTCAGGTTCGTGGCGCGGAAGATGCCGTCGGCAAGCGGCTCGGCATAGGCGGTTGCAGCCGTCTCGGCCGCCTGGCGCAGCCACTCGTCGCGATAGGTCCCGAGCGACGGAAAGGCGGCATTCCAGTCGTCAGGATTGGCAGCGTTGTGGGCATGGATGCCGAGGAAGCGCTGTTCGTCGAAGTCGTCCGCGACCATCGACCAGTCCTGATCGACAAAGGCTGCGATATCGCGCTCGACCAGCATCTCCCAGATCCGGGCGCGGTCGATGTCGTCGGGGAAGGGGTTCTGCCTGGAGTTCATTCAGTCACCTAGGGGAAGTCTTGGGTCGTCGACCTTCAGCATGCTGAGGCTTTGCTTGATGCGGCGCAGGCCTTCGAGCACGTTCGTGCCGCGGGATTCGGCGGTGGCTGTCGCGATCATGTCGAGGATGGCGAGCAGGGCGAAACGCGATGAGGTTGGCTTGTAGATGTTGCCGTCCTCGATCGGCTGGAACGGGATGACGATGTCGGCGACTTTGGCCAGTGCCGATCCGGGCGCGGTTATGGCGACGGTCTGCGCGCCATATTGGCGGGCGACCTGCACGGCATCGATCACCGACTTGGCATGGCCGGAAACGGAGAAGGCAACGACGGTCGACTCGGGCCTGGCGACCGCCGCGTACATGCGCTGCAGCTGGCCGTCGACCTGGGCCACGGCAGACAGGCCGAGGCGAAACAGGCGGTTCTGCAACTCCGTCGCCATCATCGATGAGATGCCGCCGGAGCCGAAGCACAAGATGTGCGGCGAGGCCGAAAGCCGCTCGGCCACCGAGATCAGCGTGCCCATGTCGAGACTGTCCGAAGCGCGCTGGATCGCCACGACAGCGGCTTCGGTGACGGCGGAGGCGATGCGCTGCTCGCGTGCGTCGCGGCTCAGCGGCTCGGGCTTGAGATACTGGCCGCCGATGGCTATGGCCTGTGCCAGGAAGAACTTGAAATCGCGCACGCCGTCGCAGCCGAGGTTGCGACAGAAGCGGGTAACTGTCGGTTCGCTGACGCCGACACGCGCGGCGATCTCCGAAATGGCGGCCTTGGAAGCGAAGTCGAGATCCGACAGCACAAGGCTGGCCAGGCGCTTGTCGGACTTGGAGCCGTCCTGCGCCATGACCTGAAGCCGGGTGATGATGTCGGCGATGTTGCTCATACGGGCAGGCCGGTTGCCTTGTCGAAAAGATGGATGTTCCTGGGATCGGCGGTCACCGGCAGCGTCTCGCCCGGCTTGACCGACACGCGGTCGCGGAACACGGCGCGCACCTGCTCGCCGCCGACCGCGCCATAGATGTGCGTCTCGGAACCGGTCGGCTCGACGACGTCGATCCTGAGCTTCATCGCCGCATCGGTGCCGCTGATGACGAAGTGCTCCGGCCGGATGCCCGCCTCGACCGCGCCTGCGAAAGCCGACGCGCGACCGCCGTTCAGCTTCAGTCTTTCGCCGTCGGCCGTCTCGAAATAGGCGCCCGCCGCACCGAGCCTGCCCGAGACGAAGCTCATCGACGGCGAGCCGATGAAGCTCGCGACGAACTTGTTGGCCGGTCTGTCGTAGAGTTCGAGCGGTGCACCCACCTGCTGGATCTTTCCCTGGTTCATGACGACGATGCGGTCGGCCATGGTCATGGCCTCGATCTGATCGTGTGTCACGTAAACGACCGTCGATTTCAAGCGCTGATGCAGCGCCTTGATCTCGGTGCGCATCTGGACGCGCAACTGGGCGTCGAGATTGGAAAGCGGTTCGTCGAACAGGAACACCGAGGGTTCGCGCACGATGGCGCGGCCCATGGCGACGCGCTGGCGCTGGCCGCCGGAGAGCTGGCGCGGATAGCGGTCGAGATAGGAATGCAAGTTGAGGATGGCAGCGGCGTTCTTCACCTTGGCATCGATCGCCGCCGCTGCCTCACCTCTGATCTTCGGGCCGAAGCCGATGTTTTCGGCCGCGGTGAGATGGGGAAACAGCGCATAGGACTGGAACACCATGGCGATGTTGCGCTTCTGCGGCGGCAGGTCGTTGGCGCGCACGCCGCCGATCAGAAGATCGCCATGGCTGATCGGTTCGAGCCCAGCCAGCATACGCAGCAAGGTCGACTTGCCGCAGCCGGAGGGGCCGACGAGCACGACGAACTCGCCGCTCGGAATGTCGAGATTGATGTTGTCGAGCACGCTGTGCTGGCCGAACGACTTGGACAGGTTGCGGAAGGTCACGCCGGTCATGGTCTTCACGCTCCCAATATGTCGTCGATGAAAGGCAGGCAGCCGGCGGTCAGCCCGGCGTCGACAGGCAGCACCGTGCCGGTAATGCCTGAGGCGCGCGGCGAGGCGAGGAAAGCGACCGCTTCGGCCACCTCCTGCGCATTGACGATGCGGCCGAGCGGATAGAGCCGCTGCAGCTTGCCGAGGATCGCGGGGTCCTTGGCAAGACGATGATCCCAGGCGGGCGTATGGATAGAGCCCGGGCAGACGACGTTGGCGCGGATGCCCTGGCGGCCGTGCTCGACAGCAATGGCGCGCGACAGGGCATTGATGCCGGCCTTGGCAGCCGCATAGGCCGGATTGCCGAAGTGCGACAGCGCGTTGACCGAGGAGATGAAGATGAAGGTACCCGAGGCGCGCTTGACCATCGGCTTGAGCAATGCGTTGGTGAGGCTGGCGACGCCGGTCAGGTTGAGGTCGATCTCGGTTTCGATCCGCTCCTGGGTCAGCGTCGGCATGGTTTCGGCGCGCGTCCAGCCGGCATTGTTGATGACGATGTCGGGCACGCCGTCAGCTTCGACCAGCTTGCGCGAGGCGGCTTCCAGTCTGGCGCGATCGGTCAGGTCGAAGCTGTGGCGGCCGGCGAGTTCGAGCCCGTCCATCGCCTCGATGGACTGGTCGCAGCCGATGACGCGGGCGCCGCGCGCGGCAAAAATAGTGACCAGCACCCGGCCGAGGCCGCCGCCGGCTCCGGTGATCAGGACGGACTTTTCCCGAAACTCGTCGTCTAGGTTCAATTCTGTGCTCCCACAGCGATCTTGGCCGCTTTCTGCCTTCAGGACTATGGCTGAAAATGTAATTAAGCAACAAAGAAAATTGCTTGATATGCTGAAAATCGCCGATAATGTAAGAAAGTCACTTAATCATATAAGCGCAAATGCGCTGGAGGAGCGGGCTTGCGCCCGCGGGAGCAAGGGAACACCGACATGGCGATTTCAAAGTGGAAGACCGGCCTGCTGGCCGGGTTGAGCGTGCTGGCCTTGGCGGCTCAGGCGAATGCCGGCGAGGTCCGGGTGACGGTTGCCGAATACAGCTCGAAGACCGGCCCCTATTTCCAGGAAGTGGAAAAGGCGTTCGAGGCAGCCAATCCCGGCATCGACGTCAAGTTCGAGGTCGTGCCGTGGGACGTGCTGCTGCAGAAGCTGACCACCGACATCACCGCCGGCACCAATGCCGACCTGTCGATCATCGGCACGCGCTGGCTGATCGACTTCGTCCAGCAGGACGTCGCTGAGCCGCTCGACAGCTACATCACGCCCGACTTCAAGGGCCGTTTCATCGACACCTTCCTGTCGCCTTCGATCATGGACGGCAAGACCTACGGCCTGCCGATCGCCGCTTCGGCGCGCGCCATGTATTATAACAAGGAACTGCTCGAGAAGGCAGGTGTCGCCAACCCGCCGGCGACCTGGGCCGAGCTCAAGGACGCTGCCGCCAAGATCAAGGCGCTGGGCGGCGAGAACTATGGCTACGGCTTGCAGGGCAAGGAAATCGAGACCGACGTCTATTATTATTACGCGATGTGGTCGCAGGGCTCGGAGATCCTCGACAAGGACGGAACGTCGGGCCTCGACAGCGCCGGCGCCATCGAGGCGGCCAAGCTCTACAAGTCGCTGATCGATGAGGGGCTGACCCAACCCGGCGTCACCTCCTATGCGCGTGAGGACGTGCAGAACCTGTTCAAGCAGGGCAAGGTCGGCATGATGATCACCGCGCCCTTCCTGTCCAACCAGATCAAGGAAGAAGCGCCGAACCTGAAATATGGCGTCGCTGCCATCCCGGCTGGACCGACGGGTGCACGCGGTACCTATGGCGTCACGGATTCCATCGTCATGTTCAAGAACTCGAAGAACAAGGAAGAGGCCTGGAAGCTGCTCGACTTCCTGTTCCAGACCGACTGGCGCGCCAAGTTCACCCAGGGTGAGGGCTTCCTGCCGGTGAACAAGGAAGAGGCCAAGATGGACTACTACGTCAACAACGCCGACCTCGCCGCCTTCACGGCACTCCTGCCCGACGCCCGCTTCGCGCCGGTCATTCCGGGCTGGGAAGAAATCGCCCAGATCACCTCTGATGCGATGCAGAAGGTCTATCTTGGCGAGGGCGATCCGGAAGCCCTTCTCAAGGAAGCAGCTGTTAAGGCCGACGGCATCCTGAAGAAGTAGTCTCTTCTCCTTCCGCCGGTGGCGCACTGGGTGCGCCGCCGGTTCCCTTTCCCGTGCTCCGGCCAAGGCTCTCATGCACAATCGCGCCCTGCCATATCTGCTGACGCTGCCGAGCCTGATCCTGGCCGCGGTGGTGATCTTCTGGCCCGTCGTCGACCTGATCCAGATCGCCACCCATGACGTCAGCCGCTTCGGCCAGCTGCGCGACTTCAACGGCGTGGCCAATTTCTCGGCGCTGGTCGCCGATCCCGATTTCATCAAGGCGCTGCTGCGGACCGGGGTGTGGACGGCCGCCGTGGTTGGCGGCGCGCTCCTGGTCTCGATCCCCGTGGCGGTCGTCCTCAACACTGACTTCTACGGCCGCTCAGTGGCGCGGGTCATCGTCATGCTGCCCTGGGCGGTGTCACTGACGATGACGGCCATCGTCTGGCGCTGGGCGCTGAACGGCGAAAGCGGCATGCTGAACTCTGCCCTGCGCGGGCTCGGCCTCGCCGACCAGAACATCCAGTGGTTGGCTAGTGCTGCGACCGCATTCCCGATGCAAATCATGATCGGCATCCTGGTGACGGTGCCGTTCACCACCACCATCTTTTTGGGCGGATTATCGTCGATCCCCGACGACCTCTACGAAGCCGCCGCCCTCGAAGGTGCGGGGCCGGTGCAGCAGTTCAAGCGGATCACTTTTCCGCTGCTCAAACCCTTCGTCAACATCGCCATCGTGCTCAACACGATCTATGTCTTCAATTCGTTCCCGATCATCTGGGTGATGACGCAAGGCGGGCCGGCCAATTCGACCGACATCCTCGTCACCCATCTCTACAAGCTGGCTTTCCGTGTCGGCAAACTCGGCGAGGCCTCGGCCGTCTCGCTGGTGATGCTGGCGATCCTGCTCGTCTTCACCGCCATCTACATCAGGCTCGCCATGCGGGGAGAACGGGCATGATCTCGCCGAAGCTCAAGCGCACCTTCATCGCCTGGGCGCTGCTCGCGCCGCTGGTTGTGGTCACGCTATTTCCGTTCGCGGTGATGTTCCTGACCGCCGTCAAGCCGGCCCAGGAAGTGCTGACGCCAAGCTGGTGGCCGAGCGAATTCCGCTGGCGCAATTTCTACGACATGTGGGTCGCGGCCGGTTTCGGCCAGGCGCTGGTCAACTCGTTGCGCGTGTCGCTGATCGCCACCATCGGCGCCATCCTCGTCTCTATTCCCGCCGCCTATGCCATGTCGCGTTTCCGCTTTGCCGGGCATGGCGCCTTCCGGCATTTCCTGCTTGTGTCGCAGATGATCTCGCCGATCGTGCTGGTGCTCGGCCTGTTCCGGCTGCTCGCTTCCTTCGGTCTTGTCGAAAGCCTGAATGCCGTCGGCGGCGTCTACATGGCCTTCAACATCGCCTTCACCGTGTGGATGCTGCAGAGCTATTTCGACACCATCCCGCGCGATCTCGAGGAAGCCTCGTGGATGGAAGGTGGCAGCCGCTGGCTGACCCTGCGCAAGGTGTTTTTGCCGCTCTGCGTGCCGGCAATCGCCGTCACCGCCATCTTCACCTTCATCAATGCGTGGAACGAGTTCGTCGTCGCACTGACCATGCTGCGCAGCCAGGAAAGCTACACGCTGCCGATCCAGGTGTTTTCGCTCGTCGCCGGCCGCTATACCGTCGAATGGCACTACGTCATGGCTGCAACGCTCGTCGCCACCGTGCCGGTCGCCATCCTGTTCGTCTGGTTGCAGCGCTACCTGGTCCGCGGGCTGGCCCTCGGCGCCGTCAAGTAACCCTTACCTCCCGACAACAAAGAAACGAACCCAAGATGCGCATCTTCACCGCCTCGCTGGCGACAGAAACCAATACCTTCTCGCCGGTGCCGACAGACCGTGCATCGTTCGAGATGGCGTTCTATGCCGGGCCGGGCCAGCATCCGGAGACGCCGACCTTGTGCTCGTCGCCGATCGTGGCGCTGCGTCGTCGCGCCGAGGCCGATCGCCTGACCGTCATCGAGGGCACGGCGACCTGGGCCGAGCCGGGCGGACTGGTGCAGCGCCAGACCTTCGAGGCGCTGCGCGACGAGATCCTCGACCAGCTCCGGGCTGCCATGCCTGTCGATGCCGTCATCCTCGGCCTGCACGGCGCCATGGTGGCGCAGGGTTATGACGACTGCGAAGGCGACCTGCTCGCCCGGGTCCGTGACATCGTCGGGCCCGACGTCGTTGTCGCTTCCGAGTTCGATCCGCACAGCCATCTGACGCCGAAACGCGTCGCCGCCTGCAACGTGCTCGCGGCCTTCCTCGAGTTCCCGCATACCGATTTCTATGAGCGCGGCGAACATGTCGTCGAACTTGGACTGGCCGCTGCGCGCGGCGAGATCAAGCCAGTCATCTCGACCTTCGACTGCCGCATGATCACGGTGTTGCCGACCAGCCGCGAGCCGATGCGCTCCTTCGTCGACCGCATCAAGGCGCTGCACGGCAAGGACGGCATCCTGTCGGTGTCGGTGATCCATGGTTTCATGGGCTCCGACGTGCCGGAGATGGGTTCGCGCATCGTGGTCGTCTCCGACAATGACAAGGCCAAGGGCGATGCGCTGGCCGAAAAGCTCGGCCGCGAACTCTATGCCATGCGCGAAAAGACGGCGATGGAGATGCTCGACACTGACGCCGGCATCGACCGGGCGCTGGCCGCGCGCAAGGCCAACCCGACCAAGCCTGCCGTCATTGCCGACGTCTGGGACAATCCGGGCGGCGGCGTTGCCGGCGACGGCACCTTCGTTCTGCGCCGGATGCTGGAGCGTGGCCTCGACAAGGTTGGCGTCGCCACCATCTGGGATCCGATTGCGGTGACCTTCTGCCATGCCGCCGGCGAAGGCGCCATCATCGACCTGCGCTTCGGCGGCAAGGCAGGCCCGCAGGCCGGCGAGCCGATCGACGGCAGGGTTCAGGTGCTGAAGACCGTCGAGGAAGGCTGGCAGAGTTTCGGACCGAGCCGTGTCACGCTCGGGATGACGGCGCTGGTGCGTATTGTCGGTACCGAGGTCGACGTCATCCTCAACACCAACCGCACCCAGACCTTCGAGCCCGACATTTTCTCAAATCTCGGCGTTGATCCTGCGGACAAGGACATTTTGCTCGTCAAGTCGACCAACCATTTCTATGCCGGTTTCGCGCCGGTGGCGGCCGAGATCGTCTATGTCGACGCGCCGAGCTCCTATCCGAGCAATCCGCGCGTGACCAATTACACCAAGCTTGTCCGTCCGATCTGGCCCCGGGTGAGCGATCCCTGGGCGTGAGCGGCGGGGCGTTTAGCCCCGCCTTTCGTCCGTCAGGTCGCTGGCCGGAACGGCTTGGCGAGCGAAGCCGGGAAGTGCAGCGCCAGCATCTGGCGGTTCTGCGAGATGATGACCAGCACCACGATCGTTGCCAGATAAGGCAGGGCGGAGAGCAGTTCCGAAGGCACCGCGATACCAAGCGCCTGGCCCTGCAGCTGCAGGATGGTCATGCCGCCGAACAGCCAGGCGCCGAGCAGCACGCGCAGTGGTCGCCATGTCGCGAAGACAACCAGCGCCAGCGAGATCCAGCCCTTGCCGGCGGTCATGTTCTCGACCCAGAGTGGGGTGTAGGCAACCGACAGATAGGCGCCGGCAAGTCCGGCCATCAGCCCGCCGAACAGCACGGCGAGATAGCGGATCCTGATCACCGGATAGCCGATGGCATGCGCCGTCTCGGGTGACTCGCCGATGGTGCGCAGCACCAGCCCGCCCTTGGTGCGGTACAGGAACCAGCTGATGACGAAGAACATGATGATGGCGAAATAGACCATCGGGTCGAAGCGGAACAGCATCGGCCCGATCACCGGAATGTCGGAGAGATAGGGGATGTAGATCTTCTTCAGTGCGTCGATCGGCGCCGAGCCGAAATTGCGGCCGAGAAATGCCGACACGCCCGAGCCGAAGATGGCGAGCGCCAGGCCGGCGGCATACTGGTTGGTCAGGAAGGTCAGCGCCAGCACGCCGAACAGCAGCGATGCGGCGGCACCCGCAAGCGCGCCGGCCAGGATGGCGACCGGCATCGGCAGCCCGGCGACGATGGCCCAGAAGGCGAAGGCGGCACCCATCAGCATCATGCCTTCGATGCCGAGGTTGAGGACGCCCGATTTCTCGACGACGAGTTCGCCGAGCGCTGCAAAGATCAATGGTGTTGCGGCAATGATGGTGCCGGTGAAGATGGCAATGAACAAGTCCATCAGGCATGCTCCGGAATGCGGCGAAGCCGGTAGAAGATGAAGAAGTCAGCGGCAAGCAAGAAGAACAGCAATATGCCTTGGAAGATGCGGGTGAGCGCAGCCGACAGGCCGAGGTTCATTTGCACTGCTTCGCCGCCGAGGAACAAGAGCGACATCAGCAATCCGCCCAGCACGATGCCAAAAGCGTTAAGACGGCCGATGAAGGCGACGATGATCGCCGCGAAACCATAGCCGGGCGAGATTTGCGGCGACAGCTGTCCGAGCGGGCCGGAGACCTCGGCCATGCCGGCGATGCCAGCGGCAGCGCCACCGGCAAGCAAACCGGTCCACACGGCAGCGGATTCGCGGAAGCCGGCGTAGCGTGCTGCCAGAGGGGCTGCGCCCGAGACCGACATCTTGTAGCCAAGGAAGCTGCGGTCAGTGAACAGCCACATCAGGAACACGGCGACCACGGTGATGAACACCGAGGCGTTGAGCCGGTAGGCATAGTCGAAAGGCTCGAACATCGCCGCCGCCGACAGCAGGGCCGTCTGCGGATAGTTGAAGCCGGCCGGGTCGCGCCAGGGGCCGTGCACCAGCCACGACAACAAGAGCGTCGCGATATAGGTCAGCATCAGCGTGACCAGGATTTCGTTGGTGTTCATCCGCGCCCTGAGGAAGGCAGGGATGGCGGCCCAGGCCATGCCGGCGATGGCGCCGGCGAAGAACATCAGCGGCAGCAGCAGCCAGCTGTCGGGATTGGGGTAGAACAAGCCCACGCCGCAGGCGGCGAGGGCGCCGATGATCAACTGGCCCTCGGCGCCGATGTTCCAGACATTGGCGCGGAAGCCGACGGCAAGGCCGCAGGCGATGAGGATGAGCGGCGACGCCTTGAGCAGCCACTCGGACAGCCCGTTCAGCGAATTGAGCGGGGTGATGAAGAAGGCTTGCAATGTCGCCAACGGGTCGTAGCCGAGCACGGCAAACAAAAGCGAGCCGACGAGAAGGGTGAGCACGGTCGCGATGACCGGCGCCGCCACCCGCATCCTGGCGGATGGTTCCGGTCTTTGTTCAATCCTGAATCGCAACTTCGCCTCTCCCATTGGTGCCGTTGCCGCGGTCGACCCTTGTCATCAGCAGGCCGATTTCCTCGCGGTTGGTTTTTGTCCTGATCAGTGGCGGCGAGACCTGGCCCTGGCAGATGACAAGCAGCCGGTCGCAGATCTCGAACAGTTCGTCGAGCTCCTCCGAAATCACCAGCACGGCCGCGCCCGACCGGCTCAGATCGACAAGCGTCTGGCGGATGAAGGCGGCGGCGCCGACGTCGACACCCCAGGTCGGCTGCGCCACCAGGAACAGCTTCGGTTCGAGCGCGATCTCGCGGCCGACGATGAATTTCTGCAGGTTGCCGCCCGACAGGCTCTGGGCGCTCGACTGCGGGCCGTTGGCCTTGACCTTGAAACGCTCGATGATCTTGGCGGCGAAGCTGTTTGCCTGCTTGCGGTCGACAAGACCGTTGCGCACCAGGCCGGAGCGGTGGGCCGTCAGCACGGCGTTCTGCCACAGCGCGTGCGGCGGCACCGCGCCGCGGCCAAGCCGCTCTTCCGGCACGAAGGCCATGCCGAGTTTGCGCCTTTCGCTGGCGTTGAGATGGGCCGCAGCCTTGCCGCCGATCTGGATCGACAGCGCATTGGCATGTGTCCGTTCGCCGCTGAGCAGCGAGATCAGCTCGGCCTGGCCGTTGCCGGAGACGCCGGCAAGCCCGACGATCTCGCCACCGCGTACCTCGAAGGAGACGTTCTTGAGTTCGACGCCGTATTTGTCGCGGGCAGGGGCGGTGAGCCCGCGCACCTCGAGCACCGGTTTGTCGCTCGGCACCGAGGGTGAGACGTGCATTTCGGGCAGCTCGGCGCCGACCATCAGCCGCGCAAGTTGCGCCGAGGTGCTTTCCTTGGGTCTTGCGGTGCCGGTGACCTTGCCGTTGCGCAGCACTGTCGCGGTGTCGCAGAGCTCCTGCACTTCATCGAGCTTGTGGCTGATGTAGACGATCGAACAGCCTTCGGCGGCGAGCTGGCGCAGCGTCTCGAACAGCTTGACGACGGCCTGCGGCGTCAGCACCGAGGTCGGCTCGTCGAGGATCAAAAGCTTCGGCGCCTGCAGCAGGCAGCGCACGATCTCGACGCGCTGGCGCTCGCCGACGGACAGGTCGTGGACGCGGCGATAGGGGTCGATCGGCATGCCGTAGCGGTTCGACAGTTCAGTGATCTGGCGCGCCAGCGTGTCGAGGTCGAAGCTGCTCGACACCGCAAGTGCGATGTTCTCGACCACGGTGACCGATTCAAACAGCGCGAAATGCTGGTAGACCATTTCGATGCCGAGCGCGCGCGAGGTCGCCGGGGTGTGCGCGGCAATGGGCTTGCCGTCGCAGAAGATCTCGCCGGAATCCGCCTGGGCGGCGCCGTAGATGATCTTCATCAGGGTCGATTTGCCGGCGCCGTTTTCGCCGAGCACGGCGTGGATTTCGCCTGGCATGATCGACATCGAGATGTCGTCATTGGCGATGATGCCGGGATAACTTTTGGTGATGTTGCGCAATTCGAGGCGTGGGGGCATAGCCGGGTCCTGCCGTGAGGGTTGGACGGTGCGCAGCCATAGACCAACCGGGGCGGTGCATGACCCCGAAAATCGGAACCGATTTTCGGGAAGGATCGTGCACCCATTTTAAGCGCTACAGCGTCCTTTGCGTGTCCAACTGGACACCAGGCGCTGTAGCGCCCCGGTGGAATTGCTAGCGGTTGCGAGGGAGGATCAGGCGAGCTTGCCGATCATTCCCTTGACGAACCAGTTCATGCCGCGGATGTCGGCATCGGCCAGCACGCTGCCGGCCGCGACCTTGACGTTGCCGTCCTGGTCCTTGAGTTCGCCGGCATAGGGGTGGATCTTGCCGGAGCCGATGTCCGCCTCGAGTTGCTTGAGCTTGGTGATCACGTCGGCCGGGATCGCCTCATTGTAAGGCGCCATCTTGACGACGCCACCGGCCAGGCCGTCCCAGCGCGCCTCGGGCTTCCAGGTGCCCGCGGCAACGCCCTTGGCGGCGCCGACATAGTCGCTCGACCAGTCGAGGGTGAAGGCGGTGAGCTGCTTGCCCGAGCCGAACTTGGCCATGTCGCTGGCGTAACCAATCGACCATGCGCCGCCTTCGCCGGCAACCTGCACGCCGGTGGCGGTATCGGTCATCGAGCAGATGACGTCGCAGCCCTGCGACAAAAGCGTGTTGGCGGCTTCCTTTTCCTTGCCCGGATCGAACCAGGAATTGAGGAAGATGGCGTTGCAGGTGGCCTCGGGATTGACGCTCTGGGCGCCGAGCAGAAGCGCGTTGGCCGGGCCGACGATGTCGGGGATCGGAAAGCCGCCGATGAAGCCGATCTTGCCATTCTTGCTCATATGCGCGCCGGCGGCACCGGCAACGAAAGTGCCTTCGTAATACTTGGCCTCGAAGGTGCCGAGATTGGCGAGGTGGACGATACCGGAGCAATGCTCGAAGGCGACCTTCGGGAAGCGCGGCGCCACCTTCTGCATCGGCGTGCCATGCGAGAAGGAGGTGCCGAAGATCAGTTGGTTGCCGGAAGCGGCGAGCTCGCGGAAGACGCGTTCGGCGTCCTGCGGCATGAAGATGTTGTCGATGACGGTGAGCGCCACCTTGTCGCCGAACTCGGCCTTGATGGCATCGACGCCAAGGCTGTGCTGCTTGGTCCAGCCGATGTCGGCGATCGGCGAGACGTAGACGACGCCGATCTTGAGCGGCTCCTGGGCGCTGGCGATGCCGGCAAGGCCGCTGGTGCCGAGTGCCGCGCCCGCGGCACCGGAATATTGCAGAAATTGCCGTCTGGTCAGATTGAACATGGTGGTAACCCTCTGTTGGTTGGATGCGCCCGGCTTTGTGCCGGGTCTATTTTACGACGTGGACATGGGTGTGCGTCCGTGCCCCGCCATTCTCTCCTGCCTTCTTCCTTGGTGCCGGTTTCGGCGGCTCGCCTGCCTTGCCGTCGAGATAGGGTTCGAGCGCTTCGCGTGGCGTCAGCTCGGGAAAGACCTGGCGGTCCATGATGTAACCGCGCACGACGGAGCGGTGGTGCGCGTCGATCAGCTCCATTGCCGGCTTGAGCCGGCCCTTTTCGAGAAGTTCGATGAGCTTGGCGTGGTCGTCGAGCAGGTTGCAATAGTCGAAGTCGGCGGTGATCAGCGAACGCAGCAAGGTGGTGCGGCGGACCAGCTGGGCGTGAATTTCCTGCATCACCTTGTTGCGGCTTAGGCGCACGAAGACGGTGTGGAACTCCTGGCCGAGCACGTCGGCGAGTGCGTCGTTGCCTGAAGCCACGGCCTTGCGCTGGCGCTCGACATGCTGGCGCAGTTCGGCCCAGCCGGCAGGCCCGAGACGGTCGCTCAGCTGGGCGGCGACGCCCTGTTCGACAAGGGTCAGCGCGTCATAGATCTCCATCGCGTCCTGCATGCTGGGACGGGCGACGAAGGCGCCGCGGTTGCGCTCGATTTGGGCAAGGCCGTCGTCGGCAAGGCGGATCAGCGACTGGCGGATGACGATGCGGCTGACGTCGAAGACCTCCGACAGCTCGCGCTCGCCAAGCTTGCAGCCGGGCACGAGGCGGTGATCGAGGATCGCCCGCGTCAGTATGTCGGCAATGGCCTGCGAGCGGTTGCTCATGGCGTTCTCCTTCCCGCCAGCGCCTTCGGCTTGCTTGACGGCCAGCCCGGGTTCGCGCCACGCCGGCGGCGTCGCATATCCCGGGTTACGGTTTCCATATCGGTATTCAATCGCTGGCGCCTGTCAACCAAAATTCTCACATCGGCATGCAATTTCTTATTGATTGATATCCAATCCTGTGTTTCCAATGAGGACATAACAGAGCTAGGTTCACGGGGAAGTGCTAGCCAACAGGGAGGGTGCGATGAGCACAGCAGCCCTTTGTAGCGACAGAGTCCTGCTTAACGATTGGCATGTGGTTGCGGACCTCGCCAACCTGTCGGTCGGCGCGCCGTTTCACACCCGTCTGCTGGGCGTCGACATCACCATCCATTGCCGCGGGCGCTACAACAAGGAAGTCGTCCGCGACGACACCGGCGCCCTGGTCACTTCGACCAAGCGCTACGGTTTCCTCTGGGCCTGCCTCGGCAAGCCGGAGCGCGACATCGTTTTTGTGCCGGAGGCCGAGGAAGGCGATCGGTATCTCGTCACCGGTGGCTCGATCGCGGTCAAGGTGTCGGGCTTGAGGATGGTCGAGAACTTTCTCGACATGGGCCATTTCCCCTTCGTTCACACCGGCTGGCTCGGCGACGAGCCACATACGGAGGTCGCGCCCTACAAGGTCGAGCTGACGGCCGCCGACGAGCTGGTCGCGACCGAATGCAAGTTCTACCAGCCGGTGGCTTCGCCGACGGCCAAGGGAGGTTTTGTCGTCGACTACATCTACAAGGTGATCCGGCCCTACACGGTGGCGCTCTACAAGAGCAATCCGGTGCAGAAGGATCGGCTCGACGTCATCACCCTGTTCGTCCAGCCGGTCGATGAGGACAATTGTGTTGCCCATCCCTTCCTTGCCTACCTCAAGGATGGGATCGACGAGGCTGGCATTCGCAGCTTCATGCAGCTGATCTTCGCCCAGGACAAGCCGATCCTGGAGAACCAGGTGCCCAGGCGCCTGCCACTCGACCCTCGCGCTGAAACGCCCATCCGGGCCGATGCCGTCGCCGTGCTGTACCGGCGCTGGCTGCGCGACAAACCGGTCACTTACGGCGCAATACCGGCGCGGATGTGATCCGCACCCTTTGTGAAGGATATGCATATGACCAAGACGCGATGCACGGATCAGGTGATCCTCGACCTCTGGCACCCGCTGGCCGCCCTGTCGGAAGTGGCAGCTGGTGTCGTCGTCGACACGGTGCTGCTCGAGGAGCGTCTCAGCTTTGCCATTGACGGTGAGGGAAATGCGGCTGTCTGGCGCGATCGCGCCGATCTCGCCGAGGGCAGCCCTGTCGATATTGCCGTCATTTCCGGCAAGCTGCCGCTGAAGCTCGCCTATGGCTACATCTGGACCTCGCTCGGCAACCCGCCGGCCGACTTGTTCCCGATTCCGGAGTTTGACGAGGTCGATCGCCGCAAGCTCAACGCCGCCACTTTTGGCGTCAATGTCTCGGCGCCGCGGGCGATCGAGAACTTTCTCGATATGGGCCACTTCCCCTATGTCCACACCGATATCCTCGGCGCCGAACCGCACACGGAAGTGAAGGAATACGATGTCGAGATTTCCGTCGATCGCGACGAAATCCTGGCGACACGCTGCCGCTTCTTCCAGCCGATGGCATCGACGGCCTCGGACGGCGGCGCCGACGTCGACTACATCTACCGCGTGCCGCATCCCTATTGCTCGGTGCTCTACAAGTCGAGCCCGCTCGACGAGAGCCGCCTCGATGTCATTGCCGTCTTCCTGCAGCCTATCGACCAGGAGCATGTCCGCGCCCACATGCTGCTGTGCGTGCTGGACGAAGACAATGAGGACAAGGTCATCAAGCGCTTCCAGCAGACCATCTTCGGGCAGGACAAGCCGATCCTGGAAAACCAGTTCCCGAAGCGCCTGCCGCTCGATCCGCGCGCCGAAACACCAATCCGTGCCGACAAGTCGGCGATCGCCTACCGCCGGTGGCTGAGCCAGAAGGGCGTGACCTACGGGGTCATCCCGGCCGCCACCTGAGCGCCTGAGGGCGCCAACGAAAAGATCTTAGCGAGGACCATATGCTCGACCTAGCCAAATCCAGATGGCATCCCATCGCCGCGGCGCACGACCTTCCGTTGCGTCATGTTTTTCACGGCCAGCTGCTCGGCCGCGAGTTCGCGGTCTGGCGTGCCGATGATGGATACGTCAACATCTGGGAAAACCGCTGCCTGCATCGCGGCGTCCGCCTGTCGATCGGCATCAATGATGGCCGCGAGCTGAAGTGCCAGTACCATGGTTGGCGCTACTCGAACCGCACGGCCGGCTGCACCTACATCCCGGCGCACCCGGCCGACGCACCGGCCCGCACCATCACCAACCGCACCTTTGCCGCCATCGAGCGTTACGGTCTCGTCTGGTCGGCGGAAGAACCGCAGGGCGAAGTGCCGGAGGTGGCAGGGCTCGCCGAGGGTCGGCTGCTGGCGCTGCGCGGCATCCCGGTCAATGCGCCGGCCGACGTGGTCGCCGCCAGGCTGAAAGGCTACCGCTTCCAGCCGAGCGGAAGGATCGACGGCTCCGCCGCCAAGGTCGCGGTCGAAGCTGCAAGCACCTTTTCGGTGGTGCTGCGTTCAAGCGAGGCTGATGCCACCACGCTGGCCGTGTTTTTCGTCCAGCCGGTCGATTCCAATCGCTCGGTGATCCGTGGCGTGCTCGACGGGCAGGTCGAAGGCGCTGCGCGCCTTGCCGTGCTGCGCCATCACAATGAGCTGCTCTCCAGGCTGCGTCTGGCGGTCGAGGCCGAGGCGGCGCGCGAGCCGGCACCGGCGCCGCTGGAGCCGGTGATCGAGCGTGTCTCGCCCGAACTCGCCGAGATGCCCGAGGAGAGCAAACACGGCCGCAAGGCAACGATCCGTGTCGAGGTCGCCAGGAAGTGGCCGGCCGCCGATGGTATCGCCGGCTTCGAGCTTCGCCCGATCAAGGGCCTGCTGCCGACCTTCCAGCCCGGCGCCCATATCGACGTGCACCTGCCCAATGGGCTGATCCGGCAATATTCGATCACCAACGGCCCGGGCGAAAGCGACAGCTACGTCATCGGCGTCAAGCTGGAGCGCGATTCCAAGGGCGGGTCGACCTGCCTGCACGAGACAGTGCGCGAAGGCGACGTGCTGGCGATTTCCGAGCCGCGCAACAATTTCCCGCTGCGCCGCGACGCGGTGAAGACCATCTTCATCGCCGGCGGTATCGGCATCACGCCGTTGCTCGCCATGGCCCAGGCGCTCAACAACCAGAACCTGGTGCATGAGCTGCACTACTTTGCCCAGAACGAAGCGCAGCTTGCCTTCCCGGAGAAGACCAGCACGCTCGGCGCCTCGCTCAAGCCGCATCTCGGCCTTTCGCCAGACCAGACCGGCGCCAAGCTGCGCGAGATCCTCAGCGGCTACGGTCCCGACAAGCATGTCTATCTCTGCGGTCCCGGCCCGATGCTGGAGGCGGCGCGTCATATCGCGGCTGAGATGGGCTGGCCCGAAACGGCGGTGCATTTCGAATACTTCAAGAACACCAATGTCATCGACGACAGCACCAGTTTCGAGGTGGCGCTGGCGCGCTCCTGCATGACGCTGACGGTGCCCGCCGGCAAGACGATCCTCGAGGTGATGCGCGACGCCGGCATCGACATGCCGTCTTCCTGCGAGCAGGGCGCCTGCGGCACCTGCCTTGCCACCGTCATCGAAGGCGAGCCCGACCACCAGGACGTCTATCTCAACGATGCCGAGCGCAAGTCCGGCACCAAGATCATGACCTGCGTGTCGCGTGCCAAGTCGGCGCGGCTTGTGCTCGACCTCTAGGAGTTTTTGATGATCACGCTCTACGACTACGAACTGTCGGGCAACTGCTACAAGCTGCGCCTTTTGATGAGCATGCTCGGCGTCGACTGGAAGACGGTGCCGGTCGATTTCTACCCCGGGCGCGAGCACAAGTCGGACTGGTTCCTCAGGATCAATCCGCTCGGCCAGCTGCCTGTCATCGACGACGACGGGCTTATCCTGCGCGACGCCCAGGCGATCCTCGTCTACCTCGCCTCGAAATATGACGCGGCAGGAACCTGGTACCCGCGCGACAATCCCGCCCTGCTCGGCGAGGTCAGCCAGTGGCTGGCCTTTGCCGACGGCATCACCGCCACCGCATCCGCCGCCCGCCTGCACGACGCTCTGTTCTACGACTTCGACGTCGAGGCGGCCCGCACTGGCGCGCACCGGCTGTTCCGCATTCTCGATGAGCATCTGTGGTTCGGCGAGCAGGAGGGGCGCGACTGGATCTGCTCGGCGTCACACCCGACGATCGCCGACATCGCCTGCTTCCCCTACATCATGCTGTCGGAAGAGGGCGGCATTTCAAGACAGGACTATCCGGCGATCCGCCGCTGGTGCGATCGGGTCAAACGCATCAAGGGCTTCACGGTCATGTCCGGCGTGTTCCCCGCAGGGCCTGCCAAGGCGGCCTGAAGTCAGAAGACAACATTCAAGCCGGTGACATGCACGGCTGACAATCCAGATTGGGAGTGAGAAGAAAATGAAAACCCGCGCCGCCGTCGCCGTTGGAGCCGGAAAGCCGCTCGAGATCATGGAGGTGGACCTCGAGGGGCCGCGCGAGGGCGAGGTGCTGGTCGAGATCAAGGCGACTGGCATCTGCCACACCGACGAGTTCACGCTGTCGGGCGCCGATCCCGAAGGCATCTTCCCGGCCATTCTCGGCCATGAGGGTGCCGGCGTCGTCGTCGATGTCGGCAAGGGTGTCACCTCGCTGAAGAAGGGCGACCACGTCATTCCGCTCTACACGCCGGAATGCCGCTCCTGTCCGTCCTGCCTCAGCCGCAAGACCAACCTCTGCACCGCGATCCGCTCGACGCAAGGCCAGGGGCTGATGCCTGACGGCACCTCGCGCTTCTCGATCGGCAAGGACAAGATCTTCCATTATATGGGCTGCTCGACCTTCTCGAACTTCACCGTGCTGCCCGAGATCGCACTCGCCAAGGTCAATCCGGACGCCCCCTTCGACAAGATCTGCTACATCGGCTGCGGGGTGACGACAGGCATCGGCGCTGTCATCAACACGGCACGCGTCGAGATCGGCTCGACGGCCATCGTCTTCGGCCTCGGCGGCATCGGCCTCAACGTGCTGCAGGGCCTGCGCCTGGCCGGTGCCGACATGATCATCGGCGTCGACATCAACAATGAGCGCAAGGCCTGGGGCGAGAAGTTCGGCATGACGCATTTCGTCAATCCGAAGGAGGTCGAGGGCGACATCGTTCCTTATCTGGTCAACATGACCAAGCGTGGTGCCGACCAGATCGGCGGCGCCGACTACACCTTCGACTGCACCGGCAACGTCAAGGTGATGCGCCAGGCACTCGAAGCCAGCCATCGCGGCTGGGGCGAGTCGATCGTCATCGGTGTCGCCGGCGCCGGCCAGGAGATTGCGACGCGTCCGTTCCAGCTGGTCACGGGCCGGACCTGGAAAGGCACCGCCTTTGGCGGCGCACGCGGCCGCACCGACGTGCCGAAGATCGTCGACTGGTACATGGAGGGCAAGATCCAGATCGACCCGATGATCACCCATACGCTGAAGCTCGAAGACATCAACAAGGGTTTCGACCTGATGCATGCAGGCGAAAGCATCCGCAGCGTGGTCGTCTACTAACTCCCAAAGCCGGCCAGGCCCCCATGGCCGGCTCCCCCAAACGCCACGGCTTTTTCGCCGGCCCTCAAGCCTCCCAGCTTGGCCCGCGTGTTCCCGAAGCTGGGCGTCGACCGGCGGCGTGTCCGAGGTTTCCACAACCCCTCGGCCGCGCCGCCGGCATCTCTTTGAACGGTTGCAGGTCGCCGCCCCCGAGGTTATGCCGGGGCAGCAATTCTTGACGAGAAGGCAGAGCAGATGAAGACCGTTTCCACGTCGAAGTCGCATGGCGGCATCCAGGGCGTCTATTCCCACGCCTCCGAGGCCTGCGCCTGCGACATGACCTTTGCCGTCTTCGTACCGCCGCAAGCCAAGAACGGACCCGTGCCGGTGCTGTGGTATCTCTCGGGCCTGACCTGCACCCACGCCAATGTCATGGACAAGGGCGAATACCGCCGCCTGGCCGCTGAGCTCGGCCTGATCATCGTCTGCCCCGACACCAGTCCGCGCGGCGAAGGCGTGGCCGACGAAAAGGACAACTGGCAGTTCGGTTCGGGCGCCGGCTTCTATGTCGATGCGACGCAGCAGCCCTTTGCCGCGAACTACCGGATGTATTCCTATATCACCGAGGAACTGCCGGCGCTGATCGCCGCAAACTTCCCCGCCGATATGTCGCGCCAGGCGATCTTTGGCCACTCGATGGGCGGGCACGGCGCGCTGACCATCGCACTCAAGAACCCGGAGCGCTTCAAGAGCTGCTCGGCCTTCGCACCCATCGCCCAGCCGTCGACCGCCGGCTGGTCGAAGCCGGCGCTGGAGAAGTATCTCGGTGCTGATGAAGCTGCATGGCGCGCCTATGACACGACGCTTCTGATCGAGGACGGCAAGCGGTTTCCGGAGTTCCTTGTCGACCAGGGCTCGGCTGACAGTTTCCTGCAGGAGGGCCTGCGCCCCTGGCTGCTCGACGAGGCCTGCAAGAAGGCAGGCATCGGGCTCACCCTGCGCATGCAGGATGGCTACGACCATTCCTACAACTTCATCTCGACCTTCATGGACGACCATTTGAGGTGGCACGCCGCCCGTCTGGGCTGAACGCCGAAAGTCGCTCTCACGGCCTGGCCGCCAGCAGCTTGGCGAGGACATGGCGCTTCGCCTTGCCGATGCTGATCTCCAGCGTTTCATATTGTGCCAGATGCGCCGCGATTGCGCTTGCAAGCATGCAGCCGGTGCCGCGCATGGAAACCGCGATGCGCGACGCCTCGAAGCGGATCGGCTCACGGTCGGGCAAGAGCAGCATGTCGGTGGCGCTCGCTCCCGTGGCATGCCCGCCCTTGACGAGAATGGCGGGCGCTCGGGTCTCGAAAAGCTTTGCTGCCTGGCTGACGATGTCGCCTTCGCCGGAGGCCAGCGGCAGGCCGGTCAGCAACGCCAGTTCCGGCAGGTTGGGTGTGACCAACGTGCAGAGCGGAAACAGATTGCGCTTGAGCGCGTCGACGGCGCCGCCGTCGAGCAGTTGACGTCCCGAGGTCGAAGCAAGCACCGGATCGAGCACGACAGGCACCGGCAGGCTGCTCGCCAGCACCGAGGCGACGGTGTCGATCGTCGCGGCCGTTCCCAGCATGCCGATCTTGACCGCAGCAATCGGATTGGCGGCAATGGCCGCGCGCATCTGCTCGGCAATCAGCTGAGGCGGCATCCGTTCGATGCGCTCGACGCGGGCATGTGTCTGCACCGTCACCGCGGTGACGGCGACGCTGCAACGCAAACCGAAGGCCGATACCGTCTCGACGTCGCGGACGATGCCGGCGCCGCCGCTCGAATCCGAGCCGGCGATGATCAGCACATGCGGGGTCATCGCCACTGAGCCGTCGCTGCCAGCCATTCGCGCGTCCTCGCTTCGGGATCAGCGTTGAGCGTGATGTCGGTGACGACGGCAGCTACGTCGGCGCCTTGCGCGAAGACGCCTGCTATGCGGTCGACATTGAGTCCGCCGATGGCGACCAGCGGTGTCGCGCCCACGCGCCGTTTCCAGAGGGCGATGCGGTCGAGCCCTTGCGGCGCCCATTTCATCGCCTTGAGGATGGTCGGATAGACGGGACCAAGCGCGACATAATCGGGCGCGGCGGCAAGTGCTGTGTCGAGTTCGGCGTCGTCATGGGTGCTGAGGCCGAGCTTCATGCCGGCGTGGCGGATCGCCTTCACATCGGCCTCGGCCAGATCCTCCTGGCCGAGATGGACGAAGTCGCAGCCCGCGTCGATGGCGAGGCGCCAGTAATCGTTGACGATGAGCTGGCAGGCATGGCGCGCGCAGATGGTTTTCGCGGCACCGATTTCGCGGCGCAGGCCGGCCTCATCCATGTCCTTGATGCGCAGCTGCACCAGCTTGACGCCCAACGGCACCAGGCGCTCGATCCAGGCGGCGGAATCGACAATCAGGTAGAACGGGTCGAGCTTCATGAAAATGCTGCCATGCCGATGACGGGGGTGGAGGGGACGGCCATGTCGCGCGGTTCAAGCGGGCCGGCGCGGAAGGCTTGGCGACCTGCTGCAACCGCCTTGCCGAAGGCCGAAGCCATGGCGACGGGGTCGCCCGCCTTGGCAACCGCCGTGTTGAGCAGCACGGCGTCGTAGCCGAGCTCCATGACGGTGGCGGCATGCGATGGCCGGCCGATGCCGGCGTCGACGATCAGCGGCACCTCGGGGAAATGGCCGCGCAGGCTGCGCAAGGCATCGAGGTTCTGCGGCCCGCGGGCGGAGCCGATCGGCGCGCACCACGGCATCAGCACCTTGCAGCCGGCATCGAGCAGCCGCCCGGCGACGACCAGGTCGTCTGTCGTGTAGGGGAAGACCTCGAAACCTTCGGCAACGAGAATCCCCGCGGCTTCGACGAGGCCGAACACGTCGGGCTGCAGCGTGTCGTGATTGCCGATGACCTCGAGCTTGATCCAGGGGGTGGCAAAGACCTCGCGCGCCATTTTCGCCGTCGTCACCGCTTCCTTGACCGAGTGGCAGCCGGCGGTGTTGGGCAAGACGCGCACCCCGAGCGACTGGATCAGCGACCAGAATTTTCCGCCTGTCTTGCCGCCGGAAGTCTCGCGGCGCAGCGAGACAGTGACGATTGCGGCGCCCGATGCCGTGATCGCCTCGGCCATGATGGCGGGCGAGGGGTAAAGTGCGGTGCCGAGCAGCAGCCGGGAGGAAACCTGGTGTCCGTAGAGTTCGAGCATGCTCAGCCTCCCTTCATCGGTGCGAGGATTTCGATGCGGTCGCCATCGGCGAGCGCGCAGCCGTCGCGTTCCCTGGCCGGCACGACCTCGCCATTGAGTGCGGTGGCGAGCCAGCCGCCGTCATAGTCGAGCTCGGCAAGCAGGGCGGCGAGCGTGGTGGCCGTCACCTCGTGCTGACAGCCGTTAATGGTGAGCTTCATGGGCGCGCTCCTTCTCCGTCTCTGTGCCCAGGATCATGGCGGCCGCCTTGTGCGCCATGGCGGGCGCGAGCAGGAAGCCGTGGCGGTAAAGGCCGTTGATGCGGATGGTGTTTCCGTCGCGTTCGACGCGCGGCAAATTGTCTGCAAAGGCCGGGCGGATGCCGGTGCCGGTCTCGACAAGCTCGGCCTCGCCGAAGGCCGGATGCAGCGCATAAGCGGCGTTGAGCAGCTCCAGCACCGAACGCGCGGTGATCGGCCCGGCGGCATCGCTTTCGATCATCGTTGCGCCGACCATGAACAGATTGCCCGAGCGCGGCACGACATAGACAGGGATGCGCGGATGCAGCAGCCGCACCGGCCGCGCCAGCGCCACCTCCGACGTCTTGAGGATCAGCATCTCGCCGCGCACGCCGCGCAGGCCTGTCAGCCTGCCTGTGATGCCGGTGCAGTCGGCCTCGACATCGGCCGACCGACTGTGCACCGCGCCGTAGCCGAACTCGAAACGCACGCCCATCTCGACAAGCTTTTGCTGCAGCTCAAGCAGCGCCCGGCGCGGGTCGAGATGCGCTTCCTCTGCGAAAAACAGCGCGCGGGTGAAGCTGCCTTCGAGGTCGGGTTCAAGCGCTGCGATCGCCTCGGCGTCGATGGCGCGGTATCCAGAGGTGCGGCGGCCGAAGCGGTCGAGTTCACCCGCGTCCCGGGCCGGAGCCACGACCAGCGTACCGTTGCGCATGACATGCCCGGGCAGGGCGGCGGACCACCAGTCGGCGGCACCGCGTCCGAGCGAAAGCACCGTCTCTTCGGCACTCTCGCGTTCGCACCAGGGCGCCAGCATGCCGCCGGCCTGCCATGAGGCATTGCCGGCGATCTGCCTTCTGATGTCGACCACGGTCACGCTTGCGCCGCGCGTGGCCAGCTCATGCGCGAGCGTCAACCCGGCGACGCCCGCGCCACGGATCAGCACCTTCATGGCTGGCCTGCCGTCTCCGCGGGTTCGGCGCTTTCCACCGGCATGTAGAGGTCGCCGCCGTCGCGGTACTTCGCCGCCATCGCTGCCAGCCCTTCCTTCTGCGCCTCGGCGCGGATGTCGTGGGAGATCCGCATCGAGCAGAATTTCGGGCCGCACATGGAGCAGAAATGCGCCACCTTGTGTGCTTCCTTGGGCAAGGTCTGGTCGTGGTAGGAACGCGCCGTCTCCGGGTCGAGCGACAGGTTGAACTGGTCCTCCCAGCGGAACTCGAAGCGTGCCCGCGACAGCGCGTCGTCCCTGACCTTGGCGGCCGGATGACCTTTGGCGAGGTCGGCGGCGTGTGCTGCGATCTTGTAGGTGATAACGCCCACCTTGACGTCGTCGCGGTCGGGCAGGCCAAGATGCTCCTTGGGCGTGACGTAGCAGAGCATGGCCGTGCCGAACCAGCCGATCATTGCAGCGCCGATGCCAGAGGTGATGTGGTCGTAGCCGGGCGCGATGTCGGTGGTCAAAGGCCCAAGCGTGTAGAAGGGCGCTTCGCCGCAGACCTCGAGCTGCTTGTCCATGTTTTCCTTGATCTTGTGCATCGGCACGTGGCCGGGGCCCTCGATCATCACCTGGCAGTCCTTGGCCCAGGCGATCTTGGTAAGTTCGCCCAGCGTCTCCAGTTCGGCGAACTGGGCGGCATCGTTGGCGTCTGCAATCGAACCTGGGCGCAGGCCGTCGCCGAGCGAAAAGGCGACGTCATAGGTTCGGCAGATGTCGCAGATCTCCTCGAAATGCTCGTAGAGGAAGCTCTCCTTGTGGTGATGCAGGCACCATTTGGCCATGATCGAGCCGCCGCGCGAGACGATGCCGGTGACGCGGTCAACTGTCAGGTGGATGTAGGCGAGCCGCACGCCGGCATGGATGGTGAAATAGTCGACGCCCTGCTCGGCCTGCTCGATGAGCGTGTCGCGGAACACCTCCCAGGTCAGGTCCTCGGCGATGCCTCCGACCTTCTCCAGCGCCTGGTAGAGCGGCACCGTGCCGATCGGCACCGGCGCGTTGCGGATGATCCAGTCACGGATGTTGTGGATGTTGCGACCGGTCGACAAGTCCATCACCGTGTCGCCGCCCCAGCGCGTCGCCCACACCATCTTCTCGACCTCCTCGGCCATCGACGAGGTGACGGCGGAATTGCCGATATTGGCGTTGATCTTGACCAGGAAATTGCGGCCGATGATCATCGGCTCGCTCTCGGGGTGGTTGATGTTGGAGGGGATGATGGCGCGGCCGCGAGCGACCTCGTCGCGGACGAATTCCGGGGTGACGAAATCGGGAATGACGGCGCCGAAGCTCTCGCCGTCGCGTTGAAGCTTGGCCCGGATCTGCTCGCGGCCGAGGTTCTCGCGGATGGCGACGAATTCCATTTCGGGCGTGACGATGCCGGCGCGGGCATAAGCAAGCTGGGTGACGGCGCGGCCGCCGGTGGCACGCAGCGGGGCGTTGCGAACCGGGAATTCCGGCGTCAGCCTTTCGCCGGAGACGAAGCCATTGTCCTCAGCCTTGACCGCGCGGCCTGCATAACGCTCGACGTCGCCGCGGGCGATGATCCAGTCTTCGCGCAGCCGCGGCAGGCCGCGCTCGATGTCTGTTGTCACCGACGTGTCGGTGTAGGGGCCTGACGAATCATAGACGGTGACCGGCGGCTCGCCGGCGCTCGGATGAAGCGAGATCTCGCGCATCGGCACACGGATGTCGGGATGTAGCTTGCCTGGCTTGTAGACCTTCCGCGACGCGGGAAGTTCGCCAACGGTGACTGATGGGGTGTGGGCATTCATGAGTGAGCCTCCTGGTTGGAGACCCAGTCCATGCGATGAGAAGGAGGAGAGGTTTTGCCTGGGGACTTCGGGCAAGAATGAGCCCGAATGCCTGAGCCGGATATCCGGCCTGCTGCGCCTCGCACCGTCCCTACGCCAGTATGAACTGGATCAGGTTCAACGGGTCACTGCGCTGCGCGAGCCAGCAGAATCTCAGCCCCTTGTCGGGACCCCCCTGGTGAACCCTAAGCATGGAGGCGGAACCGGCGTCGTGTCAACGGCCTTTCGCCGAGGCCGAGAGAATGCCAAAGTCGGGAGCATCGAGACCCATTGCGGTTTCGAAGACGATCGGATAATAGGTCAGCGTTACTGACATAAATTGTCTGCCGCGCAGGGAGGACCAATTGGCCTGCGCACGCGACAGGAGGAGCATCCGTGACGGACAATCCCGCGCCGCTGAAGTTCCATGTGCCCGAGCCGGAAGTGCGCCCGGGCGGCACCCCCGACTTCTCCAATGTGCCGATCCCCAAGGCGGGTTCGGTCGACAGGCCGCCGGTCGACGTCGATCCCAGGACGATCCGCGACCTGGCTTATTCGATCATCCGCGTGCTCAATCGCGAAGGCGATGCCGTAGGTCCATGGGCCGGTACGCTGACCGACGAGGAGCAGATCGAAGGGCTGCGCCACATGATGACGCTGCGCTCCTTCGACGCGCGCATGCAGATGGCGCAGCGCCAGGGCAAGACCTCTTTCTACATGCAGCATATGGGCGAGGAGGCGGTTAGCTGCGCCTTCCGCAAGGCGCTCGTTCAGGGCGACATGAACTTCCCGACCTATCGCCAGGCCGGCCTGCTGATCGCCGGCGGCTATCCGATGGTCGACATGATGAACCAGATCTATTCCAACGAGATGGATCCGCTGAAGGGCCGCCAGCTGCCGATCATGTATTCGGCCAAGGATCACGGTTTCTTCTCGATTTCCGGCAACCTGACCACCCAGTATATCCAGGCGGTTGGCTGGGCGATGGCATCCGCCATCAAGGGGGACACCAAGATCGCTGTCGGCTGGGTCGGTGACGGCGCCACCGCCGAGAGCGACTTCCACGCCGCACTTGTCTTCGCCTCGACCTACAAGGCGCCCGTCGTCCTCAACATCGTCAACAACCAGTGGGCGATCTCGACCTTCCAGGGCATCGCCCGCGGCGGCTCCGGCACGTTTGCGGCGCGTGGGCTTGGGTTTGGCATCGCGGCCTTGCGTGTCGACGGCAACGACTATCTCGCTGTCCATGCGGTGGCGAAATGGGCGACGGAGCGGGCCAGGCTCAATCTCGGGCCGACGCTGGTCGAATATGTCACCTACCGTGTCGGCGCACATTCCACGTCAGATGATCCATCCGCTTACCGGCCCAAGACAGAGTCCGATGCCTGGCCGCTGGGTGACCCGGTGATCCGGCTGAAGAACCACCTGATCAAGCGTGGCCTATGGTCGGACGAGCGCCACAAGCAGACCGAGGCGGAAATCCTCGAGGCGGTGATCACGGCGCAGAAGGAAGCCGAGAGCCACGGCACGCTGCATGCCGGCGGCAAGCCGTCGACGCGTGACATGTTCGAGGGCGTCTATGCCGAGATGCCGCCGCATCTCCGTCGCCAGCGCCAGAAGGCGGGAGTGTAGCCGATGCCGCGCATGACAATGATCGAGGCCATCCGCAGCGCCATGGATGTCGCCATGGGCCGCGATGACAACGTCGTCGTTTTCGGCGAGGACGTCGGCTATTTCGGTGGCGTCTTCCGCTGCACCCAGGGTCTTCAGCAGAAATACGGTCGGGAGCGCTGTTTCGACGCGCCGATCAGCGAACTTGGCATCGTCGGCGCCGCCGTCGGCATGGCTGCCTATGGCCTCAAGCCATGTATCGAAATCCAGTTCGCCGACTACGTCTATCCAGCATATGACCAGATCGTTTCGGAAGCGGCACGGTTGCGATACCGCTCCAATGGCGAGTTCACCTGTCCGATCGTCATCCGCATGCCCACTGGCGGCGGCATCTTCGGCGGCCAGACCCACAGCCAGAGCCCTGAAGCGCTGTTCACCCATGTTTCCGGCCTCAAGGTGGTCGTGCCGTCCAATCCGCTCGACGCCAAGGGCCTGCTGATCGCCTCGATCGAAGACCCGGATCCGGTGATCTTTCTGGAGCCGAAACGATTGTACAACGGCCCCTTCGATGGCCATCACGACCGTCCCGTCACGGCATGGTCGAAGCATGAGTTGGGCGAGGTGCCTGATGGACACTACACCACCCCGCTCGGCAAGGCAGAGATCCGCCGGCCGGGTTCCGCCGTCACCGTTCTCGCTTATGGCACCATGGTCTATGTCGCCCAGGCGGCGGCCGAGGAGACAGGTATCGATGCCGAGGTCATCGACCTCCGGACGCTTTTGCCGCTCGATCTCGAGACCATCGTCGCCTCGGTCAAGAAAACCCGCCGCTGCGTGGTGGTGCATGAGGCGACGCTAACCTCCGGCTTCGGCGCCGAGCTCGTGTCGCTGGTACAGGAAAACTGCTTCTACCATCTCGAAGCACCCGTCGCCCGCGTTACCGGTTGGGACACGCCCTATCCGCATGCCCAGGAATGGGACTACTTCCCCGGCCCCAAGCGTGTCGGCGAAGCTTTGATCGAAACGATGGAGGCCTGAGCATGGGCGAACATGTCATCAAGCTTCCCGATGTTGGCGAAGGCGTGGCCGAGGCTGAGCTTGTCGAATGGCACGTCAAGATCGGCGACCTCGTGCGTGAGGACGCGGTGCTTGCCGCCGTCATGACCGATAAGGCGACGGTCGAGATCCCGTCGCCGGTCGACGGCGAAATTGTCTGGCTCGGCGCCGAGATCGGCGACACGGTTCCGGTCGGCTCGCCGATTGTCAGGATAAAGGTCGCCGGCGATGCGCCGTCGACCGCAGAGCCGGCCGCCGAATCCAAGCCGGAGGCCAAGGCGCCAGAAGCTGCCAAAGCCTCTGCTGAGCCGGCTAAGAAAGAAGAAGAAAAAACGCCAGCCACCCCGAAGCCTACCGCTACCACGGCAGCGCTCAAGCCTGTGCCACGTGCGACAACGGTCGGCCTGCCGCGTCCCGAAGGCGAGCGTCCGCTCGCCTCTCCTGCCGTCAGGCTACGCGCCAGGGAGGCAGGCATCGACCTGCGCCAGGTGCCGGGTACCGGTCCCGCCGGGCGCGTCACCCACGAGGATCTCGATGCGTTCGCCGCCCGTGGTGCTGCCGTCGTCGTCGCGGGCCTCCAGGAAAAGACCGGCGTCGAGGAGGTCAAGGTCATCGGCCTGCGCCGGCGCATCGCCGAGAAGATGGCGCTGGCCAAGTCGCGCATCCCGCACATCACCTATGTCGAGGAGGTCGACGTCACGGCACTCGAGGAGCTGCGCGCCAAGCTCAACGCTTCGAAGAAGCCCGAGCGCGCCAAGCTGACCATCCTGCCGTTCCTGATGCGGGCGCTGGTCAAGGCCGTCGGCGAGCAGCCGCAGCTCAACGCCGTTTATGACGACGACGCCGGCATCATCCATCGCCATGCCGGCGTGCATATCGGCATGGCCGCCCAGACGCCGGGCGGGCTGATGGTGCCTGTGGTCAAGCACGCCGAGGCGCGCGACCTCTGGGATTGTGCCGCCGAGGTCAACCGTCTTGCCGAGGCCGCCAAGGCTGGCACGGCAACGCGCGAGGAGCTGACCGGCTCGACCATCACCATCACCTCGCTCGGTGCGATGGGCGGCGTCGCCACCACGCCCGTTATCAACTACCCGGAAGTGGCGGTCGTCGGCGTCAACAAGATCATGATCCGGCCGATGTGGGACGGCACCCAGTTCGTGCCGCGCAAGATGATGAACCTGTCCTCCAGCTTCGACCATCGCGTCATCGACGGCTGGGACGCAGCGGTCTTCGTCCAGCGCATCAAGGCGCTGCTCGAAGCGCCGGCAATGATCTTCGTGGAGGGCTGAGGCTGTGAAGGAAATCTCCTGCAAGCTTCTGATCATCGGTGCCGGACCCGGCGGCTATATCTGCGCCATCCGCGCTGGCCAGCTCGGCATCGACACCGTCATCGTCGAAGCGGTCAAGCCCGGTGGCACCTGCCTCAATGTCGGCTGCATCCCCTCCAAGGCGATGATCCATGCCGCCGACGAATATCTGAAGGTCTCGGAGATGGCGGCGGGCACAAGCCCGCTCGGCATCTCCCTGTCGGCGCCGGCACTCGATCTCGCCAGGACGGTTGCCTGGAAAGACCGCATCGTCGGCCGCCTGACCACAGGCGTTGCCGGCCTGCTCAAGAAGGCCCGGGTCAAGTCGGTGCAGGGCTGGGCGCGCTTCCGCGACGGCAAGACCGTCGAGGTCGACACCGAAACCGGCCTGCAGGTGATCCGCGCCGAAACCATCGTCATCGCCACCGGCTCGGTGCCTGTCGAATTGCCGTTCCTGCCCTTCGGCGGTGCGGTGATCTCGTCGACCGGGGCGCTGGCACTCAAGCAGGTGCCGCAAGCGCTCGCCGTCGTCGGCGGCGGTTACATCGGCCTTGAGCTTGGCACAGCCTTTGCCAAGCTCGGCGCCAAGGTGACGGTCGTCGAAGCCTTGCCGCGCATCCTGCCGCAATATGATGCCGAGCTGACCCGGCCCGTCGCCAAAAGGCTCGAAGCGCTCGGCGTCAAGGTGCTGACCGGTGCCAAGGCCAAGGGGCTTTCCGCCAAGGGCGATGCGCTTCTGGTCGAAGCCGCCGACGGCAGCGAGCAGAAGATTGCGGCCGACAAGGTGCTGGTGACTGTCGGGCGCAAGCCGCTGGTCGAAGGCTGGGGCCTCGAAGAGATCGACCTCGACCGCGACGGCCGTTTCATCCGCATCGACGAGCAGTGCCGCACCTCGATGCGCGGCATCTATGCCATCGGCGACGTCACCGGCGAGCCGATGCTGGCGCACCGCGCCATGGCCCAGGGCGAAATGGTCGCCGAGATCGTCGCCGGCCACAAGCGCAGCTGGGACAAGCGTTCGATCCCCGCCGTCTGCTTCACCGATCCGGAGGTCGTCACCGCGGGCCTTTCACCCGACGAGGCCAAGGCGCTCGGCATCGAGATCAAGTCGTCGTCATTCCCGTTCTCGGCCAATGGCCGGGCGATGACCTTGCTCGGCGAAGACGGGTTCGTGCGCATCGTTGCCCGCGCCGACAACCATCTGGTGCTCGGCATCCAGGCCGTCGGCACCGGTGTCTCCGAGCTTTCCTCGGCCTTCAGCCTGGCGATCGAGATGGGCGCCAGGCTGGAAGACATCGCCGGCACCATCCATGCTCACCCGACCCAGGGCGAAGCCTTCCTTGAGGCAGCACTGCGTACGCTCGGCCACGCGCTGCACATCTGATGCCCTATCCCGATTTGGACGCGGCCTTGCGCCGCGTCCCCTCCTGCCTTGCCCAATCAGCCAAGCTGGGCTAACAAGCCCACGCACTGGACGACCAGTGCCTAGTACGTTCGGGGACGGCCCCATCCAGGAGATGGCGCCGCAGACTTGTCACCTGAACTGATTCACCCCTTGAAACCGCGAAAACATGCAGCCTCCGCGCGGCGGACTGCTTTGTGCGCTCGACCCTGTCAGGCTTCTGGATCGGGTTCCGGGGCGCGCGCTTTCGCATTCGCATTGACCAGACCGGAGAGGCGCCATGGCCGGACCGATAGAACAATTTGAAATCAAGCCGATCTTCACCCTGTTCGAGTTTGCCGGCCAGGAGATCGCCTTCACCAACTCCGCCGCCCATATGGTCGGCGTCGCGGTGTTCGGCGGGCTGTTCCTGCTGGTCTCGACCAGCGCCCGCGCCCTTGTGCCGACCCGGCTGCAGTCGATCACCGAGCTGATCTACGAATTCGTCTCCAGGACCTTGCGCGAAAATGCCGGCGAGGGCGGCATGACATTTTTCCCGCTGGTGTTTTCGCTGTTCGTCTTCATCCTGATCGCCAATCTGGCCGGCATGTTTCCTTATGCCTTCACGGTCACCAGCCACATCATCGTCACCTTCTCTTTCGCCATGATCGTGTTCGGCACGGTGACGCTCTATGGCATCTGGAAAAACGGGCTCGGTTTTTTCAGGCTGTTTTTGCCATCCGGCGTGCCGCTGGCTTTGGCGCCGATCATCGTGCCGATCGAGATCGTTTCCTACATCTCGCGGCCGATCAGCCATTCGGTGCGCCTTTTTGCCGTCATGCTGGCCGGTCACATCACGCTCAAGGTCTTTGCCGGCTTTGTCGTCAGCCTCGGCAGCATGGGCACGCTCGGCATTTTCGCCGCCGTGCTGCCGCTTGCCATGACGGTTGCGCTGACGGCGCTCGAACTTCTGATGGCGGTGATCCAGGCCTACATCTTTACCATGCTGACCTGCATGTATCTCAACGACGCGCTGCACCCCGGGCACTGAACGGGCGCTGCCAAACAAAAACCCCGGCGCGAGGCCGGGGTTTTCTGTTCAGGGCTGGTTGGCCGGCTCACTCGCGCGGCGGCCAGACGTGGTCGCTCATCCCCATCTTGGGCTCGCCCAGCAGCGGCGTTTTCAGCGCATGCACGCCGCCGACCGAAAACAGCCAGATGATGTTGCGGTCATATTCGGTGAACACCGCGAAGCTGGCATTGTCGAAGGTGTAGTCGGGCATCTCAGATGTCGTCGGGAAACGCGGCACGAAATAGCCTGATATCTTCGGCTGTGCCGGGTCCTTGACGTCGAAGATCTGCAGCCCGGCATTGTAGAAGGCGTAAGGCACGATGCCGTCGCGGCCATGGCCTGGCTGGTGCGTGGTGCCGGAGCGCTTGGGCCCGAAGCTGCCTTTGCGCTGGCAATAGTCGGTGAATTTCGCTTCCTGCGGCGGTGTTGGCCGCGGGAAGGTCGCCACCACCTTGGGTGCCGCCACATCCTTGGCGTCGATCACCAGCACATCCTTGTAGGGCTCGTAGCAGTTCGAGTTCATCGGATAGCCATTGGCGAAGACGTATCCGGTGCGCGCATACTGGCTGGTGTCGACATTGTCGAACTCGGTGCCGGCAAAGCTCGGTGCTGTCTCGACATGCCCCTTGATCTCCGGCCTGTCGGGATTGGAAAGATCGAAGGTGTAGAGGCCGAGCCCGCCCATCGCGCCGAAAGCGACCTTGCCGCCCTTTTCAACCGGGGTCGGCAGGAAGAGCGGCATGCGCGAACCCATCCATGACGTGCGGTTTCCTGCGCGCGGGTTCATCAAATAGGCGTCCTCGCTTGCCTTGTCGCCGACCACCTGGCCGGGCACCGTCACCTGGCTGACAAAGACCGGATTGGCCGGGTCCGACATATCCCAGACCTGATAGCCCGGCGAGTGCAGGTAATCGGGGTATTCGGTCAGTGCGTAAGAATCGTCGGGGGCCGCCGACAGGTACATGTATTTGCCGCCGAACCAGGCGGGTGCGTCGAGCGAGCCCGAGCCCTCCTGCTGGCCAACGGGCGCATTTGGGTTCTTGGTGTCGGTGGTGCGGGTGGCGATCAGCTTCCAGTCGTCGGGCGTCGGCCCGTTCATCTCATAGACCTTGAAGCCCTTGAGCGAATTGTAGTTGCGCAGGCTCGCGACGATGTCGGGCTGGGTGCGCTTGTTGTCGAGAATGCCGAAGCGGCCGATCTCGTAGGAGGCGACGACGACGTTCTTCTGCAGCTTAGCGCTCCAGGCGATGGTGATGCCGCCGAAATAGTCCTGGACCGTCTTGGCGTCCCAGTCCTCGCTCGAACCTTCCGGCCCCCACACGCCGCCCCTGGAATAGACGACCTTGGCCTTGGCCGGGTCGGTGATGTCGAGCACGCGCATATAGTCGCGGTCGTGCACATACATGTAGCGCTTGCCGTCGAAGTCGGCGACGTCGGGCCAGGCATGCCAGGGCGAGCTTATATGCGGATAAAACGCGATCTCCTCGACATTGTGGCTGTAGCTGTTGTCGTCCCAGGCTTCGAGCTGGCCGGGAAAGGCCGGGCTGTCGCCCAGAGGCGTGGCGCGCGGCGCGCGGAAGGTGCCGTCCTCCGCCATGCCATAATCCTTGCCCGGCTCGAGCGCCGGCGGCGCCTTGTCGTAGGTCAGCGCGTTCCACTGCTTAAGGTAGGGGTCGGTGATGTTGATCTCGGTCGGCACCTTGCTGCCCCAGTCGGCGGCCCGAGCCACGCTGGCGGTCAGCGCCAGCACCGAACAGCCGATCGCGATAATCCTTGATGTCATGACGTCCCTCCCGACGGTTGGCCGCCAGCCCGCGTTCCTCGCTTGGGGCCTGTGGCGGAGTGGTCAGTTGAGGAAAGTTCGGTCAGTCAGAAAAGTGAATTTTCAGCACACAGCTATGAGCAGTTGGCATAGATGAGTATTGAGGTGAATGAGTTTGGATACACAGATCGCCGAGGGCATGCAAAATGCGATTGCGCCGCATTCAAACACATCTGCGAGAGAATGGAGTGGTGATCCCGACAGGAATCGAACCTGTGACCTACAGATTAGGAATCTGCCGCTCTATCCTACTGAGCTACGGGACCACTCGGCTGCACACATAGCGGCTTCGAACGGATTCGCCAACGGTTTTTGGCAGGCTTTGCCTGAAACGGTTTGGCGGCGACTGATGCCGCCAAATCCTGTTTCTGCGTCCAGGGCCGGTTGGCGGCCCTGGAGGCGTTTGGGCGGCGAAGGTCAGGCCGCGAGCGCGGTTTCGGCGAGGCGGACCCAGTAGCTGACGCCGTGGGGGATGGCCTCGTCGTTGAAGTCGTAGGCGGGGTGGTGGAGGTTGGCGGTGTCGCCATTGCCGATGAAGATGAAGGCGCCGGGGCGGGCTTCGAGCATGTAGGAAAAGTCCTCGCCGCCCATCAGCGGCTGGATCGCCCGGTGCACCTGCGGCTCGCCGGCGACGGAGGCTGCGACATCGCCTGCGAACACGGTCTCGTTCTCGTGGTTGAAGGTGACGGGGTAGTTGGCGTCGTAGTCGAGCTCGATCGCCGTGCCGGTGGCTTCGGCCACGCCGCGACAGATGGCGCCCATGCGCTCCTCGGCGAGCTTGGCGATTTCCTTCTTCAGCGTGCGCACGGTGCCGGCAATGACAGCCTGCTCGGGAATGATGTTGTAGGCGGTGCCGGCGAGGAACTTGGTCACCGAAACGACGATCGCCTCGGCCGGATCGGTGTTGCGCGAGGCGATTGCCTGAAGTGCGGTCACCAACTGGCTTCCGGCGACGATCGGGTCGATGGCGCGGTGCGGCATGGCGGCATGGCCGCCCTTGCCCTTGACGGTAATGGTGAACTCGGCGGTCGCCGCCATGATCGCGCCCGGGCGGATGGCAAACTGGCCAACCGGCAGGCTCGGCATGTTGTGCATGCCGAACACCTTCTGGATGCCGAAGCGCTCCATCATGCCGTCCTTGACCATCTCGTTGCCGCCGCCGCCGCCTTCTTCGGCCGGCTGGAAGATGACGGCCACCTGGCCGGCGAAATTGCGCGTCTCGGCGAGATATTTGGCGGCACCCAGAAGCATCGCCGTGTGGCCGTCATGGCCGCAGGCATGCATCTTGCCAGGTACTGTCGAAGCATAAGGCTTGCCGGTGATCTCCTCGATCGGCAGCGCGTCCATGTCGGCGCGCAGGCCAACCACGCCGCCTGCACCGAGGCTGCCCTTGATGATGCCGACGACGCCCGTCTTGCCGAGGCCGGTGACGATCTCGTCGCAGCCGAACTCCTCGAGCTTGGCTTTGACGAAGTCGGCGGTCTCGAAGACGTCGAAATTGAGTTCCGGCTTCTGGTGCAGGTGACGGCGCCAGCCGGCGATCTCGTCCTGCATTTCGGCGGCTCGGTTCAGGATCGGCATGTTGGTCTCGACTTCCTGTGTGTTGGACCGTCTGTTTGTTGAGCCAGGGGTCCGGATTCGCAATTGTGATCGCCCAAGCTCTGCCATCTTGGCGTCACATAGGTTATTTAGCAGCGGCGGCGACGCCGTGGCCATGGGTCTTTCGTACCGGCCAGCGCGTTGCCATCCCGGTTTACGGAAATCTTATGGACGGCCGGCTATGATCGGCAAGAGGCGATTTCGGATTTGATGATGAAGATTAGGTTCGTCAGAAGCATGCTCCTCGGCCTAACGGTCGCAACCGTGCTGGGCGCTGTCCCCGCGTCGGCCAATCCGGCGATGCTTTTCGACGTCAATTCGGGCGCCGTCATCGAGCACCAGGAAGCGTTCAAGCGCTGGCATCCGGCCTCGCTGACCAAGCTGATGACCGCCTATACCGCCTTCCGCGCCGTCCAGGCTGGCGAGCTGGCGCTCAATTCGCCAATCAAGATCTCCAAGAAGGCGGCGGCCTTCCCGCCGGCCAAGATGGGCTACAAGCCGGGTTCCGTGCTGACGCTCGACAACGCGCTGAAGATCATCATGGTCAAGTCGGCCAACGACGTGGCGGCTGCGATCGGCGAAAATGTCGGCGGCACGCCAGAGGCCTTCGCCGCACGGATGAACGCCGAGGCGCAGCGCCTCGGCATGGTCGGCAGCCACTGGGTCAATGCCAACGGCCTCCACGATCCCGAGCAGTATACGACGGCGCGTGACCTCGCGATCCTGGTCAGGGCGATCCGCCTCGAATATCCTGAATATGCCGCCTATTTCGACATCGAAGGCATCATTGCCGGCAAGGCCAAACTCAAGAACTTCAATCCGCTGGTCGGCCGCTTCCCCGGCACCGACGGCATGAAAACAGGCTTTGTCTGCGAATCCGGCTTCAACCTGATCGCCACCGCCACCCGCGACGGCAGGACACTTGCGGCGATCGTGCTCGGCGCGGACTCACCAGACAATCGCGCCGAAGAGGCGGCGAAGATGCTGCAGACCGGTTTTGTTCGCAACGGCGCGTCGGTCAGCGTTACAGGGCTTGCGCCCTATGGCGACAACCGCGACGTCGCGACGAGCATGCGCGAGGAAGTCTGCTCGCCCAAGGCCAAGCATGCGGCTTCCGATGGGCCGGCGCCGACCGAGGCAGGGGCTGCGCCCGACAAGGTCTCGATCATTCCTGAAATGACACGCCAGCGTAACTGGGTCACCGTCAGCCTCGGCGGCGCCACCGGGCCGATGCCCAAGGCGCTCGGCGGCCGCGACATCGTTGTCGACACTGGCGTGCCGTTGCCGACCTGGCGTCCCGACAGGCCAGCGCCCGCAGGTGCTGCACCAGTTGCTGGCAAGGTTAAGGCGCGCTCGTGAATTCGCAGGCAGTTTTCCCGATCCCGGTATCGGTGCTGACCGGCTTTCTCGGCGCCGGCAAGACGACGCTGCTCAACCGCCTGCTCAAGGATCCCGAGCTCACCGACACGGCCGTCATCATCAATGAGTTCGGCGATGTCGCCATCGACCACCTGCTGGTCGAAAAGGCCTCCGACGGTGTCATCGAGCTGTCCGACGGCTGCCTCTGCTGCACCGTGCGCGGCGAGCTCGTCGACACGCTGGCCGATCTCGTTGACCGCCTGCAAACCGGCCGAATCGAGCGGCTGGCGCGGGTTGTGATCGAGACCACCGGCCTTGCCGATCCGGTGCCGGTGCTGCAGTCGATCATGGGCCATCCCGCACTCATCCACGCCTTCCGGCTCGACGGCGTCATCACCCTTGTCGATGCGGTCAATGGTGCATCGACGCTCGACGCCCATGTCGAGGCGGCCAAGCAGGTGGCGGTGGCCGACCGCATCGTGCTGACCAAGGCCGATCTCGTCGACGATGCCGAATGGCTCGATGCGCTCAGGGCGCGGCTTGCCCGCATCAACCCGGGTGCCGAAATCCGCGACGTCGAAGGTGCAGCGGTGGCAAAGCTGTTGCAGTGCGGGCTCTACGACCCGGCGACCAAGACCGCGGACGTGCGCCGCTGGCTGGGCGAGGCGCATGCGCATGACCACCACCATCACGGTGACCACGGTCACCATCATCACCACGGTGACCATCATCATGATCACGACCATGGCCATCATCACGACAGCCGGGTCGGCTCGTTCTCGCTGACGCACGCCGGCGCGCTGCCTTTCTCGACGGTCGAGATGTTCCTCGACCTGTTGCTGTCGACGCAAGGCGACAAGCTGTTGCGGATCAAGGGCATCGTCGAACTGCTGGAAGACCGGGAGCGGCCGTTGGTCATCCATGGCGTGCAGAAACTGCTGCATCCGCCGGCACGCTTGCCGTCATGGCCGGATGCGGTTCGCGGCACAAGGCTGGTGCTGATCGGCATCGACCTGCCGCGCGACTATGTCGAACGCCTGTTTGCCGCCTTCGTCAACAAACCTGCCATCGACACGCCGGACCGCGAAGCGATGGAAAACAACCCGCTGGCGATCGCCGGGCGGTAGGGTCCTGTCGCTGCCTCCAAGGACGCACCGACTCCGAACTCAGCTTCCGCGTTCGACCAGAAAACGGTGGCCGCCTGAAACGGCCGTGGTCTCGATCAGGCGGTGGCCAGCCTCCTGGCAGAAGGCCGGGATGTCGATGACAGCCAGCGGGTCGGTGGTTTCGAGCCACAACAGCTCGCCTGACGACATGTCGGCGAGCCGGCGCTTGGCCTTGAGCACGGGCAGGGGGCAATTGAGCCCCCTGAGATCGTAGATTTCGGTGGTTTCGCCCACGCCGATCAGCTGCCGAACAGGCCGAGCAGCTTCTTCTTGAGCTTGGTGGCAGCGCCTGCCTCTTCGGCGGGGGCCGCCTGGGCGGCCTGCGTCGGCGCTTCGGTCACTGCGGGCTGTGGCTGCGGCACGGCGGCGATCTCGACCTGCTGCTGGGCGGCAAGCTTGGCAGCCTTGGCGGCAGCGATGGCTTGCGCCTTTTCCTCGGCAGCCTTCTTCTTGGCTTCCGCTGCCGCATCGAGCGCTGCCATGCGGCGGCCTTCGGCCGAATCGATACGGCCCATGCGGGCGGTGGTCTGGACGATGCTGCCGTCCTGGGCCATCGCCGGCGGCTCCAGGGTCACGCGCTCGCCGCGGGCACGGCGCTTGGTCCAGTCCGAAACGATTGCCGCTTCCTTGATGCCGGCAATCGTCGGCTTGGGCGCGGGAATGTCGCCACCGGTGGCGCTGGCGAAAGCAGCGTCATACTTGCTCTTGTAGGCCTGATAGGCGGTCTGCAGCGCCTGCGGCTGGGTCACTGCAGGGCAGGCGCCCGTCGGGTTGAACGTGCCACCTGCTTCCGGGACCTGGTTGAAGACGTAGCGCTTTTCGCAGACGTCGACTTTCGGCGGCACCTTGGTGATCTCGAAGTGGTCGTAGCCTTCCTTCAGCATCGCCCAGAACTGGTAGTTCGGGTCGTTGCGGTAGCGGGCCATGTTGGCCGCGGTCATGCGGAACGGATAGGACTGGACCTGGAATTCGGTCTGGCCGCCCTTGAAGGCATCGCGCGCGAAGGCGTAGATTTCCTCGATCTGCGCATCGGTCATCGAGAAGCAGCCTGACGACGAGCAGGCGCCGTGAACCATCAGGTTCGAGCCGGTGCGGCCGTTGGCGCGGTCGAAGGCGTTGGGATAGCCGATGTTGAAGGCGAGGTGATAGCTGGAGTTCGGGTTCATCTGTCCCGGACGCACGGTGTAGAAGCCCTCCGGCGACTGGCGGTCGCCCTCGGTGAACTTGGGGCCGAGCTTGCCCGACATCTTGCAGATGTCGTAGCTGGCAACGATGTCGTAGCGGCCGTTGGTCTTCTGTTTCCAGACCTCCAGCTTGCCCTCTTCCTTGAACACGCGCGCCAGCACGGGCGAGCTCTTGTTCATGCCCTTGGCCTTCATTTCGGCCACGATCTTGGCCGGCAGTTGCCTGTTGGCGTGCTGCGGCACGAAGTCGGTCACGGAGGATTCCGAACAGCCTGCCACCGCAAGGGCAGCGAGAAGCAATCCGGCGCGTGCGATATTGGCGATCATCGGTCTAAATGTCGTCTCTACATTGCAGTCATGGCGCATGCGCCAACAACCGGCCCGTCCTGATACTGCCTCGACCTTAGGGTCGTTAACCTTGAAAAATCCTTACCGCAAGTTCTTGGCCCGTCCCACGCGCGAAAAATCACGGCAAGTTCATTGAGCCGGGCGAGGCGGCATTTTTGTGGCGAAAACGTGCCGTGGCCCATGAGGCCCACAGTTTGTGCAATCACAGCCTGCGCATTGCGCCTTGCGAAGATCGATTCCGATTTTCGGGCGGATGCTAGAGGCTGCGGCCGATGGAGAGGTACTTCTCGCGGCGCTGCTCGCGGAAATCGATGTTCGAGCCGTTGAATTCGGCGAACGTCTTGGCGATCAGGTCGCCGGTGGCCGAAATGACCGCCTCGGCGTTGCGGTGAGCGCCGCCCAGCGGCTCGTCGATGATCTTGTCGATGATCTTGAGCGAGAGCAGGTCCTGCGCAGTGATCTTCATGTTGGTCGCCGCGTCTTTGGAACGCGTCGTGTCACGCCACAGGATGGAGGCGGCACCTTCCGGTGAGATCACCGAATAGATCGCATGCTCGAGCATGAACACGCGATTGGCGGTGGCAATGGCGATCGCGCCGCCCGAGCCGCCTTCGCCGATGACAACCGCGATCGACGGCACCTTGAGGCCGAGGCAGGCTGAGGTCGAGCGCGCGATGGCTTCGGCCTGGCCGCGCTCTTCGGCGCCGACGCCCGGATAGGCGCCCGCGGTGTCGACGAGCATGACGACGGGGATGTTGAAGCGGTCGGCCATTTCCATCAGGCGCACGGCCTTGCGGTAGCCCTCGGGGCGGACCGAGCCGAAATTGTGTTTGAGGCGGCTCTTGGTGTCGTTGCCTTTTTCCTGGCCGAGCACCAGCACCGGCTCGCCACGAAAGCGGGCGAAACCGCCGACCATGGCATTGTCTTCGCCGAAATTGCGGTCGCCGGCCAGAAGCGCGAAATCGGTGAACAGGCCGTTGATGTAGTCGAGGCAGTGCGGGCGGTCGGGGTGGCGCGCCACCTGGACCTTCTGCCAGGGCGTCAGCGCCTTATAGGCGTCACGCAGAGCATCACGCGAGCGCTTCTCCAGCCGCTTGATCTCGTCGCCGACATCGACGGCCTCGCCATTTTCGGCAAGCTTCTTGAGCTCGAGGATCTTGCCTTCGAGATCTTGGACCGGTTTTTCGAAATCGAGGTAATTGTACATTGGCGAGCGGACTACCACGCTGAAAATTTGAGGCACCGGGGGCCGGGGACTGTGGCACCGCGCCAGTGGAACGTGGCACTCACATAGCGATATGGGCCCTAATCGGCAAGCGGATGATGCTCGTTGACCAGTTTCAACAGCCTTTCTTCCAGCACATGGGTGTAGATTTGCGTGGTCGAAATGTCGGAATGGCCAAGCAATTGCTGCACCGCGCGCAAGTCGGCGCCATTCTGCAGCAGGTGGCTGGCAAAGGCATGGCGCAGTACGTGTGGCGAGATTTTCGCCGATGCGATGCCAGCGCGGGCGGCCAGACCCTTGAGTTCTCTGGCGAAAACCTGGCGCGGCACGTGCCCGCTTTCCGACGAAGCGGGGAACAGGAACGGACTTTCGACCAACCGTGGGTTGGCATTGCGGTCACCCAGCCAGCGCCGCATCGCCTCGCGCGCCTTGGCTGACAGCGGCACCATACGGTCCTTCTCGCCCTTTCCGCGCACGACGAAGAAGCGCTCGTCGCGCAGCGCCACCGTCAGCGGCAGGCTGACCAGCTCCGAAACGCGCAAGCCGGTGGCATAGAGCACCTCGACAAGCGCGTGCAGCCGGGTCGCCGCCAGGCTGTCGCCCTCGGCGGATTCGCTCGCTTCCATCGCCGCGCGGTCAAGCAGCCGGCCTGTTTCGGCCTCGCTCATCGTCTTGGGCAGCGGCCGATCCTTCTTCGGGCTGTCGAGGACGCCGGTGGGGTCGTCGGTTCGCAGGCCTTCGGCATAAAGGAAGCGGAAGAACTGCCGGAGTGCCGACAGCTTGCGTGCCTGTGAGGTCGCTGCGAAGCCGCGGCCGGCAATGTCGTCGAGATAGCCGCGGATGGCTGGGGCGTCGGCGTCGGCGAGGCGGCCGCCGAGAAATTCCGAGGCGTCTTCGAGGTCGCGGCGATAGCTGGCCAGCGTGTTGTCGGCAGCGCCACGCTCGGCACTCATCATTTCGAGGAAGGCCTCGATGCGCGCGCCGCTTTTCATTTTTTTGGCGCGAGCTTTTCCGGTGGAATGCGGATGGTGATCTCAGCCTTCTTCGGCTCGACGAACATCACCAGCGCAAACATGGCGCCGTATGCGATGCCCGCCAGAACAGCGAGCGTGACAAGGAACCGGAAAAGTGTCGGCATCGATGTGTTTGCCCGTCTGTCCTATCCTGTGCCCTTATGGGACGCCGTCACAGGCAATTCAAGGGCGCGTTTGCGGTCATGCGCTTGACGCAACGGGGCTTTTCATGTCGATACGCCGGCGAAAGGGACGCCATGACACCCGACGCGCAGACTCCATTTCCCGAAGGCTCCGTAGCCGCCCTGCTAGAACGGCTCGGCACCCGTTCGATCGTTTTCGTCGGCCTCATGGGCGCCGGCAAGACCGCCATCGGCCGCAAGGTCGCGCAGTCGCTCGGCCTCGGCTTCATCGACAGTGACCACGAGATCGAAAGCGTGTCGCGGATGACAATTCCCGAGCTCTTCGAACGCTATGGTGAGGTCGAGTTCCGCGCGCTTGAACAGCGCGTCATAGGCCGCCTCCTGGAAGGTGGCCCGCAGGTTCTGTCGACCGGCGGCGGCGCCTTCATGAATGCACAGACCCGCGCGGCAATCGCAGGCCACGGCGTTTCGGTCTGGCTCAAGGCCGAGCTCGACCTTCTGATGGAACGCGTTTCCAAGAAGCAGAACCGGCCGCTGTTGCAGAATGCCGATCCGCGTGCCGTGCTGGCCAAGCTGATGGACGAACGCTACCCGGTCTATGGGCTTGCCGACCTCACCGTTGCGACACGCGACGACCGCAAGGAGGCGATCGCCAGCGAGGTCATCGAGGCGCTGTGCAGCCATCTCGGCGTGCCCGGCAGAATTCACGTTTCGGAAGGTTCGGAGGATCACGAATGAGCGTCGTCACCGTCGAAGTCGGACTTGGCGACCGCGCCTATGAGATCCTGATCGGCCCGGGCCTGATCGCGCGCGGCGGCGAGCTGATCCAGCAGCGCCTGCCCAAGGCGCGTTGTGCCATCGTCACCGACGAGAATGTCGCTGCTGCCCATCTCGAACCGCTGGTCGAAAGTCTCACGGCCGTCGGCAATGCGCCTGCTGTCATCACACTGCCAGCCGGTGAAAAGACCAAGAGCTTTTCCTCGCTGGAAACCGTTGTCGACCAGATCATTGCCGCCCGGCTCGAGCGCGGTGATGCGGTGATCGCGCTTGGCGGCGGCGTCATCGGCGATCTCACCGGCTTTGCCGCCGGCATCGTGCGGCGCGGCATGAATTTCGTGCAGGTGCCGACCTCGCTGCTGGCGCAGGTTGATTCGTCTGTCGGCGGCAAGACCGGCATCAACAGCCCGCGCGGCAAGAACCTCATCGGCGTCTTCCATCAGCCGAAGCTGGTGCTGGCCGACACCGGGGCCCTCGACACGCTGCCGCTGCGCGAATTCCGCGCCGGTTATGCCGAGGTCGCCAAATACGGCCTGATCGACCGCCCGGATTTCTTCGCCTGGCTGGAGCAGAACTGGCAGGAGGTCTTTTCGGGTGGTGCGGCTCGCATCGAGGCTATAGCGCAGTCCTGCCGTGCCAAGGCCGACGTGGTTGCCCGCGACGAGTTCGAAACCGGCGACCGGGCGCTTCTCAATCTCGGCCATACCTTCGGTCACGCGCTTGAAGCTGCCACCGCTTATGACGGCGCACGGCTGGTGCATGGCGAGGGTGTTGCAATCGGCATGGCGCTGGCGCACCGCTTCTCGGCCAGGCTCAATCTGGCAAGCCCCGACGATGCGGCACGCGTCGAGGCGCATCTGCGCGCCGTCGGCCTGCCGTGGCGCATGTCCGACATCCCTGGGGACCTGCCGGACGCCGAGGCGCTGTTCAACTACATTACCCAGGACAAGAAGGTGACGCGCGGCGCACTGACCTTCATCCTGACGCGCGGCCTCGGCCAGTCCTTCATCGCCAAGGACGTGCCGGCCTCCGAAGTGATTTCCTTCCTCAAGGAGCAGCGTCAGGGATGATCGAGGCCGGCTGGATCGCTGCGGGCGCGCTGTCGGGGCTGGTCCTTGCCGGGCTGGCCTTCCGCGAGCGGCTGCTTGCCTCGCTCGGCTACGAATTGATTGCGCTGACGCCGCAGCGTTCCGGCCACGCCGAACTGCGCGGCGCGGTCGATGAACTCCATCGCGACGGCCAGGTGGTCAAGCAGGACCGCGACCAGGTCGGCGGCCTGCTCGACCTGCATGAGCTCGAGGTGTCGGACGTGATGGTCCACCGAACCAACATCCGCTCGATCAATGCCGACATGGCGCCCGAGACACTGGTGCGCGAGATCCTGCAGAGCCCCTACACCCGCATGCCGTTGTGGCGCGGCTCGCTCGACAACATCGTCGGCGTCGTCCACGCCAAGGACCTGCTCCGCGCGCTCAACGACGTCGAAGGCGACTATTCACGCGTCGACGTGCCGAAGGTCGCCTCCAAACCCTGGTTCGTGCCCGACACGACCTCGCTTCAGGAACAGCTCAACGCCTTTTTGCGGCGCAAGGCGCATTTCGCCATCGTCGTCGATGAATATGGCGAGGTCGAAGGGCTGGTGACGCTGGAAGACATCATCGAGGAGATCGTCGGCGAGATCGCCGACGAGCACGACATCGATATTCAGGGCGTCAAGCAGGAGGCCGACGGCTCCGTGGTCGTCGATGGCACCGTGCCGATCCGCGACCTCAACCGCGCGCTCGACTGGCACCTGCCGGACGACGAGGCGACGACGATCGCCGGCCTCGTCATCCACGAGACCCAGTCGATCCCCGAGGAAAAACAGGCCTTCACCTTCCACGGCAAGCGCTTCATCGTCATGAAACGCGACAAGAACCGCCTCGCGCGGATCAGGATCAGGCCCGCGGTGGTCGAGCCTCAACCGGCCGCAGCGCGTCCGCCGAAGTAACACCCAGCCACAAGACCCGACCTGCCGCCAGGCCAAGCACCGCTCCGGCCAGTTGGGCCGCGATGAATGCCGGCGTGTCGGCGGGCGCGATGCCCGCGAATGTATCGGTCAGCGCCCGCGCGATGGTCACAGCTGGATTGGCGAAGGACGTCGACGAGATGAACCAGTAGGCCGCGAAGATGTAGAGACCGACGGCGGCGGGCGTCGTTTTGGGTGCCTGGGCAATGCAGCCGAAGATGGTCAACACCAGTCCAAAGGTTGCGACTGCCTCGCCGAGCCATTGGCCCGGGCCGGTTCGGACCGTGGTCGAGACCTGCAGCAGCGGCAGGTCGAACATCGCGTGCGCCAGCAATACGCCCAGTATCGCGCCGCTCGCTTGTGCTGCGACATAGGGCGCGACCAGCGACCATGCCAGGCGCCGGTCGAGCGCCGTCACGAGGCTGACTGCTGGGTTGAAATGCGCGCCGGAGATTGGCGCGAGAATGGTGATGAGCACCACCAGCATGGCCCCGGTGGCCAGGGCATTGCAGAGCAGTGCCAGCGCTACGTTACCCTGCGCAAGCTGCGCCGCCATGATGCCGGAGCCGACCACGGTTGCGAGAAGGAAGGCACTTCCTAGGCATTCGGCAAGCAATCGCCGCGCGAGCAAAGCGCTCATGTGCTGGAATCGCCTGCTTTTGTGCTGGCACCTTCCATCTTGCCGATATCATGCAGATGTGCGGTCAGCGCCATGCGGTCGAGGCTGGTGATGGGCAGCGCGGTGAATGCCCTGATGCGGTTGCGCATGTATTTGAAGGCGGTGACGAAAGCTGCTTCCTTTTCGAGGTCGGTGCCTTCGACGTGGCTCGGATCCTCGATGCCCCAATGCGCGTTGGCCGGATGGCCGAGCCAGACCGGGCAGGCTTCGCCGGCAGCGTCGTCGCAGACGGTGAAGATGAAATCCATCTCCGGGGCGCCGGCCGCGGCGAACTCATCCCAGGTCTTCGAGCGGAAGCCGTCGGCCGGATAGCCATAGCTTTCAAGCACCTTGAGCGCGAAGGGATTGACGCTGCCCCTGGGCTGGCTGCCGGCGGAAAAGGCGTTGAAATGCGGTGCCCCATCCTTGCGCAGGATGCCCTCGGCGAGGATCGAGCGGGCGCTGTTGCCGGTACAGAGGAAAAGCACGTTGAAAGGCCGATGGGTCATGGCATTACTCCGATGGCGTGCAGCAGGGAGACAATTCGGCGAGCAGCGGCGCGCAGATCTCCGGCTTGCCGTCGCAGCAATCCTGCAGCAGGAACAACAGCACATTGCGCAGGGCAGGGAGGTTGGCGCGGTAGATGATCGAGCGCCCCTGGCGGTCGCCGGTGGCGAGGCCGGCGCGGGTCAGCACGGCACGTCGAGTCGGCGTGCCAGGTCGCCGGCGGCAATGCCGTCCGGCTCGGCGGCGGCCATCTGGCGAAAGGCCTCCAGCCGTGTCGTTTGGGCCAGCGCGGCGAGAGCGTCGATCGTGTCGTTTGCATCCATATATCCAGACTAATGGATGTATGTGACAGGCAAATGACGAGGCAGCGTTGGGCTGCGCTCAACAATCGTCCAGAAAGAAAATTACCAGCGTGTCGCTTCGCCGGGGGCTGCCGGCTCGATCGCCAGTGCGTGCAGGCCGGCCTTGAGTTCGGCTGCCAGCGCGTCGTTGACGGCGCGATGGCGGTCGATGCGACTCATGCCGGCAAAGGCGGGGGCGACGATGCGGATGCGGAAATGTGTCTCGCCTGACCCGTCGAAGGTGGCGTGATCGCCGCCGTCGACATGGTGGTGGCCGGCATGCAGGTGGCTTTCATTGAGCACGACGAGCCGCTCCGGCGAAAATGCCTCGTTCAGCTTCGTTTCGATAGTCGCCTGTATGGACATCGGTCTCGCCTTTCACCACATGTGTCGCCGCGACCAATCATGCCCTCGGGCAAAATTGGGCCGCAAATCAGGCGTTAGGGCCAACATCCTCGAAATGTCAATTCTTGTTTCGCCGCGCCAAGAGGCGGTAAATACGATCAGATGAAGCCGTACCCAAAATATTTCGACAAGATTCGCGTCCGGCCCGATCCGGAAGCGGAGGTGAAGTCGCATGCCCCGCTCTGCCAGTGGGACGGCTGCAAGCAGCCGGGAACGCACAAGGCGCCGGTCGGCCGCATGAGGGAAGGCGAGTACTTCCGCTTCTGCTTCGATCACGTGCGCGAGTACAACAAGGGCTTCAACTACTTCTCCGGCCTCGCCGACGGCGATATCGCGCGTTTTCAGAAGGAAGCGCTGACCGGCCACAGGCCGACCTGGACCATGGGATCCAACGGCTCGGCGCGTTCGGCGCCTGACTTTGCCCAGCAGCGCTCGGGCCGCGCCGGCTACTACAGCCGCATGCGCGATCCGCATAACCCCTTCGGTGCCCAGGGCGCGCCGCGCCAGCGCAAGGCGAAGCCCTTGGAGGCCAAGGCACTGGAGACGCTGGGACTCGATTCGCGCGCCACCGGCTCCGATATCAAGGCGCGCTACAAGGAACTGGTCAAACGCCACCACCCCGACGCCAATGGCGGCGACCGAGGTTCTGAAGACCGCTTCAGGGATGTGCTCCAGGCATATCGCGTGCTCAAGCAAGCGGGATTGTGTTGAGCCAGCCGCGGTCGCGGCCTTTTTCCAACTTTCATCTGGTCGGAAAAGGCTTTATGACCGCCCCCGAAGAAAATTCGATTGCCGGCGTGGCCTGAAGCCTCGCGCGTGGAGACGCTATGAACAAGGTCGATCGCGACATCACCAACCTGCCTGATACCACGGTGTCGGTGAAAGACACCTTCGGCTTCGATTCGAAGATGGTCGTGCCGGCCTATTCGGCCTCGTCGGAGCATGTGCCCGACATCGATCCGGACTATCTGTTCGACAAGGCAACGACCATGGCGATCCTCGCCGGCTTCGCCTACAACCGCCGCGTCATGGTGTCGGGTTACCACGGCACCGGCAAGTCGACCCACATCGAACAGGTCGCCGCCCGTCTCAACTGGCCGATGGTCCGCGTCAACCTCGACAGCCATGTCAGCCGTATCGATCTGGTCGGCAAGGACGCGATCGTCGTCAAGGAAGGCATGCAGGTCACCGAGTTCAAGGACGGCATCCTGCCCTGGGCCTACCAGCACAATGTCGCGCTCTGCTTCGACGAGTATGACGCCGGCCGCCCCGACGTGATGTTCGTCATCCAGCGCGTGCTCGAATCGTCGGGCCGCCTGACCCTGCTCGACCAGAGCCGCGTTATCCGCCCGCACCCGGCCTTCCGTCTGTTTGCCACCGCCAACACCGTCGGCCTCGGCGACACGACCGGCCTTTATCACGGCACCCAGCAGATCAACCAGGCGCAGATGGACCGCTGGTCGATCGTGACCACGCTGAACTACCTGCCGCACGACAACGAAGTGAACATCGTCATTGCCAAGGCCAAGCACTACCGCGACGCCAAAGGCAAGGAGATCGTCAACAAGATGGTCCGCGTCGCCGACATGACGCGCTCGGCCTTCATCAATGGCGACCTGTCGACGGTCATGAGCCCGCGTACCGTCATCACCTGGGCTGAAAACGCCGAGATTTTCGGCGATGTCGGCATGGCCTTCAGGCTCACCTTCCTGAACAAGTGCGACGAACTCGAACGCTCAGTCGTTGCCGAATTCTACCAGCGCGCCTTCGGTGAGGACCTGCCGGAATCCGCTGCCAACGTCGTGCTTGGATAAGAACAGGCTCAAATGGCAGGGCCGGGCGACAACACACGCAACAAGTCGAAGACGGGCTCTGAAGCCGACAGCTTCAAGCGCGCGATGACCGTCTGCATGCGTGCCATTTCGGGCGACAACGGCCTCGAAGTGGCCTTCGCCAAGGAGCGGCCGGCGCTTGCCGGCAATCGCGCCCGCCTGCCCGAGCTGCCCAAGAAGGCCTCGCCCAGTGACATCGCCGTCACCCGGGGCCTCGGCGATTCCATGGCGCTGAAGCGTGCCTGCCACGACGGCCGCATCCATGCCCGCCTGGCGCCCGAGGGCAAGCAAGCCCGTGCCGTGTTCGACGCGGTCGAGCAGGCGCGTGTCGAGGCCATCGGTAGCCGCGCCATGACAGGCGTTGCCCAGAACATCACCTCGATGCTCGAGGACAAATACGCCAAGGCCAATCTCGCCGACGTCACCGAACAGTCGGAAGCGCCGCTCGAGGAAGCGCTGGCGCTGATGGTGCGCGAGAAGCTGACCGGCCAGCCCGTCCCCAAGAGCGGCGAGCGCATGGTCGCGCTCTGGCGCGACTGGGTCGACCAGAAGGCCGGTGGCGATCTCGACGGCCTGCTCGGCAGCCTCGAGGACCAACAGGCTTTCGCCCGTGTCGTCCGTCATATGCTGGCCTCGCTCGAGATGGCCGAGGAATATGGCGACGACCAGGAGACCGAGGACAACGAGGACCAGGACGACGACCAGCCGCAAGGCGAGGAGCAGAGCGAGGAGGGCGGCGAGGACGATTCCGGCTCCGAGCAGGCACAGTCCGAAGATGCCGAATCCTCCGCCGACGAAGAGCAGTCCGGCGAGATGGAGGCGTCCGATGCCACGTCCGACGAGATGTCCGACGACGATGACGTCGATTCCGAGACGCCGGGCGAGGCGCGCCGCCAGGACAATCCCTTCGCCAACCTGCCGCGCGAAATCGACTACAAGGTCTTCACCACCGCTTTCGACGAGACAGTGGGCGCCGAGGAGCTGTGTGACGAGGACGAACTCGACCGTCTCCGCGCCTTCCTCGACAAGCAGCTCGCCAATCTGTCTGGTGTCGTCGGCCGTCTCGCCAACCGCCTGCAGCGCCGCCTGATGGCGCAGCAGAACCGTTCCTGGGACTTCGACCTGGAAGAGGGCTATCTCGACCCCGCACGCCTCGTGCGCGTCGTCATCGACCCGATGCAGCCGCTGTCGTTCAAGCAGGAGCGCGACACCAAGTTCCGCGACACCGTCGTCACGCTGGTGCTCGACAATTCCGGCTCGATGCGTGGCCGTCCGATCACCGTTGCCGCAACCTGCGCCGACATATTGGCGCGCACGCTGGAGCGCTGCGGCGTCTCTGTCGAGATCCTCGGCTTCACGACGCGCGCCTGGAAAGGCGGACAAGCACGCGAGAAGTGGTTGAAGGACGGCAAGCCGCCGAACCCCGGCCGCCTCAACGACCTCCGCCACATCATCTACAAGTCAGCCGACGCGCCGTGGCGCCGCGCCCGCCGCAATCTCGGCCTGATGATGCGCGAAGGCCTGCTTAAGGAAAACATCGACGGCGAAGCGTTGCTCTGGGCGCACCAGCGCCTGATCGCACGGCCCGAGCAGCGCAAGATCCTGATGATGATCTCGGACGGCGCGCCGGTGGACGATTCGACGCTGTCGGTGAATCCGGGCAACTATCTGGAGCGCCATCTGCGCGCCGTCATCGACCTGATCGAGACGCGCTCGCCGGTCGAGCTTCTGGCGATCGGCATCGGCCACGACGTCACGCGCTACTATCGCCGTGCCGTCACCATCGTCGACGCCGAGGAACTGGCAGGTGCGATGACCGAGCAGCTCGCCTCGCTGTTCGGCGAAGAGAGTGCGCGCGAGACCCGCCGCGGCGGCTTCCGGCGCGCCGGGTGAGCTTGTCCATGGCCCGGCTGCGGCACCTTGCTTGCGCTGCCTTGGCGGCGCTCGCGCTGTCGGCATCGCTCACCGCGTCCTCGCGCGCCGAGCAGCCTGCCATCGAGCGCATCGAGATATCAGCCCGTCCCATCGCCCGCTTCCAGATCGGTCTCGACCAGAAGATCTTTGGTCCGCTCGAATTCGTCGGCGGCCTCGAAATGACCTCGTCGTCGCGCAATCTCGGCGCGCTGTCGGCCTTCCGCTTCCTCAAATCGGGGAGTGACTTCATCGGCGTCGCCGACACCGGCTTCTGGTATTTTGGACGTGTCGCCCGCGATTCCGCGATGCGCCCGACGGGCATCGAGAACTTCCGCATGGTGCAGATGGTGGACAGCTCCGGTGTCGCCATCGAAAAGAAATGGCAGGCCGATGCAGAGGGCCTTGCGGTGAAGGACGGTATCGCTACCGTGGGCTTCGAGCGCACCCACCGCGTCGCCCAGTACCGCATCGATCCCGACAACATGCAGCCGCCGTTCCGCGAGCTCGAGTTCCTCGTGCCGCGCAACGAGCTCAGGACGAATCGCGGCTTCGAGACCGTCGCCTATTCCACTGAGAAGGGCGGGCTTGTGGTGGTGTCGGAAAAGAGCCTCGACACATCAGGCAACATCTTCGCCGCGATCATCGAGGGGCCCAAGAAGGGCGTCTTCACGGTCAAGCGCAACGGCGAGTTCGACATCACCGACGGCGCCTTCCTGCCCGATGGCGACCTGCTGCTGCTTGAACGTAGCTTCTCGATGGCTTCGGGCGTGAAGATGCGGCTCCGGCGCATTGCCTCCGAGACAATCGCCAGGGGCCAGATCGCCGACGGCCCGGTGCTGCTGGAAGCCAACATGGGCTACCAGATCGACAACATGGAAGGGCTCGACGTCTGGCAGCGCAGCGACGGCGCGCTGATGGTATCGCTGGTCTCCGACGACAACCATTCGATCCTGCAGCGCAACCTCTACCTGGAATTCATCCTGCACGGCGATTGAGCAGCGATTGTCCGCTATTGTCGGCGCCTGCGATGCGGGAGCCAGCCATGTCGTCCGATGTAACCAGCCTCATTGACCGCTACTGCGCGGTCTGGAACGAACCCGACGCCGACAGTCGCAAGGAGCTGCTCGAAGCCGTCTGGGCCGAGCGGGCGACATACACCGACCCGCGGGCCGACACTGTCGGTGCCGATGAGCTTCTGGTGCATATCGCAAGTATCCGGATGAGCCGCCCCGGTGCGAAGATCGTCCGCACCACCTCTGTCGATCTTCATCACGGCGTTGCCCGCTTCGGCTGGCGCGTCGTCGAGGCCGACGGCACACCGCTGCCCGAAGGCCTTGATATTGCCGAGCTTTCGCCCGACGGGAAGCGCATCGCGCGCATCATCGGCTTCTTCGGGCCGATGGTAGCGATCTGATCTGCCTGAACTTGCCCTTGGCCGAGCCAAGCAGGGAGCCGGTCGCAGCTATCCGGACAAAAAGAAAGCGAGGGGTCCCCTAACCCCTCGCTGCAAAAATCATGACCTCCGGGGTATCTTCCCCGTAAGGCGTCCCCCAATCAGGCTGCCAGATGGCTTGTCGCGGCCTGGGCGTAGTTGTGGCCGAAGCGGTTGGCGAGGAAGGCGTCGAGTGCGATGTCTTCCTGGCGGATGAAGCCCTGCTGCGGCAATGCGCCGTTGGCCAGCATGTCGAGCACGGCGCAGATGCCGGAAGCCGTGGTGATCTGGATGGCGCTGCGCACCATCTTGCCCATCTGGCGGCTGTAGATCTTGTTGGCGTAGCTTTCCTGGAGCAGGCGCCCGCCCTTGCGACCGCTGACGGTGACGAAGATCACCACCACGTCCTGCATGGTCGCCGGCAGCGAGTTCTCCAGGATGTCCTTGAGCACTTCGCGGCGGTGACGCAGGCCGAGATCGTTGAGCAGCGCCTTCATGATCGCGGCGTGGCCGGGATAGCGAATGGTGCGGTAGTTCAGCGTGCGCACCTTGCCCTTGTAGGTCTCGCACAGCGTGCCGAGACCGCCCGAGGTGTTGAACGCCTCATAGGTGATGCCGTCGAGCGAGAACTCTTCGCGTTCTTCCAGCGGCGGCACCTCGACCAGCGAGCCTTCGACGATCGCCTCGCAGGGCTCGCAATACTCGTTGATGACGCCGTCGGTGCTCCAGGTCAGATTGTAGTTCAACGCATTGGACGGGTACTGCGGCAGTGCGCCGACGCGCATGCGCACGCTCTCCAGCGAATCGAAGCGCTTGGCGAGATCGTTGGCGACGATCGAGATGAAGCCTGGTGCGAGGCCGCACTGCGGGATGAAGGCGCTCTTGGCGGTGACAGCCAGTTCCTTGACGATGCGGGTCGAAGCGACGTCCTCGGTCAGGTCGAGATAGTGCACGCCGGCCTTGGCGGCTGCCTCGGCAATGCGCGTGGTGAGGTGGAAGGGGGCAGCGGAAAGTACGGCGAACTTGCCTGCCAAAACGGCGTCGAGGGCGCCAGCTTCGGCGATCTCGACCTTAAGCGTCTCGACGGCGTTGCCGGTCTCGAGCGAATCAAGTGCGGCCTGCGAGCGGTCGACCACGGTCACCTGGTAATCGCCACTCTCGGCCAGCATGTCGGCGATGGTCGAGCCGATCTTGCCTGCGCCTACGACAACGATCTGTTTCATGGTCATGTCCCCTTCAAATGGAATTTCGCGCGGAGTCTACGGTCGCACCACGTCAAAAGGCAGTATCGATATTGCCGAAAGGCCGATATGTTTTGGACGAAACGACGTATGGTATCGACGAAATGACGACAGACCCTGACCGCGCCCTGCTTGCCTTGTTGCGCGAGAACGCGCGCGCCTCGACGGCCGAGCTGGCGCGCAAGCTAGGTGTGTCGCGAACGACGGTGCAAAGCCGGATCGAGCGGCTGGAACAGCGTGGGGTGATTGCTGGCTACAGCGTCAGGCTGTCGCCAGACTACGAGAAGAACCTGGTTCGCGCGCATATCCTGGTCACCGCGCTGCCCAAGGTCTCGGCGGCGGTGGAGGCGGTGCTGAAGCGGATTCCCGAGGTGCGCACGCTGCATTCGGTCAGCGGCAATTTCGACATGATCGTCGTCGTCGAGGCGCCGTCGGTGCGCGACCTCGATGCCTTGATCGACCGAATAGGTGCGCTCGAAGGTGTCGAACGCACCTTGTCGTCGATCGTCCTGTCGACGCGAATCGACCGCTGATCGGCCTCAGCCGATCGCCGAAAGGTCGTGACGAAAGACGACCTCGCCACCGATAACCTCGCCCGTCGCGCGGAAGCCAACCTCGCGATAGAGCGCCATCGCCATTTCGTTTTCCGGCACGACGCTCAAGGTGACATGGCCGCAGCTGGGCAGCTTCGACATCAGCTTCAGCATCTCCAGCAACGCCTTGCGGCCATAGCCGAGCCGCTGGTAACGCTGGTCGATCATCAGCCGATAGATCCAGTAATTGCCGTCGTCGGGATCGAGCGCATACATGGTGAAGCCGACCGGCAGGTCATCGGCATAGATGGCGAACGGCGCGCAATGGTGGCCCGCATCAGCCTCTTCGATCGAATCCTCGTTGCTGGCGACAAAATTCTGCTGCGCCGGCGCGACTTGCAGTTCAAGCATTGTTGCCCGCTCGGCATCGTTGAGCGGGCGTAGTGTAATGGTCATGTATCCACCGTGTCTGACGTAACTCCCGCGACATTGTCGAGATTGCATTACGTCAGCATGTCCCCGGTGGTCGCGGAAAGTAGCGAATACCGATGCTCATGCGCTCGGCTCGCTTGCCGCCGCCTGTCGCAGCAGCTTGGCAAGCTCCTCGACCGGCTTGACCGCCGAAGTCGGCGCTGTCCCGGCGAGGACCATCACCGGCACGCCCGATATGCCGCGTTCGACGGCGAGGCGCTTGTCGGCGCGCACGGCGGCGGCGAAATCGTCGCCGGCGAGCAATTCCGCCACCGCACCTGGCGCAAGCCCGGCCTCGCGGCCAAGCCGGTCCAGAACGCCGCGGTCGGCTATGTTTTCGGCCTCGCTGTGATAGGCCTGCAGCAGGCGTTCCATCACCGCGTCGGCCTTGCCGCTCGCTGCACCAAGGTGAACCAGCCGGTGCGCGTTGAAGCTGTTGACCGGGCGGGCGTTCTCCAGGTCTAGCTTGATGCCCTCGACCACTCCGAACCCTGTGATCTGGGCGAGCCGCGCTTCGGCCGCATCGCCGCGCCATTGCCTGATCATGTCGGCGGCGCTGTCGCCTGATATCAGAGCGCCTTCGGGCGACAACTCGAAGCTGCGCCAAACGATCCTGATCGGCGTGCCGGCAAGCGCCGAGGCGGCTTCGAGGCGGCGCTTGGCGATGTAGCTCCACGGACACAGCACGTCGGCATGCATCTCGATCTGCATGGTCTCCTCCCGGCTCAGGCGTCGATCGGGCGCGGGCCGGGCGCGATTTCGCGGACGAGGTTGTAGCGCGGTGGGCCGCTCATTCTGGGCTCGGCCTTGCCCTTGAGGCCGTCGATGACGCCCTCGATCGCCGCAATGCGCGCGGCATTGTCCGATACGCGCTCGAATTCGCGATGCGCGGCTTCGCTTTCCCAGTGGATGATGTTGTAGACGCGCGTGCCGTCGGTGCTGGCAAACAGATGCGCCGACTTGTAGCCGGGATAGAACCGTACCCATTTTTCCTGCAGGCCGGCGAAGGCGTCGATCAGCTCTTGCTGTGTCTGGGCGCCGTCCACGGTGTAGTCGATGATCGAGTAGAATCCCTGTGTGTCCTGCATCTGCATGTCCTTTCGTCGCTTTGATGAGCCGAAGGTAAGGACAGGTACCCGGGTGGATTAGCCGGAGATTTCAGGATGCAGCTTCCGGATCGACGGAAGATCAGGCGACGAACAGCTGGCGCGGAAAATGCGCGACGACATGGTCGATGAAGGAGCGCAGGCGCCTCGAGACGATGCGCTGGCGCAGATAGACGATGTGGATCGGCTGCGCCTCGCCGCTCCACTCGGGCAACAGAATCACCAGCTCGCCACTGGCCAGTTCCCGGGCCAGGAACGCAGCCGGCACCAGCGCAATACCACGACCCGCGACGGCTTGATGCCGCAATGACGAAAGCTGGTTGCCGGTGAAACGACCGGAGATGCTCAGTTTGTAGGGGTCGCCGCCGGCGTGGCGTAGCTGTGCCGAGGCATATCCGGAAAAGGACATCAGCTGGCCGGTGTCGATGTCACCAGGATGGCTGATTGGTGCATGTGCCGCGAGATAGGCAGGTGACGCCACGAGCCTCAGCGCGGCACTGCCAAGCGAACGCGCCACCAGCCCCGAATCGTCGCGCAGCGTGCCGACCCGAATGGCGACGTCGATGCCATCAGTGAACAGGTCGGCGTTGCGGCTGCTCAGATTGAGCTCCAGCGACATGTTGGGATGAGCCTCGAGGTAGCTGCTCAGCAGCGGCGCCAGCACATCGTCCATGGCGATCGTGCTCGCCACTCTGAGCTTGCCGCTCAGCCCTGCCGCCGTGTCGGTCAGCTCGGCCTCGTAGCCGCGCAGTTCGGCCAGCGCCCGCGACGCGACCTCGTGATAGCTTGCGCCGGTTTCGGTCAAGGCCAGACGTCGCGTGGTGCGCTTGAGCAAGGTGCTGCCGAGGCGGGTTTCGAGTGCGGCGATACGCTGGCTTATCGTTGAGACGGGGATGCCGGTGGCTCTGGCTGCGCCGGAAAAGCTTCCGGTCCGAACGACCTCGAGGAAAAGATCAACCGAATCGAGAGCCATACCCTTGCCGATCATGCCGTGGCGCGAGCCGGTAAGGTATGCGGCGGCGCCCGACATGCAAGAGCAGCCGATCGATCATCGGATGCTCTTGGCAATGCTGTCGTATTTGTTGGCGGCTATGCCAGCGCCGGCTGTGTCCAGCGCGCGGCGATCAGGCGGTAGGGGATCAGCGCGAAGACGGCGATCAGAAGCTTCACCGTGAGGTCGCCGAGCGCCCACGAGATCCAGCGCGCCGCCTCGAACGGCAGCACGCCGAACAGCGGGGCCGCTTCCAGGGCGAATGCATCCTCGGAGCCGAGGAAAGCGAAGGCTGCCGAAAAGGCGATGCCGAAGAAGATCGCCGTGTCGAACACCGAACCGACGAGCGTGCCGAAGATCGGCGCGCGCCACCAGCTCTGCCGGCGCAGCCAGTTGAACACGGTGATGTCGAGCAACTGGGCGGTCAGGAAGGCAGCACCGGAGGCAACGGCGATTCGCGCCAGTCGATCGGCAGCCGTGTCGAACGGGATCAGGCCATAGCGGAACAGCACCGGCGGAATGACGATCGAGCAGACCACCGCAACCGTGAAGCCGACGAAGACGATACGCCGTGCCAGCTTCGGGCCGTAGCGCCGGTTGGCAAGGTCGGTGACCAGGAATGAGAAGGGATAGGTGAAGGCGCCCCAGGTCAGGACGTCGGCAAGCGCCAAAGGTCCGACCTGTCCCTGCATCGGGAACTGGACGAGAATGTTGGAAGCGACGACGACAAGCGCCATGGCCGCCACGAAAGGCAGGTATCTTGAACCGGAGTTCATTTTTTTATCCTGGGTAATGGAACCAGCGGTACGGGCATAGCCCGGGCGGATTTGGGCGGAGCCTCCATCGTCCTTGCGGCCGTCAGAGGCTCCAGGCGGTCGTCCCCCGCCTCGTCAGACGATTAGGCTGCGGCCTGCTCGGCGTTCTTCTTGGCGATCTGCTTCTTGAGCAGGCGCGCACGCTGCGACAGCTCTTCCGCGTCAGCCTTGATCAGGAAGGCGTCGAGGCCACCGCGATGCTCGACCGTGCGCAGGGCGTTGGCCGAAATGCGCAGGCGCACGTTCTGGTTCAGCGTCTCGGAGATGAGCGTGACGTTGACCAGGTTCGGCAGGAAGCGACGACGGGTCTTGTTGTTGGCGTGGCTCACATTGTTGCCGGTCATGACGGCTTTGCCGGTGAGTTCGCAAGCGCGGGACATGTTACTTACCTTCAGTTCTGGCGGACCAAGCGACGATGACGCACCGAATAACGATGGCGCGCGGTCTCAGTCAGGCGGCCTCATGGAAAAAGTTGGCGTTCCATAAGTGTATTTCACCGACGCGTCAAGCACCCCGGTTGTTTCCAGGCATTGTCCCCAACTCCACAGAATGGCCGGAATTGGTTCTATAACCATCGCGCAGGGACGTGAACAGCGGCAGGCGCAGCTTGCGCTGTCGATGAGGTGTTACCGAGAATGCGCCGCCCCGCACCGATCCTGCTTTGCCTTTGCCTCGCCGTCCTGCCGTCGCCGCTGCTCGCCGCCGGCAAATCCTTCAGCGGCGATTACTCGCTCTCGTGTCTTGGCATTCCGGTCGCCAAGGCGACCTTCGACAGCACCTATGAGGGCAACTCCTATGTCGTCAACGGCAGGGTCTCCAGCGCCGGGCTGGCGGCCTTCTTCGACGACACGCGCGGCACGATCTCGTCGCGCGGCAGTTTTGGCGAGGGCCGCACCAGGCCACGAGCCTTCCGCGCCGACTATGTCTCGGGCAAGGTCAGCTCGCTCGTCGCAGTCGGCTTTTCCGGCGACCGCGTCACCAGCACCGAGGTGGTGCCGCCGCCCAAGAAGCGCGGCAAGACCTGGATTCCGCTCGGCGCCAACGACCTGCGCGGCGTCGCCGATCCGATCGCTGCGACCGTCATCCGCGCGCCCAGCCTCGACAAGGTCTGCGGCCGCACTGTCAGGATCTATGACGGCGAACTGCGTGCCGACCTCAAGCTGACCGAGGTGTCGCGCAAGAAGATGGTGGTCAAGGGGTTCGAAGGCGACACAGTCACCTGCCGCATGGGCTTCCAGCCTGTCTCGGGCTACCGCACCGACAAGAAGGCGCTGACCTTCCTGCGCGACCGCAGCCGCATCATGGTGACGTTTGCGCCGCTCGGCGAAACCGGAGTATATGCGCCTATATATGCGACCGTAAGCACGGAGATCGGAACGATCACCGTCAAGGCACGGCGCTTCGAAGCGACCAATTGAGCATGACCCGAACGAAGCATGTTCCCGAAAAGTGGACATCGATTTTCGGATAAGATCATGCGCAACGAAGAGGGGGCGCCGGTTTCCGGACGCGGTCAGCCTCCACGGGGAAAGGCGCGTTGCGCCGGGAGGGGTAAGTGGGGCGCGCAACCTTGATCGGATTTTCGGCGGTCGCCATGTGGGCGCTGCTGGCCTTGCTTACCGACGCCTCCGGTTCGGTGCCGCCGTTCCTGATGTCGGCGATCACCTTCGCCGTCGGCACCTGCGTCGGCCTCGTTACCCGCCTGTTCATGCCCAAGCCCGACAAGGCCGAGAAGATCCCGGCGCAGGTCTGGATCATCGGCATCGTCGGCCTGTTCGGCTACCACTTCTTCTACTTCACCGCGCTGCGCAACGCGCCGGCGGTCGAGGCCAGCCTGATCGCCTATCTCTGGCCGCTCTTCATTGTGCTCGGCTCGGCGCTGATGCCGGGCGAGCGCCTGCGCTGGAACCACATCGCCGGTGCGCTGCTCGGCCTGGCCGGCACCTTCCTGATCGTCACCAAGGGCGGCGGGCTGGCCTTCGAGCCGCGCTACGCCTTCGGCTACATCATGGCCTTCGCCTGCGCCTTCCTGTGGTCGGGCTATTCGCTTCTGTCACGCCGCTTTCCCTCGGTGCCGACGACCGTCGTCACGTGGTTCTGCCTGGCGACGTCGGTGCTGTCCCTTGCCTGCCACCTGGCGCTGGAAGAGACCGTGCTGCCGGCCAATGCCGGTCAGTGGCTCGCCGTGCTTGGCCTCGGCCTGATGCCGGTCGGTGCTGCCTTCTATGCCTGGGACATCGGCGTCAAGCGCGGCAACATCCAGGTGCTCGGTGCTGCGAGCTACGCAGCCCCGCTGCTGTCGACCCTGGTGCTGATCGCGGCCGGCTTCGCCGAACCATCGCTGCGCATCCTCGCCGCTTGCGTGCTCATCACCGGCGGTGCGGTGCTGGCGGCGAAATCGCTGATCTTTGGCGAGGGCAAGGGGCCGGCCGCCGACGGGGCAGGGGCCTAGCCGACACTCGGCTCCCAGCCCGGTTCCGCCAACTCGAACTGGGCGAATTCGAAACCCGGTGACACCGTGCAGCCGACAAGCGTCCAGTCACCCAGGCAACGCGCCGTCTGCCACCAGCCGGACGGCACCACGCATTGCGGCCGCTGGCCGGCTGCGATGTCGACGCCAAGCGTGTGGGCGACAAGGATGCCGCCTTCCTGGAACAGTTTCAGTTCGATCGGCGCGCCGGCATGGTAGTGCCAGATTTCGGCAGCGTCCTTGACCCGGTGCCATGCCGACACGTCACCGTGCTCGAGCAGAAAATAGATCGCCGTCTGGTTGCCGCGCGGGCCATGCGGTCCGGCTTCCGGATTGTCGCGAAATGTCTCGACATACCAGCCGCCCTCGGGGTGGCGTTGCATGCCGAGGCTGGCAATGATCTCCTGAGCCGTCATGGTCAGAAATTGTCCTTGCGCTTCCGGACCTCAGCGAAGACGTCGACGTCGGCCGCCTTTTCCATGCCGAGATGCTTGCGGATGGCTGGATCGGCCCAGCGCAGGAACGGGTTGGTCGCCAGCTCCTCGCCGATTGTCGTCGGCAGCGTCGGCCTGCCGTCGCTGCGCAACGCCTCGATCTTATCGGTGCGGGCGCGCAGGGCTGCGTTGTCCGGATCGATCGTCAGCGCGAAACGCGCATTGGACAGCGTGTATTCGTGCCCGCAATAGATCACCGTCTCCGGCGGCAGGGCGGCGAGCTTCTTCAGCGATTCGAACATGACGGGTGCGGGACGCTCGAACAGCCGGCCGCAGCCGAGCGCAAACAGCGTGTCGGCGGTGAAGGCCAGCTTCGATTTCGGCAGGTAGTAGCAGACATGGCCGGCCGTATGGCCCGGTGTCTCGATGACCTCGATGGTCTCGTTGCCGAAAGGAATGACCGAGCCTTGCTCGACCGTGTCGTCGATGCCGGGGATCTTGTCGCGCTCGGCTTCGGGGCCGATGATGCGCAGCTTGTAGCGGCTCTTCAAGGCCAGGTTCGCCTCGACATGGTCGGCATGGTGATGCGTCGTCAGGATCGTCGACGGCGTCCAGCCGCTGTGTTCGATCGCCGACTGGATCGGGCCTTCCTCCGGGGCATCGATGATTGCCGTCTCACCGGTTTCGCGGTCGTGCAAAAGCGCGCCGAAATTGTCGGTGCGGCACATGAAAAGCTTGATCTCGGCGGCCATGGCAATACTCCAGTTCGGGAACGACGATAGGGCGCGTCGGCAAGCCTGTCACGCCAAATGGGGCGGGGTCGTTGAAGTCGGTGGGCGGCGCGTCTACCTTCGGCCCATGAATTCCGACATCGTCGATCTTCGCTCCTTCTACTCGACGCCGCTTGGCCGCCTCGCCGAGCAGTCGATATCCATGGCGCTGTCGTCGGTGTGGGCCGGTCTGCCCAATGAGCGGCTTGTCGGGCTCGGTTACACGCTGCCCTGGCTCGACCGATTCGGCAGCGATGCCGAGCGTGTCTTTGCCTTCATGCCGGCTACACAAGGTGCCGTGGTCTGGCCGGCGAATGGGCCGTCCTCGACGGCACTCGTCTTTGACGAGGAGTTGCCGCTCGTCGATTCCTCCGTCGACCGGGTGCTGCTGGTCCATTCGCTCGAACATGCCGAAAACCCGCGCGAGACGCTGAAGGAGATCTGGCGCGTGCTGTCGCCGGCGGGGCGCATCGTCATTGTCGTGCCCAACCGGCGCGGCATGTGGGCGCGTTTCGAGCACACGCCCTTCGGCACCGGGCGGCCATTCTCGTCCGGCCAGCTCAACGAACTGTTGCGCGAGGCCAATTTCACCGTCTCGGCATGGTCGGATGCGCTGCATTTCCCGCCGTCACGGCGCAAATGGATGATGAAGTTCGACCATCTGTTCGAGCGCGCAGGCCGCCGCCTCTGGCCGATCTTTGCCGGCGCCATCGTTGTTGAGGCGCAGAAGCGCGTCTACCAGGGCATTCCGGTGGCGCAGCGCGCCTCGCGGCGCGTCTTCGTGCCGGTGCTGTCGCCCACCGGCGCCTCACGCGGCTTTCCAGCCCTGCGCCGTGGCGACGCGGAGCATGGTGGCTAGGCTGTACCTCACGAAGGGGTGAAGCCGCACCACTTCCATTCCGACGCCATTGCCGCGACACTGATCCATCCGTCGGAGAGCCTGCAAACGATGCTGGGCGTGCTGGCCATAGTCTTGTGTCTGGGCTGCGAGGTGCCGCGCCCGGTGGCTGGTGTTGCGGTCGATGTCGAGCTCGTGCTTGCGGTCGACGTCTCGCGCTCGATGGATCTGGAAGAGTTCACCCTCCAGCGCGCGGGTTATGTCGAGGCGCTGCGCCACCCTGATTTCATTGATGCCGTTCTGTCCGGCCAGCATGGCCGCGTCGCCATCACCTATTTCGAATGGGCGGGCACCGTGCGCGAGGAATCGGTGGTGCCGTGGCAGATCATCGACGGGCCGCAGAGTGCTGCCGCCTTCGCCGCCAGGCTCGAGGCGAGGCCGTTCAGCGGCTTTCGCGGCACCTCGATCTCGGGCGCGGTCACTTATGGCGCCAAGCTGTTCGACAGCAACGACGCCGACGGCTTTCGCCGCGTTATCGACATTTCGGGCGACGGGCCGAACAATTTCGGCAACCCGGTGCTTCCCGCGCGTGACGCTGCTCTGGCCCAGGGAATCGTCATCAACGGCTTGCCGATCCTGATCCGGCCGTCGCGAACGGCGTCCCGGCTCGACCGTTATTACGCCAAATGTGTCACCGGCGGCGCCGGCTCGTTCGTCCTGCCGATCAAGGCGGCGTCGGAATTCGCCACTGCGATCCGGCGCAAGCTGGTGCTCGAGGTCAGCGGCGACACCCATGCCGTGCCGGTCGTCAGGATCGACACCGAGCCCCGGGTCGACTGCATGGCCGGCGAACACGACAGGCGGATCTATTCCGATCCCTATTTCCCGGAGCTAGACCGTTAGACTGCGGGTGCGTTCGTTGCCGGGAAGCCCTGCGCGGAATATGCTTGGTTTCTAATGTTTCTGCGGATTACGGCACTCTTGGAGCAGAGGGTACTGCCATGGAGGGGGAACAGATCGGGCGCCTGCTGCGCCAGGCCGCGGACCATGCCATCCGTTACAGGTCGGAACTGCCATCCAGGCCGCAGCGTCCGCTGCATGGCTACGCCGACGCCTTGGCCGCCTTTGACGGCCCTTTGCCCGAGACCGGAGAAGCACCCGGCGTCGTGGTCGACGAACTGGCGGCACGGGCCGAACCGGGCCTCAACGTTACCACCGGCGCACGCTTCTTCGGCTGGGTCATTGGCGGTTCGCACCCGGTCGGCGTCGCTGCGGACTGGATGACCAGCGCATGGGGCCAGAACGCCGGCAACCACCACGCCATGCCGTCGGCCGCCGCGGCCGAGACGGTTGCCGCGCGCTGGCTGCTCGACCTGCTCGATCTGCCGCGCGAAAGCTCGGTCGGCTTTGTCACAGGTGCTACGGTGGCAAATTTCGTTTGCCTGGCCGCAGCGCGCGGCGCGGTGCTGCGACGTGTCGGCTGGGATGTCGACGCCAACGGCCTGTTCGGCGCGCCGCCGATTTCCGTGCTGATCGGAGACGACGCCCACACCACGGTGTTTTCGGCGCTGCAATTCCTCGGCCTTGGCCATGATCGGCTGATCCGGGTCGCCACCGACAGCCAAGGCCAGATGGAGCCGGAGGATTTCGCTCGCCGTGCGGCTGACGTGCGGGGGCCGGCAATCGTCATCCTGCAGGCGGGCCAGATCAACACCGGCGGCTTCGACAGGTTCACCGAACTGGTGCCGATCGCCCGCGGGGTCGGTGCCTGGATCCATGTCGACAGCGCTTTCGGGGCTTGGGCGCGTGCCTGCCCTGCTTTCAGGCATTTCACCGAGGGGCTCGACGCTTGTGATTCCTGGGCAACCGATGGTCACAAATGGCTGCAGACGCCTTATGACTGCGGCTATGCCATCGTCCGCGACAGCGAGGCGCATCGCCGCGCCATGACGATTGCGGCGAGCTATCTGCCGACGGCTATGGAGGGCGAGCGCGACCCCAGCCATTTCGTTCCCGAACTGTCGCGGCGGGCGCGTGGTTTTGCCACCTGGGCGATCATCCGCCATCTCGGCCGCGAGGGCATAGCCACGATGGTCGAGCGGCACTGTCGTGTTGCCCGGCTGATCGCCGATGAGCTGCGTGGTGAAAACGCCATCGCAGTACTCAACGATGTCGTGCTCAACCAGGTGCTGGTGCGTTTCGGCGCCGACGAGCCTGCCGAGCGCGGCGATGAACTGACCCGGGCAACGATCATCCGGCTCCAGCGGGACGGCGTTGCCTTCGCCGGCGGCGCCAAATGGCGCGGACGCGAGGTGATGCGCATTTCGGTGATTTCCTGGCTCATCGACGACGCGGCCGGCAAGGCTACCGCCGCAGCCATCATCTCGGCCTGGCGCGGCGTGCGTGAAACGTCCCAGGACTGACGCGAATATTTCCGGTTACTTGGCTTCGCCGCCGGCATATTCATCCGCCTGCCTTCAAATTTGCCAGATCGATCCCTAGATGACAGCGGGCTTGGCCCACCGTGAAGAATAGGGGTTTCCTCCTGACCGACGTCATCAACCAAAAGCGCGCCGTGCAGCATTCCAGGGGCAAGCGCGCGATGCTGATCGTCAATCCGCGCGCACGCCGTGGTGGCGGGTCGATCGATGCCGCCCGTCAGGTGCTCGTCGATGCCGGTCTCCAGATCGAGGAGATGGCAACAAGCAAGGACGAGAACGCCTCCGAGCTGATCTCGCGCAATGCCGATCATTTCGACATGGCAATCGTTGGTGGCGGCGACGGCACGCTCAACAACGCGGCCGCCGGTCTGTCCTATTCCGGCCTGACGCTCGGCGTGTTGCCGCTCGGCACAGCCAATGACTTTGCCCGCACGATGGGCATTCCCGCCGACCCGGTGAAGGCGGCGGAAATCATCGCCGCCGGCCACCAGGCAACCGTCGATCTCGGCGAGGTCAACGGCCATCTGTTCTTCAACGTCGCCAGCATCGGTTTCAGCGCCGAACTGGCGGGCGAGCTCACCGAGCACGCCAAGAAGCGCTGGGGCACGCTGGGCTACGGCATCGTCGCCGCCCGCATCCTGATGCGTTCGCGGCTGTTCACCTGTTATGTCGACCATGACGGCACCACCGAAAAGATCCGCACCATGCAGGTCTCGGTCGGCAACGGTCGCCATTATGGCGGCGGCATGACCGTCGAGGAGACCGCGACCGCCGACGACGGCTGGCTCGATCTCTACAGCCTCGAGGTCGACCATTGGTGGCGGCTGCTCAGGCTTCTGCCCAGCCTGCGCAAGGGCACGCAAGGCCAGTGGGACGACGTCCGCGCCTTCAAGACCACGGAGGTGACGATCCGCACCAAGCAGCCGCGACCGGTCAACACCGACGGCGAGCTGGTTACCTGGACGCCGGCGCATTTCCGCATCCGGCCGAAATCGGTCAACGTGTTCGTGCCGAAGGGCTGAGCCTCGGCCAAAGACTGCGTTTTCAATCACGGTCTGTTCAGCCGACTCGCTGATACGCCATCGCAGTTGAATGGCACACTCCGCCCGCGCCGATTCGCACGAAGCGGCCAGCCGGAGGATGCGCATGCCAGCCCAATCGTTCATCCACACCAATCGTGAGCCTCTGGCAGCGGATGTCGACGGCCGGTTTTTCGACCATCTCAGAATGGCGCGGCAGGCGCTTGCCGGCTCTCCGGTGCGCCGAACACTCGTCTGGCTCGGCCTGTCGATCCTGACCGTCATCCTCGCCACGTCGGCCGGGCAGATCGTGCTCAACCGCTGGAACAAGCCGTTCTACGACGCGCTCGAAAACCGCGACCTCGACGCCTTCCTGCGCCAGCTGACGATCTTCGCGGCGATCGCCGGCTGCCTCCTGGTGCTGAATGTCGGCCAGCAATGGCTGAACCAGATGATCCGGCTCAAGCTGCGCGAGGGGCTGACGCTCGACCTCATCACCGAATGGCTGCGGCCTGGCCGTGCCTTCCGCCTCGCCAATGCCGGGGCCGTCGGCGTCAATCCCGACCAGCGCATGCAGCAGGATGCCGGCCACCTTGCCGACCTTACAACCGACCTCGCCATCGGCCTGCTGCAGGCCTCGATCCTGCTGGTGTCCTTCGTCGGGGTGTTGTGGAGCCTGTCGTCCGGCTTCGTCTTCCACGTCGGCGAGCGCTCGTTCAGCATTCCCGGTTACATGGTCTGGGCGGCGATCGCCTATGCCGGCTCCGCATCGCTGCTGAGCTGGCTGGTCGGCCGGCCGCTGATTGCCCAGAACGCCGATCGCTATTCGCGCGAAGCCGAGCTTCGTTTCTCGATGGTCCGCATCAACCAGAACATCGACGCCATCTCGCTGGCGCGCGGCGAGGCCGATGAAAAGCGCCGGCTGGAGCTCGATCTTGCCGGCGTGCTCAATTCGCTGCGCCGCATCTTCGCCACCCAGATCAATCTCGGCTGGGTCACCGACGGTTATGGCTGGTTTACCGTGGTCGCGCCGATCCTGGTCGCTGCACCGGTCTATTTCGCTGGCGACATCAGCTTCGGCGGGCTGATGATGGCTGTCAGCGCCTTCAACCAGGTCCACGCCTCGCTGCGCTGGTTCATCAACAATGTCGGCGCCATCGCCGACTGGCGCGCCACGCTGATGCGCGTCGGCGTGATCCGCCGCGTGCTGGTCTCAGCCGACGGGCTGCACGACAAGGAGGAGCGCATCGACGTCGCCGAAAGCCACGACGGCAGCCTGGCGTTCGACGATCTCCAGCTGGTCTCGCCAAGCGGTTGCATCCGGCTTTCGGAGCCGCATCTCCGGGTCAGGCCGGGCGAGCGCCTGCAGGTCACGGGCGAGGCAGGTGCCGGCAAGACGCTGCTGTTCCGCGCGCTCGCCGGGCTGTGGCCATGGGGCAAGGGCCGCATCGAACTGCCCAAGGACAAGCAGGTCGCCTTCCTGCCGCGCGTTTCCTACCTGCCGCCGGGCACGCTGCGCGAGGTGCTTGCCTATCCGTCCAGCGGCACAGTCCTCGACGACAAGGATTTTGCCGAAGCGCTTGCCGCCGTCGGGCTGGAGCGGCTGGCAACCTCGCTCGACCGTGTCGCGCCATGGAACGACGAACTCACCAGCGACGAATTGCGGCTCGTCGCCTTCGCGCGACTGCGTTTGCACAAGCCAGACTGGGCGATTGTCGACGAGGCCTTCGAGACGCTCGACGCAGCAGCGCATCAGCGGGTCAAAGACATGTTCGAGGGCGAGCTCGCCAGCACCGGCGTCGTCTATTTTGGCCCGCAACGTCACAATGGCGGCCTGTTCGACCGGACAGTCCACCTTGCCAAGGACAAGCGTGGGCCGGTGCTCAAGCCGATCCGCATCAAGGATGTGGCAAAGGCCAAGGCTCCGGCTTGATCGGCCGGGCTGCAGGCCGCTGGAGCAGGCCTGCAGCGGTGCGCTCAGATCGCGTGCGTCTGCGCATCCGAGCAAGGCTTGGCCGACGACTTTCCGGCACCGAACAGCACGAAGCTGAGTGCCGCCAGCACCCATACGCCGAGGCCGCCATAGAGCATCACCCAGTGGAATCCGTTGACCAGCGCGGCATGGACCGCGTCGGCCGGCACATCGAGGGCGCCTTGTGCGCCGTCGGTTACGCCACCGGCGGCGATGCGCTCGGCCAGCGAGCGGAGCTGGCCGGCATCGGCGCCCTCGGGCAGCGCCCCCCTAAGTCCTGCAAGGATGCCCTCGACGAGAACGAAGCCCATGACGGCGATATTGATGGCAAGCGCGATCAGCCTGGCGCTGGCATCGATGCCCGAGGCCATGCCGGCGCGGCTGGCCGGCACCGAACCCGTGGTCATGTTGGTGGCCGGCGTCGTCGTCAGACCGAGACCGATGCCGGCAATCAGCGCCCCGGGCAGCACCGTCAGGCCGCTCGCCCCTTCGACAGGGCTGCCCAGCCACATGGCGATGAAGCCGAGGCCGATGGTGAACAGGCCGAGCGGAATGACGGTGCGTGGGCTGGTGCGCAAGAGCAGATACTGCGCCACCGGCGACATCACCAGGAACGGCACCGTATAGGCGAGCACGGCGAGCCCCGTTTCGGTGCTGTCATAGCCGAGGCCTGCGGTGAAATAGATCGGCAGGTAGACCATGAACGGCCAATAGCTGAAGTTCATGCCGACGCAGCCGACGATGGCGCCGGAGAAGTCACGGATCCGGAACACCGAGAAGTCGAACATCGGGTGCGAGTGCCGCCGCTCGACCGCGACGAAGGCGATCAGGCCGATCAGCGTCGCCGCGGCAATAGCCAGTGCCGTCGGGCTGAGGAAGCCGAGATCAGCGCCTTGGGTGATGTAGTAGGTCAGGCCGAAGACAGCAGCACTCAGGATGACGATGCCGGGCAGGTCCAGCCTCGTCGCCTGCGGGTCACGCGATTCCTTGACGCTGCCGAAGGTCAGCACCAGGCACAGCAATGCCAGTGGAGCGTGCACGAGGAAGACCCACTGCCAGGTCGACAGGGCGACGATCACGCCGCCGATGATGGGGCCAAAGCCAAGGCCGATGCCTGATATGACGCCCCAGACGGCAAAGGCGTTGCCGCGTGCCTTGGCGTCCTGGAACTGGTGCGAGAGGATGGCGATCGAGCAGATGAACATGGCGCCGCCGGCCATGCCCTGCAGGAAGCGGCTGACGATCAGCACTGTGGTGGTGGGGGCGAGGCCGCACATCAAGGAGGTCACGCCGAAAGCGGCAACCGTAAGCGCAAAAACGAGCCGGCGGCCGTAGCGGTCGGCCAGCGTTCCTGTTGCCATCAGTACCGTCGTACAGGCGATGGTGTAGGCGTTCATGATCCACTGCATGTCCTTGAAGTCGGCATGCAGCACATGTTCGAGCGTCGGCAGAATCACCGGCACGCTCGATATCTCAAGACCAAACATCAGCGCCGACAGGCAGATCGCCCCCAGCGCCAGACTGTCTCTCATCGTCAGCTTCATCCCATGTCTCCGGCTGGCGGCGTCGGGGGAGGAAGTCCGGTCGCCGCTGGTTATCTGGAAACATCCGAGATATGCCAAGCTTGATCATGCATAAATGCTATGCAAAACTATATCAGTGATAACAAGTCGGTATAGATGACATGCTGTGGCTCGACGCCGAGGCCGTTCGTAACTTCGTCATGGTGGCGGAGCTGCAGAGTTTCACCCGTGCAGCCGACGCCATGGGCTCGACCCAGGCGGCGGTAAGCGTCAAGCTCAAGCGGCTGGAGGAGCGTGTCGGCCGCAAGCTGATCGAACGTACTCCGCGCCGCGTCAGGCTGTCGGCCGACGGCGCGCTGTTCATCGAATCGGCACGCAGCTTCCTAGCCGCGCATGACAAAGCGGTTGCCGGCCTGTCATGTTCGGCGCGGCGCTTCACGCTCGGCATTGCCGGCCATGTCGCCGGACCGGAGGTGACGACGCTGCTGGCCCGCCTCAGCCAGCACGACCCGGCCCTGACCATCGAGGTCCAGGTCGACAATTCGACCTTGCTGCTCGACGCCTTCGACCGTGGCGAGCTCGATGCGGCGATTGTCCGGCGCGAGGACGACCGCCGCGACGGCGAGGTGCTGGGACCGGAGCATTTCGGCTGGTTTGCGACGCCCGAGTTCGATCATCGTCTTGGCGAGCCGATCCGGCTGGCGACGCTGTCGCGGCTGTGCGGCGTGCGCGATCTGGCGATACGCACGCTCGACGATGCCGGCATTCCCTGGGTCGAGGTGTTCGTCGGCGGCGGCTCGTCGTTGGTGACGGCGGCAGTGTCGGCCGGGCTGGCGACGGCGGTCTTTCCCAGCCGTCTCGCGCCTCCCGGAACCGTCGAAGTCAGCCGCAAGTTCGGTCTGCCCGATGTGCCGGCAACCGAAATCGTGCTGCACTCGTCGCTCACCGACCGCCGCTCGCGCGAAGCCCTGCGCATCCTCGCCTGCGCCTTCCACGAGCATCGAGCCAAAGCGGGGTAGGGCAAAGGACCGCGCCCGGCGTCGAGCGCGGTCCTGTTCGGGGAGGCTAGCGGCCCTTGCCGATGTTTTCCAGATCGTACTCGGTGGTCTGGTAGACGCGGTTGATCCAGTTGCCGAACAAAAGATGGGCGTGCGAGCGCCAGCGATTCAGCGGCCGGCGCTGCGGGTCGTCGTCGGGGTAATATTCGTGCGGCACGGCAATCGTCACGCCGGCGGCCACGTCGCGGTCATACTCTTCCTTGAGTGAGGTCGAGTCGTATTCGATGTGGTTGAACATGTAGAGCCGGTTGCCGGCTTCTTCGGCCAGCAGGCTCGGGCCGGTCTCTTCCGATTCCATCAAAAGCTCCAGGCCGGAGCCTTCGGGGATGTCAGAGGCACGGACCTCGGTCCAGCGCGACACCGGTATGGCGAAATCGTCGGAGAAGCCGGCGAGATAGGGCGAGGCAGGCGCGTTGTTGTTGTGGCGGTAGACGCCGAACGCCTTGTGCTCCAGCGTGTGCTTGGGAACGCGGTGAAAATGCCAGGCGGCCGCCATCGCGCCCCAGCAGATGAAGAACGGCGAGTGCACGTTGGTCGTCGTCCAGTCCATGATCTGCTTGAGTTCGTCCCAGTAGGTCACGTCCTCGAAAGGCAGCAGTTCCACCGGCGCACCGGTGATGATGAAGCCGTCGAACTTGCGATCCTTGACCTCTTCCCAGGTCTGATAGAAGGCGATGAGGTGATCTTCTGAGGTGTTCTTGGCCTTGTGGGTGCCGATGCGCACCAGCGTCAGTTCGACCTGCAGCGGGCTGGCGCCGATCAGGCGCGCGATCTGCGTTTCGGTCCTGACCTTGTTGGGCATCAGGTTGAGCAGGCCGATCTGCAGCGGACGGATGTCCTGGCGGAGAGCTGTCTGCTCATCCATGATGGACACGCCCTCTTTTTCCAGCACTTGGCGGGCGGGGAGTTGATCCGGGATCTTGATCGGCACTGTGCGAACTCCAAAAAACAAAACCGGCATTGCTGTCGCAAAGCCGGTTTACGGATCGCAAACGGCCCTTTAGCGACTTGTTTAACGTGGCTGCAAGCCGACCGGCCAAATCACCACGGGTCTATGCCCTGCTATTACGCCCGGTCGGGGATTGCGTCAACCGCGACCCATTCGTCCGGCCAGACCGCCCGGTTCCGCCGGTTTTCCTCGACATTGCGTGCACCGGGCGGTATTTCCGCTGCGGCCTCCGGCCGGAGGCGCCAATCCAGGATATTTCGAAATGACCAAGGCACCCGAGCAGATTCGCCCCGAACCCCGCGCCGGCATCATGGACATCGCAGCCTATGTCCCCGGCAAGAGCTCCGCTCCGGCAGGCGTCGCCAAGGTCCATAAGCTGTCGTCGAACGAAAATCCGCTCGGCGCCTCGCCCCATGCGATCGAGGCCGTCCAAAGGCTATCGCATAAGATGGAGTATTATCCCGATGGGTCGGCGTCACGCCTGAGGCAGGCGATCGCGGCGACCCATGGGCTGAATCCTGCCAACATCCTGTGCACCAATGGCTCCGACGAAGTGCTGGGCCTGTTGTCCCAGAGCTATCTCTCGCCGGGCGACGAGGCCGTCTACACCGAGCACGGCTTCATGGTTTACAAGATCTACACCCAGGCAGCCGGTGCCATGCCGGTCGTTGCCAAGGAGGATGCCGAGAAGGCCAGCGTTGACAACATCATCGCGGCGGTGACGCCGAAGACCAGGATCGTCTTCCTCGCCAACCCCAACAACCCGACCGGCACCTACCTGCCGTTCGAGGAGGTGCGCCGCCTGCACGCGGCACTGCCCAAGAACGTGCTGCTCGTGCTCGATGCCGCCTATGCCGAATATGTCCGCCGCAACGACTATGAATCGGGCGTCGAGCTGGTCGCGGCCAACGAGAACGTCGTCATGACGCGGACCTTCTCCAAGATCCACGGCCTTGGCGGCATGCGCATCGGCTGGATCTATGCGCCGTCGCACATCATCGACGTGCTGGAGCGCATGCGCGGTCCCTTCAACGTCAATGCGGCGGCCATCGAGGCCGGCGTGGCGGCAATGGAAGACCGCGGCCATGTCGAGCGCACGGTGGCGCACAACGCCAAATGGGCGGAATGGCTGGTCGCCGAGTTCGAAAAGCTCGGCCTGCGCGTCACGCCTTCGGTCGGCAACTTTCTGCTGGTGCACTTCCCCGATGACGGCAAGCACTCGGCCGCTGCCGCCGACGATTATCTCACGGCGCGCGGCTATATCCTGCGCAGGGTCACCGGCTACGGTTTCCCCAATGCGCTGCGCATGACCATCGGCACCGAAGAAGCCAATCGCGGCGTCGTCGCCGCACTCACCGAATTCCTGAAAAGTTGAACCATGTCAGATCCTCTCTTTGAAAAGATCGCCCTCGTCGGCATCGGCCTGATCGGCTCGTCGCTGGCCCGCGTCATCCGCCGTGAAGGGCTCGCCCGTCACATTGCGATCACCACCCGCAGCGCACCCACGCTCGCCCGCGCCGAGGAACTCGGCCTCGGCGACAGCTACTCGACCGACGCCAAGGCAGCCGTCAAGGATGCCGACCTCGTCATCGTCTCGGTGCCGGTCGGCTCTTCGGAAGCGGTGGCTGTCGACATCGCTTCAGCGCTGAAGCCGGGCGCCATCCTCACCGACGTCGGCTCCACCAAGGCCTCCGTCATCGCGCAGATGGCCCCGCATGTACCCGCGGGCGTGCATTTCATCCCCGGCCATCCGCTGGCCGGTACCGAGAAGTCGGGCCCCGATGCCGGTTTCGCCGAGCTGTTCGAGAACCGCTGGTGTATCTTCACGCCGCTGCCTGATACCGATCCGGTGGCGCTGGAGAAGCTGTCGGAGTTCTGGCGCCGCTGCGGCTCCAACATCGATACGATGGATCCCGAACATCACGATATGACGCTCGCCATCGTCTCGCACCTGCCGCACATCATCGCCTACAACATCGTCGGCACAGCCGACGATCTGGAGTCGGTGACCAAGTCGGAAGTGATCAAATATTCGGCTTCTGGTTTCCGCGACTTCACCCGTCTGGCGGCTTCCGACCCGACGATGTGGCGCGACGTCTGCCTGCACAACAAGGACGCGATCCTGGAAATGCTGGCGCGCTTCTCGGAAGACCTGGCGTCGCTGCAGCGGGCTATCCGCTGGGGCGACGGCGACAAGCTGTTCGAGATGTTCACCCGCACCCGCGCCATCCGCCGCTCGATCATCGACGCCGGCCAGGAAGTCGACGTGCCGAACTTCGGCCGCGAGGCCATCGAGCATCCGGCGAAGGGTTAGGGGAATAGGGGAACAGGGGAGCAGGGGATCGTCCCCCTACTCCCCTACTGCCTTACTCCCCTAATCTACCGCCGGTACCATGCCGAGCGGAATGAAGCCCAAAGTCGCCTTGCCCTTGACGATCTTGAGCGGCAGGGTCGGCGCGTCGCCGAGCAAAGCGAGGCCGGTGAAGGCGGTCTCGAACTGCTTGGCCTGCTCCGGAATGACCTGAGACAGGATGCGCGACAGCTCGCGCGGGTTCTGGATCGTCACCTTGAGATCTGCATCGATCAGTCCATCGTCGCCGACCGACCATGGGCCACTGAGTGCGACGCCGGTCGTACCGCCCGACGTCAGCGTCAGCGAGCGAATGCTGCCCGACTGGCCGCGCAGCGCCGGCTGCCTGTTTTCCACAAGGGCGACGCCATTGTTGAGCGAGGTGTCGGCGCTGCCGTCGAGCTTGGGCAGCGTGCGTCCGCCGATCGCCTGCGGGTCGATCTGCAAGCCGGTGAAGGTACCGGCGAGATCGATGTTGGCGCCGTTCGGGCGCAGATGCGTCTGCGTCTGCTCGGCGGTGAACAGCGGCTTGGCGACGCCGTCGATAAACGCTGCCTGGCCGGAAAGCTTGAGCGTTTCGACCGAGATACGTTCGGGCAACGGCTTGGCGATACGTGCGCTGGCATGCAGCAAATCCCAGTTGAATTGCAACTGAGGCAGGTCGGGCGCGGTGATCCTGAGCGGGCCGTCGATCTCCAGCACCGAGTGCATCGGCTGATAGACCTGGGCGGCGGTGCGGAAACTGCCGGCGCTGGCCGAAATCCTGCGCCCCGCATCCTCGTAGTCCAGCCGGTCGCAGAACAGGCCGATGCGGAACGGGAAGCCCTTGATCTCGGGGTTGGCGCATTCGAGCGACACGCCATCGCGGTTGACTCCGGCGATCGCCTTGCGCACCTCGCTTTCGGCCTTGCCGGCGAACCAGAACCATCCGGCGCTGTAGCCGCCGAACAGAAGCACGATGAAAAGCCCGAGCCACATGAAGCGGCGGCTGTAGTTTGCTCTTGGTTCCTGACTTGACGGCATGCTCGGGCTCTCGCTAACGCGGTTCTGTTCACCGCGATCACCAACAGGCTGGCGATATGGGCGATTTTTGGGTTTTTGGCTACGGTTCGCTGATGTGGCGGCCAGGTTTCGCGCATGTCGAGACGCGCCGTGCCCGGTTGATGGGGTTTCGTCGTTCGCTCTGCATCCGCTCCTGGGTCCATCGTGGCACCGAGCAGCGGCCGGGCCTGGTGCTCGGCCTCGACCGTGGCGGCTCCTGTGTCGGCCTCGCCTTCCGCGTGCCGGGCGACCTGCGCGACGAGGTGGTTGCCTATCTCAGGGACCGCGAGCTCGTCACCAGCGTCTATCTCGAACGCCAGCTGACCATCCAGCTCGATGGCGGCGGAAAGGCGGAGGCGGTGTGCTACATCGCCGACCGCAAGCATCATCAGTATGCCGGCAATCTCGACGCGGCGCACGCGGCCGAAATCGTCACCGGAGCCGTCGGCCAGTCGGGCCGCAACGAGGATTATGTGCTCAGCACCGTCGAGCATCTCAGGGCGCTCGGCATTCGCGACCATTGGCTCGAAGATGTGGCACGTCTGGTCGGCAAATAGCTCTGTGTCAGGAGGCAAAATCAACGCCCGTTTTTCGGCGGCGCGCCGAGCGGAGACGCGCTAAGGATCAGCCATGCTGTTCCAACGCCCCGATGACGACACGCTTTATGATGCCCTGATCGCCCGCGATGCAGGCTATGACGGTTTTGCCTATGTCGGCGTCAGGACGACCGGCATCTTCTGCCGGCTGACCTGCTCCGCGCGCAAGCCCAGGCGCGAGAACGTGCAGTTCTTCGACACCACCGCCGAATGCCTGCATGCCGGCTTCAGGCCCTGCTTGCGCTGCCGGCCGATGATGGGCTCGGGCGAAGCGGAGCCGCTGGTCGCAGCGCTGGCCGAAGCACTCGAACGCGAGCCGGAACGGCGCTGGCTGGAGGCCGATATCGTCGCCATGGGCCTCGATGCCTCGACAGTGCGCCGCGCCTTCAAGCGTCGTTTCGGCATGAGCTTTCTCGAAATGGCGCGGCTGCGCCGGTTGGGGCAAGCGGCAGAGAGGCTGACGTCAGGTGACAGCGTCGTCGACGCCCAGGTCGAGGCGGGTTTCGATTCCGGCAGCGGATTTCGCGCGGCTGTCACCCGGCTGCTCGGCGAGGCGCCGGCCAAGCTGCGCGGCAAGACCATGCTCAAGGCCGACTGGATCGAGACGCCCATCGGCCCGATGATCGCGATTGCGGACCAGCATGCCCTGCACATCCTCGAATTCCTCGAGCGAAAGGCGCTGGCGACAGAGGTGCGCAAGCTGCAGGCGGTCACCGGCTCGGCCATCGCCTTCGGCAGGGCCGCACCGATCGATCAGATCGAGGCGGAACTCTCCGCCTATTTCGCTGGCACGTCTGCGGAGTTCGCAACTCGGCTGGCACCGCAGGGCACGTCCTTTGAACGTCAGGTCTGGGACGGCTTGCGCCGCATTGCTGCGGGCGTCTCGGTGACTTATTCCGGCCTCGCCGCCGAGATCGGCAACCCCGCAGCCATACGTGCGGTCGGCCGCGCCAACGGCGCCAACCCGATCGCCATCGTCATCCCGTGCCACAGGGTGGTCGGCGCCAGCGGCGACCTGACGGGCTATGGCGGTGGCCTCTGGCGCAAGCGCTGGCTGCTTGAACACGAGCGGCGGATGGCCGCTGGCTAGCCTCGTGTCACATATCAAGGATCAGTGATATCAAGGGAGCATCGTAGTCGGGGGACATCGATGCTGCTGCCTGCAAGCGCGGACAAGATCACGATCCAGCGTATCCTCAAGGTCAATCACGCTGGCGAACGCGCCGCGATCAACATCTATGGCGCGCAAATCGCTGTTGCCCGGCGGTTCTTCCCGGTGATCCAGCCGGAGCTGGAGAAAATGCGCGCCGACGAGATCCTTCACGCCAGGATCTTTCGCGACGCCATGCCGACACGCGACACGCGGCCGTGCCGTGTCATGAAGTTCTGGTCGCTTGGCGGCTATGTGCTGGGATTGGTTACATCGGTGCTTGGACCGCAGATGGTCTGGCTGTGCACGGAAGCGGTGGAGGCCACCGTGCATCGCCATCTCGAAGAACAGCTTCGTTTCCTGGAACGTCGGGACGAGCGGCTGCATGCCGCCATCCTCGACATCCAGCAGGAGGAACTCGAGCATCTTGAGGTCGCGCGCCAGCGCAGGTCCGCCAAGGGCGTGCCTTACAGGCTGGCCTATGGGGCGATCTCGGCGGCGACAGCCATGATGATCTGGCTGTCGACCTGGGGCGATACGAGCTGGATGAAGCGCGAGCTGGCGGCCGGCAGCTAGCCGACCTCGACGCCCAATTCCCTGAGCCGCTTTACCGCCGTCGGCGGCATCGGCGGCGGGTTCTTCGAGGTTGCCGCTTCGATCAGGAACGCGTCGCAGGCGGCCTCGGTTTCCGAGATCAGGCGCTGCATGAATTCCTCGCGCGAAAGGCCCGCCGGAATCGGCTTCAGGAAACGGGCCTTGATGGTGCCGGGGTAGCGCAGGAACTTGCGACGCGGCCAGTACAGGCCGGCGACATGGGCGACGGGCACGACGGGCATGTTGAGCGCCGCATAAAGTTCGGCGATGCCCCACTTGTAGGCCGGCTCGTCGCCGGGCGCGCGGCGGGTGCCCTCGGGATAGATGATCAGTTGGCGGTCGTTCTGCATTTCCCGGCGGGTTGCCACGACAACGGCCTTCAGGGCTGCCGAGCGCTTGCCACGGTTGACCGGGATCATCTTCATCTTGGCGATGTACCAGCCGAAGAACGGGATCCACATCAGCTCGCGCTTGAGGATGTAGAGCGGGTCGCGCAAGTAGGGGAAAAAGGCGATGGCGTCCCAGAACGACTGGTGCTTGGGCGCCAGGATGAACGAACCCGCAGGCAGGTTTTCGAGCCCCGTGACCTCGCTCTTCGTGCCAGCGATCTTTTCCTGCAGCCACAGGCTCGAACGCGCCCAGAATTTGGGCACCAGCCAGGCGCGGTGGCGTGGCGACAGGAAATAGTAGGGCGTCCAGAAGATCATCTGGGCGATCAGGCTGACATAGAAGACGAAGTTGAATGCCAGCGAGCGGATATGGAGCATTGGTGAGGGGCGCCTGAGGACGGGATTTCGCCGTTGGTTACACCAAGCCGTCCAAAAAGGAAAACGCCGCTTCGTCTTGGAATGAGCTTTTGCGTGGCAGAGTGCCTATTCGGCGGCGGCCTGCACCACGACCATGCCGTCCGAGGTCGGCTTGACCGGCACGATGCCGCGCGCGAGCGCCAGCAGGTACTTGTTGTATTCGGTGAACAGCACGCGGAACGCTTCGGGCTTGGTCAGCCAGCGGCCTTCGCCAAGCTTGGAGTTGACGACCGGGTAGGGGTCCAGGCTGGCCTTGCGCAAAAGCCGGCCCATTTCCAGCATGCTGCGCGGCATGTGGTAGTTGTTGGTGACGAGGATGACACGGGCATAGTCGTGGCTTTCGACCCACTTGGCGCTTTCCTCGGCATTACCGATGGTGTCGAGCGCGGCGCGGTCGATGTCGACACGGTTGAACAGCGACTTGTCGCTGCGCGTCGCCAGCTGCAGCTGGCGGCGCGTTGCCGAGGGATGGACGCCGCTGATCAGCAGGCGTTCGCCCTTGCCGGCCTTGAGCAGGTCTAGTGCCGCATCCAGCCGCGACTGGCCGCCGGTCAAAACGATGATGGCGTCGGCCTTGGCAGGGTTGGCCGGCGTGGTCAGTCGACTGACATGCGTTGCAAACAGCGCGAAGCCACCGGTGAAGATGAAGGCCGCTGCGACGAGGATGAACAAAATGCGGCGCAAAAAAACACTTCTCCGGCGCGGCTTGAGCCCGGCCGGGTAGATTTTCGATCCGGAAACCGTCCCCGATGCGGCGAGCGCGTTCTGACCCATCACGAAGCCATGGTTAAGCAGGGATTGCGGCTTTTGCAGCGCCTATCTAAGCACATTCTGCAACAAAGTGACATCATCGGTGATCACATCCTTTCCGGATGCTGCACGTCGATGTCGCCGAGATAGCTGACGACGGTGAAATGTGATGTCGCGGCAGTCAATGCGCCAATGACAGCGACGATCACGGCGACGCCGAGATAACCGTTCAGGCCGATGGCGAAGTTGCCGAACAGGGCGGTTGCCTGGTCGGCTTCCGGCGTCGCGAGATTGAGCGACGACCACCACGAAAAGATGATGAAGACCACCACAGCGGCAACGCCACCGGCGGCCGCACCCGTCATGCCGGTGAGCAGGAAGTGACGGCGGAACTCGCTGGCGATGAAATTGGCCTCGGCGCCGACGAAATGCAGCACCTCGATGATGTGGCCGTTGCCGGCCATGGCGCCGCGCGTCGCAAACACCACAGACAGCACAGTCGCTGCCAGCATCAGCACCAGCACGCCGGTGCCGATGGTGACCGTCGTGCGCGCCATCGCCACCAGCCGGTCGACCCAGGTGCGGTGATCGTCGAGCGTGGCGGTTGGCACCTTGGGGCTGATCGCCTGGCGCATCGCGCCGAAATCGGGCGGGCTGCTCTGGTCGATGGTGACGATCACCAGCCGCGGCACCGGCAGCTCGTCGATGTTCAATCCCGAGCCGAGCCACGGTTCGAGCAGCCGCGCGGTAGCGGCGCGATCGACGATCTTGGTGCCGCTGACGCCGGCGAATTCGCCGGCGATGCGTGCGGCCGTCTCCAGTGCCGCCTCCATGTCCAGCCCTTCGGCGGGCTTGATCTGGATCGTCGCCTCGCGGGCGATCTGGTTTTCCCACACCGAGGCGGTGTCGCGCACCAGCGTGACCGCACCCAGCGTCAGGCACGACAAGAACGTCATGATGGCGATGACCAGCACCAGCGCGCGGCCGGCGATGTTCTGTGACGGCACGATGGGGGCGGTCTTGCGCTGCAGCCTTGGCGCCGGCTGTTGGAGCGGCGCATCCTCGAATTCGTCCTCGAATTCCTCGTGGTGTGTGCTGCTGTCGGCTTGGGCCTCAGTCATAGATGTCGAGCCTTCCGCCGGCGAGAATCATGCGCCGAGCATCGACCTGGTCCATCAGGCCGAGATCGTGGGTTGCGATCACCACCGCGGTGCCAAGCCGGTTGAGCTCGATGAACAGCCTGAGCAGGCGCCGCGCCAGTGGCGGGTCGACATTGCCGGTCGGCTCGTCGGCCAGCAGGATCTCGGGCTGCTCGATCAGCGCGCGGGCGATCGCGGCGCGCTGCTTTTCGCCGCCCGAAAGCACCGGCGGCAGCACATGCATGCGCTCGCCGAGGCCGACCCATTTGAGCAGTTCGGTGACGTCGGTGCGGTAGCTTGCCTCTTCGCGCCCGCGCACGCGCAGCGGCAACGCCACGTTCTCGTAGGTGGTCATGTGGTCGAGCAGGCGGAAATCCTGGAACACCACGCCAATACGCCGGCGCATCAGCGGCAGCTCGGTGCGCGAGATGCGCGAACGGTCCTTGCCGAAGACGCTGATCAGGCCACGCGTCGGCTTGAGCGACAAAAACAGCAGCCGCAGCAGGGTGGTCTTGCCCGCGCCCGACGGCCCGCTCAGGAACTGGAACGAGCGCTCGGGGATGTGGAAGGAGATGTCACGCAGGATCTCCGGTCCCATCCCGTATCTGAGGCCGACATTCTCGAAGCGGATCACGTGCTGCAGACCTTGAACTTGCGAAACATTGGGAACTTACGAAACCCTGGGAACTTGCGAATCCACGGAGATTCATCGGGACCCTGGCTGCCCGTTTCTACGAAACGACCATGGGTCCGCATGGTTAAGAGACGGTTAATTTCCGTCCGGAATGGGGCGCCGAAGCACCTCGGTGGCGAAGCATTAACCATTTCCGTTTACCCCCTCTCGGCAGAATGTCTAAGGGGTCTGATGGCTGAGCAGCGGAAAGCACGCCCGGTTTCCGGCGAAATCATGACCGATGACGGCCGCGACACATCCGCCCAACCCCAGCGCGCGCCTGCCTTGGACATTGTCGACGCCGATTTCGAAGTCGTGGCTCGCGCCGATCGCCGAAACGAATCATCCGCCGTCCAGCCTGTCCTCGCCACTCAGCCAGCCAATCGGGGCGGAATGGAGATGCTCAGGCCAGCGCATTCGCGGCTGGACGCCCGGCCGACGCGCGGCGGGCCGATCTTCTGGCTCTCCTGTATCTCCTTGGTGGCAATGGCGTTTTGGGTCGCCGGCGGACACCAGGTGCTGCATGCTGCGGCGTTTCCGCTGTCATGGCAGGCGCCGAAGCTGCGCCTCGCCGACGTCGTTTCGCGCATCGACAGCTCCGGCCGAAAGCCGCTTCTGCTCGTCGACGGCACCGCTTTCAACGACGGAAACAGGGCGGTATCGCTGCCGCCGATCGTCATCGCCGTCACCGGCGAAGACGGTAAAGTCCTGCGTTACAGGCTGGGGACAGGCACGGTTCCGGTGGCAGCCGGCGCAAGATGGGACTTTTCGAGCCGGCTCGACGTGCCTATGAACGGGGTAAAGACCGTCAGGGTCGCTTTCTCGGAATAGGATGCTGTCATGCCTGTTGTGCGCGACAAGGAAATCGAAGTGCTGTTCTCCGCCTCGGCGATCGCACGGCGCAATCTCGAACTCGCCAAGGATATCGCGGCGCACGACTACACTGACCTTTTGGTCATCTCGGTGCTGAAGGGTTCGTTCATCTTCGCCGCCGACCTGATCCGCGCCATGCACGACGTCGGCCTGTCGCCGGAGGTCGAGTTCATCTTCATTTCAAGCTATGGTGCCGGCACCACGAGCGGCGAGGTCCGCGTGCTGCGTGACATCGACAACGAGGTTGCCGGCCGCGACGTCCTGCTGATCGACGACATTCTCGAATCGGGCAAGACGCTGAAGTTCACCCGCGAGCTGATGATGTCGCGCGGCGCCAAGAGCTGCTCGATCGCTGTGCTGCTCGACAAGCGCATGCGCCGCAAGACCGACCTCAATGCCGATTATGTCGGCTTCGACTGTCCCGACTATTTCGTCGTCGGCTATGGCATGGATGTGGCGCACGCCTTCCGCGAACTGCCCTTCGTCGGAGTGGTCAAGGGCGAAGACTGATCAGCCGCTAATCACAAATTTTGCGGCATTCAGGAATCGTCAACCAGTCGCGGCAAATATCGCCGCCATGGCAAAACTTCTGATCGTTGAGGACGATGAGTCCGTCCGCACTCTCGCAGCCCGCGCGCTCGAACGCGCCGGCCACAAGGTCGACGTCGCTTGCGATGGCGCCGAAGGGCTCGACTCCATTCACGCAGAGCGCGGCGGGTACGACCTGATCGTCACCGACATCCGCATGCCGGAGATGGACGGCATCGAGATGGCGCAGAATGCAGCACGCGCCTATCCCGGGCTGCCGATCCTGCTGATGACCGGCTATGCCGACCAGCGCGAGCGCGCAGAGGAACTCGACGCCATCATCATCGATGTGGTGCAGAAGCCGTTCACGCTCAACGACATTCGTGACCGCGTTTCGCGGGCGCTGGCTGCTCAGTCGGCAGTGGCGCTCGCCGGCGCCGCCTGAGGCGTCCGCGTCCCGACATTCAGCGCGAATATACCGGCGCCGACGATCAGCAGCGCGCCGATCACCGTGCCGGTTCCGGGCACCTCGGCGAATAACAGGAAGCCCCACAGCGGTGCCCACAACAGCCCGGTGTATTCGAAAGTCGCCGCCTTGTTGGCGGGCGTCAGCCGATAGGCTTGGCCAAGCAGCACCATGCCGACAGCGGCAATGATGCCGCAGGCGCCCATCATCAGGAAGTCGCGCAGGCTCGGCCAGATCCATGGCCGCATCAAAAAATCGAGGCTGGGATGGCCTGTCTGCTGGAAGCCGGCGGCCGAGAAGATCGTGGTGATCAGCACGGCGCCGAAGAGATAGGCGGCGTTCTGGTAGAAGGCCATTGTCGTCGCACTTTCCGTCACGCCGACCTTGCGCGCCATCAGCTGCGAGAAGCTGTAGAGAAACGCCGAGGCGAGCGACAGCAAGGCCGCCCATTCGAAGATGCCGGCGCCGGGATTGACCATGATGACCACACCGAAAAGCCCGACCGTGCCGGCGGCAAGGCTCTGCCACGGCACCGGTTCGCCGAGATAGGGACCGGCCATGGTCATGATCAGCAATGGCGTCAGGAAGAAGAGCGCCGCCGCATCGGCGATCGGCAGCGCCGGTATCGCCAGGTAGTAGGCGCAGTAAGACACGAACAGGATCGTCGAGCGCGTTGCGAGGAAGCGCCAGTTGGGCGAGGCGAGTGCCGGAAGCCCGACATCGCGATGCACCAGCAGGAGCAGGATCGGCAACGCCACCACGGCGCGGATCAGCAGCGCTTCGCTGACCGGATAGGTGCCGGCCACGGCCTTGATCAGCGCGTCCTGGATCGAAAACACCAGCACGCCCAGGCAAAGGCAGAGGATGCCGAGAAGCGTTCTGTTGTGCATGGTGCAGGAGTGCCTGGCTAAGAGGTCGTCCCGATATTTGTACCTTGAGATCGGGCGGAACGAGAGCGCTTGTCGGCGCCTCCTGTTGGGCCAGCGGCGACAGCGACTGGCGCACAGCTGCCCCAAAAAAATACCCGCCGGCAAGATTGCGGCGGGTGAAAGTGAGGACGGTATTACCAGTCCGCAGCCGCATCTCTTGCGACCACCTTCCAATGGGTAGCGGGACTATTCCCCGCCGTTTGACACAATGCAAACGAATTGGAATGATGGCAGCCATTAGAATTTCTTATGGCTGAAAACGTTTTCATGACCGCACGCCTCGACAGCGACCTGCTGCGCACCTTCCTCGCGGTTGCCGAGAGCGGCAATTTCACCCGCGCGGCCGAAGGTGTCGGGCGCACCCAGTCCGCGGTCAGCATGCAGATCAAGCGCCTCGAGGAGGTCGTCGGCGAGGTGCTGTTCACGCGCGGCGCGCGCGGCGTCGCCCTGACCGAACGCGGCACCGAGCTCGTCGGAAATGCGCGCCGCATCGTTGCCCTGCTCGATGAAACGGCGTCGTCGATGCGCGCGGCGCCGCTTGGCGGACCGGTCCGCATTGGCATCCCAGAGGAATATGGCCAGCCTGTTCTGTCGCGTGCCCTGGGTGCCTTTGCCAAGCGCCATTCGAAGGTGGAGGTGACGGTGCGGTTCGGCTATTCGGTCTCCCAACTGGCTTCGCTCGCGGCCGGCGAACTTGATCTTGCCGTGGTCTTCGAGTGGCAATTTCCATCGGGCGCCGAAGTCCTGATGAATGACCCGACGGTCTGGGTGACCTCCATTCACCACCAGCTGCATCTGGAGCGGCCGCTGCCGGTTGCCATGTACACCCGCCACGGCTGGTCGCGGGAGTATGCGCTTCGCTCACTCGAGCAGCGCGGCATCGATTACCGTTTCGCCTACACCAGCGATACCACCAACGGCCTCTCCCTTGCCGTCACCGCCGGACTGGCGCTGGCGCCGATGGCCCGCAGCAACATTCCACCGGATTGCCGCGAGCTGACGGAGGCCGAAGGATTCGGGGCGATCGACACGACCAGGGTCGTCATGCATCGCAATCCGCGCGCCAACAGCGAAGCCGTCGACGCCATGGCCGACGCCATCCGCGAGGCTTTCCATCAGCGGCGCTGATCGCTGGGAACAAGCCGTATCCTGCCATGCTTCCTGACAAAAGGCTGTCAGGAGACCAATGTTATGCAGGCGGCATTCTGAAATGAGGAGGAAGTTATGATCACCTTTTACCACGCGCCCTGGTCGCGCGCGTCCAACGTGCTTTGGCTGCTTGAGGAACTCGGCACCCCCTACACGGTCGAGAAGGTCGATATCCGCGCACCTGGCGGGGTGCCGGAAGAGTATCGTTCGATCCAGCCCAACAAGAAGGTACCGGCGATCATCCACGATGGCATCCTGGTCACCGAGCGGGCGGCAATCTGCACCTATCTCTGTGATGTCTTCCCCGAAGCCGGCCTTGCACCTGCCATAGGCGACAAGCTGCGCGCGCCTTACCTGACCTGGCTCGTCTATGCCGATTCGGTGTTCGACCCAGTGCTGGCGGCCAAGGCGTATGGTCACGAATTCATGGGCAGCGGCTATTCCTACGGCTCGTTCAGCGAGATGGTCGACAATCTCGAAAGGACGCTGTCCTCGCGCCCCTACATCGCAGGCGACCGCTTCACCGCAGCTGACACCCAGATCGGCGGCGGCATCAATTTCGGCATCCGTGTGCTGAAGACGCTGCCCGAGAAGCCGGTGTTCCTGGACTATGTCGAGCGCTTGGCAGCACGCCCCGCCTTCCAGCGCGCCAGCCAGAAGGATTTTGCGATGGCGCAGGAGGCGGGCATGGTTCCCGGCTGAGGCTGGGTGTGCGGCGCCAAGGCGTGAGCGATTTGAGCATTACGCCTTCGAACTCGCGCCTCTCGCACCCCTCTCTGTCCCGCCGGATCTCCCCCGCAAGGGGGGAGATCATGCCGTCATCGACCCCCACCGCCAACCACCAGCCACACGGCCCGTTGCTACCACGTGACAGGATGAGCAGTGCCGGTGACGAGACTAACCTCCCCCCTTGCGGGGGAGATGTCCGGCAGGACAGAGAGGGGTGGGGCGGAGTGCGTCGGTACAGGAGGAACAAACGTAGTGAGCTCGCGGCTACCGCAGCTCCAGCAAGCGTTCGAGATAACTCCGCTCCAGTTCGGGGCTGAGCGCATTGCCCAGGCGCTTGCGGATGGCGTCGAGGATCTGGCGGGCGCGCTGCACGTCGATCTCGTCGGGCACCTTGGTCGAGTCGCCGAAGTCGGGACCGGTGGTGGCGCGGGGCCGGCCGAGCGGGTCGCGGTCGGCATTCTGCTGGCGGCCGCCTTCGCCGCTGCCGCCCTGGTCGCCCTGCATGGCCTGCATCTGCTGCATCATGTCCTGGGCGCCCTTGCGCAGCGCTTCCAGCGCGCGGCCCTGGTGGCCGACGGCGCGTTCGCTTTCGCCCTTGCCGAGTGAACCCTCGGCCTGGTTCATCGATTCCCCGGCGTCGCCAAAACCTTCGCCCGGCTTGATGCCGAGGCCCTCGAGCCCCTTCATCAGCGCTTCGAGGTCCTTTTCCAGCTGCCCTTGGCCCTGCTGCAGCTGCTTCATCGCGTCGGCAAATTCCTGCGGCGTCATCGGCCGGCCCTGCTGGCCCTTGTTTTGCTGGCCTTGCTCGCCCTGTTGCTGCTGCTGGCCGGGCTCGCCGTTCTCGCCGAAGGGATCGCTCTGCTCGCCTTGGCCACGCTGCATCTGGTCCATGCGGAAGGTCTCGTTCATCATCTCCTGCTGGCGCCGCATGATCTCGCCGAGCTTGTCCATCTGCTGGCGCATCTCGGAATTCTGCTGGCCCTGCTGACCCTGCTGCCGTTTGCCGGCCTGCAGGTTGTTCATCATGTCCTGCAACTGCGACAGCAACTCGCGCGCCTGGTCGCGGTTGCCCGACTTGGCGAGGTTCTCGATCTGGTCGAGCATGCGCTGCAGGTCGCTCTGGCGCAACTCCTGGGCCGGCGTCTGGTCCTGCGCGGTCTTGTTCTGCTGGTTGCGTTCGGCGAACTCGCGCAGGAAGTCGTTCATCGCCTCGCGCAGCTCGGCCATCAGCTTGTCGATTTCTTCGTCGCTGGCGCCGCGTTCGAGCGCGTCCTGCAAGGCCTGCTGGGCCTGGCGCAGGCGCTTTTCCGCCGCCGACAGGTCGCCGTCCTCGATGCCGAGCGCCACCTGCCAGAGATAGGTGACCACCTCGCGCAGTTGGTCGTCAGAGCTGGCCATCTTGAGCCGTGAGCGGGCGCTCATCAGCGCCAGGTAGTGCGAGAGATTGTCGATCGTGTCCTCGGGACGCAGTGTGATCGCGTCCATCAGATCAAGCACGCGCCGCTTGGCGTTGGCGTCGAGCGCCAGCAGGCGCCGCTGTTCGATCACCGCCCGGGCGAGCGGGTTGGTGAACGGTTTTTCCGGCAGGATGATCGTCTTGGTTTCGCTCTTGGCTTCTTGGCCGGCATCGTCGCTAGCATGCAAGGTGAGCTTCACCGAAGCACCAGCCCAGACATGCTCTGTCAGGTCGCGCGTCGCCTTCACCGGCTTTTTGGTCGCACCACGGCGGGGCAGGGAAAGCGGCATTTCGGGCGGGCCATAGAGCGGGCGTGCATCCAGCGGCTGCGCGTCGGCAAGGGCGAATTCGGCCTTGGCCGAGGCCGCGCCATAGTCGTCCTCGATATTGTAGGTCAGTTCCAGCGTGCCGTTGACGGCGCGTTTGGGCTCACCGACGAAGCTGATTTTCGGCGCGCTGTCGGGAATGACGGTGAAGGCCCAGCTGTCGAGCTCGTCGTCGCCGGATTTCAGCGTGAGCTTACCCTGGGCGGTGAGCTTTTCGGCAAACTGCCTGACCGTGGCAACCGGGCCTGTCGCGACAGGCGTTGCTGCGTCGGTGTTGACGCCATTGGGTACGATGTCGCGCACTGTGCCTGCGGCATCGGTGAAGGCGAGCGTTTCGTCGCCCGAGCCGCCGGTGACGCGTAGCGACAGTTCGCTGCCCTCGGGCACGTTGATGACAGGAACGTCCCTGCTTGCATCGGCGGTCAGGAAGATCGGTGCCTTGCCCGTATATGTCGGCGGCGTCACCCAGGCGTCGATGCGCGGCGGCACAGTGTCGTGCGCCGCATGCGCCCGGAAGGCGTCGCCCAGCCGGCCGCCGGTCGGGCCGAAGGAAAATGCGAAGGCGCAAACGAACAACAGGGCAGCGGCGGCGCGAAGTGCCCATGGGTCGCGTTCGGGTACTTGCGTCCGGGGCAGGTCGCCGCCCAGCGTGCCAAGCCGTTCGGCCATGCGCTTCTGGTGCTCGCGCCACAAGGCGTCGGCAAAGCTGTCCGGCTTGCCCGACGGCTTGTCGGTCTGGACCTGCACCGGCGTGTGCAGCAGCTGGTTGGCGCGTTCGAGACGGCTGTCGATCTCAGCCCAGCTCGGCAGGCGGAAAAAGCGCAGCGGATAGAGCGAGGCCAACGCGGCTGCGACGAAGGTCACGGCCAGCCCCAGTCGCGCCATGTCGGGCAGGAGCCGGAACAGGCCGAGCCAGGACAGACTGACGAACAGGCTGGCAATAACGATCAGCGGCAACACCAGCGGCCAGCCGCGCTCGACGATCATCGCCGTGGCGATGGCCAGGCGCGTCCTGCCCAGGCCGGCGGCAATGCTACGATGCAGCGCTGGTCGTGTCGGTTCCGTCATCGGCCCTTCCGCTTGGGCGGCGCGGGATGCAGCCACCCTGCCTCTGGGAGAATACCATCAATCGCGGCGAAGGCGAGGCGACCAACGTAATCGTGAAGCTCAACGCACAGCACTTCCGGGGCAGGCGTAAGGAACGCCGTAGAATTCCCTGCTCACCCTGACAATCTGGTGCGCCGTCAGGCGAGCCAGTCGGGCACGGAATCGAGGCCGATCAGCTCTTCATAGGTCCGGCGCTGGCGGACGACATGGAAACGGTCGCCGTCGACCAGAACTTCGGGCACCAGCAGCCGCGTGTTGTAGGTGCCTGCCTGAACCGCGCCATAAGCGCCGGCCGTGCCGACGGCAATCAGGTCGCCGGCCTTCAGCCTGGGCAGGTCGCGGTCGAGGCCGAGGTAGTCGCCGGTCTCGCAGACGGGACCGACGATGTCGACGGTCATGCGCGGCACGTTTGCTGCCGGCTGCACCACCGGGCGGATGTCGTGATAGGCATCGTAAAGCGTCGGCCTGATCAGGTCGTTCATCGCCGCATCGACGATGAGGAAATTCTTGGCGTCGCCTTCCTTCACGAAGATGACTTCCGAAACCAGGATGCCGGCATTGCCGACGATCAGCCGGCCCGGCTCGAACATCACCTTGAGGCCGAGCTTGCCGACGCGCTTGTGCACGATCTGGGCATAGGCGTCGGGCAAAGGCGGCGGGTTGTTGTCGGTCTTGTAAGGAATGCCCAGGCCGCCGCCGAGGTCGACATGGTCGATCTCATGGCCGTCCGCCTTCAGCGTTTCCACCAGCTCGGCCATCAGCGCAAAGGCGTCGTCGAAAGGCTGCAGCTCGGTGATCTGGCTGCCGATATGCATATCGATGCCGGTGACCTTGATGCCGGGCAGGGCTGCTGCGCGGGCATAGGCTTCGCGCGCCCGCTGACGCGGGATGCCGAACTTGTTCTCGGCAAGCCCGGTCGAGATCTTCTTGTGCGTCTTGGCGTCGACATCAGGGTTGATGCGCAGCGACACTGGTGCGGTCTTGCCGTTGGCAACAGCGCGTGCCGACAGAAGCTCGAGCTCCGGCTCGGATTCGACGTTGAAGCACAGGATGCCGGCCTGCAGCGCGAAGTCCATTTCGCGCGCCGTCTTGCCAACGCCCGAAAAGACGATCTTCCCGGCCGGGATGCCGGCGGCCAGCGCGCGCCGCATCTCGCCTTCCGACACCGTGTCGGCGCCAGCACCGAGCTTTGCCAGCGTCCTCAGCACGGCCTGGTTCGAGTTGGCCTTGAGCGCATAGCAGACCAGCGCATCGAGATCTGCGAAGGCCTTGGAGAAGACCTGAAAATGACGCGTCAGCGTCGCGGTCGAGTAGCAGTAGAACGGCGTGCCGACGGCAGCGGCGATATCGGTCAGCGCCACGTCTTCGGCGTGGAGGACGCCGTCACGATAGTCGAAATGGTTCACGGCAGCATGCTTTCGAAAATGAACAGCGGCTCAGAGCAGCGGGTCGAGGATGAAAGGCTTGTCCTCGACCGGTTTTACCGGTGCCGGGCCAGCCGGCTGGCCGGCCTTCTGGGCATCCTTCTGCGCCTGCACGGCAGCCTCATAGGGGGTGTCGAGGTCGCCCTTGCGGCCGCAGGCGGAAGCCATGCCAACCGCCGCAATCAGCCCGAGCGTCACCAGAATCCTGCCAGCGGTCATGTTCCATCCGTCCGCGAAAATTTCCCCGCTGCTTGTAGCGGAGATTCTTGGGCTTTGCACCCCGGCTAGATCACGCTTTTGCCAGCCGTTTCTTCCAATAGCGAACCTGCTTCTTGACCTCTGCAGGTGCTGTTCCACCGAAGGACGTGCGGCTCTTCACCGAGTTCTGCACCGACAGCACGGAGAAGATGTCGTCGGTGATGCCGTCATGGATCGACTTGAGGTCTTCCAGTGCCAGCTTTTCGAGCCCGACCTTCTTGCTTTCGGCCAGCGCCACGGCACGGCCGGTGACGTGGTGTGCCTCGCGGAACGGCATGCCCAGCGTCCGCACCAGCCAGTCGGCTAGGTCGGTGGCGGTCGAGTAGCCCGAGCCGGCGGCCTTCTTCATCGCCTGCTCGTTGATCGTCATGTCGCCGACCATGCCGGTCATCGCGGCCAGCATCAGGTCGAGCGTCTCGGCGGCGTCGAACACCGCTTCCTTGTCTTCCTGCATGTCCTTGGAATAGGTCAGCGGCAGGCCCTTCATGACGGTCAAGAGGCCGATCAGGTGGCCGTTGACGCGGCCGGTCTTGGCGCGCACCAGCTCGGCGGCGTCGGGGTTCTTCTTCTGCGGCATGATCGACGAGCCGGTCGAGAACGAATCCGACAGGCGCACGAAGCCGAATTGCGGCGTCGACCAGATGACGATCTCTTCGGCGAGGCGCGACATGTGGGTGGCGCAGATCGCAGCGATCGACAGGAACTCCAGCGCGTAGTCGCGGTCCGACACGCTGTCGAGCGAGTTGCGCGTCGGTTCGCGGAAGCCGAGGGCCTTGGCAGTCTTGAAGCGGTCGATGGGGAAGCCGGTGCCGGCAAGCGCTGCCGCACCCAGCGGGCTCTCGTTCATGCGTTCGATGGCGTCGCGCACGCGGCTGAGGTCACGGGCGAACATCTCGACATAGGCCATGCAGTGATGGCCGAAGGTCACCGGCTGCGCCGTCTGAAGATGGGTGAAGCCGGGCATCACGGTAGAGGCATGCTGCTCGGCGCGTTCGAGGAAGGCGGCGATCAGCCCCTTCAGTGCCTCGGCGACGCGATGGAACTCGTCCTTGACCCAGAGCCGGAAGTCGACGGCCACCTGGTCGTTGCGCGAGCGTGCAGTGTGCAGGCGTCCGGCGGAGGCGCCGATCAGTTCGGCAAGGCGCGACTCGACATTCATGTGGATGTCTTCGAGCCGGGTCGAGAAGGCGAACTTGCCGTCCTCGATTTCTCGCAGGATCGTGTTCAGGCCGTGAGCGATTTTCTGTTGATCGCCAGCCGAAATAATGCCCGTTTCCGCCAGCATCTCGGAGTGGGCGACGGACCCTCGGATGTCCTGGGCATACAGCTTCTTGTCGAAGCCGATCGAGGCGTTGATCGCTTCCATGATCGCAGCCGGGCCCGAGGCAAAACGTCCGCCCCACATCTGGTTGCTGGCCTTCTTGTCGCTCATCGTGATACCCGGGCTCCGGAGAAAATTGATTAGATGTCGGACCGCAGAAAAATGTTTCCAGCCCCACGCCATATACTGATTGCCGCCGTTGCGGGCGTGATCGCCGGCGCGGTCGCGGTATATGTCAGCACGACCCTTCCTGGCAACAAGACGCCGCAGCCGACGGTCGCCGCCGACACCAGTTCTGCAAGCCCCGACGACAAGCTGTGCGCGGCGAAGGCAGAAAAGGCCAAAGCCGTGGGTGCCGTCGCCGTCGGCCATGTCGCCGCGATGATGCCGGCCGACCCGCCGCAGTCGCTGAAGACGCTTGCCTTCAACGATCCCGAGGGCAAGCCGATGACCATCGCCGACCATGCCGGTCGCACGTTGCTGGTCAATCTCTGGGCCACCTGGTGCGCGCCGTGCCGCGCCGAGATGCCGGCGCTCGATGCTCTGGAGCGCGAGATGGGCGGCGAGGAGTTCGAGGTCGTGGCGATCAATGTCGACACCGGCGACGACACCAAGCCGCAGAAGTTCCTCGAAGAGATCGGCATCTCCTCGCTTGGCCATTACCGCGACAACACGCTCGCCGTGTTCAACGATCTGAAGAAGCGAGGGCTGGCGCTCGGCCTGCCGGTCACGCTTTTGATCGACGGCGAAGGCTGCCTGCTTGCCAACATGAACGGCCCCGCCGAATGGGCCAGCCCCGACGCCAAAAAGCTGGTCGAGGCGGCGCTCGCCAATTAGGGCCTTGCGTGTCCACACACGTTTGCTTTTGCGCCGCTGCAATTTGAGATTGCACTGTCGAGGCCGTCATCTTCGCGGTTTTCATCCGCGAAGGAAGCCGCGCGGCATGTCCATTCCATTTCCAGCCGTTCATTAGCCGGCGTTGTCGGCAGGTGGGGTGAGTCCAATTCTCGGCAATTTGTTTTCGTTTTCTAGAAAAACGAAAGCATGTCATGTGGTTGTGGAAAAAGCGAAATCGAAGCGCGCCAAATGCGACCTTCATACGATCGCTACAAAACTGTTGTGGCGCTGTCATAATCCGACAATACTGGTCCTAGCGGAACTAAACATTTCGCCAACCAGAACGGGAGCGAGACAATGAAGACCCTAGGCTTCGCGGCCGGAGTTGCCGCCACCATGACGCTGTTGTCCAGCACCTCCGCCTTCGCCGTCACCGAGATCTCATGGTGGCATGCCATGACCGGCGCGAACAACGAGGTCGTCGAGCAGCTTTCCAAGGAATTCAACGAGAGCCAGAGCGACTACAAGATCGTTCCGGTTTTCAAAGGCACCTATCCCGAAACGTTGAATGCCGGCATCGCCGCCTTCCGCGCCAAGCAGTCGCCGCACATCATCCAGGTTTTCGACGTCGGCACCGGCGTCATGATGGGAGCCGAAGGCGCGGTCAAGCCGGTCGCCGATATCCTTTCCATGGGTGGCGCGGCCTTCGACAAGAGCCAGTACCTGCCCGGTATTGTCGCCTATTATTCGAAGCCGGATGGCACGATGCTGTCGTTCCCCTACAATTCGTCCTCGCCGATCCTCTACTACAACAAGGACATCTTCCAGAAGGCCGGTCTCGATGCCGACAATCCGCCCAAGACTTGGCCGGAAGTCTTCGAAGCCGCCAAGAAGATCAAGACCAGCGGCGCTGCGAATTGCGGCTACACCTCGACCTGGCTGACCTGGATCGGCCTGGAGAATTTCGCCGCCTGGAACAACCTCCAGTACGGCACCAACGAAAACGGCCTTGCCGGGACAGACGTCGAGCTGAAGTTCAATTCGGAGCCCTTCGTCAAGCACTTCCAGGCAATCGCCGACCTCGCCAAGGACGGCACCTTCAAGTATGGCGGTCGCACTTCCGAGGCCAAACAGCTTTTCCTCGCCGGCGAATGCGGCCTTTTCACCGAGTCCTCGGGCGGCTTGGGCGACGTCATCAAGTCGGGCATGAACTATGGCCTCGGCCAGTTGCCCTACTATCCTGATCTCGAAGGCACACCGCAGAACACCATCCCGGGAGGCGCCAGCCTCTGGGTCTTTGGCGACAAATCGGACGAAGAGTACAAGGGCGTCGCAGCCTTCTTCACCTTCCTGTCGCAGACGCCGATTCAGGCCCGCCTGCACCAGGTGTCCGGCTACCTGCCGGTCACCATTGCTGCCTATGAAGAAACCAAGAAGTCCGGCTTCTATGACAAGAACCCGGGCCGAGAGATTCCGATCACCCAGATGATGGGCAAGGCCCCGACCGAAAACTCGAAGGGCGTGCGCCTCATCAACTTGCCGCAGGTCCGCGACATCGAGAACGAAGAGTTCGAAAAGATGCTCGCCGGCCAGCAGACCGCCCAGCAGGCGCTCGACAACGCTGTCACGCGCGGCAACAAGGCGATCCAGGAAGCGATCGGCAACTGACGCCCGCTTGATGCCATCGTAGCGCTGCCGCTCATCCGCCCGCCGGCACCTTCTCCCCTTATGACGGGGAGAAGGGACAAGCGGCAAGGTGGCCCGCTCCCTCTTTCCGTTCTTCACGGGGAGAGAGGGTAAGGGTGAGGGGCAGCGCAAACGCTGGGCCGAAGAATGCGGCGCCAGGCCATTTCTGACAAACGCGTAACCAGAGGCCCTCATTGTCCCCACGCGTCGTCTTTCCCAACAAGATCCTGCCTTACCTGCTGGTGGCGCCGCAGCTGGCGATCACCTTGATCTTCTTCTATTGGCCGGCCAGCCAGGCGTTGCGCCAGTCGATGCTGCGCGAGGACCCGTTCGGGCTGTCGTCGAAATTCGTCTGGTTCGACAATTTCAAGAAGGTCCTGTCGGACCCCAACTACCTCAACTCGATCCAGGTGACTGCGATCTTCTCGATCTCGGTCGCGGCGGTGGCGATGGCGACGGCATTGCTGCTCGCCGTCATGGCCGAGAAGGTGGTGCGCAGCCGCGGGCTCTACCGCACGCTGATGATCTGGCCATATGCGGTCGCACCCGCCATTGCCGGCATGCTGTGGCTGTTCCTGTTCAACCCCTCGATCGGCTCGCTTGCCTATGGCCTGCGCTGGCTCGGCATCAACTGGGACCCGCTGCTCGATGGCGAGCAGGCGATGGTGCTCGTGGTGGCTGCCGCGTCGTGGAAGCAGATCAGCTATAATTTCCTGTTTTTCGTCGCCGGCCTACAGGCGATCCCCAAGACTTTGATCGAGGCGGCGGCCATCGACGGCGCCGGCGAAAACAAGCGCTTCTGGACCATCGTCTTTCCGCTGCTGGCGCCGACGACCTTCTTCCTGCTGGTGGTGAACACCGTCTACGCCTTCTTCGACACTTTCGGCATCATCCATGCCGTGACGGGCGGCGGGCCGGGCAAGGCGACCGAGACGATGGTCTACAAGGTCTACAATGACGGCTTCGTCAATCTGATCCTCGGCGATTCGGCGGCACAGTCGGTGATCCTGATGGTCATCGTGATCGCGCTCACCGCCATCCAGTTCCGCTATGTCGAGAGGAAGGTGCATTATGGCTGAGCCGAAAGCCCTTGTGCCTGCGAGCGGTCACGACAAGCTGATGATCGGCCAGTCGATCGCCGGCATTTACGTCGCGCATGCCATCCTGATCCTCGGCATCGTCATCGTCGCGTTCCCGATCTACTACACCTTCGTTGCCTCGACCCATTCGCTGCAGACGATCCTGCGTCCGCCGCTACCGCTTTTGCCCGGCGACCGTTTTGTCGAGAATTATTACGAGGCGCTGTTCGGCGGCGTCGGGCGCATCGGCGGGGTCAGCGTCGCAACCCTTTTGGTCAACACCACCATCGTTGCGCTCGGCATCGCCATCGGCAAGATCGTCATCTCGATCCTGTCGGCCTATGCCATCGTCTTCTTCCGCTTTCCGTTCCGCATGGTGTTTTTCTGGCTGATCTTCATCACGCTTATGCTGCCGGTCGAGGTGCGGATCCTGCCGACCTACAAGGTGATGGTCGATCTCGGCCTGATCGACACCTACACTGGGCTGATTTTGCCACTGATCGCGTCCGCCACCGCGACGCTTCTGTTCCGCCAGTTCTTCCTCACCATCCCGGGTGAGCTGGTCGAGGCCGCGCGCGTCGACGGCGCCGGCCCCTGGCGCTTCTTCAAGGATATCTTGCTGCCCCTGTCGCGCACCAATATCGCGGCGTTGTTCGTCATCCTGTTCATCTATGGCTGGACGCAATATCTCTGGCCGCTGCTCGTCACCAACCGTAACGACATGAACACCATCGTCATTGCACTGAAAAAGATGATCTCCTTTGCCGATGCCGATACCGAATGGCATCTGGTGATGGTCACATCCATGCTGGCCATCGTGCCGCCCATCCTGGTCGTTGTGCTGATGCAGCGCTGGTTCGTCCGCGGCCTCGTCGATACGGAGAAATAATGGCAACCGTCGATCTCAAGGACGTACGCAAGGTCTATGCCGGCGGGGTCGAAGCGGTGAAGGGCGTCTCCATCGCCATTCCCGACAAGGCTTTGTGCGTGCTCGTCGGCCCCTCGGGCTGCGGCAAGTCCACGCTTTTGCGCATGATTGCAGGGCTGGAAACTATTTCGGCCGGCACCTGCTCGATCGACGGCAAGGTGGTCAACGCCGTCGGCCCGACCGAGCGCGACATCGCCATGGTGTTTCAGAACTATGCGCTCTACCCGCATATGAAGGTCTACGACAACATGGCCTACGGCCTGCGCAACCGCGGCATGCCGAAGGACGAGGTCGACAAGCGCGTGCGGACCACTGCCAAGACGCTGGAACTCGAGCACCTGCTTGAACGTCGCCCGCGTGAGCTCTCGGGCGGCCAGCGCCAGCGCGTCGCCATGGGCCGCGCCATCGTGCGCAACCCCAAGGTGTTCCTGTTCGACGAGCCTCTCAGCAACCTCGACGCCAAGCTGCGCGGCCAGATGCGCGTCGAGATCAAGAGCCTGCAGCGCCAGCTCGGCGTCACCTCGGTCTATGTCACCCATGACCAGCTCGAGGCGATGACGCTGGCCGACGTTCTGGTGGTGATGAATGGCGGGCTGGTCGAACAGCTCGGCGCGCCGCTCGACATCTATGAAAAGCCGGCATCGACCTTCGTCGCTTCCTTCATCGGCGCGCCGCCGATGAACCTTCTGCCGCTGCGCGGCGGCCAGCTCGAAGATGCGGTGACTTTGCCCGAAATAGCAGGCAACGCCGCGACGATCGGCTTCCGCCCCGAGGATTGCGAAGTCGGCGCCGATGGTGCTGCATCCAGTGACGGCCTCCGGCTGATGGCCAGGGTCGAGGGCGTCGAGCCGGTGGGCGCCGAGAGTTTCCTCTATTGCGCGGCTGGCGGCGGCAAGATCGTGGTGCGCGTCGCTGGCCGCACCGAGGTGCAGGCGGGCGACCAATTGCCGATCTTTACGCGGCGGGAAAAGCTGCATTTCTTCGGCAGCGACGGCAAGCGCGTCTAGAGGGAGGGCGACGAACCTCGCTGCTGTTGTGTCTTGCTGAGCTTTCGACGTGCGCATGGCTGTCCGACAGCAATCGTGAGCGATCGCTTGAATTTGACGACCTGTGCTAACCTCTTGTTCATGCAGCCTGATCGAAAATCGGCTCACGATCCAGGAGGTGTCAGATTTGCCGGCATCGTTGACGAAACTGTCTTCAAGGGCATGGTTGCAACTCGCGGGCTGGACAGTGTTCGGAACGCTCGGTTGTGTCGCCGTCTCGCTCGTGGTCACGATTGCCCTGTTTCGCAATGCCGGCTCGGAAATGCTCGGTCTCGCCTTGATCGAAGCGACGCTCGTGCCGATACTTTTGGCAGCACCGCTGTTTTTCTACCTGACGCTCAAGCTGCGCGAACTGGCCGTCGTCAACCACAAGCTCGTTGTCGCCGCCTCGACCGACGCACTGACCGCCTGCCTCAACAGGGGGGCGTTCTCATCCCGCGTCGAGAATGTGCTTACCCGCGAGATCGCGCGCCGCCAGCGCGCCATGGGCGCGTTGCTCGTCATCGACGCCGATCACTTCAAGATGGTCAACGACCGTTTCGGCCATGCCGAAGGCGATGAGGCACTGCGCGTCATCGTCGCGGCGATCCAGCCCTGCCTGAGGGGAGACGACATGCTCGGCCGTCTCGGCGGCGAGGAGTTTGCCGTCTTCCTGCCCGGCGCGTCGCCGCTCAGTGCCGCAGATATCGCCGAGCGTATCCGCCGTTCGGTGGCCGACGCACCCTTCCGGCCCGGCGGCAACCGCCACACGCTGACGGTCAGCGTCGGTGGCGCCCTGTTCGACCGGCCGGTGTTGTTCGAGGAGCTGTTCCGCGTCGCCGACCTGCATCTCTACGAAGCCAAGGGCGCAGGCCGCAACCGCGTCGAACTGGCGCCGATGCCGCCGGAACGGACGCCGAGCTGGTATTATCAGGGACGTCCGAACTGAGGCAGCAGGTTCATGGCAGGCGAGGCGCCCGCCGGAACGCCGCTCAGCGTGTCGGGACCGGGTGCTCGCCGCGATAGTCGTAGAAGCCGCGTCCGGTCTTGCGGCCGAGCCAGCCGGCTTCGACATATTTCACCAGCAGCGGGCAGGGGCGATACTTCGAGTCCGACAAGCCGTCGTGGAGCACCTGCATGATCGACAGGCAGGTGTCGAGGCCGATGAAGTCGGCGAGCTGCAGCGGCCCCATCGGGTGATTGGCGCCGAGCTTCATTGCCGTGTCGATGGCTTCGACGGTGCCGACGCCTTCATATAGCGTGTAGATCGCCTCGTTGATCATCGGCAAAAGGATGCGGTTGACGATGAAAGCCGGGAAATCCTCCGAGACCGTCACCGTCTTGTCGAGGTTGGCGACATAGGCCTTGGCGGATTCGAAAGTCTTGTCTTCGGTGGCGATACCGCGCACCAGCTCGACCAGCTTCATCACCGGCACCGGATTCATGAAGTGGATACCGATGAAGCGCTCGGGACGATCGGTCTGGGCGGCCAGCCGCGTGATCGAGATCGACGAGGTGTTGGTGGCGAGGATCGCCTCCGGGTTCAGCTGCGGACACAGCTGCGCATAGATCTTGCGCTTGATCGTCTCGTCTTCGGTCGCCGCCTCGATGACGAGATCGGCGCTGGCGAGGTCGGCCATGGCGGGTGCGGACGAGATGCGGTTCATCGCATCCTTGCGGGCCTGGTCCTCGAGCTTGCCCGAAGCGACCTGGCGCGCCAGATTGCCATTGATGGTGGCGATGCCTTTTTCGATGCGCTCCGGCGACAAGTCGTAGAGCAGCACACTGTAGCCGGCGAGTGCCGAAACATGTGCGATACCGCCGCCCATCTGGCCAGCGCCGACAATGCCGATCGTCTCGATCTTACCCGTCATCACACCTATCCCGTCGCAGGCTCTTTTAGTTTTGTGCAATGCAAACTAAATGGCCGGGGTAGCACTCGTCTACCCCGGCCATCACATTTTAATCCCTGAGCTGATCGGGCGTCAAAGCGCCTTTTCGAGCTCGGGCAGGACAGTGAACAGGTCGCCGACGATGCCATAGTCGGCCACCTGGAAGATCGGGGCCTCTTCGTCCTTGTTGATGGCGACGATGACCTTCGAGTCCTTCATGCCGGCGAGGTGCTGGATCGCACCCGAGATGCCGCAGGCGATGTAGAGATCGGGGGCGACCACCTTGCCGGTCTGGCCGACCTGCCAGTCGTTGGGAGCGTAGCCGGCGTCGACCGCAGCACGGCTGGCGCCGACGGCGGCGCCGAGCTTGTCGGCGACGGGCAGGATGACTTCCTGGAACTTCTCCGACGAACCGAGCGCGCGGCCACCCGAGATGATGATCTTGGCCGAGGTCAGCTCCGGACGATCGCTCTCCGACAGCTTGTTCTCGACGAAGGAGGACAGGCCGGGATTTGCGGCTGCAGCAACCGCCTCGACGGCGGCTGAACCGCCCTCGGGGGCTGCCTGGAACGAGGCAGTGCGCACGGTGATCACCTTCTTGGCCCCGGGTGCCTGCACCGTCTGGATGGCGTTGCCGGCATAGATCGGACGCTTGAAGGTGTCCGGGGCGACGACCTCGATGATTTCCGAGACCTGGGCGACGTCGAGCAGGGCAGCGACGCGCGGAGCAACGTTCTTGCCGGTCGAGGTGGCAGCGGCGACGATGGTGTCGTAGTTGCCGGCGAGGCCGACGACGAGTGCCGCAGTCGGTTCGGCCAGGCGTTCGGCCAGTTCTTCGCTTTCAGCGAGCAGAACCTTGCGCACGCCCTTCAGCTTGGCGGCGGCATCGGCCGCTGCCTTGGCGCCCTTGCCGGCGACCAGCACGTCGATGTCGGAACCGATCTTCTGGGCCGCCGACAGCGCCTTGGCGGTCTGGTCGGAGAGCGAAGCGTTGTCGTGTTCGGCGATGAGGAGAATTGCCATGTTTTTGATCCCTTTCCGCTTCGCTTAGAGCACGCCGGCTTCGTTGCGCAGCTTGTCGACGAGCTCAGCCGCGGTCTTGACCTTGATGCCTGCCTTGCGGCCGCCCGGCTCCTCGGTCTTCAGCACCTTGAGGCGCGGCGTGATGTCGGCACCGAAGTCGGCGGCCGACTTCTCGTCGAGCGGCTTCTTCTTGGCCTTCATGATGTTGGGCAGCGAGGCATAGCGCGGCTGGTTGAGGCGCAGGTCGACTGTGACGATCGCCGGCATCTTGAGCGACACCGTCTGCAGGCCGCCATCGACTTCGCGCGTCACGTTGGCATGATCGCCGGCGAGCTCGATCTTCGAGGCGAAGGTGCCCTGGGCCCAGCCCAGCAGGGCCGCCAGCATCTGGCCGGTCTGGTTCGAATCGTCGTCGATCGCCTGCTTGCCGAGCAGCACCAGGCCCGGCGTCTCAGCCTCGACCACACCCTTCAGCACCTTGGCGACGCCGAGCGGCTCGACGGCTTCGTCGGTCTTCACCAGGATGGCGCGATCGGCGCCCATGGCGAGAGCGGTGCGCAGCGTTTCCTGGGCCTGCGCAGGTCCGATCGAAACCACGACGATCTCTTCGACCTTGCCGGCTTCCTTGAGGCGGATGGCCTCTTCGACCGCGATCTCGTCGAACGGGTTCATCGCCATCTTGACGTTGGCGAGCTCGACGCCCGAGCCGTCCGATTTCACGCGCACCTTCACGTTCGCATCGACAACCCGCTTGACCGGGACGAGAACTTTCATGGGCTGGTACCTCTCTGAACAGCGATATTGTGCGCGCTATAGCAGCGCTTGGTCCCACGCAATTGTCGATTGCCGACATATTGGGCGGAAAAACAGACTTGATCTCGCGCTTTTGGTGGCGGGAGGGCTGCCGCAAGCGGCGGGACCGTAGTTGCGGCTAACCTTAGCGTCAATATCTGCTTGAAGCTCAAATCGTTTGAAAAAAGCTGTGCCAGTGACCGCTATTGCCGGCCCCAGCGCGTGGTCGGCTGGGCTGTCGGCGGCTCGGGCGTAGCGGGCTCCGGCATGGCCGGCGCCTCGGCCTTGTCAGGGCTCGGCACCGCCTCTTCGGCATCGGCAAACAGCGGCACCTCGCGGCGGCGCAGGACGAGCACCATCACGGCACCGGCGACGATGCCGCCGACATGCGCCGCCCAACTGACCTCGTCGTCGCCGCCGATGGCGATCATCAGGAACTGGAAGGCGACCCACAGGATCAGTGGGATCCAGGCCGGAATGCGCAGCGGGATACGGGCGAAGGCCAGCACCCACACCTTCACCCGGGGGTAGAGGATCAGGTAGGCGGCGACGATGCCGGCGATGGCGCCCGAGGCGCCGATCAGTGGCGTCTGCGAATCCGGCAGGATCAGCCCGTGCAGGAAAGCGCCGGCGACCGCGCAGAGCAAGTAGAACACCAGGAAGCGGAAATGCCCGAGCGCATCTTCGACATTGTCGCCGAACACCCAGAGGAACAGCATGTTGCCGCCGAGATGGAAGATGTCGCCATGCAGGAAGGAATAGGTGACGTAGCTCAAGTTTTCCGGAATGATGATCAGATCCGGCGACAGCTCCGCCAGATCGTGCACGACGGAGGGGATGTAGCCGAGCCCGAGCACGGCAGCGGTGGCAAAGTCCTCGCCGCCGACCGTGGTCAGGAGATACACGATGACGTTGATCGCGATCAGGCTGAGCGTGACATATTGCAGCCTGATGTGGCGCAGGTGATTGGAATCATAGAGCGGAATGAACATGCGGCTCGCTTCCGCCCTCCCGGCAACCTTATCAGCAAATCAGCGGTTCTTGCCGGGAACCCATAGCACATCGGCTTTTCCGTTGTCATTGACCACACGCGCGGCAACGAACAGCAGGTCGGAAACCCGGTTGATGTAGCGGATGCCCTCACGGTTGACGTGTTCGCCGGGGTCCTGCGCCAAGGCCACCATCACACGCTCGGCGCGGCGGGCAACCGTGCGGGCCAGATGCAGCGCTGCTGCCGCCGCCGATCCGCCATTCAGCACAAACGAGCGCAGCGGCTCGAGACCGGCGTTCAGCACGTCGATGTCGGCCTCGATACGCGCGGTCTGGCTGGCGATGATGCGCAGCGGCTCGTAGCCAAGGTCCTTGCCGGTGTCGGGGGTCGACAGGTCCGCGCCGAGATCGAACATGTCGTTCTGGATGCGGTAAAGCATGGCGTCGATGTCGGGGTTCTCCGTCGCGGTATGCACCCGCGCCATGCCGATGCAGGCATTGGCCTCGTCGACGGCGCCATAGGCTTCGACGCGCAGGTCTGATTTCAGCCGCCTTTCGCCCGAGCCCAGGCCGGTGGTGCCATCGTCGCCGGTGCGGGTGTAGATCTTGTTGAGCTTGACCATTCCGCGCTCCGCTCAGCCGTCACGGGTGAAATAAAGGGTGAGCAGGATGAACACCAGCGCCACTGCCTGCAGCAGCACGCGTGCCTGCATCAGCTTGTTCGAGGTGTTGCCGGAGCCGCCGCGCAGCATGTGGATCAGGCCGCGGATCAGGACCACCACCACGGCGAACATGAAGACGACGGCGAGGATGTTGAAGACGGTAGCCATATTGGTTCCAGTTCAGTCGTAGGCCGGTCAGGCTTGGCGGGCCAGAATTCTGTAAAGCAGCGAAGCAGGCAGCAGGCGCTTCAGCACGACGCCGATTCTCGCGGGCGTCGTGACAACATAATGCGGGCGCGGCCGGGGCGACAGCAGGGCGTGTCGCAATACCGCATGAACCGCTTCCGGTCCCAGCTTGAGCCGCGATTTCGAGCCGCCGCTGGACAGCCTGTCGAGTTGGGCGCGATAGGCCACGTGGTGTGGCGAGTTTTCGTGGTCGATGTAGCGCAGGAACCAGTCGAGCCCGTTGGTGGCGATCTTCGAGCGTATCGGGCCGGGCTCGATCATCGCGACATGGACGCCGCTGCCGGCGAGTTCCTGACGCATGCAAAGCATAAGCCCCTCCAGCGCATGCTTGGAGGCGGAGTAGGCGCCGCGGAACGGCACCGGCGTCAGGCCGAGGATCGACGAGCAGTTGACGATGCGGCCGTGGTTCTGCGCACGCATCACCGGAACGACGCGCCGTGTCAGGTCGTGCCAGCCGAAGAAGTTGGCCTCGAATTGGTCCCGCAGTGCCGCCATCGGCAGATCCTCGACTGCGCCCGGCTGGGCGTGCGCACCATTGTTGAACAGCGCGTCGAGCCTGCCGCCGGTACGTTCAAGCACGGTTTCGACCAACGCCTCGATCGATTCCGGCTTGGCGTAGTCGAGGAACAGCGCCTCGAGACCGTCGGTCTCGAGTGCCGCCAGATCCTCGGTCTTGCGCGCCGTGGCGAACACGCGCCAGCCCTCGGCCTTCAGTGCGCGGGCGCAATGAGCGCCGATGCCCGACGACGCGCCGGTCACGATTATCGTGCGTAACTCGTTGATCGGGTTCACTTCGTTTTTGCCCGGCCTTGCAAATGAGGGCAAAGCCTTCCCATATTCGCCGCCACGAAACAATTGGCCAATTCATGATTGGCCGTGTCACTGTCGGCCGCTAGGTAGTTGGCCAGGACCCAACGGACGGAGCGGAAAACTGGAGCTGATGCGCAAGATCGTCGCCACGAGGCGCGTGCTCTTCGACGCAGCCGGCCATTTCCATGATGACGACGGTTGGGCGATGGCCAGTCATCTCGCCATTTCGGCGCTGATGGCGCTGTTCCCGTTCCTGATCTTCGCCACCACGCTCGCCAGCTTTCTGGGCGCAGATGCGTTCGCCGAAACGGCCGTGCATCTCGTCTTCGACACCTGGCCCGACCAGATCGCGGCCCCCATCGCCCGCGAGGTGGTCAATGTTCTCACCGTGCCGCGCACCGATCTTCTGACCTACGGCGTCGTGCTTGCCGCCTACTTTGCCTCAAACGGCGTCGAGGCGCTGCGTACCTCGCTCAACCGTGCCTACCGCATCACCGAGACCCGCACCTTCTGGTTCCGGCGTATCCAGAGCATCTTCTTCGTGCTCATCGCCACGATCAGCTTTGTCGCCATCTCGGTGCTTCTGGTGTTCGCGCCGATCATCGCGCGCATCCTCGAAGCCAAGTTCGAATGGATCCAGCCCTATATGGGCACCATTACCGTCTGGCGCTTCACCATCGCTTCGGCGGTCATCGTCTTCGGCCTGTTTGCCGTGCACATGTGGCTGCCGGCCGGCCGCCGTCGCTTCCTCAGCATCATCCCCGGCATCGTCTTCACGCTCATCGCCTGGGTTGTCGGCTCGACGATCTTCGCCGCCTATCTCGATACCTTCTCGTCCTACGTCACCACCTATGCCGGCCTCGCCTCGATCATGATCGCGGTGGTCTTCCTCTACATCGTCTCGGCGATCTTCATCCTCGGCGGCGAGCTCAATGCCGCGATCAGCCGCTATCTCGAAGCCCGCGCCCGCGTGCCGGGTTGAGCCGTCGCCAGGCCGACGCCGAGCGTGGCGATCGCCATGCCAACCAGTTGGATCGCCGACAGTTCTTCGCCGAACAGCAGCCAGGCAAGGACAGCGGTCACCGCCGGCACGAGGTAGAAAAGCGATGCCACCTTCGACATGGCGCCGTCGCGGATCATCACCATCAACAGGAAGATCGCGCCGATCGACAGCACGAACACCAGCCAGGCCATGGCGAAGATCAGCTCGCCATTGATCGTCACCTGCTGGTGTTCGAAGGCGAAGGAGGCGATGGTCATCAGGATCGCAGCGCCGACATATTGCCAGAATGTACCTGATACCAGGTCGCTGGCCGCGCCGACGCGCTTCTGCCAGATGGTGCCGGCACTGATGCCGGCCATGGCGATCACTGACGCAGTCAGCGTCTGCCAGGTCACGCCGCCGCCGATCGCGCCGAGCTTGGGGGAAAGCACGATCACCACGCCGACGAAGCCAATGGCAAGCCCGACCCAGTGCTTGGGCTTGATCTCCTCGCCGAGCAGCTTTCCTGCAAGTACGGCGGTGACCAGCGGCTGCAGCCCGGCGATCAGCGCCGACAGGCCCGCCGGCAAGCCCTGGTGGATCGCCCAGAACACGCCGCCGAGATAGACCCCATGCAGCAGCATGCCGATGAGTACGGAGTGCAGGGCGGCCCGACGCGTGAGCCTGGTGGAGCCGAGCGCCAGCATCACTGCGCCGAGCAGCAGGAAGGCGAGGACGAAGCGCACGGCCAGGAAGGTGAACGGCTCCGCCCAAGGCATGGCGTAGCGCGCGCCGATGAAGCCCGTCGCCCAGAGCAGCACGAAGGTGGCCGGAATCAGCCGCTTTGGAGAAGATGTCATGGATACCCCTGGCGCCGCCGGACGCCGCTTCCGGAAGGAATCTTACCGGGATCGCTCTAATGCCGAACATTAGGACAATCAAAATGAAACGATTGATCCATAGATTCACCGGACCTGATCTGACGACCTGATCTGGGAGAAGCTTGCCCGGGAGGGGGCCTGGGAGAACTGCACAGTCGGCCTCTGAAAGGACCGCGCATGCTGTGGAATCTCGATCCGGGCTGGTTGATGATGGCGGTCGCCTTCGTCGCCGTCATGGCCTTCTTCTTTGGTGCTGCACTCGACGCCATCATGAAGGACGACGGCTTCGGCCCGACCGGCAACATGCTGCTGTTCACCACTGGCTTCTTCGGCGCGGTGCTCGTCGCCAACAGCTACGGCATCACGCTGCGCGACCTGCAACTGGCGACCGCCTGGGGGCTTGGCGGCGCCTTCATCTTCATCAGCGTGCTTGCGCTGATCAAGGCGGCGATCGCCCGGATGCTACAACCTTAGTGCATTGGCCTGGTGCATCGGCTCGAAAATCGGCATCGATCTTCGGAACGCACGAGGCACAGATTCTTAGGGACTCGAGCGTCCCTTGTGCGGCCAATCGGACGCACGGCGCTCCAGCATCGCCTTGACCGATTCTGGCGTCTCACCGGCCTCCCGCAATGCGGCGAGGCCGGTGTCGCGTTGGCTTTTCGACAGCTTTCGTCCATCAGGACCTGTTATCAGCCGGTGGTGGAAATAGCCCGGCTGCGGCAGGCCGAGCACCTGCTGCAGCAGGCGCTGTACCGAGGTCGCGAAATAGAGGTCCTTGCCGCGCACGACATGGCTCACGCCCTGCAGTGCGTCGTCGAGCACCACCGACAGATGATAGCTCGTCGGGATCTCCCGTCGGGCGATGATCACGTCGCCCCATTGCAGCGGGTCGGCGGCAATTTCCGCTACGCCATCCATCGCCTCGTCGGCCCATTCGCGCCAGCTCAAATGGCCGTCCAGCCGCGCCAGTGCTGCGGCGGTATCGAGCCGCCAGGCAAAAGGTGCGCCCGCATTGATGCGGCGCCGGCGCTCCCGCTGCGACATCTGCTTGTCTGCGCCGGGATAGACCGGCGCTCCGTCTGGATCGCGCGGCCAGCTTTCTCCCGACGCCTCATGGTCCATGATCGCGCCGCGTATCTCGCCCCGGCTCATGAAGGCGGGATAGACGAGTTCGTCCTTCTTCAGCCGTTCGAGCGCTGCCTCGTATTCGGCGAAATGGTCCGACTGGCGCCGTACCGGCCGCTCGTAGGCGACACCCAGCCAGGCGAGGTCGCGGAAGATGCTGGCCTCGAACTCCGGATTGCAGCGAGTTACGTCGATGTCCTCGATGCGCAGCAGCAGCCGGCCGCCGGCACTGGCCGCCATCCTTTCATTGGTCAACGCCGATAGCGCGTGGCCGAGGTGCAATTCGCCGTTGGGACTGGGCGCGAAGCGAAAGACAGGAGCCGTCATGAGCGTTGCTGGTGCCGGATTGAAGGTGTGCCTTGCCGATTGCTACGTTGCCTGCCGCAACCTAACAAGTGACGCATGCGCCGCATCTCCAATCTCGACGACGTGAATTTCGGCCTCGACGCGTTATGCGCGATCGATCCGCGCCTGCTGGCGGTTCGCGGCATGGCCGGCGAGGTGCCGCTCAGGCTGACCGAACCGGGCTTTGCCAGCCTCGCCTCGATCATCGTTTCGCAGCAGGTGTCGACGGCAAGTGCCAAGGCGATCTTCGGCCGCTTGACAGCTCTGGTCGATCCACTGACGCCGCAAGGCCTGCTTGCCGCCGGTGAGGGCATGTTCCGCGAGGCCGGCCTGTCACGGCCAAAGCAGCGCACGCTTCTGGCGGTGGCGCAGGCAGCGACCGACGGCCTCGACCTCGACGGCCTCTGCCGGCTCGACGCCCAAGAAGCGATGGCGGCGATGATCGCAATTCCCGGTATCGGCCCGTGGACGGCGGAGGTGTATCTGCTGTTCGCCGCCGGCCATCCCGATATTTTTCCGGCCCGCGATGTCGCCTTGCAATCGGCCGTAGGCCATGCGCTGGGCATCGATCCGCGCCCCGGTGAGAAGGCACTGATTCGGCTTGCCGAATCATGGGCGCCGTGGCGAGGGGTCGCATCGAGGCTGTTCTGGGCGTATTATCGCGAGACCCGTGGTCGCGATGGCGCGCCGCCGGCTGGAAATCCTGCGTAAATCCGCAAAATCGCGGTTTTTTGACGGGTTATGTGACCGGCCAGACGCTTCACATTCCTGTCACCTCGGGCTTACAGTATTCGTGCCGTTAGGTTCGAGGACCAAGGAGGTGCAGGAAGTGACGGTTGCCGTGTCTCCGGATGGGCTCCCAGCACTAGTGCTGAATGCGGATTATCGTCCGCTCAGCTACTACCCCTTGTCGTTGTGGTCCTGGCAGGACGCGATCAAGGCGGTGTTCCTCGACCGCGTCAACATCGTCGCCGAATACGAGCACGCCGTCTCATCGCCGACCTTTTCGATGAAGCTGCCCAGCGTCGTCAGCCTGAAGCACTATGTGAAGCCGTCGCGCTATCCCGCCTTCACCCGTTTCAACGTCTTCCTGCGCGACCGCTTCCAGTGCCAATATTGCGGCACCCCGGAGGATCTGACCTTTGACCACGTCATCCCTCGCCACAGCGGCGGGGCGACCACGTGGGAAAATGTCGTCGCGGCCTGCTCGCCCTGCAATCTCAGGAAGGGCGGCATGATGCCGTCGCAGGCCAAGATGTGGCCGCTGCAGAAGCCGTTCCAGCCGACGGTGCACGACCTGCACAACAATGGCCGGCTGTTTCCGCCCAACCATCTGCACGAAAGCTGGATGGACTATCTCTACTGGGACGTTGAGCTCGAGCCTTGATGACGGCCGATCTCCCCTTTTTGGGGGAGATGTCCGGCAGGACAGAGGGGGCGAAGCATCGCGACCCCCGAGGCGCTACCCCTTCCTGAAAGCCCCACGCAACGCCACCGCCGCCAGGAAAGCGCTGGCGAGAACGTTCCAGCCGGCGAAGGACAGGCCGAGCACGCGCAAGGCGGCATCCTCGCAACGTGGCGGCACGACGTTGTTGAGCACGTCGAGCAGGCCCTTGCCGCCGGTGTCGATCGTGCCGCTGACGGCCGCGCAATCGGTCGGGCCGGCCCACCAGCGCCATTCGACGCCGGCATGGTAGGCGCCGAGATAGAGCCCGTAGAGCATCAGCAATCCACCGACGGCCAGGAGCGCGCGGGTCATCCATGCCGGCCAGTGCAGCGCCGACGACAGCGCCGCCAGCGCCATCAGCGGCACTCCGACATAATAGGGCGTGCGCTGCTCGAGGCAGAGCTTGCAGGGCAGGTAGCCGCCGATGTGCTGGAAGCCGAGCGCTGTGCCGACGACGGCTGCCATGGCGACGGTGAGGAAGATTGCGGTCAGCGTCTGGCTGCGGCCGGTCGGAGAGGCGAGGGAGGTCATTCTTGGGTGCCCAGCTGTTGTTACCGGCATTCGCCGTTCAGTGGAGGTATCTGACGAGAAGATAGAGCAAAATAAGGGCAGCGGCGGCGAGGCCGGCGAGCAGCCCGAGGCGCTTTTCGATGAATTCGCGGATCGGCTCGCCATAGGTGCGCAGCAGCCAGGCCAGGAACAGGAAGCGGGCGCCGCGGGCGACGATCGCCGAGACGATGAACCAGCCAAGCGGGAAGCTGACGACGCCGGCGAGAATGGTCACCACCTTGATCGGCGGCAGGTGCGACAGCCCTGAGGTGACCAGCATCAACAGGATGATGCCGGCGCCCGACGAGACCTTGAGCGCTTCGAACTCGTCATACTTGCCGTAGAACTCGAGCACCGGCTTTGCCACCGCCTCGAAGGCGTAGTGGCCGATATACCAACCGGCGATGCCGCCGAGCACTGAGGCCAGGGTGGCGATGATTGCGTAACGATAGGCCTTGTCCGGTCGCGACAGCGCCATCGGCAAGTAGAGCACGTCGGCCGGTACCAGGAAGACCGAGCTTTCGACGAAGGCGATGAAGGCCAGCCACCATTCGGCGGATTTCCTTGCCGCGAGCGACAAGGTCCAGTCGTAGAGTCGGCGAAGCATCTGGCCCCCTTGAGATATGCGCTGCCTGTTTAGGAAGAATTGCTGTGGCGCACAATGCTTGGGGTCTTCACGAATGTGAAAGCCGGGGCAACGTTACATTCTGTCGCGTGATCACGCTTGAGACGTACTTGCCCGGGCCATCGCTGCAGATGAAGCGTGATGGCACGCAATCGGCGGCCGTGGCCTCCGATCATGGGTGCTATGCGGCGCGCCCGGCCGCCACATGCTGCCCGGGCTGCAGCGCATCGAGCGCGAAACTGCCCACGCCTACCGGGGCCAACCCGCCCACCGCCTGGATGATCTCGGCCACGTCCTCGGTCGAAAACCCGCCATAGAGCTCGATCAGGCCAAATCCTTCCCGGGCGAGCCGTGCTGCAACCTCGGCGGCCGTTGCCCCATCCGGAACGGCAATGAAATGCGTGTCGAGCGGCGGAAAACTGGTCACGAACCTGTCACGCTCCGGTTCGGCATCCCGCTTCAGGATGATGAAGGCCGCCAGCGGCGGCTTGCCATCGATGAAGGCCTGATTGTAGGCAGCCGCCGGCTGCAGGGATTCGATGCCAAAGGTCACCGAGCTCACCTTGACGTCGTGTCCGACGACGGCCGAGACCTTGGGGCGCCACGCCGGCGAGATGCCGCCGCACAGCTCGATCAGCTTGGCTCCCTGCGCGGCGAGCTCATGCGCCACCGCCGGTGCCTGTATCGGATCGCCCAGGGCAATGATGGTGATCCTGCCGTCCGGCGTCTCCAGCACGCTTCGGTCGATGGTCGGGTCGGCGCCGGGAGCTTCATAGATCAGGGCCTTGTCGATATGCATGTTGTGTCCTCGGTTGTCTTCGATAGCGACAAGTTGCGACAGAACACTGATCTTGGTAATTGCCATAGTTCTGCAGCCACTGATCGAAGAAATCGAACTGTGCTTGACAATCTGACGCTGGACCAGATCCGAACCTTCGTTGCCGTCGTCGAAGGTGGCAGCTTTCGCGCCGGTGCTGCGCGGCTGTCGCGGGTGCAATCGGCGATCAGCCATGCCATCGGCAACCTTGAAGCCGAGCTCAACGTGGCGCTGTTCACCCGCACCGGCCGGAAGCCCGAATTGACCGCCGAAGGGCAGGCGCTGCTCACTGATGCCAGGGCGATCCTGATCAAGGTCGACGCCATGCGCGCCCGGGCGCGCGGGCAGGGGCAGGGGCTGGAGCTTTCGCTCGCAATAGCCGTCGATCCGGTCATCCCTGCCGGCATCCTGGCCGGCGCGCTTCTCGACCTCAGGGCCGAGCACCCTTCGGTCGGCGTCGCACTGAAGTCGTTGCCGATGCGCGCGGCATTGCATGCGCTCATCAACCGGCACTGCACGCTCGCCATCACCACCGATACCCAGCGCGACAGCCTCGTCGAAGCCGAGTGCCTTGGCCCGGCGCAGCCCTTCGTCGCCGTGTGTGCTGCCCATCACCCGCTCGCGGCGCCGCCCGCAGCCGGTTGGTCGGCGGTCGACCTGTCCGACCACCTACAGATCGTCGTCAGCGATCCCTCGCCGGTGAGCGAAGGGCTGGATTTCGGCGTGCTGTCACCCGGCACCTGGCGTGTCAGCGATCTCGCGACCAAGCTGGCACTGATCCGGGCCGGCATCGGCTGGGGCAATCTTCCCAGCTGGATGGTCGACGTCGACCTCGCCCATGGCGCCCTTGTGCGCGTCACTGCCACCGCCCTGGGCTCACAGTCCGAGACAGCGCTGTCCGCCTATTTGCTCTGGCGCATCGACCAGCCCCCAGGCCCCGCCGCGTGCCACCTGCGCGAACGGCTGCTGGCACATTTTGACGGAGGCAGGTGGTTGCGCGCGACCGCTTTCGCTGCGCCGGCGAACGCCGTACCGGCATGAAGTTGCGCAAAGGCGCCGCTCCCCAGTTGACGAAGGGCCGCCCGACCGTATAGTCCGCGACCATTCTGTCCGTTTAGGGCAGGCCCCTATGGCGGAATTGGTAGACGCGCTCGACTCAAAATCGAGTTCCGCAAGGAGTGCTGGTTCGATCCCGGCTAGGGGCACCATTGACCTTTACGCAGCACTGCGGCGCGGAAGGCGGCTTTGATTGCTCGATCATGCCTTGCATTGTGCCGTCGCGGTGAGGTGAGCCTTCGGGCAAAAATCCGGCAGGCAAGGTCGCAAGCGCCTTTCAAATACTACCAAAAATAGATCGTTTGCGCGTTTGTCACGGTGTACAAAATCGGCCATTGAAGCGTTTATCGTCTATTAACAGGCTTTGCACATGCGCGGAGAGCTTCGGGTCGCGATTGTCATCCATGCATTCTACATGGATGCATTCGATGAAATCCTCGACCTCGCCCAAGCTCTCCCGGCACAACACAAGCTCTTCGTAACGACCGTTCCGGTTCACGAGGCGCTGGTGCGCTCGCGGCTCGATGCCGCGGAGCGAGACTACAGCCTTGGCGTCTTCGAAAATCGGGGCCGCGACATCCTGCCTTTCCTTCGCATGTTTCCAGCTGTTCGCGCCGAGGGCTTTGACGTCGTCATCAAGGTTCACACCAAGAAATCGCCGCATCTGAAGGATGGTGACGGCTGGCGCCGTATGTTGGTCGCTGCATTGCTGCAGCCCCAGGCGCTGCAGCAATTGACTTCGGCATTTCAGGCCGACGCTTCGCTGGGCATTGTCTGTCCCGAAGGTCATTTCCTCTCGCTCGACCGCTACATGGGCGGAAACGAAGCGCGTGTCCTTGCCATCGCCCAGCGCCTTGGCCTGGGTCGGGCGCAGCTGCTTGATGCCGGCTATTGCGCTGGAACGATGTTCATGGCGCGTACAGACGTCATCGCGCCACTGGCCGATCTCGGCTTCACGGCCAAGGCCTTCGAGGCGGAGGCCAACCAGGTTGACGGGACGATGGCGCATGCGTTCGAACGCTGTCTGGGTCTGGGGGGCGTCGCCCTTGGCCGCCGCATCGCCTCGAGCGCCGATCCGTTTGGACATGCCGGCTTCAACGACAGCTACGCCTTTACAAGACAGCCACGCCGCCCATCCGCGTCGGCACGCCTGAAATCGGGCTTCAAGGCCGCCCAAGGCAAATTCGGAAATGCGCTGCGGCGGATGCTCGTTCGGCCCGGTTGAACGAGCATCCGCCGCAGCGCACGTTGCTCTATATGATGCCCTGGTCGAAGAGCTGCCTTCTCGTTGAACGCAACTGGTCCCCCGAACCTTTCCTCGTCATGTCCGAAAGGATGTCGGCCAGGTGTCCCTCGTGTCCGACCGCGATAAGGTTTTGTTCGATCTCGCCGATGTCGAACTGCAGGCGGTAGACAAGGTCGCGCTTCATCAGCGGGCAGTTGAGATGTTTCTTGTAAAGGAACCCGGCCGTGTGAATCTGAGAACGCATGGCGATGCGTTCGCATATCTTCGCGATGATTGCGGCCCAGCTTTCGCTGCCCAAGCTCGCCGCCGGAAGCCTGAGATCCCGACAGATCTGGCCATTCATCGCCCCAACATCCCCGCCGTCAATTTCGGTCAGCCGCAGCCTGAGCTTGTCCGGCGTGTAGACGGTGGTAACGGATCTTGCGATCGGCAGGATTGCCGCGGAGAAACCGATTTCCCCTTTTCGGATCGCCCATAGCCGCGAATTCACCGGCAGGTATTGCTTCCAAAAGCGCGCGAATTCGGAGCTTGCAACGATCCTATGCCCTACGGAGAAGCAAAAGGACTGCATGTGGTAGCCATGTTCCCGGTTTTCGAACGAACCGACGATGTCGGCTTCCGCGTCTGCCAACTCCCTGAACAGCGGAGTGAGCCCGTTGCTGAAGAAGTACACGCTGTCATTCGGGTAGAGCAGGCGCGTTGCCTCGGCATTTTCGAGCAGGTGAAGTGTCGCATCCCGATAACCGCCAAAGTCGAGGCCGGCATTGTCGCGAACGATGAGCTTCGAACAGCGTTGCTTGAGATCGGCCAGTCGCTCGGCGTCCAGGCCGTGATTGACCACCAGGACGACGTTCGCCTGGGCCTCGTCCAACGATGCCAGTGCATTGTCGACATACCATGGCGTCTTGTTGGGCTGCCAGACCAGGAAGATGGCGTACACGCTGCCCGGGTGATGCCGCCTGCCCTGATGAACCTGATATGGCTCGTCCCTGCCGAGGCTTCGATTGAACCTGGACTTGATCACCTCGAATTCGTGGTAGCGGATCTTGGCAACACGCTTCTTGAGGGACCGCAGAAGTCGCAATTTCGGCATTCCGATCCCGATCTGGTGTTGCTTTGGCGGCCGGACACCGGCAGACGCAATGGAATGCCTGCCGAGGCGCGGCGCTCTGGACCGTTTTCTTGACGCCGAGCGCTTCCGATATTAGGCAGGCTTTCTGTTGGTTGGTAGGTCAACCCCGATCCAGCCACAATGAAATCCCTCGCGGAGGAGCGGAGACGACCGTCCATGCTCGAACGGCGCGACACTTACGACGCCCTCTATCGCGATTTCCGCTGGCAGATTCCGCAAAAGTTCAACATCGGCACCGCTGTTTCAGACCGCTGGGCAGCCGTCGACCCTGACCGAACGGCGCTGCTCGACTACCGCATCGACGGTGCAGCCGAAGAGCTTTCTTTCGGCGAGCTTTCGCGCCGCTCCAACGCATTCGCCAATTCCTTGCGGGCCAGGGGCGTACGCCGTGGCGACCGGGTGGCGCTGCTGTTGCCGCAAAGCTTCGAGACGGCGATCGCCCATGTCGCGATCTACAAGCTCGGCGCGATCGTCGTGCCGCTGGCCTTGCTGTTCGGCGTCGAGGCGCTCGAATACCGGCTGCAGACAGCTGGCGTCAGGGCGATCGTCACCAACGAGGCAGGTTTCGCAAAGGTCAGCCAGGTCAGCGGCCGGCTGCCCGAGCTCGAAGCGATCGTCGTTGTCAGCGGCGGCGATGTCGACGATTTCCATCGCCTGCTCGCCGCGCATTCGCCTGACTTTACAGCCGAGGACACTGGCCCAGACGATCCGGCGATGATGATCTTCACTTCCGGCACGACGGGCCCGCCGAAGGGCGCGCTGCACGGCCACCGAGTCCTGCTCGGCCATCTCCCCGGTATCCAGATGGCGCAGGAGTTCATGCCGCAGTCGGGCGACCTGTTGTGGACCCCGGCCGACTGGGCCTGGGCCGGCGGCCTGCTCAACCTGCTGCTGCCCGGGCTCTATTTCGGCCTGCCGGTGGTCGCTGCCCGCTTCGACAAGTTCGCACCCGAGGCCGCACTGCTGCTGATGGAAAAGATGGCGGTGCGCAACGCCTTCATCCCGCCGACGGCGCTGCGCATGCTCAAGGTCGTGCCCGACATCGGCAAGCGCTTCCGGCTCAGCCTGCGCAGTGTCGGCTCCGCCGGCGAGTCGCTTGGGCGCGAAACCTACGATTGGGCCACAGCCGAGCTCGGGCTTGTCGTCAACGAGTTCTACGGCCAGACCGAATGCAATGCGGTGCTCGCCTCCTGCGCCGGCCTCGGCATCAGCAAGGGTGGGGCCATCGGCAAGGCGGTACCAGGCCATCGCGTCGCCATCATCGACGGCGACGGCCGCCGCGTGCCGCCGGGCGTGTCGGGCCAGATTGCCATTGCCCGGCCGAACCCTGTCATGTTCCTCGAATATTGGCAGAGCCCCGAGGCGACCCAGAAGAAGTTCATCGGCGAGTGGATGACGACGGGCGATCAGGGCATCGAGGACGAGGACGGCTACGTCTCCTTCTTCGGTCGCGACGACGACGTCATCACCTCGGCCGGCTTCCGCATCGGCCCCGGCGAGATAGAGGACTGCCTGACAGGCCACCCGGCGGTGGCGCTTGCAGCCGCCGTCGGCAAGCCCGACGCGCTGCGCACCGAGATCGTCAAAGCCTATGTCGTGCTCAAGGATGGGCTTGTGGGCGACGCGGCACTCGCCGACGAGATCAAGCTCTGGGTGCGCGAGCGCCTGTCGGCACATGAATATCCGCGCGAGGTCGAGTTCGTCGATTCCATGCCGCTGACCACCACCGGCAAGGTCATTCGCCGCATCTTCCGCGACCGGGCAAAGCGCGAAACGAAGACAAGCTGAGCTTGATCCGGAGCCTTCTAGCGCTTCTTGAGCAGGCTGCGCACGCGGTCGCGCAGCCTGACGGCGAGCTTGCGTGTCTCGCGGTACAGGTGCAACTGCGAGGCCGCCTGCCGTGTAACGCGGTCGGCGTCCGGCGTCAGCCCGACGACGAAGGTGCCCATCGGTTTGCGCTCGCTCCACATCTTGCCGACCAGCGGATGGTCGGGCACAGCGCAGCTGTCGGTCATCATGATGTTGGGGTCGTCGAGGTGATGTCCGGTCACCGCCATCATCAGCAACGCGCCCGGTGAACAAGCCGACAGCGTCTCGTCATAGGCGGTCTTCCAGGTGTAGGCGACGCCGGCCTCGACGAAGACGACAAGGCTGGCGATGGTGCGGCCGTCGAGCGTCAGTGAATGGATGCGGCACATGTCCTGTTCCGACATGCGGTGCACCGCCTCGCGGGCGAAGGCGGCGCGGTAGCGGTCGATCGCCATGGCGGTGCGCTGGCGTCCCTTCCAGCCGGAAGCTTCCAGCGTCAGGAACTGTTCGATGGCGTGGCGAACGTCGTCCTGGGTGCGGGCAACCTTGTGCTCGACGACGCCCTGATCAGCGAGTCGGCGGCCCAGCCGGCGGAATTCCTTGTAGTGGCGGCTGCCGAGCGCCTCCTTGAAATAGTCTTCGCCCTCGGCGTCGCTTTCGAGGAAGGGCCGTTCGAACTGACCGGTCACCACCAGCGGCAGGTTACGCGATTCGGCCGTTGCGCTCAGCATCCGCGCCACGGCGCCGTCGAGGCGCATGTCGGGCATGACGAACACTTTCGGCAGCTTGAGATGCGGCCGTGCCAGCATGGCGAAGAAGTCGGCGATCACCCCTTCAGGATCGTCGCGGTCGAGCAGCGGCGTGCCAAGCGGGCCAAACGGGCTCGACCATGTCCGCATGACAGGTATGCCCAGCGGCACCGCCGGCCTCTCCACCGAATAGGGCACCAGCAGCCGCAGCCGGCTGCGATACTCGGTACCGTCGCGGATCACAGCGAGGCGCACCTCGCGGTCCTCGAGCCGCGGCATGGCGGGCGCCAGGAAACGCGGGTTGAAAAAGACGTTGGGCTCGATTGTGCGGGCGCAGAGATGGTCGAGCTCCTCGACGAGGTCGAAGCCGGCCGAGGCCGGATAGATCGCCAGCCTGCGCAGCGGTCTTTCGGCCGATGTCAGTTCGAGATGGGCTGCTTCGGCGGCGTCGGTCGGCACGCCGGCAATGCCGGCGATCAGCGAGCCCGCCGGGCCGCCACTTGTTTCCTCGAGAAGCGGTATGGCTGCCATCAGGCGTTCTCTACCGTGCGTTTCGTGGGAATGAACAGGACCATGACGATACCGAGTTTGCGCCAGACGGTGAAAGACAGGGCGGTGGCCTCGAAGATCATCGCCGCCGAGGTGGCGATCGCCGCGCCCCACAGTCCGAGCGTCGGGATCAGCAGCACGTTGAGGCCGATGTTGAGTGCGAGCGTCGCGGCATAAACCATGGCACAGACATTCTGGTGACCACTCATCGTCAAAAGGCTCTCGCATGGGCCTACCGCCGAACGCGCGACGACGGCTGAAACCAGCAGGAACAGCAGCGGGTAACCATCGCTGAAGCCGGGGCCGAACATGGCGAGCAGCGGCTCGCCGAGCAGCAGCACCACGATGCCCATCGCCAGTGACGGCCAGAACGTCCACGACACCGTCTCGCGGGCAAAGCCGTCGAGCTTTTCGGTGTCGCCATGGGCGATCCGCGCATAGCGCTGGGCGACGCCCGCCTTGACCGCGAAATAGACGAAATGCACCAGCGCCAACGTCTTCACGGTGGCGAAATAGACCGCCACCTTGTCCGGCTCCATGTAGGCGCCGACCATCAGCACGTCGGCGTTGGTGAGCAGGAAGAAGAAGCTCTCGACCAGGAAGATCGGCAGCGAGATCTTCAGCCAGTAGCCGAGCCGGTAGTTGCGCGGGCCAGCGGGGATGCGCCTGTCGGCGCGTGAGGTGATGCGGACGAGCTGGCTGAGCGTCGTCACATAGGTGGCGAGGATGGAGGCCATGACCGCGGTCTCGGCCGTCGGCGCAAAGCCTGTGGCGACGGCTCCGGCCATGAACACCAGGATCAGCACCGGCCGTGTGATGTAGGTCGGCACAAGCGCGGCGAAGGCCCAGGAATTGGCCCGGGCGACGCCTTGCAGCACGTCTGACAAGGCCAGCATTGGCAGGCAGATCATCCCGAGGAAGAACGGCACGATATAGTAGCTCTCGATCCGGCCGGAAAATGCCCAGACGCCGGCCATGCCAAGTGCTGCGATGATTGTCGAGGCGATGATCACCAACAGGCGGCTCGCCACCAACACGCCGCGCAGATCGTCCAGAAGGCCCTTTTCACGGTATTCGGACATGAAGCGGATGATCGAGGTGTGGAAGCCGAAGCAGGACAGCGAGCCGACGATGATCATCGTCACCCACACCAGGACGAAGATGCCGTATTCGAAGCTGCCCATCCAGCGCGCCAGCAGCACCTGGCTGACGAAGGCGATGGCAGCACTGACGATGCGCACGGCGAACGCAAACAGCGACATGCGGCCGGCCTCGCCGCGCTCGTCGCTGCTGAACAGGACTGCGTCGACGCGGCGCAACAGCGGCATGATGCGCGAGGCGATCTGCCCCGGCAGCCACCGTTCGGCCGTCATCGCTGCGGAAAAACGCAACTTGATACACTCCATCTTCCGCGATTTCGCTCACAGCATGTAGCCGATAGCGATTAAGAAACGGTTGGGTGGACCAGACAACCGGGAGGAGAGGGGCGGCATGATCTCAGACGACGAACGCAAATCGATGCTGCGGGCGCATTCGATCGGCCCGAAGATGATCAGCTATCTCCAGGACATCGGCATCACGCGTCTCGATGATCTCAAGGGTGCCGATCCGCTTGAGATCGTGATGCGCATCGACATATCAGTCGGGCGCAAGCACATGAACAGCCTGGGCGTGGCGGCGCTGCGCAACCTCATCGAACTGGCGAACACCAAGGCTTGATCGGGAAGCCGGGCGCGTGGGGTTGACTGGCTCGCTTGTCGGAGCCATCTAGGCGCGTGGGCAGTTTAACCAACGGACTGCGCCGCATGAACCCAAGGAAACAACCATGAACAGCGACAGTCATAGTCGATCGACCAAGCCGTCGACGCCGACCGAAGGGACTGATCGCGGTTGATCGCTCCCCCGGGTCGCCGCCGATGGCTTTCGGCGCGACTGAAGGGGTGAGAAATGAGCTATCCCACCATCATCGAAGAGCTGCGCGACGACGCAGTCATCCGCGACAACGCGGCCATCGCTTCGCGTCTTGCGGAGGAAACCGCACCCGACGTCGTCGAGGTGCTCAACACCTGCGATATTGGGCAAACCGCCCAACTGCTTGAGTTGATGCCGGTGGAGCGGGCTGTCGAAGTGCTCGACCAGCCGGCATTCGACCACGCGGCCGAACTGCTTTCGATTCTGCCGGGGCATACGGCCGCGCGCCTGCTTGCGGGCATGTCGGCCGACCGTGCCGCCGATGCGCTGCGCGAGATCGATCCCGGCGTACGGGCCGAATTGCTGACCGGCCTCGACGGCGAAACGCGCGCGGCGCTGGAACGGCTTCTGGCCTATCCGGAAGGCTGCGTCGGCGCCATGATGACCACGGAGTTCGTCTCGGTGCCGTCCAATTGGACGGTGGCCGAGGTACTTCGCCACGTGCGGGCGGTCGAGAACACGCGCGAAACCGTCTATGCCGTGTTCGTTGTCGATCCGTTGCGGCAAACCCTTGTCCATGCGGTGCCGCTGCGGCGCGTCATTTCGGCTGATCCGAGAGCTTCTATCCTGTCAGCCGTTCCGAAGCGCCGGCTGATCAAGACGTCCGCGCTGGCGCCGCGTGAGGAGGCCGTGCGCCTGATTGCCAAATACGACCTGCTGGCGGTACCGGTTGTCGACAGCAGGAACCACCTCATCGGCATCGTCACCGTCGACGACGTCATCGACACCATGGTCAAGCGCGACACTGAGCAGGTTCATCGCATGGGCGGCATGGAGGCGCTGGACGAGCACTATATGGACATCGGCTTCCTCAGGATGATCCGAAAGCGGGCCGGCTGGCTGAGCGTGCTGTTCCTGTCCGAAATGCTGACGGCTTCTGCCATGCAGAGTTTCGAGGGCGAGCTCGAAAAGGCCATCGTGCTGACGCTGTTCATTCCGCTGATCATGAGCTCGGGCGGCAATTCCGGCAGCCAGGCAAGCTCGCTGCTGATCCGGGCACTGGCGCTGCACGAAGTGCGCCTGGGCGATTGGTGGAAGGTGGCGTTGCGCGAGTTGCCGGCCGGCCTCACGCTGGGCTCGATCCTTGGCGTCATCGGCATGGTGCGCATCGTCACCTGGCAGATGCTCGGCTTCTACGACTACGGTCCGCACTGGCAGCTGGTCTCCCTGACCATCGGCGCCACGCTTGTCGGCATCGTGACCTTCGGCTCGATGACCGGCTCGATGCTGCCGTTTGTGCTGAAGCGACTTGGTTTCGACCCGGCGACTGCCTCGGCGCCGTTCGTCGCGACGCTGGTCGATGTCACCGGATTGGTGATCTATTTCAGCATCGCGCTGGTGATCCTCCACGGCACGCTGCTGTAAGCCAAAGCACAAACGAAAACGGCGGCCCGCTGGGCCGCCGTTTTCGTTTTCCGATCAACTCAGGCGAAGCTGCCGTGGCAGTGCTTGTACTTCTTGCCCGAGCCGCAAGGGCAGGCTTCGTTGCGGCCGACGCGACCCCAGGTCGACTGGTCGTTGGGGTTGCGGTCTTCGGCGGCGACAACGCGGCTGTCCTCGAGCACGGCAACCGAGCCCTCGCCGAAATCGTCCTCGCCGGTGGTGCCGTCGATGTGGTGGCCGTGCATTTCGGGCGCTTCCGGTGGCGGCGCATCCGCTGCCTGGCGCACCAACTCGACGCGCATCAGCTGCGCGGTCACGGCCTGGCGCAAATTACCGAGCATCGCCTGGAACAGTTCGAAGGCCTCGCCCTTGTACTCGTTCAGCGGGTCGCGCTGGGCGTAGCCGCGGAAGCCGACGACCGAACGCAAATGGTCGAGATTGACCAGATGCTCGCGCCAGAGATGATCGATGGTTTGCAGCACCACGGAGCGCTCGACATAGGTCATCACCTCGGGGCCGAAGCGTTCGGCGCGGTCGGCAGCCGCCTTGTCGGCTTCGGCGGTGATGCGGTCGCGTACTTCCTCTTCGGCGATGCCCTCTTCCTTTGCCCACTCTTCGATCGGCAGGTCGAGGTTGAGATGCTGGATCACGCCTTCCTTGAGGCCTGCGACATCCCACTGTTCGGCATAGGCGTTTTCGGGAATGTGCTTGGAGACGAGATCTTCGATCACGTCGTGGCGCATCTCGGCGACGGTATCGGTCAGGCTGGTCGCATCCATCAGCTCGATGCGCTGCTCGAACACCACCTTGCGCTGGTCGTTCGACACGTCGTCATATTTGAGCAGGTTCTTGCGGATGTCGAAGTTGCGCGCCTCGACTTTCTTCTGCGCCTTCTCCAATGCCTTGTTGATCCAGGGGTGGACGATCGCCTCGTCTTCCTTGAGGCCCAGCTTCTGGAGCATGCCATCCATGCGCTCGGAACCGAAGATGCGCATCAGGTCGTCCTGCAGCGACAGGAAGAACTTCGAACGGCCCGGATCGCCCTGGCGGCCGGAGCGGCCACGCAGCTGGTTGTCGATACGGCGGCTTTCATGGCGTTCGGTGGCAAGCACGTAGAGGCCGCCGGCAGCCAGCGCCTTTTCCTTGAGACGGGCGACGTCCTCGCGGATCGCCTTCTCCTTGGCGTCGCGCTCGGGGCCGGCCGGCATGTCGGCCAGTTCCTCGGCAATGCGCATGTCGGCGTTGCCGCCGAGCTGGATGTCGGTACCGCGGCCGGCCATATTGGTGGCAATGGTGATCGAGCCCGGCTTGCCGGCCTGGGCGACGATCGAGGCTTCGCGCTCGTGGTGACGGGCGTTCAGCACCTCGAAATTCTTGAAGCCGTCCTTGCGCAGTCGTTCGGCCAGCTGCTCGGATTTCTCGATCGAGGTCGTGCCAACCAGCGTCGGCTGGCCCTTGGCGTTGGCTTCTTTGATCTCGCGGACGATTGCCTTGTACTTCTCCTCGACCGTCCGGTAGACCTCGTCGTCCTCGTCGATGCGCTTGACGGGAAGGTTGGTCGGAACCTCGGTGACGTCGAGATTGTAGATGTTGCCGAACTCTTCGGCTTCCGTCAGTGCCGTACCGGTCATGCCGGCGAGCTTTTCATACATACGGAAGTAGTTCTGGAAAGTGACAGAGGCCAGCGTCTGGTTCTCGGGCTGGATCGCCACGTGTTCCTTGGCTTCCAGCGCCTGGTGCAGGCCTTCCGAGAAGCGGCGGCCCGGCATCATGCGGCCGGTGAACTCATCGATGATGATGATTTCGTTGTCCTTGACGATGTAATCCTTGTCCTTCTGGAACAGGCGATGCGCCTTGAGCGCATTGTTGACGTGGTGGACCAGGGCGACGTTTTCGATGTCGTAGAGCGACTCGCCCTTGAGCAGCCCCGCCGCGCGCAGCAGGTTCTCCATCTTCTCGGTGCCTTCTTCGGTGAAGATGGCGGTCTTCTGCTTCTCGTCGACCTCGTAGTCGGACGGAATCATCTGCAGCATGAAGGCGTCGACGGTGTTGTACATTTCCGAACGGTCCTCGAGCGGACCGGAAATGATCAGAGGCGTGCGGGCTTCGTCGACCAGGATCGAGTCGACTTCGTCGACAATCGCAAAGAAGTGACCGCGCTGCACCATCTGGGCGCGCTCGTACTTCATGTTGTCGCGCAGGTAATCGAAGCCGAGTTCGTTGTTGGTGGCGTAGGTGATGTCGCAGGCGTAAGCCGCGCGGCGCTCTTCGTCGGACAGGCCGTGCACGATGATGCCGACCGATAGGCCGAGGAACCTGTAGAGACGACCCATCCATTCGGCGTCGCGGCGGGCCAGGTAGTCGTTGACGGTAACGACATGCACGCCCTTGCCGGTCAGGGCATTGAGGTAGACGGGCAGGGTGGCGACCAGCGTCTTGCCTTCGCCGGTGCGCATCTCGGCTATGCCGCGGCCGTGCAGAACCATGCCGCCGATCATCTGGACGTCGAAGGGACGCATGCCGAGCGCGCGCTTGGCGCCTTCGCGCACCGTGGCGAAAGCCGGGACCAAAAGATCGTCGAGCGAGGCGCCGTTGGCGATGTCCTGGCGGAACTGCTCGGTCCGCGCCCGAAGCTGGTCGTCGGTCAGCGCCTGCAGTTCATTTTCCAGTGCGTTGATCGCTTCCACCCGGGGCCGGGTCGACTTGACCCGGCGGTCGTTGGAGGAACCGAAAATCTTACGGGCGAGACCGCCGAGACTGACCATCAAGTGGTCCTTTCAATTCGAATGAAGCCGACTGTCCGCCGGCCGAACCTGCCGGGGAACGTAAGGAGGCAGACTCAACACGAAAAGCGCCCGGAAAAACCCTTCTGGACGCGAAGACGATGGACAGATAAGAGGGGGCACACCTTATGTCAACGTTGCAGCGAGCCTGCCGGAGACGCCAAATTCCGCCACATTCAGGTTGATTTGGAAGTGCGGTCATCACCCCACCGGAGAGTTTAGATGTCTTTTTCGTTCCGTAGCGCCTCGCTTGCCCGCGTCGGGCTTGCCGCCGGGCTTGTGGCGCTGTCGTCGCTGCCGCTGGTTGCACAGGAAACAGCACCTGCACCCCAGGCGGCTGCCCCTGCAGCCGCTGCCGTCGATCCGAACGCGATCGTGGCGACGATCAACGGCGAGAATGTCACCGAAGCCGACATCACCCTTGCCGAGCAGGACCTTGGTCAGCAGTTCGGCAATCTGCCGCCGGAGCAGCGCCGCGCCGCCGCCCTGTCGTCGATCATCGAAATTCGCCTGATGGCCGCGCAAGCGGTCGAGAAGGGCCTCGACAAGGACGCTGACTTCCAGCGTCGCGTCGCCTTCCTCGACCAGCGCGCCCTGCACGGCGAATTGGTGGAGAAGGAAGTCGCCGGCAAGATCACCGACGACGAGATCCGCGCCCGCTACGACAAGGAAATCGCGGCCCAGAAGCCGGTCAACGAGGTCCACGCCCGCCACATCCTGGTCAAGACCAAGGAAGAGGCCGACGTGATCGTCAAGAAGCTCGACGGCGGCGAAGACTTCCAGAAGCTCGCCAACGAAAACACCACCGACCCCAGCGGCAAGACCTCGGGCGGCGATCTCGGCTTCTTCGGTCCCGGCCAGATGGTGCCGGAATTCGAGAAGGCCGCGATGGCTCTCGAAGTCGGAGCCTATTCCAAGGAGCCGGTGCAGACGCAGTTCGGCTGGCACATCATCAAGGTCGAGGACAAGCGCGCCCAGCAGCCGCCGGCATTCGAGACAGTCAAGGACCAGGTCCGCTCGCTGCTGATCCGCGAGAAGTACATCAAGCTGGTCAAGCAGGTCCGCGGCGCCGGCAAGATCGAGATCACCGATCCGGCGCTGAAGAAGGCGATCGACGCCATCGACGCCTCCAAGTAATCTTCTCACCAGAGATCAGGAAAGGGCGGTGCCTGACGGCGCCGCCCTTTTTGTTTGCGTGCACCTTTTCTCCACGGGAGGCGGTCAACGGTAGCGGGTCGAGGCCTTGAATGCAGCCGGGTCGCCGGCAGCGAGCGCGCCGAAGAACTCGGGCACGCGGACCGCCAGCATCATCAACCACAGCAGCGGCCGGTCGGTTGCGCGGCAGAATTGGTCACCCACAGCGTCGATGGTCCGCCGGTTTTCCCGGAACGATGCCATCACCGCGCTGACCGCGAGTCCCAGCCGCGTACGATCGCTGCGTTTGCGCAGCTTCATCAGCGCGAACTGGTACCCCTTGTTGCGCCGCACGTCCCAGATGAATCCGAGCCCTTCATAGGCGTGGATGGAGACGGCGCGCGGGTCCACCGCCATTTCGACGCCATCCTCGTTCATGGCGTCTTGCCTGAGGTGAGCGCTGACGAACGGTCCCTGCCCAGGCCGAAAACGATAGCGCTCCAGCAGGGCGCGCCTGTAGATGGCGCCGTTGCTGGATACGTGGATCATCTTGCCATGACGGTCGGGGCATTCGATGAAGCCCCGGTCGAGCAGCGACATCACGCGTTTCATCATGCTGCCGTGGCCATAGGAGGTCCGTCCCGAGACCGCGGCCACAGCGGGGTTCTCGTCGAGGGCCTTGTGCAGCGTGGCCATCCAGCCCGGTAGCGGCAGGCAGTCGGCCTCGACAACCGCGATCAGCGGCTGGTGGCAGTAGGGCAGGGCCGCATCCTTGAGTTGGGAAGATTCGTCGCTGTCGTGGGTGACAATTGCGACCGGCGCCCTGCCCGGATCTGCGCTGTATGAAAAAGTGCTCCCGGCGGGCAGCATGACGATGGTTTCGGCGGGCACGCCCGCGCGGTCGTGCAGATAGGCTTGAAGCGACTGGCGCAGTTCGCCATCGCCGTCATCCGAAAGATAGTCGGAAACCACGATCAGGCTTATCGGCAATACCAGCGGCCTGATGTCGTTCATGGTCGGCTACCCCCTGACAGCGATGCCGTGCACGATATGCCGGATAGCCTGCCTCAGCATAGCCTCGTCTTCATCGAGCCGTCCCGTCAGGAGATGCACCCAGGCGTAGGACGAGACCATATCTGCGACCTGACTGGGGTCGACGTCGGCAGCCACTTCGCCGCGCGCCTTAGCCCGCTCGATCAGCTTGCCGGTATGGGCGCGGCGGCCAGCGGAGTAGGTCGCCAGCGCCTCGGCGGCAGCTGGATCCTGCTGCGCCTCGGCGACCAGCGAACGGAAGATGTCGCCGGCCGGCGTCTCCCGCCACTGCGCAAACAGGCTCCTGGCGAAAATGAACAGGTCTTCCTCGATGTCGCCGGTGTCGGGATAGGTGATGTCGCGCTTCTGGCGCTGGTAGACCTCGAGCAGCAGGGCCGTCTTGCTCGGCCACCAGCGGTAGATCGTTGGCTTGCCGGCCCGGGCCCGCCGCGCCACCGCTTCGATCGAGAAGCCTGAATAGCCGTTCTCGATCAAAACCGCCTCGGCCGCCTCGAGGATGGCTTCCGCGCTTTCCAGGCTGCGTTTGGCGCCGATCGATTTGCGTGCGGCTTCGGCTTCAATGCTCATTCCGGTCTCCATTGCTGGATTATCTCTACACCACCTCTTGACGAAACGAAACGGCCCGTTTTATATAACGAAACGTTTCGTTCCGATGGAGTTGAAGGTGACTGCCTCCCAAACCCGCTTTTCCCGTCCGCGTTTCGCCCTCATGGTCCTGATCGGCGTCTACCCGCTGATCACCGCATTGCTCTACGTCATCATGCCGCTGACCGACGGCTGGACGATCTGGCAGCGCACGCTGCTGATTGCACCGCTGATGGTCTCTGCGATGATCTGGGGCCTGATCCCGGCCGTCCAGCGCGTCTTCCGCGGTTTCCTCAATCCGGTCGTCAGCTGAGGCTGGCCCACATCTTCGTGAGGTGAAAACGCCTTGCGAAGCCTCGCGCTATCGGGCAAACGGTGCCAACTTCAACCGTTTCCCGAGCCCGCAGAGGTTCCTTCATGTCGACTGCCGTTTCCCCGCTCGCCCCCAAAAAGTACCCTAAGATGCCTGCCATCGAGGGCGTGCGCATCGCCACCGCCGAAGCCGGGATCAAATACAAGGGCCGCACCGACGTGCTGGCGATGGTGTTCGATGAGGGCACGGCGGCTGCCGGCGTGTTCACGCGCTCGAAATGCCCCTCGGCTCCGGTCGATTTCTGTCGCCAGAACCTCACGGGCGGCAAGGCACGCATCCTTGTCGTCAATTCCGGCAACGCCAATGCCTTCACCGGCAAGAAGGGCCGCGAGACCACGACGTTGACCGGTGAGGCGGCGTCCAAGGCAGCCGGCTGCAAGTCGAGCGAAGTCTTCCTGGCTTCCACCGGTGTCATCGGCGAGCCGCTCGACGCAGGCAAGTTCAGCCACCTGCTGTCGGGCATGGTCAAGGATGCCCGGCCCGACCAGTGGACCGAAGCAGCCAAGGCGATCATGACCACCGACACCTATCCCAAGGTGGTCACTGCGACCGTCAAGCTCGGCGATACCGACGTCACCATCAACGGCATCGCCAAGGGCGCGGGCATGATCGCGCCTGACATGGCGACGATGCTGTCCTTCGTTGCAACGGATGCACCCATTGCGGCCGACGTGCTGCAGGACATGCTGTCGCGCGGCACCACCAAGACCTTCAATGCCGTGACGGTCGACAGCGATACCTCGACCTCCGACACGCTGATGCTTTTTGCCACCGGGGCTGCTGCCAACCGTGGCGCGCCTGCCATTTCCGACCCCAAGGATGCGCGCCTCGGTTCCTTCCGCCGCGCGCTCAACAAGATGCTGAAGACGCTGGCGCTCCAGGTCGTGCGTGACGGTGAAGGCGCGCGCAAGCAGGTCGAGGTCACCGTCACCGGTGCCAAGTCGGCGCGTTCGGCCAAGCGCATCGCGCTGTCGATCGCCAACTCGCCGCTGGTCAAGACTGCGGTTGCCGGCGAGGACGCCAACTGGGGCCGCGTCGTCATGGCCGTCGGCAAGGCCGGCGAACCGGCCGACCGCGATCTCCTGTCGATCTGGTTCGGCGACAATCGCCTCGCCCACAATGGCGAGCGCGATCCGGGCTATTCGGAGGCGGCGACCTCGGCCTATATGAAGGGCGACAACATCGTCATCCGCGCCGACATCGGCCTTGGCCGTGGCAAGGCGACGGTGTGGACCTGCGACTTGACCAAGGAATATGTAGCCATCAACGGCGACTACCGGAGCTGACGTGAACCAGAACCGCCCGTCGCACGAACTTGCGATCGTCCGCCGCTACGAGGCGGCGGGTTTTCGCGCCTGGCCGGCGGCGGCCGTTCATTACGACGGCACTTGGCTGGTTCGCCTGACGGCGGGCCATCCGGCCAAGCGGCTCAACTCGGTCAATCCGCTCGATCCGGCCGACATCCGCAACATTCCCGACCGCATCGCCCGCGCCAGCCGCCGCTTCGAGGCCTATGGCCGGCCGCTCACCTTTCGCATGTCGCCCTTGTCGGGGCCGGCGATCGCCGCCCATCTCGACCGCGAGGGCTGGAGCACGTTTTCGGAATCGATGGTGATGCGGCTGTCGCTCGACGACGGCGTCGTCGAGCATGCGATGGACCAGATCCCGCTCAAGGACATCGGCCGCTTCGTCAGCGCTTCCATGGTGGTGCACGGGCTAGACGCATCGCTCAGGCCCGGCCTGTCCGAGATCATCGGCGCCATTCAGCCGGAAGCCGGCATGTTCGTGCTCGAGCAGGACGAGCAGCCGGTGACGGCGGCGATCTGCGTCCACGACACCGACCTTGCCGGCCTGTTCGAGATCGCCACCACCGAGGCCGAACGCGGCAAGGGTTTTGGCCGCAGGCTGATCCTGTCGGCGCTGAAATGGGCACGCCTGCGTGGCGCGCGCCAGGCGTGGCTGCAGGTCGAGGCTGACAATGCGGGCGCCATCCGCCTGTACGAGAAAATGGGCTTCAAGGAAGTCTATCGCTACCACTACCGCCGCCCGCCGGAGGCCTGACTTGACCCATCAGGGAAAACGCCTGCTTCTGGTGGCTGCCTGCGCGCTCGTCGACGCCGATGGTCGCGTGCTTCTGGCCCAGCGTCCCGAAGGCAAGTCGCTTGCCGGCCTGTGGGAATTCCCCGGCGGCAAGGTCGAGCAGGGCGAAACGCCGGAAGAAACCCTCATTCGCGAGCTGCGCGAGGAGATCGGCATCGAGACCAAGACGGCGTGCTTGGCACCGCTGACCTTCGCCAGCCACACCTATGACGACTTTCATCTGCTGATGCCGCTCTATGTCTGCCGCCGCTTCTGGGGCATTCCGGAGCCGAAGGAAGGCCAGACCCTTAAATGGGTGCGGCCCAAGCAGATGCGCGACTACCCCATGCCGCCTGCCGACGAGCCGCTGATCCCGTTCCTCATCGACCTGCTTTGATGGGCATGTCTGCCAGCGTTAAGCCAAAGTTTATCCAATCGTGAAAAATTGAATGGCCGCCGCCCGCCTCGGCTGCGCATCGACACGGCTTTTCGCGAGGGACGTTGCCAATGCAAGCTGACAACGAGTGGGACCTCATCCGCCCAGAGCGATCGTCCCCGACTGCGAGGGCGCGGGCCGGCATCCTGCGCGTCTCGCTGCTGTTCGGCCTGATCGCGATAGCCCTGACCCTGTTCGCCACGCCGTTCCTGGAAGACAGGGCGCGTCCAATCCTCGGCCAGTTGCGCCTTGACGGGCTCGACTACACCGCCACAGGATCGGTCCGCCGCACCAACACCTACACGCTACGCCGTTCGGTGCTGCAGGAAACGCCGCAGTCGGTGTGTGTCATTCATCCGCACGGCGAGCATACCGGCGACTGCTGACGATACCCGCTTATCGCTTCACCGCCTGTTAAGCGTGCACCGTTAACCTTTCTTAAGACGTCGGCGTTATGGTCGGTCAACAATGACGGGTGGACGCGACCGATGATCAGGCGATTTCTCAGGAACGAAAGAGGCGCTACGGCGATCGAATACAGCCTGATCGCGACGCTCATCGCCCTGGGGATCATCGGCGGCCTGGGCCAGTTCGGCACAGCCCTTCAGCTCTACTGGGAAAACATCGGCACCAAGGTCGCCGTGCACTAGAGGTTTTCCGCTTAGTGCACTAGAGGTTTTCCGCTTTTCTTCGATTTGCGATATCCCTCTATCTCTTTGTTTTTACTCGATTCCGGACGGAAAGCCGCCGTACATTTTTCATGGAATTGTAACCGCTATTGCTTGCCGTCCTCGCCAAGCACCTTTGTCAGCGACACCTGCGCCGAACCCGGCTTGAGCGGCTTCTGCTGCGAGGCATCAGGCGCCCAGCCTGACAACCAGACGAACGAAAAGCTCGCCCGCACCCGTCCATCAGGATCGGAGAATCGCTCGGCGTAGATCTCGGCCGCGCGCTGGAACAGCCGGCGTGTCGCAGGTCTCCGTGACCGGTCGGCAAGCGCGCTGGTCGCCCCCATCGCGCGCAGGTCCTGCATCAGCCCGAACATCGTGTCGTAGCGCACCGTCACCGTCTCGACATCGGCGACCGGCAAGGCAAAGCCCGCCCGCTGCAGCAGCCCGCCGGCATCGCGTACGTCGGTGAAGGGGATAACGCGCGGGCTGGCGCCGCCCGAAAGCTCCGTCTCGGCGGCGAGCAGGCTTTCGCGCAGTTCGACGAGCGTGCCGGCACCAGCAAGCACGCCGAGGAACAGCCCGTCCGGCTTCAGTGCGCGGCGGATCTGGATCAGCTGGCCGGGGATGTCGTTGGCTTCCTGCAGCGCCAGAAGCGATACGGCGATGTCGATGCTCGCCGGATCCAGCGCGATCGTCTCGGGATCCGACACGACGCCCGGTCCGCCGCCGAGAAAGGCCCTGTCGGCTTCGACGCGAAGCAATTCGTCGACCTTGCCGCTGGCAGCCAGAACCGCGGTTGCCGCCGGGCTGACCGAGAAGATCGCTGCGCCGCGCGTGAACTTGCGCTCGACCGTCGAGAGACGTTCGCCGAGGTCTTCAGCCGCGCGGGCCATCAGGAAGTCGGCGCCTGGTGTAGCTTGCGCCAGGGCTCGGCGCCGGTGCGCGATCACGAGGCTGGCGTCGAAAATGGCTTGCACGTCGAGATGTCCTTGTTTGCCGGGTTTCTGCTATGGTCGCCCGACCCGAACCTGTCGTGGCCGATCCTATGCCTGAGATCAAGAGCCTCGCATTGTCAGTTGCCGCTTGGCCGGCGCGGATGCTGTTCCCGCCTGTCTGCGCCGGTTGCCGCCGCCAGGTCACGCAACCCGGTGCCTTGTGCGGTGCCTGCTGGCCGCAATTGCGCTTCCTCGAAAAGCCCTGGTGCGAGGTGATGGGCACGCCGTTCAGCCATGATTTCGGCACCGGCTTCCTGTCCGCCGAGGCGATCGCCAACCCGCCGCCCTTTAGCAGGGCCCGCGCCGCCGTCGCCTATACCGGCATCGCCCGGCGCATGGTCCAGGGCCTCAAGTTCCACGACCGCACCGACCTCGCGCCGTGGATGGCGCGCTGGATGCTGCGAGCGGGCGCCGAGCTCGTTGCCGATGCTGAGGTCGTCGTGCCCGTGCCCTTGCACTGGCGGCGTTTCTTCTGGCGCCAGTACAACCAGTCGGCGGAACTCGCCCGTGCCATAGCGTCGCTCTCCGGCCTGCCGTTTGCGCCGATGGCGGTGCGCCGCACCAAGCGCACGCGCCAGCAGATCGGCCTTGGCCAGCGCGAGCGAGAGGACAATGTGCGTGCGGCCTTCCTGGTCCCGCCCGAAGCCGAGATCGACGTCAGAGGCAGGCGGGTGCTGGTGGTCGACGACGTCTACACGACAGGCGCCACTGTCGCGGCGGTGACACGTGCGCTCAGGAAAGGCGGCGCCGGCGCCGTCGACGTGCTGACTTTCGCCAGGGTTTTGCCAGGGGACTTCCGGCCCGACGATACGGACACTATATAGTCGACCAAGGACAACGGATTTTCGTCATGGTCGATGTGACTATCTATACGCGCATGATGTGTGGCTACTGTACTGCGGCCAAGCGCCTTCTCGAGCGCAAGGGCGTTGCATTCACCGAGCATGACGCTAGCTTCTCGCCCGAGCTTCGGCAGGAAATGATCACGCGCGCCAATGGCCGCGCGACCTTCCCGCAGATTTTTATCGGCAACACCCATGTCGGCGGTTGCGACGACCTGCATGACCTCGACGCGCAAGGCAGGCTCGACCAACTTCTTGCCGCCGGCGCATAGACCTGAGGACGGACAATGGCGATTTTCAAGGCGGCAGCGGTGCAGATGCGTTCGGGCAAGGAGCCGGAGCGTAATGCGCGCGATTTCGAGGCTTTGGTGCGCGAGGCTGCCGGTCTCGGCGCCACTTATGTGCAGACGCCCGAAATGACCGGCGCCATCGTCGGCGACAAGGATGCGCGCGCCGCGGCTTTCACCTCCGAGGACCGCGACCTGATCGTCGCCTTGGGCCGCAAACTTGCAGCCGAGCTTGGCATCCATCTGCATGTCGGCTCGACCGCGATCGTGCGCGCCGATGGCAAACTCGCCAACCGCGCCTTCCTGTTCGGCCCCGACGGCTCAACGCTCGCCTCCTACGACAAGATCCACATGTTCGACGTCGACCTCGACAATGGTGAAAGCTGGCGCGAATCCTCGGCCTATGAGCCGGGCACCGAAGCCATCGTTGCCGACACGTCGCTGGCAAAGATCGGCTTTGCCATCTGCTACGACCTGCGTTTCCCGCAACTTTTCCGCGCCGAGGCGCTGGCCGGTGCCGAGTTGCTCACCGTTCCCGCCGCCTTCACGCGCCAGACGGGCCTTGCCCATTGGCATCCGCTGCTGCGGGCGCGCGCCATCGAAAACGGCGCCTTCGTCATCGCCTCCGCCCAGGGCGGCAAGCATGAGGACGGCCGGGAGACCTTCGGCCATTCGCTGATCATCGATCCGTGGGGCCGCATCCTGGCCGAAGCCGACCACGACGAGCCGGGCGTCATCATCGCCGAGATCGACACCCAGCATTCGGCCGACGCACGCAAGAAGATCCCCAATCTCAAGAACGCTCGCGAATTCGGCGTCGCGCTCCGCGCGGGCCAGGGAGCGCTCCGGGGAGCCGCATCTTGATCCGCTTTTCGCTGCATTGCGACCACGCGCACGACTTCGAGGGCTGGTTCCGCAGCAACGACGACTTCGAAACCCAGCGCAAGCGGGGTTTCGTCTCCTGTCCGGAATGTGGCTCGCAAAAGGTCGAAAAGGCGCTGATGGCGCCGGCCGTCTCGACCTCGCGCAAGCAGGAAAAGGTGGCGCTGGCCATGGGCGAAGAGCAGCGCAAGATGATGGCTGCTCTCAAGGACCTGTCCCAGAAGGTTCGCGAGAACGCCGAGAATGTCGGCGACAAGTTCGCCGAGGAGGCGCGCAAGATCCATTTTGGCGAGACCGAAGCCCGTGGCATCTACGGCGCCGCCACCCTCGACGAGGCCAAGGGTCTTGCCGAAGACGGCATCGAATTCATGCCGCTTCCGGTGTTCCCCGAAGACCGGAACTGACTTTCATGGTCGAAGGCGCGAGGGAAACGGGGAAACCTCGACGCTCACCGGCTGCCTGTAAGCCCGCGTACTTGCGTCCGGGCACCGCCCTTCGGCTGGTGCGATGGTTGCAACATAAGCTCCATCATGTCCGTCGTATCGACGGTGTGCTTGTCGTCGCGTTCGAGCCCGTCAACATCGATCGCATTGAAAGCGCTTTACGCCTGATCGGCGACCACGATCCCATACGCTACAGGCATCTTGTTCAAGATCTGGAGCGGATTTGGGTGTCAGTTGTTCCCGGCAGCGTTGCACGCTTCCGGCGTTCAGACTGGACCTGCGACCTGGACGAGCCGTTCGTGGAAACGGCAACGCCCGAACTGATCGCCTCGGCCATCGTGCACGAAGCAACCCACGCGCGCTTGTATCGGATGGGTTTCGGTTACGAGGAAGCCATCCGGGAACGCGTCGAACATATCTGCCTGCGACGAGAGCTGGCGTTTGCCGCCAAGATCCCAGGCGGAATCGACAATCACGATGCGGAGGCCATCCTCCATTCCTTGCCTGACTTGAGCAACGACGGGTTCGCTCGGCGCCGTGGCGAAGATTTTCGCGCGATTTTTCTGCGACTTGGAATGCCTGGCTGGTTAGCCGGTTTCTTCGTCTCGACTAGCAGTTGGCTGCATCGCCGTCGACGAAGAAAATCGGCCGGTACTCGCTGAGTCCGGCCGGAATATGACTGGAAATCAGGGGCTTGCATGCTGCCGGAGTAGCGCCCCACACAAGCGGGGCTAACTCAGATCCGCTCGCCGACGTCGATCCGGTTGCCGTCGGGGTCGGCGAACACGAAGGCTCGCAGGCCGTAATCCTTGTCTTTCAATGACTTGATGATGCGGACGCCCGCCGCCTCGCAGATCGCATAAAGCGCGTCGATGTCGTCGACGAACATGTGGAACGCATTGACGGTCGAGGGCCGGTGCTCCTTGCTCTGGCTGAGATGGATCTCGGCGGCGTCCTTCTTCAGCACCATGAAGCCGACGGGGCTGCCGTTTTCGAACACTTTCTGCAGGCCGAGGACCTCGGAGTAGAAGAGGTATGCCGCATGGATGTCGCGGACGGCAAGGCCCGGCGCTGCCCGGCCGAAAGTGATCGCATCAATGGGGGATGGGTTCATCGCATGCTCCTGATATCGACGGCAGGGGCGGCGATGCGCATGCCTGGTGAGGAGCGGTGTCCTTGCGATCAGGCTCGCATGGAAATGGTCGAAAGAAAAGTCCCGCCGGGCCGTGGCGGACGCGGCCACATCACCCACCCGCCAGGTCGAACGCCTTGCGCAGGGTCGCTGGTGCAATGTTGCGCCAGGCGGTCACCAGTGCGCTGCGCAACGTGTGTTCGTCTGCGGCTGCCAGTGTCACCCGCGTCCAGCCCTGCTTGCCCCAGCCGCCGTCGACGGGACAAAAGACCGCCGCTTCGGCTCCGCACATCATCTCCTGCTGGTCGCGCGAAAGCTTGATCACCGCGTCGCCGTCCTCGGGCAAGGTGGCGAAGACGCGGTCGCGGACACGGAAGTCCGGCTTGCCGAAATGCGATTTCTCGCTTGCCCCCGGCAGTTGCAGGGCGATGCGTCTGACATCTTCAGGTGTCATGGTGTTCGAACCCGTAATTGTCTGCCCTTAATGTCGAGGATCGCCGCGAGCAGCGCAAGTTGCGCAGGGGCGCGTCGCGACCAAATCGCAGCCGAGGACGCTCTCAGTAGCCATTAGCCTCGGGATCGAGCTGCGGATGGCGGCGGCGGTGGGTGGCGGCGGCGCGAGCAGCCTGTTCGTAGATGCCTGTCACCAATTCCAGCGTGTGTGCTGCGTCGGCCAGCTTGGCGGCCAGGTCGGGCACGCGGGTCACAGCATCGATGAGCAACACCGAGCGGATGTCGGCGTAGCGCTCTGTGACGCGATGGCCGAGCGGCGTCACCTCATAGGTCACGCCGGTCCTGCCGCTGCCGGTGCGCTTGACGAAACCGCCCTTGATCAGCTTGCGCAGGCTGTACTGGATGTTGGGAATGTCCTCGCGATTGGTCATGTGGGCGAGGTCATGGATGGTCTTTGGCCGATCGTTCATTCGGATGACGTGCAGCAAGGCGTTCTCTGCACCCGTCGCCGAAAATTCGATCACCGTGGCGAGGCATTCCGCCTGCCAGCGTCCGAACGCTTCGTAGGAGCGCATCAACGCATATTCCACTTCGGTGACGTCGATTTCGAGCGGCGTCCGGGCGAGATGCCAGCCGCGATCAAGCAGTTCGGAGCCCGGTACAGGTTTGTTTTCCTTGCTCATTCTTCGCCCTCCTGAACCTTCGGACCATGCCTTGCCGTGGCACATTGCGTCTACATGAATTTATGATAGACTTTCTATTATAAAGTTCATGTTATGGGGAGGAGACCCAAACATGAGCATGCTCGGCGCCACTGCATCCGCAGTGCAACCCTTCTTTCTCGGCACCTTTGCGTCCAACTGTTCCAGCGGCATGACCGTCACCAAGATACCGGATCGCTGGGACAATTCCTGGGGCAACAATCTGCGCCTCGGCAAGCTTCTCGACGACGCCGGCATCGACTTCATGCTGCCGATCGCCCGCTGGATCGGTTATGGCGGCGAGACCAATTTCCACGGCAACGTGCTGGAGACGATGACCTGGGCGACGGCGCTTCTAGCCCACACCCGCAACATCACGGTCTTCGCCACCATCCACACTGTCGCCAACCATCCTGTTGTCGTTGCCAAGCAACTGGCAACGATCGACCAGATCAGCGGTGGACGCGTCGGCCTCAACATCGTTGCGGGCTGGAACAAGCCCGAATATGAAGCGCTTGGCCTGACGCTGCCCGACGATCACGTCACCCGCTATGGCTATGCCCAGGAATGGTTCGACGTGGTCAGGGCATTGTGGAGCCGCGCCGAGGCCTTCGACTGGGACGGCACCTATTTCAAGCTCAAGCAGGTTCTTGGCGATCCAAGGCCTTCGGCGCGCCTGCCGATCCTCAACGCTGCCGGCTCCGATCATGGCCGCAAGTTCGCGATCCAGAACGCCGACTTCCTGTTCACCCCGGCGATCGACCTGGCCCGCTCGAAGGACGAGATCGCCGCGCTGAAGGCGCAGTCGAAGCAGGCCAGCCGCGCAGTCGATGTGCTGACCTTCTCGCATGTCGTCTGCCGTCCGACTGAAAGGGAGGCGCTCGACTTCCTCAACTATTCGGCCCGGGAGAACGCCGATTGGGAGGCCGTCGACAATCTCGTCCGGCTACAGTTCGCCCATGCACAGTCCTTCCCGCACGATCTGCTCGCACTCATCCGCGACCGCATGGCGGCGGGTCATGGCGGCTTCCCGCTTGTCGGCACGCCTGAGCAGGTGGCGGATGGCATCACCGCGCTTCATGAAACAGGCTTCCGCGGAACCACCTTGTCGTTCGTCGATTACGCCGAGGAATTCCCCTATTTCCGTGACAACGTCCTGCCGATCCTGGAGGCGCGAGGCATACGCATCCCGCCTCTGGCGAAGCGTTCGGCGGCGTGAAGGGCGACGAGGTCATGACGATCCCCATTTCTGTTCCTCTCGTTCCCGTGGGGGGCGCTGATTTCCGCGCCGCCATGCGGCTCATCGTCGGCAATGTCAGCGTCATCACCGCCGGCGTCGGCGATGACCGCTCAGGACTGGTGGTGATTTCGGTCGTTTCACTGTCGGCCGAGCCACCCAAGGTCATCGCCTGCGTCAACCGGTCGTCGTCGACCTGGTCGGTCATCGAGCGGCATGGCCATTTCGCCGTCAATTCGCTTGGGCCGCAGCATCAGCAGGTCGCCGAGCGTTTTTCCGGCTTCGGCGGCATCAAGGGCAATGAACGCTACGAAGGTGCTGACTGGCTCACGCTGAAGACCGGGGCGTCGGTGCTGTCGGATGCGGTCGCCGCTTTCGATTGCAGCCTCGACGAGATGATTGATCGCGGCACGCATTCGATCATCATCGGCTCGGTCGAGGCGGTCAGGACGCAGGATGCCGGTCAGGCGCTGCTCTACTGGCGCGGCGGCTACCGGCCGCTCGACGCCTGATGTCGGACCGACGGGAGAGGCGGCCTCAGGCCGCCTTTTCCGCCAGCACCATGTAGTTGACGTCCATGTCGCGGGATTTCTGCCAGCGGTCGGCCAGCGGATTGTAGATCACGCCGGTGCGATCGATGGTGGCAAGGCCGGCGCCCGTCAGCGCCTTGTCCAGCTCTTCGGGGCGCACCAGCTTGCCGTACTGGTGAGTGCCGCGCGGCAGCCAGCGCAGCACGTATTCGGCGCCGACGATGGCGAGACCGAGCGCCTTTAAGGTGCGGTTGATGGTGGCGACGAACATGATGCCGCCGGGCTTGACCATCTCGCCGCACTTGCTGACGAACAGCTCCACGTCGGCGACGTGCTCGACAACTTCCATGTTGAGGATGATGTCGAACTTCTCGCCGGCGTCAGCGAGATCCTCGGCCGTGGTGGCGCGGTAATCCACCTTTACGCCGCTTTCGGCGGCATGGATCTTGGCTACCTCGATATTGGTGGCGGAGGCGTCGGCGCCGACCACTTCGGCGCCCAGGCGTGCCATCGGCTCGCACAGCAGGCCGCCGCCACAGCCGATGTCGAGGATGCGCAGGCCCTCGAAGGGCCTTGCGGCGTGAGTGTCGCGGCCAAAACGCTGGGCGACCTGGTCGCGGATGTAGCCGAGGCGGACGGGGTTGAATTTGTGCAGCGGACGGAACTTGCCGTTGGGGTTCCACCATTCGGCTGCGAGCGCCGAGAACCGCTCGACTTCTCCGGCATCGATCGTCGATGGGCGGGGATCTGGCATTGCTGTGGTCTCCGTCGGGCGCAAGGAAGTTGGGCGAGCGCAAGGAAGTCGTGTCTGGCGTCCCGATTGTCAAGGTGACATTTCCGCGAGCACCCATGCACTGCCCCGCGAGCCGTACCCATGGCGCTGTGCCGGCAAAAAGTCGCGATGATTTGTCTGGCCGGGCGTCCTTGCGGAATGCGTGGGTTTTGGCTATGCAGGCCGCGCATTCGACACCGTGCAATTCATCGGTGTTTTCATTCATTTTCCGGCCCCGTCGGGGCCGGCGTATATGGCAAGGGCATTTCGCTTCTATGGCGCGCATCGTGATGAAATTCGGCGGGACATCCGTCGCCGACATCGCCCGAATCCGCAACGTGGCGCGTCATGTCAAACGCGAGGTCGACGCCGGCCACGAAGTCGCTGTCGTCGTCTCGGCGATGTCGGGCAAGACCAACGAGCTGGTCGGCTGGGTGCAGGAGGCTTCGAAGGCCGAAGGCGCCAATTTCAACATTTACGACGCCCGCGAATATGACGCTGTGGTCGCCTCGGGCGAGCAGGTGACGTCGGGATTGCTGGCACTTGCGCTGCAGGCGATGGGGATAAATGCACGCTCCTGGCAGGGCTGGCAGATTCCGATCAAGACCGACAACGCCCATGGTGCCGCCCGCATCCTCGACATCGACGGCTCGTTCCTGATCAAGCGTTTCCAGGAAGGCCAGGTTGCTGTCGTCGCCGGTTTCCAGGGCATCGGCCCGGACAACCGCATCGCCACGCTGGGCCGTGGCGGGTCCGATACGTCGGCTGTCGCAATCGCGGCAGCGGTCAAGGCCGATCGCTGCGATATCTACACCGATGTCGACGGAGTCTATACGACCGACCCGCGCATCGAGCCCAAGGCGCGTCGCCTGTCGCGCATTTCGTTTGAAGAAATGCTCGAAATGGCTTCGCTCGGCGCGAAGGTGCTGCAGGTCCGCTCGGTCGAACTGGCCATGGTGCACAAGGTCCGTACCTTTGTGCGTTCTTCCTTCGAGGATCCCGATGCGCCCGGCATGGGCGATTTCCTCAACCCGCCTGGTACTCTCATTTGTGACGAGGATGAAATCGTGGAACAGCAGGTCGTCACCGGAATTGCCTATGCCAAGGACGAAGCCCAGGTCTCGCTGCGCCGTGTCGCGGACCGGCCGGGCGTTGCCGGCGGCATCTTCGGCCCATTGGCCGAGGCCAACATCAATGTCGACATGATCGTCCAGAACATTTCCGAGGACGGCAAGTTCACCGACATGACCTTCACCGTGCCGTCGGGCGACGTCAACAAGGCGCTTGCCGTGCTCGAGAAGATCCGCCCCGACATCGGCTATGATGCCGTCCAGCACGACGAGGGCATGTCCAAGGTGTCGGTCATCGGCATCGGCATGCGCAGCCATGCCGGCGTCGCCGCCACGGCCTTCCAGGCACTGGCATCGAAGGGCATCAACATCCGCGCCATCACCACCTCCGAGATCAAGATTTCGATCCTTATCGACGGGCCTTATACTGAACTTGCGGTTCGGACTTTGCATTCCGTCTACGGTCTGGATAAGCAGTAGTATTAGGAGTCGAGCGTCACCGCGTTGCCGGCGTGGCAAGCACGTGCCGCGCCGGGTCCAACCATGGAGACGGTGAATGATACGTGACATGGCCGCCGGGCCGCGCGTACTTCTGAAACGGCTCCGCGAATTGATGGCGGAGCCCCTCGAGCCACAGGAACGGCTCGACAGGATCGTGCGCGATATCGCCGCCAACATGGTGGCCGAAGTCTGCTCGCTCTATGTGCTCCGCGCCGACTCGGTGCTCGAGCTCTATGCGACCGTCGGTCTCAATCCCAACGCCGTCCACCTGGCGCAGTTGCGTCTCGGCCAGGGTCTGGTCGGCACGATTGCTGCCAGCGCCCGCGCGCTCAACCTGTCCAACGCCCAGGAACATCCCGCCTTCGCCTACCTGCCGGAGACAGGCGAGGAGATCTACCATTCGTTCCTCGGCGTGCCGGTGCTCAGGGCAGGGCGCACGCTCGGCGTTCTGGTCGTCCAGAACAAGACCATGCGGCACTACCGCGACGATGAGATCGAGGCGCTCGAAACCACCGCCATGGTGATTGCCGAGATGATCGCCTCGGGCGACATTGGTCGCCTCAGCCGTCCCGGCCTCGAACTCGATCTGTCGCGCCCGGCGAGCTTCACCGGCATTGCCTTCAACGAAGGTGTCGGCCTCGGCCATGTCGTGCTGCACGAGCCGCGCATCGTCGTCACCAACCTGTTCAACGAAGACAGCGACGAGGAGCTGCGCCGACTCGAGGATTCGCTCGGTTCCCTGCGCTTGTCGATCGACGACATGCTCGAACGCCGCGACGTCGCCTTCGAGGGCGAGCACCGCGAGGTTCTCGAAGCCTACCGGATGTTTGCCAACGACCGTGGCTGGGTGCGCCGTCTCGAAGAGGCGATCCGCAACGGCCTGACGGCGGAAGCTGCGGTCGAAAAGGTGCAGAGCGACATGCGCGCGCGCATGATGCACATGACCGATCCTTATCTGCGCGAGCGGATGAGCGATTTCGACGACCTCGCCAACCGCCTTTTGCGCCAGCTGCTGGGTCGCGGCCCCGAGACCATCGCCGAGAGCCTGCCCAAGGACGCCATCATCGTTGCGCGTTCGATGGGGGCGGCCGAGCTGCTCGACTATCCGCGGGATCGCTTGCGCGGCCTGGTGCTGGAAGACGGTGCGCCGACGTCCCACGTCGTCATCGTCGCGCGCGCCATGGGCATCCCCGTCGCCGGACAGATGAAGGGCGTCGTTTCCATGTCGGAGAACGGCGATCCGATCATCGTCGACGGTGTCGAAGGCGCTGTCCACCTTCGGCCGCAGCCCGATCTCGAAGCAGCCTATGCTGAAAAGGTGCGCTTTCGCGCCCGCCGCCAGGAACTCTACCGCGAACTGCGCAAGAAGCCGTCCGAAACAAAGGACGGCGTCAAGGTCGACCTGTTGATGAATGCCGGCCTCGCCGTCGACCTGCCGCAGCTCGCCGAGGCGGGGGCTGCCGGCATCGGCCTGTTCCGCACCGAGCTGCAGTTCATGGTGGCCTCGACGTTCCCGCGCGCCGAAGCGCAGGAGAAGCTCTACCGCGACGTGCTCGACACTGCGCGTGGCCGTCCCGTCACCTTCCGCACCATCGACATTGGCGGCGACAAGGTGCTGCCCTATTTCAAGGGCTCGGCGCAGGAAGAAGAAAACCCCGCACTTGGCTGGCGCGCCATCCGCCTCACGCTCGACCGTCCCGGCCTGTTGCGTACCCAGATCCGGGCGCTGCTCAAAGCCGCTGGCGGACGCGAGCTCAAGGTCATGCTGCCGATGGTCACCGAGCTTGGCGAGATCGCCCAGGCGCGCGAGATTATCGACCGCGAGGTCCGCCACCTCTCCCGCTTCGCGCACCATTTGCCGACGAGCCTGAAACTCGGCGCGATGATCGAGGTGCCGTCGCTGTTGTGGCAGCTCGACGAGCTGATGCAGGCCGTCGATTTCGTCTCGGTCGGCTCAAACGATCTGTTTCAGTTCGTCATGGCCGCCGACCGCGGCAACACTCAGCTTGCCGACCGCTTCGACACGCTGTCGGTGCCGTTCCTGCGCGTGCTGAAGCAGATCGCCGATGCCGGCCTGCGCAACCACACGCCGGTGACCCTGTGCGGCGAGCTCGCCGGGAAGCCGATCTCCGCGATGGCGCTGCTTGGCCTCGGCTACCGCTCTATCTCGATGTCGCCTGCTTCCATCGGTCCGGTCAAGGCGATGCTGACCGAACTGCCGCTTGGCGAACTTACCGCCTTCCTCGACGATAACCTTGCCGGTCCTGCCGCCCGCCTGCCGATGCGCGCGCTGCTCCAGGCCTTTGCGGACGACCGTTCCATACCATTATGATCAGCCTGCCCCACGACAGAATGAACCAAGTCGTCAAACGCTTCGACATGCTCGAAGCGCAGATGGCCGCCGGTCCGGCGCCCGACGTCTACGTCAAGCTCGCCTCCGAATATTCCGACATCCAGGACCTCGTGGCCAGGATCCGCGAATTGCGCTCCGCCGAGCAGGAGCTCGTCGATCTCGATGCGATGCTATCCGACAAGGGTACCGACGCCGAGATGCGGGCGCTGGCCGAGATGGACAAGCCCGAGGTCGAGGAGCGTATCGAGGCGCTGCAGCGCGAAATCCAGATCCTGCTGTTGCCCAAGGATGCTGCGGACGACAAGAACGCCATCCTCGAGATCCGCGCCGGTACCGGTGGCGACGAGGCCGCGCTTTTTGCCGGCGACCTCTACCGCATGTACGAACGCTATGCTGCCTCCAAGGGCTGGCGGTTCGAGGTCGTGTCGGCAAGCGACGGCGATGCCGGCGGCTTCAAGGAAGTCATTGCGGGTGTCTCGGGCAAGGGCGTGTTCGCGCATCTGAAGTTCGAGTCGGGCGTGCACCGCGTCCAGCGCGTGCCGGCAACCGAGGCCAGCGGCCGCATCCACACCTCCGCCGCCACAGTCGCGGTGCTGCCGGAGGCGGAGGAGGTCGACATCGATATCCGCGCCGAAGACATCCGCATCGACACCATGCGTGCCTCGGGCTCCGGCGGCCAGCACGTCAACACCACCGACTCGGCGGTGCGCATCACCCATCTGCCCACCGGCATCATGGTGGTGCAGGCGGAAAAATCGCAGCACCAGAACCGTGCGCGTGCGATGCAGATCCTGCGTGCCCGCCTCTATGACCTGGAGCGCAGCCGTGCCGATGAGGAACGCTCGTCGTCGCGCAAGTCACAGGTGGGTTCCGGCGATCGCTCCGAGCGCATCCGCACCTATAATTTTCCGCAGGGGCGCCTGACCGACCACCGCATCAACCTGACACTCTACAAGCTCGACCGGGTGATGATGGGCGAACTCGACGAGGTCGTCGACGCGCTGATCTCCGATCACCAGTCGAAGCTGCTGGCCGACATGGGCTCGGATGGCTGAGCGTCCGCTCGGCGAACTTCTGCGCCACGCGCGCCAGCGCCTTGCCGGTGCGGGCATCGCCGACGCGGCGTTCGACGCGCGGCTGCTCGTCGAGCACTTTTCAGGCACCACGCGCAGCGACGCAATTGCTTCGCCCGACAGGCCTGTGGCGCAGGTGGCCGAGATCGAGGCGGCGCTCGATCGCCGTATCGCCGGCGAGCCCGTGCATCGCATCCTCGGCTACCGCGATTTCTATGGCATGCGGCTCAGTCTCTCCACCGAGACGCTCGAACCGCGCCCCGATACTGAAACACTCGTCGACGCCGTGTTGCCTTTCGTCCATGCGACCGCTGTGCGTGAGAGTGTCTGCCGCATCCTCGATCTCGGCACCGGCACAGGCGCGATTGCACTGGCGCTGGTCACCCAGGAGCCAAAGGCCGAGGCCATCGGCGTCGACGTCTCGGAGGATGCACTGGCGACCGCCGCGGCCAACGCCGAAGCTCTTGGCGTGTCATCACGCTTTTCGGCAAAAAAATCCAACTGGTTTGCCGAGATTCAGGGCCGCCACCATTTAATCGTCTCAAATCCTCCCTATATATCCACTTCAGAGATCGACGATTTGCAGAACGAGGTTCGCAATTTTGATCCGCGCCGCGCGCTCGACGGTGGCCCGGACGGTCTTGAGCCATACAGGATGATCGCGTCGGGTGCCGGGCGCCACCTTGAAGAAGGTGGCCTTATCGGGCTCGAAATCGGGCACGACCAGCGCCACGACGTGACCGTGATATTCGAGCAAGCCGGCTACCATTTATCCGCCCATTACAAGGACTTGGGTGGCAATGACCGGGTGCTCGTATTCAGCTGCTGAGCAAGGCTTTTGGGCACTGCAAAAAACCGCTTGGCAAGGAAAGTGAATGCCGCTAGGTTCCCGGCAACCGGATGAGACGAAGCAGGCAGTGCTGTTACAAGATTCGGTTTCCATCGAAACTAGCTGCCTTCTTGCGTAGACGACGCTCTAGCTTCGTGCGGGGATCGTCCGGCAAGTGACATGAACCGAAACAGGATGGCATGTGGCGCCGACGCAGCAAGGCTGCGGGCGATCACCGGCGGAAAGATACGAAACGGCAGGCCGCCTAAGTGCCCCCGTTCGGATACTTCAACACAAAGAGAATCTGATGAGGCCACAACAGCAGAATAGGCGCATGCGCGGTCGGAATAACAACAATAATAACAACAATAATAACAACAACGGCAATAACAACCGCAAGGGTCCAAACCCGCTTACGCGTAACTACGAGAGCAACGGTCCGGACGTTAAGATTCGCGGCTCCGCGCAGCAGATCGCCGAAAAATACGCCACGCTGGCGCGCGATGCGCAAAGCTCAGGCGACCGCGTGATGGCCGAGAACTACCTACAGCACGCAGAGCACTATAATCGCATCATTGCCGCCGCCATGGCGCAGATGCCGATCCAGCAGCAGCAGCAGAGCCGCGACGACTTCGACGCCGACATGGACGACGAGCGCGACGAGGACAGCATCGGTAACAACGTTGCCGAGGTCCAGGTCCAGCAGCCTCAGCCGCAGCCGGTCGTCAACGGCACTGGCCCGCAGCCCGACATCGAAGGCACGCCGGCCGAGGTCGCTCTCAATCCGGAAGCCGCCGAAGGCCAGCCGCGCGAAGGCCGCCGCGAACGTCGTCCCAACCGCAACGAACGCCGCCCGCGCCATCAGGAGCAGCAGGCCGAAACTGCACCGACGGACGTCGTCGCCGTGGTCGAACAGCCGCAGCCTGACGTCGTGGTCACCGAGGCCGTCGTTGCTGAAGTTGCCCCTGCCACTGAGGCTGCCGAGGGCGAAGTTGTCGCGGCACCGCGTCGTGGCCGTCGTCCGCGCCGTGGCGAGCGCGCCGCAACCGAGGTGCAGGGCGAAGCTGGCGATACGCCGGCAGCCGAGCCTGCCGCCGTCGAAGGCTGATCGCCTTCGTAACCACGGGCTTCAAGCCATTTGAAAACGGCGGGATGAAAATCCCGCCGTTTTTGCTTTGACGTCGGCCAGGCGTGCCGGCCCGCAAATCGGGTTTGCTTTCGCAACGCACGACGCGCAGACTCCGGAAAACCCCGTATCATTTGGGCGTCAAAAAATGACGCCCAGCACTCCAGGTGTGCCTTGAGGTATATCGTCCTACGCACCATATCAGCCTCAGTTGGATCCGGCCCGGTCGGGCGGGTCCGTCACCTTGAACCTGGCCGGTGCCGCAAAGCGGGCCGGTACGGAATGGAGACACCGAATGAATCTTGAGAAGTATTCCGAGCGCGTCCGCGGCTTCATCCAGTCGGCCCAGACCTATGCGCTTTCCAACAATCACCAGCAGTTCACGCCCGAGCACATCCTCAAGGTGCTGATGGATGATGACGAAGGCCTTGCCTCGTCGCTGATCGAGCGCGCCGGCGGTAACGCCCGGGATGTCAGGCTCGGCGTCGAGGCCGCCATCAAGGCGATGCCGAAGGTCGAGGGCGCCGGCGGCCAGCTCTATCTGGCGCAGCCGCTCGCCAAGGTGTTTTCGACCGCAGAAGACCTGGCCAAGAAGGCCGGCGACAGCTTCGTCACCGTCGAGCGTCTGCTGACTGCGCTTGCCGTCGAGAAGTCGGCCAAGACCGCCGACATCCTCGCCAAGGCAGGTGTCACGGCGCAGGCGCTCAATGCTGCGATCAACGATATCCGCAAGGGCCGCACCGCCGACTCGGCTAGTGCCGAGCAGGGCTATGACGCGTTGAAGAAATACGCGCGCGACCTCACCGCCGATGCCCGCGCCGGCAAACTCGATCCGGTCATTGGCCGCGACGACGAGATCCGTCGCACCATCCAGGTGCTGTCACGGCGCACCAAGAACAATCCCGTACTGATCGGTGAGCCGGGCGTCGGCAAGACCGCCATCGCCGAAGGATTGGCCCTGCGCATCGTCAATGGCGACGTGCCCGAAAGCCTCAAGGACAAGCAACTGATGGCGCTCGACATGGGCGCGCTGATTGCCGGCGCCAAGTATCGCGGCGAGTTCGAGGAGCGGCTGAAGGCCGTTCTGTCGGAAGTCACTGCGGCTGCCGGCGGGATCATCCTGTTCATCGACGAGATGCACACGCTCGTCGGCGCCGGCAAGGCCGATGGCGCGATGGATGCGTCCAACCTGCTGAAACCGGCCTTGGCGCGCGGTGAGCTGCATTGCGTTGGTGCCACCACGCTTGATGAGTACCGCAAGCATGTCGAAAAGGACGCGGCCCTTGCTCGTCGCTTCCAGCCCGTGTTCGTTTCCGAGCCGACGGTCGAGGACACCATCTCGATCCTGCGTGGCCTGAAGGAGAAATACGAGCAGCACCACAAGGTGCGTATCTCGGACTCGGCACTGGTCGCGGCTGCCACGCTGTCGAACCGCTACATCACCGACCGCTTCCTGCCCGACAAGGCAATCGACCTCGTCGACGAGGCCGGCTCGCGGCTGCGCATGCAGATCGATTCCAAGCCGGAAGCCCTCGACGAGATCGACCGCCGCATCATGCAGCTGAAGATCGAACGCGAGGCGCTCAAGCTCGAAAAGGACGACGCCTCCCGCGACCGGCTCGAAAGGCTCGAGAAGGAGCTGGCCGGGCTCGAGGAAGAGTCGACCAGGGTGACCAGCCAGTGGATGGCCGAGAAGGAAAAACTCGGTCTCGCCGCCGACCTCAAGGGCCAGCTCGAGGAAGCCCGCAACGAACTCGCCATCGCCCAGCGCAAGGGCGAGTTCCAGAAGGCGGGCGAGCTTGCCTATGGCCGCATCCCCGAGCTCGAAAAGAAGCTCGTCGAGGCCGAGGCGCAGGAAAGCCGCGGCACGATGGTCGAGGAGACCGTCACGCCCGACCATGTCGGCCATGTTGTTTCGCGCTGGACCGGCATCCCGGTCGACAAGATGCTCGAAGGCGAGCGCGAGAAGCTGTTGCGGATGGAAGACGAGATCGGTGTTCGCGTCGTCGGCCAGGGCGAAGCCGTCCAGGCGGTGTCCAAGGCCGTCCGCCGTGCCCGTGCCGGCCTGCAGGATCCGAACCGGCCGATCGGCTCGTTCATGTTCTTGGGCCCGACCGGTGTCGGCAAGACCGAGCTCACCAAAGCGCTCGCCGACTATCTGTTCGACGACGAGCATGCGCTGGTGCGTATCGACATGTCCGAGTACATGGAGAAGCACTCCGTTGCCCGGCTGATCGGCGCACCTCCCGGCTATGTCGGCTACGAGGAGGGCGGGGCGCTGACCGAGGCCGTGCGGCGCAGGCCCTATCAGGTCGTGCTGTTCGACGAGATCGAAAAGGCGCATCCTGATGTCTTCAACGTGCTGCTGCAGGTGCTCGACGATGGCCGCCTGACCGATGGTCAGGGCCGCACCGTCGACTTCCGCAACACGCTGATCATCATGACGTCCAATCTCGGCGCCGAATATCTCGTGGCGCTCGGCGAGGACGAGGATGTCGACAAGGTCCGTGACGAGGTCATGGGCGTGGTCAAGGCGTCGTTCCGGCCGGAGTTCCTGAATCGTGTCGACGAGGTCATCCTGTTCCATCGCCTGCGTCGCCAGGACATGGGCCGGATCGTCGAGATCCAGCTCAAGCGGCTCGAAAAGCTGCTGTCCGATCGCAAGATCACGCTGTCGCTCGACAAGGACGCAATCGACTGGCTCGCCAACAAGGGGTACGACCCGGCCTATGGCGCCCGCCCGCTCAAGCGCGTCATCCAGAAGGAGCTGCAGGACCCGCTCGCCGAGAAGATTCTGATGGGCGACATTCTCGACGGCTCGACCGTCAAGATCACCTCGGGCTCGGACCGGCTCAACTTCCGCTCCAAGCCAACGGTGGTGAGCGAAGAGGCGGCTGCCTGAGCAGCGACAAAAGCCCTCCCCCTTCCTGGGGAGGGCTTTTTCTTATCGGCCGCCTGGGGGAGCTGCGATGACACTCGACGATTACAACGGCTTCTGCGCCTCGTTGCCACACACGACCCATGTCGTGCAGTGGGGCGGGGCGCATGTCTGGAAGGTCGGCGGCAAGGTCTTCGCCATCGCCGGGTGGAGCGATGGTGCCGGGCTCGCCGTCACCTTCAAGGTGTCCGAGATGGCATTCGACATTTTGAAGGAGCAGCCCGGTCTCCGGCCAGCGCCCTATCTTGCCTCGCGCGGCATGAAGTGGATCCAGCGCCAGAACGGCGAAACCATGGACGACGAGGGGCTGCGCGACTATATCGGCGAGAGCCACCGGATGATCGCGGCCAAGCTGCCGAAGGCAATGCGCAAGCAGCTCGGCCTTCCCGCCTGACCCGCGATTCTCAGGCGCCGCGCGGTCTGCCAAGGCCTCAAAATCCTGCTAACACGGTCATTTTCATGCCCCGTTCATGTTGGAAGGGTTAGCAGATCGTTATTGGATGTCAGTGGATAACAGTGATTCACGGCGGCCGGCCTGTGGGCGGCCGAGATTCGGAGAGATGTGGCGACCATGTTGCGCAAGATCGTTGTGCTTTCGGCCATGGCCACCGGCCTGTCGGCGCTCCAGGCAGCGGCCGCGATCGTGCCGTCAGGCGAGCCCGTCTCGCCACGCGTGCGGGTTGGCCAGAACCTGCTCCAGCTTGCCCAGAGCGAGGTCGAGGTCTTCTACGACAGCCGCGGCAACCGTGTGCTCGTCGATCCCTACACCGGCAAGGTCATCGCCGTGCAGCCGCCGGAGAGCCGCCTCAACCGCCAGGCCTTGCGCCGCGAACTGCGCCGCCAGGAGCTGCGCCGCGACTACCGCCAGGGCGACGTGCTGATCGGACCGGCGGATGACGGCTATTACAGCGACGACGCGCTTGCCGTTCCGGCCGAACCCAATGGTGACGACTACTATAACAGCGATCCCAACGCCTTCCCCGAGGCGCCAAGCGGGCCGCGTGTCGTTTCGCGCGAACCGCTCCAGAGCCCGGACGACCAGCCGGCGCTGCCGGCCAACCCGCGCATCACCGATCGGCCGCTCGAGCCGTCCATCGCGGTCAAGGGCCGCGAGGACGTCGCTTCGCTGCAGATACTTCTCGATCGCCTCGGCGCTTCGCCCGGTGTCATCGACGGGCGTTTCGGTTCGAACGTCGACAAGGCGCTTGTCGCCTATAACGAGATGACCGGCGCCAGCCTGAAGTCGACTGACGCCGAAGGCATCAAGCAGGCGCTTGCCGAAACAGGCGGCGACGCCTTCGGCTCCTACACCATCACGCCGGAGGACGCCGCCGGCCCTTACATCGCCTCGGTTCCGGCCGACTACAGCGAGAAGGCCCAGCTCGAGCGCATGGCCTTCACCTCGGTCACCGAAATGCTCGCCGAGCGTTTCCACATGGACGAGAACTATCTCAAGGCGATCAATCCGGACGTCAATTTCAACCGCCCGGGCACCATCGTGAAGGTCGCCAATTTTGGCAAGCTGGTGAACAAGCCGGTGTCGCGCATCGTTGCCGACAAGGGGCTGAAGCAGGTTCGCGCCTACAACGAGGCCGGCCAGCTCGTCGCCGCCTATCCGGCGACCATCGGCTCGGGCGACACGCCGTCGCCGACCGGTATTCATGCGGTGTCGCGCGTCGCGCTCGACCCCAACTACACCTACAATCCCAAGATCAATTTCAAGCAGGGCGAAAACAACAAGGTCCTGACCATCCCGCCGGGCCCGAACGGCCCTGTCGGTTCGGTCTGGATCGCGCTGGACAAGCCGACCTACGGCATCCACGGCACCCCGGATCCCTCCAAGATCGGCAAGACCGAAAGCCATGGCTGCGTGCGCCTGACCAACTGGGACGCGCGCGAACTCGCCAAGATCGTCAAGGCAGGCGTGCCGGTCGAATTCATGGAGTAGCTCCGCTAGTGCCGCAATGGCCGTGGAGAGACCCTCCGCGGCTCGGAACTTTTGCCACCTGCGGCGACACGGTTCCGGCTCATTGCCGACGGACGATTTTCGATGATCCAGCCGACAGCTCGGGAAATCGCCGAGGCCCTGCATCAGCCCGAATTCCTGTCCGCAACCGTCATCGACAGCGGCCAGAACAACCGCATCTTCGATACGGGCAAGGTCATCGTGCGGATACCCCGGCACGACGAGGCGCGCCGCGATCTTGCCCGCGAGGCCGACGTGCTCGCCGTCCTGGCGCCGATGCTTCCCGTGCCGGTGCCCGCGCCGGAGCTGAGAAACGTCGGCGCGTATGTCGTCGCCGTCCATCGCAAGCTGCCCGGCGAGCCGCTGCTGTCGCTCGATGGAATGACTGCTGCGCAGGCGCAGGAACTGGCCCGAGACCTCGCGCTGTTCCTGTGCGCGCTTCATGCGCTCCCACAAGACATGCTGAGGGACGCCGCTCCCGCTGACCCCATGGCCGAGTGGCGCGATCTTCTTGAGCGGCTTGAAGCCAAGGCGCTGCCGTTGCTGCCGGCTGCCGTCGCCAATTCCATCCGCAACAGTTTCATCAGGTTTCTAGGGCGTGTCCCCGACGCTCCGCGCACCATCACGCATGGCGATTTCGGCACCGGCAACATCCTCGTCGACAAGGGCAGGGTTTCAGGCGTCATCGATTTCGCCGGCTGCGGGGCGGGCGATCCCGCCTATGATCTCGCCAGCCTGTCGGCCGGGCTGGGCGACGATGTCCTCGCGCTGATGGCGCCGCATTATTCCGGCATCGCCGGGATGCGGGATCGCATCACCTTCTACCGCAGCACTTTTCCGCTGCTCGACGTTCTGTTCGGTGTCGACCATGGCGATGCGGTCGCACTCGACGCCGGGCTGCGATCCCTGACGGCCGGCAACGTACCGGCCTGACTTGCGCCTTGCATTTGGGCCATGGCTGCCGACAAGTGTCCGGAGAATCGAGGTAGCGAGATGTACATCCGTTCCGAACAGCCGGCCGACGTCGACACGATCCGCGCGCTCACCCGTGCCGCCTTCGCGGACGCCCCGCATTCGAGCCAGACCGAAGCGGCGATCGTCGATGCCTTGCGCGATGCCGGTGCGCTGACGCTGTCGCTGATAGCCGAGGACGGCGGCAAGATCCTTGGGCATGTCGCCTTCTCGCCCGTCACCGTCGGCGGTGACGCAGGCTGGTATGGCCTCGGGCCGGTGTCGGTCTGGCCCGACAACCAGGGCAAGGGCATCGGCCAGGCGCTGATCCGCCTCGGGCTCGACGCGCTGCGTGGGATGGGCGCCAAGGGCTGCGTCCTCATCGGCGACCCGGCCTATTACAGCCGTTTCGATTTCGTCGCCGACCCCGCCGTCACCTATGCCGGCCTGCCGCCGCAATATGTCCAGCGGCTGGCCTTCGGCGACGCCGTCCCCCGCGGCGAGATCGTCTACCACGCCGGCTTCGAAGCGAGCTGAGCCAGCCGGGCTACGAGCACTCAGTGTACGCTCGCCGTCTCCCTGCTGAGGATGTCCACCAGCCGGTCGAAGCCAGTTCCGGTGCCCGAAATCCGCGCCGCCATCGCCTCGGCGGTGCCGAGAAAAGCCAGCTGCTCGGTGAACCGCATCCGCGTCTGGCCGGCTTCGGGCAAAAGCTGGATCGTGGCCAGCGATGCAGAGATGCGTTTGCCGCCATGGCTCATCTCGAAACCATAAATGATGCGCTCGCCGGCCACGATGTCGAAGTAGTCGGCGCGGAATGCCAACTCGGCACCGTCGGGCATACGCCAGCGCTTGGCCTCGATGCCGCCGACGCGAAAATCGAAACTGTCCTCAAGCGTCACCCAGTCGGCATGGCAGTCGTTCCACGCCCGCTTCAGCGCCTGGTCCGACCAGAAGCGGAAGGCGTGCCTGGGCGACGCCGGCAGCTTGCGCTCGACGACGAAGGTCTTGTGTGCCACGTCGGTCATTCACCTTCCTCCCCGGGAAAATCCTTCATTGCCTGGACAAGGCGGTCGAATTCCTCGTTCATCGCAGTCTGCCGCTGTCTCACCCAGTCGTCTATCTCGGACAGTGCCGCGGGTTCGATCGTGTAGGTGCGGGTCCGGCCGACCTTGCGCGAGGCGACGATGCCGCCGTCCTCGAGCACCTTCAGATGTTTCAACGCCGAGGGCAGCCGCATGCCTTGCGGTTCGGCCAGCTGCTTGACGGTTGCCGGACCCATGCTCAGCCGCTCGACCATGCCGCGCCGGCCGGCGTCGGCAAGGGCGGTGAAAACGCGGTCCAGTCGTTGTGCCTCGATCATCGGCCTGTCCCCTTGCTGTGCTCAGAGCAATTCCAGGAAAAGTGTGCAGCGGTTCTGCGTCCGGAATTGCTCGAAAACAGAGAGATAGAGAGATTCCGCGATTCGAAGAAAAGCGGAAACGCTCTAGTCATGAAGGAAGCGCTCCGGCATCAGTTCGCGATAGGGGAAGAAACGGAAATAGGGCCGCGCTTCGCCGACCGTCCGTCGCACCGACGGCCGCGCCATCAGCCGCTCGAAATAGGCGGCGAGATTGTGCTGGTCGCTGGCGAAGGGATGAACGATCGAGGCGTAAAACAGGCCCGGTGCCGCCGCGCAGTCTGCAATGGTGAAGTCCTCGCCCGCCGCCCAGTTCTTGTCCGCCAACTGGCGCTCTATCATCACATAGGCGGTGTCGAGCGTCCGCCGCGCATCGGCCACGCCGACCGGATCGTTGCCGCCTTCGGGCCGTATCCTGTCGGTGACGACCTTCTGCATCGGCACGCTGACATAAAGATCGAAGAAGCGGTCCCACAGCCTGGCGTCAAGCCTGCGCTCGGCATCCGCCGGCAGCATCGGCGCCGGCCCGGGATAATGCCGATCGAGATATTCGATGATGATGCTGGTCTCCGGCACCGTGCGATCGCGGAAGTCGTCGCGCAGCACCGGAATCTTGCCCACCGCCCATTTCGCCGCCAGCGCCGCCGTCTCTTCCGGTTCACCGAGGTCCACTGTCACAGGGATAAATTCGGTCCCATTCTCATAAAGCGCAATCAGCACCTTGTGGCAGAAGGCAGCGAGAGGGTGGGAATAAAGCGTCAGCGCCATTGCAGGGCTCCAGATAGTTTCCATACTCGGAAACTATTGCAGCGAGTTCGACTGCGCAAGAGAAAGTTTCCTTATGTGGAAACTATTCGCAGGGAGCTGGAGATCGAAGAGGGAGAGCTTTTCCACGGGGGCAGAGGGTCCCGGGCCTCGTTTTGCTCGCCCGGATGACGAGCTTGACCTGCTGCCGAGCGCCACGATACGGCAAGCCCATGTCGCCTGGCTTCCAGAATTCGTCCCCCTGGTCGCTTCCTGCGCAAAGCTTGCCCACATAGTCTCCAGCCATGGACATTTCCGACACCGCACCGACCCCGGCCAACAACAGCCACGTCTTCTGTCCGCCCGATGCGCGGCGCTATGTGCTCATCTCGGCGATCCTTGCCTCCAGCATGGGCTTCATCGACGGCTCGGTGGTGTCGCTGGCGATGCCGGTCATCCGGGCTGATCTCGGCGCCTCGCTCGTCGACGCACAGTGGATCAGCAACGGGTACATGCTGTTTTTGTCGGCGCTGGTGCTGCTCGGCGGCGCTGCCGGCGATGTTTTTGGGGTGCGCAACATCTTTGCTGCCGGCATCATCCTGTTCATGGTCACTTCGGCGGCCTGCGCGCTCGCTGTCGACGCCGAGATGCTGATCATCATGCGCGCGGCACAAGGCATCGGTGCCGCGCTGATGGTGCCGGGCAGCCTCGCCATCATTGCCAAATCCTATCCCAACGCGACGCGCGGCAAGGCCATCGGCCAATGGGCGGCGTTCTCGTCGCTGACAACCGCGATGGGGCCGTTCGTCGGCGGCATGGTGCTGTCTTTCGGCGCCGAATGGATGTGGCGGCTGATCTTCGCCATCAACGTACCGATCGGGCTCGTCGCCCTCACCATGCTGCTCAGCAAGGTGCCACAGGACCGGCCGTCGTCCAAGCGTCGGCTCGACATTGCAGGTGCGATGCTGGCAACCGTCGGCCTCGGCCTGATGGCCTGGGGCCTGACCGCCTTCGGCCTGCCCGCAGACGTTCGTTCTGTCTCGCCATGGCTGTGGATCGCGGTCGGGGGTGCAATCTTCGCCGGCTTCATTGTCTGGGAGAAGTGGGCGCGGGCGCCGATGGTCAAACTCGAGCTGTTCGCCTCACGTGCCTTCACCGGCGCCAATCTCTACACGTTGATCCTGTTCTTCGCCTTCAATGCAGTGCTGTTCTTCCTGCCGATGACCGTCGTTTCCGGCTGGGGTGCCAAGGAATGGGAGGCGAGCCTGCTGTTCCTGCCGCTGTCCTTGTTCATCGCAGGCTTGTCGAGCTATTCGGGCCGGCTGTCCGACGCCATCGGCCCGCGCTGGCCGCTGACCGTGGGTGCGGCAATCGTCGGCATCTCTTATGCAGGCCTTGCGCTGACAATGCCGCTGATGATGCTCTGGCAGGTGACGTTCCCTATCCTGCTGCTCAAGGGCCTCGGCATGGCCATCGTCGTCTCGCCGGTGTCGGCGGCGGTGATGCGGGCGACACCGGAGGAGGACACCGGGCTTGCCTCCGGCATCAACAACGCGCTCGCCCGGGCCGCCGGCCTGATGGCGGTGGCCTCGCTTGGTGCCGTTGCAGGTGTGGTCTTTGCGAATGTCCTGGGAACGGCTGCACCGGGCGTCGAGTTCGGCGCTTACGTGGCTGCGCCGCTCGACGCGGGTGCGGAAGCCTTGCGGGTTTCGGCGACAAACAGCGCCTTTGCGGCGATCGCGGCGATTGCGGCCGCGATGTGCTTCGTCGCGGCAGCCGTCGCCTGGTTCACCCAGCCGTCGTGGAAAAGGCAGGAAAAAGCCTAGTTGTCGTTACGCAATTCCTGGGAAAACCGCCGCGCATTTTTCCTGGAGTTGCTTGAAATGGTCCATATCCCTCCCTTGACCAACACGGATACTCTAGCCGCTGACCTTGGCGGTGCTCGCGACCTTCAGTGCGTCCTTGTTTTCGTCCTTGAGCAGGTCGTCGATTCTCTCGCGCTCGCGTTTGAAGGCGACCAGTTCCTCGCCCTTGAGCACGCGGCCGGTGGGCAGGCGCACGCGCATCGGGTCGACTTTGGTGCCGTTGACGATCAGCTCGTAATGCAGATGCGCGCCGGTCGACAGGCCGGTGGTGCCGACATAGCCGATGACCTGGCCCTGACGGACGCGGGCGCCGGGGACGACGCCGGGTGCGATGCGGCTCTGGTGATTGTACGACGTCTCGTAGCCATTGGTGTGGCGGATGATGGTCTGCTTGCCGTAGCCGCCGGCCCAGCCGGCCTTCTCGACGACACCATTGCCCGAGGCGATGATCGGCGTGCCGGTGGGGGCGGCCCAGTCGACGCCGGTGTGCATCTTGACGTAGCCGAGGATCGGATGCTTGCGGCCGCCGAAACCGGAGCGGAACTTGCCGTTGGGCAGCGGGTTGCGCAGCAGGAACTGGCGCGCGCTGCGGCCGTCCTCGTCGAAATAGTCGACTGCGCCGTCGCCCATCTGGAAGCGGTAGAAGTTGCGCGTGTTGCCACCGAAATTCGCCGAGACATAAAGCAGTTCGGAATCGGCCGAGGCCTTGTCGTCGCCATCGGGCTGCGAGAAGAACACCTCGATGCGGTCTGACGGATTGAGCCGCGACTGGAAGTCGACGTCGGACGACAGCAGCCGGACCAGCTTTTTGGTCATGTCTTGTGACATGCCGTAGGAATAGGCCGCCCGATAGATGCCGTCATAAACGGTCGGCAGCGCGCCGCGCGAGGTTGTCGGCACCGTCGGCGTGTCCTCGAAAGCGGTGGCGATCTCGGGGTTCGGCTCTGGCTCATCGCCGGGAACGAACTGGTCGCGGTCGTCGAGCGCGATGGTCAGGATGTGCTGTGAGCGGTCGTAGACGCTGGTGCGAACGATCTTGCCGACGTCGCCACGGACCTCGAGGCCGACGCGCAGCACGGTGCCGGCCTTGAGCGCGGTCGCATTAAGCAGCCGTGACACCGCATTGGCCATGCCTTGGGCGTCCTCGCCTGAATAG